>NZ_JAAGPD010000021.1 GCF_017104565.1 Paraburkholderia sp. Tr-20389 | reverse complement strand
TATGACTGGACGCGGAGCGTATCGAAGTCACCTGTCTCACTGTCCGCAGTATCGTGTGCGTGTAGCATGGTGATGTAGTTATGCTGCGTATATAGCGCGGGTTGACGTAAATAAGTCGCATATCGTGTGTAGCGAATAATGCGTATGGATCTGTTGATGTTCTCGGTTGTATAGTTTAGTAGATTTCTTCTAATGAGTTGGTCAACAGCGTGTGTGTTTTTTTTTTTTTTTTTAATCA
>NZ_JAAGPD010000020.1 GCF_017104565.1 Paraburkholderia sp. Tr-20389 | reverse complement strand
CAACGGCAACGGCGGAGGCGGGAACGGCGGAGGTGGAGGCGGCAATGGCGGAGGCGGGTCACGATAATCGACGGCCGCGTTGCCACGTAGCGTTCAACGTTCGATGTCGCGGTTTGACATCCAGTTCGTGTCGTTTTTGACGGGTCGAGCCCGCCGATTTTGCACCGGCCCGCTCCATGTCCAACCATTTCGTGTCGCCTTGACGGGCCGACAATTTCGACGGCCTGTCTCTTCGCGCGGCAAGGCAATGTGAATTCATCATGGCTCGGACTTCGATGGCAGTTGGCCCGACTCTATGCCGCCGTCGTGCCAATACCTTCAGTGCCGATCGAGCGCTTGTCGCGCGACAACGCAAAGAGACTGCGACACAGTCGCAATGAATGTTCAATCTCGATCGTGGGCGACCCTCGTGCTATTCACCATGACGGTCATTCTGGTCCAGCAGCGTGTCCTCGAGTTCACCAATTGTTCTTGCACATCGCTTGCACAAAAAACGCCCTTCGTGGGTGAGAACTATCGACCGGGTACGCTTGAACCGGTACCCGGCCATTTCGACGCGAAGTCCGTGGAGTCTTCGCTTACCTGACATAAGGAACAGGCAAGCCGCTTCGAATGACATACACAGTCGTTGGCGCGCCTTTCAGATTTCCTTCGGCATCAAAGGAGTACGTTCCGGCTATTCCCTTGTATTGTTCGTTCGCCAGCTGTGCGATCAGTTTGCTCTTGTCACTCGTCGTCGCTGCTTTCGTCATGGCATCGGCCAACATTTTGACGCCGTCGTAGTAGTTGACTGCATAAACTTGCATGTCTGCATGATAGGTGTCTTTGTACTTCTTAATGAATTTCCGACCTTCCTCAGTCTGGTCCAGAGCGGTCCCGCCTTGAGAGCAATAGACAATCGAGGCTGCTTCGCCTGCCACTTTTCCCATGTCGGCCGTACAGATGGCATCGCCTCCAAGTAACTTGGCCCGCAGACCGCGCTGCCGCATCTGCTTAACCATCGGCGCAGCTTGAGACGCGTAGCCGCCGAAGAAAATTACATCGGGGTTCCTGGCTTTGAGAGCAGTGAGGATGCCAAGGAAATCGGTTGCCTGGCCGTTGGTGAATTGCTTATCGACAATTTCCAGACCGTTTGCCTTGGCCGATTCCTCAAACTGTTCCGCAATTCCTTGCCCATACGCAGAACGATCGTCGATGATGGCAACCGTTTTGGCTTTCAACTCCTTGGCTGCAAAGTCCCCCATCGTCCCACCAAGTTGGGCATCACTGGCACCAATCCGGAAAATGTTCTTAAAGCCCTGCTTGGTAATCGCTGGGTTTGATGCGACAGGCAGGAGAGGAACGCCCGCATTGTTATAGACACGGGACGCAGGGATGGCCACGCCCGAGTTGTACGGCCCGAGGACCGCGACGACGTTGCGGTCGATGAGGTTCTGCGCAACCTGAACGCCGGTTTTGGGGTCGGCCTGGTCATCTTGCGACTCCAACTTGAAAGTCACCTTCTTGCCTGCTATCACCACCCCTTGTTTATTCAGTTCGTCGACGGCCATCCGGGCGCCATATTCATTGTCCTTGCCGTTTGCCGCTTGAGGCCCCGTTAGCGGAGCCGAATGTCCGATCACGACAACTTCCTGTGCCATTGCCGGCAGCGTTAGCGTGACCGCTGTGCAGGCTGTCGCGCCAAGGATAATGAATTTACGCATGCTTAGTCTCCAAACAATAGGTCGGTTTTATGAATACCCTGCCGTCTGTGCTTCTCAACTCTATAAAACGTCAACTGCCCGTCGGCATCGTCAACTCGTCGCTCTCGTCGCTCTCTTCGATGCTCGCGGATCAGGTTCAATAAATCGCGTAGATCTTGCGAACGGGTTCCAGTACATCCCAGCGCCCTGTCCAGCCGGGCGGCAAGATCACGAGATCTCCACCGACTATCTCGGTCACTTCACCCGTCGAATCATCGGTGAGCCTCGCACGGCCAGAAATGATGTACGTGAATTCGGTATCGGGACGGTTTATCACTGGCCAGCCTCCCGGCTGACATTCCCATATCCCCAGATTGCCAACCGCCTCGGGCGCAACAGTCTTGACGGCGATCTGGGGATCGCCGCTATCGGCCCCGGCGCGCTGACCGGCCGAGGCGAGTCGGGCCGAAGCAATATCGGCGGCTTTGACGATGGTGAACTTCGTCATCTATCACTCCTTTTTCAATGGGCACCCGTCAGCTTTTCGAGGACTCGTGCTGTACGCGATGGCTGGTTGGTAACACGTTCTTCAAAATCACTGAAGCCCGCCGCTGTGAGACCGCCGTTGACGCCAATCCAGCGAAAAGGCTCCGGTTCCCACGCCGGTGAGCGATGGTTGACCACAGGCAACTGGTTGATCTCCTCATTGCGATCGAGGATCAGATTGCGCAGGATGCGGCCGGCCAGGTTACTCGTTGCGACGCCATCGCCGACGTAGTTTCCCGCCCAGGCAATGCGCGCGTCTTTGTCCATACTCACGGTCGGGCACCAGTCCCGCGATACGCCGAGCGCGCCGCCCCAGCGATGCGTGATGCGGGCATCGGCCAGACCGGGAAAGAACTCGAGCATTGCGGCGTGGATGTTGGCATGCACTTTGTCGACCAGGTCATCTTCCGGTGACATTCGGGAGCCGAAGCGGTATGGAGCGCCGCGACCACCAAACACCAGTCGGCCTTCCGCCGTCACCTGCCCATACACCCTCAGATGGCGCATGTCATTGAATGCCAGGCGATGATCGAGCCTCAACCGCTGGCGAAGCGCTTGGGGCAAGGGCTCTGTCGCCAGTACCAGGGAGTACAGTGGAATGACAGCGCGGCTGTTCTCCGGCAGCTGGCAGGAGAATGCCTCCGTTGCGCGCACCACCGTTCTTGCCTTGACGCCACCATGCGCTGTAGTCACTTGCCCAGGCGCGATGTGGAGAGCGGCCGTCTTTTCGAAAATGCGGGCGCCCATTCCCTCCACAACGGCTGCCAGTCCACGCACGAGCTTGCCGGGATGGATCAAGGCGCAATGCTCGGTGTAGAGGCCTCCCAGCACACGCCCGGCGCCGATCCGCGTCGAAGCTTCCTTCGCATCGAGCGCGCGCCATTGATCCGGCAATCCAAAGCGAACCGACGCATCGACCGAAGCCTGAATCCGATCGAACTGGGGCTGACTTCGCGCAAGGGAAAGAAAGCCTTGCTTTGCATAGTCGGCCTCGATGCCTTCAAGATCGAGCACGCGCCCAATTTCGTTCACGGTCTCATTCATCGCAGTCTGCAAATGCAATGCCGCGGCGTGCGAATACATTTGCGCCACGCGTTCGAGCGAAATCGGAAATATCGCCGACGCCCACCCTCCGTTGCGGCCCGAAGCGCCGAAGCCGACTGCCTCCCGCTCCAGCAGGACGACCTTTAGCGATGGCTGCGCCTTCAGCAGATAGTACGCAGTCCATAACCCTGTGTAGCCTGCGCCGACGATCACGACATCGGCCTGCTCTTCCCGGTCCAGCATGTCCCGCGCGCGCGAGGGTTCATGCCACAGCGGGCGGTTAGGAAGTTGCGTCAGTTCTTGTACGGATGGCATCCGTCTCTCCTACCAATCAAGGTTCCTGTTAATGCAGTTCGGGGGGCGTTTCCCGTTGCGACGATTACCGTGCAGATGCGAGGCGTATATTGATTCGTCGATTCCGACGTCACGTTCGATTCGCCGCCGATGGTGCCGCTGTCCGCATCTGCTTTCGCTTGCCCTTGACGCAGAACACCGGGTAGGAGGCCAGGATAACGATCAGGGCGATGACGCTTTGCAGAAGGCTGACCTGGGTCTTCGGATCCAGCGCCATGCTTACCAGTACGGCGACGATGGCGACAGTCACGAGGAGCGGCAGCCACGGATGGCCCCACATGCGCAGCTTCAGCACGCCGCGACGTTCCCATTCGCTCCTCAGCTTGAGTTGCGACAGACAGATCATCAGATAGACGAACAGAAACACCGCACCCGAAGAATTGATCAGGAACAGGAAGACCGTGTCGGGCCAAAGCGCCGCGATCACCACACAGCCATATCCGACGAGTGTCGAAGCGATGACTCCCCCGCCACGTCCATTGACACGCCCCATCCACTTCGGTGCCTCGTCGTTCGAACTGAGGACCAGGAGCAGACGCGACGACGTATACAGTCCAGCGTTGAGCACGGACAGCACGGCCACGAGGATGACGGCTGTCAATACGGTTGCGGCGCCCGGGATGCCGATCTTCTCGAGCGTCGCCACGAACGGGGATTTGCCTGGCACGATGTCCGTCCAAGGCTGGGCAACGACAATGAAGAACGCTGAAAGAACGAAGAAGATCAGGATGCGGGCCATCACCGTGTTGACTGCACGGCGAACGTTGCGCTCAGGATGCTCGGATTCGGCAGCGGCAATGGTGGCGACTTCCACCCCTGTCATGGAGAAGATCACGACCACGACGCCTGTGAACAGCGTCCCCACTCCTTTGGGAAAGAAGCCACCGTGTGCGGTCAGATTGGAGAACGTTGCCGTCGATCCTGGCCAGAAATGGAAGACGTAGGCGCCCGCGATGATCAGGAAAGCAGCAATGGCTACGATCTTGACGCCCGCGAACCAGTATTCGGCTTCGCCGAACGATTTGACGGACAACAGATTGAGCGCCGTCATCATCGCCATCAGCCCTAGCGAGATGATCCAGACGGGAATAGTGGGAAGCCACGCATGGATGGTTTGCCCACCTACGACGGCCTCGAAGCCGACCACGATCACCCAGAAATACCAGTAGAGCCATCCCATCGCATAGCCGGCGACATCGCCGTAAGCGAGGCGCGCATAGTCGACGAATGAACCCTTCATGGGGTGAGCCGCCGCCATTTCTCCCAACATGCGCATGATCAGGGCGACGATCAACCCGGTAATGGCGTAGGTGATGAACGCGCCGGGGCCGGTCGATGCGATGACTGCGCTAGAGCCTACGAACAAGCCTGCTCCGATCACACCTCCGAGCGCCAGCATACTGATGTGCCGGGTTTTCAGAGAATGTTTCAGCCGTGGATCGAGCTCCGTCTGGATAGGCATCGGTTGTCTCCTGGAAACGAAATTTGTCTTTTGTTACCTCCATTAAAAGCAAAACGCGCGGGGCAGGCTATGCGCAAAATGTCGTCTTGAGAGACGGCTCTTATACAAATGTATGACTAACCATCCGATGATTTCAAAGGGGCATCGGACAACAGATTGGCAGCCTTTCCAGCCTGTAAGGCGAGCCACAACCGCGTGATCCCGTCGGTCGTGGTCGGTTTGACGCCCGTCAGCTGCTCGATATGTTTCAGGCGGTAGACAAGGGTCTGGCGGTGGATCGCCAGGTCGAAGGCGGTGGATTTCCAGTTGCCGTCGTTCTCGAGAAACGTCATAAGCGTCGAGAGCAGTGCCGTACCGTGGACGCGGTCGTACTCGATCACAGGACCGAGATAGCGGCCAACCAAAGCGCTCGCCTCGGCAAGTGACCTCGGCATCGTGATGTAGCCGGTTTCGATCTCTCCGTAGCGCACGAGATCCTTTCCGACTTCGTGTGCCTGTCCCAGCGCCAGACGCGCCTGGCGCACGCTCTCTCGAAAGCCGGCTGCCTCCGTGACGGGCCCGCTGATGCCGGCCACGGTGCCTTCGCCCAAGCCGAACCGCAGGCATTCCAGCGTGTCGACGTGATCCTGAGCCAGCACGAGCAGCACCTCATCTTCGAGCAGCAAGGGGGTGCGGGCATGCAAAGGTGGCGCATGGTGGATCTCTGCTACGCTCCATGGCCCTTGCTTTCCGGGAGAGACTGCGAGCACGACCAGTGTGCCCGTCAACCCGCGGCGCTCCAGCATGGGACGAAAGGAAAACTCGGCCTCGCCCTTCAACAGCCCGCGTAAGAGTGCCGCGCCTTCTTCTCGCAGGTTGTCGCGGTCGATCATCATCCGCTCCAGCTCGATCTCGAGCAGGCCGAGAAGAGAGCGCACCAGCAGCGGATCCTGCATCGCTTCCGAGTCTCGACGATGAATGACCAGGTCCGCTTTTGCCCGGCCACCGATAGCGACGCGCTCTATAAAGACCGGGCTGGTCTCGACAGAAGATGGCAAGGGACTTGAGGATACGATGATCGAACCGCTGCGGGCATCTTCGATTGCCAGCCCGAGTCGCAACCGTTCTGATAGAACAGTCAGTCGTCCCGCCATGTCCGGCACTTCGCGCAGTGCGGCCGCATAAGTCTCGAACAGTTGTTCGCTGGCTCTGAAGCGATCGCGCTGGGCCTGCAGCACACTCTCGATCACATGCTTCGACAACTGCACGAATTCAAGCTCGAAGCTCCCTTCCAGTACCGGAAACATAAGACGGTCTGCTGCATCTAGCATCTCGCGTGACAGTTCCGGCGCATCGGCCTGGCGTGCGACAACTAATGCACTTGCATTGCTACGCGCCAGCTTCTCCAGCCAGGCAATCTGGTCCGGCGCATTGCGCGGCACGCCTACACCCGTTGTCATGACCAGATTGCCGGCGGCAATCCATCTCCAGGGATCGGGAAGGTCAACAGCATGGGCCCAGGTGATTGTCCGCGTCAGTCCGGACAATCCAGCAAGGGCCGTTAGTTTCAGGGATCGGGTATCGAGCAACTCCTGCACGGTAATCATCGCTTGCGCTTGGTAGGTATTGACAGGTAGATGGCGGAAATGGTCCGAACGCCTTTAACAATCCCGCCGACCCTCGTCGGCATCCGTTGCGTCAGGCCGTCACTTTGAAGCGTACCAAACCAGAACGGGTTGAGCATGGCATGGCGGGGGCGATGAGCCTAGGGTCATCATCAAGCGACGGTGCAGTCTCCTTGCATGCCCACTGGTCGGAACCGTCGGCACTGCGGACTGGACGATAACAACGACCGGCTCTGAACTGTCGCAAGTGCGCTCAAGGCAGTCGTAGCTATGGCCTGCCATACGAACGGATCGTATGTGTGCCGACGGGTATTCGCAAAACGCGCGTGCCGCGATACGCGTGACCTCGATCGCGGCACCGACGCTTTCCACCACCAATCAGATCAAAAGATCGCCGAGCAACGGGCAACTCGACAGTGGTACGGGTCCGTTCGCCGTGATCAGGACCTGCTCTTCCAGTTTGACGCCCTCCTGGCCACCCTTCTCTCCGATGAAGCTCTCAACCGACACCACCATATTTTCTTCGAACGTACCGTCGTAACCCCATTCCTCGAAATCTACGGCATAGGCGACGCTCGGATATTCGTCGACGAGACCACATCCGTGCACCATCATCATGTAGCGGTTGTGCACGTACTTTTCCGGCACGTCCCAACACTTCCCGGCAAACTCCCGAAACGTCACGCCGGGTTTGAGCAGTGCGCTGTTATGAGCGATCTGATCCCTCGCATGACCAAACAGCGTCCTTTGCTCCGACGATGGACTTTTCCCCGGGCAGATGAAGCTTCTGGAAATATCGGACAAGTATCCGCCAGGACCCACCATGTCGGTATCGAACCCGACGATATCGCCAGCGTTGATGACGCGGTTCGAGACATCCCTGAACCACGGATTCGTCCGAGGTCCGGAACTCAGAAGGCGCGCCTCACTCCACTCCCCTCCGTGGGCCGTGTTCGTATCCTGGAGCACGCTCCAAAGCTGATTCTCCGTGATGCCGGGCCGCAGTGCCTCCCGCATTCTAGAAACGCCAAGATCACATACGGCCATCGACACTCTGTGCTGCTCGATCTCTTGCGGGCCTTTTATCAGGCGCGCCATTTCCGTGAGCGGTTGTGCGTCATGAAGCGATATCCCTTCGGCCCTCAGCAGGTCGGCCCCCCAGGGATCGCACTTGTCGACGGCCAAACGCCTGTTTCCGCATCCATGCTGACGCACGACGTCGGCGATGCACCGGGCCCAATCTCCCGCTTTTTCCTGGACGCGCGGCCCTGCAAGAAAATAATTCCATGCAATCGTAGGACGGATTTCATCGATCGACTCGATGTCTTCGCTGTTGTGTCGGCTGGTCGTGAAATCGAACAAGATGACTGGACCATCGGTCGCGACGAAAACGTATCGACTCGGAGCGTGCATCACCCATACGCCCAGGCTGTTCGTATCCGTCGCATACCGAATGTTGATCGGATCCGCCAGCAACATCCCGGCATAGTCGTGCAGACGCAGTTGAGCGCGCAGTCGTTCCACGCGATATGCGCGCAAAGCCGGGCGATCGATACCTTCGAACGCGGCAATGATCGAACTGTCGATCTTGCTGACCTGATGTATTGCAACCAGGCCGTCGCTACGGAAAAGCCGGTCGGCTGCATGGTGTGAGTTAGACGCATTGGCTTCGTTGTTATCGCGGCTGTTCATAGGGTTACCTGTATCGGTGGTAGACGATCGCAAACAGACGCCACCACGAGTTACCGTTTGTCTGGAAGAAAGCCGGCATGGCGAGTGCGCCTTTCGCATCCATCAACGGACTGCGCAAAGGCATATGCGGTTGCGTGGGGCTCGCTTCCGGCCGACGTTCTCGACGCTCTTTCGTCTCTGCCGTATCGCGCTCTCATCCATCCATCGGAAAGCCCGACCAGCTTTGCGGACATGTGCGAGCAGATCAGCACGCAGCGCCATGCCTCGCAACGCCCGAGACTGACAGATGGTGCGCGTTGACTATTGCGTCGTAAACGCAGGAAAAAAAACCGGCGAGGTTAACTCAAGGTTAACGCAATCGGATGATTGGGATTGTTGCCGGTCGCTATCGATCGATAACAGGCGCGCGGCCTATGCGGCGCTGCGATTGCAAAGAAACGAACCCTTGATCCAGTCGGCCACGGCGCCAGTGGCCGCCGCAACTGGTGAATGTCGGAGCACGGTCAGATGAAACCCGTGGCAGCGAACCGGCTCCATTCTGATGGGCTGTACAAGCGTTTTGTTGGTGAGGAACCGCTCCATGAGCGGAGGCCCGATCAGCGCGAATCCCTGTCCATCGAACACGGCCTGGACCAGATTCGTATAGGTGTTCACAGTGATCGTGGACTTGGCGGCATCCATGTTGACGCCCTGGTTGGTAAACCAGGTCGACCATCGCGTCAACCGGTCAAAAGGCCCCTCGAGATGAATCAACTGATGCTTGAGCAGATCAGCCGGCTTTTCCGGTGCCTCCCTGTTCGCGAGATAGGTGGCCGAACACGTTGGCGCGATCGTCTGTGACGTGAGAAGAACCGAATCCCCTTCCGGCGGCGTCAGCCCGTAGGTAACGGCGATGTCGACACTGCTGTCGCCGTCCGCGTACTGGTCAGCGACGATAAACCGAAGTTCGATGTCCGGATGCAGCGCGCGAAACGCACCAAGGTTCGGCAAAAGCCAGTAGGTCGTGAAGCCCGCCGTGGCACTGATCGTCACGATGTTATCGATGGGGCGTGAACTGACTTCCGTGGTTGCGTGAAGAACCTGCCGCAAAGCGGATGAAATCGCGGCATGATAGCGGGCGCCGTTATCTGTCAGCCTGACAGCACGGTCGACGCGATGGAAGAGCTGAACACCCAGAAAGGTCTCTAAAGCCTGAACCTGCTGGCTTACCGCGACCCGCGAAACGTCCAGCTCGACGGCTGCACGCGAAAAACTCAGATGGCGCCCGGCGGCTTCGAACGTGATCAGCATGTTTGGCGGAGGAAGTGTTGCCTTCAATGAACCCATCTGCACAATCTCCCTGTTGGCCCTCACGCTATGGTGCAACCAGCGATGCAACCGCCGATCCGCCGTCTGAATTGTAGCCTGATTCCCCGCCCGCGGGCCTGCGGTCCCCACGCTCCCTTTCCTGACCGGGTGTCAGGCCGAATTCCTTTCTGTACGCGGTCGCGAAGTGAGCGTGCGATTGAAATCCGCACGCGACGCATACCTCCGTGAGAGAGAAGCTGCTTTGCAACAAGAGCTGCCTTGCGTGATGCAGCCGGAGCGAGCGGTAGTATTTCATCACGGGCTGACCCACCGCATTCCTGAATGTACGCGAGAGCTGCCGCTCGGACAGACCGCTACGCCCGGATAAGGCGTCGAGCGACAGCGGCGTTTCGATGTTGCGTTCCATCAGCTCGGTGATGGCGGACACCAGGCTTCTCGACGATCCGTAACGTGTCGTCTTCTGCCTTGCATCGGTGCTTCTGATGCCATTCAAGGAAAATTGACTCGATATCATTGCGACGATTTCCGATCCCATCGATCGCCTAACGATATCCAGCATCATGTCCACCGGCGCGATCCCGCCTGCGCAGGTCAGCCTGTCCCGGTCGATCCTGAATACGCGCTCCTCAAATCCGACTTCGAAAAATCTCTCTGCTTGAGCATAGAGATATTCCCAGTGGATTGCGCACGTGTAGCCTCTTAGCAGCCCGGCCTTTGCGAGGACATAGGCGCCGGTGCATATCCCGCCGATGAACTTGCCGCTTCGGGCGTACTGCTTCACCAGATTGAGATGCGCCACCGTTGTCGTTCGCTCGATATCGTTCCCCCCACAGACGAAAACAACATCCGCCCGGTCCATCCGGTCGCCGGAAAACGCGGGGACCGTCAAGCCGTTACTCGCCCGGACGGGGAATCCGTCTATACCCGCCACCGACCATTCGAAAATGTCACTGCCGCTGACCTGATTCGCCATACGCAGTACTTCGAGCGCATTCACGAACGCGATCATGCTGAAGTTCGGGACAAGCAAAAAAGCGAAATGTCTTGCCGACCGCAGTCTTGCCCCGTAATGCGGGTCGTTTAGAGCAGACGCTTGCAGGTTCCTGTTGTCGACGGAGAACACTTTTCGTGAATCAGGGCTTGAGAATTGCCTTGATCTCCAGATAGGCTTCAAAACCCGCTTCACCGCATTCCCGTCCGTTGCCTGACTGCTTGAAGCCACCAAACGGTGCGGACGGATCCCATTGCGGCTGATTGATCTGCACCTGCCCCACGCGCAAGCGGGCCGCGACTCTTGAGGCGCCTTCATCGCTTCCCTGCACGTACCCTGCAAGCCCGTATGGGGTATCGTTCGCGATATCGACAGCCTCGTCGACATCGTCGTAGGCAATCAACGACACGATGGGAGCGAAGGTTTCTTCCCTCGCGATCCGCATGTTTCGAGTCACATTGGCGAACACCGTCGGCTGGATGAAATACCCTGTCTCGATGCCGGCGGGAAGCTCCGCACCGCCCGTCACCAACGTCGCGCCCTCTTCCAATGCGGAGGCGATCAATGCCCTGCCGCGGGTGTACTGTGCTTCGTTCACGACCGGGCCGAGCAATGTGGCTTCATCGAATGTGTCACCGCAACGAAAATCCCCAGCGGCGTGCCGGGCCACTTCGATTGCCTGTTCGTACTGGGTACGATGAACCAGCATTCTTCCGGGCGCCGTACATGACTGCCCGGCATTGCGATAGGCAGCATGCACACCCGCCTTGACTGCTGTCCTTATATCGGCGTCGGGCAAGATGATGTTCGCCGAATTTCCACCGAGTTCCTGGTGCACGCGCTTCACCGTGTCGGCCGCCGCCTTGGCGACAAGCACCCCTGCTCGGGTAGAACCCGTGAACGAGATCATGTCCAACCCCGGATGCGCCGACATTGCGGCACCCACCGTCGCGCCATCACCGTTGACCAGATTGAACACCCCCGCGGGTACGTCCGCATCGTGCAGCAACTCAGCGAGACGTATTGCGCTCAGCGGGGAATATTCACTCGGCTTGAGAACAACGGTGCAACCTACAGCCAACGCGGGGATGAGCTTGGTGATGATCTGCAAGACTGGAAAGTTCCAGGGTGTGATCAGTCCGCACACGCCCGCAGGCTCCATAACCAGTGTTGTCTTGCCTTGCTTTTTCTCGAACTCGAATCGTTGAAGAATCTCGATTCCATTCTGGATGTGAGCCTCGGATCCTCCCACCTGGGCCGATCGGGAAAAAGAAATCGGAGTGCCCATCTCCAATGTCATCAGCCTCGCGAATTCCTCCCGTCGCTCTTCGAACATCGCCGCGATACGGCGAAGCATCTCCAGCCTGAAACGGACATCCGATTTCGAAAACGATTCGAAAGCGCGTCTCGCCGCGTTGACAGCGGCGTCGGTATCCGCCTGGGTTCCCATCGCGATCTCGCCAACCGGTTCGAGGGTCGCAGGATTGATGACCGCGCGGCGCGCACGATCCGTGGCAGGAACAAACTTCCCGTCGATGTAAAAATGGTCAAGATAGCGCACTGCGTTTCCTCGGTTCGATACGGGTTTGGGTACGGCGTTACGACTCGTACCTCATGGCGTGGTCCTACCGGATTCAGGCGGCCGTCGTGTGCACGAAGGTGACCGCTGGCGTGCCGGCTGCAGCTTCGTCCTCTCGCTGCGGCCCGCCGCGCACACTGCGCGGCACGATCGCGCGGATCAGGTCCCGCATGGCCAGCGTACCGATCGGCGAGCCCGCCTCGGTGACGGTGAACGTCCGGTCCGGGTCGCCTTGCGCTTTCACCATGGCGGACTCGAGCGTCTCATTGCCGTCGATGACGTCTGTCGTCTGTGCCACGGTGGACAGGCCCGGCTGCATCACTGACCTGACTCTGAGTACGCGCGCCCGGTTGATGTCGTTGACGAAGCGCTCGATATATTCGTCGCGCGGATTCAGGATGATGCTTTGCGGTGCCCCCTGCTGAACGATCTTGCCGTCCTTGAGAATGACGATATGATCGGCGATCTTTAGCGCTTCCTCGAGATCGTGTGTAATGAATACGATCGTCTTGAAGAGCTCGCGTTGAAGCTCGATGAGCAGATCCTGCATGTCGGCACGCGTCAAAGGATCGAGAGCGGAAAACGCTTCGTCCATCAACAGCACGCCCGCATCCGAGGTCAACGCCCGTGCAATTCCGACCCGCTGCTGCATCCCGCCCGACAGCTGATGCGGATACCGGCTCTCGAAGCCACTCAGGCCGAGGCGGTCTATCCAGCGCCGGGCATCCGCCGTCGTGGCTTCTCTGGACTTGCCGCATACCTTCTTCGCAAGCCCCACGTTCTCGAGCACGGTGAGATGCGGCATCAAGGCAAAGTTCTGAAATACCATCGACACGCAAGATCGCCTGAATTCCAGCAATGCACGGCCTGACAGCTCCGTGATATCCCGACCGTCCATGAGGATCTGCCCGGCGGTGGGCACAATCAGGCCGTTCAGATGACGAATGAGCGTCGACTTTCCCGATCCTGAAAGCCCCATGATGACGGTGATCTCTCCCGCGCGCATGTCGACGTTGATGTCGTGCAGACCAATGACGTGACCATGCTTTTCGAGCAGTTCCGATTTGCCGACGCCATCGCGGACGAGGGGCATCATCGCTTTGGCGTTCGGTCCGAAAACCTTGAAACAGTTCTGGACCGATATTTTCACCTCGCCGCTCATGTGCGTTCTCCCTGAGTGTGGGCGCTAAGGCGCGACATCGACGCCTTGGTAACGCGATCAAAAAGTATCGCCAGAAAGACGATCGAAAGACCTGCTACCAAACCTACGCCAAGCTCGAGATTGTTGATTCCTCGAAGCACCAGCACGCCAAGTCCAGGAGCCGATACGAGCGAGGCAATCACCACCATCGACAATGACATCATGATTGTCTGGTTGACACCGGCCATGATGCTTGGAAGCGCCAGCGGAAGCTCTACGCCGAGCAGCTTCTGGAACCAGCTCATGCCAAACGCAGATGCCGCTTCCCCAACGCTCCCGTCGACCTGACGGACGCCCAGATCGGTCAGCCTTATCATGGGAACGATTGCATAGAGAATGATGGCGATCCCGTAAAGCTTGGGTTCCGTGACACTGAACAGGAAAATCAGCGGAATCAGATAGACGAACGAAGGCAGCGTCTGGAGCATGTCCAGCACGGGCAAAAGACTGCTCTTCAGCTTGTCGCTCTTCGACATCGCAATGCCGATCGGCATGCCCACAACGATACAGATGATGGTGCAGGTGAAAACGATCGCTGTGGTCTGCAACGCGTAATGCAGATGATCGACCAGGCCGAGGCAAAACAGGATCCCGGCGGCGAGCGCCGTAATCCTTTTCGAACGCGACAGTCCGTAAGTCACGAGCAAAAGGGCTACCGTGATGAGCCACCACGGAACCACATCCACCACATGCAACGAGAAATCCAGCAGCCATGACAACGGTTGCGTCAACGGATCCAGAACCAGCTTCAACGCGTTGCGGATGTGCAGGAAGCCGTGCTCGATTCCCGAAGTGAAATCGCGGG
This sequence comes from Paraburkholderia sp. Tr-20389, assembly GCF_017104565.1. Taxonomy (GTDB): domain Bacteria; phylum Pseudomonadota; class Gammaproteobacteria; order Burkholderiales; family Burkholderiaceae; genus Paraburkholderia. The sequence continues at coordinate 144,703 of NZ_JAAGPD010000020.1, read as the reverse complement.
TCCGTGGGATTGCCGGACAGTCTGCGTTGAGCGCATCCAGGGAAGGAAACGGCACATTCCATCCGCTCCCGTCTTTTGACGTCGCAGACGCCGATTTCGCGATCAGTTGTGCAAGCGACACCGGTCCCGTCTGTGCGTCAGCGTCGCACCACTGCCGGACAGCCGGCGATCCGAAAATTGCGTTGTAGATGTTCATAGACTTGATCCGGCGTCCGTGTTTTCAGCACTCACATTTCGCCCCAACCCGATGAGGTGCAACGCAAGCAATCAAAGAACAAGGCAGGCAGCGCGGCCGGTGAACGGCCACGGTCACGCTATTTGATCACTGCACCGACCTTCGCAGCCGCGTCGGGTGACAGCCAGCCTTTCCAGAGGTCTTTATAATGCGTCAAAAAATATGCGGCAGTCTCGTCAGCTGTAGCCTTGTTCGCCTCTTGCCACGAAAGCAGCTGGTTCATGGTTGCATTGGTAAACGAAACATGGCTCATCAGGGCAACGATGTCGGGATGCGCGTCATGAAACGGCTTGGACATCGTCGTGAGGACGGGCGCCGGGGGCCATCCCGTCTTGCCCGGTGAAGCGCAATCCAGACGGGCATTGCACTTCGCGATCTCGGGAGCGATGGGGCCCATATCCACACTCACCATCGGATACTTGCCCAGCAGGGAGGTCGGTGCCCAGTAGTAACCGAACCAGGGTTTCTGATCCTTGTAAGCTGCGGCAAGCGAAGCTGCAAGCGTTTCACCGGACCCGAAGCTGACTACCTTGATGCCGTGCCCCTGCAGATCGAAGGCCTTCACAAGGTTATTGTTGGAAACGGTCGACCCCCATCCCGGCGGCCCGTTGTTGAACTGCCCCCCGACGAGATCCGGATGCGCGAGGATGCCACTCAGCGTTTTGAGTTCAGGATGCTTGTCCACGAGGTACTTCGGCACCCACCAACCGTCCTGGCCGCCATCGGAGAGCACCTTGGCGACTGGCACGATTTTGCCCTGCTTCTCGAGCGTGTAGTAGACGTCGGCCACAGCCGGCCAGACTTCGGTCAGGATGTCGGGCTTACCGGTTTCGGCAAGTGAGGTCAATGCGGGAACTGTCGACGTCGGCACCTTCTGCACCTTGCATCCGTACCCCTGTTCCATGAGAAAACCCGAAACGGCGGTCACCACGGCCGCCGACGACCAGTTCATCTCCGTAATGGTCACGGAGCCACATTCCGCGGACATCGCTGGAGCGGAAATCGAACCGAGCAAGAAAGCTGCGGACAGTGCGAGTAACGATTTCATACAATGGTTTCCTGTGTTGAGTTCCGTTGTGTGGTTACTTTCTTTTCCCGCTTGCAACGTGCTGCGAATTTCATACTTCAAAGGCGCTGGTTTGCGTTGAGCAGGTCGATCGACGATCGGCGATCTGCTCCCATTCAACGCGTCGCATCTTTTTTACGGTGTCGTCGGGCGGCCCGACGATCAGTTCCTGGCGCGGGCTCGCTCTGCCAGAATCATATCGGCGCCCTTTTCCCCGATCACCAGGCTGATTGCATTCAGGTTGCCACTTGGAATCTGTGGAATGATCGACGAATCCACTACGCGCAAACGGTCTATCCCGATCACCTTGAGATCCGGCGTGACAACTGCGTCCGCGTCAGTACCCATCTTGCAGGTCCCGCAAGGATGGAAACTTCCGCCAGCGTTCTCCCGAAGGTAGCCAAGCCACTCGTCATCTGTCTGAACATCGTCGCCTGGCTTGCATTCACCCGTCACGTATGGGGCGAACGCCTTTGAACGAAGCGCCGACCTCGCGATCCGGGCGCCCGCAATCAACGTCTCGCAATCGTATGGGTCGCTCAGCATGTTGAACTGGATGCCCGGCGGTGCGAACGGATCAGCGGACTTGAGACGGATATAACCCCGGCTCCTCGAGCGGTTCACGTTCGGCTGCAGGTTCACCGCGGCTTCCTTCTCCATGCGTATTCCCTCGTCGGTGTAGCTCGAAGAGAACGCGCCGAAGTGATACTGGATATCCGGATAGAAAAGCTCGGGCCTGGTACGGACAAGACCTATGCCGCTATACGAGAACGTGGCCTGACCTGATCGCGACACGATGAAGCGGGAGCCGTACTTGATCATCCCCATCGCGTTGAACTCCTGATTCGCCGTGCGAACGTTGACAAACGCCTTGACCTGGCACGCAGGATGTTCCTGCAGATTGCGTCCGACTGCCTCATTGCCGACGATGGTCTTGATCCCCGCGAGGGCCAATTGCTCATGCGGTCCGATGCCGGAATGCATGAGGATCTTTGGCGAATTGATCGCACTCGCGCTGAGGATGACTTCTCCGGTGCAATGCTCGACATGTGTGCATCCATCCATGTCGAATTCAACGCCGACTGCCGTGCCGTTCTCGATGATGATCCGGCGTACGAGTGCTCCCGTGACGATCTTTAGATTCGCTCTGTCTTTTACCGGATGGAGATAGCCTCTTGCCGCGCTCCACCTGATGCCTCGATGTTGCGTCGAATGCAGAATCGCGACGCCTTCGGTGGGCTCGGCATTGAACGATGCGTTCTTCCGATAGCCGATCTCCTCCATCGCGTCGAGGAAGACTCGCGTCAACTTTGGCACGCCGCGAATTTCGCCGATGACGATGGAACCCGACTTACCGTAAGCGTCGCTCACTCCATCGCGATTGCACTCGACCTTGTGGAAATAAGGAAGCAGTTCGTCGTATGACCATCCCTTGTTTCCAAGTTCCGCCCAGTGATCATAGTCGCCGCGATTACCTCGGACGTACCATGTAGCGTTGATGGAGCTCGACCCGCCAAGCACCCTGCCCCTCGGAACGATCTCGGTCCGGTTGTTTCGTGTGGGATCGGGCTCGGTTGGAAACATCCAGTCCGTTTCGGGATTGTTCATCGCCTTCATCGCCAGCGCCGGTATCTTGATGGCAAAGCGATTGTCGTCGCCTCCCGCTTCCAGAAGCAACACCTTGTGCTGGGGATCGGCGCTCAAGCGGTTGGCCAGTACACATCCAGCTGAACCAGCACCGATGATGATGAAATCCCAGGTCATTGTCTTGTGTCTAGTCCGGTGATGTGTGTGGGTCAACTCATCGTCGTCTGCAAACGGATGCCAGGCCTGGCTCGCCGCAAAGCGACGTTCGTCGCATCTGAAGACGATACCTTATCCGCCGCTCACCGCCGCCGTCGCAGCGCGTTCCTGCGCGGCTGGATCGATCAACCGCGTCAGGGTGCGCATGAGAACGGAGATATCCGAGGACGGGATGCTCTCGAGTCGCGCGTTCTGAAAAGCGATCCAACGCTCGCCGATCGCCTCGCGAAGTGCAACGCCCGAAGGGGTCAGCCGCATCCCACCGTCTTGTGCATGAACCAGCAATGACTTCCGCGCAAGTTCGACAACGGCGTCCTCGACGTCGCGCTGCCCGAGATAGGTTTGAGCGGCGATGCCGTCCACTTTGATGCCGGGATGCCCATACACGGTGGCGAGTACTCTCGCCACGGCTATGCTGACGCCTTCGGCGCGCCGATGCTCTTCGAACGCTTCGGAGAGTGCATGATGAGCATTGAAGATCAGTTGCAGCACGTTGTTCGCGAGCGTGTTCGGCTTCTCAGCAGCCATCGCCGCCGGCTCACCGGGCGCATCGGGATGCTCGAGCGGTATGCTGTACTGGCCCTGGCTGAATATAAGCGGCATCCCGTCGTACCTCTCCAGCTGCTGCACGCGGCCGATGAGAATCAGATGATCGCCGCCATCGTGTCGCGCTTCGGCGCTGCACTCGAAGCGTGCGATGCAGCCGGAAAGCAACGGGGACCCGAACCGCCCCGGAATCCAGTCGACGTTCGCGAACTTGTCAGTCACCTTGCTTGAAAAGTGCCGCGAGAGCTCGATCTGCTCCGACGACAGTATGTTGACGGCGAAATGCTCGCAAGAAGAAAAAGCGTCGAAGCTCCGCGATTTCCGGTCGATTGACCATAGCAGCAACGGTGGATCAAGCGACAGCGACGAAAATGAATTGACCGTGACTGCGAATCGGCTGGTGCCATCCGATGTGGTCACAATGGCAACGCCCGTGCCGTATTGGCTCAGGCAACGCCGGAACATCCGGAGGTCGTCGGCCGGGTTGCCCTGCTCGACGGGCGTCGCACCGCGGAAAGCCTGCTGATCAGAAGAACGCATCATTTTGCCGCTCTCTCGTTTCGTTTAGATATCGATGGACTGATTGGGATGCAATCAGGCATACATGCTGCGCGGCTCCTTGAGGCCGAGGTTCTGACGCAGGGTCTGGCCTTCGTACTCTTCACGAAATCTTCCCCGTCTGCGCAATTCCGGAAGTACGAGCTCGACAAAATCGTTCAGTGCGTGAGGCAAATGGGTCGGCGCGATGTTGAAGCCATCTGCAGCCTTTCCGTCCATCCATTGCTCCATCGCATCCGCAACGTCGCTCGCCGTTCCAACGACAGTCAGATGCTCCTGCGCCATCGCAATCCGCTTGTAGAGCTGGCGAATCGAGAGCCCTTCGCGTTGGGCGGTTTCGTAGTACATCTGGGCACTGCTGCGCAAACCTGCGTTCTCGAGATCCGGCTTCGGCACGGGACCATCGAGATCGAGATGCGACAGATCGCCGAATGAACGCTTCAAAATGGACAGGCCGACGAGTGGATCAATGAGCTCTTCGAGCTGCCGGTATTTTTCTTGCGCTTCCTCTCGCGTCCGACCGACGATCGGCGTCAATCCGACCATCAGCAGAAGATCGTCTTCGGTTCGCCCATGCGAAGGGAGCCGGCTTTTGACCGACGCATAGTACTTCTTCGCCGATTCAATGTTCTGCTGGGCAGCGAAAACGATGTCGCAATGCTTTGCGGCAATCTGCTGCCCGACTTCAGAGGTCCCCGCCTGAACCAGGATCGGCCGACCCTGCACGGAGCGGCGCACGCTGAGTGGACCGCGCACAGAAAAATGCTTGCCGACGTGACCAAGCACATGGAGTTTTGATTCGTCGTAGAAAACGCTCGATTCCTTGTCGTGCACGAAAGCGTCGGCATCCCAGCTGTCCCATAGTCCGGTCACGACGTCGACGAATTCCGCTGCCCGCTCATATCGCGTGTCGTAATCGAGATGCTTGGCGCGATTGAAATTCCATGCTTCCTGTTCCGACCAGGATGTGACGACGTTCCATCCGCATCGCCCCGCACTGATCTGGTCGAGTGAGCCGTACTTCCGGGCGATATGGTATGGCTCGTTGTAGGTCGTCGAGGCAGTCGCCACGAGACCGATGCGATGCGTGCGACTCGCAAGGGCTGACAGAAGCGTCAGAGGTTCGAGTTCCACGTTGTGGCTGGCTCGACAGAGCGAGCCTTTCGGAACATCGTCATACCGGATCCCGATGCCGTCCGCGAGGAAAAGTAGATCGAACTTGTTTTCCTCTGCTACTTTCGCGACGTTCAAATACGAGTCGAACCGTGATGCAGCGTCGGCGCGCAAGTCCGGGTGACGCCACGCACCGAGGTGATAACCCATGTATCTCATTGACAGGCCAAGTTTCATCTGCTTCTTGCTCATCGTATCCTCTGGTTTCTCGATCAAACCGTCGCAAAGTGGAATGCAAGGACCATCCTCACCTGACCGGCCCATTACGACGCGCCGACCTGGCAGGTGAGTAAGTAACTGCATCTTAGGAGCGACGCCAGCCGCCGTAAACGCAGGAAAATAAAGGAGGGATGTAAAGCCTGGCTTATCAAAGAGCGGGCTCGCCAAGCGGGCGACCATGCCTCGGCCGGCCGCGCGAAGTCCCCGCGGGCGAATCCCCCAGAACGCGGGAGAATTTACGCGTGGGATGAGCCAATCATCGAATGGGCGAGTTTCCTGACGAGACGCGAGTCTGGCTTCGATGGTGTGGCAGGGACGGGTGGGAAGCGGGCACATAGGCCAGAGACGACCTCGATCGGGCGCTAGCCGCGCGCGATTCAACGTCCGTTCGGACCCAACGCTGTTACAGATCCGTGATTCAGTGCGCCGTTGCCCGCCGACCTGAAGCACGTCGAAGCCGCGCCACTGTCAACTAGCGGCCCGCGAACCGCCAGCCTGTCCCAAGACTGGCGTTACTCATTCCCACGGATCAGGGTTAGCGTTTGCCGCGGCTGCCAGCTGGTTTGCCAGCCGGCTTGCGTGAACCCGCAGCTGACTTGCTGGCAGGCTTGCTGCGTGGCTTTTGCACACTGAACGGGCTACCGCTGGTCAAGCTTGTGCCTTTACCCGCGACCACAGCGCGCTGCGTCCCAGGCTTGTGTTTGTTTTCGCCGCTTTGCGGCGGGCGCGGCTTTTTGCTGAGCACAGGCATGCCGCCAGGCGCAGCTTGCGGCACCTTGGACTTCTTGGGCTTTTTGGGTTTCTTGATGATCTGGCCCGTCGCGCTGGTTTGCGGCACGCGGTGTTCGGCTTCAAAACCTGGTTCTTCTTCACGGGGCAGCGTTTGCCGGATCAGCGCTTCAATCGCGGCCAGTTGTGGCGCTTCATCGGCACACACAAGGGACACCGCCACGCCGCTGGCACCCGCGCGGCCGGTACGGCCAATACGGTGCACATAGTCTTGCGCCACGATGGGCAGATCAACGTTGATCACCAGCGGCAGGTCGTCGATATCCAGTCCGCGCGCAGCCACATCGGTGGCTACCAGCATCTGTACTTCGCGTGTCTTGAAGCGCTCTAGCGCCCGAAGGCGCGCGGGTTGCGGCTTGTCGCCGTGGATAGTGTCGACCGCATAGCCCGCTTCATCCAGCATGGCCGCCAGGTAATCCACGCCATTGCGGGTTTTGACGAACACCAGCGCGTGTTCCCAATTGTTCTCGGCCACGAGGTGCATGAAGAGGTCAGGCTTGTTCTTTTTATCCACCGGCACCACCCACTGCCTGATCTTGCTGGCCGTGGCATTGGGCGGGCTGACGCTGATATTGACCGGCCCGCGCAGAATGCTCGCCGCCATGGCGCGGATATCGTCGGTAAACGTGGCAGAGAACAGCAGGGTCTGGCGCTGAACGGGCAAGGCGGCAAAGACCGCGTTGAGTTCGCGCGCGAAACCCAGATCCAGCATGCGGTCCGCTTCATCCAGCACCAGCGTTTGTACCTGATCAAACTGCACTGCGTTCTGGCGATTGAGATCCAGCAAACGGCCCGGCGTGGCAACGAGCACATCCACGCCTTTGCGCAACTTCATCATCTGCGGGTTGATACTCACGCCGCCGTAGGCGGCCAAAAATCGTAAGTCGAGGCCTTTGCCATAAGCGATAAAGCTTTGCAGCACCTGTTCGGCCAATTCACGCGTGGGCACCAGCACCAGAACACGCGCGCGGTTGCTGGAGACTGCCGGGCCGTGTTGCACGAGCCGTTGCAACAAAGGCAGCGCAAAGCCCGCCGTTTTGCCAGTGCCGGTCTGTGCCCCGGCCATGACGTCCTTGCCACTGAGCACAGCGGGGATCGCCTTGGTCTGCACCGGCGTAGGTGTCTGGTAATTGAGGGCCTGCACGTTACGCAGCAAGGGATCGATCAGGCCAAGCGAGGCAAAAGACATTGGCGTATTCCGGGCTAAAGCCGCAATTCTAGCGGTTACCGTGCTGAGTGCATCGCGCAGATCGAAGGCCCCGAAAGATGGACGTCGTGACTACCGGATTTGAAAGCCGTCGACCGCTCGAGGTCGAAATCGATGGCGTCAGGCATTCGGGAACGTATCGGATGATGTCCGGTTCGGTTATCGTCTATTGGCGCGGCGAGGTGAGATTCGGAGCGTATGGCACGTACCGAACCCGAACGCGTCGCGCAATGGTTTCTGCGCGACCTCGTTCTGAATGGCGAAACAGCGAAATGCGAAGGCGCGGCGACATAGCCCCCGTCATCGTTCGAAGCTGACGCTGCCTGGAACGGAGTCGTATTTCAGACGGTACCCCTTCATCCTGAGAAGCAACACTCCCGATGCCCTACGCGACCTATTCGCAGCGTGCCCGAGCCCTGTGCATTGACTCAATATGGTGGACGGTCATCGTACTGTTCATCCCTCTTGGCCCGTCAACCGACGACATCCTCGCTGCACCGGAGACCTTCACTACGTCCATCGTTCTCTGGCTCCTGGTCGGTCAATGCATCCCGATACTGGCCACTGGCATGATGTGGGCAGTGTGGGGAACGTCTCCAGGAAAGCGGGCGGTTCATCTTCGAATCGTGGATGCGGACTCTGGACAGGCGATAACCGTCACACAAGCCGCGCTGAGGACAATCGGGTACTTGCTCACGTTCGCTACATTCGGCGCCGGCTTTCTGTGGGTCCTGTTTAACCCGAGGAAGCAAGCTTTGCATGACCGTCTTGCCAACACTGTTGTCATTTCAATCCGGGCGTCCGATAAGGGCGGGTAAACCAATAGCATCGACCGTTTTGTACAGCGAACGTGGAAACCGGCAGAGAGCGAGCACGCAAGGGTCGGGAATCACACGATTATTGTGAGCATCCGCGCGATGCAGCGTTGCTGCATCTGCATCGACCCACCTATTGCCCCGTATAGCCGACGGGCGCCGTGTACTGTCCGGCAAATGCATTCGCATTCGTCGACACGACGTAAATCGGCGATTCTGTGAGTGTCAAATTCACAACTCCATTCGTGTATGCCACAGATACCGGGTTGCCCATCATATCGATCACCGTCACATGGCCGCTGGTGCCGGGCGAATCGACTGTCAGCGCGTAGCTGGTGCTATAGGTTGGACTGTAAGCGCCCGACGCGGTCGGCCAGTACGCATTGTTGTGCGTCCATAGCGCGGTAATGACAGGACCATTGTTCAACTGCTGGAATGCATAGCCATACACCATCGACGGCAGTCCGTTCAGGCGTCCCAGTGTCTGCGTGCCGTCGAGTACGCGCGTCAGCGCGGCGAACGCAAGTGCTTCGGGTTTCGGGCTCACGTTCGTGGCGCCATACTGACCTTGCGGGTTGACGATATCGAAGAATGTGCCCTCACCGATATCGACTGGATAGTCCGCGCCGTAGAAGAAGTACGTGACTTGAGCACCCTCGCCGAGAATGATCAGATGCGCGCGCAGCGCCACGGCAGCTTGCCCGTATAGCTGATTTGCGGACGGATATGACGCGCCGTATGCAGCACCCGCATCGTAGCTGATGCCGAGTTCCGTCATCCACAGCCGCATGTTCGGCTTGATCGTCTGCATTTGCGCGCGCAACGAACGCATCTGCTGATCGAGCGCATTGGCTACGTTCGCGGGATTTGGATCGGTGTCGTATTGCTCGGGCGGATGACCTGCGTAGGTGCCCGCGTTGTAATAGCCGTGCGTCGTGACGCCGTCCAGGTAGTTGCCGATTCCAAGCGGTCCATAGGTCGCGAGAAAGCCTTGCGTGCATTGCGTCGTGCAATTCGCCGGAAAGACATTCGTCGTGCCCATGACGACGGCATTCGCATCGGTCGAATGCAGGCCCTTGTACACCGCTGAGTACATTGCGATGAAGTTGGCATTGGAATCCGCCCATTGCGGTTCCCACGTCACCTGGTAATAGTTGTTCTGCTGATTGGGGAAATACGCCTTTCTGATTGCGTCGCTATCGCTACCAACGCGCCCCATGTAATTCTGGTAGTAGGTCAGATTCGTTGGCGCGTTAGTGTCATCCTGGAAGCCGCCTGTTGGGCTCGCCCACGCCGGAACGCCGTCGAGCCGGATAAGACGCATGATCTTTCCATTCGTATAGAACGAGTCGAGATCGGATAAAGACGGTGTCCATGTATTCGCGGCGTTCGGCTCCATTGCGGACAGCTCGCGATCGTCGATGGTCTGCGAAATGCCGATTGCGGCCAGCATCGGGCCGTTGTCGTTAAAGCCCTGCATGCCGAAACGGTGTTGTTCCTGATGCGCAAAACTGACGGCCGGAATCGTACTGGACAGGTTAGGTAGAACGCCGAACGTCGCGATGCCCATGGGTCGCGTCCCCGCTTGGGGCAGCGTGCCACCCGCGTGTGAAAGCGTCGCCGTGATCGCGAAGTAGCCCCCAATGGATGCCGTGCATGAAAGCGTACTCGTGAGTTTGCCGCTCGAAACCGTGAACGAGCCACTGCCTTTGACGTTGCCCAACTGATCCTGCATCGACCAGACGACCGTATCGGTGGATGTCGCTGCCGTGACGAACGACACCTTGAACGCGGTCCCTTGATTGAAAAGGCGCGTGCCGTCGCTGCTCGGCGTATCGACGGTGATCAGGCCGTTCGCGGTTCCGCCCGATGCGGAAGTCGGATTGCTGCAAGCGATTGAGCCTGTTGGTGTTGGCGTTGGTGTTGGCGTCGGTGTTGGTGTTGGTGTTGGTGTTGGCGTCGGTGTTGGTGTTGGTGTTGGTGTTGGTGTTGGCGTTGGTGTTGGTGTTGGCGTTGGCGTTGGCGTTGGCGTCGGCGTTGGTGTCGGCGTTGGTGTCGGCGTTGGCGTTGGCGTTGGCGTTGGCGTCGGCGTTGGTGTTGGTGTTGGCGTTGGCGTCGGCGTTGGTGTCGGCGTTGGTGTCGGCGTTGGCGTTGGCGTTGGCGTTGGCGTTGGCGTTGGCGTTGGCGTTGGCGTTGCCCCCGAAGGAATCCAACAGAACTTCCCACTCCCAAAATCAGGATCTGTACCGAATGCCGCATTTGTGCAAGCGGTGCCATTCGTAAAGACCTTCGAGACATTATTTGCGGTCGTACTTCCGCCATACAGGACTGTCTTGGTACCCGAGAACGAGCAGTACCTGTTTTCGACGGCGCATTGCGTCCAGCCCGAAGGCGAAGGTGTCGGAGTCGGAGTCGGAGTCGGAGTCGGTGTCGGTGCAGGCGCCGCGGAGGTGCTCGCGTACCAGCAGCTCTTCGCATGGCCGAACGCAGGATCGGTTTGCGAAACGGCCCCCGTCGAACATTGCACGCCATTCGTGAATGGCCCGTTGATATCGTATTGAAGCGCCGGCGTAGTCGTGCCGTATACGACCCGTGCGCTACCGCTGAACGAGCAGTATTGATTCTCCGCTGCGCAGTAGGCGTAAGTCGTTCCGTTGATCGTCAACGAGCTTTGCGCGTGTGCGGTTCCGGCTAGCAAGCCGCCTACGCGTGCAAGCGTGAGTAGCGCACGTTTCATAACAGACTCCGCGATGGATTCGTCCGGACTACTCGCGCATTCGCTTGCGCAGGTTTAAGGCGAGATCACTGCTGAGTTGCCAGTACTGCCGTGCTCTAGTAGACCTGCTTTCTCCCCATGAAAACGGACAACAGAAAGTTCTTTTCGGAAAAAATGACTTACACACGCATCCGATAAGTAAATATTCCCGTCGATTGAAACGCTTTTGATGCGCGGGCGACGCGTTATCGCGACAGAGCCGCGCAATGCACGTCGCTCACTTGAGCGGCAGACCCGCTCGCGCGAGCGCGGCCGACCAGATCCGGCCAGTCTCGAAGCCCTCGCTCGGCTGGCGCTCCAGATAAGACCTGACGGTGAGCGTCGGGTCGATAGCCAGCACGCGGGCGACCGTGGCGCGGGCGTCGTCGAGCAGGCCGAGCTCGGATTGTGCGATCGCCATCGCGCGCAAGGTGGACGTGTTGTTCGGGCCACCCCTGAGCGCGTGCTGCGCCAGCTGGATCGCGTGCGCGTAATCACCCGCGGAAAGCGCAGCTGTCGCTCTGAGCGATTCGTAGAAGTTGCGCATCGGATCGAGCGGCGAAAGCGACAGCGCGTGACCGGTCGCCGCCACGGCCTCGTCGCCTTCACCCTTGAAGGCATGCAGTGTGCCCTTGAGCAGCCATGCGAGCGAATCGTTGGGATTGACCTCGAGTGCGCGTGCATAGCAGTCTTCGCCGACATCGAGCTGCTTGAGCAGATGAGTCTGCACGAAGCCTTCGACAGCGAGCGCGAGGGACGATTGCGAATCCGCGTCGAGCGCACGCCTCGCACAGTCGAGCCCCGCGAGCGCCGCGGCCTTCCGGTCGGCCGTCCATCCGTTCTTGAATCCCAGCACGTGCCACTTGGCAAGCCACGCGTGCGGCGCCGACTGGCGGCGCGCGCGCTCGGACAGCACCTCGAGCATCTGGCCTGCGCGTGTGAACTCGTCGTAGACGTCGCGATGCATGAGCGCGATCGCGCTCAGTAGCAGGGTCGAGCTTTCTAGCGTCTGCAAGGAATGCGAGCGCGCGCGATCGAGTTCATGAGAAATGATCACCGCGCCGATCTCCTGCAGTAGCCGGGTAGAGAGATCGCTTTCACCGAGCACGATGGAGCCGATGCGGTCGTCAAGCGTCTGCGCCCACAGAACGCGATCCTCGACCGCATCCGCAAGCTCGGCCGCGAGCAGCAGCCTGTCCGAGGTCGTGCGATACGCGCCCGACAGGATGTAGCGTGTGCCAAGCAGCGCGGCGGTCTCGCGCGCGCTGGTGCCGCGTCCGCGCAGCGCCGTGGTCGAGAGCCGCGAAATCACCTTGATCTCGTCGGAGCGCGACAGCGTGCCGATCACTTCATCGGCCAGAATTTCGCCGAGCGCCTCATGCCCCGGCTGGATCACGCGCGCCGCAAACGGAATCACCGCGATGGAGGGCCGCAGATGCGGTGCGCAGGCACAGCCAGGCTCGATCAGCGGACGCGGGCCGGGACCACCGAGCCGGTACGCATGCACCGGATTGGCGAGATGCCGAAGATGGCATTCGCCGAGGTCTTCAATCTGCTCGTCATAGGAGCCCGAAAGCCGGTCTCGCATGCGCTCGCTTATCACGATTTCGCCGGGACCCGCCAAATTGTAAAGTCGTGCCGCCAGATTCACGCCGCGTCCGTACACGTCGCGCTCATCGGCGAGCAGATCCGTTTCGTGCAGGCTCTCGCGCAGCATCAGCGGCTCGCCGCCGCCCTGCGTCGCCGAACCGAGCCGACAGATGCGCTGGATGTCGAGCGCGCAGCGCGCCGCCGTCAGCGCTTCCTCGAAGACGATCATGAGACCGTCGCCTTCCGTGCGAACAAGCCTGCCACGATGCCCCGGCACGATACGCGTTTCTATCGTCATGCGCAGGCTGCGCCAGCGCGCCGCAGTGCCTTCCTCATCGGCTTCGGCGAGCTGGCACGACTCGACGAGGTCGGCAAAGAGAATAGTGCGAACCACCCTCTGAAGTTCATAGGCCGGCGCGGCGATTTCCAGGTCCATGTCGTTCCACCGAAGCGCTGTTGTTATAGAACGGACGAAGTGCCCGGGATTTATGATAATTGTTGAACTCACCGGACTTCTTATGGGCCGCCTGACAATGCCTTGGGAAGGCGAATTGAATAGTTTGTCTTACAGGCCGCGTCATTTACCGCATACATTGAATCCAGGAATATCAAGCAGCGTTTGGACCTCACATGTTCTGCGCAACGCCGCGCCTCAGGCGTGCCTCGCCTGATCGGCATGCTGACGGCTCGCGAGCAGCCGGATCAGCTACGACTGATCGACCAGCACCACAACCGGCGGCAAGCGTGCGCAGTCACGCAACACATCGAAACCGGCGTCATCCCGCTGCACCACGGCTTCGTCGACCACGACCCAATCGGGCGCAAAGTCGCGCAGCAGCCTCGCGATTCCGTCGCGGTACAGCCGGGCCGGTGCGATGAACAGCATATGCATATGCCATCCCTGAGGTCAGCGCTGTGCTCCCGCGTAAGCTTATACCGCGCAAAAATTCGCAGGCTTGCACATTCGCGAGTCCGATGCGTACACACGCTAAACTAACGTTCAATCTTAGGCATACAAAATATTGAATTTCCCGATTCTCCGGCACCGAACTGACGCACGTGTGTTCGACGCAAGGTCTTTGTCACCTCGCCTTTTGTTACCTATACTCGTTTCCGCCGACGGATGCACGTGACGCCTCCGCCGGCATCCGGCGATGTACGTCACCTCGGCGCCCGCACGGTCATCCGTCACAGGCGATCAACATGAAAGGCTCTTTCGCGACATGCTTGCGCGGCGGCCCCATGAAGATGCTACTTCACGCCTTCGCATGGCTGTGTCTGTTATGGCCCGGCCACGGACAGCCGGCGAAACTGCCCGACGCCACGCTCGTCTATTGCTCGGAAGCCAATCCCCAGGGCTTCGACGATGCGCAGTACGCAACCAGCTATGATGCCACCGTCGCTTTCACCCTATATGACCGCCTCGTCGAACTGAACCTCGACGGCTCCGGGGTTAGTCCTGGTCTCGCAGAAAGCTGGGAGATCTCGGCTGATGGCCGCGAGTACACATTTCATCTGCGCCACGGCGTGAAGTTCCAGACCGTCAAGTTCAAGCGGATGCCCGGGATGGCCAGGGACAACGCCCCGGCAATCGAGGTGTTCAAGCCCACGCGCGAGTTCAACGCTGACGACGTCGTGTTCACTTTCGAGCGCATGCTCAATCCCGAGCATCCGTTTCGAAAGGCATATCCGACTACGTTTCCCTACTTTCAGGGACTCGGGTTGGCGAAGAACATCACGCGCATCGAGGCCATCGATCCCTACACCGTGCGCTTCATGCTCGCGAACATCGATGCGCCGTTTCTGCATAAAGTCGCGATGGCGTTCGCGTCGATCCTGTCGCTTGAATACGCCAACATCCTGCTCGACAAGCAAAGAGCGAGCGACATCAATCGGTTTCCCGTGGGAACAGGACCCTTCATATTCAGTGAATATACGAAGGACGCGTCGATTTATCTCGACGGTAATCCGGATTACTGGAGACCCGGCATAGTGAAGGTCGACAAACTCGTGTTCGATATCACTGTCGATGCGGCGGTGCGTCTGCAAAAAATGCGCACGGGCGATTGTCAGGTGATGAGCTATCCGCGTCCCGCCGACATCGCCGCGATCCGCGCCGATCCGAAACTGCAGTTGCCGAGCGTGGTCGGATTCAACCTCGCCTTTCTCGCGTACAACACCGCGAAACAACCATTCGATTCGCTGCTGGTCCGCCGCGCGCTCGACATGGCGATCGACAAACGCGCGATTCTCAATGCCGTCTATCAGGGTGAGGCCCAGGTGGCGACGAACCCCATGCCGCCAGCGCAATGGTCTTACGATAAAAGCATCAAGGATGCCCCCTACGACCCCGTGCTTGCGAAGGCGCTGCTGGCCGAAGCGGGCCATCCCGATGGCTTGACCCTCGATCTGTTGGCGATGACGAACCAACGACCTTATAACCCCAATGCGGCGCTCATGGCCCAACTGATCCAGCAGGACTGGGCAAAGATCGGCGTACGCGTGAACGTCGTCACCTATGAGGTTGGAGAATTCCTCCAACGCGCGCGCAGGGGCGCGTTTGACACACTGCTGGTCGGTTGGACCGGTGATTTCGCCGATCCCGACGACTGGCTCGGCATGCTGCTTGGCTGCGACGCGTTGAAGAGCAGCAACTTCTCGAAGTGGTGCTACAAGCCATTCGATGACCTCATCACGCAGGCTCGCGCCACCATCGACACTAACTCGCGCGCGACACTCTATCAGCGTGCGCAACAGATCTTCAAGGAGCAGGTGCCATTTACGCCGATTGCGCATGCGACCGTTTATCAGCCGCTTGCTCGCGACGTCAGAGGCTTCAGGATCGATCCGTTCGGGCCGACGCTCTTCCTTGGCGTGTCGCGGAAATGACGCGCGCAGGACGGCTCTGTCACGATAAGGCAGTGGGTTTTTATAGGCACCAAATCGTCAGGATGCCTTATTTAATAAGCGAGCGGAATTGCTCGGCAGACGTCGGGTCCTGGTCACTGGTGTTCATCTGTCGCCTGGTGAATCGACGCCTCGTCACGAAGGACCGATGTCGAACTAATATCCACTGTTGATTCTAGCGGTACTAGCCTGGCGCCATCTGCCTGCGCAGGAATGCGCACGATGATAGCGGCAACGGCGTCCGGGTTGTCGATGTATTTGCATTGCGAACTCGAACGCCAACCGGAAGAATGAAACATCAATGCAGATGCGGTCAAACCGCCCGGCGCCAGACATCGATCAGCAAGACTTACGCAGCCGATGAACGAAGGTTTCCTTTCCAGAATATTTCGCGACACGTATCCGCATTGCGCGTAGTATGAGTTCGTTGACTGGCATTCGCCTCGTCGGCGAATGCCAGGTCAGTCGGCGATGATGCCGTCCGAGGGCGCCTCCAGGGTTTGTGCGTCAATATGGTTGGATGACAAAGGCCGGTTGCCATCAGCCTCCTGAAATCCTGCCGCGTTTCCGCGGCGAAGCAGAGGTGTCCATGGCAGACGGTATCTACGTGTATAAGGGGCTGGAGGTTTGTCCGCTTGTTTTTCCGCACACGCCAACGCGGGCAGGCTTTGCCCACGACTACGATGCGGGCTTCGATGCGGCTGTGCGGATCAGAGAACGCGGTGCCGACGGCCTCGAGGGGAGAAGCCGCGTTTTTCGGCTCCAGGTCGATATCCCGTTTCCGAGTGCCGGTGACGCAAGGCGCGCCTCAACCGCTTACGGCAAGCTGCTAATCGACCGAAGCGCGCAAGGCAACACCATCTGGGATGGTGAGTAGCAACGCGCGTCCTTTCCAAGCCCGGTTACTGTCCGCGTTATCTGCATGATCCGCAAGAGAAGCAGAACGGTATTTGCCGATGCTTCCCGGCATGCGTCCGGTCGAATGCACATCACGCATGCACCGCCTCGTGAAGCATAACTTCCGACAGATCGAACTACTTGTCTAATGAGGTGTTATGTCTCAACTCGCCGATCTGATCATGCAGCATCGCAGTGTGGAGGCAGAAATAGCACTCCGTGAAGTGGAACTGAACACTTGCCGACTCTCGATCGATGAGTTGGTGGCGACAGGTACGTCGGCAATCCCGCGCCTCAACACGCTCACATTTCTGGAAGCGCAACTGCGTCAGTGGAAACTCAAACGCGAGCGATTGCGTCTTGCGATCGGACGATGCGCGACCGGACTGATGGTGAACGCATCGGGGGCGCATCGAATCAAGCCGCGGAACCGCTGCCCAGGGCGCAGGGGCATGTCCGTTGCATGCCGCGAGGAGAAACACATGTACGACTATGCTGAAGCTTTCCACATCGATACTACCCCGCGTCGGGCCGACGGCGAATATATCGCCCATGCGAGGATCAGTCGCAGCGGCACCGATGGGCATGAATACGATGTGCATCTGAGTGGCGACTTGTGTGGCTTTGATGCACGCGAAGATGCCGTACGGTTTGCCGCCGAGTGGGCGACCGAATGGCTCGAGACTCACTGCGGTTCGCGTCAGTTGCTATCCGGCGATCACCGTCAATGACACGCATGGTGTCGATGGCAAATGGAGAAGGTTTGTGATGACGTCCGAGCCGCTCTCGACGCTAGCCGGGTATCTTGATCTTTCGCTCGGCACAACCGGCAGCGTCATCATGATGCAGAGGTGCGATGACCTTTGCGCAATTTACATCGGAAATGCCATGGAGGATCAGGGGCATTGGGAATACAGTGGCACGATCGCGGCGCTCATTGCGTGCGACATTCTCAAAATGACCCGTTCCGGTTCCAATCGGATTGAAATCGACGGACAGAAATATCGCTTTGTCCGGCGCGCCACACATTTCGAGGACCGCGGCGCGATTGTTTTTTCGCTGATGTAGGCACCTTCATCGCGTGAAGCTGTTGGTCTACCCTTGACCCGATTCAAGGAAGGTCGCGCGACGGAACGTTGCATACGCCGACCACGGTTGCGTTGTGTGCGCGGCTGCCGGCAACGTGCTGGGACGCGCCCTGTTGCGCGCGCCCTGGTGCCTCAGACGCGTCGCGTGTTTCGAGCCCGGGCGTCGCCTTCAACCGCGAGTGTCGACCCAGTTGCGTGCCCAGCGTGTCGAGTGCTGCAGCGCCTGTTCTTCACTCGTGAAGTAATCGAGCGAATAGAACTGGTAGCGGCTTTCGGCGCGCGCGCTATCGGTGCGTTCGAGCAGCAGGTTGGATGAAAAACTTCCATCGGGCAACCGATGAGCGGAAGGTTGGACGGCATAGCCGTTGTACAGCTGAATGTGTTTGTTCTGCATTTTAGTTTTAATAATGTTCGAGTGCGCTTGTGCCGTGCGAAATGTCCACGGGCGAGCCGATTCAAAGCCATTGCAAGCCGAATCTCACGCGATCAAAAGCAATAAAAGGGCGTTGAAGCCAGAGGGGAGAATGAGGTGCAACGAGGCGTATGACGGATGGCAAGCTGCTGAATAAACAGATGCAGCTAAGAACGATCGCGCCAACTTTGGGAGACAACGCTCCGCGAGGGTGTCGCTGCAGCCCGGTGTCCGTCGCCGGAGGCCGGGCCCTTCAAACTTTACAGCGGCTTGATGTTAGCCGCTTGCAGACCCTTCGGGCCTTGCTTCGTTTCGAAGCTCACCTTCTGATTTTCAGCCAGCGTCTTGAAGCCGTCGGCCCTGATTTCGGAGAAATGAGCGAACAGATCGTCGCCGCCCTTGTCCGGGGTGATGAAGCCAAAGCCTTTGCTGTCGTTGAACCACTTAACGATACCGGTATCCATGAAGAATCCTTGAGGAAAAATACGAAGAGATGCTCTGTTAAAGAGCGCGTGAAGCGTCAAGGAGGGAGAGGACAACGAATACCGCTGAGGAGCGAGCAATTGATGAACAGCAATCGAACTTCTTGAACTTCGAAGCGAACACTAACTGTCCGGCACCACTTGTGTCAACACTTATCTTGTAACCGATTCACCGAGCGGTTCGTTTTGCGACCGAAGCGATGTGGCCCTACCTGGCATGGCGCACAGGGTGCGTTGACGGCAGACCTTGCATTGCGAACGCACACCGCCGCTCCTTGAGGAACCATCGCGCTGCCATTGATTTGGCGGCTCTCGCTCCGACAACAGCGAATCTTCACTCGCCGCCGCCAAGTATCGGCTGGCCTAATGGCTGCTTGCCAAGGATCCACGCGAGAAACCGGGCTCGGCGCCGGACGGCCGCTCCAGCAACGCCGCCCGGCCCGCTCCCGGTCAGTACCTCTTTTTCGGCGGTAACGACCGCTTGATCTGCTTGCGCAGGCGTGCCACTGCAGCAGCCTTTTTGCGTTTGCGTTCAGTGGTGGGTTTTTCATAGGCTGTCCGGGCACGAAGCTCCGGTATCAAGCCGGTGCGCTCGATCGCGCGACGAAAACGGCGCAAAGCGACTTCCACGGGCTCATCGGGTTTCAGAATTACGGTAGTCAATTTTTTCCTTCGTTGAGATCCGGCAGTAATGGCGAACGGCGATGTGGATGCCGTGCCCGGCGTGGCCGATGCACAGACCATTTACAGTCCAGCGACGGGGCGGATCGTGGCGAGCATCAGAAATGCTTCTGCGTCCACCTCGCAGCAGCATCAGTGTAACAACTGTTCAGCCCTTCTCGCTCGTGCCCAACGACAGGAGCGGCGCGAAAAACTTCGCAATCCGCCTGAATGAATCTCATCAGACCACCGGCGCTCGGGTCGAATCCTTGCGACGATGGCAGTACGCGCTACAGGCCGATAAGCTGTTCCGAACCATTTCGGGCGGCGTTGACCTTAAGCCTGGCATGCCTCACATTCCCATACCGTGGAGGGGTTGACAGGCATATATCGCGAGAGGGCGCGCCAGAATCTGGAGGATGCGCGCCGAGCATTGACAGCTTACGCAGAGCACGTCCCGCCCCCCGCTTCGCCCTCTGAACTGCGCGCACTGCAATTGATTTGGCTCGACGCGCGTCAATGGCACTTCTTCGACTGGACTACCAGATTCCCCACGACGCAATCACCTTTACTCAGGTGACGCTCACGTTTAATGCCGCGCTTGAAGGACTCGGGCGCAGTCCATATGAGATTCGATGGCGCGCCAGGCGATAGAAGCTGGAACGCTGAAAATGCTTGGAGAGTTCGAATATGAAACGGAGCGCGCAGATCACCTCGTGGATGCCAACCATCGTCCACTCAATAGCAAAGCCTCAATTTTCCGCGACTGGCTGATCGCCGCGATCTGACAGGAAAGCCCGGATGCCGATGCGGGCCGAATCCGCGCACGCATTGGCATCCGAAATATCAGCTGGAATGTCCAGTCCTGGAGAACGATCAGACTTTCGAGCGGCCGGGTGCAAGTATTCGCGAATGTCTCTCTGGCCGAGAGCAGCAGTTCAATGGAAGATCCGAAGAACTGCAGTTATTGGAATCTTCAACAGCTGCTCAGGGTGGCTGCAGTGAATGAGTACAGTCGGCCAGTTTCAGCCATACGCCGGCTCGGCCTGATGATGCTCCGAATGTTGGCTTGTCCCGGAAGAGCGGACGTTCGCGCTGCAAATCGTTGCAGTGAGATCAGAGGCCTCTGCGCTCAGCCCAAGATAACCGTCGCCGTTAATACAGGCCCCGCGCCGCTCGAAATTGCCACCTCCCCGCATCGGCGCATCCGTTGCGGAGGGTCATGGCGACGGTGTAGGCAGCAATCGGGAAAACTGTCTGTATGCGAAATACGGATGCGGGCCTTCTGAAAATCCCAATTAGCGTGCCGCTTGAGTGTCTGAGTGGCAGGGCGTCGATATATATGTTAATTGGGTTCCTGATGCTTGAATAAGGACACCACTGGTTGCACGGAAGATGATGTTTCGCGTTCCAGTGTTCTCAGCTTGGGGGCATTCTATGTAGTTGATTTTGAGTGCGCCGTCGGTTCATGTGAATTCCGGTCACAATTGCCACTCTTTATAAATGCAACGTAGTTATTGCCATTCAATGAAAATGCGAATGGCATATTTTACATTTCAATCTATACCCTCGAAGCCATTTTAAAGATCAACGATTATTTTTCGTTTCAATATTGTAGAATCGCGCGGGTTAAACAGTAACGAACAAAAAGAGGCGTTATGGGGGCGCAGGATTTCATCGCGGCCGTCACGGGTGGGCTTGCGCAAGGCGACCGGCTGTTGAAGCTGGACACTCCGCTGGGCAGCGACGTGGTGATTCCGCAGCGCGCGGTGGGCAGTTCGCGCCTTGGACGGCACTTCGAATTCACCGTTGATGTCGTTTCGACGTCGTCCAGTATCGAACTCAAGAAACTGATCGCACAGCCCGTCACGCTCTGGGTCCAGCAATCCGACAAGTCTTATCTGCCGCATAACGGCTTCGTCCATACCGCGCGGCGGCTTGGCTCGGATGGCACGCTAACCAGCTATCAGGTCGGCTTTGCGTCGTGGATGCATTTTCTCAGGTTCAGGCGCGATCAGCGTATCTGGCAGGATGCCAGCGTTGAGGACATCGTCAGCGACGTGTTCAATTCGCATCCTCAAGCGCAAGGGCGATTCCAGTTTCAATTGTCCACGCCGCTGCCGACTCGTTCGTATTGCCGACAGGACGAGTATGACTGGAACTTCGTGCATCGCTTGCTGGAATCGGAAGGCCTTTATGGTTTCTGGCAGCAGGCAGAGGACGGTAAATCGCACACGCTGACGATTACCGACAATCTCTCGGCGCTCGCGGCGATGTCACCTGGGACGTTACCGTTCTATCGCGCGGGAACCCGCAGCGAAGCTGACGCGCTCACTCTATGGTCTGGCACGCGTACCTTGCAAAGCGCGCTATTAACCACGCGCACGTTCGACTATAAAAGCCCGTCCGGCGTGTATAACCCGAAAGGCACCAGCATCCCGACCATGCCCGCGCAAGGCGCGTTGCCGGCACAAGCTGAAGTCTACGAATA
Source organism: Paraburkholderia sp. Tr-20389 (assembly GCF_017104565.1). Classification (GTDB taxonomy): domain Bacteria; phylum Pseudomonadota; class Gammaproteobacteria; order Burkholderiales; family Burkholderiaceae; genus Paraburkholderia. The sequence continues at coordinate 123,010 of NZ_JAAGPD010000020.1, read as the reverse complement.
CACGGGTGCTTACACGTACGGCGCGCAGGATCGGGGTGACGCGCTCTCGCGCATCCGCATGGAGGAGTGGGAGTCACGAGCAAAGCGGTTCCACGGCGCGGGCGGTGCGCGTGGCGTCGATGCTGGACGGCGCTTCACGTTGACCGGCCATCCCGATCACGATAGCGACGCAGCCGATCAACGGGAGTTTGCCGTGATTGAGGCCATATGGACGATTGAGAACAATCTGCCTGTGAGCAGCGATGCGCCGGTGTTCCCTCATAGTCTTCAGGAGACGGTGGCGGCTGTGCGGGCACGGCATCAGGCCGATGCAGGGTCCGGCGTGGCGTCAGGCAATGCGTCTGAAGGCTTCTACCGGGTTGATATCGAGGCTCAGCGTTCGACGGTGCCCTATCGGAGTCCGTTCGAACATGAGAAACCGGATGTGCAACTCGAATCGGCCATCATCGTCGGCCCGCAGAACGAAGAGGTCTATACCGACGAACTGAATCGCGTCAAGGTCCGCTTCATCTGGGACCGGCTCAATAGCGGCGGCGAACGCGCTTCGTGCTGGCTGCGCGTCGTGCAGTCGGACACGGGCGGTGGTTATGGCGGGGTGCATCTTCCGCGCGTTGGCGAGGAAGTCCTCGTCGACTATGTCGATGGAGACTGTGACCGGCCGATCGTGGTTGCCCGAGTCTACAACGGCGCTACCAAACCGCAGTGGCATTCGAATGGCTTGCTGTCCGGCTACCGGTCGAAAGAGTATGGCGGCAGCGGATACAACCAGTTCGTGATGGATGATGCGACCGGGCAGAACCGTCTGCAGCTTTATAGCAGCAGCGCGAACTCGTATCTGCATCTGGGCTACCTGATCGCACAGAATGGCAATGAGAGAGGCAGTTATCTGGGCAGCGGCTTCGATCTGAAGTCGGATGCATATGGCGCGGTGCGCGCGGCGCAAGGTTTGTATATTACGACCCATCCTGCCGTCAGCCAGCCGCTCGATGCAGGCGCATCACGCACGCAACTGGTGAATGCGCAGAGCGTGCTTGACGCGATGTCGGATGCGAGCACCGCGCATCAGGGAGAAAACCTCAAAGAGGGCCACGACGCACTGAAGTCGCTCACCGATGCGACTGAAAGTAGCGTAACGGGTTCTTCGTCTTGCGGAAACACGGCGGGCGGCGGCACCGGCGCTGCCAATGCGTTCAAGCAACCTGTCATGCTGTTCGGCAGCCCGTCGGGCATCGCGCTGTCGACACAGAATTCCCTGCATATCGCCAGTAGCGCGCACACCAACCTGGTGAGCGGACAAAGCACGCACATTGCATCTGGCAAGTCGCTCATTGTGAGCGTTGCTGAAAAGTTGAGCCTGTTCGTGCAGAACGCAGGCATGAAGCTCTTCGCTGCCAAGGGCAAAGTCGAGATTCGGGCGCATTCGGACAACATCGAAATGACAGCGCAGAAAAGCATCACGCTGCTTTCCGCCACGGAAAGTATCGAAGCGGTGGCGAAGCAGGAGGTTTTGCTCACGTCGGGCGGTGCCTATATCCGCATTAAGGATGGTGGGATCGAAATTCACGCCCCCGGAAAAATCGACATTAAGGGCGCGCAGCATTCCTTTGCCGGGCCGGCCAGTCTCGAGACCCCGCTCCCCGTTCTTCCGCAAGGCGATGTGAAGATCAGCAACGCATATCCCATATCGCGATAGCAACAATGATTATCAGCCCCCCTTTTTTGCCCGCAACAGGCATGACATCAAACGATGCCAATGCGCTGGATCCGATGATGGATGCGGTTGACCAGTTCCAGTTAGCGCACGGCATCTATCCTGTTGCCTTTGACCGGCGGTGGCACACGGGCGTCCATTTGATGCCCGCGACGCAGAACGAACGCGTCAGGGCGATCGCGGACGGCGAGATCGTTGCGTATCGCGTGTGTCAGAAAGCAATCGACGGCGGGAGCGGCACACCTGACAGCAATGCCGGCTTCGTTCTTATCAAGCACTCGACCGAAACGGGCGACGGGCGTTCGATCACGTTCTATTCGCTCTACATGCATCTGCTCGAACTCGATGGATACACGGGGCTAGGCGTGCAGCTGAATACATTGCCCGAGTACCTGCGCACACCCACACCTGAGGATGGCCAGGTGGGCGGCGGAAAGAAGATCTACCGGAAGGACGTATTGGGGCTGCCCGGGCGCTGTCACGGGCAAATGCATGTCCACTTCGAAGTGTTCATGCTGCCTGCCGACTTCAACGCATATTTCGGCAGCACCCAGTTGGACAACAAGGGGCCCGCAACACCGACCAGCAAGGATTGCTGGGGGCATACCTACTACATCATTCCAGCGGATCAGACCTTCCTCGCGAAGCCGCCAGGCACGGACAGTCACAACAAGCTGCATGGTGTGCTATTCCAGCCGCTTCAAGGTGGTACTAACCAGGGTGGCGCGCTTCATGTCGAATCGTATTTTCACAAGGGCACGAAATATACGTCGACATGGCAGGTGGGAAGCGACGGGGTGCGTACGCTGCTGACGCCGCAACCGGTCAGCGAGTCTGGCTACGAATACAGCATGATTGCGCGCGCGACACAACTTTATAAGGATGGCCCGAACGACGGCTACGAGTTGCTGCGGTTCGGGCGCATTCTCGCAGACCAGCCGGTGCTGGCCAGCGGCACAACCGATACACCCGCTGGCGTTGCGCCTGGCGTGGCGGGCAATCCGCATCCCATCAGCGCGCCTGGCCCGCGTACGACGTGGATGCGCGTGACTTTCGCGCAAGGGCAGGAGGGATATATCGACATCAACGCGGATAGCATCATCAAGCTATCGGATGCCGATTTTCCATTCTTCACCGGCTGGCAGAAGATCAGCGAAGGCAACACGCCCTTCAGCGACGACGGACTGTGCGATGTCGATCAACTAAAGAAGATCGTCGACGACGTGGCGCCGCAGGCATCCAATGCGAACGAGTCTGTCGATGAAGATGCATTGAGCAGCTACGTCAGGGGACATGCTGCCATTCGCGAGAAGTTGCGCGGATTCATTTGTGAAGCGCCGACCGAATGGAACAGCGCGCACAACGACGTCCGATATGCGAAGCTCAACGAGCCGGATGGCTTTTATGGGAAGCAGAAGAGCACGAATCCCGACGGATATCACGACTTCCTGGAATTGCTGAAGAAATTCCAGTTCTGGGACAAGACGGGCTTGAGTGAAGACAAGCTCTGGTTCTTTCATCCATTGCAGTTTATCCGCTATTTCAGGCGATGCGGCTGGTTGAGCGCGGATGAAATGGCGAGATGCTTTCCGCCAAAATGGCTTTATCTGCAAGGAACCCAGTTCGCGCAATCGACGACGCGATGGAGCACAGCGAGAAGCCGTGCCGGCGAGTGGGTTTTGGCGTTCAACAAGGGTACCAGGAAGTACGGCGTATCGGCCAGCCGACAGCGTTTAGCCCATTTTTTTGCGCACGTCGTTCCAGAAACGGACAGTCTTCACTACGTCAAGGAACTCGGCGGAGAGCACGCCTCGTACAACCCTTACTATGGCCGCGGCCTGATTCAGTTGACGCACTTGGAGAACTACAAGCCTTACGGTGAGTTTCGAAAATTTCCGACGGGTACTGTTCCCGCTACGTTTTCCCAGCTTGGCTGGGACCCGAATGCGCTGATTGCTCGCAATAACGATGGCGATAGCAACAAGGAAAACTGTGTCGACAGTTCCTGCTTCTATGTGGCGAATCGGTCTGGCATGCTCCATCACATGGACGCGGGTGTCACTCAGGATGACGCCGCCGCAGTCAGCAGGGATGTCAACGGCAACGTAAGCATTGAGAATCTGAATGGCTATGATGTCAGGCTGCAGGCCGTTCTCTATTTGCGAAATGCATTGCTCGACGATGTATTCTCAGGCAGTACGACTCCACTTACGTTCGTGTGGCGGCGCAATAGTGCGAAGGAACCTGTTCTTGATGCGCAAGGGCAACCGGTAGCGGTAACGGCCGGCACTCCACCGCATGTCGTCATGACGGGTAATCCGCCGCACCCGAAGATCAAGACAAAGTTCTATGCTACCCAGCACACAATCGATGCCTTTTTGACACTGCAAAAACCTTGATTCCATGACACCTATGAAGGCACTAATTTTTACGGCCTCTTTGCTTTTCGTTCCTTTGATCGCTCATGCGGAAATCAGTCACGACACGTTTTGCTTTGGTTCAGGCGGGGCGAAATCAACCAATTTCGAACTGCAGACGTATTCTGATTCGTCGAGTAGGTTGTCGTGGGGGTTCGTCAAGTATCAAAACTCCCGGCAAACCATTCCGTTGATACTGGCCGAATCAACATCGGAAACACTTGACAAGAATGCGCCTGATGAAATTACAACGACGTGGATCGAGGTCTACGGAAAGCAGGTCACGGGTGAATATCAGATGGTGAGTCAGGGAACGATGGTCCCGTCGATGGTTTATATCAACAGGAAAAGCGGCAAGAAAACTGCGTTTGGATTGAAGTCCGGCGCGGCGACTGACACAGGCAGCTGCGACTGGCAATGATTCCCGGCGCCTCCATTCTTCCCAGGGGCGCTCGTAAGGGACGTTTGTCAAGTGTGGAGCAACATCGGGGGACAACGACCGCAGTGGCTTCGAGTCATCAATCGACCCGACAGTAAGTATGACCGCTGTACCTCTAAAAGCGGGCATCCGGACGTTTGGGGTGTGTATGGCTGCGCAGGGCCGCAAGTACTCGTTCACTCGCATCAGCACCTGACATGCGAGGCTACTACGGCGCGAACGGCGGCAAAGCGCCTCTCTGCAGCCTCGCAGTGGCCGAACTCCAACGTCCGCAATGGCCGATCAATTGCCCCCGTTACCCTTCCCGCTTCCGCACGGTGTATCCGACCCGTGCGCTTACCCCGCCAAGCCGTTCAGAAAGCTCACGCGGCGGTGCAAGATATCGTCAAGTCGATGTCCAGATAAACATATTTTGTCGATCATTTCGCGTTAAATCACGCGTCTCGTTCCTGCCGGAAAATCCTTATCCACTGCGTTCAAGAGCCTTTGTTCGAAGATCGCTAATGGCAGTTCGCCTGCTCGACATCACGCAATAGCACTCTGGCGGAAAGCCAGATCCCGGCGATCGCGAGCAACATGCCCACTGTCTGCGTCAACGGCGGTATCGTGTGTTTGTACAGGCAGATGTAAAGAATTCCAAAGAGCGTTTCAAGAACGACCAGTTGACCCACCAGTCCCATTGGCAACTCGTGTGACGCACGATTAAAAAGCGCCGTTGCGAGCCATGAGGTTCCTGCGCCAAGGCTGATCGTGACCAGCGCGAAGATCGGCCATTCCTGCCGGATGTTCTTAACGAGCACGACACCATTGTCACCGTAGAGCTGTACGGCAGCCATCACCAGACAGAACAACAAGGTCGCAACGCCGACTGCACACGACCAATGTGTGCTCGTGATGGATGGATTGTTCTGCAGAAAGCGCGCATTCGATAGCGCGTACCACGTCCATAGCGCCACCGTTAATAGCGCTGCCGCCGTACCCGCCCACGTTAGCTTCGCATTCCCGCCAAGCGCGCCAGACTGCACCGTCAGCACGACGATCAGCCCCACCGTGACCAACGCGAACGGAATCAACAACCGGCGCCATGTTGCAACAGGCAGATGTCTGCTGCCTGCTACGGAGATGCTGATCGGCAATAGCCCGATGATCGGTATGACGACCTCTGCGCCCGTATTCTGGACCGCAAAGCTGACGAGAATAGAGACGGCAACGTTTCCTGACAAGCCATAGAACGCAGCACGTATCCAACGTCGGACACCGAGTCGACGATGGCGATATCGCACGAGAAGAATCGCAGCGGAGACGATGCCGTACCACAAGTACCGGGCCGCCGTGATCTCGGTCGGAGAAAATGCGGCCAGTATCAGAGGCGCAATCAACGAGATCGCCCAAAGACCGGTCGCGCCGATCATCGAACCGATCGGCCCTCGCGAAGACAGTGGCTTGCCAAGCAACCGCCCGCTATCGGTCATCGTCTTTAGCGGGACTCTCACTGCACCAGTCGCGGTGTGCCGACCTTTTCGGCGTTCGGATCCAGCCCGTGTTCTTTAAGGATGCGCGCAATATCGCCGGACTGATGCAGTGCCTCGATATCGGCCGAAAGCGCATCTCCAAGCGCCTGATTCGACTTGGTGTACGGGAAGGCCGTCTGCCCAGGCTGAATCGTCGCAGGCACTCGCTTGTCAGGTTTGACGACATCGATTTTCATTGCCTTGTAACCGCCCTTCTTTTGATCGTAGACGGCGACGGCATAGCTATCCGTGCCGACGTCGATGCGCCCCGCTGACAGATCTTGTGCCATTGCAACCGGATTCGGATAGATGGTCAGACTGGTTCCGAAGACCTTCTGCAAATCGCCCGTCCACAGGTATCCCGCGACGGCACCGACCCGCTTTCCCTGCATACCGTTGATCGTGTCGCTTCCCTGACCCGAAATGACACCCATCTGATCTAGGTACATCGGCGCACTCAATCCGAGTACCTTCGCCCGGTCGGCGGTGCGATACCAGTCACCCATCGCGATGTCGGCTTTCCCGGACACCACCGATTGAATCACCGCCGCTGCATCGACGTTCGCGAAAGAGAGCGTCAGACACTCTTTGGCCGCAATCAGCCTGAGGATCGCACCGTCGACCCCGTTGACTTCGCTCCCACTCACAGGAATGGAATACGGCGGGAAGTCCCATGTTGCGACGGAAAGTGTGCCCGGTTTGATCGTCGAGAACTTGTGCGCGGGCGTGCAACTTCCCGCAGCATGTGCAGCGGCGCCAAAGCCGAGCAGGGAAACGGAACAGCCAAGCACGGCAAGACGTTTCAACAAAGCATTCATGGTCTATCCTCACGTGACATACACAGGGTGGCGCTTTGGAGCGTGGAAATATCGACGCACTATCGAACCGCGTGGCGTCCCAACCTGCGTTCCAGCGCCGACACAGCGAACGTCGATGGAACGCAAATGACGGCAAACAGCAAACCGGCCAGTATCAATACGGGCATGTACTCGAATGTCGACGAGCCGATATTCGAAGCGCGGCTCACCAGTTCCGGCAGCGCAATCGTGAAGCACAGCGAGGTCGCCTGAAGCATCATGATGGAGAAGCCAAGCAGCGATGGCAGGGCAACGCGCATGCCTTGCGGAATGATGACGAAGCGCAACGCGTCCACGCCGTTCAGGCCGATAACGAGCGCCGCCTCTTTCTGGCCATACGGCACCGCCTCGAAGCCCGCGCGAATCATCTCGCTTGTATAGGCACCCGTGCAGCATGCCAGCGCGACGCAGGCGGACGCAAACGAAGACAGTGTCAAGCCCGCCGCGGGCAGCCCGAAATAGCAGAACTGCAGCAGGATCAGCGCAGGCGCACCGCGCCCTATTTCAACGAAGATCAGCGCGAAGGTACGGATCGGACGCGATCGTGCTGACACCATCAATGCGAGTGCCAGCCCCAACGGAATGCCGACCGCCAGCGTGACTGCCGTCACCTCCAGTGAAATCCGATAACCGTCCAGAAGATCGGGTAACCAGCCTTTCCATTGTTCGAGCAGATTGTTCATCGTGACACCCGCGAACGAAGGTGAACGTCGGCCCACCGCGAAGCCCACGCGACGGGAATACTCAACGCGATGTAAAGCAAGGCCGCGGAACCATAGACGCTCAGCCCACGGAAGGTCGCCTGGGAAACGTGATAAGCCTGGAATGCCAGTTCGGTGACACCGATCGTCGACGCGACCGCCGAGTCCTTAAGAAGCCCGATCAGATACGTCGCAGCTGTCGGTAACGCGATCCGGACCAACTGCGGAAACACGACGTCGCGGAATTGCTGGACACGAGTCAGGTTGAGCACCTTCGCTGCCTCGTATTGCCCGGGATGAATTGCCGTGAGCGCGCCGCGATAGATCTCCGACATATTGGCCGCCGTCACGATGCCAAGTCCGACAGCCGCAGCGACGAACGGGCTCATCGCAAGCAGGTCGTTGCCGATGCCGAAGAACACGAAGAACAGCCACACGATGGGCGGGATCGAGCGGCACACCACCACGATCCCCGTTGCGACGCCACGAAGGATGAAATTTCTCGAAAGGCGCATTGCGCACAGCGGCAGGCCGAGAATCGACCCGAGCGTAAAAGTTGCGATGGTCAACGCAACGGTCCAGGGGACGCCTTTCAGAATTGCGGAGAGGTCGATCATCATTTACCTGTCCCTCACTGCACTGAGGAATTTGGCGGCTCGCTCGGTCTTGGGACGTCGCATCACCTCTTCACTGTCGCCCTGTTCGAGAATGCGGCCGTCGGCCATGATGATGACCCGGTCGGACACGCTTTCTGCAAAGTGCATTTCGTGAGTCACGACGATCATCGTCATGCCAGACGTCGCGAGTTCTTTCATCACGGTCAGTACTTCGAGCCCGAGTTCCGGGTCGAGTGCAGACGTAGGCTCGTCGAACAGCATGATTTCCGGCTCGAGCGCCAACGCACGCGCGATGGCAATGCGTTGCTGCTGACCGCCTGAGCACCGCGCGGGATACTGCGACGCCTTGTTGGCGAGCCCGACCCTCTCCAGCAATTCGAGCGACCGCTCGTCGGCCTCCTTGCGACTGCGGCCCATCGTGCGTTCCTGCGCGAGGCTGACGTTCCGCAGCACGGACAGATGCGGAAAGAGATTGAACGACTGGAAAACCATTCCGATACGTCGACGTAACGTCACGAGTTCGCGACGGGACGGTGCGTGACCCGCTTCGATCGTCATATCGTCGATCGTGACGCGCCCCTCCGTGGGCGGTTCCAGTTGATTGATACAGCGCAGCAGCGTGCTTTTGCCGGATCCGCTCGGGCCGATGATGGCAATCACTTCGCCCGTTCGCATCTGGAAACTGACGTCTTCGAGCACTCTATGCGCCCCGAACATCTTACCGACGCCATCCACGCACAGAATCGGCGCATCGGATCTCGACGCACATTCCGGTGCCGGTCCTGATTCGAGCCAGGGCGATGTAATGCTGTTCATGAACTCTCTCCGTCAACGACTTCCAGACTCTGAGCTGGTCGAAATATTCCCGAACACCGGATTAACACACGGCCGAATTCACCACTCGTGCCGCGTACTCATCATCTTGTTGAGGATGCTGTCCAGCATGGCTCTCTCCTGAGTGTTCAGCACCCTGAGCATCAGCGTCTGGCGATCGACGGCAACCGGCAACACCTTCTCGTAGAGGCGCCGTCCGCTATCGTTGAGCATCAGCAGACTCTCGCGGCGATCGTGAGCATTGGTCTTCCGCCTGATCATCTTGCGTGTAATCAGACTGTTCACGGCGCGGCTGATACTGTTCTTCGGGCGGCCCGTCACATCGCAAATGTTTTTCGCAACCATCGATCCATAAGATGCCAGGCAACTCAGTACATTGAACTCATCTCGCCCAACGTCGAACTCCTGCGCCATCGCTGCGAAAATGGGTTCGCAGTAGCAGTTCGCCCACAACGTCAGGCGCCACATGTCGCTCAGCGGGCCCCTTATGACGACCTTGTCGAATACATCGTCGGCGAGCGACACGGCGTCACCATCGGCATCCGCGCGTTTGTCGGCCTGGCTCGCGCTTCTCATGCTCAATTCCATATCGCGTTTCATCCTCGCGTTGGTGCTTCGACCAATCGTTGTTCGTCCGGCCGCTGGTTCGCAAACAGCCATTCGGCGAACATCAGATCGAGATGACCACCGCCGCCGTTCTTGAACAGCGTGATCTCGTGATCGCTTCGGCGTCCCTCCACTGTCTTTGCGCAAAGATCGAACAGATCTCCGCGAACGTGCGATGCGTCGATCACACCGGTTTCCAGCGGTTGCACGATGTCGCCGCAGTTTTCCATCACGAGCGCTCGGTGATCGACATAGACGCTCGCCTTGAGCACAGCCGCGTCGTCGGCCTCGCGCATCTGTGGCGTATAGCCACCTACCAGATCTACATGTGTGCCGGGTTTCAGCCATTCCCCCTTGAATATGGGCATCGTCGAGCTTGTCGTGCAGATGACGATGTCCGCTTCGCGTACGCTCTGCTCCAGTGCTCTGGATACCCGCGTATCCCCAGAAAACTCAGATCGCTCGACGACCTTTGCCGCGCGATCCGCATTGCGGTTCCACACTTCAATTCGCTCAAGCGACGGAAACTCCGCGCACATGACTTTCAGATGAATGGGCGCTTGCGAGCCCGCACCGATCATCAGTAAGCGTCGAGGTTCTCGCGGCGCGAGGAATCGCGCCGCGAGTGCCGAATCCGCCGCTGTTTTGTATCGCGTGAAGCTGTTGCCCACGATAAAGCACTTGATACTTGCATCGTCGGCATCGCACAGCAGGATCGCCGAATGAATCGTGTCCGCGGTACTTTCCGATCGATCCTTGTTGTCACGCGAGAGCGTCACGAACTTCATACCCAATCCGCCGTCTTCCCGCGATGCGACCCATACGAGCACTTCCGCGTCCGGCCTCGATGTCCGGCCTATCCGGGAATGGACTCGCGCCGCGGAGACGTATTGCTGAAGATGTCCCCGCGCGAGCGCGTCGACCATCTGCTCCGGCGGGATGTCACCCAGAACGGCATCAGAGTCGATCAACAGCGGAAGTTTGCTTGCGTGCATCGAATCGGCACCTGTTTATCTTGCAGACTCAAGCATTCAGATCGTTCAGAAGCGGACAGCTCGAAAGCACGACGGCACCCGTCGCGGTGATCAACACCTGCTCTTCCAGCTTGACGCCCTCTTTCCCGCCGTGTTCGCCGATATAGCTTTCAACCGAGACGACCATGTTCTCCTGGAACACGCCGTCGTATCCCCAGGCATCGAAATCCACCGCATACGCAACGCTCGGATATTCGTCGACGAGTCCAACACCGTGCAGCATCATCATGTAGCGGTTGTGCACGTATTGATCGGGTACGGGCCAGCAATGCTCGGCAAACTCGCGGAACGACAGCCCTGCCTTCAGCAAACTGACGTTGTGCGCGATCTGATCCGCCGCAAAACCGAAAAGATCTCGCTGATGTCCAGTTGCCGCCTTACCCGGACAGACGAAGCTACGTGAGATATCCGAGAGCGATCCGCCTGGCCCGACCATATCCGTGTCGAACGCGACCATATCGCCGGCCTCGATGATGCGATTCGATGTGTCCTGAAACCATGGGTTGGTTCGCTCGCCGGAAGTGAGCAACCGGGACTCCGCGTACTCGCCGCCGTGTGCGATGTTGGTCGCGTGAAAGACGCTCCACAGCTGATTTTCCGTGATGCCCGGCGTGAGAGCCTCGCGCATTCTTGCGATGCCCAGGTCGCACACGCCCATCGATATCCGATGCTGTTCGATCTCTTGCGGCCCCTTGATGACGCGAGCCTGCTCCGTCAAAGGCTGCGCATCGAACAATTCGATTCCGTTACGCTTGAGCCGTTCGGCACCCCAGGGATCACAACGGTCGACAGCCAGCCGGCGATTGCCGGAACCATAGGTGCGGACGATATCCGCGATCTCTTTTGCCCACAACTCCGCCTTCTCTTCGACGCGCGGACCCGCAAGGAAATAGATCCACGGCGTGGCGGGACGGATTTCGTCGATTGTCTCGATGCCTTCGCTGTTGTGCCGGCTGCTGGTGAAGTCGAACAGGATCACGGGCCCATCCGTCGCGACGAATACATAGCGACTCGGCGAATGCATGACCCACAGCCCGAGATTGTTGGTGTCGGTTGCGTAGCGAATGTTCAGCGGATCGCATAGCAGCATGCCGGCGTAGTCGTGAGAACGCAGTTGCTCACGCAGGCGCGCCAGTCGGAATGCTCTCATCGATTTGCGATCGAGATCTTCAAATGCGCGTACCAGTGAACCGTCGATTACTCCAGCCCGGCAGCCGAGAACCGCGTCATCGGTTCTGTAGGCGAGCTTTGATTCTGCTCTATGGCGATGAAGATCGGTGATCCCATTGATGGTGCTCATTTCGGCTCCTTGACGTTCTGCGGTTGTGGAGAACTGCGAACGCGCGAAAAGAAGGCATCCAGTGCGAATTCAGATTAGTACCACGTGGAACCAACTGTCAACGCGTCAAAAATGGTGTTTACCCGCGAGCTCGTAATACGCTCAACCCGCGTTCCTTCACGCGGCGTTTGCATTCATTTTTTTAATCGCCAATAGCGGATACATCGCGGCCCAGATATAACTGGGGACGCGAATCTGGAGGGTGAAAGCGGCGAAGACCGTCAGGTCAATCGCCGTTCTCGTGCATGAAAGTCAGGTGAAGCTTGTCGTCATAGATCCTTGACGAGACGGAGCGCGTCATAGATAGCCGCATGCGTGTTTCGCGCCGATACTGCGTCGCCGATTCTGAAGAGCTGGAAAAGTCCTTCCGGATTCTTCTCTTCTGCCTGCACCTTGCCGTTTATCAGGTTCTCGTAATTCACGGCACCCAGATTTTTCGACAATGGCTTCAGTTCGAAATACAGTTCGTCCATCGGAATGGTTCCGTGATTCACGACAATCTGATCGTAGCGTTGCTCATTTCGCACGCCGCCGTAATCGCTGCCGATGACCGCGACAAATTCCTGCCCTTCTCTGCGCACCGCTTCGAGCCGGTAAGTCACCGTGAACTTCGTCTTCAGCTTTTGCAGCGTACGCATGTAGGGCACGAGATTCATGCTCATGACCTCGGGCGAGAATGCGCGATCGGGCGTCATCACTTCCACGCTGCCGCCTGCCTGAGCGATCGTTTCGGCAGCTTGCAGGGCGGCGTGGTCGCCGGCATCGTCGAAGATCAACACGTTCTTGCCGGGCTTTACGTCGCCGGAAATGACGTCCCACGAAGAGACGACATGTTCGTTGCCTTCCGTCAGCACTTCCGTGTGCGGCATGCCGCCCGTCGCAACGATCACGACGTCCGGGCTCTCCGCTTTCACGGTGTCGGCATCGGCCCATGTGTTGAACGCGAATCGCACGCCGAGCCGCTCGCACTGGGACATACGCCAGTCGATGATGCCCAGCATCTCCTTGCGGCGCTCGCTCTGTGCAGTCAGGCGAATCTGGCCGCCCGGATCGTTCATCGCTTCGAGCACGAGCACATCATGGCCTCGTTCGCCCGCAACCCGTGCGGCTTCCAACCCCGCGGGACCCGCGCCCACGATAACGATCTTGCGCTTCGTCGCGGCTCGCGCAATCGTGTGGGGCATCGTCAGTTCGCGCCCCGTCGCGGCGTTGTGAATGCAGTAAGCCGCGCCTCCCTGATAGATTCGATCGAGACAGTAGTTCGCGCCCACGCACGGCCGGATATCGTCCTCCCTGCGCTCGATGATCTTCCTGACGATGTGCGGATCCGTCATGTGCGCGCGCGTCATGCCCACCATATCGATCTTGCGCGACTCGATCGCATATCTCGCGGTGGCCACGTCCTGGATACGCGCAGCGTGAAAGGTCGGGAAGCCCGTCGCTTCGCGGATTTCCCCTGCAAAGTCCAGATGCGGAGCGCTCTTCATTCCCATGATCGGAATGATGTCGGTCAATCCTGCATCGGTTTCGAGGTGTCCGCGAATCACGTTCAGATAATCGACCAGACCGCTTTTGGCTAACCGCTGGGAAATCTCGATACCTTCTGTTTTGGTGATACCGCCCGCGATGATTTCGTCCGCGGTATAGCGGAGTCCCAGCAGGAAGTTGTCTCCAACCCGCTCGCGGATCGCCCTCAGTACTTCGAAAGTGAAGCGCAGACGGTTGTCGAGCGAGCCGCCGTAAGGCGAGTCGAGCGTGTTGGTCAGCGGCGACCAGAACTGGTCCATCAGATGACCATAGGATTCAATTTCGAGGCCATCGAGGCCCGCCGCTTTCATGCGCTCGGCGGCATCGGCAAAGTCGCGAATGATACGGTCGATATCCCATTCCTCGATCTTCTTCGGGAACGCACGATGCGCGGGCTCGCGCGCATGCGATGGCGACACGGCGGGGAGCCAGTCTCCCTTGTCCCATCGCGTGCGCCTGCCGAGATGCGTCAACTGGATCATCACCTTCGCGCCGTGCTCGTGGCATTCGTCGACGAGATCCTTCATCCACGGAACGACCTCATCCTTGTAGGCAAGAATGTTGTTGAAGACGGGCGGACTGTCTTTCGAAACGGCCGCCGAACCGGCCGTCATCGTCAGCGCGATGCCGGCCTTCGCCCGCTCGACGTGGTACGCACGGTACGCCTCTTTCGGCATACCGTCCTCTGCGTACGCCGGCTCGTGCGACGTCGTCATGATTCGATTGCGGAAAGTGACGTGCTTGAGCGTGTACGGTTGCAGCAGCGGATCAGTCGACATGGAAGTGCCTCTTGTCGCAGGTGGGGACGTCTCAACTATGGTGTTTGATTGCAGATTAAGACCGCTGTACACTTGTGTCAAGTACAAGGACATTGATGTACATTACCCGTGTAAACCCTGTGTGAATGCCTCTTTGGCTTCGTTCCGGCACAATCGCCAGAGCCGACACGCGCTTACCGGACTCGTTACAAAGGAACTGTTCTCATGGAAGAAGCCGTCGATGCCGTACGCGGCTCTGTCGAAATGTGGCTCGATGCCGCCTACGAAAGCCTTCTCGAAGGCGGGGTCGAATCGGTCCGCATCCTGCCTCTTGCGAAGAAGCTCAATCTGTCGAGAACCAGTTTCTACTGGTTCTTTACCGACCGCGAAGAGTTGTTGGCCGCGCTACTGAGCCGTTGGAAGTCGACCAACACGGGCAACTGGATCAAGCGCGCAGACGCCTATGCGGAGACCATCTGCGAAGCGGTATTGAACGTGTTCGACTGCTGGTTCGACGACACGATCTTCGACTCGCGATTCGAAGCCGCGATCCGGAGTTGGGCGCAGCAGTCGCCGGAGATCGCCCGCGAGGCCGCTGACGACGACGAGCGCCGTGTCGCCGCCCTCACCAACATGTTCCTGCGTTTCGACTACCAACCGCTTGCGGCGGACGTGCGGGCAAGGGCGCTGTATTTCACGCAACTGGGATACGTGTCGACACATCCGAATGAGGAGTTGGCGGTACGCATGACGCGGATCGCCGAATACGTCACTGTGTTTACAGGCGTGCGACCTGAAGAGCGGGAATTACAGCGGTTTTTCGCCCGCAGGAATCTGGGCACGGCTTGACGGGAACGGACCGACCACCACTTTTGCGGGAATAGCGAAACCATGATCAAGCTTGGCGTGCTCGGCGTAGGCGACCTCACCGACAAGATGATTCGCGGCTTGAGTCGCGACGGCAGCGCCGCCATACAGCTTCTTCTTTCGCCGAGAAACGAGGGGAAGGCAGCAGCGCTAGCAAAAGATCTCGACTGCATGGTGATGGCGAGCAACCAGGACGTCGTGAATGATGCCGACGTCGTGCTCGTCGGCGTACGCCCGGCACACCTCGCGGAACTCGCCCGGCAAGTGACCTTGAAGCCTCTTCAGCCATTGATCTCCGTCGTGGCGGGCGTTTCGATCGAAGATCTGTCGCGGTTGTTTGGTAACCGTGACTATAGCCGTGTGATGATGTCCTACGCAGCTGAGATCAATCGATCGACGGTCGCGGTTCATCCCGCCAATTCCAAGGGAGCGCAGTTGTTTGCGCCGCTCGGAAACGTCGTGAATCTGGAGACCGAGCGCGAATTCGAACTCGCCATGATTGCTGCGTGTATGAACGGATGGTTCTATTTCCTGATTCACGAATTGCAGCAGTGGCTCACTCAAAACGGCATGCCACCGGAAGCCGCAAGAGCGTTGGTGTTCAGCAGTGTCGAGGATTGCGTTGCGTACTCGCGGTACAAGTCATCGACGCCAATCGACG
Source organism: Paraburkholderia sp. Tr-20389 (assembly GCF_017104565.1). Lineage (GTDB taxonomy): Bacteria > Pseudomonadota > Gammaproteobacteria > Burkholderiales > Burkholderiaceae > Paraburkholderia. The sequence continues at coordinate 107,131 of NZ_JAAGPD010000020.1, read as the reverse complement.
AATTGGGGCTGTCCATCGCGACTCCCGGGACTTACACAGCGGGAGGACGAGATCTACTGATTGAAAATGGGGGGTACGCCGCATGGAAAGCTGCGTGCGATCATGTTTTCAATCAGCTCGCACCTGATAAAAGTTGAATTGCACTGCGCACTGCACGAACGCGCCGCGCGCTATTTCCATGCGATTAGACGCTCTCGATCAGCCAGTCGCGAAACCTGATTTCATCCACGTTGAGCGATTTTCCGCGCGGATGCACCAGATAGTCATGCCGTCCTGTTATCAGCGACATGTCGGGGATCGCGCTGAGCGTGCCTGCCTGAATGGCTGGGCTCACGATGAAATCCCAGCCCAATCCGATGCCGAGGCCTCTTTGTGCCGCTTCATAAACGAGCGCGGTCTGATTGAAGATAAGCGAGGGCGTCGGTGTGTAGTCGAAGGAAAGCTGCGCGAACCAGTCTTTCCAGTCGAGACAGTCCCATTCGCTCGAGTCGAGATGGATCAGCGGCGCCTGCGCCAGTTCGCCTAACGTGCCGGGAATACCTTTCGTGTACCCGGAGACGCTGTAGACGGGATATACGATTTCCGGAAACAGCTTGGCGCTTTCCAGCGACTTCCACTCACCCTCTCCATAGAGGATTCCAAACGCATACTCGGCGCACAGTTTTTCGTTGATCGAGTTGGTTGACTTCACGTCGATCGAGACAGCTGGAAAGCGATCGATAAAATCCGCCAGTCGCGGCAGCAGCCAATACTGCGCAACGGCATGTGTACAGACGACCGATATCGCGTCTCTTTCATCGTCGTCCCTGACGCGCGAAATCGTGTGCTGAAGTCTGGAAAGAAGCGGCCGCAATTCGCCGAAAAGGCGAAGACCACTTTCGTTGAGTTTGAGTGCGCGGGTGTGCCGCTCGAAAAGCGAGCACCCTAGAAGGGTTTCGAGCGTTCGTATCTGTTTGCTCGCCGCGCTCTGGGTTATCGATAGCTCATGGGCTGCGCGGGTAAAGCTCCCCAGCCGCGCCACCGCTTCGAAGCACATGAGCGTCTCAAGCGGGGGAAGCGCTGACAGGCGTCGCGCGTTGAACGTGCTCATTCGCCCTATCCATCATCCCAGTGGCGCCGCATCGGCGATGCGGCGCCACGAGCTCTCATACCAGCCACAACCGCTTATATCGCTGGACCCGATTTCAGTTAGCGGCCGTAGACGGGGAACCGGCGCGTCAGCGCTGCCACTTCGGCCTTCACACGATTGCGCGTTTCTTCGTCCTCTGGAGCCTCGAGGACATCGGCGATGAGGTTGCCGACCAGCTCGGCTTCCTTGATACCGAAGCCGCGCGTAGTCATGGCTGGCGAACCGAGACGCACGCCGCTCGTGACGAAGGGCTTTTCCGGGTCGTTCGGAATCGCGTTTTTGTTGACCGTAATATGCGCGGCGCCGAGCGCAGCCTCAGCCGCCTTGCCTGTGATCTTCTTTGCGCGAAGATCGACCAGCATGACGTGGCTTTCCGTGCGTCCCGACACGATGCGCAGTCCACGCTTCACCAAGGTTTCAGCCAGCACGCGTGCGTTCTCCACGACACGCGTCTGATAGTCCTTGAACTCAGGCGACAACGCTTCCTTGAAAGCAACCGCCTTCGCAGCGATGACATGCATCAGTGGACCACCCTGAATTCCCGGAAAGATCGCCGAATTGATCTGCTTTTCGTACTCGGCCTTCATCAGGATCACGCCGCCGCGTGGTCCACGCAGGCTCTTGTGCGTCGTCGTGGTGACGAAGTCCGCGTGCGGCACCGGATTCGGATAGAGACCCGCCGCGATCAAGCCCGCGTAGTGGGCCATATCGACCATCAGGTAGGCGCCTACGCTCTTCGCGATCTTCGCAAGGCGCTCGAAGTCGATGCGCAGCGCGAACGCCGATGCGCCCGCAACGATCAGCCGGGGCTTGTGTTCAGCGGCCAGCGCTGCAGCCTTGTCATAATCGATATCTTCGGCCTCGTTCAAGCCGTAGCTCACGACATTGAACCATTTGCCGGACATGTTGACGGGAGAACCGTGCGTCAGGTGACCACCTTCGGCAAGGCTCATACCCATGATCGTGTCGCCGGGCTTAAGCATCGCGAAGAAAACCCCCTGATTCGCCTGCGAGCCGGAATTCGGTTGCACGTTGGCGGCTTCGGCTCCGAACAGTTGCTTCACGCGGTCGATAGCCAACTGCTCGACAACGTCGACGTACTCGCAGCCCCCATAGTAACGCTTGCCAGGATAGCCTTCTGCGTACTTGTTCGTGAGTTGCGAACCTTGCGCAGCCATGACGGCCGGACTCGTATAGTTTTCCGATGCGATCAGCTCAATGTGATCTTCCTGGCGACGGTTTTCCTCTTCGATTGCGTGCCAGAGTTCCGGGTCGACCTTCGATACAGTGCTGGAAGAATATTCAAACATGGGCAGTCCGTGAGGAGTGAGTTACGGGCCGAACCATGATCCGTTCGGCTATCTATTCGATCTTTGGCGCACGAAGCAAAATCTGCGTCGCAGAGCGGCTTGCAATGCACATCATGACGCTGCATGGAGTGCATGGACTAGGATAATTTCGCCAACCTTCGTGTATAAGCCCGTCAGAACGCTCACGCGTCACTCCGTCATCATCTGGAAAATTACCGGCTCTTCGACGGCAAACTCTCTCCCCTCACCGAGGGCAGCCGCGACGGGATTTATTCCCGGCCGGAATGCACAAGTCGATAAATTCGCTTGTGACAGTATTTGCCGATCGCTACGCTGATCCACGCGTTCGATGCCGCCACGCCCAGTTTCGTCAAGCGCCGATAACACGGGTGATCGATACAACAGCGAATAAATAGGTCACTCCACGAAGGGACTGAGAAAGACGGCATAAAAATCGAAGCTTGAAAGGAGACAACCCGTTATGGCAGCTTCATCAGGTAGCGGTACGAAAGCCAGTTCAGCAAAAAGAGCGACGACAACTCAGCCTCATCGCTCGCGCGATTCGACCAATAGCGTGCCCGGTGAGAGCAATCTCGGACACGGACTTCGACAGCGGCATGTCGTCATGCTGTCGATCGGCGGCAGCATCGGCGCCGGACTCTTCGTGGGCTCGGGTCATGCGATCGCCGAAGCAGGACCAGGGGCGATTCTGGCGTATATCTTCGCAAGCATCCTGGTTATCCTCGTCATGCGCATGCTGGGTGAAATGGCGTGTGCAATGCCGGATTCCGGATCTTTCTCGACGTATGCTTCGAAGGCAATTGGCCCGTGGGCCGGATTCACCATCGGGTGGATGTACTGGTGGTTCTGGGTTCTGCTCGTTCCGCTTGAGGCCACTGCAGCAGCCAACATCCTGAACAGCTGGTTTCCCCAGATAGCCGTGTGGCAGTTCAGTGTTCTCGTGACCGTGCTACTCACCGCCGCAAACCTCGCCAGTGTCAAGAACTACGGCGAACTGGAATTCTGGTTTGCTCTCGTCAAGGTTGTCGCGATTGCGGGCTTTGTCATTCTTGGCGTCATTGCGCTCGCGGGCGGCCTGCCCAATGTGCATCTGCATCCGCTCGAGAATCTCACGGAGCGTGGCGGTTTCCTTCCTCGCGGATTCTCGCCCGTCGTCGGCGCCTTGCTCACGACCATGTTCACCTTCCTCGGCACCGAGGTCGTCACCATTGCCGCAGCAGAATCCGAAAACCCCGCGAAGGAGATTGCGAAAGCGATCACATCCGTTGTGTGGAGAATTTCACTTTTCTATATTGGTTCGATCGCCGTCATCATCTCGGCCGTTTCATGGAACGACCCTGCGCTGCTTCGCGTCGGATCCTATCAGGCAGTACTCGAGGTCTTTCACGTACCGCACGCAAAGCTGATGATCGACTCACTCATCCTCATTGCAGTTGCAAGCTGCCTGAATAGCGCGCTCTATACCGCCTCGCGGATGCTGTTTTCTCTTGGGACACGGCGACAGGCGCCATCGATCGTCACCCTGACCACGAAATCCGGCGTTCCCGCCAACGCGGTTATCGGCTCGACCCTGGTCGCTTTCGCCGGATGTGCAGCGAACTACATTGCACCAAAGTATGTATTCGACACCTTGCTGAGCACGACGGGAGCCATCGCGTTGCTGGTCTACTTCATCATCGCGCTTAGCCAGGTTCTCTTGCGCTCCCACCTCGTACGCGAAGGTACGTTGAAAGTTCGCATGTGGGCTCATCCCTACCTTTCGACGATCACCATCCTGTTGATTCTGGCTGCGTTTGTCGTTATGGTTCGCGCGCCGGATCATCACCAGGAAGTAGTTGCAACACTTGGCGCATCGGTAGTCCTTGCGCTTTTTGGCCTGTATCTGCAAAGGCGGTGCAGGCACTGAGTGCCGCCCCTGGACGAGTCGTCGGTTCCAGTGCTTCGGTTCCAGATAATTGGCGAGGATAGCGCCAGGGGTACGTCAAGTGCGGACAGCAGGAGGAATGAGGCAACACCCGCCTGTATGCCGTCGCAACTGGAGAGGCCGCCCAGTGGGAGCGGCCACCAATGTCGCCCTTTCGCCAGGGGCGGGATAGGGACGCGTTTGCCGTCCGCAGACGAAACCGCCCAGCGACATGCCGGGGCCAGGATGAGATAGGCCCCGAACCGGCAGCATATCCAGACAACGATATACGCCAGTCGAATCTAAAGGTCTGCTCAGGCGAAGACGAAGTACTTGCGCACCGTCTCCACCACCTCCCAAGTCCCTTTCATGCCGGGTTCAATCACGAACACGTCGCCGGCCTTCAGGTGCACCGCCTCCTCGCCTTCCGGCGTGATAATGCAGTAGCCGTCGAGGAAATGGCAGAACTCCCATTTCTCGTAGTTCACCTCGAACTTGCCTGGCGTGCAGATCCAGGTGCCCATGATCTTGCTGCCGTCCTTGGAGAGGTAAGCGTTGAGGTTCACGGTGTGAGGATCGCCTCCGATACGCTTCCACTTGGTGGCGTCAAGGACGGGAATCGGGCAGGTTTCGCGCAAAACGGTTATGAAATCGGACATGTCGGCTCCAAACGATTGAATAATCGGTCCATCACCTTAGTTCAATCGCGTTACTGGGGCTAGTATGTTTCCGACACCGACTCATCTATTTTCGACACCGAGCGGCATGCGCAACTGTGACGATATCTTCAGAAGCAACGAGTGGGCTAAGCATCGTAAGTGACTCTGCGCCAGTTCTAAATCGCCGAAAATTAGATGGTGGCTTTCTAGCGCAGAGTCATTCTTTCTACAACCGGCAAAACTATGCAGCAGTGACCGCTTTTACCTCTTCTTTGAGCGCGGTTACGATCCGCTGCAGCGTCTGCTTTTGCTCGTCGTCGAGAGGCTGCAACGGTGTTCGCAAGCCGCCAGTACGCAGCCCCGCAAATTCGCATCCTTGCTTGATCGATTGAACGAACTTGCCGGCGTCCTCGAGGAAGTCCATCAACGGCATCATCGCAGACATGATCCGGCGGCCCTTGTCGAAATCCTTCTTGACGACGCACGCTTCGTACAGCGCGATATGTTCGTCTGGCAGGAAGTTGGAGCCTGCGCATACCCAGCTGCGTGCGCCCCACGCAAAAAACTCGAGTGCCTGATCGTCCCAGCCGCAAGAGAGATTGATGCCAGGAAAGTATCGCGCGAGCATGTGTAACTGGCCCGTACTGCCCGAGCTCTCCTTGATCGCAATAAAGTTCTTCGATTTCGAAACGACCGTTTCAAAGAACTTTCGCCCCATCAGCGCATTCGTGCGTCCGGGATAGTTGTAGAGCATGACGGGCAGACCGGCTGCCTGATCGACCGCAAGCGCGTGGATTGCATTCTCTTCCTCGGTCGGCAGCGCGTAAGGGGGCGAACTGACCAGAATCGCATCTGCCCCGATCGACTTCGCCGCCTTTGCGTACTCGACCGAGTCTTCCGTGCGGACTGCGCCCGTTCCGATAATCAGCGGCAGCCGTGAACCGATGATTTCCCTGGCATGCGATGCCAACTCGAATCGCTCCTGAGGCGTATGCGAATAGTATTCGCCGGTGGATCCGCCGATGATGATGCCATGCACCTTCGAACCAATCAGATGCTCGATGACCTCAGCAAACGCTGCCTTGTCGATGCTTCCGTCGCTCGACAAGGGCGTGATCGCGGGGGTGTAAATGCCTTCGAATTTCATGTTCCTGCCTCTGCTAAAAAAGGATAAGTGCGCTTCTCGTTGCGGTTCGTCAGTCGCTGACAGAAACCACGCTCAACTCTCAAGACCGGCCATTTGCTGCCCCCACCATAACGTTGCGTTCACGCCCAGCGAAAGGAATGGTTCCGGCGGAGCGGCCTTTGGTCCCGGCGATCTCAACAGATGCTCGATGAGCGCATTGCGCTTTCCGGCAATCCAGTCGGCGAGCAGCGTTCCCGTCACCGTCCCTCGCGTGATCCCCAGACCGTTGCAGCACAGCGCCCCGTACACGTTGGGGCCGAGCTGACCAAAGAAGCCCTCGTGGTTTTGCGAAAGCGCCAGGGATCCGCTCCAGGTGTAGTCGAAGCCGACATCGGGCAGCATCGGAAATCTTCGCTGGAAGGACAATTCATGCCGCTTCGCCATCCGCGCCAGGTACTGTTGCTTCGGGCGTCCATCTGGATTGAAGCTAAAGCTGTTGCGGATCAGAATCCGATTGTCATGCGTGCGCCGCACCGTGCTTCCGAACGGGTCCGCAGGAATGACGCCCCAGAAGTCTTTGCCGCCTAAAGCCTCTTGCTCCTGCGCCGACAATGGTCTGCTGAGGCTTGCGTACAGGAAAACCGGCAGCATGGAACGTCTGAGGAATCCGAACCTCATGCCGAATGCGTTGTTAGCCAGGATGAGTTTATCGGTGACTATCTGCCCTTGGGCATGTCCTAACACGACCTTTTCACCGTACTCCACTTCCGTAATCGGAGTGCGTTCGTACAGCGTCACGTTGGCCGGCAAACTGTCAGCAAGACCTTTGACAAGCGCGGATGGCTGCACGAGGATCGTTCCCGGCGTGTAAAGGGCGCGTTTGTAGAAGTGCGTGCCGATATGCCCAGGCAAGTCACGTCCTTCGATCATCTCGTATTGCTGACCGAGCTTGTCGAGACCGCGACGATAGGCATCGAGCGCGGCGAGCCCCCGGCTTTCGACTGCCGCTTGATACTTTCCGGACGAACGCATCGCACAGTCGATACCGTACTTTTCAACGATATTACGGAGAACGGACTGCCCCAGAAGATTCAACTGGAGTGTCGCCTTCGCCGTCTCGATGTCCCCGATATAGTCGTCGGCGCCGATGTCGTGCGGGAGATCGATTGCGAAGCCCGCATTTCGCCCGGCAGTGCCGAAGCCTACTTCCTGCGCTTCCACGAGAACGATCTCTTGGTCAGGGAAATTCAGAGCAAGCTGTCGAGCGGCGGCCAGGCCGGTGTAGCCGGCACCAACGACCGTCCAGCGAGCATTCTTTTTCCCGGAGTGCGACGGCCGTGGTTCGCGGGGCGGGCTAAGGTGATACCAGCCACACGCGGAATCATCCGCAGGCGTTGAAGTGACCTTCTGCATTCCCATTTCGCGCTCTTCTACTGTTTTTAAAGCATCCAGAACGACAAACCTTGTCTCCAGAATCGGCTCGTCGAAGGCTATCTTCTCCAGATAAGCGGCGTCGCTGTCTGGAGAAGTATGGACACAACAATATCGAAATGAACTCTACGCGGCCAACGATATTTTGTTGGAGCGTAGCGCGACTTCTGGTTATGGAAGAGATGATGGCGTCGTGGCCTTCGCCACCATCCGCACAGCCCTCAGATTTCGTTCAGGGTCAGACCTTCTTCGAACGGTAAGTGGCAATCCATCCAGTCGTAGTGCCTGCCGACATCCGCCCAAGGCCAGTTGCGAGCGGTCTCGCCCGCCTTGAGGATATGTTCGGCTCGCCGGTCACGACTGGAAGAAGCCTGACCCCTCGTATCGATGCTGTGTTCGCGTTGCAATTGCCGCTCCTTTGAAAGTTCAACTGGGTCATCGCCGGCGTCAAGCGCGAGCTAATGAGTATAACCAGCGGCCGTCTCTGAAAGGCTCTTGCCTTTGGTTTCCGGTGCGAGCCATTGCGACAATGCTGCCCCAAGACCGGCGATGCCGGCGGCGATCAGCATGGTTCCAGACGCGCCGATGTGGCTCATCGACCACGGCAGAAGGAACGTCCCAAGACCCGCTCCGACGCGACTGACGGCGGCCGCGAAGCCCGTCCCGATGCCTCGCGCTTCCGTTGGGAAGACCTCGCCCGGATAGACGCTCGTCCGCGTGTTATAGCCGGCGTTGAAGAACGAGAAGATCAGGAACAATGCCAGCACGGCGGCGGGCGGCGCGCTCGACCACAGGGCAATGGCAGCGAGGACCACGGTGCACAGCCACTGCGGCGGCACGGTCAGCGTACGACGGCCTACCTTCTCGATCAGCAGGACCGTAATCGCAACGCCGGCCAATGCGAGTGCAGAGAGTCCGATGCCACCGGCCAATCCGCCGCTCAGGCCGTATTTCTGCAGCACGCTGTCCGCAAAGGTGCCGATGGCGAAATACGGTGTGACGGCGCAGAACCAGAAACCGGACATGAACAACGTGGCACGCCAGTACCTACGGGAGAAAAGCGTACCAAGCCCCACGTCACCCGTCGGGGTGTGCTCGTGCTCGATGTCGGCTCTATCTTCGGCATTCTCTATGAACCGTCGGGCAATCGCGCGTGCCTCGGTCGTGCGTTTCTGCCTCCACAGCCAGCGTGGCGATTCGGGCAGGCCGAACCGTGCAACCGCTACGATCAGCGCGATAAACGTGCTCGAACCGATGATGACGTGCCAGTCCAGGTGTGTCGACTGGTCCAACACGTATCCCACCATGAAGGCGACCATGAATCCCCCATACCAGGTCATCGTGAGCGCGCCCATGAGCATGCCTCGTAGCCGGGCGGGGGCAAACTCCGCCATGAGCGGCCAGCCGACTGAATACTCCACCCCGATTGCGACACCCATTAACAGACGTACGACGAACAACTGCAGGGGTGAGTCGACGAAAAACTGTGCCGCCGACGCAATCACGAACACGAGCATATCCACCATGAACAGCGGCTTCCGACCGTACTTGTCGGATGCCCATCCGCCCAGCGGCGATCCGAACAGAATGCCGAACAACGCGCCCGCGGCAATCAGCCCCTCCCAGAACGCCGAAATGTGAAGGTCGGCAGTCAACCTGGCGCTCACGGGTCCGACAATCCCCAGAATGTAGCCGTCGAGAAACGTTCCGCCCAACAGGACGAAAATCAGCCTTTTCATGAAACGTCGCTTGAATGCGACGGACGTCTCTGTTCGAGAGATTTCGCCGATGGCGCTCAAGGTTCTGCTGTTCGATGACATAGTAGCTCCTCCAATTTTTCATTCAGCCGGCACCTGAGGATGCTCAGCCCGTGCGCTCTTACTGCAGCGCTGAACGGTCTCTACGCAAGGCCTTTTTGTCTCCCACGATCATCTCGGCGAGGCAATGGGCTCTATTCGATTCACAATGCGCGAAGCAATGGTTTTTTGTCCGCAGACAGACAGCATCAAATCAGTATGGATTCCATTCCATTCGTTTCGATATGCCGACATTCGGCGACCCGACGCGAGCAATCGGTTCGCCCCATGTCGAAGTCAGATTGCGTACGAACGAAAGAAGTCTTTGGCAGTTGATTGCGATGCAGTCTGTTCCACTGCACCGCTCGTTCATGATCGGACGGGACGTTAGTCCCGTACCGCTATTTGAAGTCAGACAGAGATCAGTCGGCTAGAACGTTTGCGACGTGTCGCTGGCTTGCAGCCTGACGGGCATACCCGTGCATAACCGGTGAGAGAAGAATCTCTTTCACGTACTCATACTTCATCCGCTTCGTCATCGTTCAGATCAAGCCAGATGGTCTTGAGTTGAGTGTACTGGTCGTGCGCGTGCAGGGAGTTATCGCGCCCACCGAAGCCCGACTGCTTGTAACCGCCGAACGGGGTGGTGATATCCCCTTCGCCGAACGAGTTCACCGTCACGGTGCCAGCCCGAAGCGCACGCGCAGCGCGCAATGCCCGCTTGCCATTGCCAGCGAACACGGATGCACAGAGGCCGTATTCGGTATCGTTGGCCACGTCGATGGCTTCCTTCAGGCTATCCACCGTGATCACCGACAGAATGGGCCCGAAGATTTCCTCGCGCGCAGGCTTGGCGTCGTTGCTTTCAACGTCGATGATAGTCGGGTGAACATAGCGCCCTTCGCTAGTCTGACCGCCGAACAGCACCTTGATGTCGTCCGAGAGATAGGAACGGACCTTCTCGTAATGCTGTTTGGAAACCAGCGGTCCAACCCGGTTCGCGGGATCGAGCGGGTCACCGACCTGCCATTCCGCAGCGAGCGTCACGATCTTGTCAAGCAGCGCAGCCTTGATGTCGCGATGCACGATCAACCTTGTGATCGCCGAGCAGTTCTCGCCCATGTTCCACAGCGCGCCGTTGACGATGTGCCCTGCTACCGCGTCGAGATTCGTTACGTCAGGCATCACGATGCAAGGGTTCTTCCCGCCCATTTCGAGCACGACTTCCTTGAGATTGCTTTCCGACGAGTAAGCAAGGAATCGGCGTCCAGTCGCCGTCGAACCGGTGAACGACACCATGTCGATGTCAGGATGACGACCAATGGACTCGCCCACCGCCCTGCCGCTTCCCGTCACGACATTGAAAACGCCCGCGGGAATGCCCGCCTCGAGCGCAAGTTCGGCGACTCGCATCGTGGTCAGAGACGTCTCCACGGCGGGCTTCACGACGAGCGAGCAACCCGCTGCGAGCGACGGACCGATCTTCCATGCCAGCATCAGCAGCGGGAAATTCCACGGCAATACCAGACCCACGACACCAACGGGTTCACGCACGATCATCGCGATGTGACTGTCCGACGCCGGGGAAACCTGGTCGTAGATCTTGTCGATGGCTTCGGCATGCCAGCGAAGCACATGGACGGTTTCGGGGACATCGACCGTCTGGCAGTCGAAGATAGTCTTGCCTGCGTCGAGACTTTCCATGACCGCAAACTCAAGCGCATTTTTCTCGATCAGATCCGCGAGACGGAGAATGGCTTGCTTGCGTTCAGCCGGATGCAGCTTCGACCAGCGGCCGTCATTGAATGCAGCGCGCGCGCTTGCGACAGCCACATCGACATCTGCCTTCGAACAGGCCGGCAGGTCTGCGAGGCGCTCACCCGTCGCGGGATTGGTGGTCGTGAACGTCTCGCCTGACAAGGCGCCACAGGGCTTACCATCGATGATGGCAGAGGTCGGCAGCTTCAGGTCGTGAGCGATTCGGTGATACTCGCTCGCGGAAAGCAGATCCGTCATATTAGTCTCCGTGAATATCAGTGTTCGAGTCGAACCGGGCATGACGGCCGGTTCTCATGGTCGGGATGAATCGGTGCCTTCGGGTCGGGCATCGTCATATCCGACTTGCGAAGAGAGATGGGCGGGTGTGGCCCGCATTTGAACGATCGCGGAACCCGATCGGAAAGCACGGGAAGCGCGGCATCATGTATGAAACGATATCGAACCGCCAATGCCGCGACTAACGATATTTTTTTGGAAAGAACCGGTACTTTTGGTTATGGGCAGGTGTAAACCCGTAGAAGCTGACGCTGTCGCAGATCGCGTGGATGTCGTCGTCACACGCCGATGGTCAGCATCCTCGCTGTGTACGGCGTCCCGCGACGCGACGGGTTGTCAACGCCGAATCGTGATGGGCTTGGGACTGCCGCCAGAGGTTCGTGCCCCCTGCTTCGGAAGCGTCATGACGCGCACTCGGCATCCGCATCCGAAAGGTATCGGGCACAGCACAAACCTCTGGGTCAAAACCGGCTTGCCAACTGCCAGGTCGACGTGGTCTGTGTGGGATCCCTTTTTTGAACAGGGCTTATCCTTCGCAGCTTGATTCATGCCTATATGCCGCGACCTCGTTCATTTCTCCGCACCAATGGTCGTCACCGGTTGCCATTTCATCGACTTGACCTGATAAAGCGTCGACGTCGGATTATTCAGATCGCCGTATTTATCGAACGAGATATGTCCGGTGATGCCGTTGTATTGCATGGTGCGGAGCGTTTGCATGAACACAGCCGGCTTCACGGAATTCGCCTGCTTCATCGCGGTAATGGCGAGCCACGCGCAGTCGTAGGCGAACGGCGCATAGGTCAGCGTATCCGCGCCGAAGCGTTTCTTGAATTTTTCCGCGAACGCACGGCCTTCAGGCAATGAATCGACAGGTCGGCCATATTCCCACGCCATTGCGCCTTCGGCTGCGCCTCCGGCATTACCGATGAAGACGCTATCGGCAATGCCGCCGCTTCCAACGAACTGCGCGCGCAAGCCTAATTGCTTCATGCGCTTGACGATCAGACCCGCCTGACCATCGAGTCCGCCGAAGTACAGAAGGTCGGCGTTGGCCGACTTGATGTTTGTCAGTTGCGCGTTGAACTCGACGGCTTTGTCGTTGGTATATTCCTCGGCCACTATCTGACCGCCCGCCGCCTTCGCGGCCTTCTTGAATTCTTCGACCGCGCCTTGTCCGAATGCCGTCCGGTCGTCCATCACCGCGATCCGCTTCGCTTTCGTGACCTTCACGGCATACGTGCCTGCGTTGCCCGAGTTCTGCGTATCGGTTGCGATGATACGGAACACGTTGTTCAAGCCCTGGCGCGTAATCGCCGGATTGGTCGCCGCGGGATCGATTAGCGGGATACCCGCGCGCGCGAAGATCGGCGAGGAGGGAAGCGCGACACCCGAGTTGTAGTAACCGACCACGGCCACGACACCATCGTCGACAAGTTTCTGCGCCACTTGAACGCCAACGCGCGGATCGCCCTGATCATCGACGGATGCGAGTTCAAACTGAATTTGCTGTCCGCCGATGTTGGGGTGTTGCGCGTTCGCCTCCTCCACTGCCAGACGCACGCCGTTTTCGATGTCCTTGCCATTGGCCGCGCCCAGCCCGGTGAGCGGCGCGGAAACGCCGATCTTGATGGTTTGCTGTGCATTGGCGACGAGCGGAACAATACAGAGCGCGGACGCCGCTATGAGGGAAACGAGCACTTTCATGACAGAGCACCTCGATCAGAGGAATGTCGAACATTCGAGCCGGCATTTCTACAGCATCGGATTACCTATTTCTTCACATTCGTTCTAAAAGCTCGCGACCCGCTCCCTCCATCGTCGCGGCAATGCCCCGGACAAAAGTCGCCAGAAACATTCTGCGTCAAAACTCCGCTTTCGTTTCTACGGATTAACACTAGCGTGGCGCTTAAGCGGAAAGCAACGTGCGGCTACTTGTAATCTGCATGTTTGGGTTCGTGGACGACTGCGAGTTCATCATTCAAACCCATGGTCGCACTCATGCATTGAGGCACGTATTCGACGGCTTTTTGGAACTGCGCGCTCAAAGGAGAGTTACCGGAACAGGACAACCAACCCCGACGCGCACCAGTGACGGAAAGCCGTTGCCCGACCATAGTTGACCAGATATCCGACCGCGAGGACGGCCCGGTGACTCAACATGCATTTGCAGAGGGCGGATGATCTCACGTCCTTCGCAGGCTCAATGTCGCCGGTCGTGCCTGCCTGCTGGAGCAACTTGGTTGCCTGCTGAGCGCTCATGCCGAAAAGATGCGCAACCTGATCGAATTCGAACCAGACTGCGCTCTCGTCGAGCCTGCCATTCATTGCCCTGCGGCTCGACGCGCAAACATACTGTACCGACCTTGTCATGCACGCTCCTTCCAATCGTCACATCATCCGCGAAATCGCTCTGCACGCTGCGAACCGCAGTGCTTCGTATGACCTCCCCTCTATTTGACAGCGCCCGGACGCCCTTCGGATAGAACAAATACGCCGATGAAAGTGAACTAACGCGTCAAGATGCCGGATATGCCAGAGTAGTTGTTGCTTCGAAATCGCTCCCGCGCCTGTGCGCAGACGACTATGAAGACTGATCTGTCGGATTCGTTATCGCCTGTGTTGAGCGGTGAACAACGCGCGGGACAATCGGCGCGTCTGTATCGCCTCGGGTCGCGTGGTCCGCATACCCCTGATCTACTCCATTTCACAGACGACGGCGTCGTCATTGAAGAATGGAAGACAGAAGCCGGGCGGGAGTACTTACTTCGGTCTTTGCACGAAAGGCCAATGAAAAGCTTTCCGGAACTCCGCCACCTCCGCCGCCGCCGATCACACCCCCCGTCAAAACCAGATGGCGGAAGGCAGCCGGAGTCGAACCGACCAGGGAGCGGCTGACGCCCCCTACTGGGTTTGAAGCCCAGCCGCACCACCAGATACGAATGCCTTCCGTTGAAGAGTCAATTCAGCAACACGTTGATCGCAGCCGATTATAGCGAGCACAAAACAGCATCGTCATCCGTTGCACGAACAACCGGCGATCCCCACTTCACGAACCCGCTTCGCACGCCAACGCTTCATGCAACTGCGAATCCGGCCGAAGCCAATGCACGTCGCGTGTAAAGCGCGTATAGCCGATGCGATCGAAGAACTCCAGAATCTGAATCGCGCGCTTGCGTCCCAGACCCGTCGCATCGCGAAACGCCGACGCGCCCAACGCGCCGCCCTGCCCATTGGCAATGGCGGCGACGAGCCGCGCCAGCCCATGCACCACGTCGCGCGCATAGAACAGATCGCGAACCACCTGATAGACATCGCCCTGTCGCGCGAGCTTGCGCAGCACCTGGCGCACGACCTCTTCCTGCTGCTCCGTCGTCTTCGCGAGATCGCGCACCCACGGCGGATCGAAGCGGCCCGCTTGCAGCAGCGGCAGCAAAGCCGCGGCGATACGCTGCTCGTTCGCATCGAGCGATACCGAATGCCCCGGCAAATGCAGCCACGGTCCGCTCCGCGCGACAGCCCCTTCGGCCACGAGCGAATCGATCAGCGCACGCCACATCGCGTCCGGCACCAGCGGCGCCGCGATGCGGCGCAAACGCGACGCATCCGGTCCCAGCTCATCGGGCGAGCGTGCATGATATTGATCGAGCGCCGCGACCACGCTCGAACGCAAACGCGCCCAATGCTTGCGCAACACGACGATCGCATCGCCCGCATCCTTGCCGTGCAGCGGAATCGTCTCGGCATCGGCGGGCAGTGGCAATGCATCGGCGGGCAAACCGGTCAACTGCATCAGCATCGAGCGCGCTACGCCGCGCGGCGCTTCTTCGAGCAGCGGACTCAGGCGTCCAGTGTCGAGCCAACTCTGCAATGCGTCGAGCCACGCACGCCGTTCGGCCGTTCTGCGCTTGCGCGGCGGCCCGAACGGATCGAGCACGCGCCCGCCGCCAACCGTGCGCGTCGCCTGCGCGTTGCGCACGATGAAGCGGTCGCCGGGCAGCGCGCAAACAGGCGTATCGAACACCAGTTGCACGCGCGCCGTGTGTCCCGCAGCGAGCGTGTCGCCGTCCAGCAGCGCAACATGCGCGACGCGATGCAGCGTTCCGATATGCACATGCAGCGGCGCCCAATGTTGCAGCGTGATGTCCGAGTCCGCGAGCAGCGTCAGTTCGACGTCGAGCCGTTCGCAGGACTTCGCGAGCCGCGCATCGACGATCCAGTCGCCGCGCGAAATCGCGTCCTTGTCGATGCCCGCGAGATTCAGCGCGCAGCGCTGCCCTGCGCGGCCCACATCGGCAGCACGATTTTGCGCGTGGATGCTGCGCACACGCACCGGCTGCTGCGCGCGTTCGAGCATCAACGTGTCGCCCGCCGTCACGCGTCCGGCGAACACAGTGCCCGTCACGATCGTGCCTTGCCCCGCCAGCGTGAACACGCGGTCGACGGCGAGACGGAACAGACCGTCGCCGCGCCGCGCACGCCATGCGATAGCCACGTCACTCAAGTGATGCAGCAAAGCACTCACGCCTGCATCGTAGGAAGAGGCTGCGTTCGTTTCGAAGATGGGAGCGTCGATGAATGGCGTGGATGCAAGCCACCCTCGAATCTCGTCGCGTACCTGCGCGACGCGTGCCGGATCCACGCGATCGATCTTTGTCAGTGCAATCGCACCGCGTGTGACGCCGAGCAGTTGCAGAATCGCAAGATGCTCGCGCGTTTGCGGCATGACGCCATCGTCGGCGGCGATCACGAGCAACGCATAGTCGATACCGCACGCACCCGCCGCCATCGTGTGCACGAGTTTCTCGTGACCCGGCACGTCGATCATGCCGAGTACGTCGCCATTGTCGAGCGGCGTGTACGCATAGCCGAGTTCGATCGAAATACCGCGCGCCTTCTCTTCTTTCAGGCGGTCGGTGTCGACGCCCGTCAGTGCGCGCACCAGCGTCGTCTTGCCGTGATCGATGTGGCCCGCCGTGCCGACGATCATAGGCGCAGCTCCGCGCATTGTGCGACGAACGCGGGCTCGTCAGCGGCTTCGAGGCAGCGCAGATCGAGGCGCAGCGCATCGTCGGCAATGCGTCCGATCACGGGACGCGGCAACGCACGCAGCGCTTCTTCGAGCTTCATCAGTGCACGGCCGCCGCGCTTGCCAGCGGCGTTGTGAATCACAACGCCAAAGCTCGGCAACTGATCGACGGGCAATGCACCGCTGCCGATCTGGCTCATCATCGGCTCGGCCGTCACGCTGTACGCGTCGCCTAGCGCTCGCTGCAACACAGCTTGCACACGCGCAGCCTGCGCCTGCATGTCGGCAGCGGGACGCGTCAAGAGGCGCAAAGTAGTGAGCCGCTCGCGCAGCAGTTCGGGCGCGCGATAAAGCTGCAACACGGGTTCGAGCGCAGCCAGTGTCAGCTTGCCGACGCGCAGTGCACGCTTCAACGGATGCTTCTTGATCTTGCGGATCAACTCCGCACGCCCGACGATCAAACCGGCCTGCGGTCCGCCCAGTAACTTGTCGCCGCTGAAGGTGACGAGATCGGCGCCTGCCTCGACGGTCTCACGCACGGTCGGCTCGGTGGGCAAGCCGAATTGCGCGAGATCGACGAGCGTGCCGCTGCCGAGGTCGACGGCCATCGGCAGACTGCGCGCATGCGCGAGCTGCGCGACTTCATCGACGGGCACGCTCTTCGTGAAGCCTTCGATTGCATAGTTGCTGCAATGGACCTTCATCAGCAATGCGGTGCGTGCGTTGATCGCCTCGTCGTAATCCTTCAGATGCGTGCGGTTCGTTGTGCCGATTTCACGCAGCTTCGCACCCGCGCGCGACATGATGTCGGGAATGCGGAACGCGCCGCCGATCTCGACCAGTTCGCCGCGCGAGACCACGACTTCCTTCTTCGATGCCAGCGCCGACAACGTCAACAGCACGGCGGCCGCGTTGTTGTTGACGACGGTCGCCGCCTCGGCACCCGTGAGTTCGCAGATGAGATCGTCGATCAGATCGTCGCGGTCGCCGCGGCTGCCGGTGGCGAGATCGAACTCGAGGTTCATCGGCCGCGTGAGGGCTTCGATCACCGCGCGCACGGCTTCGTCGGGCAGCAGCGCACGGCCGAGATTCGTGTGCAAGACCGTGCCCGTCAGGTTGAACACGGCACGCAGATGAGGCCGCGCACGTGCAGCGAGCGAGCGAGCCGCGTCGTCGACGAGTTTCGCTTCGAAGTTGAACGATGCATCGAACGAAGCGCCCGCGAGCAGTTCGCGCCGCAGCGCATCGGCTGCCATGCGTATCGCGTCGACGACCTGCGTGCGGCCGTATTCGCCGATCAGAGGCTGCGCCGCCGATGACAGCACACGCTCGACAGCCGGCACGCGCGCGAGCAGCGCACGCACGTCCTTGCCCGTTTCGTTGCCCGACACTTCGCTCACGCTCGCATTCCCCCGTGCGGTTGCACGACGTTGGTTTACTCGTCGGACGGCACTTCCGGCCACAACAGCGGATTCGGACTGCTGCGCCGATAGCCGGCTTCATTCATCAGCAAGTCGAGTGTGAGGCTCGCGAGATCGTCCGCCAGCGGCTCGAAGTCGTAGTCCTTCTCCTGATAGCCGATCTTGCGGTACGTGTGGCACTCGTCGCACGATTCGGCCTTGAGCGCTTCGCTGCCGCCATCGATGCCGTGATACGCAACGCCTTTTGTCGAATCGCAGTTCGAGCACTTGACGCGCACCACGTGCCATTCCGTCGAACACAATCCGCATTGCAGATAGCGATAGCCCTGGAACTGACCGCCCACGCGCACGATGCTCGCCACGGGCGGCGTGCCGCATACGGGACACGTGCCGGGCGTGTCGAGATACGGCACGGCGCGCGGGTCGATGCGGCTCGCGATGTCCGTCCACACCACCTGCAGCGCCGCCATGACGAACGGTGCGGAGGCCGGCTCGATTTCGTTGAAGCGCAGCGCGACGACGGCATCGGCGAGCGCGTCGAGTTGCTGCGCGCTTGCCACGCGCAAGCCGTCGATCACTCTCGCGAGCACGGGCGTTACCAGTCCCGCCGCTTCGACGCGATCGAGCAAACGCTGCAAGACATCGCGCCACTGCGGGTCGCGTTCGGGCGTGGTCGCCGGCGCAAGCGGCATCGAATGTTGCTGCGCGAGCGCGATAGCTTCGGCGGAAGGCATCGTCGCGCTGATCTGCGCGAGTGTCTGCTGCTGCGCGTCGGCGAGCGCAGCCATCAGTCTGACGTAGCCGCCGATCGGGCTCGTGTCCGCCAACTGGCGAAGACGCGCGGCGCGCGTCGAGAAAAGCGTCGCGCGCTCCGGCATGCGCAGGCGCGGAATGGCCGAATGATCGAGCGATTCAATCTGGCCGGGATCCAGAATGCGTTGCACCAATTCAGGTTCCTGACATTCAGAACAGGGATGGCGTCAACACTAGCAGATAAACGCGAGCCGCGCGCGCTCCCGCCCGGCACGCGGATCACATGTCACTTGATGCTTTCGCGGAACCACTTCGGATGATGCTTGCGTGCCCAGCCCAACGTCACCGTGCCGCGTGTCATCGCACCGATCGAGCCCTTCACCCACAGCGCCGCATAGATATGCACGATGATGCTGCAGATCAGCACGAACGCGCTGATCGCATGAATCACGGCCGCAACACGCACGACCTCGATCGGGAAATAAAACGCGAAATACGCGCGCCAGATGACGATACCGCTCAGCAGCAACAGCAGCAGGCACAGCACGAGCACGAAGAACAGCAGCTTTTGCCCCGCGTTGTAGCGGCCCACTTCAGGCAGCCTGTCTTCGCGGTTCGCGAGCACGTCGTTCATCTGGCGCAGCCACTGGCGGTCATCGGCGTCCAGATAGTTGTGATGCCAGAAGCGCAGCGCAAGAATCATGAACGACACGAACATCACCACGCCGACAAACGGATGCAGGATGCGCGTCCATTGCCCTCCGCCGAACAGCGCGGACAACCAGAACATCGACGGATGAAACATCGCGAGCCCCGACAGCGCGAGCAACACGAACGTGATTGCGGTGATCCAGTGATTCGTCCGCTCGTTCGGCGTGTAGCGCTCGATCAGCTCCGTGTTCTCTTGCGGATCATGTCTCATTTGACGGGCTCCTCGGGCTTGTTCTCACGCCGTTCGCGGATATCGCGCGCTGCATTGCGGGCCGCGTCCTCGTCTTCTTCTGTTACCTCGTTCGGGCCGACGCGCGTGTAATGGAAGAAGCCCGCCAGCGCGGTGAGCGCCATCGCCGCGACGGCCAGCGGCTTCGCGACGCCCTTCCACAGCTTCACGAACGGGCTGATGTGCGGATCGTCGGGCAGGCCGTGATACAGCGACGGCTTGTCCGCATGATGCAGCACATACATCACGTGCGTGCCGCCTACGCCCTGCGGATCGTACAGCCCGGCCTTCTCGAAGCCCCGTTCCTTCAAATCGGCGATGCGCTCCTCCGCGTGCTGGATCATGTCGACCTTGGTGCCGAACACGATCGCGCCCGTCGGACACGTCTTCACGCACGCGGGCTCCTGGCCGACGCCCACGCGATCCGAGCATAGCGTGCACTTGTACACGCGATGATCCGTCTTCGACAGACGCGGAATGTTGAACGGACAGCCCGCGATGCAATAGCCGCAGCCGATGCAGTTCTCTTCGTGGAAATCGACGATGCCGTTCGTGTACTGCACGATCGCGCCCGGCGACGGACACGCTTTCAGGCAGCCCGGATCTTCGCAGTGCATGCAGCCGTCCTTGCGGATCAGCCATTCGAGATCGCCTTTCGGGTTCTCGTACTCCGTGTAGCGCATCACCGTCCACGAATGCTCGTCGAGATCGCGCGGGTTGTCGTAGATGCCCGTCGTAGTGCCGATGTCGTCGCGCAGGTCGTTCCACTCCATGCATGCCGTCTGACACGCCTTGCAGCCGATGCACTTGGTCACGTCGATCAGCTTCGCGACCGAGCCCGTCACCGGCTCGCGCACCGACGTGGGCTGCACCGTCGTGGCGGAGAGGCGCTTGATATCCAGCGATTGAAATGCCATGGCGCCTCCCCTATGCCTTTTCGACCTTCACGAGGAACGACTTGAATTCCGGTGTCTGCGAATTCGCGTCGGCCACGACAGGCGTCAATGTGTTGGTGATATAGCCCGGCTTGGTGAGCCCCTTGAAGCCCCAATGCAGCGGCACGCCGACGGTCTGCACCTTCTTGCCGTCGATCATCAGCGGCTTGATCCGCTTCGTGACCACGGCCACGGCGATGATGTGTCCACGGTTGCTCGACACCTTCACGCGGTCGCCCGCCACTACGCCGATCTGCTTCGCGAGATCCTCGCCGATCTCGACGAACTGCTGTGGCTGGACGATTGCGTTGAGACGTGCGTGCTTGGTCCAGAAATGGAAGTGTTCCGTCAGACGATAGGTGGTCGCCGTATGCGGGAAATCGGCCGCCTTGCCGAACGCCTTGCGGTCATCCGGGAACACGCGCGCGGCGGGGTTGTTCGTCGCCTGCGGATTGTTCGGATGGAAGGTGTTGTAGCCGAGCGGCGTTTCGAACGGCTCATAGTGCTCGGGGAACGGTCCTTCGTTCATCCCGTCGCGCGCAAAGAAACGCGCGACGCCTTCCGGGTTCATGATGAACGGACCCATACCGTTTTCCGGCGCTTCGTCGAGCTTGAAGTCCGGAATGTCGGGACCGCTCCAGCTTGCGCCGTTCCATGCGATCAGCTTGCGTTTCGGATCGAACGGTTTGCCGTTCATATCGCATGATGCGCGGTTGTACAGCACACGCCGGTTCGCAGGCCACGCCCACGCCCAGTTCAAGGTCTGACCGATGCCCGTCGGGTCGCTGTTGTCGCGCCGTCCCATCTGGTTGCCCGCTTGGGTCCACGCGCCGCAGAAGATCCAGCAGCCGCTCGCCGTCGTGCCGTCGTCCTTCAGTTGCGCGAAGCCGGCCAGCTGATCGCCCTTCTTCACGAGTACTTTGGATGCGTCCTTCGGGTCGGGAAGATCGGCGAGCGCGCGACCGTTGTACTCCATCGCGATCTCTTCGGGCGTCGGGCTGTCGGGATGCGCATAAGGCCAGGTCAGGTTGACGATCGGATCGGGGTACTTGCCGCCCTTCTCCTTGTACGCCTTGCGCATGCGCAGGAAGATGCCCGACATGATCTCGAGGTCGCTGCGCGCTTCGAACGGCGCCTCCACGCCTTGCCAGTGCCATTGCAGCACGCGGCTCGAACTGACGAGAGAGCCGCGCTCTTCGGCGAAGCAGGTGGTGGGCAGGCGGAACACTTCCGTCTGGATCTTCGACGAATCGACGTCGTTGTACTCGCCGTGGTTCTTCCAGAACTCGGAGGTTTCCGTGGCGAGCGGGTCCATGATGACGAGCCACTTGAGTTTGCCGAGACCCACGGTCGTCTTGCCTTTGTTGGGCGCCGCCGCGAGCGGGTTGAAGCCCTGGCAGATGTAGCCGTTCATCTTGCCCTGATTCATCAGCTCGATGGCCTGCAGCAGATCGTATGGCTTGTCGAGCTTCGGCAGATAGTCGTAGCCCCAGTTGTTCTCCGCCGTCGCCGCGTCGCCCCACCACGACTTCATCATGCTGACGAAGAACGCGCGGTAGTTCTTCCAGTAGCTCAACTGGTTCGGCCGCAACGGCTGCGACGCGCGCTTCTGGATGTAACCGTCGAACTCCTGTTCGGGTTCGTTCGGCAGCGTCATGTAGCCCGTCAGCAGATTCGACATCAGGCCGAGGTCCGTCAGGCCCTGGATGTTCGAGTGCCCGCGCAACGCGTTCATGCCGCCGCCCGCGATGCCGATATTGCCCAGCAGAAGCTGCACCATCGCGCCCGTGCGGATCATCTGCGCGCCGATCGAATGATGCGTCCAGCCGAGCGCATAGAGGATCGTGCCCGCGCGGCCAGGCGTCGCGGTGCTCGCGAGCGTCTCGCACACGTGCAGGAACTTGTCCTTCGGCGTGCCGCAGGTCTTCTCGACCATTTCCGGCGTGTAGCGCGAGTAGTGCTGCTTCAGCAGGTTGTACACGCAGCGCGGATTCTGCAGCGACATGTCGACCTTCACGAAGCCGTCGTCGCCGCGTTCGTAATCCCACGTCGATTTGTCTGCGTACTTGTGCGCGTTCGCGTCGTAGCCGGAAAAAATGCCGTCGTTGAACGCAAAGTCTTCGCGGACGATGAACGAAAAGTCCGTGTAGTTCTTCACGTACTCGTGCTGGATCTTGTCGTTGGTCAGCAGATAGTTGATCACGCCGCCAAGGAACGCGATGTCGGTGCCCGTGCGAATCGGCGCATAGAAGTCCGCGACGGACGCCGTGCGCGTGAAGCGCGGATCGACGACCATCAGCTTCGCCTTGTTGTGCGCCTTCGCCTCGGTCACCCATTTGAAACCGCACGGGTGCGCCTCGGCCGCATTGCCGCCCATCACGAGAATCACGTCCGCGTTCTTGATGTCGACCCAATGGTTCGTCATCGCTCCACGGCCAAACGTCGGGGCAAGACCTGCCACCGTCGGGCCATGTCAGACACGCGCCTGGTTGTCGAACGCGAGCATCCCCATCGAACGCACGGTCTTGTGCGTCAGATAGCCGACCTCGTTGCTGCCCGCCGACGCCGCGAGCATGCCCGTGGTCAGCCAACGGTTGACCTTCTTGCCGTCGGGCGTGCTTTCGACGAAGTTCGCGTCGCGATCTTCCTTCATCAGCTTCGCGATACGGTCGAGCGCATCGTCCCACGAGATGCGTTGCCACTGATCGGAACCGGCGGCGCGATACTCGGGATACTTCAGACGGCTCGGACTGTGAATGAAATCGATGAGGCTCGCCCCCTTCGGGCACAACGTGCCGCGATTGACCGGATGATCGGGGTCGCCTTCAATATGGATGATGCTGGCTGTCGCGTTCTTCGCGCCGTCGCCGAGGCCGTACATCAGGATGCCGCAGCCGACGGAGCAATAAGGACACGTGTTGCGCGTTTCGGTAGTACGAGCCAGTTTGTACTGCCGGACTTCGGCGAGCGCAGGCTCCGGCGAGAAGCCCATCAGGGCCAGGCTCGATCCGGCTAGCGTGCTCGCCGTCACCTTCAGAAACTGGCGGCGGGACATTTGCAACATGATCGCCTCTCGTTCTAATTGTGGGGAGGTGAAAAAAGTATAAGTCGTTTCCTGGCAATCGTAAGCACAGCGGAACAGGACACACGCATGCCGTATGCCCGCTGATTCGAAGTTGTTGTATCCGCATAGATAGATGGGCATGAGGCTTGCGTAATACGATTGCCGGTTGCATGTCCCCGCGCGCCGATGCGCGATGAATCCGCGAGACGATGCGTTGCGCGTCCGCCGTGTCATACCCTGGTCATGAAGGACCGTCATGGAACTCGATTCACTGTCCACCGATAAGTTGCAGACTGCTGCGAAGAAGCAGGCGTCGTGGGCCGTCGGCGCCCTGAAGCAGTTCTCCGAGAACCGCTGTGCCGCGATGGCGGCGAGCATCGCGTTCTATGCAGCGTTCTCGCTCGCGCCGACGCTCGTCATGGTGATCGCCGTATCGGGCTGGTTCTTCGGCGCCGAAGCCGCTCGCGGCGAACTCTTCAGACAGGTGCACGCGGTGCTCGGCAACGATGCAGCGGCCGCCGTGACCACGATCGTGCAGAACGCCCATCGCAGCGGCGGCGCGGGCGGCATCGCCGCGATCATCTCGTTCGTGTTGCTCGCCGTCGGCGCATCGGCGACGTTCTCGTCGCTGAACAGTGCGCTCAACATCGTCTGGCCGTCCGTCGCGCCGCGCGCGTCGAGCGTGATCGCGCTGGTGCGCGTGCGGCTGATTTCATTCGGGCTCGTGCTCGGGGTCGCGTTTCTGCTGATCGTGTCGCTGGTGCTCGACACGGCGATCACCTTCATCGGCAACTGGATCTGGGGCAGTTCGCCCTATGTCGTGATCGGCAACCTGCTGCAACTGGCCGTCGGCTGGCTTGTGCTCGGGGTTGCGTTCGCCGCGCTGCTCAAGTTCCTGCCCGACGCGCCCGTGCGCTGGGGCGACGCGCTGGTCGGCGGCACGGTCGCGGCCGCGCTGTTCTCGGCGGGCAAGAAGCTGTTCGCGCTGTATCTCGCGCATGCCGGCATGGCCAACTCGTTCGGCGCAGCCGGCTCGCTGGCCGTGCTGCTGATGTGGCTGTACTTCTCGGCTGTCGTGCTGCTGCTCGGCGCGGAATTCGCAGCGGCGCGCGGACGTATGCACGATCCGCGCGGCGCGTGGGGCTTCGCACGCGCCGCGCCGCCGGGGAGCCGCGCGATGCTGGCCTCGGTGCTGGCGGCATCGACGGTCGCCGCCGATGCGAAACGCGGCTCCATACGCGGCGCAGCGCCTTCTTCCGGCAGCACGGCGAGCGTGCCGCCGGCGCCGCGGGCATCGCTGGCAGCCAAGGTCGTCGCGACGCACGATGCGGGTATCGGCAAGGCCGTGACGATCGGCAAGACCGTCCTCAAGGCCGAAATGCATGCGACGCGTGCCGCAGCGCACACGCTCGTCGAGGCGCGCCGCAAAGCCGCCGCCGCCGACCGGTATGTCAGGCGGCATCCGTGGAGTTCGGTGCTGGTCGCGGCGGGCACCGCGATGGCCGTCGCCGCGTTCGCCCGACGCCGTAGCGCCTCGGACGACGCTGCAACGCCGCCCCCCGACGAATCGAGATATTAAGCGTCTGTTACACAGAAATTAGCGCCCAGACGACCATATCTGGCCGCAACTGTCTACCCGCCGAGTCAAGGCAACGACTTCCGTCGTTTATGCCTTCTTTATATAGAAGCGGAAATTTCACCAATCGACTAGACAACTTACTTGCAAATTCCTTTCGACTGTGCGTGTAAGTCATACCGATCATACGGATCACTGTCATAAAAAGAACAATAATGCATAGTCAAAGATTCAATATTGCTGAAACAGAAACAATCGTTGACAAGCTTGCAATACAAGGCTTCTACCGGTCTGTCACATTTTCGATACACCTTAATTTTTTTCAGTTCTTACACCTTGAGACACTGCGCTATTCTCCGGTTCGCAACAACGAAAACCAATCATCTGCGTGGAGAAATGGATGAAACGAATCGCACTGTCGACGCTCTCGCTGGCACTGCTCGGCGCTGCAGGCGCAGCACATGCACAAAGCAGCGTGACGCTCTATGGCTTGATCGATGACTCGATCCAGTACGTTCACAACGCCAATGCGGCTAACGATAGCCTGTGGCAACTCGCAGCGGGCAACCTGCAAGGCAGCCGCTGGGGCATGAAGGGTACGGAAGACCTGGGCGGTGGCCTGAAGGCAATCTTCCAACTGGAAAGCGGCTTCAACCCGAACAACGGCAAGATGGGTTCGTATGGCACGGGCACGAAGCTGTTCGGCCGCCAGGCATACGTCGGCTTGACGCATGACGCCTACGGTACGTTCACGATGGGTCGTCAGTACGACCCGCTGGTCGACCTGGTTCAGCCGCTGACGGGTGACAACTACTTCGGCAGCACGTTCACGACGCCGGGCGACGTTGACAACAACGACAACAGCTCGCGTACGAACAACGCAATCAAGTACGTTTCGCCGGTGTGGAGCGGCTTCCAGTTCGAAGGCATGTACGCACTGGGCGGCGTTGCAGGCGCAACGGGCGCAGGCCAGTCGTGGGCAGGCGCAGCAACGTGGGCAGGCGGTCCGTTCAGCGTCGCAGCTGGCTACTTCCGCATGGAAAACGCCAACACGCTGGCAAGCCGCGGCGTGACCCCGACGAACGCAGGTGGCACGTGGAACACGGGCGTGACGTCTGACGGTACGTTCGACGGTTCGAACATCAACGGCGCGTACCAATCGGCGAAGCAGATCGACATCACGTCGGCAGCTGCGCAGTTCGTGACGGGTCCGTTCACGTTCAACGTCCGCTACAGCTTCGCGCAATACAAGCCGGACGCATTCTCGGGCTTCGCAGAGCAAGAGAAGTATCACGTTGCTGGCGCGTACGCTGGCTATCAGGTCACGCCGGCAATGCTGGTTGGCCTGGGCTACATCTACACGCACGGCGCAGGCGACACGTCGGCGAACTACCACCAGGTTTCGCTGGGCGGCGACTACTCGCTGTCGAAGCGCACCGACCTGTACCTGGTCGGCGCATACCAGCACGCAAGCGGCCATCAGCGCGATGCAGCGAGCGGTGCAGTGGTCGACGCAGGCGCATCGGTTGGTTCGTACGGCTACCAGGCCGGTTCGAGCAGCCAGGAAATCGTCAGCCTGGGTATCCGTCACAAGTTCTAATAGAACAACATGACCTACGGCTCGAGACGTCGAGCCGTACCCTGAAGCCAGCCAGAGGCGCAAGCCGAAGGCTGGCTTTTTTCATTGGTGCGATGGAAAGAATGCGGACGTCTGGCGAGAACGCATCCGGCACACGGGCACCGCTCTTCGTCGCGGCGCCGCGCAACGCGCGTCAGCCGCGCGTTTTGGGCTTATCCGCCTGTGCGAGAGTCTGAGCCGCGCGCACATCGACGCCCGGCGTGCCGCGGTCGGCATCCATGTGCAGCGCGCCCGGCGGCCGGTACAGCACCATCTCGCCGACATGCCCGTTCTGCGGCACGTCGCCCGTGTTCCGCCAGTCCGGCTCGGGAATCTCGCTGAACACCTGGCGCAGCCGCTCGCCCCACGTGCGATGGATCATCTGGTAGTACGCGTTGTCCTGATCGATCGACACGAAGCGCGTCACCTTCAGCGTGTCCTTTTCATAGACGAGCAGATCGAGCGGCAGCCCGACCGAGAGATTCGAGCGCAACGTCGAGTCCATCGAGATCAGCGCGCATTTGGCGGCCTCGTCGAGCGGCGTGGACGGCACCAGCACGCGGTCGATGATCGGCTTGCCGTACTTGGACTCGCCGATCTGAAAGTACGGATTCACACGCGACGATTCGATGTAGTTGCCTGCCGCGTAGATCATGAACAGACGCGCACGTGGCTGTGCGACGCCTTCGCCGCCTTCGCCGATCTGACCGCCGAGGATGAAGCTGCAATTGAAGTCGACGCCGAATTCCTGCAGCGCGTTCGCCTCGCGCTGGTGCACGTCGCGCACTGCCTGACCAACAACGCGCGCTGCATCGGCCATGGTCGGCACGGTCCAGAGCGTGGGCCTCGACGGCACGGTGGGCTCGGACAACTCGTGCAGCACGGCCTGCGTGAGCGACAGGTTGCCCGCACCGAGCAGCACCAGCATGCGCTCGCCGGGCTCTTCGAACACCGACATCTTGCGCGCCGTGCTGATGTGATCGACGCCGGCATTGGTCCGCGTATCCGACAGGAACACGAGCCCTTCGTCGACGCACATCGCCACACAGTAAGTCATGACAGAATCCAGACGGCTGCCGCGAGCGAACGGACGGACAAGCCGGAAAAAGGCAGGGCCGCGGCGTGCCGCGGGACGTTGCCATTGTAATGCGCCCGCCTCGCGCGCCACAGCCGAACGTCGCGCGCTCGCTACTGCGGCACCTGCTCCTGCGCCTTCACCGACACGGACACATCGAGCGTCTCCTCGAGGCCGCCGATGCGCCGTCCGCGCACGGGTGACGCCGCTTCGTAATCGCGCGCCGCTGCGAGCCGGCAGTACATCTCGCTCGCGAACGCCGCATGCGTGACGTCGACGGACACCCAGCCGATGCCCGCCAGCCACACGTCGACCCACGCGTGACTCGCCGCATGCTCGACGTCGCCAGGTTCGATATAGCCGCTCACGTAGCGCGCCGGAATGCCGCGTGCGCGGCAGCACGCGAGCATCAGATGCGCGTGATCCTGGCAGACGCCCTTGCCGAGCGCGAGCGCGTGCGAAGCCGTGCTCGACACAGCCGTCGCGCCCGTTTCGAACTGCACGCGATCGACGATCTTCTCTGCCAGCGCGATCAGCGCAGCCGGTTTGTCGAGCGACGGCACCGACGCCGCCAGTTCGCGAATCGCGGGATCGCAGTCCGTCAGCCGCGTCGCGCAGGTGTAGTGTTCGAGCGGAATCGCGCCCGCGTCGTCGCCGAGGCGGCCGTCGATCAGCGCAAAGGTGTCGATTTCCCCCGACACGTGCACGCGGATTTCATCGTGCGGCTTGTTGAGCACCAGCGTATGCAGCACGTTGCCATAGGCATCGAAGGTCGAGTCGAGCTTGCCGGGCGCATCGAGCGTCCAGCGCCGCACGACCTGGGAAGCACCGCTCGACGGCGTGAGGCGCAACTGCTGGATCGAATAATGGACCGTCGCTTCGTAGCGGTAGAACGTGTCGTGGCGGATCGTCAGAAACATGGAAGGCACTCCGTCAGGCAACAGGCAGCATCAGATAGGTACGCGCGACCATGTTGCCGAGTTCGAACACACGGGCGAGGAATTGCGTGAGCCACGCATGCAGACCGGCTTCGAAAATCTGCCGGATATCCGAGTAAAGCAGTTCGGCGCGCAGCTTGCCCGCAAAGCGCTCGCATTGATTCGAGCCTTGCGTGCGCAGCATCGCGAGGTTTTCGCAGACACTGTCTAGCGACGCCAGCAGTGAACGCGGCATCTGCGAGTTCAGGATCATCAGCTCGACCACGCGCGCGGGCGTCACGACATCGCGATACACCTTGCGGTAGATTTCCAGCGCCGACACCGAACTGAGAATCGACGTCCAGTAATAGAAGTCTTCGAGCTGACGCGCGGCCTCACGCGAATTCGGCTCGGCGTCGGCGAAACGCACGTCGAGAATGCGTGCCGTGTTGTCCGCGCGTTCGAGGAAGGTGCCGAGCTGCGTGAAGAAGAACGCATCGTCCTGCAGCGCGGTGCCGATCGTCACGCCGCGCGACAGATGCGAGCGGAACTTCACCCATTCGAACAGCGCGGCGGGATTACTCGCCACCTGGCCATGCGCCGTGCGCTCGTTGAATTCGAGCCACGTATCGTTGATCGTTTCCCACCATTCCGTCGTCAGCGTGCCGCGCACCGCACGCGCGTTTTCGCGCGCTGCCTGCAGGCACGAATGAATACTCGACGGATTCGCCGGGTCGGCGATCATGAAATCGAGCACGTTTTCGCGCGTGGATTCGTCGAAACGCTGCGCGAACGCGTGTTCGAGTTCGGAGATGCGCAGCACCGAACGCTGCGCGCGCTCCTCCTGTTCGGGCGTCTGCGGCAGCAACTGCGCCTTCAGGTTGATGTCGAGCATGCGTGCGGTATTCTCGGCACGCTCCATGTAACGGGCCATCCAGAACAGATGATCGGCGGTGCGGCTCAGCATGTCGGCTTTCCGTGTTGATTGGGCGCTTCTGCGGTGCATGACCGCGAGCGCCGGGTTGCCCGTTTGGTGCCTGGGCATCGTGCGATGCCCAGGTCTTGAAACAAAGGTCGAAACGTTGTCAGTCGACCATCCAGGTGTCTTTCGTGCCGCCGCCCTGCGACGAGTTCACGACGAGCGAGCCCTCCTGCAATGCGACGCGCGTGAGGCCGCCTGCGCACATCGTCACGGTCTTGCCCGACAGCACGAACGGACGCAGATCGATGTGACGCGGCGCAATGCCCGCTTCGACGAAGGTCGGGCATGCGGACAGCGCAAGCGTCGGCTGCGCGATATAGCCGGCCGGCTTTTCGATCAGCCGCTGACGGAACGCCTCGATTTCCGCCGACGTCGACGCGGGTCCTACGAGCATCCCGTAGCCTCCCGCTCCGTGCACTTCCTTGACGACGAGTTCGGGCAGATGCGCGAGCGTGTACGCGAGGTCGTCGGGCTTGCGGCACTGATAGGTCGGCACGTTGTTCAGGATCGGCTTCTCGCCCAGATAGAACTCGATCATGTCGGGTACATATGGATAGATCGATTTGTCGTCGGCGATACCCGTGCCCATCGCGTTCGCGAGCGCGACGCGCCCCGCGCGATACGCGGTCAGAAGACCCGGCACGCCGAGCGCCGAATCGGGGCGAAACGCGAGCGGATCGAGAAAGTCGTCATCGACGCGGCGATAGATCACGTCGACGCGACGCGGCCCTTGCGTGGTGCGCATGAACACGTAGTTGTCGTCGACGAACAGATCCTTGCCTTCGACCAGCTCCACGCCCATCTGCTGCGCGAGGAAGGTGTGTTCGAAGTAAGCGGAGTTGTACATGCCCGGCGTGAGCACGACGACGACGGGATCGTCGACGCCTTCGGGCGCCACCGAGCGCAGTGTGTCGAGCAGCAGATCGGGGTAATGCGCGACGGGCGCGATACGGTTCTGCACGAACAGCTCGGGGAAGAGCCGCATCATCATCTTGCGGTTTTCGAGCATGTACGAGACGCCGGACGGCACGCGCAGATTGTCTTCGAGCACGTAGAACTCGCCGTTTTCGCCCGCGCGCACGACGTCGACGCCGGCGATATGCGCATAGACCCCGAGCGGCACGTCGACGCCCTGCATTTCGGGGCGGTACTGCGCATTGGTATAGACCTGATCGGCGGGCACGATACCGGCGCGCACGATGTTGCGCTCGTGATAGACGTCGTGGATGAACAGGTTGAGCGCCTGGACGCGCTGCCGGAGGCCGGCTTCGAGTGTCTGCCATTCGCCGCGCGGGATGATGCGCGGAATCAGGTCGAACGGGATGAGCCGCTCCGTGCCGGACAGATCGCCGTTGACGGCGAACGTGATGCCGACGCGGCGAAACAGAAGATCGGCTTCGGCCCGCTTTCTCGCGATTGCTTCCGTGCCCTGCTGCACGAGCCAGCGTTCGAACCGCTGATAGTGCGGCCGCACGGCGTCATCGGAATGACGCATCTCGTCATAGCATCGCATGTCACGCCCCACTCTTTTTGTCGGATAGAAGGCGAATGCGCTGCGCATTCGGTTTTTCGATCACGTTCAAGCAAGCGTTATGCCATTTTTTGTCTTTCTGCGCTGCGCGCGGGATTTGTGCTGCTGCGCGCACTGAGATGGCGTTTCGCCGCCGATCTCATCGTAGCTTGCTGGCGTGGCGTGCGCCACTGCAGTGCGTGGTGTTGCTCACACGGTGCATGGGGGCCCCTGCGGGGCGGGCTTTGTCGGTTTGGCTTTTTTTGGGTTCGGTTTTTTGCCTTTGCTTTCGCCCCTTTGCTTTCGCTTTTGCTTTCGCTTTCGCTGGCATCCGCGATTTCATGTCGGTGTTCAGGCGTTGCCCCTGTGCGGGGCGGCACTTACTTTCTTTGCCGCCGCAAAGAAAGTAAGCAAAGAAAGCGGGCTCACACCGCCAGCCCTCGTTCTTGCCTGCGGGCCCCCAACAGTTCTTACGCTTCATGCGGCAACGCGCCCGTTTGCGCTCGTTGCCAGCGTGCTAAATGGACGCATCACCCACTTCAGATTCCCGCGTCGCCGACTGCGTTACCAGAAGCCCACCGCCGCCCAGGTGGCAAACTGTGTGTAGGCCATCGCGATCGAAGTGCACCACTCCGGACTGAAAAGCGGGATCGGTGTCGTAGGATCGCAAGCGCGTACGGTGCGACAAGCTACACACAGTTTGCCACCTGGGCGGCGCAGACGATTCGCTGTCGCTGGCTGGGCTGCGGGTGATGGAAGTGGGTGATGCGCTTGTTCAGGACGCTGGCAACGGGTGCAAAACGATGTGTTGCCGTGTGAAGGACGGGGACGTTGGGGCTCCTGGGCAATCACACGGGCTGGCGGTGTGAGCGGCTTTCTTTTGCCTACTTTTCTTTGCCGCGGCAAAGAAAAGTAGGTGCCGCCCCGCACAGGGGCAACACTAGCAAACCAGAAGCAAATCGCGGATGCCAGCGCAGACATCTCTACCGAAGGCATAACCCGGATGCCAAGATACCGCAGAGCGAAAATCAAACGGCGTAGCCCGCGCCGAGAAGGCAAAAAAAAACAATCCCCGCACACTTCCGCATGCGGGGATCGCGAAAAATCACCTTAAGACAAGACGGCTCGCGCCGCCATCAGGCGCTTAAGCTGCTGCTGCGTCCTTCAGCTTCTTCAGCGCGCGTGCCTTGATCCGCACGCTTGCCGGCTTCGCCGGGAACCAACGCTCCTGGCCCGTGAACGGGTCCTTGCCGAAGCGCTTCTTCTTCGCCGGAACAGCTTGAACGACGATCTTCAGAAGACCCGACAGCGTGAACTCGCCTGCGCCCTTCTTGTGGACCGAACCGAGGATCGTGTCTTCGAGTGCAGCCAGAACTGCCTTCGCCGACTTCGGCTCGACGCCAGCACGCTCCGCAACGTGTGCAGCCAGCGAGGCCTTCGTGAAGGTGTCCTTGATCGGCGAGGGAACGCCGGACGCCTTCACGGCGACCTTCTTAGCCGTGACTTTCTTTGCGGGAGCAGCAGCTTTCTTTGCAGCAACCTTCTTGGTCGGTACCGTAGCAGCCTTCTTGGCTACCTTTTTTGCGGAAGTCGCCATATTTCTCCTACCTCTAAGGGTCAGTGATTGCGAGAAGCGAACGCGATATGCACACGCTTCAACGCCGGATTCTACAAGCGCTTTCGCGTTCTGCGCGAATCTTTTGTGTATAACGGTTACGGTTTGTTGCGCGGCGCCGACTCCCTCGCGCATTTCGAGCCTGTTTTTAAGGGGTAAACGCGATCCTCAAGTGATTTCGGCGTACCTGTCCAGCGTGAATCGTCGAACCGATCGAGCCGCGCAAACCCCGATGCGAACATCGATATCGACCACGACATCAGCTGCGCAAGCGTCGGGAAAGCCCTACATAACGGCATGTAAAGGCCTACGAAGACGCACTCAAGTCCTTGATTCGACACGCGGCAGCAGCTTCGCGAGCTTCGTCAGCGCAGCATCGATCTGCTCGGCCTCGATGCCGCCATAGCCGAACACGAGCCCGGGCTGCGGCTTTGCGCGCACATGGAAAGGCGCGAGCCCGTGCAACGCAATCGATTCGGCGCGCGCCGCTTCGATCACATCCGCTTCCGTGAGGGGCGCTCTGAGGCGCGCGGCCATATGAATGCCCGCGGTCGGCACGATCGGCTCGAACCAGTGGGCGAGATCGCCTTGCAAATGCTTGAGCAGACATGCGCGGCGCGCGGCGTAAAGCTTATGCATCCGCTTCAGGTGCTTGGCAAAGTCGCCGTTCAGCATGAAGCGGGAGAGCGCCGTCTGCGTCAGCGAGCAGCCGTGCCAGTCGCCGATCTTTCTTGCCTTGCGCAGCGTGTCGAACAGCGACGCGGGCGGCACCATATAGCCAACGCGAAGTTCCGGAAAGATGGTCTTCGAAAACGTTCCCACGTAGGCGACGAGGCCCGCGCGGTCCAGGCTTTTGAGCGGTTCCATCGGCCGTCCTTCGAAGCGGTATTCGCAGTCGTAGTCGTCTTCGATGATGACGGCGTCGCGCTGTTGTGCCCATTCGAGCAACTCGACGCGCCGCGCGAGACTCATCGGCATGCCGAGCGGAAACTGATGTGAAGGTGTCACGTAGACGAGCCGCGCATGCTTCGGCAGCTTGCTCACGATCAAACCTTCGCCATCGACGGGCACGGCGGCGACCTTCGCGCCCACGGCCGTCAGACACGCGCGCGCGGGCGGATAACCCGGATCCTCGACGACGGCGATATCGCCGGGACGCAGCGTGACGCGTGCGATCAGATCGAGCGCATGCTGGGCGCCCTGCGTGACGATGACATCCTCCCAGTTGCTCGCGACGGCGCGATTGAACGCGAGATAACGCGAGATCGCGAGTCGAAGTTCCTGTTCGCCGGCGGCATCGCGATATGTACCGCGGCCGCGCGACTGAACGCGAAGTGCGTGATTGACGCAGCGGCGCCAGGCGTCGAACGGGAAATGCGTTTTGTCGGTGATGCCGCCGATGAAGTCGAACGGTGTGCCGGGAGTCGGTTGAGGCCCGAGGACGTCGGGGACTGTCTGCCAGATTGGCTGTGCCCGCGCGATTGAATTTGATATGCCGTGGGCCGAGTGTACGTGCGCCGGACGCTCGGCGGGCAGACGTTGCAGTCCTTCCGCGACGAAGGTGCCCGAACCTGCGCGCGCGTGCAGGAAACCCTCGGCGAGCAGGCGCTCGAAGACATCGAGGGTCGTTTTGCGGGACACCCCGAGTTGCGTCGCGAGGTCACGGGTGGAAGGCAGTTGAGTGCCGCCTGCCAACCGGCCTTCGATGATGCCTGCGCGCAGTTGCCTGTAGATTTGTCCCGCCAGGTCGTGGCGGCCTTCTACGGCGATGTGGATTTCCATTTGGTTCGATGTTGTGGTTTTGGTTTTGGTTTTTGGCTACGCCGTGGGGGACTCCGTAGCTTAACGCCGTGGGTGCGGTTTTGGATGCTGGGCCTCGTTGTTTGCTGGCATCCGCGGCTTCGACTCCTTCGCTGGCATCCGCGATTTGCCTTCGTACTTCTAGCGTTGCCCCTGTGCGGGGCGGCACTTACTTTCTTTGCCGCCGCAAAGAAAGTAAGCAAAGAAAGCGGGCTAACCCCGCCAGTGCTGGTGATTGCCTGCGGGCCCCCATCAGTTCCTACACTTCACGCGGCATCGCGCTTGTTTGCGTCCGTTGCCAGCGTGCTAACTGCACGCATCACCCACTCCAATCATCCGTAGTGCAGCCAGCGGCAGCGAATCGTCTGCGCCGCCCAGGTGGCAAACGGTGTGTAGCTTGTCGCGCGGTATGCGTTGGCGATCCTACGACACCGATCCCGCTTTTCCGTCCGGAGTGGTGCACTTCCATCGCGACGGCCTACACACAGTTTGCCACCTGGGCGGCGGTCGACTTTTGGTAACGCGATCAATGACGCGGGAGTGTGAAGCGGGTGATGCATGAGTTAGCACGCTGGCAACGGACGCAAACAAGCGCGTTGCCGCATGAAGCGTAAGAACTGTTGGGGGCCCGCAGGCAACAACTAGCACTGGCGGGGTGAGCCCGCTTTCTTTGCTTACTTTCTTTGCGGCGGCAAAGAAAGTAAGTGCCGCCCCGCACAGGGGCAACGCATGAACTACGAAGGCAAACCGCGGATGCCAGCGAAGAACCCAAAGCAAACCGCACCGCCGATGGCGAAAAAAAAGGCGCACCATAGAGGCACGCCTTCAAGAACATCACAAAACCGCCCCGAACGGGGCAAAACAAACCGTTACTGCGCGGCAGCAGCAGCACCAGAACCAGAACGCCCCGCCTGCAAGGCGTGTTGCTGATGCACCCGCGACAACCTCCCCATCAGCGGCAGCAGCAAAATAGCCACCACAGCGCCGGCAGCAGCCAGCCATCCAAGCTCGCCAAAGAGCTTCGTATACAGCGGCAAAGAGGTCAAAGGATCAAGATCCCCAGCAGGCATCTTCGCCAGATTGGCAATAACGCTGCCCAGATACTGCGACACACCCGTCGCGACAAAGTAAGCGCCCATCATAAAACCACTCATACGCGCAGGCACGTAGCGCGCAATCATCGCGAGACCGAGGCCGCTCACCAGCAGTTCGCCCAGCGAATACAAACCATAACCGCCGACCATCCACCACGACGACACCCGGCCGTTCACCGCAAAGCTGCCGCTCCACGCATAGACGAAAAAGCCCGCCGCCACCACCGCAAAGCCGAATGCATATTTCGCCGCGACAGGCACGTCCTTGCCGTCCTTCGCAAGCTTCGTATACAGCATCGCGAGCAACGGGCTCAACAGCATGATCCAGATCGGATTCAGCGCCTGGAACTGCGCGGCGCTCCATGTGAACAGATGCGTGCCGAACAGCGAGAACGTCGGGTCGACGTTGCGCAGCGCAAACAGCGTCAGCGAAGTCGACATCTGCTGATAGAACACGAAGAACAGAATCACCTGCAACGTAAGAATCAGCGCAGCGAGCAGGCCCGAACGCTCGGAACGCTCGCACTTGACCAACATGTACGCGAAGATCGCGAGAATCGCGACGCCCGCCGTGTACACGCACGCGACAGCAATCGACTTGTGCTGCAGCACGAACATCGTCGCCGTGCCGAGCGCAATCCCGCCGAGCGCGACGGCCAGCACGCGCTTCCAGCGCACCGGTTCCGCATCCGGCGCCGAACCGACGTGCGTCAGCGTGCGCAGCATCAGGAAGTAATTGACCACGCCGATCAACATACCGCCGCAGCAGACCGCAAACGCCGTGTGCCAGCCCCAGTGATCCTTGATCCACGGCGTCGCAAGCATCGACACCGTCGAGCCGATATTGACGGCCATGTAATAGATAGTGAACGCGCTGTCGATACGCGCATCGTCGCCTTCGTAAATGCGCCGCACGAGATTCGCCGCATTCGACTTGAACAGCCCGTTGCCGACCACGATCACGCCCAGCGACGCATACATGAACTCGAGGCTGTCGTTCGGCATCGCGAGCATCAGATAGCCGGCCGCGAGCACCAGCGCGCCAAAAACCATCGAGCGGCGCGCGCCGAGCACCTTGTCGCCGATCCAGCCGCCGATCGACGGCGATGCATAGACAAGCGCCGCGAACGCGCCCCACGTCAGGTTGGCTCGGCCGTCGTCGAAGCCGAGCTTGTCGATCATGAACAGCACGAGCAGTGCCGCCATGCCGTAATAGCCAAAGCGCTCCCACATCTCGATGAGAAAGACGGTCGAAAACGACCGGGTCTGGGATACGGGTGATTTCATGTGTTCCTCGTATTCATGCAAAAGCCGCCGCGCGCACGCGTCAAGCCGACGCTATGCCACGAGGCGAAGCTGGAAAAACTGGAGATCGTCGGTGACTTGCCGTGCCCGCCGCGCAATGCGGCATGAGGCGACGGTTCAGTGCGATACGAACGACGGACAGCACGGTCCGCGTCGAAAACGGAACAACCAGGACTTCAGCGGGAAGCCGTCGACGCGAAAACCGCGTGACGAAGGCTCAATGATAAAGCATCGCGCGTGCGGCCCGCGTTTGCGGCTGCATCGGAATACGCGTGCTCGATATGCGGAATACGTGAGGAAAGACTGCGAAAGAATTCGACATGCTGTTCACCTTCATGCGTCGGTGGCAGTCCGGTCGGGACGTACCGATCAAAAGACCGTCGCAGGATCGCTGCAAACGGTAGTGCCGGCAGATCGACCCGGCTGGGCCCACCCGCGTGAGGTGCGATTGTGCGGATCGAATCGCCGCTTGTCGCTTCGGGAATTCACTGACATGCATCCCTCAACTCCCGTTACGTCCTAGTGCATTCCCGAGCATCCAATGCAAATCTAATGACCTCCCTTCGTGATCTGGCAACATAGAGTGTTTTCTCGAAAAGATCGAAACAGGGTGAACAGCATCGGAGAGTTGTCAATCCACGCAAGGCTCGCACGGGGACGAGCGACACATCATCAAACAAGATTCGCTTATATCAAACTAATTTTGACGGACTAATTTGGTTTTGTTATGGTCACGACACTTGAGAAGGACACGGCACTTGCACTGGGGAGCAAGATCCGCGCGCTGAGGCAAAGACTGAAGCGCACGCTCGATGAAACAGCAACGGCAGCAGGTATTTCGAAGCCGTTTCTGTCGCAGGTAGAGCGCGGTCTTGCGTCGCCATCCATCACGTCGCTGGCGGGAATTGCGAATGCGTTGGGCGTCAAAGTGCAGTACTTCGTGGATACGCCAAGCGAAGAGCGCTCGGTGTGTCGAGCAAACGAACTGAAGTTTTTTGGATTTGCAGACTCGGCGAATCTGTTCGCCCGGATGACCAATCTGTCGGGGGGCCGTCAGTTGGAAGCCATCCTAGTGAGGATGCCATCCGGGCAAAAGCGTTCCGAAGTCACGACACATGCTGGTGAAGAGTTCATCTACGT
Source organism: Paraburkholderia sp. Tr-20389 (assembly GCF_017104565.1). Classification (GTDB taxonomy): domain Bacteria; phylum Pseudomonadota; class Gammaproteobacteria; order Burkholderiales; family Burkholderiaceae; genus Paraburkholderia. The sequence goes on along the minus strand of NZ_JAAGPD010000020.1, from coordinate 68,927 downwards.
CCTCGAAGGGCAAGTGTCGTTGACGCTGGAAGGCAAGACCTTCGTGCTGCGTGCAGGAGATAGCGCGCATTACGAATCGACGGTGCCGCACAGCTGGGCCAATACGGCCCGCAAGGAATCGGTCGTCGTCTGGGTGGGTACGCCAAGGCTGTTTTAGAAGGCAGGCATTCAATCCTGGTTGGAAGCGCTTCCGCATCGCAGGGGGCGCAGAAAAATCGGCTGTAGGATGCCTTTAATAATAATTGTAAGGAATCCTGCATGCTTTACACCGAACAAGGACCACCCCGGTCCACATCACGCGGATAACCGTTAGCGGCGTCCGTGCCGCTCGCGTTTCTCACCCGACTTTTTCTGCGAATCCAACCATGAATAAAACGTTCGTCTATACGGCGGCGCTGACCGCGCTCGTCCTTACACTTCAGCAAAACGCATCGGCTGTCACGATTCCGTCCGGCGCGACGCTCGCCGCCAGCCAGGAACTGACCCGCCAGGTGCCCGCCGAAACCGAATCGCTCGATCCCGCGCATATCGAATCGTGGACGGGCAACACGATCGGCCTCGACCTGTTCGAAGGCCTGACGCGCATCGACGCATCGGGCGCGATCGTGCCCGGCGTCGCGCAATCGTGGACGCGCACGGCACCCGACACGTGGGTCTTCAAGCTGCGTCACGACGCGAAGTGGAGCAACGGCCAGCCCGTCACCGCCGCCGACTTCGTCTACGCATGGCAGCGCGTCGTCGATCCGAAGACGGGTTCGAAGTACACGATCCTCGTCGAGTTCGTGAAAAACGCGAAGGCGATCATCGCGGGCAAGGCGCCCGTCACGAGCCTCGGCGCACGCGCCGTCGATCCGTATACGCTCGAAGTGAAGACGGAAGTGCCCGCCGCGTTCTTCCCGCAACTCGCGGCGATGGCAACGATGGCGCCCGTCGACAAAGCCGTCGTGACGAAGTTCGGCAGCGACTGGACGCGCCCCGCGAACTTCGTCGGCAACGGCGCGTTCGCGCTCACCGACTGGCAGCCGAACAACCGCCTCGTCGTCTCGAAGAGCAGCAACTACTGGAACGCGCCGAAGGTGGCCATTTCGAAGGTCACGTATCTGCCCATCGAAAGCGACGAAACGGCGATGCGCATGTATCAGGCAGGCCAGTTCGACTACACGTACACGATTCCGTCGGGCATCTTCAATCAGGTCGACAAGCAGTTCGGCCAGCAGCTGCAAAAGGGCTTGCAGATCGCGACGTACTATTACAGCCTGAATAACGACGAGCCCGTCTTCAAGGACAAGCGCGTGCGCGAAGCGCTGTCGATGGTGATCGATCGAGATCTGCTCACGTCGAAGCTGACGTCGAGCGGCGAAGTACCGATGTACGGACTGATTTCGAAGGGCACGGAAGGCGCGGCCGTCTTCAAGCCCGAGTGGGCATCGTGGCCGATGGCGAAGCGCGTCGATACCGCGCGCACTCTGCTGAAGGAAGCGGGCTATTCCGATGCGAAGCCGCTCACGTTCACCTTCACGTACAACACGAACGATCTGCACAAGAAGGTTGCCCTCTTCGTCACATCCGAATGGCGCACGAAGCTCGGCGTCAACGCGAAACTCGAGAACGTCGAGTACAAGGTGCTGCTCAAGCAGCGTCATGACGGCAAGGTGCAGGCGTCGCGCGACGGCTGGTTCGTCGACTACAACGACGCGATGTCGTACTTCGATCTGATCCGCTGCGGCAGCGTGCAGAACGACCAGCACTACTGCAACCCGAAGGTCGACGCACTGATCGACCAGGCGAACCAGCAGGCTGACGACAAGCAGCGCACCGCATTGCTGACGCAGGCGCATGAACTCGCGATGAACGACTATCCGATGATCCCGCTGTTCCAGTACTCGGCGGCGCGTCTCGTGAAGCCGTACGTCGGTGGCTATGCGTCGACCAACTATCTCGACATGCGCTCGTCGCAAGACATGTACGTGCTGAAGCACTAATCGGCAGGAAACGCACCCATGCTTGCATACACGTTGCGCCGCACGCTGTGGGCGATCCCGACGATACTCGCCGTGATCACCGCATGCTATCTGCTGCTGCATCTCACGCCGGGCGGCCCGTTCGACACGGAGAAGCAGTTGTCGGCGGCTACGCTCGCGAATCTGAACGCGCGCTATCACCTCGACGAACCGCTGTGGAAGCAGTATCTGCATTATTTGTGGGGACTGCTGCACGGCGATCTGGGCCTGTCGTTCCGCTACACCGACTGGTCCGTCACCGACCTGGTACTCAAGGCGTTGCCCGTGAGTCTCGGCGTCGGCGGCGTCTCGGTGCCGATCGCCGTGGTGATCGGCGTCACGCTCGGCACGATTGCGGCCGTGCGCCGCGATAGCGTGATCGATCATGCCGTGATGGTGCTCGGCAATATCGGCAACGTGGTGCCGCCGTTCGTGCTCGGTCCGTTGCTCGTGTGGGTGTTCGCCATTCTGCTGAAGACCTCGGACGGCCACGGCTGGTTGCCCGCGGGCAGTTGGGGCGACGGCGAGTGGCGCTATCGCGTGCTGCCCATCGCGCTGCTGACGATCATCAACGTCGCGCTGATCGCACGCGTGATGCGCGGCAGCATGATCGAAGTGCTGTCCGGCAACTTCATCCGCACCGCGCGGGCGAAGGGCCTGCCCGCGCGCACGATCGTCCTGCGCCACGCGATGAAGCCCGCGCTGATGCCCGTCGTGTCGCTGCTCGGCTCGGTGTGCATCTCGTCGATCACGGCCGCCGTCGTCACCGAATCGGTGTTTGCGCTGCCCGGCCTCGGGCAGCTCGTCGTCAACGGTGCAATCAATCGCGACTACACGCTCGTGCTCGGCCTCGTCGTGCTGACGACGGCCGTCGCCGTCCTGTTCAACCTGCTCGTCGACCTTGCGTATGCATGGCTCGATCCGCGTATCCGCTATTGAGAACGATGGGAACGCCACTTATCAACCTGTCCGTCACGGACGCGCCGCCTTCGCGCAGTCCGCTCGCGACTGCCGCGCGCCGCTTCGCGCGCAATCGCGCCGCGTTCGCCGCGCTGCTGTTGCTGGTCCTCATCGTGCTCGCGTGCTTCGTCGGCCCGCTGCTGTCGCCGAACAACGCGATCGACAGCGACTGGTCCGCGATCAGCCTCGCGCCCACGCTCGCCAACATGCACTGGTTCGGCACAGACGAACTCGGCCGCGACCTGCTCGTGCGCACGCTGGTGGGCGGTCGCGTGTCGCTCGAAGTCGGCCTGCTCGGCACGCTCGTGTCGGGCGTGATCGGCGTCGCGTGGGGTGCGACGGCCGGCTACCTGGGCGGCCGCGTCGATGCCGTGATGATGCGCATCGTCGACATGATGTACGCGATCCCCTACATGCTGATCGCGATCCTGATGATGACCCTGTTCGGCCGCGCGTTCTATCTGGTCGTGCTGACGATCAGCGCGTTTTCATGGCTCGACATGGCGCGCGTCGTGCGCGGCCAGACGCTGTCGCTGCGCTCGCGCGAATTCATCGATGCCGCGAAGGCGATCGGCGTCGGCTCGCGCTCGATCATCTCGCGTCACATCGTGCCGAATCTGATCGGCGTGGTGGTCGTGTACGCGACGGTCACGGTGCCTGGCATCGTGCTGACGGAATCGGTGCTGTCCTTCCTCGGCCTCGGCGTGCAGGAACCGATGACGAGTTGGGGTGTGCTGATCCAGGACGGTGCGCAGAAGCTCGAATCGACGCCGTGGCTGCTGCTGTGCCCTGCCCTCATGCTGTGCGCGACGCTCTACAGCGTGAGCTTCGTCGGTGACGGCCTGCGCGACGCACTCGATCCGAAGGACCGCTGACATGGCACTACTCGAAGTCAACAATCTCAGCGTGCGCTTCTCGCGCCGCGACGGCGCGCCCGTCGACGCCGTGCAGCGCGTGTCGTTCTCGCTGGAAAAAGGCAAGACGCTCGGCATCGTCGGCGAATCCGGCTCGGGCAAGAGCCAGACCGTGATGGCGCTGCTCGGCCTGCTCGCGAAGAACGGTGCAGTGAGCGGGGAAGCGCTCTACAACGGCGCGAACCTGCTGACGATGAACGACGCTGCGCTCAACCGCATTCGCGGCGATCGCATCGGCATGATCTTTCAAGACCCGATGACGTCGCTCAATCCGTTCCTCACGATCGAGCGACAAATGACGGAGACGCTGCAACTGCATCGCAAGCTGTCGCGCCGCGAGGCGAAGCAGCGCGCGATCGAAACGCTCGAACGTGTGCGCATTCCCGATGCCGCGCGCCGCATCGGCATGTATCCGCATGAATTCTCGGGCGGCATGCGGCAGCGCGTGATGATCGCGATGACGCTGCTGTCCGAGCCTGAAATCCTGATTGCCGACGAGCCGACGACGGCGCTCGACGTCACCGTTCAGGCGCAGATCATCGAACTGTTGCGCGAGCTGAACCGCGAGCGCGGCACCGCGATCATCCTGATCACCCACGACATGGGCGTAGTGGCCGGCCTGTGCGACGACGTGATGGTGATGTACGCCGGGCAAACCGTCGAGCAGGCGCCGGCGCAGCAGTTGTTCGCCGCGCCGACACATCCGTACACGATCGGCCTGCTGAATGCACTGCCGCGTCTTACGGATGAAGACGATCAGCCGCTGCAGACCATTCCGGGCAATCCGCCACTTCCGGGTGTCGCGTCGCAAGGCTGTGCGTTTGCGCCGCGCTGCACGTTCGCGGAAGACGCGTGCCGCACGACGCGCCCGGCCCTCGAACCCGTCGAAGGCGAACTGGATGCGCTGCGCGCGTGCCATCGCCCCGTGCAAGCCATCGCGGAGGTGCTATGAGCGCTCAGGAAACGTTACTCAAGGTCGACCAGCTCAGCGTGCACTTCCGCATCGCGCAGGGCGGCTACCCGTGGTCGGAGAAGGCCACGCTGCGCGCCGTCGACGGCGTGTCGTTCGATGTGCGCCGCGGCGAGACCGTCGGCCTCGTCGGCGAGTCCGGCTGCGGCAAGTCGACACTCGCACGCGCGATCATTGGCCTTGCGCCCGTGACGTCGGGCAGCGTGCAGTGGAAAGGGAAAGAAACGGTCGCAAGCGTTGCGAAGCGCGACACCACGCAGATTCGCCGCGACGTGCAGATGATTTTCCAGGACCCGCTCGCGTCGCTCGATCCGCGCATGACCATCGAGCAGATCGTCGCGGAGCCGCTGAAGACACATCAGCCGCAACTCGGCCGCGAAGAAACGCGTGTGCGCGTACGCACGATGCTCGAACGCGTCGGCCTGTCGAATCATCACTTGCGGCGTTATCCGCACGAGTTTTCGGGCGGCCAGTGTCAGCGCGTGGGCATCGCGCGTGCGCTGATCGGCGAGCCGCAACTCGTGATCTGCGACGAGCCCGTGTCGGCGCTCGACGTGTCCATTCAGGCGCAGATCGTCAATCTGCTGCGCGATCTGCAACGCGAGTTGTCGCTGTCGCTGCTGTTCGTCGCGCACGATCTCGCCGTCGTGAAGGCGATCAGCCAGCGCGTGCTCGTGATGTACCTGGGCCGCGTGATGGAGTTCGGCGACAAGCGCGACGTGTACCGCGAGCCGAAGCATCCGTACACGCGGGCGCTGCTGTCCGCCGTACCGCTGCCCGATCCCATCGCGGAGCGCGCGCGCGAACACGTGTTGTTGCGCGGCGAGATTCCGTCGCCGCTGAAGCCGCCTTCGGGCTGCGCATTTCGCACGCGCTGCCCGGATGCAATCGACGCCTGTGCGAACGAGCGTCCCGCCGCAACGGCGGCGGGTCCCGGCCACACGCAGGTCGCCTGCATACGTGCCGTCATGACCTGACATCCATTTAGCTTCACACGCCCTATTTTCCGCGACGCAGCTAGCCGCTGCGCCGAGGGAGGCGTTCGTTCGCGCGACATCGGGAACGGGCGAGAAAGCGTGACACGGCCGACCGCCGCGCCACTGTTTCATCAACTAGAAGAACGGAATAGCAATGACAACCCAACGATCCACATCAGGAGCATCGAAACTCGCGTTGCTGGCGGTCAGCCTGCCCGCGCTGACGATCGCAACCGCCGCGTTTGCGGACGACACAGCGGCACCCGCCACAGCCGCCAGCGCGGCTGTGGCACAGGCAGCACCTGCATCGCCGGCAACACCGGCAACGCCGGCCAAGCCGAAGCTGAAACACACGCCGAATACCACGGAAGTGCAGCCGGAAACCAACAACGCGCTCGTGAACGCCGAAGCCGATCAGTCCGTGACACCGCCCGAGCAGTTGTCGAGCCAGGCGAAAAGCAAAGGTCTGGTCGCCGACAGCCATCTGAACCTGCTGTTCCGCAATTACGCCGACGTGTTCGATAACGAAGGCGGCCCACATCGTCACGCGTGGGTGCAGGGCATGCAGGCGAACTTCGAATCGGGCTATACGCAAGGGCTAGTCGGCCTCGGTTTCGATGCGTCGCTGTTCGCAGCGCTCAAGCTCGACGGCGGCAACGGCGCGGGCAACATGGTGCACGTCGAGAAAGGCGGCGGCGGCTCCGATCAGCTCGCATGGGCGTATCCGGGCATGTACGACATCAAGGCGCGCATCTCCGAAACAGTCGTCAAATACGGCTTGCAGACGGTCGATAACAACCCGTTCATGGAACCGCACGACAACCGTTCGCTGCCGCCGACCTTCCTCGGTGTGTCGGCCGTGAGCAACGACATCCACAACGTCACGCTCGAGGCAGGCAGCTTTTCGAAAGTCAACGCGCGCGGCCACACGTACCTGACCGACCTGACGTCGTCCTACGGCGGCGTGACGATCAAGCGCCTGTCCTACTTCGGCGGCAACTGGGACTACTCGCCCAACGGCACCGTCACGCTGTACGCCGATCAAGCTGAAAACGTGTGGAATCAGTTCTACGCCGCGGTCTCGCATTCGATCGGCGATGTGAACACGGTCAAGTGGGCCGGCCTCGCGAACATCTATTCGACGCACCAGACGGGTTCCGCGCTGCAAGGTCATATCGACAACAATGCATATAGCCTGTCACTGTCGGCACAGCATGGTCCGCATCAGGTGCTGCTCGGTTATCAGCAGATTCTCGGCGACCAGTTCTTCGATTATGTGAACGAGACCAACGGTATCTATCTCGTGAACTCGATGGACGTCGACTACAACGCACCGCACGAAAAGTCGTTCCAGCTGCGTTATACGTTCGACGGCAAATATGCAGGTCTGCCCGGCTTCAAAGCGATGCTGTGGGGCGTGACGGGCTGGGGTGCGGATGCATCGGCGGGCGCGGCGTCAGGTGCAATCGGACCGTACACGCGAAACGGCGAGTATGTGCACGGCACGCACCACGAAATCGGCTTTATTCCGAGCTATACGCTGCAAAGCGGCCGCTTCAAGGATACGAAGATCACGTTCATCGCGATGTATCACAAGTCGACGTCGCACTACTCGGACCCGGACAACATGGAGTACCGTCTGGTTGTGAATGTGCCGGTGAAGGTGTTCTAAGCGGACTTTGCGGATTCCGCGCCTGCCAACGGAAGAACGTTCGCAGGCGCTGTCCGTTGTTCGACGACGCTCAAAATATCACCGACACCACGATCGCCAGCCACACCGAAATCACACCGACCAAAAACATCCATCGTGCGAAACGTACCTTCGAATCGTTCTCGTCGACGGCAACGGGACTCGTCGCCATCCACGGCACGAGCCCGAGAAACGCAAAGCCGATGATCGCGAACCCCGCGACGAACTTGTCGGCGAGCGTCCAGTCGCCGCCTTCCTGCAAGCCCCAGTAGCCGAGAAAGATGATGCCGAGCGAGAACATCGTCGCGGATGCCGCGCAAAGCGCCGGCACCGATCCTTGGGGCATGGGCATGGTTCACCTCGTGTGAGTCCGTGCCGTCGATTCTACTTCAGCTTTTTCGCATCCCGACGCGTCCGTGCGATCAGGCAGACTGCCGCGCCTGCCGCGCCTCGTAGGCTTTCAGATGGCTGTACGCGATGCGCAGCAACGTCAGCGCCCCGTCCTTCTGCGCGTCGCCGCCGCGCGCAATCAGATCGCCGACGATATGATCCGCCTCGATCCGCGATTGCCCTTCGATATCGCGCAGCATCGAAGCCGTCAGCGGCGAGCCTTCCGCAAACAGAATGGTCTGTGCACGCGCGTCGGATGCGTCGCCGATCGGATAGCCGTTCAACGCGGCGACTGCCTTGCACTCGCCGAGAATGCCCTCGATCACGCGGCGTCCGTCCGGCGTCTTCAGAATGTCGCCGATAGCGGCCCGATGCAGCGACGTGCTGGCTGCGAGCGTCGCGAGGAACACCCACTTCTCCCACATCTGCTGGAGGATGTCCTCCGACGCCGCCGAATCGAAACCCGCGCCGTCGAATGCCGAGGCCACGTTGCGCACGCGCTGGCTGATGCCGCCATTCAATTCGCCGAAGCCGATCGAATGCATGTCGTTCAGATGCACGATTTCGCGCTCGCGATTGAGCGTCGCGGCAATCACGCACTGCCCGCCCAGCACCTTCGACTCGCCGAAGCGCTGCCTGAGCACGTCGATATGGCGCATGCCGTTCAGCATGGGAAGGATCATCGTCGTTTCACCGACAGCGGGTGCGAACGATTCGATGGCGTCGTCGAGGTTGTACGCCTTGCAGCTCAGCAACACGAGATCGTAGGGCTGCGTGATCCGCGACGCGAGCACCGTCTTCACGTCACGCAAAGTCAGGTCGCCGCGCGGACTCCTGATGACGAGCCCCGAGCGTTGCAGTTCTTCAGCGCGCTTCTCGCGCACGAGAAACGTCACGTCGCGCCCCGCTTGAGCCAGACGCCCGCCGAAGTATCCGCCCGTCGCACCTGCGCCCACTACGAGAATTCGCATTGCTGCTCCTTTGGTCTGTTTGCATGGCGCACGCTGCACCCGTGCGCCGCAGTATGTCGTAAATCGACGCTGCCCGCAGTGGGCTTGCAGATCCCGCTGCGGGCTGCGTCAGTGAGGTGAAAGACGCGTTAGAGGATTTCGAGTGCGAGCGCAATGCCCTGCCCGCCGCCGATGCACAACGTCACGATGCCGCGCTTCAGACCATCGCGGCGCATCGAATGGATCAGACGCGTCGTGAGAATCGCGCCCGTCGCGCCGATAGGATGACCATGCGCGATCGCGCCGCCTTCCACATTGATGATGTCGTGCGCGAGCCCGAGCTTCTGCGCAACGGCGAGCGGCACAGCGGCGAAGGCCTCGTTGATCTCGACACGTTCGACATCGCTGAGTTTCCAGCCCGCGCGTTCGAGCGCAATCTGCACGGCAGGCACAGGCCCGATGCCGAACATGCCCGGCTCGACGGCGGCAATCCCGAATGCCGCGAGACGCGCCGACGCTTCGATGCCCTGCGCCTCAGCGTAGTCGCGCCCCGCGACGATCATCGCCGCGGCACCGCTGTTCAGGCCGGGCGCATTGCCCGCCGTGATCGTGCCGTCGGAACGGAATGCGGGCCGCAGCTTCGCGAGCGTTTCGATGGTCGTGTCGGGACGCGGCTGCTCGTCGCGCGCGAACTGCACAGTGCCCTTGCGGGCAGCGATTTCGACGGCGACCAGTTCCGCATCGAATGCGCCTCGCTCCTGCGCGGCAACGAAGCGCTGCTGCGAACGAGCGGCCCATTCGTCCTGAGCGGCGCGCGTCAGCTCGGCCTTGCTCACGAGGTCTTCCGTGTGCCAGCCCGAGTGCTCGTTCGAAAACGCATCGACGAGGCCGTCGCGCAACATGCTGTCATGCACCTGCGCGTTGCCCATGCGGTTGCCCCAGCGGCCGCTTTCGAGCAGATATGGCGCGCGGTCCATGTTCTCCATGCCGCCCGCAACGGCCACATCGCCGAGCCCTAGCGCGATCTCCTGTGCGGCCGACACGATCGCCTGCGCCCCCGATCCGCATACGCGGTTCACGGTCAACGCAGGCACCGACACAGGAACACCGCCGCCAATCGACGCCTGCCGCGCGGGATTCATCTTGTTGCCCGCCTGCACGACGTTGCCCATCACCACCGACGACAACGTCGTCGCATCGAGCCCGCTGCGCCGCAGCGTTTCGCGCACCGCCGTCGCGCCGAGTTGCACGGCAGGCACATCTTTCAATGAACCGCCGAATGCGCCGATCGGCGTACGGACGGGGTGGGCAATCACAATATCGCGTGCTTTCATCGCTATTCCTCTGGTTAAGGATCACGTAGACGCCTCGCATCAGCAAGGCGCTTGATTCAGCTTCAGTGGTCTTCGGCGCTCTCAGTTCGCGGCGACATCCGTCGACGGCTTCGTCTTCGCGACATCGCTCGCAGCAGGGGCATCCCAGCCGCCGCCGAGCGAGCGATACAGCGCGACGGCCGCTTGCGCATGCTCGCGCTTCGCCTGATTCAACGACTCCGAATCGCGCAGATACGCTTCCTGCGCATCGAGCACATCGAGGAAGCTCGACGCGCCGCCCTTGTACAGTTCGGTCGAAAGACGTAGTGCATGCCCCGATGCATCGAGCGCGCCTGCGAGCTTCGCGACCTGCGCGTCGCCGTTGACGAGATCGCTGCGCGTGTCCTCGATATCCTTCAGCGCGTTGAGCATCGTCTGCTGCAGGTTCAACTGCGATTCGCGCATGCGGCTTTCGTTTTCTTCGATATGCGCGGTGATGCGGCCCGCATTGAAGATCGGCGCCGTGGCATTCAACGCCGCGCTGAAGAGGTTGTCCGTCAGCGTCGGCATGCCGAGGTACGATGACGCGAGAATGCCGTCGCTCAGGCTCAGATTGAACTTCGGATAACGGTCCGCTCGCGCGACGCCCACTTCGGCCGCGCGCTGCTCGACCGTGGCGTAAGCAGTGCGCACATCAGGGCGGCGCAGCAGTGCTTCGGAAGGCAGTGTGAGCGGCACGCTTTGCGACGGCACGGGAATCGGATGCGCGTCGCTCAGCAACAGGCTGTCGACGCTTTCCGGCGTGCGTCCCGAGTACACCGCAATCAGACTCATGTCGTGCTGGATGTTCGAGTTGATCTTCGGAATCTGCGCTTGCAGGTCCTGCAACTGGTTCTGCGCACGCGCGACGTCGAGCTGCGTGGAGAGCCCGTATTTCAGGCGCTGTTGCGTGAGCTTTAGCGCGCGTGCACGAATCTCCTCGTTGTCGTTGACGATCTGCAGTTGCGTCTGCGCCCAGCGCAAGTCGATATATGCCGCTGCCGTATTCGCGGCCAGTGCGAGCCGCAATTCGTTCAGCGCCGATTGACGGCCCGTCGCCTGTGCCTGCGCTGCGAGCACCGCAAGACGTTCGCCGCCGAATACGTCGGGTTGCCACGAAGCCGTCAAGCCGGCGCCAGCCTGCTTCACATAGCCGAGCGGCGGCGGCGTGTTCTGCCTTTCATACGCGGCCGTCGCGCCCGCATCGAGTTGCGGCGACAGCGCGGCGCGCTGCTGCTTTGTGACGTCCTGTGCCTGCTTCACGCGTTCGACTGCTGCTTTGACGTCGAGATTGTCGTTGAGCACGAGATCGACGAGCTTGTGCATCGTCGGGTCGCCGAATTGCGACCACCACTGGTCGGCGTCCACCGTGTCTTTCGGCGCGTCGACGCTCCACGCGTCAGGGGCGACGGTCTTCACCGTCTGAGGCAGATCCGCGTGCGTCTCGGGCTGCACGGCACAGGCCGCGAGCGTCATGGCGGCGGCAACGGCGAGCGCTCTGGCTACGATCGATTTCATGTCAAGGCTTCCAGTCATCGGAATGGTTGATCTGTTCGCACGCATGTCAGTGCGCGTCGGGCGGCGGCGCGGTATTGCCGAAAGGCCGCGAAAACAGCACGCTGAAGAGTCCCACCGCGAAACACAGCGAGACCGCGAGGAACGTATCGGAGAAGGTCAGCACGAGCGCTTCGCGCATCACCAGCGCATGCAGCGATGCAAGGCCCGCCGACGCACCGTTGAGCACATCCCCGCCGACCGCTGCGAAATGTGCGGCCTGGTTGTGCAGCATCGCTTCGATCACGGGGCGGCCGGCCGTCACGTGTTCGTCGAGGCGTTCGTAATGGAGGTTCAGGCGGTCGTTGAGCATCGTGCTGCACACGGCGATACCGATTGCGCCGCCCAGGTTACGCATCAGATTGAACAGGCCGCTCGCGGACTTGAGCCGCGAAGGCGGCAGCGAACCGAGCGCCATCGTCACGATGGGCGGCACGCAGAACTGCTGGCCGACGCCGCGCAGCACCTGCGGAATCAGCAGTTCGTGCCAGCCCCATTGGTTGGTCAGCGGCACATACAGATAGCAGCCGACGCCGAAGCAGATCAGGCCGAACACCATCAGCAGACGCATATCGACCCGGCGTGCGAGGAACGAATACGCAGTCAGCGCGACGAGTTGCGCACAGCCCACCGACAGCAGCGCGATACCGATCTGCAGCGAATCGAAACCACGCACACGCGACAGGAACACGGGCGTCAGAAACACCGTGCAGAACAGGCCAATGCCCGTGATGAACGACAACAGACTGCCGATGCCGAAGTTACGGATCGCGAGCGCGCGCAGATCGACGATCGGCTCTTTCGCGGTGAATGCATGCACGAGAAACAGGAAGCCGCAGATGCCGCAAATCCATGCACAGAACAGGATGACTTCGTCGCCGAACCAGTTCTTGCGCGGGCCTTCTTCGAGCACATATTCGAGGCAGCCGAGAAAGCCCGACATCAGCAGAATGCCGAGATAGTCGCCCGTCTTGAGCAGCGAAATATCGGCATGGTCGACGTTGACGTAGCGCGGCACCAGCACCGTCACCAGCACGCCCGGCACGAGATTCAGATAGAACAACCAGTGCCACGACCATTGATCGGTGATCCAGCCGCCGATCACGGGGCCGATGGTCGGCGCGAGCGACGCGAGCGCGCCGATCGTCGTAGCCGCGAGAATGCGCTGCTTGCCGGGGAACAGCATGAACGCCGTCGTGAACACGGTGGGGATCATCGCAGCGCCGGCGGCGCCTTGCAGGCCGCGAAACAGGATCATCGAGTTGATGTCCCACGCGAGCCCGCACAGCATGCTGGTCACCGTGAAGCCGAGCGCGGAGGCTGCGAACACCCAGCGCGTCGAGAATACGCGCGTGAGCCAGCCCGACATCGGGATCACCATGATCTCGGCAATCAGATACGCGGTCTGCACCCAGGAGAGTTCGTCCTGACTCGCCGACAGGCCGCCGCCGATATCCTTCAGTGACGACGCCACGATCTGGATATCGAGCGTCGCCATGAAGAAGCCGAGGCACAGCAACGAGAACGCGAAGACTTTGGTGCCGGTCGGCAGATCGGCCGGATTCATGGGAGCGGAAGTCGTCTTGCTCATGATGTTCGCGGCGTCCTTCGATTACGAAGCCGAGCGGGCCGTGTCGCGGGCCGCCTCGGAAGGTGCGTCATGCTCGCCGCGCAGATGGACTTTCACGGTCGCCGACAAACCCGGACGCAGCACGCCCTGCATGTCCTGCGGCACGGCAAGACGTACGCGGACGGGCACACGCTGGACGATCTTCGTGAAGTTGCCGGTGGCGTTCTCGGCGGGCAGCAAGCTGAAGGTCGCGCCCGTCGCCGGCGCGAGGCTCTCGACCACGCCTTCGATGCGGCGGCTCGATGCGTCCAGATCGATGTCGACGGTGTCGCCGACTTTCATCTTCTTCAGCTGATCTTCCTTGAAGTTCGCGTCGATCCACAGACCGCTCGCGGGCACGACCGTCAGCAGCGACACGCCGACGTTCGCGAGCACGCCGACACGCGCCGTGCGATTGCCGACATAACCATCGATCGGCGCGCGGATCGTCGTGTACTCGACGTTCAGCGCGGCGACACGCTGGGCCGCCACAGCCGTTGCGACGCGGGCGTGCGAATCGTTGATCTGTGCATCAAGCACGGCGAGTTGACGCTGCGCGGCCGTCAATGCGGCGCTGCTGCGATCCACCGAGGCATGCGCTTTCGCGAGATCGGCGTCGGCGCGCTCGACGACCTGGTTCGACACGGCATCGTCCTTCACCAGCTGGCGATAACGCACCGAATCCGACGCGCTGCGCGTAAGCTCCGCATTCGACGCGCGCACTTCGGCGCCCTGCTCGTTGATCGTCGCGAGTTGCAGCGACTTCTTCGCTTCGAGTTCGGTCACGGCCGCTTCCGCGCTCGCAACTTCCGCGTTCGCCTGCGCGAGACGCGCATCGTAATCGCGTGCATCGAGACGGATCAGCACCTGGCCCGCTTTCACGTACTGGTTGTCCTGCACCAGCACATCGCTGACGAAGCCATTCACTTTCGGCGCCAGCACGGTGACATCGCCGCCGACGTAGGCGTCGTCGGTAGTCTCGACAAAGCGCCCTACGAAAAACCAGTACGACGTGGCGGCTGCGATCACGACGACCACCGAGATCACCGCCAGAAGCATCCACGGAGTTCTGCGCGTCTGTTTCGCGGCGCCGGCGACGGCCGGCGGAGCGATGGAAGGAGTAGTAGACATGGCTGTGATTGCGTGTGCGTATGCACTTGGAAACGTTGAAAAAAAGCGCTCGAATGCGCCCGCCTTGGTGCCTCGAAATCTCTCGTTACCGCCTGGTCATGTCGAACAGTTCGTCGCGCAGCCGGGCTGCACGCTGCGATCCGAAACGCTCCTCGAATTCACTCTGCGCCGCGTACCAATGCTCGCGTGCCGTTTTCAAGCGCTCTTCGCCCGCTGTCGTCAGCATCACGGTCAACACACGGCGATTGCTGCGCGATGCTTCGGTGAAAACCAGGCCGTCGCGCTGCAATGGCTGGATCGCGCGGACCAGCGTGGTGCGTTCCATCACCATCGAGTCCGCGAGTTCCTTCATCGTCATCCACTTGCGGCGAAGCAGCCGGCACATGATCGAAAACTGCGTGGTCTTGAGGCCCACTTGGCCAAGGTGACGGTCGTAAACCTGAGTCACATAGCGCGCCGCCTGTCGGATCGCAAAGCAATCGTCTTCGGGCGACACCTGTATCTCTTTCGTTCCGGTCTCTACGTGCATATGCACACCATTGAATCGGGTTTAGCGCGCTTGATTTGCAGCGCACACAACACTCGTGATTTACGACGACGTCAGATTGAACAGTTCGGCGCGCAATGCTTTTGCGCGACTGCGTCCGAACTTGCTTTCGAATTCTTCCTGTGCGGCGCGCCACGCAAGCGCAGCCTGCTCGAACGTTTGCTTGCCCGCCTTCGACAGGCTGAACTGATAAGTACGCCCGTCGTGCTCAGACGATTCGCTGATGACAAGACCATCCCGCTGCAACGGCTTGAGCGCACGCACGAGCGTGGTGCGCTCCATCACCATCGAGTCCGCCAGTTCTACCATGGTCAGACCCGGCTTGCGCGCGAGCTTGGCGACGATGGTGAACTGGGCTGCCGTCAGGCCGACCTCGCCCAGATGGCGCTCGTAGATCTGCGTCACGTACCGCGCCGCCTGGCGCAGCGCGAAGCAGTTGCAATCGTCGTGGGAAATGGGCTTGCTCATGGAAGGAAGTCTATATGTGCGTATGCACGCTGTCAAATCGCACTGCGGCACGCCACGTGAAATTCATTGTTGCTCATAGCGCCAACACACTGACGGCAACGTCGACGCGATGCGCGCCGCCGCCAAGAATCATGCCGCGCAGCAGCGAGACGTCGCTGTAGTCGCGGCCGATTGCCAGCGTCACGTGATCCATGTCGGCGAGGACGTCGTTAGTAGGATCCAGGTCGATCCAGCCGCTTTGCGGGCAATGCACCGATACCCACGCATGCGACGCGTCCGCGCCGATCAGACGCGGCTGGCCCGGCGGCGGATCGTTGCGCAGGTAGCCACTGACGTAGCGCGCAGGCAAGCCGAGTGCGCGCAGACAGCCGATCATCACCTGCGCGAAGTCCTGGCAGACGCCGCTCTTCATATCGAACGCGCGTTCGGCGGGCGTATCGAACATCGTCGCGGACGGCTTGTAGTCGAAATCCGCGTGAATGCGGTGCATCAGATCAATCGCGCCCGCGACGATCGGCATGCCCGGCCGAAAGCTGCGCAGCGCGTAATCGCGCAATGCAGGCTTGAGCGCGATATTCGGCGACGCAAAACAGAACTCGACCTGCGGATGACACGCGCCGCCCGCGCGAAACCGCAGCGAATCCGCGACCTCTTCCCATGCGGGCGTCGCATCGGGATCGAGATCGGTCCAGCGCGGCGTGAGTTGCACCGTCGTTTCGCTGACCATTTGCAGACGCTCGTGCGGCGCGTCGAGCGCGAAATACAGCACGTCGTTGCCGAATGCATCGATGCGGCTGTGCAGATACGAAGGCGACGGCTCGATGCGCTCGGTATGCGCGACCACGCGCTGCCACGCACACGCCAGCGGTCGAATGGTCGCGAGATGCTGCGCGGTTTCGACGAGTGTCGAATAGTGATAGGTCGTGCGATGCGACACGGACAGCAGCGTCTGCGCGTCCTTCATGACGACACCTGCGCCGCGAGCGTCTTCGCATGGCTGAAATAGCGCGCGCTGATTTCGTTGGCGGCCGCCGTCACGCTCATCGCGAGGCGGTCGCACAGCGAGATCAGTTCCGCATACATGCCTTCGCCATCCGTCGTACATAGCTGTTCGAGCGACGGCAGCATGGCCGCGGAAGGCAACATGTCGCTGAACGGACGATGCCGCGTGCCGCCCGCCGCCCGCGAAATGTCGTCGAGCTTCGCGCGTAGCCGCATGTACACGCCGTATAGCCCGCGCGGATTGGTCGGTTCGATGACGAGCAGATCGATCAGCGCAGGCACTTCGAGACGTCCCGGATACAGCGACCGATACGTCAGCGTGCTGTCGAACAGTTGCAGCAGCAGATCGAATGCAGCGGGCGTTGCGAGCTGACGCTGCATCGCGACGACGCGCAGTATCGACGTCATCGCCCACACGCGCTCGATATGGCGGCCCGCGAACATCAGGCGCCACGCTTCGTCGCGCGTCATGCGGTCGCCTTGCGCGCCGCTGATCGCCGCCAGTTGCGTGGCGAGATGTTCGAGCGCGTTCATCAACGACACGCGGTTATAGCGCGCCTTACCGCGCGACGACGCCTTCGACGAAACGGCCGCAGCCGGTGTCAGGTCGTGCAGGGCATCGCGGAAGTCGTTGCGCGCCGCGAGCGTGATGCGCCAGTGATCGTTCGAAAGCCGCCCGCGTATCTCGCCGCTCGCGCGCGCCTGGCTCGCGAGATTCTGCCCGATGCTGTAAGCACCCGTGTTTTCGTGCAGATTCGCGACCAGCGTGCGTTCAAATGCCTGCAGCGATTGCCCGGCGACGATATCGCCCGGCTGCACGAGACCGAATTGCAGCGCGAGTTCAGCGAGCGTCGCGAACATCGTGTCCGCGCCGTTGCTTTCCAGCGATCCGAGTATCAGCCGCAACAGCCGCACGTTGTTTTCCGCGCGCTCGCCGTAGCGGCCGCTCCAGAACAGGTTCTCCGCGGCGCGGCTCGACACCGTGCGGTGCTTGCGCGCGAGATCGGCGGGTTCGAGCGGCGACGGCAACAGCGTGAACGTCGAATTCGGATGGCTCGACAGCACCCACGTGTCGACGCTGCTGCCGCCGAACTGCATCGATACCGACGACTGCCGTTCCCCCGCGAGACGCGTGAAGGCGCCTGGCAGCACGTGCCAGTCGCCGTTCGCATCGGCGACGGCGATCACGCGCAGCACGGACGGCCGGTTGCCGAGCGTGCCGTCTTCATAGCGCGGCGTGCACGAATACGGCAACGGCTGCTGGATCGTGAACGCGTCGGGCGCGCGCTCGATGCGGCTCTGCCACCCGTCGAGCCGCTGCGCGCCGTGCGCGATGCCGGGCGGCCCGTCGGGCGTGCGCGCAGGCCACGTCGGTTGCAGAAACGCTTCTTCCATGTTCGCGAACGCATGCTCGCGCGCGGCATCTTCGCCGCACCACCATGTCGACACGCCGTTCAGCAGCAGCGGCTCGTTCAGCAGCGTTTGCGCGATACCCGGCAAAAAGCCGTGCATCGCGGGCGATTCGAGAAAGCCCGACCCGGGCACGTTCGATACGATCACATTGCCCGCGCGCATCACCTGCAACAGGCCGGGCACGCCGATCGTCGAATCGGCGCGCAATTCGACGGGATCGCAAAACGCGTCGTCGAGACGCCGCAGCACGACGTGCACGCGCTCCAGCCCCGTGAGCGTCTTCAGATACAGCATGTCATTGCGCACCGTCAGGTCTTTGCCTTCGACGAGCGTCACGCCCAGATAGCGCGCGAGAAATGCATGCTCGAAATAGGTCTCCGCGAACGGGCCCGGCGTGAGCAGCGCGATATGCGGCGCACTGTCGGTGTTGCCGTCGCGCATCGTCGCGCGCGCCCATTCCGCGAGCGTCGCGATCAGCGTAGAGAAGGTCGGCGCGAGCCGGCTCACGCGCATCTCGCGAAACGCATCGGCGAATACGTTCGATACGATCATGCGGTTTTCGAGCGCGTAACCAAGCCCCGACGGCACTTCGGTGCGATGCGACACGACCGTCCATGCGCCGTCCGGTGCGCGTGCGAGATCCACGCCGACTACCTGCAGGAACTGGCCGCCCTGCGGCACGAAGCCGTTTACCGCGCGCAGATAACCGGGATGCCCGAACACCAGCGCAGGCGGCAGCTTGCTGTGCAGCAGCAGCTTCTGCGGCCCGTATACATCGGCGACGATCGCATTCAGCAGCTTCGCGCGCTGCTTCACGCCGCGCTCGATCTGCGCCCATTCCTCTTCATCGATGATGAACGGCAGCAGGTCGAGCGCCCACGGACGCGGTTCGCCCTTGTCCGCGTAGACGTTGTACGTGATGTCGTTGTCGCGCACCTGCTGCGCGATGGACGCCCGCCCCGCCTCCAGAGCCGCGATGCCGTCCTCGCCGAGCAGTTCGAAAAAGCGCCGCCACGGCTCGCGCAGCAGGCCCGATGCATCGCGCAGTTCGTCCCAGTGGCCTTCGCGCACGTCCAGCATGGGCAGCGTGCGCAGCAGCGCCAGCGCGTCCGGATGGCCTGCTGCCGCTTCGAACGGAAAGGTCGATTGAAAGGCCAAGATGTCGTCGCGAATCTGTCGTTATGGGTTTTGCGTTTGCAGCAGCGGCTCACCAGTGCCGCAAATCCAGCGTGAACGGAAACTCCTGACTGCGCGGCGCCGCTTCCACCGCCAACTGGCCCGGTGTGTGGCCCGTCGTGAAGAAGCGCGCGCGACGCCGGCTTTCCGCTTCGTACGCATTCACCGGGAACGTCTGGTAGTTCCGTCCGCCCGGATGAGCGACATGATACTGGCATCCGCCGATCGAGCGGCCCGTCCACATATCGACGACATCGAACGTCAGCGGCGCATGCACACCTATCGTAGGATGCAGCGACGACGACTGCGCCCATGCGCGGAAGCGCACGCCCGCGACGAACTCGCTGACGCGGCCCGTCGGCTGCAGCGGCAAGGTGACGCCGTTGACGCTCACGCGATGGCGGTTGTCGTTCAGCCCCAGCACCTTCACTTCGAGCCGCTCCACCGACGAATCCACATAACGCACCGTGCCGCCCGCCGAACCCTCCTCGCCCATCACGTGCCACGGTTCGAGCGCGCCGGTGATCGCGAGCGACAGCCCGTTCGCGTGCATCTCGCCGATGGCCGGGAAGCGGAACGCGAAATGCGGCGCGAACCATTCGGTCTCGAACGCGAAGCCCGCATCGCGCAGATCGGCCAGTACGTCGTCGAAATCCATCTGCACGAACGTGCCGAGCAGGAAGCGGTCGTGCAACTCCGTGCCCCAGCGCGTGAGGCGCGTCGTGTATGGCGCCTTCCAGAAGGCCGCGACGAGCGCACGCAGCAGCAGCTGCTGCACGAGACTCATGCGCGCGTGCGGCGGCATTTCGAAGCCGCGCAGTTCGAGCAGGCCTAGACGTCCTGTCGGGCCATCGGGCGAATAGAGCTTGTCGATACAGAACTCGGCGCGGTGCGTGTTGCCCGTCACGTCGATCAGGATGTTACGCAGCGCACGGTCGATCATCCACGGCGGCACCTGCGCACCGTTCTGGCCGCCGAGCAGATCGACTTGACGTTGCAATTCCGCGAACGCGAGTTCGAGTTCGTAGACCTGGTCGTTGCGCGCTTCGTCGACGCGCGGCGCCTGACTCGTCGGTCCGATGAACAGCCCCGAAAACAGATACGACAGCGACGGATGGTTGTGCCAGTACGCAACCAGACTCGCGAGCAGATCGGGACGGCGCAGGAACGGACTGTCGGCAGGCGTCGCGCCGCCGAGCACGAAGTGATTGCCGCCGCCCGTGCCCGCGTGACGGCCGTCGAGCATGAACTTCTCGGTGCTCAGATACGACTCGTGTGCGGCGTTGTACAGGAACTCGGTGTGATCGACGAGCTGGTTCCAGTTCTTCGCCGGATGAATGTTCACTTCGATCACGCCCGGATCCGGCGTCACCTGCAGCATATTCAGGCGCGGATCGCGCGGCGGCGGATAGCCTTCGATCACGACTTGCATGTTCAATTCGGCAGCTGTGGCTTCGACGGCGGCCAGCAGGTCGAGATAATCGTCGAGTTCGGTCAGCGGCGGCATGAAGACGTGCAGCAGCGCGCGGCCATCGCCGATCGCATCCGCTTCGACCTTCGGGCCCGCGGCGCGCGCCGGATTGCGCGCTTCGACGCACAACGCGGTGCGGATCACCGACGCCGCCGATTCGCCGCGCTCGGGGACGCGGTCTTGCGGCTGAGTGCCCAAGCCTTTGCCAATGCCTGCACCCGTTCCGCGTGCGCCGCCGACGCCGTCACCGGCGCGCGTGTCATATGAAGCGCCGTCGTATTGCATCCGCAATTGCGCCGCCGTACGCAGCGGCACGGATTCCGCGAACGGATCGTGCGCGTGCTGATACGGATAATCGGCCTTCGAGACCCACGGCAGCGAATCAAGCGGCAGGCGATAGCCCATCGGCGAGTCGCCGGGAATCAGATACATGCGTTCGTCGCGGAAGAACCACGCGCTGCTCGTCCAGCCGGGGCCGCTATCCGAACGCGCAATCGGCAGCACGTAACCTGTCGCGCCCGATAGCCCCGCGTCGAACACGCGGCGCAGGCGCACGCGCTCCATTTCGTCGTCGAGGCGGGAATCGAAAGGATCGACGTTGACGGGCAGACGCCGCTCGCGCCACAGGTAGTACCACGTGTCCTCGAAGCCCGCCTGCACATACTGGCTGTCGACGGACAGCTTGCCCGCGAGCGCGCTGAGGAAGCGGCGCGCATCGTCGGATGTATAGCTGCCGGGCGTGCGCTCGTCCGCGAACAGCGTGGGATCGCGCCAGCACGGCTCGCCGTCCGCGCGCCAATACAGCGACAGCGCCCAGCGCGGCAATTGCTCGCCCGGATACCACTTGCCCTGGCCGATATGCAGAAAACCGTTCGCGCCGTAGTACGCGCGCAGCTTGTCCATCAGCGCGACGGCATAACCGCGCTTGGTCGGGCCGAGCGCGTCGGTGTTCCATTCGGCGGCGTCGCGGTCGCGCACGGAGACGAACGTCGGCTCGCCGCCCATCGTCAGGCGCACGTCCAGCGCGTCGAGCTGGCTGTCCACCTGCGCGCCCATCGTCAGCACGCGGTCCCACGCGGCTTCCGTATAGGGCTTGGTGACACGCGGCGATTCGAGCACGCGCGTGATCGACATCGCGTGTGCGAACTCGACTTCGGATTCGTCGACGGCGCCCGAGATCGGCGCGGCGCTGCCCGGCTCCGGCGAACACGCGACGGGAATATGACCTTCGCCCGCGAGCAGACCCGAAGTCGGGTCGAAGCCGATCCAGCCCGCGCCCGGAAGAAACACTTCGCACCACGCGTGCAGATCGGTGAAATCGTATTCGGTGCCACTGGGGCCATCGAGCGACTTCGTGTCGGGCGCCAGCTGCAGCAGGTAACCGGACACGAAGCGCGCCGCCAGTCCGAGCTGGCGCAGCGTTTCGACCAGCAGCCAGCCCGAATCGCGGCACGAGCCCGACGCGTTGACGAGCGTTTCCTCCGGCGTCTGCACGCCCGGCTCCATGCGGATCAGATAGCGGATTTCGTGTTGCAGCCGCTGGTTCAGATCGACGAGGAAATCGGTCGTGCGGCGCGGCGAGCGGTCGATGCTCGCGACAAACTCCGCGAAACGCGGCGTCATCGCGCGCCTGACGAGATACGGCGCGAGTTCCGCCGCAAGTTCGGGCGCGTATTCGAACGGGAACTGCTCGGCGGACGGTTCGAGAAAGAAGTCGAACGGGTTGTAGACGGCCATCTCCGCGACGAGATCGACCGTGATCTTGAACTCCGGCGTGCGCTCGGGAAACACGAGCCGCGCCTGATAGTTCGCGAACGCGTCCTGCT
Source organism: Paraburkholderia sp. Tr-20389 (assembly GCF_017104565.1). Taxonomy (GTDB): domain Bacteria; phylum Pseudomonadota; class Gammaproteobacteria; order Burkholderiales; family Burkholderiaceae; genus Paraburkholderia. The sequence continues at coordinate 46,527 of NZ_JAAGPD010000020.1, read as the reverse complement.
GCCAGTTGATGAAGTGCTGCTCCGGCTCGACGCGCATCGAGTACGACAGGATCGGCGTGCGGCAATGCGGCGCCGGGCGAAGCCGCACGACCTGCGGCGACAATCCGACGAGACGGTCATACCGGTAATGCGTGACATGGTTCAGCGCGACGCGTATGGACACTCCGGACTCCTGGACAGAAAAGGCCGATAACGGATTAACCGCGGGGGCAGCCGCGAAAAGCAAGCTTTATGCCGTTGAGGCTGAAAGTACTGCTGGTGCGGCATGTGCATCTATCGCGTTGTCATGTCGGGACGGCATGCTGCTTCAATTCGATCAGCGTTGTCGCTCGACGGCCCGCACGCACCAAAACAGCGCATCAGCAGCGCATGCGCGGCTCCGATCGCGCACGAATATGAGCACGATAGGTGAGCACGACCAGCGACGTTATAGCGGAGCGGCATGAAGATTGCGGGAACGCGAGCGCTTTGCACCTCCTTCAACGGCACGACACAAACAGGTTCGAGCGATGAAAGCCTTCCATTGCAACCGATGCGACCAGCGTGTGTTCTTCGAGAACGTGTTGTGCGAGCGCTGTGAAGCGCTGCTCGGCTATGTGCCGGAGCTGCGCGAGATCAGTGCGTTCGAAGCGGCGGACGAAGGCCAGTGGCGCAGCCTGCATCCCGCCGCCGAAGGCAAGCTGTACCGTCAATGCCACAACTACGCGGTCGAAAACGTCTGCAACTGGATGCTGCCCGCCGACGACACCGAGACGCTATGCCGCTCGTGCCGTCTCACGCACACCATTCCGAACCTGACCGATCCGAACAACCGGCTGTACTGGTACCGGCTAGAGACGGCAAAGCGGCGGCTGCTCTACACGCTCGATGCGCTCGGCCTCACCATCGAGTCGCGCCACGCCGATCCTGACAACGGCCTCGAATTCGATTTCCTCGAAAACGTCGACCCCGCCGCCCCGGTGATGACGGGCCACGACAACGGCCGCATCACGCTGAACGTCGCCGAAGCCGATGACGCCCACCGCGAGAAAGTACGCACCGACATGCGCGAGCCGTATCGAACGCTGCTAGGGCACTTTCGTCACGAGTCCGGGCACTACTACTTCGAAAAACTGATTGCGGGCACGCACTGGCTGAAGCCGTTTCGCGAGCGCTTCGGCGACGAACAGGCCGACTATGGCGAAGCGCTCGACGCCTACTACCGCGACGGCGCGCCCGGCGACTGGGACACACGCTGCATCAGCGCGTACGCGACGATGCATCCGTGGGAAGACTGGTCCGAAACCTGGGCGCACTATCTGCTGATCGTCGACGTACTCGATACGTCGACGGCATACGGGCTCGCGCTCTTGCCGCCCGCACCGAACGAGCCGCGTCTGACGGACCAGACGCCCGTCGAGGAGGCGAGCTTCGATAATCTGATGAAACGCTGGTATCCGCTCACGGATGCGCTGAACAGCCTGAACCGCAGTCTCGGCATGCCCGATGGCTATCCGTTCACGCTCGCGCCGCCCGTTGTCGACAAGCTGCGCTTCGTGCATCGCGTGATCGCGCAGGCATCGACGCGCACGTGAGCGACACGGGCCGCGCGCGGCCCGCCGTAACTGACCTTATGCGAAAACGCGTTACTTCTTCTGCAGCAGCGTCTTCAGCTCTTCGACGTTCTCTTCGACGCGCTTTGCAATGACCGCATACGAATCGGCCTGCGTGCGATAAGCGGCCTGCGTGAGCTGCTGCATGTCCGCGAGTGCCTTGTGCAGCGTCTGCTGGACGAGTTCGGCCGTTTGCGCCGACGGCATGCCGCCCGACGCCGCCTGCTTCTGCACGGCTTCCTGTAGTTCGCCGAGCGTCGCGCGCAGCATGTCGGCCTGTTTTTGCGCAAGTGCCTGCATGCCCTGCACGGCTGTCTGATTGGCGGCGATCAGCGCTTCGACGTCCTTGCGACGCGCTTCCATCACGGCCGGCACGTCGAATCCGGGCAGTTTGAACTGTTCGAACAGCTTGTTGAATTCGGCGAACGGGTTGGCGGCGTCAAAGGGTTCCATGCTTGATCTCCTGGCGCGTCGGTGAGGGGGTATGTGCCGCTAAGGGTTTGGAGCAGGCACACCTCACGATCATGCCCGTTAATGCGGCAATGCGCCAGCGAGCAGAAAAAGCCGGAGAACCCTCTTTCCGCCCCAATTCATATCACGTCGTGATGCAGTGCAACCTTACGGTTAGTACGGGTTTTCCCTGCATTTTCAGGGCTGCGCCAAGCCTCGCCAGCCGGTCATCGCGGCGGATTTATATCACGTTGGCATATATCCATGACGACAAGTTGTTTCCTTTCTGACAGCTTTTCCCTTAACGTACGCCTGCCCGTTTCCTATTCCTATTACAGAACGACATCTTGACCCGCTCCCCCTTTTTCCAGTGGCTGGCGCGTTTTTATCCTGCCGCGATGAACGTCAAATGGCCCGAGCGCATGCGCTCCGCACTCGGCGCGCTGATCGGCATTGCCTTCACGGGCGGCAGCATGCACCTGCTGCTCGGGCCGGCCGCGAACATTCCGATGCTGGTCGCGCCGATGGGCGCGTCGGCCGTGCTGCTGTTCGGCGTGCCCGCGAGTCCGCTGGCGCAGCCGTGGTCGATCATCGGAGGAAATCTGGTGTCGGCGACGGTCGGCGTGGCCTGTGCGATGCTGATCTCCGACCCGGTCGCCGCTGCGGCTCTCGCCGTGGGCGTGGCGATCGCCGCGATGTTCGCGCTGCGCTGCGTGCACCCGCCGTCAGGCGCCGTCGCGCTGACGGCCGTGCTCGGCGGCCCGGCCATCCATGCGCTCGGCTTTCGTTTCGTGCTGGAGCCGATCCTGATCCAGTCGGCGGCGCTGCTGGGCGCGGCGCTCGTCTATCACGCGGTGACGGGTCACCGTTATCCGCACGCGACCCGCGCTGCACCGTCCGCGCCGCAAGTGCCCGCATCGGGCAACAGTGTCACGCGCGCCGACCTCGAAGCCGTGCTGAACCGCCGTGGCGAACTGCTCGACATCGATCCCGAAGACCTCGAAACCCTGTTCCGCGAAACGCAGATGCAGGCCTACGCACGCACGTTCAGCGAACTGGCGTGCCGCGACGTGATGTCGACGCCCGTCGTCAGTGTCGCGCCCGAAACGACCTTGCGCGCCGCCGCCGACCTGCTGCAGCGCCACTCGATCAAGGCGCTGCCCGTCGTCGACAAGCGTCAGCACGTGGTGGGCATCCTGACGCGCGCCGATCTGACCAGCAAGCCGAAAAGCGCCGACCTTCGTCTGATGGAAGCGCTGTCGGCGCGTCTCTTCAAGCGCGACGAAAATCGCGGCCGGCTCGTCAGCGGCGTGATGACGACGCACGTGCGCACTGTCGCGACGGGCACGCCGATCGTCGAACTGGTGCCGTTCTTCGCCGACGACGGTCACCATCACATCCCCGTGATCGACACGCACGACCGGCTGGTCGGCATCATCACGCAGTCCGATCTGATCGAGGGCCTCTACCGGCAAAGCCAGATGCAGGCCCAGGCGCAGCAGCGCCCCGCTGCCGCCTGACAGATGCAAAGCGACGCGCAGCGGCGCTGACTCGACAGTACCGAATTTTTCGACGGCGATGCACTCGCATCGCCGAATGTATCATTTTGTGATATATTTTTTGCTTCCCTTCTCATGCGCCCAATCGACATGAAAGTTCTCACACGCTCATTGAATAAAGCGGACTACGAACAGCTATCGGAGTTTCGCTATCAGATGCGGCGCTTCGAACGCTTCTCCGAACAGGCTGCACAGGGCGAAGGCATCACGCCGCTGCAATATCTGTTGCTGCTGCATATCAAGGGCTATCCGGATCGCGAGTGGGCAACCATCGGCGAACTGGCGGAACGCCTGCAGGCGCAGCATCACGGCGTGGTTGCGCTGGTGTCGCGTTGCGAAGCGCTCGAACTGGTCAAGCGCAAGGTCAGCGAGACCGATCGACGCCAGGTGGAGGTGCATCTGTTGAAGGCCGGAGAAAAAGTGCTCGCGCGGCTCGCGGAACTGCATCGCGCGGAACTGCGCTCGCTCAAGGGCGCGTTCACCATTCCGCAGATCGACCTCTGATCCACCATTCATTCCGGCTTCAAGGCAGCACAGCATCCATGAGCGACAACTCTCACAAGCGGGACTTTTCCAGCAACTCGCGCTTGCCAGGCATTTCCGCGCTGGCGGCAGGCATCGGCTTTCTCAGCACGATCGCGGCATTCGTGCTGTTGAGCCTGATTCATCTGTTCACGAACCTGTTTTTCTTCGGCAGCTTTTCGTTCGCCGACCGCTCGCCTGCGGGGAATACGCTCGGCGTGTGGGTGATCGTGATTCCCGTGATCGGCGGGTTGATCGTGGGGATGATGGCGCGCTTCGGCTCGGAAAAGATCCGCGGACACGGCATTCCTGAAGCCATCGAAGCGATTCTTTTCGGTAAGAGCCGCATGTCGCCGAAGGTCGCCGTGCTCAAGCCGTTGTCGTCGGGCATCGTGATCGGCAGCGGCGGCCCGTTCGGCGCGGAAGGCCCGATCATCATGACGGGCGGCGCGCTCGGCTCGCTGATCGCGCAGTGCGTGCACGTGACGTCGGCGGAACGCAAGACGCTGCTCGTCGCGGGCGCCGCTGCGGGCATGACGGCCGTGTTCGGCACACCCGTCGCGGCCGTGCTGCTCGCCGTCGAACTGCTGCTGTTCGAATGGCGGCCGCGCAGCTTCCTGCCCGTCGCGCTCGCATGTGCCGTCGCCGGTTTCGCACGCGCGATCTTCTTCGGCACGGAAGCGCTGTTTCCGCTGCAAACCGCGGCGCCCACGGCCATTTCGCTGGTCTCGTGCGTGATCGCGGGGCTGTTGTCGGGCGCGCTCGCGTCCGGCTTGTCGGCGGCCCTCTACAAGACGGAAGACCTGTTTCACAAGCTGCCGCTGCACTGGATGTGGTGGCCCGCTATCGGCGGTCTCGCCGTGGGCATCGGCGGATTCATCGAGCCGCGCGCGCTCGGCGTCGGCTATGACGTGATCGGAGATCTGCTGCATCAGCACATCGCGTTGCAGGTGGCCGTGGCGATTCTGGTCGTAAAAGCGGTGATCTGGGTGATCGCGCTCGGCTCCGGCACGTCGGGCGGTGTGCTCGCGCCGCTACTGATGCTCGGCGCAGGTCTCGGCACCGTGCTCGGCCACGTGCTGCCCGGCAACGAACCCGCGCTGTGGCCGCTCGTATGCATGGCCGCGACGCTCGGCGCGACGCTTGGCGCACCGCTCACGGCCATCGTGTTCGCCTTCGGCCTCACGCACGACGCCAACGCGCTATTGCCGCTGCTCGCCGCGACGCTCGTCGCACACGGCTTCGCCACCGTCGTGATGAAACGCTCGATCATGACGGAGAAGATCGCACGGCGCGGTTATCACATCTATCGCGAGTACGGTGTCGATCCGCTCGAACGTCATTACGTGGATGAAGTGATGACGCAAAAGGTCGATTCGATCGACGGCGCGCTCAGCGTGCGCGATGCGCTCGTGTCGTACTTCGGCGCCACGCAGAAGCGCCGCGCGTATCCCGTCGTGCGAGAGAACGGCGCGGTGCTCGGCCTCGTCGACCGCGCGACGCTCGACGCCGTGCGCGACGGCGCAACGCAGCATACGCTCGACACATCGCTCGCCGATGTGATGAAAGATCATCCGCTGGTCGTCGCGCTGCCTGACGAAACCTGCCGTCTCATCGCGACGCGTCTTGCCGTGCATGATCTCGAACGTCTGCCCGTGGTGGTCGATCGCGATTCGATGCAACTGCTCGGCGTCGTCTCGCGCAGCGATCTCGTGAAGACTTCCGTCGCGCACTTCGAGGAAGAGCACAAGCGCGAGCGCTTTCGGCGCCTGAGCTTTGCGGCGGACAAGAAACAGTTCGAGCCCGTGCGCAAGACGCCGACGCGCACGCACGGCTGATACCTCTTATCTCTCGACGAAAAACACCGTCGAACGCGAGCCGGAACAGCCTTCCGGCTCGTGACATCTAACTCCTCGAAACGTCGCAAGCCTGCCCTTCGTAAAGACCGGCAGGCGCATCGCCCGTCGAGGAGGCTCAGATGAAATCCGCACTCTGGTTGTTGCTTGCCGCGCTCGCATTTGCGGGCGCACCTGCCTGGGCACAAGGCTCGGGCCCCACGGACCCACAGATCGCGGCCATCGTCGTCGCCGCCAATCAGGCCGATATCGACGCGGGCAAGCTCGCCGAATCGAAAACGCATTCGAAGGATGTGAAGGCGTTCGCGCAACAGATGGTCAAGGACCACACGGGCGTCAACAAGGCGGCTGTCGATCTCGTGAACAAGCTCGGCGTGAAGCCCGAACCGAATCCGACCAGCGACAGCCTCAAACAGGGCGGCGAAGCGAACATCGCGAACCTGAAGCCGATGCAAGGGGCGAAGTTCGACCGCGCCTATATCGATCATGAAGTGACCTATCACCAGAATGTGATCGACGCGCTCGACAAAACGCTGATTCCAGCCGCGCAAAATGCCGACCTGAAAGCGCTGCTGGTCAAGGTGCGCCCCGCGTTCGTCGCGCATCTGGAACACGCGAAGATGGTGCAGGCCTCGTTGCCGCACGCGCAATGAAGCGCGTGTGCGCATTGGCCTTGTGCGCCGTCGCGTCGCCTGCGTTTGCGAACACTTATGTCGTGACGATCGAACAGATGCGCTTCGATCCGCCCACACTGACCGTGCATCGCGGTGACGAGATCGTGTGGGTCAACAAAGATCTCGTCGCGCATACGGCCAGCAGCGACACCCAGGGCTTCGACTCGCGGAGCATCGCGGCCGGCGCATCATGGCGTTATCGCGCGGGCACGCCTGGCCGCTATACCTATCGCTGCATCTTTCATCCGACGATGCATGGCACACTGACCGTACAACCGGCGCGCTGATGGCAAGCGCGCAAGGTGACATGAAGAGGGAGACGATGACCGGCACGCTGGCCGACGTATCGACGACACCCTGCGCCGTTGACGATCTGGAGATCGCACAGCGCATCGCAACAGGCGATCGAACGGCATTCGAACTGCTGATGCGCCGCCACAACCGGCGTCTCTATCGCCTCGCGCGCGCCACACTGCGCAACGACGCCGAAGCGGAAGACGCGTTGCAGGACGCGTATCTGAACGCGTTCAAATCCATCTCGCAGTTTCGCGGCGATGCAAAGTTGTTCACGTGGCTATCGCGGCTCGTGTTGAACGAATGTTTCGCGAGGATGCGTCGCGAAGCGCGGCGCCAGAATGTGATTCCCATGCTGCACGATTGTCCGGACGACGAGCAGATGTCTTCCCACATGCACGCGACGCACGCCCACGACGACAACGCGCCCGATCAGGCGGCAGCGCGCGCGGAAATTCGCGCACTGCTCGAACGAAAACTCGACGCATTGCCGACGGGTTTTCGCACAGTGTTCGTGCTGCGCTCCGTCGAAGAAATGAGTGTCGAAGAAACCGCGCAATGCCTCGATATTCCCGAAGCCACTGTGCGCAGCCGTCATTTCAGAGCGAAACTGTTGTTGCGCGACGCGCTGGCCGATGAAGTCGACAAGCTGGGTCCGGAGTTGTTCGAATTCGGCGGCGCGCGGTGCGATCGCATCGTCGCAGCAGTGCTCGCACGATTGCGCGGCACATAGTGGGAGAAACATCATGAAACGAGGACTCGGCCTGCTCACGTGCATTGCGATTGGCAGTGCACTCGCTCCCATCGCCGGCACGGCCGGACAAACGCAGCGCATACGGATCGAATCAGCCACGTACGGCGCCAATTGCGGCGCGGCATCGGGTAATTCCACACGCGACCTCGCCGCACACTGCAACGACCGCGCGACCTGCCGCTATATCGTGAAGGCGAGCCTCGATCGAACGCAACGCGCATCGTGCGCACGCGACTTCACAGCGGAATGGTCGTGCGATCACCGCGACACGCATCGCGCGATGCTGAGCGGCGAAGCGGGCAACGGCAGTTCCCTCGTACTCACGTGCATGCCTTCGACAGGCGCGGGCAAGTGATGTGAAGTGAAGGCGCGTATTCACAGATCCAGCGTCAACGCCGTCGTCTCTCCTTCGACGACGGGACGCGCCATGCAGATCAGCGCGCAACCCCGTTCGACTTCTGCTTCCACTTCGCCGTCGTACGCGACCTGACCCGACAGCACCTTCGTCGAGCAGGTGCCGCACATGCCTGAGCGGCAGCTCGATTGCGCGTCGATGCCGTTCTTCTCGGCGAGTTCGAGCAGACTGCCATGCTTCGGCAGCCATTGCACCGTGCGTTGCGATCGCGCGAACGTCACCTGCGCGCCGCCCGCTTCGGCTTTTTCTTCAACGGCCGGTCGTGCTGCGCGCTTCACACTGGCCGGCCCGAACGCCTCGAAGCGGATGCGTTCGTCGGCGACATTCAGTGCCCTCAGTCCTTCGTACAGGTCGCGCATGAACTGCTCGGGGCCGCACAGATAGAAGTCGTAGTCGTCGAATGGCAAAGTGCGCTTCAGCACGGCGAGGTCCACGCGTCCTTTTTCGATGCCGTCGACTGGTTCGCCCGCCGCGCTATCGAACAGATGCACCGATACCGACGCCTCACGCGCCGCCACGTCCTTCAGATGCGCGCTGAACGGCCGCTCGCGATCGCTGCGCGCGCCGTGGAAAAAATGCAGATGCTTCGCCTGAGCCTCGCTGCCCGCTCGCGCATTCAGCGCGTGATCCAGCATTGCGATCATCGGCGTGATGCCGATTCCTGCGGAAATGAACACGGCGGGACGCGTGCTATCCGCGTCGTACACGAATGCGCCGCGCGGCGCCATCGCGTCGATCTCCATCCCCGCTGCCAGATGGTCGTGCAGCCAGTTCGACGCGATACCCTCGCGCTTCACGCTGATCCGGTAATGATGCGGATCGTGCGCAGCGGAAAGCGTGTACGTGCGCGTCAACGGTGCATCGCGCCCTTCGACGGGCACACGAATGGGCAGATACTGACCTGGCTGATACGCGGGCAACGGCGCGCTATCTACGGATTCGAAATAGAACGAACGAACCGACGGCGTTTCCTCGACGACGGCCGCGACCTTCAGCTTGCGCCACGGCGATACGGCCGCGGTCTCACGCGCTTTCTCACGCATAACCGCCGCGAATTGCGGCGCATAGTCGACATCGGACCAGCGAAACGGCAGCACACCCTTGCTGCGCCGCACTTCCTGCACATGAAAGCGCATCAGCCGTTCGGCGCCTTCGAACGCGGCCAGTTCCGGACCTTGCCAGACGATCTCCGCGCGCACCGCGAGATAGAGCAGATCGCCGCTGACAAAGTCGATGAACAGCAAGCCCGCGCGCGGATCGTGCAGCAGATTGCCGATCGTATTGAAGAACTTGTTGCCGCTGAAGTCGGGCGTGGTGAACGTGGCTGCATCGTCGACGCGCACGAAGCCGGGCGCGCCGCCGCGATGCGACACGTCGACGCCGCGCGCCAGGCCCGCGTCGTCCGTCGTGTTTGCGCTGGCAATGTAGAACGTATCGGCGTGTGCGAGCAGCGCACGGTCCGCATCGCTCAGTTGCGTCGAGATGTCTTGCACGTAAGGCGTGCCGCTTTCGGTGCGTTCGATGAAAGTCGGCACGCGGCCCTGAATGTACTTTGCGCAGTTGCCGAAGCTCTGGTTCACTTCGAGCATGACGGCATCGCCGTCCACTGCCGTCACGACGCCGTTGATGCGGTTGCGCCGCCGCGTATGCGGCTGGATTCCGAGGCCGCCGATCATCGCGCCCGTCTGCCAACGTCCGCCAAGAGGATCGCCGGGCAGCGCGCCGCCTTGAATGCGCAGCGTGCGCGCATCCGGCGACGATACGAAGCCCGGCTTGCCCGTGCGGATCGTCGCCCACGGCTGTCCGCTCGCATCGACGCCGCCGAACACCATGAACGGCTGCTGCGCGTAGAACTCGCGATGCTGATCCGGCATGTAGCGCCGGATGCCGCGCCGGCCCGCCGAATCCGCCTGACGGTCCACGCCTGCCAGCCGCTGCGCGGCGAGTTCGTCGGCGTGAAACGGCGAGGTGTCGAGACCCCAACTGTTCAGAGGGATGAAATCGGACATGTCACGCTCCTGCTGGCAAAACGCCGGCGCGCCGCGCCGACAAGTACCGCGCGTCGCTTATCCAGCGAGCAACCCCGCTTTCGTCGACGGCATCGCGATGAAACGCGGCAGTGCTTCCACGCGGCGCAGCCACGCGCGAATGTTCGGGTAAGGCTCCAGCGACACGCCGCCTTCCGGCGCGTGCGCGATATACGTGTGAGCGGCGATGTCGGCGATCGTGACGTGATCGCCCGCCGCGAACGGCTTCGTCGCGAGTTCCCGCTCGATCACGTCGAACAGCTTCACAGCGATGCCCTTCGCCGTTTCGTGATGCAGCGGCGCGCCGAATACCGTGACCAGCCGCGCCGCGCACGGACCGTACGCGATCTGCCCCGCCGCCAACGACAGCCAGCGTTGCACGGCCGCTGCACCGGGCGGATCGGAGGGCAGCCACGACGCGTCGCCATAGCGGCTCGCGAGGTACACCAGAATCGCGTTCGAATCGAACAGCGTCACGTCGCCGTCCTGGATCGTCGGCACCTGGCCGAACGGATTCAGCGCCAGATACTCGGGCTTGCGGTTGTCGCCGGCGCGCATGTCGAGTTCGACCACTTCGAACGGCAGATCGAGCAAGGTCAGAAACAGCTTCACGCGATGCCCATGCCCCGACAGCAGGGTCGTGTACAGGCGGATCGGCTGAGCAGGCTTGGTTGCGGGCATTCGGTGCTCCGTGTTCGGTCAAGTTGGACAATGGGGATTGACATCAGGTTAAAGCGCACCGCTCCGCCGCAGAAGACTGATAACCTTGAAAACACAATCATCTGAAAGTGGACAATCGACATGGCCGACGTGCGCGACGTGAACCTGAACCGGCTGTCCGTCTTCGTCGCCGTGGTCGAAGCCGGCTCGCTGACGGCGGCGGCAGCGAAGCTCGGGCTCGCGAAGACGATGGTCAGCACGCACATGCAGCGCCTCGAAGCGGAAGTCGGCGCGAGCCTGCTGGTGCGCACGACGCGGCGCCTCGGCGTGACGGAAGCGGGCCGCGCGTTCTACGACGCGAGCGTGAAGATCCTGCGCGCCGCGGAGGAAGCGCTCGCGGAAATCGGCGGCGAGGAAGCGCCCGTGCGCGGCACGCTGCGCGTCAGTTGCCCGATCGACTACGGCACGCTCGTCGTCGCGCCCGTGCTGGTCGAATTGCGCCGCGCGCATCCGCGGCTCGATATCGAACTGCTGTGCAGCGATCATCTCGTCGATCTGATCGCGGACGGCATCGACGTCGCGATCCGGCTCGGGCGTCTCGCCGATTCGAACTATCGCGCGGTGAAGCTCGGCAGCTTCGAGAAATGGGTCGTCGCGAGCCCCGGCTTCGTCGAGACCTGGGGTGAGCTACACACACCCGCCGATCTGCCCGCGATGCCTTTTGTCGCCCTGACGGTCCTGCCGCGCCCGCAGACACTCGATCTGCGCCACACAGACGGCAGCGCCGACAGCGTGCGCTGCGAGAACGCATTTCTCGTGAACACGGCGGAAGCCGCGCGGGCGGCGACGCTCGCGGGCGGCGGCCTCGGCCTGCTGACTGATTTTTCAATTCGCGCCGATATCGCCGCCGGGCGCCTCGTGCGCCTGTTGCCTGAATGGTCGACGGAACCGGCGGGCATCCAGGCCGTATTTCCGCCGACGCAGCACACGCCGCCCAAAGTCCGCGCGCTGATCGACACGTTCAAGGCCTGGCTCGCGCGCGACGCGTGAAAATTGGCGGCCGCGGCGCATCGGTAGAATTGACCGTCCGGGTTTCAGCCGATCAAGCGCGCGCGTTGCCGTGCCGTTGTGCCGACGTGATACGAAGCGGGTACGAGATCAACACAAAGCGAACATGAAGAACATCGACGACACGCAAGACATGCTCGGCGCCGCGTTCCTGCGGCACGACGACTCGAACGCCGCCATGCGAGCCGAAGGCGAGCGCCTCGAACACGACAGCGCGGTCTATCGCACGCTGCTCGAATCGACGAAGGCGATTCCGTGGAAGATCGACTGGGCGACGATGGCGTTCACCTACATCGGCCCGCAGATCGAAGCACTGCTCGGCTGGGCGCCCTCGTCATGGAAGACGGTCAACGACTGGGCCGAACGTATGCATCCCGACGATCGTCAGAAGGTGGTCGAATTTTGCGTCGCGCAATCGCAGGCGGGCACCGATCACGAAGCCGACTATCGCGCGCTGACGAAGGACGGCGGCTACGTCTGGCTGCGCGACGTGGTGCATGTGGTGCGCAAACCGGATGGCGGTGTCGATTCGCTGATCGGCTTCATGTTCGACATCAGCGAACGCAAGCGCACGGAAGAAAAGCTCGCGCGTCTCCAGAAAGAACTCGAAGAACTGTCGTTCAAGGACGGGCTGACGGGCACGGGCAACCGCCGCATGTTCGACGCCGTGATGCAGCGCGAGTGGGCGGCTGGTGAAACGCGCGGCAAGCCGCTGTCGCTGATCATGATCGACATCGACTTCTTCAAGGCCTACAACGATTACTACGGCCACGTTCAGGGCGACGAATGCCTGAAGCGCGTGGCGGGCGTACTCGCGAAAGCCGCGCGCGCCGACGACTTTCTCGGGCGCTTCGGCGGCGAAGAGTTCGTGCTCGTGCTGCCCGATACGGATGCGGACTCCGCTGTCAAAATGGCCGAGCGCTGCCGCGATCTGATCGACGCCGAGGCGATCGCGCATGTGCGTTCGCCGCATCATCAGCGCGTGACGGCGAGCTACGGTGTCGGCACGATCGTGCCGGACGGCAAGATGGACACGACTGCGTTCATCAATCTGATCGACGCGCAGCTTTATCAGGCCAAAGACAACGGCCGCAACCGTATCGTTGCCGTCGATCGCGCGGGCCTGGGCGGCGAGTCGTTCCGCACGCACTCGCGATAAAGCCGTCGTCAGACTGTCTTCAACACGCGCGGTTTCGGTTCGGGCACGGGCACAGGCGCGCTGGCTAACTCGCTTTTGCCCGCGACGATCGACAGATAACGCAAGCAGCACACGCGCAGGAACGACGCGAAATTGCTGGGCACTTCGCCGCGCAGTGTGATGAGTTCGTCGTAGAGCTTCACGGCGAATTGCGTGGTCGTCATGTTCTCGCGCGACGCGATTTCATGCAGCACGTCCCAGAAGAGATTCTCCAGCCGCACGGTCGTGATCACGCCGTGGATGCGTAGCGAGCGCGTGCGCGATTCATACAGGATCGGGTCCGCGTTGACGTACACGTTGCACATGGCTTGTCTCCATTTGTCATATGAGTGTGGCGCGCATGGCGCGCGCCGCACTCATTCACGCGTTTGGATCAGATTGTGCGCCTGTTCATCTGGTTTGCGATGTAGTCGGCCTGACGGATCGCGAGCGTCACGATGGTCAGCGTCGGGTTTTCCGCCGCGCCCGTCGTGAACTGGCTGCCGTCGGAGATGAACAGGTTCGGCACGTCATGCGTCTGGCCGAACTTGTTGCACACGCCGTCCTGCGCTCGCGCGCTCATGCGCGCGGTGCCGAGGTTGTGCGTCGACGGATAGGGCGGCACGCGATACACGGTCTTCGCGCCCGCCGCCTGATACACCGCACTGCCCTGCTTGAAGCCGTGTTCGCGCATCGCTTCGTCGTTCGGGTGATCGTCGAAATGCACGTTGGGCACGGGCAAGCCGTACTGATCCTTCACGTCCGTATTCAGCGTGATGCGGTTCGTCTCGCGCGGCATGTCCTCGCCGACGATCCACATGCCCGCCGTGTACGGATAGGAATCCATTGCCTGCGTGAAGTCGGAGCCCCATGCGCCGGGATTCAGGAACGCCGCATAGAAAGGCAGGCCGAGCGACACCGTCTCCATGTGATAGCCGCCCGCGAAACCACGCGACGTATCGAAACGCGCTTCGTCTTCGATGATGCCCGCCATCGTCGTGCCCTTGTACATGTCGACCTTGTCGTTGAACACGGCGTAGACGGAACCCGTGGTGTGACGCATGTAGTTGCGCCCTACCTGTCCCGACGAATTGGCGAGTCCATCGGGGAAGCGGCTCGAATGTGAATTGAGCAGCAGGCGCGGCGTTTCGATCGCATTGCCCGCCACTGCGACGATGCGCGCCTTCTGGCGTTGCAGCTTGCCGTCGGCGTCGTAGTAGACCACGGCGCTCGCCTTGCCCTTCGCATCCGTTTCGATTTTCACGACCTGCGCCTGCGTGCGAAGCTCCATGTGACCCGTGGCCTGCGCGCGCGGAATCTCGGTGTACAGCGTCGACCATTTCGCGCCCGTGCGGCAGCCCTGGAAGCAAAAGCCACGCTGGAAGCAATGCGCGCGGTCGTCGCGCACGATGCTGTTGGTCGCCATGTGCCCGGTGTTGCATTCCTTGTAGCCGACCTTCGTCGCGCCGTTGTACATCACCTTGAAGTTGTTGTTGCCGGGCAGGCCGGGCAAACCATTCGTGCGCGTGACGCCCATTTTCTTTTCGGCGCGGTCGTACCACGGCGCCATTTCGTCGCTCGTGACGGGCCAGTCGAGCAGGTTCGCATCCTTGATCTCGCCGTAATGCGTTTTCGCCTTGAACTCATGCGGCTGAAAACGCAGGCTCGCGCCAGCCCAGTGCGTCGTCGTGCCGCCGACCGTCTTGCAGATCCATGCCGGCAGATTCGGGAAGTCGGTGGCGATGCGCCACGTGCCTGACGTCGTGCGCTTGTCGAGCCAGGAGAGCATCGAGAACGAACCCCACTCGTCGGTGGTGAAATCGCCTTGCGTATGCAGCTTGCCCGCCTCGAGCACGATCACGTCGATGCCCTTTTGCGCGAGTTCGTTCGCCAATGTGCCGCCGCCCGCGCCCGATCCGATGATCACCACGGCGCGCGCATCGTTGTGCGAGAAGTGCACCTTGTTGTTGTCGTCCATGTCAGGTCTCCGTGGCTCAGCTGTCGGTGGGGATCGGGCCGCTTGCGACGGCGGGCGGATTCGGCAGCCAGACGAGGTCGTTGAAGCCTTTGTTCAGATAGCCGCCGTCGCCTTGCGCCGCGCCGTAGCCGAAGTGCGCGTACGCCATGTCGTTGCTGTATAGCGAGACGATGGCCGTCGTGCGCACGGTCTTGAAGAACGGCGTGCCGTCCATCGCGGCGACATCGCGCGCCTGATCGGCGGACGAGCGTTTGGTCCAGTCGGAGCCGCCCTTTGCATCCAGTTGCTTCACGCCGTCCGCGAGTTGCTGGCGCACGGCGGGATCTTTTTGCGCCTTCGCATCGAGATCCTTGACGACGAGTGCGTAGACGGCATCGTCGAGTGTCTTGTGCGGATACTGCTGTTTGACGAACGCCAGCAGCACGGCACCCTGGTGCGTATCGAGCGCTTGCATCTCGACCGCCCATACGCGGCTCGGCGCGAGCGACGCGAGTATCGACGGAAACGCAAGCGTGCCGATCAACACGCCGGTGCCCTTCAGCCACTCGCGGCGGCTCAGCGATCGGGGTGCGGGTGCATGATGCTCATGGGCATGTGCGGCAGACTCCGCTTCGATGTGAATCACTCTGTGACTCATGCCTGTCTCCTTGCATGATTGTGTTGTGGGGTGAAACCACGTCTTGCGCGGCTTTCTATTGATAATGTCCGTGGCGTTCGAGCACTTCGATCTTGTAGCCGTCGGGATCGAGAATGAAGAAGTAACGCGCGAGCAGCGCGCCGTCGTCGTTGTGGAATTCGCGCACGTCGTTCGGCGTCATGCCTAGCTCGGTGAGACGCTCACGCTCGCGCTTCACGTCGTCGACGACAAACGCAACGTGACCGTAGCCGTCGCCATGCGAGTACGCGTCTTCGCGTCCCTTGTTCCAGGTGAGTTCGATCTCGTTGTCGGACTCGTCGTTGCGCAGGTAGACGAGCGAGAAGTCAGGGAAGTCGAGCCGATGCGAAGGCTCGAGTCCGAACGCGTTCCGATAGAACTTCAGCGAACGGTCCAGATCCTGAATGCGGATCATCGTGTGTATCAGCTTGGCCATGTCGTCCCTCCTCCGTGTGATGCTGAGTGTAGGAGCGCGACTTGCGACGTGGTAATGCAGGGCTAAATGCGCGGGTCAAATGCGCTTAGGGACTTGCCCTATGCTGCGGATGCGTATGTGGAAGGGGATTGGGAGGCGCCGCGAAGCGCCGGCACCACGCGATGTGCCAGGCGTGCGGCGCAGCATGCGCAGGGCTCGTCATGCTGAACGTCGACAGCAATCCAGGGTAAGCGATAAGCCAGGTGGATGTCTAAATCGCGTTGACCTCGTGCGGCGGACTGATGCCCGCCGCCGCGAGCGCTTCATGCAGCGTCTCGAAGATGTTCTCGGCGCCGATGACCTGCGTGATGCCATGACGGTCCATGTCGGCGCGCAGATAAGGATTCACTCGCCCGAAAATGACGGCGACCTTGCGCGCCTGCAGATCCGAAATCAGATCGCTCAACGTGCGCGCCGCCGAATAGTCGAGCGCGGTGATCGCGCCTGCATCGACGACGAGCGAATGCAAATCGCCGGAAGCCGCATCGACCAGCTCGATGATTTCCCCGCAGAAGAAATGATCGTTGGCGAAGAACAGGTCGGAACCGAAGCGATACACGATGAGGCCCGGCGCGGTCATGATGCCCGGAATCGCGGGTACCGGCTGCCATTTGCCGCTGGCCGACGACGGCTCCAGCACCATCGTATGCGGACGGTAGCTGTGACGCACGTGCCGCAGCAGCGACAGCGCGACGGCAAGCAGGATGCCGTGCTCGACGCCCACCATCACGACGGCCGCCGCCGTGATGAGCGCCAGTATGAACTCGCCGGGACTTTCGGCGCGGATCGCCGCGAGGCTCGGCACGTTGATCAGCCCGATTGCGATCGTGAAGACGATCGCAGCGAGCACGCAATGCGGCAGGTATTGCAGATACGAACTCAGAAACAGCAGCACCACCACCACGACCACAGCGAACGCGAGTTGTCCGAGCTGGCTGCGCGTGCCGGCGCGCTCGGCCATCGCAGTCTGCGTCGGACTGCCGTTGACGACGAACGTGCCGCTGAACGCCGCGGCAGCATTGGCCGCTGCCAGCCCGAGGATGTCGGCGTTGGTGTCGACTTCCTCGTGGTACTGCTGCGCGAACACGCGCGCGGCGGCGGCGCTTTGCGCGATGATCATCACGAAGCACGATGCCGCCACGGGCACGAGATCGAGAAACTGCTGCCACGTGACAGCCGGCAAAGCCAGCGGCGGCAGACCGCCGCTGATCGGCCCGAGCACGGTGATGCCGTGCGTGGCGAAGTCGAATGCCTTGCTCGCGGCGATGCTGCCCGCCACCGCGACGAGCGGTGTCGGCACGCGCGGCAGAAAGCGTTTGCTGACGAGAATCGCGCCGACCACGAGCGCGGTGATGGCGAGCGTCGGCAGATGCGCATGCGAGACGTGACTGACGACATACGCCAGTTGCGCGAGACTGCGCGACGACGGATACGGCACGGTCATGCCGAACATGTCGCCGAGCATCGCGATCGACACCTGGATGCCCACCCCCGTCAGGAAGCCGACCAGCACCGTGCGCGACAGAAAATCGGCGAGGAAGCCCAGCTTGAAGACGCGCGCGAGCAGCAGCAGCGCAGCCGTCAGCAACGCGACCATGCCCGCCAGCGCGACGTACTCGGCGCTGCCCATCGGCGCGATCTGCGAAGCGCGGCTGGCGAAGATCGTCGCCGTGGCCGAGTCGGCCGCGACCACGAGGTGCCGCGACGCACCGAAGAACGCGAACGCTATGAGCGGCAGAAAGACGGTGTATAGGCCCGTCACGGCAGGCATGCCGGCAATGCGTGCATAGCCCAGCACCTGCGGTATGTCCATCGATGCGAGCGAGACGCCGGAGAACACGTCCCGCCAGGCCGTCGCGCGATTGATCGGAAGGACGCCCTTCAACAGGCTCAGGCGTGGGGCGGACTTTTCGTTTGAATGTTGCATGCTCGGGTGCGGTGAAGGTCTGTGCGTGCATCCTGCCCTGAATCTCCACGCTCTGGCAAGGCATCCCGCCGCTCCACTCCGTACCGGAAATCATCAAACCATCTGTACAGGTACTGTACTGGCTTCGCTCGTTACACTATCGCAAATCTCGAATCACTTTGCGGAGCCGTCCATGACCCTCGACACCCTGAGCGCCAGCGCCCTGCCCGCCGGCATCCTGTTCGCACTCGTCACGACCATCACACCCGGACCGAACAACACGATGCTGCTCGCATCGGGCGTCAACTTCGGCTTTCGCCGCACGCTGCCGCATATTCTCGGGATCAGCGCGGGCGTCGTGCTGCTGATGCTGTCGGTGGGTTTCGGACTCGGCGAAGCGTTCCGCCGTTTCGAAGTGCTGTACACGGTGCTCGAAGTGCTGAGCGTCGCGTATCTGCTGTATCTCGCGTGGAAGATCGGCACGTCGGGCGAAATGCAGGTGAAAAGCGGCGAGCGCCGGCCGATGCGCTTTCACGAAGCCATCGCGTTCCAATGGATCAACCCGAAGGCCTGGATGATGGTGCTGACGGCCGCGACGACCATTCATCTGAGCGCCGACTACGGCACCAATGCGTTGTTTATGGCGCTGGTGTTCTATGTGATCGGCTTGCCGTGCATCTGTCTGTGGGCCGCGTTCGGCACGGCGATGCGCCGCGCATTGTCGAACCCCCTGTGGTTGCGCACGTTCAACATCGCGATGGCGCTGATGCTCGTCGCGACGCTTTATCCGATCGTGTTGCGTCTGTTCGCATGATGCGGCGGCCTGGAGTTTTTCTCTCCAGGCCCCGTTTTTTAACCACCTTCCGCACGCGCCAAACGCTTCGAACGTCTGTTTTCCGCCACCGCCCGTTTCGGGTTTTACCAGTAGAATGAGGACGATATAACCCTGTCCTCGCGAGCGGGCTCCGCGCTGTCCCCAACCGGCATATCGGCCGGCTCTCGACGCCTCCCGGGCTTGATAATTGCTCCAAGACCACGGTTATCCCCGAGCAGATTTCACCGGTGCGCACGCGTCGCGCCGGTCCCGCCATTGACAAGCGCAGACCGCAAGGGTCGGAGGCGTTGCACACATGGACGCACAGGATTCGCCGGAGCGCGCGCGCGGCCGCCGGCAGCAGCATTACGACAG
Source organism: Paraburkholderia sp. Tr-20389 (assembly GCF_017104565.1). Classification (GTDB taxonomy): domain Bacteria; phylum Pseudomonadota; class Gammaproteobacteria; order Burkholderiales; family Burkholderiaceae; genus Paraburkholderia. The sequence continues at coordinate 27,276 of NZ_JAAGPD010000020.1, read as the reverse complement.
CGCGTTTCTACCCGAAAGCGACGATCAGCAGGCACGTCATTACAACTGGGTGCAGATTTGCCTTATCTCGGCGATGGGTCTGGCCGTCGGCGTGATGGGCACGGCCGCCTATGTGATCTGGTTCAGCCGCGATCAGGTGGCGTATGCCGAGGCCATGCAGTCGGCCCGGCGCCCGCTGCCGACCATGGCCACCAGCGCCGCCGCCGACCTGAACATTCCCAATCATGCCGCCGTGCCGACGAGTGCCGTGTCGGGCCGCGTGATACCAGCCGATCCTGCGCAGAAGCCCACGTCATCGACTGACAGCAGCCTGCTCGCCGCAGCACAGGCAGCCGACGACGACACCGACGCCGACGTTGCCGACGACTCGCCGCAAGGCGCGCGCGCCGCGCCAGGGCCCAATTCCGCAGCCGCCCGCGCCGACAAGGGCAAGCAGCCGGGCAGCGCGAACCACCACGCGCAACGCACGAAGCCGAAGGAAACGTTCGTATCGCGGCTGACCGCGATGTTCCGCAAAGTCGGCTATCACGGCCGTCCCCGCGATCCCAACGCCGATCCGTATTCGCATCCCTAAACCTCTCGGCGTGAAGCGAACCGTCACGCCGATCCGCCCAGCCAGCCCGCGATGGCGCCCGCAGCCGATCGCGGTCGGCGCGATCGCCCTGGCGTGTCTCGTCGCCGGCCTGCTGTATATCGCGGTGCAGGTGCGCGCGCTCTACTCCGATCACTTTCAGCAGCAGTACGCATCGCTCGTGCTGGAGGCCGTCGCGCGCGCCGATAACGCGCTCGATTCCGCGAGCCTGCTGAAGCGCATCCCGCTGTCGAAACGGCCTTCGGATACAGCGTCGAGCGGCATCGACAAACGGTATCGCCAGGCGCTCGACGAACTCGACACGCGCATTACCGAACTCGATGCGCTGATCGGCTCGAGTCCTGTTCCCGCGCCGCGTCTGCCGCAGGCCGATGCCACGGCGAAGAGCCTCGACGAACTGCAGCAGTCGCTCGACGCCACAGCCGACTACTGGCGCACCCGCCGCGACGCGATCAGCACCGATGTACACCGCCGTACGCTGCGCGTCGCAAGCGTGCTGGCGGTGCTGACCGTCGTGGTGACGGGCGCGCTGCTCGCGGCGCTCGTCGTGTTCGCGCGGCGGCATCGGCAGCTCACCGGGCTCACGCATCGGTTCCAGCACGCGGCACAGCATGACGCGATGACGGGCCTGCCGAATCGGCAGCAACTGCTCGCGCGGCTCGACGGGATCGCTGTCGGGCCGGCGCCCGAGCCTTGCGCGCTGCTCTATATCGACCTCGACGGCTTCAAGCAGGTCAACGACACGCTGGGCCACGGCGTCGGCGACGAGTTCCTGGTCGCGCTCGCCCAGCGCTTCCGTCAGTCGTTGCGCCCCAGCGATCTGGTCGCGCGGATGGGCGGCGACGAATTCGCGGCGCTCGTGTCGGGATACGGCGGCGACGCGGAACTCGTGGGCATCGCCACGCGGCTGATGAACTGCGTCGGCGACACCGATGCGCGAATGGGCCTCGGACTGGTACGCGCGAGCGTCGGCATTGCCACGTATCCCGACCGCGTCCCCGATCACCGGCTGCTGGTCGCCGCCGCCGACGGCGCAATGTACGAAGTGAAGCGCCACGGCAAAAACGGCTATGCATTCGCCATCCCGCCCGTTTCACAATCTCCGCCGATCCCGCCCGCATGATTCGCACGCAAAAACCGTTTCCACCCGGTCGACTCAGGCGCTAAATCGCGCTGCAGCAGCACGTCTGTGCTCTTTCGTTTGAAACTGAAAATGGCAATCAACTTCCGGCCTGCGCTGCCGTTATAAGGGTGCAGCAAGGTGACGGCGGCGGCAGCATGCGCGCTGTCTTTTATGAACGGTCGAGTTGAAGTGCATCAGGCGACAGCCAACAGCCAGTGATGAACACCGCGCCCGCAGCAAGATCGCAAACAGGCAGACTTCGCGCATTTCTCAAGCGCTTGCAGCCGCGCGGCCCCGGCAATGCGCCGCACCGCGCATTCATTCTGCTGCCGGCGCTGACGGTGCTGATTCTCGCCGTGCTGTGGGTCACGATCCTGATGCGTCTGCGCATCGAGAAAGCATCCGTCCTGCACGACGCGCACGTCGCGGCCCGCACGGTGGCGAGCGCACTCGACACCCACACGCTGAAAACGATTCACGACGTCGACGCGATCGCGCTGCTCGTCAAATACGGCTACGAGACTTCGCCCGATACGTTCGATCTCAAGAAATACCAGGCATACGGCCTCATTACGGCGGACACAGCGCTGCAAGTGACGCTCGCGGGCGCGGACGGTCACGTGATCGCGTCGACGATTCCGTTTACCGGCTCGATCGATCTCAGCGACCGCAAGCACTTCCGCGTGCATCGCGAGCGCGCCGACGTGGGTCTCTTCGTCAGCGACCCGCTGGTCGGGCGGATTTCGCGGCAGTGGTCGATCCAGGTGACACGGCGCATCAACCGCCCGGACGGCAGCTTCGGCGGCGTCGTAATCGTGTCGGAGAATCCCGCGTGGCTCACGGATGGCTTCTACACGAGCGCCGCGCTCGGCGATCACGGGATGATTGCGGTGCTGTCGGGCCGCGGCTCGATGCTGTCGCGCCGCGCGGGCGATGCGCCGAGCCGCACGGGCGACACCTTGCCCACGCGCTACATCGATCCGCACATGAACGACGAACTGTTCGTCGATCCGATCGATCATGTGGAGCGCATCGTCGCGACCCGCGAGGTCAAGCGCTACGGGCTCACGGTGATGGCCGGCCTGTCGCTCGCCGAAGCGCTGGACGATTACTACAAGATGCGCCGCGTCTACGTGACGATGGCGAGCGTGATTTCGCTGATTCTCGTCGGGCTGTCGACGTGGATCGCCGCGCTGATCCTGAAGCTGCTCAAAGGCAGGGAACAGTTGCATCGGCTCGCGCATACGGACCGGCTCACGGGCCTGTCGAATCGCGGCTGCATCATGGATCTGCTCGACGAAGCCGTCGCCGCGCCGGATGCCGTCGGCCGAGTCGCGGCGATCTTCGTCGACCTCGACCGCTTCAAGGAACTCAACGATACGTTCGGCCACCACCTCGGCGACACGATTCTTGCCGAGATCGCCCGGCGCCTGAGGGATGTCGCGCAGGGGCGCGCGCAGACGGGACGGCTGGGCGGCGACGAGTTTCTGGTCGTCAGCGCGGATGGCGAGGCGTCGGCGCGGATCATCGCAGAAGCGATCACGGCGGCGCTCGAATCGCCCGTCACCGTGCACGGCCATGCGTACCGCGTCTGCGCGAGTCTCGGCATTGCGGTGCTGCAACCGGGCGAGCGCGCGGCCGATCTGGTGAAAGCCGCCGATCGCGTGATGTACGACGCGAAAGAACGCAGCCGCGCGAGCCGTGCGCCGTCGGTAACGAAGGCGCTGGTCGCGTGATGCGGACATAACACGACAAAAGGCATTCGGCGCCCCGCTTCGATCGAAATCCGAAGCGGAACGAACGAATGCTCGAATTCAGGGAGAACGGCTCAAGCTTTTCGGCTTGCGGTCGTTAGCGAATCGTATGGAAAAGAAACTTGCACAACGCATCGTCAGCTCCGCGCATCGCGCGGCGGAAGCGATTGCCAACGCCCGCACCGACCTTCCCGAACTCCAGCGGGATCAGCTGTACAGCCGCGTCTTCATCGGGCTGCTGGAGGACAACGTCGGTGCGGAAAACATCTCCGAACTGATCGACGCGCTCGCGAGGCCGTGAGACCCGCGGCATCGCACACGCTCAGCCGCGTCCCACCCGTTCGATGAAGCGCCACAGCGCATCGTCCGTCGAATGCGGGACATTGAAGCGGAACCATGCGCTCGGCGCATCGTCGGGACGGAAATAGGAGCCCGGCGCGAGCCAGATGCCGTCCGCCAGCGCCGCCGTCGCGATCTCGCCCGCGCGCTCGGGCGCAATGGGCAAACGTGCAAGCAGGAACAAGCCGGCGCGCGGCCGGTGAAACGCTTCGAGCCCGAGCGCATCCAGCCGCTCCTCGACGACGGCATGCGCGGCGCGCAGCCAGTCGTTGACCTGCTCGACGTGCCGCGCATAGCGCCCTTCGTGCAGCACCTTGTCGACGATCCGCTCGATCGCCTCCGACGAAGTCAGCCCCACCGCCATCTTCGTACGCGCCAGTTCGCGCAACACGTCACGTTCAGCGACCACATAGCCGCAGCGCAACGCGGGCGTCACCGTTTTCGAGAAACCGCTGATGTACAGCACGCGCCGCAAGCCCTCCATCGCCGCGAACATCGGCGCGCCGGGCAACGCGAGTTCGCGGCTCACGTCGTCCTCGATCACCCACATGCGGTTGCGCTCGGCAATCTGCAGCAGCCGGAACGCCGACGCCATCGCGTAGGTCGCGCCCGTCGGGTTCTGCAACGTCGTGTTGACGAAAATGGCCTTGGGCCGATGCTCATCGACGATTTTCTCGAGCACGTCGGTATCCATGCCCGCCGGCGTGCGCGGCACGCCGATCACGGTCAGGCCCGCGAGCTTGAGGATCTGCAGCAGATTGCAGTAGCCCGGATCTTCGACGACTACCGTATCGCCCGCGCGCAGCAGCGTGCGCACGATCAGGTCGAGCGCCTGAGTCGCGCCCTGCGTCAACAGCACGTTCGACACATCGACGGGCAAACCGCGCCCGTCCATCTGCTCGGCGATCTTCGCGCGCAGCGGCGCGAAGCCATACGGATGTCCATAGTCGCCGAGACGCACGGCTGGCACCCGGCTCATCGCGCGAAACGCGTGCTGCATGCCCGTTTCGTTGATCCACTCGCTCGGCAGCCAGCCGCCGCCCGCCTTGATCGGCACGGAGTGGTCGGCGAACACGTCGGACAGCAGCCACGTCGCGGTGAGACTGGGCGGTTGCCAGTCAACGATGCTCGCATTCGAGGTCCGCGCACGCGGCGCAACGCGATAGCCGGAACCGCGCCGCGCGGTCACGAGTCCCATCGATACAAGCCGGCTGTACGCCTCCGTCACAGTGAACGTGCTCAGCGAGTGCGACTGCGCCAGCTGCCGGACGGACGGCAACAATGCGCCGGCGCGCAGCGTCTGGCGGTCGATTGCATGCGCGAAGCCTTGCACGACCTGCTCGACGAGCGTCGGTGCGGCACGGCGGTCACGGTCCAGTTCGAGTTCGATCATGCGGGTTCATCCGGAGGAAGCTGGCGATGCCCGGCCAATGCCAGCACAGTTGATGCAATTCGACCAGCACAGTTAGCAGCGCAGTGACGCAACTGTTTATGTCCGTCATTTAACCTCGGACGCTACAGTTTCGCTACCCAATCGAGGAGAAACCCATGACTTCGCGCCCCGTGATCGACGATCTGTCGAACTTCTGGATGCCGTTCACCGCCAACCGTCAGTTCAAGGCCGCACCGCGCCTGCTGGAATCGGCGAAAGGCATGTACTACCGCTCGACCGACGGGCGCGACGTGCTCGACGCGTGTGCGGGCCTGTGGTGCGTGAACGCGGGCCACGGCCGCGACGAGATCGTCGCCGCGATCCAGAAGCAGGCCGCGACGCTCGACTTCGCGCCGACGTTCCAGATGGGCCACCCGCTCGCGTTCGAAGCGGCGGCGAAGGTCGCGGAGTTGATGCCTGAAGGGCTCGACCGAGTGTTCTTCACCAATTCGGGTTCGGAATCGGTCGACACCGCGCTGAAGATCGCGCTCGCCTATCACCGTGCGCGCGGCGAAGGTCAACGCACGCGTCTGATCGGCCGCGAGCGCGGCTATCACGGCGTCGGCTTCGGCGGCATTTCGGTCGGCGGCATCGCGCCGAACCGCAAGACGTTCTCGGGCGGCCTGCTGCCCGCCGTCGATCATCTGCCGCACACGCACAATCTCGAACAGAACGCGTTCTCGAAGGGCCAACCGGCCTGGGGCGCGCATCTCGCCGACGAACTCGAGCGCATCGTCACGCTGCACGACGCATCGACGATCGCGGCCGTGATCGTCGAACCCGTCGCAGGCTCGACGGGCGTGCTGATTCCGCCGCAAGGCTACCTGCAGAAGCTGCGTGACATCTGCACGAAGCACGGCATCCTGCTGATTTTCGACGAAGTGATCACGGGTTTCGGCCGACTCGGCGCAGCCACGGCCAGCGAATACTTCGGCGTGAAGCCCGATCTGCTGACGATGGCGAAGGCGATCAACAACGCCGCTGTGCCGATGGGCGCTGTCGCCGCGAGCCGCACGGTGCACGACACGATCGTCAACGCGGGCGCACAGGGCGCGATCGAGCTGTTCCACGGCTACACATACTCGGCACACCCGCTCGCGGCTGCCGCGTGCGTCGCGACGCTCGACCTGTATCGCAGCGAAGGTCTGTTCGAACGCGCGGCACAACTCGCGCCGAAGTTCGAGGCCGCCGCTCACGCGCTGCGCGATGCGAAGCACGTGAAGGACGTCCGCAATCTCGGCATGGTCGCGGGCGTCGAACTGGAGCCGCGTGACGGCGCGCCCGGCGCACGCGCGTACGAGGCGTTCGTCAAGTGCTTCGAGGCAGGCGTGCTGATCCGCTTCACGGGCGACATCCTGGCGTTCTCGCCGCCGCTGATCATCGACGAAGCGCAGATCGAACACGTCTTCCAGACGGTGCGCAACGCGCTGGCTTCGATTCAGTAAAGCAGTTCGCATCACACGCCGCTGCGCGCGATACCGTGCGCAGCGGCGTTTTTTTGCCTGCTCGTTTCCGCCTGTTCCTGCTGATGGCTAGTGATGCGTGCGCGCAGCCCGCGTATGCGCAGCCTTCTTCGCAGCAGTCGAGCGGGCCGCCGCGCCCTTCGTCGCAGCCGCCTTTTTCGCTGCCGCCGAGCGGCTTGCAGCCGGACGCTTCGCGGCGGCCGTCTTCGTCTGCTTCGACAGCGCTTCCTTCGATGCGCCGCGTCCGCTTTCGCGTTTCAGCACGGCCTCGGAAACACGCGAGCGCTTCGCCGTCGTTTCGCTGCTCGGCTTGCGCGCCGCTGTCTTCTTGCCCGTCGTCTTCGCGACAGCCTTCTTCGCCGCCGTGCGCTTCGCGGCAGGCGACTTATGCTGGCCCGCAGCCGAATCGGCAGCGGCCTTCTTGCGCGTGCCGGCGCTCGTCGTCCCTGCCTTCGGCTGCTTCAACGCGACCCCCGCACGGCGCGCCTTCGACAGACCGATCGCAATCGCCTGCTTCGCGGATCTGACGCCGTGCTTGCCTTCGCGCACGTGATCGATCTCTTCCTTCACGAACTCGCCGGCCTGGGTGCCCGGCGACTTGCCGGCACGCTTATCGGCGGCGGCACGCTTCATCGTTGCTTTATCCGGCATGACAGTGCTCCCGTATGACTGTTGGCCTCCGTAGCGCAGCAACGGCCGTGCCGCGTCCCGCGCCTGACGCAACAGAGGCTGCGCGATGCGCGCATAGCGTCTATGGTTTACGGGAAGGGCGAGCGATCAGGCCACCATCCAGCGACCTTGCATGGAAAGGGAGACGCTTCATGAACACACCGACAGTCAGGGCAGGCGCGCATATCGAAGGCATACACTGGGTCGCGGAGTACGCGGAAGCGATACACGAGATCCGCATCTTCCGCGAAGGTCAGGAAGTGGACGTGCATGACGCGCCATCGACGCTCTTCGGCGACGAAGAAAACGCCGGCTCGAAAAGCTGCGCCGACCATCGCGCAGCGGAGGCAGCCGTGCTCGCCTATCTGCGGCACTTCGTGGCCGAACACGACGCCGAGGAATGACGCGGCACACGCGATGAAAAAAGGCCAGCCGCGCTGGCTGGCCTTTCGTTCGACTGCGGCGCGCGCCGCTTACTCTGCGGGACGCAGCTTCTTCACTTCGGCGTCGGACGGCTGCACGCTTGCACCGTCGATATAGCGATACGACGTCATCACGCCCTTGCCGTCTTTCAACGCGGTGACGCCGACGAATGCACCCATCGTCGACTGGTTGTCCTGCGGGCGATAGGTGATCGGCCCGAACGGCGTATCGACATTCAGGCCCTTGAACGCGGCCGCCAGCTTGTCGGGATCGGTCGAACCGGCCTTCTTGATGCCGTTCGCAATCGACATCAGCGCCGAATAGCCGACCACCGATCCGAGACGCGGATAGTCGTGATACTTCGCCTGATAGTCCGCGACGAACTTCTTGTTCGCGGGCGTATCGACGGAATACCACGGGTAGCCCGTCACGATCCAGCCGACGGGCGCTTCCGCGCCGAGCGTGTCGAGATAATCGGGCTCGCCCGTGAGCAGCGAAACCACGCTGCGGTCCTTGAAGAGGCCGCGCGTATTCCCTTCGCGGACGAACTTGCCGAGGTCCGCGCTGAACAGCACGTTGAAGATCGCGTCGGGCTTCGCGTCGGCGAGCGCCTGCACGGTCGCGCCCGCGTCGAGGTTGCCGAGCGGCGTCGCCTGTTCGGTAACGAACTCGACGTCGGGCTGCGCAGCCTTCAGCAGTCTCTTGAACGTCGCAACCGCCGACTGGCCGTATTCATAGTTCGGATACACGAGCGCCCAGCGCTTCTTCTTCAGCTTCGCCGCTTCGGGCACGAGCATCGCCACCTGCATGTAGGTGGAAGGACGCAAACGGTACGTGTACTTGTTGCCGTCGGCCCAGACGATCTTGTCGGTAAGCGGCTCCGCGGCGAGGAAGAACATGCGCTTCTGCTTCGCGAAGTCCGTCAGCGCGAGTCCCGTATTCGACAGATAGCCACCGAACAGCAACTGCACCTGCTCACGCGCGATCAGCTCCTGCGCGACGCGGATCGTGTCGCCGGGGTTCGCGTTATCGTCGCGCGACACCACTTCGAGCTTCTTGCCGAGCACGCCGCCCGCCCCGTTCACCTGATCGAGCGCGAGATTCCAGCCGTTCTTGTAAGGCACGAGAAAAGCGGGCTGTGCCTTGTAGCTGTTGATTTCGCCGATCTTGATGGTCTGCTGCGCGGATGCGCCGGGCGCCGCGAGCGACACACCGAGGGAAACCGCCAGCGTAGCGGCGATGCGGGAAGTCCATGCTGCGCGCGAGGTCATGCGTCACTCCGTTTATTGTCGGTTGATTGGTGCAGCGGCGCGGGCCGCCGGACGGTGCTGCATCGTACCGGAGTTTTGCGCGTGCACCTGGAAGCGTGGCATGCGCTCGTGCTGCCGCAGACCATTAAACGCCCAGGTGCGCGCGCCGGACGACATCGTCTTGCGCGAGTTCGCGCATCGTGCCGCTGAAACGGATCTGGCCTTTTTCGAGCACGTACGCGCGGTCACTGACCAGTTCGGCGAAATGCAGGTTCTGCTCGGACAGCAGAATGGACAGACCCTCGCGCTTCAGTTCGAGAATCATGTTCGCCATCTGTTCGACGATCACGGGCGCGACGCCTTCGGACGGCTCGTCGAGCAGCACCAGATATGGATTGCCCATCAGCGTGCGCGACACGGTGAGCATCTGCTGCTCGCCGCCGCTCATCTGGCCGCCGGGACGCTTCGGCATTTCGCCGAGATTCGGGAACAGTTTGAAGAGTTTCTCCGGCGTCCACGACGGCGCGCCTGCACGCGGCGGCTGGCGGCCGGTGTGGAGATTTTCCATCACCGTGAGTCCCGCAAACACGCGGCGGTCTTCGGGCACGTAGCCCAAACCCATGCGCGCGATGCGATGCGGCGGCAGCATGGAGATGTCCGCGCCATTGAAATGGATCGCGCCTTCGCGGCGCGGCATAAGGCCCATGATCGACTTCATCGTCGTCGATTTGCCCGCGCCATTGCGGCCCATCAGCGCGACCACTTCGCCGCGCCTTACTTCGAGACTCACGTCGAAGAGGATGTGGGCGCGCCCGTAGTACGCGTTCAGGCGTTCGAGTTGCAGCATCGGTGCGTTCATTCGAGTGACCCCGCGCGGCTTTCACGCGATAACGTCGCGTGCGGCTGGAATGTCTTGCCCGTGCCGAAGTAGACGGCTTGCACGTTCGCATCGTTGCGTATCGTGTCCGCGTCGCCTTGCGCGATCAGCTTGCCGCGCGCGAGCACGATCATCCGGTCCGCACTCGCGAACACGACGTCCATGCTGTGCTCGGTGAACAACACGCCGATGTGGCGTTCGACGGCAAGGCGCTTCGTCAGCGCCATCAGGTTGCTGCGCTCCTGCGGCGCCATACCCGCCGTCGGCTCGTCCATCAACAGCAGCTTCGGACGGTTCGCGAGCGCGACGGCCATTTCGACCCGCTTCACATCGCCATACGCGAGCACACTGCAAGCGCGCTGCGCGTGCGTCGCCATGCCGACCTGATCGAGCAGCGCGAACGCTTCATCCTCGAAGTGCGATGCGGCACGTTTCCACAAACCGTACAGCCGCTTTTCGCGCGAGACGAGCGCCATCTGCACGTTCTCCAGCACGGTCATCGAGTTGAAAGTCGCCGCGACCTGAAACGTGCGGCCGACGCCGCGCCGCCAGATATCGCGCGGACGCATGCCGACGAGTTCGTGTCCGTCGAGCATCACGGAGCCGCGCGTGGGACGCAGTTGTCCGTTGACGATGTTGAAGCACGTCGATTTGCCGGCGCCGTTCGGGCCGATCAGCGCGAGGAGTTCGCCGGGGTTCACGTCGAACGACACGTCGTCGACGGCTTTGACGCCGCCGAACGACATCGACAGATTCGATACGCGCAGCAGGCTCATTGCAGGCCTCGTTCTGCGCGGGTGTCATCACGCTCGAAACGCTCGCGCACGAAGCCGACGATACCCTGCGGAAACGCGATCACCAGTAGCAGGATCGCGGCGCCGAGCAGCGCCTGCCAGTAGTCCGTCTGCCGCGCGACGGCGTCCTGCAGCCACGTGAACAGCGCTGCGCCCGCGACGGGCCCCGTCAAGGTCTGGATGCCGCCGAGCAGCACCATCACGAGACCGTCGACGGAACGGCTCACGCTGATCACTTCCGGCGAGATCGTGCCTTTCGAGAACGCGTACAGCGAGCCTGCGAGTCCGCAGAACAGCGACGCGATCACGAATGCGGCCCACTGCACGCGCTTCGTATCGATGCCGATTGCTTCCGCGCGCAACGCCGAATCGCGCGACGCGCGCATCGCGTAGCCGAGCGGCGAGAACAGCATGCGACGCAACAGCCACACGCCGAGCACCGCGCACGCCAACGTCAGGTAGTAGTACGCAATGGGCGACGACAGCCAGTTCGACGGCCACAAACCGAGAATGCCGTTGCTGCCGCCCGTCACGTCGTCCCACTGATACACGACCGACCACACGATCTGTGCGAACGCGAGCGTCAGCATCGCCAGGTACACGCCTGACAGCCGCACGCAGAACGAGCCGAACACCAGCGCGCCAAGCACGGCGAGCAGAGGGCCGAGCACGAGCGCTGCTTCCATCGGCAGATCGAGCACTTTCAGAAAGAGCGCTGCGCCGTATGCGCCGAGGCCAAAGTACGCGGCGTGACCGAAGGAGTGCATGCCGCCCGGTCCCATGATGAAGTGCAGGCTCGCGGCAAACAGAACGGCGATCAGGATTTCGACGAACAGCACGGGCATATAGGGAAACGCGTTCGCCGCAAGCGGCGCGGCGATGAGCATGGCGAGCACGCAGGCGGCAAGCACTTTGAGCGGTTTGCCTGCGGGCTTCAATGGTGCTTCGGGCGCGGTGGCCGCGCGCACGGCCGATGTGGGACGTCCGAGCAGACCCCACGGCCGCACGACGAGCACGATAGCCATCACGACGAACTCCGCGACGAGCGTGAAGCGGCTCAGCGACAGGTCGATGCCGAACAGCGACACGTGTCCGATGCCGATGCACAGCGCCTTGATCTCCGCGATCAGCAGCGCCGCGATGAATGCGCCGGGAATCGAGCCCATCCCGCCGACCACGACGACGACGAACGCGTTACCGATGGTCTCGAGATCGAGCGAAAGATTCGCTGACATGCGCGGCCCTTGCAGCGCGCCGCCCAATCCCGCGAGAAACGCGCCGACGAAGAACACGCCCGTGAAGAGCCACGCCTGATTGATGCCGAGGGCGCCGAGCATCTCACGGTCCTGTGTCGCTGCGCGGACCAGCGTGCCCCAGCGGGTTTGTGTCAGTGCGTACCAGAGCGCGAGCAGCACGAGCGGGCCGATGATGATGAGGGCGATGTCGTAGGTCGGAAGTTGATGGCCGAGCAGTTCGATTGCACCTGCGAGGTGCGGGGCGCGCGGGCCGAACAGGTCTTGCGGGCCCCAGATCGCGAGTGTGGCGTCGCGGAAGATGAGTACGAGGGCGAAGGTTGCCAGCAGGTGGAAGAGTTCGGGCGCCTTGTAGATGCGGCGTAGCACGATGAATTCGACGAGTGCGCCGAGGGCTCCTATCGTCAGCGCGGAGGCTATCACCGAGAGCCAGAAGCCCGTTGTCGTTGCGCCGAAGCGGCTCGTGATGGTGTAGGCGACATAGACGCCTAGCATGTAGAACGAACCGTGCCCGAAGTTGACGATGCGGGTGACGCCGAAGATCAGCGACAGCCCCGCCGCGACGAGGAAAAGCGCCGAGGCGTCGGCGAGTCCGTTGAGCAGTTGGACTAGCAGGTTGGGGAGCATTTTTTTGCCTGCGGCGCTTGGGGTTGGTTGTTGATGGGGTGCAGGTATACCCGAAATGTTGGTGGTGTGCAGGTGGTTTTTTTGGTCTGCGGGTTCTGCTGCGCCGGCATCCGCGTTATGCCTTCGTGGTTCAGGCGTTGCCCCTGTGCGGGGCGGCACTCACTTTCTTTGCCGCCGCAAAGAAAGTAAGCAAAGAAAGCGGGCTAACACCGCCAGTGCTAGTCATTGCCTGCGGGCCCCCAGCCGGTCCCGCACTCCAAACGGCAACACGCTTTTTTCCGCCCGTTGCCAACGCCGTGAACAGGCGCATCACCCACTCCATTCATCCGTAGCGCAGCCAGCGACAGCGAATGGTTTGCGCCGCCCAGGTGGCAAACTGTGTGTAGGTTGTCGCGCCGCATGCGTTTGCGATCCTACGACACCGATCCCGTTTGTCAGTCCGGAGTGGTGCGTTGACGTCGCGACAGCCAATACATAGTTTGCCACCTGGGCGGCGGTGAACGTCTGGTAACGCAGGCCGTGACGCAGGAATGTGAAGTGGGGGATGCGAATCGAAGAACGCTGGCAACGAGGATGGATTAGCTCGATGCCGCGTGGAGTGCGGGACCCGTCGGGGGCCCGCAGGCAGGAACAAGAATTGGCGGTGTGAGCGGCTTTCTTTTGCCTACTTTTCTTTGCCGCTGCAAAGAAAAGTAGGTGCCGCCCCGCACAGGGGCAACGCTAGCAAACCAGAGACACAGCGCGGATGCCAGCGCTAAAACAGCGCAAACCCTCAGGCGCCCGCAGCCTCGTCTTGCTCTTTAAAAATCTTATCAGCGAGATGAAAAGCAGAATTAGCCGCGGGCACACCGCAATAAACAGCAGTCTGCAGCAAAACCTCTTTAACCTGCTCGCGAGTAACCCCATTATTCCGCGCAGCGCGGAGATGCAGCGCAAGCTCCTCGCCGCGATTGAGCGCGACCATCATCGCAATGGTCAAAAGACTCCGCGTATGCCGCGGCAACCCTTCTCGCGTCCAGATCTCGCCCCACGCATACCGCGTGATGAAATTCTGAAACTCCTCGGTAACCTCGGTGCGGTTCTCCAGCGAACGATCCACATGCGCATCGCCCAGCACCGCGCGGCGCACCTTCATGCCCGCTTCATATCGTTGATCGTCGTTCATCGCTGCCCCTTCAGGAAATCGACCACCGTCTTCGTGAACGTATCCGCCACCTCGATGTTCGAGATATGCGATGCATCCAGTTCGACATAACGCGCGCCCGGAATCGCGGCGGCCAGTTCGCGCCCTTGCGCAGGCGTCGCAGCAAGATCGTGCGTGCCGGAGATCACCAGCGCCTGCGCCTTGATACCAGGCGCCTCCGGCCGCAGATCCGTCGCGTTGATCGCTTCACAGTTCAGCGCGTAACCTTCCTTGTCGGTGTGCACGAAAACATCGCGCACATAGTTGAACACGAGCGGCTCGCGTGCGATGAACTCCGCCGTGAACCAGCGCGGCAGCACAGCATCCGACAACGTCAGCATGCCTTCCGTACGCGCCCGCGCCGCGCGCGGCACCCACACTTCCGGCGAGCCGATGCGCGCCGCCGTATTGCACAGCACGACGCGATCGATACGGTCCGCGTAGCGCGCCGCGAGCCCGATGCCCGTCAGCCCGCCCATCGAGATGCCGCAAAAATTCGCGCGCGAAATCTTCAACGTGTCGAGCAGACCGATCACGTCGCCCGTCAGCTGTTCGATCGAATACGGTCCCTTCGGCGCTTCCGAATGACCGTGGCCACGCGTGTCGTAACGCAGCACGCGGAAATGCTTCGCGAATTCCGCGACTTGCGGCGTCCACATCGACAGATCCGTGCCGAGCGAATTCGACAGCACGAGCCACGGCGCATTGCCATGACGGTCGCCGTCGATCCGGTAGTGAAGCTCGATGCCATTGACTGCGGCGTAAGGCATTCCTTTACTCCTGATGTTGGTTCACGCGTTCTTGCGCGCGGTATGAAGAGCCAGCACGGCATCCACGAAGGCATGCGCGCTGCCGACATAATGGGCCGGATCGAGCAGCCGCTTCAGTTGCTCGACAGGCAGATGTTGAGTGACGGATGCATCGGCGGCCAGCACGTCGAATAGTGTCTTGCCACTTTTCACGGCCTCTTTCGACGCATGCTCGACGAGATGATGCGCGTCCATCCGCCCGATCTTGTCGCCAAGCGCGAGCATCACCGCTTCGCCGAGAATCAGACCATGCGTGACGTCGAGATTCGCAGCGAGCCGCTCGACATTCACTTCGAGGCCCTTCGCGATCTGCTCGATATTCGCGAGCGCGCCGCCCGCGAGACGCGCGAGATCGGGCAGCGAATCCCACTCGGCCTGCCATCCGCCGAGCGCGCGTTCGTGCTCCTGCACCATCCCCGCGAACACCGTCGCGACGAGACCGGGTGCGCGCGTCGCCGCCGTCAGCACGGCCGCGCAGCCGACCGGGTTGCGTTTGTGCGGCATCGTCGACGAACCGCCCTTGCCTGCGGCAACCGGTTCGCCAAGTTCGCCAAGTTCGGTCTGCATTTGCAGCGAGATATCGCGCGCGATCTTGCCGAGCGTGCCGATCAGCATGCCGAAAAACGAGGCCGCTTCGGCGATGCGGTCACGCTGCGTGTGCCACGGCACAGCGGGCAATTGCAGCTTCAGTTCCTGCGCGAGCGCTTCGGCCACCACGCCGCCCTTGTCGCGCAGGCTCGCGAGCGTGCCCGCCGCGCCGCCGAATTGCAGCACGAGCGCGCGTTCGCGCAGCGCGTCTAACCGCTCGCGATGACGCAGCAACGCATCGAGCCATTGCGCGAACTTCAGACCGAGCGTGATGGGCAGCGCCTGCTGCAGCCACGTGCGGCCGATCATCGGCGTTGCACGATGCCGTTGCGCGAGCGCGGCGATGGCATCGCACGTCGACGCCAGTGCGCCGTCGAGCAGATCGAACGTGTCGCGCAGTTGCAGCACGGTCGCGGTATCGATGATGTCCTGACTCGTCGCGCCCCAATGGACGAACTTCGACGCTTGCGCATCGGCGTCCTTGACGCGCGCAGTCAGCTGTTTGACGAGGGGAATCGCGAGATTGCCGCCGAGCGCGGCGTCGCGTGCGAGTGCGTCGGCGTCGAGTTTGTCCGCGTGGCAGGTCGCTTCGATCGCGGCGACGGCCGACTGCGGAATCACGCCATGTGCCGCCGAGGCCCGGGCGAGCGCCGCTTCGACGTCGAGCATCCGTTGCAGCGTCGCGCGCGGCGACCAGATGTCGTTCATGGGCTGCGTGCCGCAGATCAGGCCAGTCAAGCGGGCGCTAGCTTCTAGCATGATGTTCAGTGCGTTGGATGAATGCGCGTTAAGTTCGCGCCAGAAAGCGCGCGGCGTTCGGTTTCATTGTCGCCGAACGCCGCGGCGAGGTCACGCGCGCATTTGCGCGCGCATCGCGATTCAAGCCCGTGCAAGCCTCAGGCTGCGCGAGCCTGCTGCGTGCCGTCGATCAGCGCGACGCCCGTCAGCTTTTCCAGTTCCGCGAAGTCGATATCCGAGAAGATCTCGCGCACGACGAGGCCGTCCTTCGTCACGTCGATCATCGCGAGGTCCGTATAGATGCGGTCCACGCAGCCGACCCCCGTCACCGGATACGAGCACGCGGAGACGATCTTGCTTTCGCCCTGCTTCGTCAGATGCTCCATCATCACGAACACCTGCTTCGCGCCGATGGCCAGATCCATCGCGCCGCCGACAGCAGGAATCGCGTCCGGTGCGCCCGTGTGCCAGTTCGCCAGGTCGCCCGTCGCCGACACCTGAAATGCGCCGAGCACGCAGTAGTCGAGGTGGCCGCCGCGCATCATCGCGAACGAATCCGAGTGATGGAAGAACGCGCCGCCCGTCAGCAGCGTGACGTGCTGCTTGCCGGCATTGATCAGTTCGTCGTCTTCCTCGCCTTTCGCGGGCGCCGGGCCCATGCCGAGCAAACCATTCTCGCTGTGCAGGAAGATTTCCTTGTTCGCGTCGAGGTGATTCGCCACCAGCGTCGGCACGCCGATGCCGAGGTTCACATAGGCGCCTTCAGGAATGTCCTGCGCGACGCGCTTCGCCATTTCATCGCGGGTCAGTCGTTTCATGTCGGTCTCCTTCAGGCGGCTTGTTCGGGGCGTTGCGTTTGATGCGCCGCTTGCGGCACTTCGACGACGCGCTGCACGAAAATGCCCGGCGTCACGATCACTTCGGGGTCGAGCGCGCCGAGCGGCACCACTTCCGACACCTGCACGATGGCCGTCTTCGCGGCGCTCGCCATGATCGGGCCGAAATTGCGCGCCGTCTTGCGATACACCAGGTTGCCCCAGCGGTCGCCCTTGTACGCCTTGATGAGCGCGAAATCGGCGTGCAGCGGCGCTTCCAGCACGTAATGCTTGCCGTCGATCTCGCGCGTTTCCTTGCCTTCCGCGAGCTTCGTGCCGTAACCCGTCGGCGTGAAGAAGCCGCCGATACCGGCGCCCGCCGCGCGGATGCGCTCGGCCAGATTGCCCTGCGGCACAAGTTCCAGTTCGATTTCGCCGGCGCGATAGAGCGCGTCGAACACGTACGAGTCCGTCTGGCGCGGGAACGAGCAGATGATCTTGCGCACGCGCTTCGCCTTCAGCAGCGCCGCGAGGCCCACGTCGCCGTTGCCGGCGTTGTTGTTGACGATGGTCAGTTCTTTGGCGCCCTGCTCGATGAGCGCGTCGATCAGTTCGGACGGCATGCCCGCCGTGCCGAAGCCGCCGATCATGACGGTCGCGCCGTCATGCACGTCGGCGACTGCCGACTGGAGTGACTCGAAAATCTTGTTGATCATGTCGAATATCCTCTGGAACGCGTCGTTCCGCGCCGCACGACCCGCCGCTTCAACGGCGGATGCGCACCGGACGGTCTCCACGTCCGCTTGTTCCTTCATGGTCCTGCTGACGGCATGCAGACCTGCCGCAGGCCGCATGTGTTGGGTTCGCCGCCCGCTTCCGTGCCGTCGTTGAACTCCGAAAAGTTCTTAATGCGAACACAGTTTCGTTTAGCGAACGTACCGGCGCATTATGGTTTGCGTCCGCATCTCTTGTCAAGGCAACGGATTCGTGGTTTGCCCTACTGCGCCGCGCTTTCGGCTCGATCGCGAAACGGCAGCCCCACGTAATTCTCTGCCAGCATTCGCGACGCTGCATCCGAACTCGTCACGTAGCGCAGTTCCGAGAGCTTCAGACGTTCGACGAAAGGCGAATCGTCGAGCGACGGATGCAGCATGTTCGTCATGAAGTACGAGAAATGCTCGGCGCGCCAGACGCGCTCGAGGCAAGTCGCCGAATACGTGTCGAGCTGATCGTCGCGGCCTTCGCGGTAGTGCGCGGCGAGCGCCTGCGACAGCACGCGCACGTCGGCGACGGCCAGATTCATGCCTTTCGCGCCTGTCGGCGGCACGATGTGCGCGGCGTCGCCGGCCAGGAAGAGGCGGCCGTATTGCATCGGCTCGCACACGAAGCTGCGCATCGGCGTCACGCCTTTCTGCGTGATGTCGCCGATTGCGGGCAGCCAGCCGTCGTCGTTCTCGAAACGCGCGTGAAGCTCGGTCCAGATGCGCTCGTCGGGCCATTGCGAGAGATCTTCGTCGGGACGGCATTGCAGATAGAGACGCGTCACGTCGGCGGAGCGCATGCTGAAGAGCGCGAAGCCGCGCGTGTGATGCGCGTAGACGAGTTCGTCGCAGTTCGGCGCGGCGTCCGTCAGAATGCCGAGCCATGCGTAGGGATAGACGCGCTCGAAGGTTTGCAGCGCGTCGGGCGGGATCGACTCGCGTGCGATGCCGTGGAAGCCGTCGCAGCCCGCCACGTAGTCGCATTGGATCCGCCGCACTGCGCCATCGTGCGTGAACTGGACCCACGGACTGTGCGTCGCGAGATCGTGCAGTGCGACATTGGCTACATCGAAATGCAGCGCCTGTTGGTGCTCGACGGCGGACGCGATCATGTCGCGCACCACTTCATGCTGGCCGTACACGGTGATGGCGCGCCCGCCCGTCAACGTCGTCAGATCGATTCGATGACGCTTGCCGTCGAACAGCAGTTCGATACCGTGATGC
Source organism: Paraburkholderia sp. Tr-20389 (assembly GCF_017104565.1). GTDB lineage: Bacteria > Pseudomonadota > Gammaproteobacteria > Burkholderiales > Burkholderiaceae > Paraburkholderia. The sequence goes on along the minus strand of NZ_JAAGPD010000020.1, from coordinate 8,562 downwards.
ACGAGTCCTTCGCGTTGCATTCGCGCGCCGAGGCCGGCTTCGTTGAGTGTATCGACGGTGCCCTGCTCTAGCACGCCTGCGCGTATCCGGTGCTCGCAGTGTTCGCGCGAGCGGCTCTCCAGCACCACCGATTCGACGCCCGCGAGCCGCAGCAGATGCGACAACAGCAGGCCGGCGGGGCCGGCGCCGATGATCAACACTTGGGTGCGCATCGCTTGTCGCCTCCAACGTTTTTGTTCGAGTGTTCGCCTCTATAAACGCGACCCTCGGCGCTTTCCCGACTATGCGAAATCGCCATTTTTAAGTTAGGTTATATACGATTTGTCGATAATGTGCGGTTCATCTTGAATGCCGCGCCCCAGCATGGCCGAACTCGATCTCAACCTGATTCCCTACCTTGTCGCGCTCGAAGACATGCGCAACGTGAGCCGCGCCGCCGAACGTCTCGGCGTGAGCCAGCCGCGCGTGAGCACGGCGCTTGGCCGTCTGCGCGAATACTTCAACGACCCGCTGTTCGTGCGCACGTCGCGCGGCATGGAGCCGACGCCGCGCGCGCTGGCGCTGATTCCCGCGGCGCGAGAAGCACTCGCGCGTATCGAGAAAGGCATGCTCGAATCGCAGGACTTCGATCCCGCGACCACGACGCAGACCTTTTCACTTGCGCTATCCGATGTCGGCGAAATCGTCTTTCTGCCGCGTCTGTTGCAGCTGTTTGCCGAGCGCGCGCCGCATGCGAACCTGCGTTCGGTGTCGTTGCCGCCTGCGCATGTCGAGCGTGGACTGGAATCGGGCGATATCGATCTCGCCGTCGGTTACTTTCCCGATCTTTCCGGCAACAACTTCTTTCAGCAGCGTCTGTTCACGCACCGCTTCATCTGCCTGATGCGCAGCGACCATCCGCTTGCGGGCGCGCCGCTGACGCTCGAACAGTTCATCGCACTCGGGCATGCCGTGGTGCGTGCCGAAGGACGCAGCCAGGAAGTGCTCGAACAGTATCTGGAGAAAAAACGCATCCGGCGCCGCGCGGTGCTCGAGACGCCGCACTTCATGAGCCTGCCGTTCATCCTTGCGCGCACCGATCTGATCGCGACCGTGCCGCATGCGATCGGCTTTGCGTACGTGTCGGAACATGCATCGATCACGCTGGTCGAACCGCCTTTGCCGTTGCCGCGCTTCGACTTGAGGCAGCATTGGCATCGCAAGTTTCATAACGATCCGCGTGCCGGCTGGCTTCGTAGCGTGGTTGCCGAGCTGTTCAACGACGCGAAGGATGAGTGGCCGAAGTAGCGCTTGCATCAGGATGTGATGCAAATCCATGTTGGGCGTAGGGCCGGGAAACATGGAACAATGCCCCAACATGCGAAGCGCGTGTTACTGGAACTGGAGCGAAGGATGACGACGAAGAAAACAACACCCACCGACGCACCCGGCAGGCCATCCCGCGAGGAAGCCGAAGAAGCCGTGCGCACGTTACTGCGCTGGGCGGGCGACAATCCTCAGCGCGAGGGGCTGCTCGACACGCCGGCGCGTGTTGTGCGAGCGTATGAAGAATTTTTCGCGGGCTACAACGTGGAGCCGCGCGACATTCTTGCGCGCACGTTTTCGGAGGTGGATGGTTACGATGAAATGATCGTGCTGAAGGATATTCGCTTCGAAAGTTACTGCGAGCATCACATGGTGCCGATCATTGGGCGGGCTCATGTTGCTTATTTGCCCGAGCATCGGGTGGTGGGGATATCCAAGCTGGCTCGCCTTGTTGATGCGTTTGCCAAGCGGCTGCAGATTCAGGAGAAGATGACCGTGCAGATCGCCGATACGCTCAACGAAGTATTGCAGCCCAAGGGCGTTGGCGTGATTCTCGAAGCTTCGCATCAGTGTATGTCCACGCGGGGCGTGCATAAGGCGGGCGTTGAGATGGTGACTTCCCGGATGCTCGGGACTTTCAGGTCGGATCCTTCTACTCGCAGGGAGTTTTTGTCCATCGTGAATAGTCCTACGGCGGTTAGTGTGGCTAATACTTAGTCGTTTTTTTTGTCTGCGACGCTAGTCGCCATTCTGGTTTTTTTGCTGGCGGTTTTTTTTTCGCTGGCATCCGCGATTTCATGTCGGTGTTCAGGCGTTGCCCCTGTGCGGGGCGGCACTTACTTTCTTTGCCGCCGCAAAGAAAGTAAGCAAAGAAAGCGGGCTAACACCGCCAATTCTTGTGACTGCCTGCGGGCCCCCAACGGGTCCCGCACTTCGAACGGCAACGCCATATTTCCCGCCCGTTGCCAGCGTGCTAACTGCACGCATCACCCACTCCAACCTCCCGTAGCGCAGCCAGCCGCAGCGAATCGTCTGCGCCGCCCAGGTGGCAAACTGTGTGTAGGTTGTCGCACCATACGCGTTAGCGTTCTTACGACACCGATCCCGCTTTTCAGTCCGGAGTGGTGCACTTCCGTCGCGATGGCCTACACACCGTTTGCCACCTGGGCGGCAGTGGACTTCAGGTAACGCGGTCCGTGGCGCGGGAGTGTGAAGCGGGTGATGCGTGCAGTTAGCACGCTGGCAACGGGCACAAACAAACGCGTTGCCGTTTGAAGCGTAGGAACTGTTGGGGGCCCGCAGGCAATCACTAGCACTGGCGGGGTTAGCCCGCTTTCTTTGCTTACTTTCTTTGCGGCGGCAAAGAAAGTAAGTGCCGCCCCGCACAGGGGCAACGCATGAAGCACGAAGGCAAATCGCGGATGCCAGCGAAAAACAGGCGCTTGCCAGCAAAAAAAAGCATCACCGCGTCGCAGACAAAAAAACCCCACCCAACACACAAGCGACCCCGAAAATCTGCGCACCGCTAACATTCTCCCGCAACACGCCAACAGCAAGCACAAGAGCGGACACAGGCACGAGAGCAGTGACAACACCGGCCTCCGCGCCGCTCAGGCGAGACGAACCCGCATACCACAGCACGAATCCAAGCACAGTCGGCACGAGCGCGTAATACACGACTCCGGCGACTGCGCCAGCAAGCCCAGAATCCACAGCCAACCGCCAGGGCTGCTCGAAAAAACAGGCAGGCAAAACAGCAACAAGCAACCCGATCCCGCTCATCAGCGCCGACAACGGCAACGCCGCAACGGGCGTACGCAGCTTGCGATTCAGCAGAATAAACAGCGCCTCGCAGACAATCGCCGCAAACACGAGCGCGTTTCCGACAAAAGAATGCGCACCGAAAGGTGCATCTACCCGCACGGTACAAACAACCACACCCAGCGTCGCGAGCGCAATCGCACCAACGACGGCCACCGACGGCCGCTCCCCAAGCGCGAGCATCGCAAAGACAGCCGACACCGCCGGCAACGTTCCCGCAATCACGCCCGCATCGGCCGCCGACGCGAGCCGCATCCCGCCGATCAGAAAAACCGTATAGCCAACGCTTCCCGCGCCCGCCTGCGCGATCAACAACAACGTATCGCGCGCGTCGAGCTTCGGCCACCGAACCTTCAGCACCCGCATCATCGCGAGAAATATCGGAAACGCAATCGCAAAGCGCAACGCGGTCGCCGAGAACGGCGGCAAGCCACCTGCGATCCCCTTGCTGACCACCACAGTACTGCCCACGCCGATCATCGCCAGCGCGCAGAAAACATAACCGGTGTAACGCGCGTTCATTCCGCCGCCTCCTCATCTCGAACGATGCGGCAAGCGTACGGTTCGCGCCGATGCGTGGTCTTGAACGTTATTGCAGAGAGACGAACTGAATGGATCAGCGGACAGCCACCGCATACCCCGCAGGCGTCACGCCCAAAAGCCGCACGAACGCGCGCGTCATATGGCTTTGATCGGAGAAACCCGCCGACACCGCAGCGTCCACCAGCGGCGTGCCGCGCGCGATCAACTGGCGCGCCAGCGCGACCCGGCGCTGCATCCGGTACGCATGCGGCGGCAAACCGACTTCATGCGCAAAGCTGCGCAACAACTGGAAGCGACTCATGCCGGCTTCGGCAGCGAGATCGGCCAGCGTCGATGCCGACGCGGGATCGTCGTCGATGCGCCTCCTTGCGCGCGCAACAGAACCATTGCGCTCGCGTCCGGGCTGCGCCAACGTCGCGTAATGCCGTCCAACGTGCGCAAACAGCGCAAGCAGCGCTTCTTCGCAAGCGAGATTGTCAGGAGACACGTGCTCGTCGATCTCGTGCACAGCCATCGAGAAGAGCCGCGTCAAACACATCGACAATTGCGGATCGTTCAGCACCGGACGCGTTAATTCCACTTGCCGCAGCGGCGCACGCGCGCATTCGGCGAGCGTCGCCGTAACCAGCGACGGCTCGAAATACAGCATCCGCCACGCGCGTCCTCGTTCGTCGAGCGGACTGCCGTCGTGCACTTCGCCGGGATTGACGGTGATGACGTCGGTCGCGCGCGCTTCGACGGGACCGCGCCCACTCGCCGAGCGCTGCCCGCCTGCAATGACCACACCGATGCCGAAACGATCGTGAGAATGACGCGCGAACGTGTGAGTCGTGTGCGCGAGCGTCGCTTCGACGCCGTCGAGCGCACAGCGCAGCATCTGGACGCGTCCGCGCGGCTTCATCGCCCGCAGTCAGCGCAGAAGAAGCGACGCGCGCATATCAGCGCCGCCCGTCGTCGTTACGGCCGCGCTCGCCTTCGCGGATCTTGCCCTGCGACACGCTGCTGCCGGGCGGCACGCTATGCGTGAGCCACACGTTGCCGCCGATCACCGAGCCGCGCCCGATCGTCACGCGGCCCAGAATCGTGGCACCCGCGTAGATCACCACGTCGTCCTCGACGATCGGGTGACGCGCGTTGCCCTTCACGAGGGTGCCGTCGTCGTCCGCGGCAAAGCTCTTCGCGCCGAGCGTCACCGCCTGATAGACGCGCACGCGTTCGCCGATGATGGCCGTCTCGCCGATCACCACGCCCGTACCGTGATCGATGAAGAAGCTCGGGCCGATCTGCGCGCCAGGGTGAATGTCGATGCCCGTCGCCGAATGCGCGATCTCGTTGATGAAGCGCGCGAGCAGCGGTACGCCGAGCCGATGCAGCGCATGCGCGAGCCGATGATGCGTCATCGCCCACACACCCGGATAGCAGAGCAGGATCTCCGTAATGTGCTGCGCAGCCGGATCGCCGACATACGCGGCCTGAATGTCGCTGACCAGCATGGCGCGTATGCCCGGCAACTGCTTGCCGAACTCGCGCGCGACGTCGAATGCGCGCGTGCTCAATTCCGCTTCCGACGTCTCCGCATGCTCGGGCAAGAAGCGCAGCGCGCGGCGAATCTGTTCAGCGAGCAGACGCAGCGTGCTTTCGAGCGTGTGGCCCACGTAGTAGTCGACGCTCTCGTCGGTCAGATCGGGCGCGCCGTAGTGCGTCGGGAAAAGCGCGGCGCGCAGTCCGGCGACGATGTTGATCACGCCGTCGCGCGAAGGCAGTTCGCGAATGCCGCGCGGATGACGCGTGCGATGGAGCTCTTCACGCGATGCGCGCAATTCGGCGACGATCTGTTCGAGGCCCCAGTTGTGGGAAGAAACGTTTGACATGGCGAGGACGGCGATCGCGCCTGAAGCGCAACGATAGTGAATTGTCCCCAGAGATTACCGCGTTTCGCCGCGCGCCGCCGCGCCTCTGTGCGATTTGCATAAGGAATGGCTCATGCAGACGAGGCCGCCGCATGCGCGGCAGTGCGTAGCAAACGACGTGCTACACGGTCATACTGCTTGCGTCGATCCAGCGGACTGCCCAGTCGCGAGCATGCGCGATAGCAGCGGCTTCGTCGGTGAAGCGGAGATCAGTGGGGAAGAAGCGGTTGGCGACCAGTTCGCCGTCGCTGGAGCGCGAGACGACGACATACGGTTGCCAAGTTCCATCGCCTGAACGCGCCGGCGCGCAGTTCAGCAAGTAGCCACGATGTGTGAATGCAGCATCAACGTGCATGAGTCACCCGCCCCTGACTGCCTCATAGATGGTCCTTTTTTGCGAGTGGGATGCCGTGTATCGAAGCAACCGACGAGACCGCCGTGGTCATGCTGTTATGTGGTCTTGCTGCACTCGAACCAGAATCATACTCTGTAGGAAAAGAGCGTCCACCAAAAAAAATCGTAAAAATTTTCCGGTAGCGCGAAGCGCCGTCACGCACGCTTCGCAAGGTGATCGGGCGCTCACGCGGAACAACTTTTGCTCCTATCTTATGCTTTAACGCACGAGCCAAAGGAGGGCGTCAAAATGAGCCTCAACACCCGCAAGGTACCGGCGACGCAATCGGGAACCGACGTCGCGCGCAGTGCCGAAATGCACAACGACCGCACTCACGACAGCACGGTCGATACCGACAGCAAGAACCACGAAGCAGCGCGCATCGCGGGCCATGCGCCGATCGGCCCCGATGAAATCACCACGAGCAACGCGTCGCTGGTCAACAGCGTTCCCGACGATCCGTATGCGGAACTGGCGGGATTCGACAGCCGCATCGGCGGAAACCATCTGCTGCTTGCGCTGGAACCCGGCTATCGCGTGATCGATAAGGGCATGATTCCGCCCGAAGTCGTCGAGCACTTCGACGATCGCTTTCACGAGCCGCGTACGGAAGCGGGCGACCGGATGCGCGGCCGTATGCATTACGCGCTCAACCATCAGCGCCCGACGCGCATCATCGAACTCGAACGTGTGAAGTGAGTGTTTGTCATGTGACGCGTCATTTTCAGGGCGCGTCACATGCCGTGTCAGCCTGCCCCCGATCGCGCGAACGTGCATGCGATTCGAAACTGCCGGTTTGATGAGTTCGTCGCGCGCACATCTTTTTCCCGATTGAAACGATCGGCACAATCGGCGCAATTTCATCCACGGAGCGGAAGATGAGCAGAATCGTCGTGATCGGTGCAACAGGCACGCTCGGTAAGGCAGTCGCCGCCGAACTGAAGGCGCGGCATGAAGTGATCGAAGTCGGCGCGACGCGCGGTGCGCATCAAGTCGACAGCAAGGATCCCGCGAGTGTCGAACGGCTGTTTGAAGCGATCGGCAAGGTGGACGGCGTCGTCACCACCACAGGCAAGGTTCACTTCGGACCGTTGCCCGAGATGACCGTCGAGCAGTTCTGGGTCGGCCTGCGCGACAAGCTGATGGGACAGATCAATGTCGTACTCGCCGCGCAGAAGTACGTGAACGACGGCGGCTCGTTCACGCTGACGAGCGGCATTCTCGCCGACGAGCCGATCCGCCTGGGCGTCAGCGCGACCACCGTGAATCTGGCGCTCGAAGGTTTCGTGCGCGGCGCGGCGATCGAACTGCCGCGCGGCATCCGCATCAACGTCATCAGTCCGACTGTGCTGACGGAATCGATGGAAAGCTATGCGCCGTTCTTCCGCGGCTTCGAGCCCGTCGATGCGAAGAAGGCAGCGCAGGCCTATTTGCGCAGCGTCGAGGGCGCGCAGACGGGGCGTGTGTATCGCGTCGGAAGCTGACTAGTCGACGCTATGCTTGATGTCGGTTGGCGAGCGCACATTGCGGATGCGCTCGCTGCTAGCTTTCATCTCTATCAGTGGATTTCCGGCTCGCCTGTCGAAGCGCTCGCACCGCTCGCGCCGTCGCGTTGCAGGAAATCGAAGTCACAGCCCTTGTCGGCCTGCAGCACATGCACCTGATGCATCGCGCCGTAGCCGCGCGTGAATCGCGGCGCGGGCGCGACCCACTCGGCTTTGCGCCGCGCGAGTTCTTCATCCGATACCAGCACGTTCAGCCTGCGCTGCGGCACATCGAGCTCGATCATGTCGCCGTCGCGCACCAGCGCAAACGGCCCGCCGATGAACGATTCCGGCGCCACGTGCAACACGCATGCGCCGTAGCTCGTGCCGCTCATGCGCGCATCGGAAATACGCAGCATGTCGCGCACGCCCTTTTTCAGCAGCTTTTGCGGGATCGGCAACTGGCCCCATTCGGGCATGCCCGGCGCGCCGACGGGCCCCGCATGCTGCAGCACGATCACGCAGGTTTCGTCGATGTCGAGGTCGTCGCTGTCGATGCGCGCGGCCATGTCGTTGTAGTCGCTGAACACCACCGCGCGGCCGGTGTGCACCAGCAGATGCGGTTCGGCGGCGCCCGGCTTGATCACTGCGCCATCGGGCGCGATGTTGCCGCGTAGCACGGCAAGACCGTTGTCCGGCATCAGCGGATTGCTGCGGCGGCGAATCACGTCGTCGTTGAAAATCTGCGCGCCTTCGAGGTTCTCGCCGAGGGTCTTGCCATTCACGGTCTTCTGCGAGCGGTCGATCAGATCGCCCAGTTCCGCGAGCATCGCCGGCAGGCCGCCCGCGTAATAGAAGTCTTCCATCAGAAACGTGCCCGTCGGCCGGATATTCGCGAGGACCGGCGTGCGGCGCGAAATCGAATCGTAGCGATCGAGCGTCAACTGGATGCCCGCGCGACGCGCCAACGCGATCATATGCACGATCGCATTCGTCGATCCCGACAGCGCGAGGCAGGTCGTCACGGCGTTATCGATCGATTTCTCCGTGAGGATGTCCGACGGCTTCAAGTCTTCCCACACCATCTCGACGATGCGCATGCCCG
>NZ_JAAGPD010000019.1 GCF_017104565.1 Paraburkholderia sp. Tr-20389 | reverse complement strand
ACTCCACCGGAAAGCCCGTCAATGCTGGCTCTCCCGCCCTTCTCCGTTTCTCCCGCGCCGCGTTGGCCGCAGCGCGAAAGACCGGAATTCTAGGCGCCTGAAGCAGCGCTTGCAAGCACTTTTTTGACGAATCCGATCAACGATGTTTGAAGACCGGTTTGCGCTTTTCAACGAAGGCCGCCATCCCCTCTTTCTGATCCTCAGTCGCAAACAGCGAATGAAACAGCCTGCGCTCGAAATGCACCCCTTCGGCCAGCGTCGTCTCATACGCGCGATTGACGGACTCCTTCACCATCATCACAGCCGGAATTGGAAACTCCGCGATCGTCGTGGCTGCAGCAATCGCCTCGTCGATCAGATTCGCAGCGGGAATCACGCGCGACACCAATCCCGATCGCTCCGCCTCGGCGGCATCCATGAACCGCGCAGTCAAACACAGATCCATTGCCTTCGCCTTCGACACAGCGCGAGGCAAGCGCTGCGTACCGCCCGCTCCCGGCATGATGCCCAGCTTGATTTCTGGTTGACCGAACTTCGCGGTGTCGGCGGCGAGGATGATGTCGCACATCATCGCCAACTCGCAGCCGCCACCCAACGCGAATCCGGCTACCGCCGCAATGATCGGCTTCCGAACTGATCGGATTGCCTCCCAGTTTCTTGTGATGTACTCGCCCTTATAGACATCCATATAGGAATAAGTCGCCATCATTCCTATATCAGCGCCCGCCGCGAATGCCTTTTCGCTTCCGGTGATGACAATGGCACCAATGTTTTCATCCGAGTCGAACGCGCGCAACGCCTCTCCCAGTTCGTCCATCAGAGCGTCGTTAAGCGCATTCAGCGCCTTCGGACGATTCAGCGTAATCAAACCTACGCGGCCACGTGTCTCAACCAGAATGTTCTCGAATGCCATGCACTCCTCCTAAGTGTTTACCTGCAGACGCAAGGGGCTCGCGTCACATCTCAATAATGCTAACATTCACCAACCAACCGGTCGGTCAATAAATCGACAAGGTTCCTTCCACCGTTCAGTCTGAAACTTGCCCGCCATGACCCACTCACTCTTCACGAAGCACGAAGACACGCTGCAGAAAGCGCTCGCCGCCATCGAAACCCGCGGCTACTGGAGCCCGTTCTCCGAAATGCCGAGTCCCAAAGTGTACGGGGAAACCGCCAGTGCGGACGGCGAATCGGCATTCAAAGCCCACCTGAACAAGAACTTCGAACTCGACCAGCCGAGCACGGGCGAAACGGTTGGCGCCGAGCAGTCGCCGTTCGGCTTTCCGCTGGGCATTCGCTACCCGAAATCGGATCCCGACGCGCTCGTCGCCGCAGCATCCCGCGCTCAGCGCCAATGGCGCGAAGCCGGCCCGAAAGCCTGGGTCGGCGTAAGCCTCGAAATCCTCGCGCGCATCAACCGTCTGAGTTTCGAGATCGGCTATAGCGTGATGCACACTACAGGCCAGGCATTCATGATGGCTTTCCAGGCGGGCGGCCCTCACGCCCAGGATCGTGCGCTCGAAGCCGTCACCTATGCCTGGGACCAACTGCGCCGGATTCCGGCCGACGCCCATTGGGAAAAGCCGCAAGGCAAGAACCCTCCGCTTGCGATGCAGAAGCGCTTCAACATCGTGCCGCGCGGTACGGGCCTTGTGCTCGGGTGCTGCACGTTCCCGACGTGGAACGGCTACCCTGGCCTCTTCGCAGATCTGGCGACCGGCAACACCGTGATCGTCAAGCCGCACCCGGGCGCAATCCTGCCGCTCGCCATCACGGTCCGCGTCGCCCGTGACGTCCTGCGTGAAGCCGGCTTCGATCCGAACATCGTCACCTTGCTCGCAACGGATCCAAACGACGGCGAACTCGTTCAGGCCCTCGCACAGCGCCCGGAAATCAAGCTGATCGACTTCACGGGCAGCACGCAAAACGGCACCTGGCTCGAACGCAACGCACATCAGGCCCAGGTGTTCACTGAGAAGGCCGGCGTGAACCAGATCGTGATCGACTCGGTCGACGACATCAAATCCGCCGCGCGCAACATCGCCTTCTCGCTCGCGCTGTACTCGGGCCAGATGTGCACGGCGCCGCAAAACATCTACGTGCCGCGCGACGGCATCCGCACGGCCGAAGGCCAGCTTCCGTTTGAAGCCATTGCCGAAGCGATCGCAAGCGCAGTCCAGAAGCTCGGCTCGGACCCGGCACGCGCAGTCGAACTGCTGGGTGCGATCCAGAACGAAGGCGTCGCACAGCGCATCGACGAAGCGCGCAAGCTCGGTCACGTTCTGGCTGACAGCCAGTCGCTCGAACACCCCGCATTCGCCGGCGCCCGCGTGCGTACTCCGCTGGTTCTGCAACTCGATGCCGCGAAGGACGAAGCGAAGTTCACGAAGGAATGGTTCGGCCCGATCTCGTTCGTGATCGCGACGGACTCGACCGGGCAGTCGCTCGAACTGGCCAGCCGGATCGCCGCCGAACACGGCGCGCTCACGCTCTCCGTTTACAGCACCGACGACAGCGTGATCGAAGCCGCCACGGAAGCTTCAATTCAAGGCGGCGTCGCGCTCTCGATCAACTTGACGGGCGGCGTATTCGTCAATCAGTCGGCAGCGTTCTCAGACTTCCATGGCACGGGAGCCAACCCCGCTGCCAATGCCGCGCTCGCCGATGCCGCCTTCGTCGCGAACCGCTTCCGTGTCGTTCAGAGTCGGGTTCATGTTGAACCGAAGACAGTCGCCGCATAAGCCGGCCGAACGATATAGGACGTTTGACCGACGTTTTGGCCTATAACTTCAGGCCCACTGAACATGCGTCAGACGTCGAACTAACATGCAGTCAAGGGCGAGCACATTCGCCCGCCTCTCCTCGCAGGAACTCCGACATGACCGACGCTTTTATCTGTGACGCGATCCGCACCCCCTTCGGCCGCTACGGCGGCGCATTGAAAGATGTCCGCGCGGACGATCTAGGCGCCATCCCGATCAAGGCGCTGATCGAACGGAATCCAGGCGTGGACTGGCGCGCGCTTGACGACGTGATCTACGGCTGCGCCAATCAGGCGGGAGAAGACAATCGCAATGTCGCGCGCATGTCGGCGCTGCTGGCAGGTTTGCCGACTGACGCCCCGGGCTCCACGATCAACCGGCTTTGCGGATCGGGCATGGATGCAGTCGGCACGGCAGCCCGCGCGATCAAGGCGGGCGAAGCACGCCTGATGATCGCGGGCGGTGTCGAAAGCATGACGCGCGCCCCCTTCGTGATGGGCAAGGCCACGTCGGCGTTCTCGCGCCAATCGGAGATTTACGACACGACCATCGGGTGGCGCTTCGTCAACGCGCAAATGAAGCGCGCACACGGCGTCGATTCGATGCCCGAAACAGCAGAGAACGTCGCCGTCGATTTCAACATCAGTCGCGCCGATCAGGACGCATTCGCGCTGCGCAGCCAGGAGAAGGCAGCGCGCGCGCAACGCGACGGCACGCTCGCGCAGGAAATTGTCCCCGTCGATATCCCGCAGAAAAAGGGCGAGCCGGTCCGCGTCACGCTAGACGAGCATCCGCGCGAAACGTCGCTCGAAGCGCTTGGCAAACTAAAGGGCGTGGTGGGTCCGGACGGTTCGGTGACGGCGGGTAATGCGTCGGGCGTCAATGACGGCGCGTGCGCACTGCTCATTGCCAACCGGGCAGCAGCCGAACAGTATGGCCTGCGTCGCCGCGCTCGTGTGATCGGCATGGCGACTGCCGGCGTCGAGCCGCGCATCATGGGTATCGGCCCGGCACCCGCCACGCAGAAACTGCTCAAGCAACTCAATATGACGCTCGGCCAGTTCGACGTGATCGAACTCAACGAAGCGTTCGCGTCGCAAGGTCTGGCCGTTCTGCGCCAACTCGGCTTGCGCGACGACGATCCGCGCGTGAACCCGAACGGCGGCGCTATCGCGCTGGGTCACCCACTCGGCGCTTCCGGCGCGCGTCTGATTACGACGGCGCTCTATCAGCTCGAACGCATCAGTGGCCGTTACGCGCTGTGCACGATGTGTATCGGTGTCGGTCAAGGCATTGCGCTCGCTATCGAGCGCGTCTGAGCGACCCGACATTCGAAACGTATGCAGACGAGGAGACAATCGATGGCCTTTGAAGCGATCCGCGTAGACATCGACGCCGCCACGCGCGTCGCCACCGTGACACTGAATCGCCCCGACAAGCTGAACAGTTTCACACGCGCGATGCATGATGAACTGAGCGCAGCGCTAGACGAAGTCGAGGCTTCCGGCGCCCGAGCCCTCGTGCTGACGGGTGCCGGTCGCGGGTTTTGCGCCGGCCAGGATCTGGCCGACCTCGACTTCACGCCGGGCGCCATGACGGACCTCGGCGACCTGATCGACAAGCACTTCAATCCATTGATCCGCCGTTTGCAGGCGCTGCCGCTGCCGGTCATCGCTGCGGTGAACGGCACCGCGGCGGGCGCAGGAGCGAATCTCGCGCTCGCCTGCGACCTGGTGTTGGCCGCGCGTTCTGCCAGCTTCATCCAGGCGTTCGTCAAAATCGGCCTGGTGCCCGATTCGGGCGGCACGTGGTTCCTGCCGCAACGCGTCGGCATGGCTCGCGCATTGGGACTGGCGATCACGGGCGACAAGCTCAGCGCCGAAAAGGCTGAAAGCTGGGGACTCATCTGGCAAGCCGTCGACGACACCGAACTGCAGGCGGCAGCCGGCAAGCTCGCTGCGCAACTCGCGCAACAACCCACCCGGGCGATCGCAGCCATCAAGCAGGCCATGCGCTCGAGCGCGACCCAAACGCTCGATCAGCAACTCGATCTCGAACGTGACATGCAGCGTGAACTCGGCGCGTCGTATGACTACGCGGAAGGTGTCCGCGCGTTCATCGAAAAACGCGCACCGCGCTTCGAGGGGCGCTGACATGTCCACGCAACCCGACTTGAGCAACACGATGACACCCGACGAACTCGCCCGCGCAACTGCCGAAGCCATGTATGCAAACGACGCCTGCAGCAAGGCGCTCGGCATCGAAATCGTCGAAGTACGCGCTGGCTACGCGCGCCTGCGCATGAACGTACGGCCCGACTTCCTGAACGGTCACCAGATCTGTCACGGCGGTCTGATGTTCACCCTGGCCGACTCGGCATTCGCGTTCGCCTGCAACTCGTACAACGTCAACACCGTCGCAGCGGGCTGCTCCATCGAATTCCTGCGCCCCGTGCAAGGTAATGACGTCCTCACTGCGGAAGCAGTCGAGCAGACATTGAGCGGCCGCAACGGCGTCTACGACATTCGCGTCACGAATCGCGCGAACGAGACCGTTGCGATGTTTCGCGGCAAGTCCGCGCAGATCAAAGGCACGGTGATCCCCGTCGACAACTGACGGGCCGCGTCACACCTTCACGTAATTGCGTCGCCTTTCGCGCGGCATCCTATTCTGATAAGCAAGGAGACATTCGATGACAACCCCGCTCCCGCTCGACCCGATCGAAAAGGCGAGCCGCGACGAACTTGCCGCGCTTCAACTCGAACGGCTGAAATGGTCGCTCACGCACGCGTATGAAAATTCGCCCGTCTATCGACGCAAATTCGACGAAGCAGGCGTGCATCCGTCCGAGCTGAAGACGCTCTCTGACCTGTCGCGCTTTCCCTTCACAACCAAGAAGGACCTCCGCGACAACTATCCGTTCGGCCTGTTCGCCGTGCCGCAAGAACAGATCTCGCGCATTCATGCGTCCTCCGGCACCACGGGCAAGCCGACCGTCGTCGGCTACACGGCGCGCGACATCGACAACTGGGCGAATCTGGTCGCGCGCTCCATCCGCGCGGCAGGCGCGCGACGCGGTGACAAGGTGCATGTGAGTTACGGCTACGGCCTCTTCACAGGTGGTCTCGGCGCGCACTATGGTGCCGAGCGGGCGGGCCTGACAGTCATTCCGTTCGGCGGCGGACAGACCGAGAAGCAGGTGCAGCTGATCCAGGATTTCCGTCCCGACATCATCATGGTGACGCCGAGCTACATGCTGTCGATCGCCGACGAACTTGAACGTCAGGGCGTCAATCCCAAAGATTGCTCGCTGCGCATCGGCATCTTCGGTGCCGAACCGTGGACCAACGACATGCGTCGCGCGATCGAAGAACGGATGGGCATCGACGCCGTCGACATTTACGGTCTGTCGGAAGTGATGGGACCGGGTGTGGCGTCCGAATGCGTCGAGACCAAGGACGGTCCGACGATCTGGGAAGATCACTTCTATCCCGAGATCATCGATCCCGAAACGGGCGAAGCGCTGCCTGACGGCGAACTGGGCGAACTCGTGTTCACATCGCTGACGAAAGAAGCGCTGCCGATCATCCGTTACCGCACGCGCGACCTCACGCGTCTGCTGCCGGGCACGGCGCGCACGATGCGTCGAATGGAGAAGATCACCGGTCGCTCGGACGACATGATGATCATCCGCGGCGTCAACGTGTTCCCGACGCAGATCGAAGAGCTGCTGCTCAAGCAGCACGCGCTCGCGCCGCACTATCAGATCGTGCTGACCAAGGAAGGTCCGCTGGACGTAATGACGCTGAACGTCGAACCCTGCCCGGAAACCGCGCCGGACACGGCCGCGCTGACGGCGGCGAAACAGGCGCTGGCTTATGACATCAAGGCGCTGATCGGCGTGACGGCGAACGTGGTGCTGCTCGGCGTGAACGGCATCGAGCGCTCGGTGGGCAAGGCGCGTCGCGTGGTCGACAAGCGCAAGGCGGGCGCGTAAGCGTCGATGCCGAAGGCAGCCGACTGAAAAAAGCAAAAGCCCGACGGCTGTGACAACAGCCGTCGGGCTTTTCAATTCAGGCAACGGCTCAACCGCAACCCGTTCTCACGACAACCTCAAGAATTAGGCAGTAGCAGCCACATCCGGCCCGCCTGCTTCATCTTGCCGGCCAGATCCCCTGCTTCATCGCCGAGTCCCCAGAAATAATCGGCACGCACGCCCCCCTTGATCGCCGACCCCGTGTCTTGCGCGAACACCAGGCGATTCATCGGTGCGTTCGTCAACGGACGCGTGGTTTGCAGGAAGACGGGCGTCCCGAGCGGAATCGACGACGGATCGACGGCAATCGACCGCTCGGGCGTCAGCGGCACACCAAGCGCACCGATCGGGCCGTCTGCACCACCGGCCGGCGCCGGTTCGTTCGACGCCATCTCGCGGAAAAACACGAAACGCGGATTCGTATCGAGCAGCGCATCGACGCGCGTCGGGTTCGCGCGCGCCCAGCCCTTGATTCCTTGCATCGTCGCCTGCGCCGGCGTGAGTTCACCGCGATCGAGCAGCCAGCGGCCGATCGACTTGTACGGCTGATTGTTCGTCCCGCCGAAACCGACCCGCATCACGCTGCCGTCTTCCATCACGATGCGTCCCGAGCCTTGCACCTGCAGGAAGAAAGCCTCGATGGGATCGTCGACCCAGACCAGTTCATTCCCGTTCAGCACGCCAGAGCGCTCGAGCTGCGCGCGCGCCGGCATCGGCGAACCGGGACGGTAGGCAGAAGGCCAGCGGTACAGGGCCGTCTGATACACCCCGCGACGCACACGCGAACCGCGCAGCAGCGGCTCGTAGTAGCCCGTCACGAGTCCGTCGAGCGTCCCGTCGGTGTTCGCGAACTGGAATGGCGTGAAGTAGGTTTCGAAAAAGGTGCGCGCGCTGGCCACGTCGAGATCGTCCAGCATCAGCGCGGCAGCGCAGGCGCGCCGCCACGTCGGCTGGGCCGCGAGGCGCGCACAGTTCTGGCGCAACGCCGCAGCGGCGCCGATCAGCGAATCGTCCTGCCAGCCCGGCACCTGTTGCCACGCTACCGCCGTCAACCGCTGCGAAGCGATCTGGCCGGGGATGATCGCGGCGCCCGTCGGCGGCGAAACGGAAGGCCGAACCACACCGCCGCCGCCGCACGACGCAAGCAGCACGGCAAACGACAGCGCTCCCGCCCAGCTCGCAGCCCGGCGGACAATGCGAATACAATGATTGTTCTCGATGGAAACTGCCATGTCTGATCTGCTCGACGAATACCCGATGCTCATCTTCGCGCTGGAGTCGCTCCTCGCGCTTTCCCTGCTGATTTTCATCGTTGTGTGGACAGCGTCCGGCAAGAAAAAGAATGCCGCACGCCAGAAGCAGGACGCAAAACAGGTCCCGCCGCAGCAACAGCCGCGTCGCTAACAGACTGCGCGCGGCGCTTTCCGTTCAATGCAGCGTGCGCGGCATGCGCAGAACGAATTCCGGCACGGGCGCGTCCCAGCGCTCGCCATCCTCCGCCACGCAGAAATACTCGCCGCGCATCGTTCCGACGGGCGTCGCGATCACGGCATAGCTCGTGTACTCGAACTGCTCGCCCGGCTTCAGCAGCGGCTGATGCCCGACCACGCCCAACCCTTTCACTTCCTGAACGCGATTTTCGCTATCCGTAATCACCCAGTGGCGCGCGATCAGTTGCGCGGTCACCTGGCCCGTGTTGCGGATGGTGAGCGTGTAAGCGAAAGCGTATTTCCGATGCTCCGGGTCCGACTCTTCGGCGATATACCGGACCTGGGAGGACACGCTGAATTCGTACTGACTCATGCTGATTCCGATGGTGAGCGTAGCGCGCGATGGGTCCGCGCGAGGCCGTGTGCTGGCGGCTCGCACGCGGATGACTGCGTGCCGGCGCAGGGCGTTGACATGGTTTGGCATTCTGCTTGATGCCGCGCAGGCCCGCAACCGCGACGGCCAACGGGACAAGGCCCGGGAAGATTACGCCTTGCATGCTGCGCGGGGCGCTCGCGCGAGGCCGCGGCGCGCCTGCCGGCGCTAAAATAGCGGTTTTCCGTCTCCCGCCCCACCCCACGCCATGACTCAATTCCGTATCGCTCCCAGCATCCTGTCCGCCGACTTCGCGCGGCTCGGCGAAGAAGTCCGCAACGTTGTCGCCGCAGGCGCCGACTGGATTCACTTCGATGTGATGGACAATCACTACGTCCCGAACCTGACGATCGGCCCGCTCGTATGCGAAGCGATCCGCCCGCATGTGCAGGTGCCCATCGACGTGCATCTGATGGTTCGCCCCGTCGACCGCATCGTCCCCGACTTCGCGAAGGCCGGCGCGAATCTGATCAGCTTCCATCCGGAAGGCTCGGACCACATCGATCGCACGCTGTCGCTGATCCGCGATCACGGCTGCAAGGCCGGCCTCGTGTTCAATCCCGCGACGCCGCTCAACTACCTCGATCACGTGATGGACAAGCTCGATCTCGTGCTGATCATGTCGGTGAATCCGGGCTTCGGCGGGCAGTCGTTCATTCCCGAGGCGCTGAACAAGCTGCGCGAAGCACGCGCCAAAATCGACGCCTACACGGAAAAGACCGGCCGCGAGATTCACCTCGAAGTGGACGGCGGCGTGAAGGTCGACAACATCGCGGAAATCGCGGCAGCGGGCGCGGACACCTTCGTGGCGGGCTCGGCAATCTTCGGCCATCCTGACTACAAGGCGGTCATCGACAAAATGCGCGGCGCACTGGCATCGGTTGAGCGCTGATATGGAAGCGACGCCTCGTTACCCTGCTCCCGCGTTCACGGCCGGGAAGATCCGCGCGGCTATCGTCGATCTCGACGGCACGATGGTCGATACCGCCGACGATTTCACGGCATCGCTGAACGGCATGCTCGCCCAGTTCGACGCGGAAGAAACCTCGCGCGAAGAAGTGATCGACTATGTCGGCAAAGGCTCCGAGCATCTGATCCGCAGCGTGCTCGCACCGCGCTTCGAGGCCGAGTTCGCGCAGTCGCGTTTCGACGAGGCGCTCGCGATCTATCAGGAGGAATACGCGAAGATCAACGGTCTGCACACGCGACTCTATCCCGATGTCGAAGCTGGCCTGATGGCACTGCGCGACGCAGGTCTCGAACTCGCGTGCGTGACCAACAAGCCGCACCGCTTCGCGAAGCAACTGCTCGAGCATCACGGGCTGCTGCGCTACTTCAGCGTCGTGCTGGGCGGCGACAGCGTCGCGGCGAAAAAGCCCGATCCGCTGCCGATGCTCACCGCGTGTGAACGGCTCGGCGTATCGCCCAAAGAAGCCGTGGCAATCGGCGATTCGCAGAACGATGCGTTCGCGGGCCGCGCGGCCGGCATGGCGACCCTGACCGTGCCGTATGGCTACAACCACGGCGAAGCTGTGCAAACCATAAAATCGGATGGTATAGTTGTGTCGCTGTTGGGCGCCGCCAAGGCGATCGCAGCGCACAATGCAGTAAAATGAGCGCCACCCAAGCAGCACTTAATCATTCGACTTAACAAAGTCTTCCTCATGTTTCTGAATAAAAAACGGAGTCTGAGCACGATCGACCGGGGAGCCTGGCCCTGGCGTCGCTGGTCGCGCTGATACCTCGCCCGAGGTACGCTGAAGCTCGTCTTTGGCACCCGTTTTTTCATTCGCTGCGCTTCCGCGCTGTTCCCGAACTGCCGGTTTCGACCGGTGCAACCTCGCTGTATCGAGTTTCAGCTAGCCGTCGCGTACCTTGCGTACTATCGTCGTGCTGTGAAGCCGTGCATGCGTCGTTGGGAAAGCGCGCGCCGGTCTCTTACCTGTGACGAGCACATTCGACCGGTAACGCAGCCATGCCATGTCCGACGCACCACACCGCCGGACACACGAACAGGATCGGAACATGACCGAACTCGAATTTCAGTCCCTCGCGAACGAGGGCTTCAATCGCATCCCGCTGATCGCCGAAGCGCTGGCCGACCTCGAAACGCCGCTCTCGCTGTATCTGAAGCTCGCGCAAACCGAGCGCAACGGCGCGAACTCGTTTCTGCTCGAATCGGTGGTGGGTGGCGAACGCTTTGGCCGCTACTCGTTCATCGGCCTGCCGGCGCGCACGCTGATCCGCACGAACAATGGCGTGACGGAAGTCGTGAAGGACGGCAAGGTCGTCGAGACGCACGAAGGCGACCCGCTTGAATTCATCCAGCAGTTCCAGGGCCGCTTCAAGATCGCGCTGCGTCCGGGCCTGCCGCGTTTTGCGGGCGGTCTGGCCGGTTATTTCGGCTACGACGCGGTGCGCTACATCGAAAAGAAGCTCGCGCACACGGCTCCGCCGGACGACCTGAATCTGCCCGACATCCAGCTGCTGCTGACGGAAGAAGTTGCCGTCATCGACAACCTCGCGGGCAAGCTGTACCTCGTGATCTACGCCGATCCGGCGGCGCCCGAAGCGTACACGCGCGCCAAGCAGCGTCTGCGTGAACTCAAGCAGCGCCTGCGCACGACCGTACAGCCGCCCGTCACGTCGGCGAGCGTGCGCACCGAAATCTTCCGCGAGTTCAAGAAGGACGACTACCTCGCCGCCGTGCGCAAGGCGAAGGAATACATCGCCGCGGGCGAACTGATGCAGGTGCAGGTCGGCCAGCGTCTGACCAAGCCGTATCGCGACAATCCGCTCTCGCTGTACCGCGCGCTGCGTTCGCTGAATCCGTCGCCGTATATGTATTACTACAACTTCGGCGATTTCCACGTGGTCGGCGCGTCGCCGGAAATTCTGGTGCGTCAGGAAAAGCGCAACGAAGACCGCATCGTCACGATCCGGCCGCTGGCGGGCACGCGTCCGCGCGGCAACACGCCCGAACGCGACGCCGAACTCGCCACTGAACTCCTGAACGATCCGAAGGAAATCGCCGAGCACGTGATGTTGATCGACCTCGCGCGCAACGACGTGGGCCGCATCGCGGAGATCGGCTCGGTGGCCGTGACCGACAAGATGGTGATCGAAAAGTACTCGCACGTGCAGCACATCGTGAGTTCCGTCGAAGGCAAGCTGAAGCCGGGCATGACCAATTTCGACGTGCTGCGCGCGACGTTCCCGGCGGGCACGCTGTCGGGCGCACCGAAGGTTCGCGCGATGGAACTGATCGACGAACTCGAACCCGTGAAGCGCGGCCTGTACGGCGGCGCCGTCGGTTACCTGTCGTTCACGGGCGAGATGGATCTCGCCATCACGATCCGCACGGGCGTGATCTGCAACGGCAATCTGTACGTGCAGGCGGCCGCGGGCGTGGTCGCCGACTCGGTGCCCGAATCCGAATGGCAAGAGACCGAGAACAAGGCGCGCGCCGTGCTGCGCGCCGCCGAGCAGGTCCAAGACGGCCTCGATAGCGACTTCTGACGGAGACTGACCATGCTGCTGATGATCGACAACTACGACTCGTTCACCTATAACCTGGTCCAGTACTTCGGCGAACTCGGCGAAGACGTGCGGACTTATCGCAACGACGAAATCACCCTCGACGACATCGCGAAGCTCAACCCCGAGCGCATCTGCCTGTCGCCGGGACCGAGCAATCCGCAACACGCGGGCATCACGCTCGACGTGCTGCGCGAATTTTCCGGCAAGTACCCGATTCTCGGCGTGTGCCTCGGCCATCAGGCGATCGGCGAAGCATTCGGCGGCCGCGTCGTGCGCGCGCAAACCATCATGCACGGCAAGGTGAGCCAGATCGAAACCGACTGCAAGGGCGTGTTCGCCGACCTGCCGAAGCATTTCACCGTCACGCGCTATCACTCGCTCGCGATCGAACGCGAGTCGCTGCCCGATTGCCTCGAAGTGTCCGCATGGACCGACGACGGCGAAATCATGGGCGTGCGTCACAAGACGCTGCCCGTCGAAGGCGTGCAGTTCCATCCGGAATCGATCCTGTCGGAACATGGCCACGCGTTGCTCGAAAACTTCGTGAAGCAGTCGAAAACTGCGGCACGCAGCGCCTGATTAAAAGAGGAGACGTCATCATGATTACGCCCCAGGAAGCGCTGCAACGCACGATCGAGCATCGCGAGATTTTCCACGACGAGATGCTGCACCTGATGCGCCTCATCATGCGCGGCGACATGTCGCCCGTGATGGCGGCCGCGATCATCACCGGCCTGCGCGTCAAAAAAGAGACCATCGGCGAAATCACCGCGGCCGCCACGGTGATGCGTGAGTTCGCGCGTCACGTCGACGTGCAGGACAACTCGAACTTCGTCGATATCGTCGGCACGGGCGGCGACGGATCGCACACGTTCAACATCTCGACGGCCACGATGTTCGTAACGGCGGCAGCGGGCGCGAAAGTCGCGAAGCACGGCAACCGCGGCGTATCGAGCAAGTCGGGCAGCGCGGACGTGCTCGAAGCACTCGGCGTCAACATCGATCTGCAGCCGGAACAGGTGGCGGCATCGATCGCCGAAACGGGCATGGGCTTCATGTTCGCGCCGAACCATCATCCCGCGATGAAGAACATCGCGCCCGTGCGGCGCGAACTCGGCGTGCGGACCATCTTCAACATCCTTGGTCCGCTGACGAACCCGGCCGGCGCGCCGAACCAGCTACAAGGCGTGTTTCACCCGGACCTCGTCGGCATTCAGGTTCGTGTGATGCAGCGTCTCGGCGCGCGGCACGTGCTGGTCGTGTATGGTAGGGACGGCATGGACGAAGTGTCGCTGGGCGCGGCGACGCTGGTCGGCGAACTGCGTAACGGCGAAGTGACCGAGTACGAGATTCACCCCGAGGACTTCGGCATGCAGATGGTGTCGAACCGCACGCTGAAAGTGGCGGACGCGACGGAATCGAAGGTGCTGCTGCTCGAAGCGCTCGACAACAAACCGGGCGTCGCGCGCGAAATCGTCACGCTGAACGCGGGCACGGCGCTGTACTCGGCGAACGTCGTGGAGTCGATCGCGGACGGCATCCAGCTGGCGCGCGAGGCGATCGCGAGCGGCAAGGCACGCGCGAAAGTCGACGAACTGGTCCGCTTCACGCAGCAGTTCAAGCATTGATCAAGTAACGGAATTCACATGAGCGATATTCTCGACCGCATCATCGACGTCAAGCGCGAGGAAGTGCGCGCCGCGCAGAAAAGCGCGCCGCTCGAAGAACTGCGTCTGCAGGCATCCACGCGCGATCTGCGCGATTTCGTCGGCGCGATCCGCGCCAAGCAAGAGGCCGGTCTGGCGGCCGTCATCGCCGAGGTCAAGAAGGCCAGCCCGTCGAAAGGCGTGCTGCGCGAGCACTTCGTACCCGCCGACATCGCGCGTTCGTACGCGAAGCACGGCGCGGCGTGTCTGTCCGTGCTGACCGACGTGCAGTTCTTCAAGGGCAGCGCACAGTACCTGGAAGAAGCGCGCGCCGCGTGCGAGCTGCCCGTGCTGCGCAAGGACTTCATCGTCGATCCGTATCAGATCCTCGAAGCGCGCGCGATGGGTGCCGACGCGATCCTGCTGATCGTCGCCGCACTCGAAACCTCGCAGATGCAGGATCTCGAAGCGTACGCGCATTCGCTGGGTCTCGCGGTGCTGGTGGAAGTGCACGACAAGAACGAACTGGTCGAAGCATTGACGCTGAAGACGCCGCTGATCGGCGTGAACAACCGCAACCTGCGCACGTTCGAAACGTCGATCGACACGACGCTCGGCCTGCTGGACATGATGCCGGCCGACCGCATCGTCGTGACCGAGTCGGGCATTCTGTCGCGCGTCGACGTCGAGCGGATGCGCGCGATGGACGTGAACACGTTCCTCGTCGGCGAGGCGTTCATGCGCGCCGAGGAGCCGGGCGCGGAACTTGCGCGAATGTTCTTCTGAGTACGGCGAACGTCTAAAGCGAGTCTGACGATGGGCATGGAACACGAGATCAAGCTGGCGCTGCCGACCGATCAGGTCGGCGCGGCGACGCAATGGTTCATTCAGCGCGCGGGCGGCGCAGGCCGCACGATCACGCTGGAAAACAGCTACTTCGACACGCCGTCGCTGACGCTCGCGCGCGCAAAAAGCGCGGTGCGCGTGCGCCGCACGCCGGACGGCTGGCTGCAGACGTACAAGACGGTCGGCGCGTCGAATGGTGGTTTGCATAGCCGCCATGAGTGGGAATTGCCCGTCAAGGGCAACGCGCTCGAAATCGACGCGCTGCTCGAAGCGTGCGACGACGAGCCGTCGAAAGCCGCGTTGCGCAGCGCCCGCGACGAACTGATTCCGCTTTTCGCCACGAATTTTTCGCGGACGATCTGGCACGTGAGCGTGGACGGCGCGGATATCGAAGCAGCCATCGATCAAGGCGCGGTACTCGCCGACGTGAACGGCGAACAGCGCCGCGCGCCGATCTGCGAGGTCGAGCTGGAATTGAAGCACGGTGACGCGAGCGCGCTGAGCACGTTGTCGGCAGAACTGGCGAAGGCGGTTCACGGCCTGCGTCCCGATGACG
This sequence comes from Paraburkholderia sp. Tr-20389, assembly GCF_017104565.1. Lineage (GTDB taxonomy): Bacteria > Pseudomonadota > Gammaproteobacteria > Burkholderiales > Burkholderiaceae > Paraburkholderia. The sequence goes on along the minus strand of NZ_JAAGPD010000019.1, from coordinate 147,888 downwards.
TCAGCAAGGCGCAGCGCGGCTATCGTCTGCGCGAAGGCGGCACGACGTAACCAACGACGCGGGTCGAAAGCGGCAGCAAACCTGCAAGCGAACGCGACGAACCTTGAGTGCGTCCGCGTTTGCTGCCACACTAGCCCGCCATGAATTCCGCAAAACGCTCCCGCATTCCGCCGACGCAGCCGTCGCTTTTCACCGACGACGACACCAGCGCCGCGCCTTCCCCCACTGTCGACACCCAGAATACCCAGACGCTCGAATCGCAATTCGAAGCGTTGCCGCCTGCATGGCGTGCGCATCTGAAGCCGTTCATCGACAGCGACACCTACACGCCGCTGTGCCGTTTCGTCGATGGCGAGCGTGCGGCCGGCAAGACCGTCTATCCCGCCGACGTGTTCCGCGCACTGCGTCTGACCAGTCCCGACGACGTCAAGGTCGTGATTCTCGGCCAGGATCCGTATCACGGCGAAGACCGAGGCACGCCGCAGGCACACGGACTCGCATTCTCGGTGCCGCCTTCGGTGCGCCCGCCGCCGTCGCTGCGCAACATCTTCAAGGAAATCGCGGCGAGCCTCGGCTATGAGACGCCCCAGCACGGCTGCCTCGACGCGTGGGCGCGCCAGGGCGTGCTCCTGCTCAACACGGTACTGACGGTCGAACGCGATCGCGCGGCGAGCCACGCGAAGCGCGGCTGGGAAAAGTGCACCGACACGCTGATCCACGAACTCGCGATGCGTCACGAAGGGCTTGTCTTCATGCTGTGGGGCGCGCATGCGCAGGCGAAGCGTGCGTTGCTCGAAGGCAAGTCGCATTGTGTGCTGGAAGCGCCTCATCCTTCGCCGCTGTCCGCGCATCGGGGCTTTCTCGGCTGCCGGCACTTCGCGCTCGCAAACGAATTTCTGGAAGCGCACGGCCGGCCGGCCATCGATTGGCGTTTGCCGGAAACGGGCGAAGTGTTCGCCTGAAGCGCCGTCCAAGGTTCAACAGAAGCCCCAACGAAAAACGCCACGGAATCATGTTCCGTGGCGTTGTATTTTGCCGTCTCGATTCGGCCGATCACCGGATCGGACAGGCGGGCGGCTCGCCGGATGGCTTGCCGCGCGACTGCTCAGACGTCTCAGGCTGCGGCGATCGCTTCGCGTGCACCGGCCAGTGCCGCGTTCGCTGCGTCCGGGCCCATGTTCAGGCCTTCCGCGTAGATGAAGTTCACGTCCGTCATGCCGAGGAAACCGAGGAACGTCGTCAGGTAAGGCGTCTGCGAGTCGCCCGGCGTGCCGACGTACTTGCCGCCGCGTGCCGAAACCACGAACACCTTCTTGCCCGTCACGAGGCCTTCCGGACCATTCGCGCCGTACTTGAACGTGATGCCGGCACGTGCGATGAAGTCGAAGTACGTCTTCAGTTGCGACGAGATACCGAAGTTGTACAGCGGCGCGCCGATCACGACGATGTCGGCGGCTTGCAGTTCGGCGATCAGCGCTTCGCTGCGCGCTGCAATCGCTTGCTGCTCGGCCGTGCGCTGTTCCGCCGGCGTAAAGAAGGCGCCGAGAATCGCGTCGTCGAGGTGCGGCAGCGCGTCTTCTTGCAGATTGCGGACGACGACTTGCGCGCCCGGATTCGATTGTTGCAGCTTTGCCGTCAGTTCGTTGGCGAGCAGCGTCGATTGAGCGCCTTGCGAGCGAGCCGACGAGTTGATTTGCAGGATCGTGGTCATCTGTGACTCCAGTGAGGGGCGCGCTGTGTTGCGCGAGTGGAGTCATTGTGTTTTTTTACCCGCCCGGGAAAAAGTAGCGCGGCGGCGACGGATTGTTGCAACGGTAGAACAATCCGCCGCCGGGCTTTTGGCTGGCGGACGGTGAGCGGACCCTTATTGACGCCCAGCGAAGCCTTGTTGACGGTGGGCGCGAACCCTTACTTGCCGCCGAGCCAGCGCTTGCGAGCCGTCACGGCCGCTGCCCGCTTGTCATTCGCGGCGAGCTTGTAGCGCGAGACTTCGGGGCCGTCCAGCCTGACCTGCGCGACGCGCAGCTCATCGCGCCGGAACGCGTGCACCTCGACCTTCGCGCCCGGCTGATAGCGCGACAGCAGCGCGTCGAGATTCGAACCCGTCACGCGCAAGCCGTCGACGGCGATCAGCACGTCGCCCGCCGAAAGGCCCGCCTTCTGCGCCGCGCTGCCGTCGTGAACGGCCGCCAGCGTGCAGTCTGCGCCACCGCGCACCCGCGCGCCGAGCGACGGCTTGCCCTTGGGATCGACATCCGGCTCGACCGTCACGCCGAACGGCGCGAGCAGCGTGTCGAGCGGCAGATCGCGCGTGCCGCGCACGCCGTCCGCGAACAGCTCGGACAAATCGGCGCCCGTCGCTTCGGCGAACAGCGCCTCGACGTCCGCTTCCTCGATACCCTCGCCCTTGCCCTTGTAGAAATCGCGTCCATAGCGCTGCCACAGCAGGCGCATCACGTCGTCGAGCGATTTGCGGTTCTGCGTTTGCGCGCGAATCGTCAGATCGAACGCCAGCGCGACCAGCGAGCCCTTCGTGTAGTAGCTGACGATCGCGTTCGCCGCGTTCTCGTCCTGCCGGTAGTACTTGACCCACGCGTCGAACGAACTTTCGGCGACCGTCTGCTTCAGACGCCCGCTGCCGCGCAGCACGCCGCCAATCGTCTTGCCGAGCAGCGTGTAGTAGTCGGCTTCCTTGATGAGACCGCTGCGTACCAGCATCAGGTCGTCGTAGTACGACGTGAAGCCCTCGAACAGCCACAGCAGCGACGTGTAGTTCTCCTGGGTCAGATCGTAAGGCGCGAACACCGCCGGCTTGATGCGCTTCACATTCCAGGTGTGGAAGTATTCGTGGCTGCACAGACCGAGATACGTGCGATAGCCGTCCGTCGTCTCGTCACGGCCGGTCACAGGCAAATCCGAGCGGTTGCAGATCAGCGCCGTCGACGCACGATGCTCCAGTCCGCCGTAGCCATCGGTGACGGCCTGCGTCATGAACACGTAACGGTCCATCGGCGCCTTTTTCGTGCGCGGCTCGAACAGTGCGATCTGAGCCTCGCACACGCGCTTCAGATCCGCCGACAGCCGTTCCATGTCCAGCCCGATCACACGTCCCGCGATCACGATGTCATGCGGCACGCCGTGCGCCTTGAATGTGGCGAGTTCGAATTCGCCGAGCGTGACGGGATGATCGATCAGCTCGTCGTAGTTCTGTGCGGTGTATTCGCCGAAGCCGTAGCGCTTCGTCGCGCGCGCTTCCGTGAGCGCCGTCGCGACGCGCCAGTTGCGGAACTGCGGACCGGCCGGCTTCTGGATATCGACGACGCACGGTGCGCCCTCGAAGCCGAGCGGCGACAGAAACACGCTCGTGCCGTTGAAGAAGCCCGTCGTGTCGTCGAGATGCGCGGCGCGCACTGACATGTCCCACGCGTAGACCTCGTAGCGCAACGTCAGCGCGCCCTTGACGGGCGCTGCCTGCCACGCGTGCTTGTCGGTCTTTTCGATGCGCACCTTGCGGCCCGCGTCGTTGAACGCGCGCAGCGTGACGATGTTGCGCGCGAATTCCCGGACCATGTAGCTGCCCGGAATCCACACTGGCAACATGAAGCGCTGGCCCGCCGGATCGGGTTCGGCGACCGTGACGGTGACTTCGAAGAGATGGGCGGCGGGTTGCTTCGGAACGATGGCGTAGCGGATCGGCTTCATCGGCGCTCGTGTGTGGAAATTCGTGAGGAGATTCGGAAGGCTTCAAAACACAGGAGGCGCCGCGCGCCTCCTTTCAACAACATTCAGACGATGCGCGCCACTCAGCGCACCGACGACAGCGCCTTATCCAGTTCGTCTGCCGGAACCGCGCCCGGCAGGCGGCGGCCGTCCGCGAGGAATACAGTCGGCGTGCCGCTCACGTTCATCGACTGGCCGAGTGCGAGATTCTTGTCGATCGCGGCTGTATCGCAGGTTCCCGGCGCGGTCGGCGCGCGGTGATCCTGCATCCACGATTCCCACGCCTTCGCGCGGTCGGCGGAACACCAGATCGACTTCGACTTCACGGTCGAATCCGGCGACAGCACCGGGTACAGGAAGGTGTAGACGGTGATGTTGTCCATCGACTTCAGCGTCGTTTCGAGTTGCTTGCAGTACGGACAGTTCGGATCGGAGAACACGGCGATCTTGCGGCTGCCGTTGCCCTTCACCACCTTCACCGCGTTCGCGAACGGCAGGCTCGCGAAATCGATGCGGTTGGTTTCGGACAGGCGCGCTTCCGTCAGGTTCTTGCGGGTCTTCGAGTCGACCATGTCGCCGAGAATCAGATGGTCGCCCGATGCGTCGCTGTAGATGATCTGCGAGCCGAGGTTCACTTCGTAAAGGCCGTCGATCGGCGACTTCGACACGCTCTTGATCGTCGCTTCGCTGAGACGGGCCTGCAGCGTCGATTTGAGCTTGTCGGTGGTCTGATCGGCCTGCGCCGAACAGCCGAGGCCGATGGTCGCGACGGCCAGCGCCAGCGCGGCGATACGGATATGTTTCTTCATGCTGCTGCTCCTGATTCAGTTCGGCGCGCGGCCGTTTGCCGCTCGTTAGCGCCTGTGTTCAAGTTCCGCGCGCCTTGCGCAGATGGTATGCCTTGCGTGCGATCCTGTCAGACGTGCGCGCCGCCGTGCGGTTCAACGCGCGCGCCGTCAGCCGAAGCGTCAGCCCAGCGCCGCCGACACCAGCCAGCGCTTGATCAGCGGCTGCGCGCCGACGAACGCCATGCCCGTATTGCGGACCGCGCGCGCGATATTGCCGGGCAGCCCGAACAGCTTTTGCAGGCCGTCGGTGGCGATGGTCAGCGCGCGGATGTCTTCGCTGCGCGAACGCTCGTAGCGGCGCAACAGCACCATGTCGCCGATATCGCGGAACGCCTCCTTCTTCACGATCACATCGACCAGCGACGCCACATCGCGCAACCCCAGATTCATGCCCTGCCCGGCGAGCGGATGGATCAGATGCGCGGCATCGCCGACCAGCGCGACGCGCGGCGCGACCAGCCGGTCGACCGTTTGCAGCGCGAGCGGAAAGCCCTGGGCGGGTGTCACGCATTCGAGCGTGCCGAGTGCGCCCATCGTCGCGCGCTCGACTTCCGCTGCGAGTTGCGCCGGATCGAGCTTGACGAGGGTATTCGCGTGATCGGTCAGCGCCGACCAGACTAGCGACACGTGACCGTTCGGCAGCGGCAGCAGCGCGATGATCTCGCCGTCGCGGAACCACTGGTACGCGGTCTCACCGTGCGGACGCTCGGCCTTGAAGTTCGCGACGACGCCCGTCTGCCGGTAGTCGCGCCGGTTCACCTTCGAGCCGATCTGTGCACGCACCCAAGAATGCGCGCCGTCCGCGCCGACCACGAGGTCCGCTTCGAGCACATTGCCGTTTGCAAGACCGATCGTCGCGCCGCCCGTCTTGACGTCGAGTCCCTGCGCGCGCGTATCGATCCACGTGAGATTGGGCTGGAAACGCAGCGCGGCATCGAGCGCATGCTCGATCAGCGACGATTCCCCGATCCACGCGAGCTGCGGCACCGAGGCCTGAAACGCTGAGAAATGCAGTTCGGCGTGAGCGTCGCCGTAGACGCGCATGTCGTACACGGGCGCGAGCCGCGATGCGTCGAGCGCCTGCCACACCCGCAGGCGTTCGAGCAGCGCCTGCGAACTCGCGGACAGCGCGTAGACGCGCGAGTCGAACACGGCGCCGGCGGGCAGCGGCTGACAGTGCTGCGCGAGCAGCGCGACGCGCAGTCCGCTCTGCGTGAGCGCGAGCGCCGCCGTCTTGCCGACGAGCCCGCCGCCGATCACGGCGACGTCGAAAGACTGATGGTGAGCATTCATCCGGGCATTATAGCCGCGAGGGGTGGCGGGGACGGATCGGCCGGGCCGTCTTTCGAGGGCATTTTGGCTTTGTTTGACGGGGTGTTTGATGCTGGTCGGGTGCAAATGTGAGCGAGTGGGAAGGGCTCGCCCGTGGCGAGCCGGCGACAAGCGGCATGCGTGTCCACGCCTGCGCTGCCGCGAATGCAGCGCCGGACAGGGTTACAATTGCGGTTTTCGGTTATCCGGCACCCCGGCGCGCGTTTTCAGCGCGGCGGGCGTCATACGACAGTCCGCCTGTGCCGCGCCATCCGGCGAGCGGACCTGCGGGCCGCAGCCGGCATCGCGTCGCGCTGCGTGCAGCCCGTGCGGCAAGTCCGCTCCGTTCGCCGAAGCCTGTCACCACCTGATTTGTAGAGAACCTTCATGAGCCTCAAATGCGGCATCGTCGGCCTGCCTAACGTCGGCAAGTCCACCCTGTTCAACGCGCTGACCAAGGCGGGCATCGCCGCCGAAAACTATCCCTTCTGCACGATCGAACCGAACGTCGGCGTGGTCGAAGTGCCGGATGCGCGTCTGAAGGCGCTCTCCGAAATCGTCAAGCCGGAGCGCATCGTGCCCGCCGTCGTCGAGTTCGTCGACATCGCGGGCCTCGTCGCTGGCGCAAGCAAGGGTGAAGGCCTCGGCAACCAGTTCCTCGCGAACATCCGCGAAACCGACGCGATCACGCACGTCGTGCGCTGCTTCGAAGACGAGAACGTGATTCACGTCGCGGGCAAGGTGGACCCGGTGTCGGACATCGAGGTCATCAACACGGAACTGGCGCTCGCCGACCTCGCCACCGTTGAAAAGGCGCTCACGCGTTATGCGAAGGCCGCGAAGTCCGGCAACGACAAGGAAGCGGTGAAGCTCGCAGCCGTGCTGGAGAAGGTTCGCGTGCAGCTGGACCAGGCCAAGCCGGTGCGTGGCCTCGACCTGACGGAAGAAGAGCGTCTGCTGATCAAGCCGTTCTGCCTGATTACAGCCAAGCCGGCCATGTACGTCGCGAACGTCAAGGAAGACGGCTTCGAGAACAATCCGCATCTGGACGCGGTGCGTAACTATGCGGAAACGGAGAAAGCGCCCGTGGTCGCCGTGTGCGCGGCGATCGAGGCGGAAATCGCCGACCTCGCCGATGAAGACAAGGAAGTGTTCCTCGCGGACATGGGCATGGACGAACCCGGCCTGAACCGCGTGATCCGCGCCGGCTTCAAGCTGCTCGGACTGCAGACCTACTTCACGGCGGGCGTGAAGGAAGTGCGCGCGTGGACGATCCATATCGGCGATACCGCGCCGCAGGCGGCGGGCGCGATCCATACGGACTTCGAACGCGGCTTCATTCGCGCGCAGACGATCGGCTTCGACGACTACATCACGTACAAGGGCGAGCAAGGCGCGAAGGAAGCGGGCAAGATGCGAGCCGAAGGCAAGGAGTACATCGTGCACGACGGCGACGTGATGAACTTCCTGTTCAACGTCTGACGATCAATTGTCAAATGTGTCCCCGCCGCCCCGAGCGGGGTTCGCACATCACATCAGGCCGCGCTACGACGCGGCCTTTTTTTCGCCTTCGTTGCCCGCGCATCCATCGGTGCTCCGGGTAATCGCGCTTTCTCCAGTTATTCTTACGATGTTAAATTGCCCGTTCGACGACGAGACTTACACATCGAAAACTCACCGACGCTTTCCTGTCATCGACCACAACTAGAATCGCGCGACCGCGATTTCGCGCTTTCCACCATCAGGAGACTCTCGATGCATTGCAAGCCGCTGTTCCGTTCGCTGTCCGTTGCTGCCGTCCTCGGCTTCGGCGCATACCAAAGCGCCTACGCCGCTACTGAAATCCAGTTCTGGCACGCGATGGAAGCCGCGCTCGGCGAGCGCCTGAACACGATCGCCAACGACTTCAATGCATCGCAGAGCGATTACAAGATCGTCCCGGTCTTCAAGGGCACCTACGACCAGACGCTAGCGGCAGGCATCGCCGCCTATCGCAGCGGCAACGCGCCCGCGATCCTGCAGGTCTACGAAGTGGGCACGGCGACAATGATGCAGGCGAAGAAGGCCGTCGTCCCGGTCTCCGATGTGTTCAAGCAGGCGGGCATGACGCTCGACGAAAAGGCGTTCGTGCCGACCATCGCCAGCTACTACAGCGACTCGAAGACGGGCCATCTGATCTCGATGCCGTTCAACAGTTCGACACCCGTCCTCTACTACAACAAGGACGCCTTCAAGAAGGCCGGTCTCGATCCGAACACGCCGCCGAAGACCTGGGCCGAACTCGAACAGGACGCGCAAAAGCTGAAAGCAGCGGGCATGTCGTGCGGCTATTCCTCGGGCTGGCAAAGCTGGATTCAGCTGGAGAACTACAGCGCGTGGCATGGCGTGCCGTTTGCGACGGAAAACAACGGCTTCGACGGCGCCGACGCGAAGCTCGAATTCAACAAGCCGCAACAGATCGCGCACATCACCTTCCTGCAGAAGATGGCCAAGGATGGCACGTTCACCTATGCGGGCCGCAAGGACGAGCCGGTGTCGAAGTTCTATAGCGGCGACTGCGGGATCATCACGAATTCGTCCGGCTCGCTCGCGACGATCCGCAAGTACGCGAAGTTCAACTTCGGCACGGGCATGATGCCGTACGACGCGAACGTCAAGGGCGCGCCGCAGAATGCAATCATCGGCGGCGCCAGCTTGTGGGTGCTGTCGGGCAAGGACCCTGCCGTCTACAAGGGCGTCGCGAAGTTCCTCGCGTATCTCAGCTCGGCGCCTGTCGCCGCGAAGTGGCATCAGGACACGGGCTACCTGCCCGTCACCACGGCCGCCTACGAACTGACACAGCAACAAGGCTTCTACGAGAAGAATCCCGGCAGCGACACGGCCATCAAGCAGATGCTGAACAAGCCGCCTCTGCCGTACACGAAGGGCCTGCGTCTGGGCAACATGCCGCAGATCCGGACGATCATCGACGAAGAACTCGAACAGGTCTGGGCCGACAAGAAGACGCCCAAGGATGCGCTCGATTCGTCGGTGTCGCGCGGCGACGAGCTGCTGCGCCGCTTCGAGAAAGCGGGTAGTTGATCCGCGCGTTAATTCACGCACCGGGCGTGCCTTGCTGCGAGTCATGACGCGTGGCAAACCAGGGCGCGCCCGCCTGGTCACTTTTGAAAGGGACGTCGATGGACAAGCGCTCCCGCTTCGGCACCGGCTTGCTGCCGTACCTGCTCGTCGCGCCGCAGCTCGCGATCACGCTGCTGTTCTTCCTGCTGCCTGCGGGTGAAGCGCTCTGGCAATCGACGCAGACGCAGGACGCCTTCGGCACGTCGAGCGAATTCGTGGGCTTGGGCAACTTCAAGCAGCTCTTCGCCGACCCGCTGTATCTCTCGTCGTTCGAAACGACGCTGATCTTCTGCACGCTCGTCACCGTGTGCGGCCTCGCGATTTCGCTGCTGCTCGCCGCGTGCGCCGATCGTGTGACGCGCGGCGCCAAGGCCTATCAGACGCTGCTGATCTGGCCGTACGCGGTGGCGCCCGCGATCGCCGCCGTGCTGTGGTCGTTCCTGTTCAATCCGAGCATCGGCCTCGTCACGTACTCGCTCGGCAAGGCGGGCATCGTGTGGAATCACGCGCTGAATCCGGGGCAAGCGATGTTCCTCGTCGTGCTCGCGTCCATCTGGAAACAGGTCAGCTACAACTTCCTGTTCTTCTACGCGGGCCTGCAGGCGATTCCACGTTCGCTGATCGAAGCGGCCGCGATCGACGGCGCAGGGCCCGTGCGTCGCTTCTTCGGCATCGCGCTGCCGCTGTTGTCGCCGACCACGTTCTTCCTGCTCGTCGTCAATCTCGTCTACGCGTTCTTCGACACTTTCCCGATCATCGACGCCGCAACCGGCGGCGGTCCCGGCCAATCGACGCGCACGCTGATCTACAAGATCTTCGCCGAAGGGTTCCAGGGACTCGACATCGGCAGTTCGGGCGCGCAGTCGGTCGTGCTGATGCTGATCGTCGTCGGGTTGACCGTCGTGCAGTTCCGTTTCATCGAGCGGAGGGTTCAATACTCATGATCGAGAATCGCCGCGGCTTCGATATCTTCTGCCACGCCGTGTTGATCGTCGGCGTGCTGCTGGTCGTGTTTCCCGTCTACGTCGCGTTCTGCGCGGCGACGATGAACGAGCACGAAGTGTTCAGCGTGCCGCTGTCGCTGGTGCCCAGCACGCATCTGTTCGAGAACATCGCCAACATCTGGACGCACGGCACGGGCAACGCCGCCAGCCCGTTCGGCACGATGCTGCTCAACAGCCTCGTGATGGCGCTCGTGATTGCGATCGGCAAGATCGCCGTGTCGATCATTTCGGCATTCGCGATCGTGTTCTTCCGCTTTCCGGGCCGCAACGTCGCGTTCTGGCTGATCTTCATCACGCTGATGCTGCCCGTCGAAGTGCGCATCTTTCCGACGGTGCAGGTCGTGTCGTCGATGCATCTGAGCAATACGTACGCCGGCCTCACTTTGCCGCTGATCGCGTCGGCCACCGCGACGTTCCTGTTCCGCCAGTTCTTCCTCACGCTGCCCGATGAACTGATGGAAGCGGCGCGCATCGACGGCGCGGGGCCGCTGCGTTTCTTCTGGGACGTCGTGCTGCCGCTGTCGAAGACGAACCTCGCGGCGCTCTTCGTGATCACCTTCATCTACGGTTGGAATCAGTATCTGTGGCCGATCCTGATCACGAACGAGCAGTCGCTGACGACGGCTGTGGTCGGCATCAAAAGCATGATCGCATCGGGCGACACCGCCACCGAATGGCATCTGGTAATGGCGGCCACGCTGCTCGCGATGCTGCCGCCGCTCGTCGTCGTGCTGACGATGCAGCGCTGGTTCGTGCGCGGTCTGGTCGATGCTGAAAAATAAGGATAAACAGTCATGTCTGCACTGACGCTCAAGGGCGTGAAGAAATCGTACGACGGCAAGCAGAATGTTCTGCACGGCATCAACGCGGATGTCGAGGACGGTGAATTCGTGGTGATGGTCGGGCCGTCGGGCTGCGGCAAGTCGACGTTGCTGCGGATGGTCGCGGGACTCGAAGCGATCACGGAAGGCACGATTTCGATCGACGGCAAGGTCGTCAACGAATTGGAGCCGAAGGACCGCAACATCGCGATGGTGTTTCAGAACTACGCGCTCTATCCGCACATGACGGTCGCGGAGAACATGGGCTATGCGTTGAAGATCGCGGGACTGCCGAAATCGAAGATCGAATCGCGCGTTTTGACCGCGGCGAAGATTCTTGAACTCGAACCGTTGCTTGCGAGAAAGCCGCGCGAACTGTCGGGCGGACAGCGGCAACGTGTGGCGATGGGGCGTGCGATCGTGCGCGAGCCTGCCGTGTTTCTGTTCGACGAACCGCTGTCGAATCTCGACGCGCGTCTGCGCGTGCAGATGCGGCTTGAAATCCAGCGTTTGCATGGGCGGCTCAAGACGACGAGTCTGTACGTGACGCACGATCAGGTCGAAGCGATGACGCTGGCGCAGCGGGTGATCGTGATGAACAAGGGACACGCTGAGCAGATCGGTGCACCGACCGAGGTTTATGAGCGGCCTGCTACGACATTCGTGGCGGGATTTATCGGCTCGCCGGGGATGAATTTGCTGAGCGGCTGGGTGTCGGAAGATGGCGCCTTCTTCGAAGTCGCGGGTGAAGGGCCAAAGCTCCCGCTCGATGGCGTGCCTTGCATCGGCCGCGAAGTCGCGAACGGGCGTAGCTGCGTGCTCGGTATCCGGCCGGAGCATATGGCGCCCGGTTTGGCCTCTGACACGTCATCGGCGACGCTTGCAGTCGATTCGTGCGAGCTACTCGGTGCCGATAATCTCGCGCATGGGCGCTGGGGAAAGCATGATGTCACCGTGCGGTTGCCGCATGGGCACCGGCCTCGCGCCGGTGAAATGCTGTCGGTCGCCTTGCCGGCGGGGCATTTGCATTTCTTCGATGAGGAAAGTGGGCGGCGGTTGAACTGAGGTTTTTTCTGTCTGCGACGCAGTCGCCATTCTTGCCTTCTCGGCGCGGGCTTCGCCTTTTGGTTTTCGCTCTGCGCTTTCGCTGGCGTCCGCGCTTTCGTAGTGGTTGTTCAGGCGTTGCCCCTGTGCGGGGCGGCACTTACTTTCTTTGCCGCCGCAAAGAAAGTAAGCAAAGAAAGCGGGCTCACACCGCCAGCCCGTGTTTTTGCCTGCGGGCCCCCAACGGGTCCCGCACTCCACACGGCATCACGCTGATTTGCGCCCGTTGCCAACGCCTTGAACTGGCGCATCACCCACTCCAATTACCCGCAGGCAGCCAGCGGCAGCGACTCGTCTGCGCCGCCCAGGTGGCAAACTGTGTGTAGGTGATCGCACCACATGCGTTGGCACTCCTACGACACCGATCCCGCTTTTCAGTCCGGAGTGGTGCACTTCCATCGCGACGGCCTACACACAGTTTGCCACCTGGGCGGCGGTGGACGTTTGGTAGCTCGGTCTGTGACGCGGGAGTGCGAAGCGGGTGATGCGTGAGTTAGCACGCTGGCAACGGGCGTGAAATACCGCGATGCCGTGCGAAGGACGGGGACGTCGAGAGACCTTGGGCAATCGCAAGAGCTAGCGGTGTGAGCGGCTTTCTTTTGCCTACTTTTCTTTGCCGCTGCAAAGAAAAGTAGGTGCCGCCCCGCACAGGGGCAACGTCAGCAGACCAGAAGCAAAACGCGGATGCCCGCAAAAGCGAAAGCGCTGAGCAGAAACCAAAAGGCCCAGCCCGCGCCGAGAAGGCAAAACACGGCGACTGCGTCGCAGACAAAAAGCCAGAACGAAGCCCAGCGAGTTCAAGAAGTACAATGCCACATCCATCCGCCCCAACCGGCGCCGAGCACGCGCAGTGCCAAACCCCATTCCATCTGTCAAGCAAAAATGGCCCAATACGTCTTCACCATGAACCGGGTCGGCAAAATCGTGCCGCCCAAACGCCACATTCTGAAAGACATCTCGCTGTCGTTCTTCCCCGGCGCGAAGATCGGTCTGCTCGGCCTGAACGGCTCGGGTAAGTCCACGCTGATCAAGATCATGGCCGGCGTCGACAAGGACATCGAAGGCGAAGCCACGCCGATGCCGAACCTCAACATCGGCTATCTGCCGCAGGAACCGCAGCTCGATCCGCAAAAGACCGTGCGCGAAGCCGTCGAAGACGGCCTCGGCGACGTCTTCCAGGCGCACAAGAAGCTCGACGAAATCTACGCCGCCTACGCCGAGCCGGACGCCGACTTCGACGCGCTCGCCGCCGAACAGGCGAAGTACGAAGCTATCCTCGCGACGTCGGACGGCGGCAGCCCTGAACAGCAGCTCGAAGTCGCCGCAGACGCGCTGCGCCTGCCGCCGTGGGACGCGAAGATCGAACACCTGTCGGGCGGCGAAAAGCGCCGCGTCGCACTGTGCAAGCTGCTGCTCGAAAAGCCCGACATGCTGCTGCTCGACGAACCGACCAACCACCTCGACGCCGAATCCGTCGAATGGCTGGAGCAGTTCCTCACGCGCTTCCCAGGCACCGTCGTCGCCGTCACCCACGACCGCTACTTCCTCGACAACGCCGCCGAGTGGATTCTCGAACTCGACCGCGGCCACGGCATTCCGTGGAAAGGCAACTACAGCAGCTGGCTCGACCAGAAGGAAGACCGCCTGAAGCAGGAAGAAGCGTCGGAATCCGCGCGTCAGAAAGCAATCAAGAAGGAACTGGAATGGGTGCGCCAGAACCCGAAGGGCCGTCAGGCAAAGTCGAAGGCGCGTATCGCCCGCTTCGAGGAACTGAACAGCCAGGAATACCAGAAGCGCAACGAAACCCAGGAAATCTTCATCCCCGTCGGCGACCGCCTCGGCAATGAAGTGGTCGAATTCAAGAACGTCAGCAAGTCGTACGGCGATCGCCTGCTCATCGACAACCTGAGCTTCAAGATTCCGGCAGGCGCGATCGTCGGCATCATCGGTCCGAACGGCGCCGGCAAGTCGACACTGTTCCGCATGCTGACGGGCAAGGAACAGCCGGACTCGGGCGAAATCGTTCAGGGTCCGACCGTCAAGCTCGCGTATGTGGATCAGAGCCGCGACGCGCTCGACGGCTCGAAAACCGTGTTCGAAGCGATCTCCGGCGGCGCAGACGTGCTGACGGTAGGCAAGTACGAAACGCCGTCGCGCGCGTATATCGGCCGCTTCAACTTCAAGGGCGGCGACCAGCAGAAGATCGTCGGCAACCTGTCGGGCGGCGAACGCGGCCGTTTGCATCTGGCGAAGACGCTGATCGCCGGCGGCAATATGCTGCTGCTCGACGAACCGTCGAACGACCTCGACGTCGAAACGCTGCGCGCGCTCGAAGACGCGCTGCTCGAATTCGCCGGCTCGGTGATGGTGATCTCGCACGACCGCTGGTTCCTGGACCGCATCGCGACGCACATCCTCGCGTTCGAAGGCGATTCGCAAGTCACCTTCTTCGACGGCAACTACCAGGAGTACGAAGCGGACAAGCGCGCGCGCCTGGGCGAAGAAGCGGCCCGTCCGAAGCGTCTGCGCTACAAGCCGATCAGCCGTTAAGCGTTCGTTGCACGACCATCCGCAATCGGGCCGCGCTCGCGGTTCGATGCGGACGGCATAAGAGTTGCTCCCCAATCCTCGCAGGATCGCATACGGTCCTCGTAGTTTTCCGATGCAGGCCTTCGCTGCCTGCGCCGCGCCTCGCGTGCACTCTTGTGCATCCTGCGCGGCACTCCGCGACACATAACCCGAACCACGGCCTGACAAGGACGAGGAGGTGGCATGGCGATGTCGAAGAGCAGCCGTGTGTTAGCGGCCATCGCAGGCGCGATCGTGCTGCTCGTCGTGCTCGCGCTGGGCGGATTGTATTTCGTGCAACGCGAAGTGAAAGCACGCGTCGTCGATGCGCTCGCGCCCGTTGGCACGGCTGACTCGATCGACGTTGGCTTTTCGGCGATCACGCTGCATCGTGTGCGGCTGACGGCGCCGAAAGACTGGCCGACGCCCGACGCCCTCACCGCCGACGAAATCACCATGACGCCCGACGTTCGCGATTACCTGTTCGCGCATCGGATGCATCTGCAGAGCGTCGTGGTTCGCGGCTTCAATCTCGCGCTCGTGCGCACCGCGAGCGGCAGGCTGGAAATTCTGCCGAAGCTGCGTGACTCGATGAGCCAGCCCGCGCAACCGGCAAGCGAGGCGAGTGGCGCCGTGTCGAACAAACCGCCCTTACCCGCCGAGAAACTCATCGACCACATCGCGTTCGCGGACGGCCAGTTCGTCTTCTACGACGAGACGATCAGCAAACCGCCGTACAAGGTAGTCGTCAGCGATGCGAGCGCGAGCGTCGACCACATCCATCTGCCCGACCTCACCGAGCCGACCAGTCTTTCGATGAAAGGCGCGATCAAGGGTCCGTCACACACCGGCCGCGTGACGTTCGACGGCTGGATGACAATCGCGAGCAAGGACTCGAAGACGACCACGACGCTGCACGGCGTCGACGTCGTCACGCTCGATCCGTATCTGTTGAAGAAGGCCGGCGCGAAGACGCAGGTAACGGGCGGCACGCTCGACCTCAATCTGCAGGCCACGGTGACGAGCTATCACATCCATGCGCCGGGCACGATCACGCTGCATCATCTGCAACTAGCCGAAACGGATGATCCGCTCGATACGTTCATGCAGATACCGACGCGCGCCGCCGTCGCCGCATTGAAAAAACATGGCGACGACATCACGCTGCACTTCACGATCGACGGCAACCTGCGCGATCCGAAGTTCAAGCTGAACGAAAGCGTGATGACGGAGTTGCGCGCGAACTTCGCGAAGGCGCTGGGTGTCAGCGCCGAGGGCGTCGCGAAGGGCGCGGGAGAGACGGTGAAGGGCTTGGGCAACGCGCTGAAAAATCTGCTTGGGCAATAACGCCCCTTCAGCGCGGCCTTCGTCGGCTCAGACGGGCAAACCGAGTTCGCGCAGTTTTGCTTCCGTCTGCGCGGCGTCCGTGTGATGCACGCCGTGCCAGCCGAGTTCGGTCGCGGCGCGCGCGTTCGCGATGTTGTCGTCGATAAAGACGAGTTCGTGCGCTTCGATGGCCGGCAGATGCGCGCGAATCCGGCGCAGCATCTCGGCAAAGATGGCGGGATCGGGCTTGACCATCTTCACGCGCCCCGACACGACGATGTCCTTGAAGCGCCGCAGCACAGGGTAATGCTCCCACGCATACGGAAAAGTCTCGTCCGACCAGTTCGTCAGGCCGAACAGCGGCACGTTCGCGTCTTCGAGCTTTTCGACGGTGGCGACGCCATCGTCGAGCACGCCCGCGACCATTTCATGCCAGCGCTCGTAAAACGCGCGAATCAACGCTTCATGCTCGGGAAACTTCGCGACCAGCTCGGCCGTGCCTTCCGCGATCGGCTGGCCGCCGTCCTGGCGGACCACCCAGTCCATCGTGCAGACGTTCGACAGAAACCATGCGCGCTCGGCGTCGTCGGGAATCAGCCGGCGATACAGATACTGCGGGCTCCAGTCGATCAGCACGCCGCCGAAGTCGAACACGACTGCCTTGATGCTCATGCGAACTCCGTTTGCAGAATGTCGGCGAGAGGGCGCACCTTGACGCGCCTGCCCGTCATCGACGAGTTGGACCAGACGAAATTCTGGTGCTCGACGATCTTGTCGGCGGCGAGATGCGGCTTGTCCTGCGTCGTGTGCAGGTCCGCGACGACCGTCGTGCGCAAGCCGAGCAGTTCGGCGCGCCGCGCCGTAGCGTTCACACAGAACTCGGACGCGTAGCCGCATATCAGCACGCTATCGATGTCTTTTTGACGAAGCTGATCCGCGAGCGGCGTCTCATGAAACGAGTCGCCGACGGTCTTGTAGATGGATGCGTCCGCTTGCTCGCGAACAAGTGCCGCAGGCAATTGCCACGCGTCGCTGCCGCGCGCGAGCGGTCCGTTCGCGTCGCTCTCGTGCTGCACGAAAAAGACGGGCGCGTTCGCCTTGCGCGCGGCCGACGTGAGCCGGTTGATGCCGTCGATCACTGCCTCGCCGCGATACGCGGGCGACGGCCCGCTGAAGAACATCTGCTGTACGTCGATCACGATCACGGCAACACGGGACATGCGAGCCTCGCTATTCATTGGTCGTTTCTTTCTGGGGCAAAGCTGGCGGCATCGAGCGAGCCGCCGTTTCGCGGCGGCTCGTCAGCGCAGCGTCAGACCGGCTGCGTACGGGTTTCGAGCCACGCCTTCGCGTCACCCGACACGCGCGGCGAGACGCGCTCGCGCACCATCGCGTGATATGCGTTGAGCCACGCGCGCTCGTCGTCGCGCAACAGGTTCAGCGCGACGCAGCGCGTGTCGATCGGGCACAGCGTCAGCGTTTCGAACTCGAGGAAATCGCCGAACTCGGTCTTTTCAGCCTCGCGGTTCAGCACCAGATTCTCGATGCGGATGCCCCACTTGCCCGGCCGATAGAGACCCGGCTCGATCGACGTGATCATGCCCTCTTCCATCGCCGTCCAGCTTTCGGCGGGCGCGTAGTGCGAGATCACCTGCGGGCCTTCATGAACGTTCAGGAAGTAGCCGACGCCGTGACCCGTGCCGTGGCCGTAGTCCGCGCCCGCTTCCCAGATCGGCGCACGCGCGATCGAATCGAGCATCGGCGAACGGATGCCGCGCGGAAACTTCGCGCGCGACAACGCCATCGTGCCCTTCAGCACCGTCGTGAAGTCGCGGCGATGTTCGTCCGTGATCGTGCCGACGGGCACGACGCGCGTGATGTCGGTCGTGCCGCTCAGATACTGGCCGCCCGAATCGATCAGCAGCAGGCCGTTGCCTTCGATCGTCGAATGCGACGCGGGCGTCGCGCGATAGTGCGGCATCGCGCCGTTCGCATTGAAGCCGGCGATGGTCGCGAAGCTCAGCGTGACGAAACCCGGCTGGCGTGCCCGCGCCGCCGTCAGCTTTTCGTCGATGGTCAGTTCGGTGACTTTTTCGCGGCCCAGCGCGCCTTCGAACCACGCGAAAAACTCGGCCAGCGCAGCACCGTCCTGCTCCATCGTCGCACGCACGTGCGCGGCTTCCGCTTCCGTCTTGCGCGACTTCAAGAATGTGGACGGATTCACCGACTCCACGATCGCCACCGACCCCGGCACCGATTGCAGCAACCCGAACGTGATGCGGCGCGGGTCGATCAGCAGCGTCTGTCCGTTCGGCAGCGCGGCGAGCGCATCCGCCGCCTTCGCGTAGGGCTCGACCTTGATGCCGTCGCGTGCGAGCGATTCGGCGAGCTGCGCGGGCACCTTGCCGTCCACCACGAACAGCGATGCACGCTCCAGCCCGATCAGCGCATGCGCGACGAACACCGGGTTGTAGTTCACGTCGGCGCCGCGCAGATTCAGCAGCCAGGCGAGGTCGTCGAGCGTCGAGATGAAATGCCACTGCGCACCCTTCTCCTGCATCGCACGGCGGATCTGATCCAGCTTTGCCGCGCGCGACACGCTCGCGTGCGGCGCGACGTGTTCGTAGACGGCCGCCGTCGGCAGCGACGGACGCTGCGGCCAGATGCTATCGAGCAGATCGAAATCGGTGCGCAGCTTCACGCCGCGCGCTTTCAGCGCGTCGTTCAGCGCACGCGCCGCCGCGACGCCGAGCACCGCGCCGTCGACGCCGACCGTCGCGCCCGACGGCACGTTCTGCGCGAGCCAGTCGATATGCGGCGCCGTCTGCTGGCCACCGAACATCTTCATCAGCTGAATGCCCGTGCCCGCCAGTTGCGTTTCGGCCTGAACCCAGTAGCGGCTGTCGACCCACAAGCCCGCGAAATCCGCCGTCACGACCAGCGTGCCGACCGAGCCGGTGAAGCCGGACAGCCATTCGCGCCCTTGCCAGCGGCCGGGCAGATATTCGGAAAGATGAGGATCAGCCGATGGCACCAGCCAGGCGGCGAACCCTTCCTGCTTCATTGCGCTGCGCAGTTGCGCGATGCGCTCAGGAATCGAGGCGGTTTCGGAGAGTCGTACGTTCATCGGTTTCACCTGCAAGAATTCATCGACGGGAAAACAGGCCGACCGTCACGGCAACGGCAACCAGCGCGATAGCAGTGCAGACGGGCCACTCGAGCGTGTCGCCGTCGTGGAAAAGCTGAATGACATTGCCTGCCATGTGCGCGATCACGGCACCCGCCACGCCGACCAGCATTGCCAGCCACAACGCGACGCGGCTCGCGCGCCTCAGCGGATGCAACCACCAGCTGGCTGCGCCGACGACGGCGCCGAGGATGATCAGTCCCGGCCAGCCCATCAGCACGCACCGCCCGTCAAATTAAGACTGCTCTGATAGGCGGCTGTTTTATCGATGGTTAGCATTTTTTTCTCATTCACCAGAAGGTCTGCACGGCTTTCTGCGTAGCGGTTGAGTTTAGGGGCCGGGGTAAGGTTAAGCAAGCTGAAAGCCTCCGCGCCAGATCGCTGCGCCCATCCCACCATCCATGCGAATCGCCCTTATTGAGCCTGACCTCCGGCACGCGGAAATAGTCGGCCGGCTCCTGCTTGCCGGGGGCCACGCCTGCCACCACTTTCCCGCCAGCGCGCCCTTTCTCGCGGGCGCCGAACACGAATTCTTCGATCTCCTTGTCACCGACGCGTTTTGCGGCGACGCCCCCGCGGAAGACGTTATCGTGCGTGTGCGGCAGGTTCTGCCGGGCCTTCCCGTCGTCGCCCTGATGAACGCCCCGCGCGAAAGCGAACTGGTCGCGATATTGCAGGCAGGCGCCGACGACTGCCTGTCCAAGCCTGTACGCGGCCCCGAAATGCTCGCCCGCATCGAAGCGCTGATGCGCCGCGCCGGAATCCGCCGGCCGCGTAACCGCGTGCGCGAGATGTTCGGCGAATACGCGTTCGATGCCGGCCGCTCCATCGTCAGCTTTCGGGGACAGAGCATCACGATGACACCGAAGGAACTCCAGTTCGCGCTGTTGCTGTTTACCAATATGTCGAGGCCGGTGTCTCGGGCGCATATCCTCGAAACGGTGTGGTCGCGCCGCCGCGACGTAAGGTCGCGTACGCTCGACACGCATGCATCGCGCATCCGCACCAAGCTCGAGCTGCGGCCCGAATTCGGCTACACGCTGACGCCGCTGTACGGCTACGGCTACCGTCTCGACCGGATTCCCGTCGAGAACCCGGATACCACGGATAAACCCTCGCCAACTGAAAGAATCGTGGAAACGCTATAATATTGGGCCTAACCATAGCCCCAATACGTCGCGCCAAAATCGCCGTAGCGTCCCCGTGCAACTGCTAACGATCGGAATCAATCACCACACCGCGCCTGTCGCCCTGCGCGAACGCGTGGCGTTTCCGCTCGAACAGATCGCGCCGGCGCTGTCGACGTTCAAGGACATCTTCCTCGGCCGCACGGCTCGCACCGCCCCGGAAGCGGCGATCCTCTCCACCTGCAACCGCACCGAACTCTACTGCGCCACCGACGACCACGCAGCCCGCGAAGCCGCGATCCACTGGCTGTCGAAGTACCACAACATCGGCATCAACGAACTCGCGCCGCATGTTTATGCGCTGCCGCAATCTGAAGCCGTGCGCCACGCGTTTCGCGTCGCGTCGGGGCTGGACTCGATGGTGCTGGGTGAAACGCAGATCGTCGGCCAGATGAAGGACGCCGTGCGCACGGCAACGGAAGCCGGCGCGCTCGGCACGTATCTGAACCAGTTGTTCCAGCGCACTTTCGCGGTCGCGAAGGAAGTCCGCACCACGACTGAAATCGGGGCGCAATCGGTTTCGATGGCTGCGGCGGCCGTGCGCCTCGCGCAGCGCATTTTCGACAAGGTGTCGAACCAGCGCGTGCTGTTCATCGGCGCGGGCGAAATGATCGAACTGTGCGCGACCCACTTCGCCGCGCAGCAGCCGCGCGAACTGGTGGTTGCGAACCGCACGGCCGAACGCGGCCAGCGCCTCGCCGAGAGCTTCAACGGCCGCGCGATTCCACTGTCCGAATTGCCGACGCGCATGCACGAGTTCGACATCATCGTGTCCTGCACGGCGTCGACGCTGCCCATCATCGGTCTCGGCGCCGTTGAGCGTGCAGTAAAAGCGCGTCGTCACCGCCCCATTTTCATGGTCGATCTCGCGGTGCCGCGCGACATCGAACCGGAAGTCGGCCAGCTCGAAGACGTGTTTCTGTACACCGTAGACGATCTCGGCGCGATCGTCCGCGAGGGCAATGCCTCGCGGCAAGCCGCCGTCGCGCAGGCAGAAACGATCATCGAAACGCGCGTGCAGAATTTCATGCAGTGGCTGGACGCACGCAGCATCGTGCCCGTCATCCGCCACATGCACACCCAGGCCGACGCGCTGCGCCGTGCCGAAGTCGAAAAGGCGCAAAAGATGCTCGCACGCGGCGACGATCCGACCGCCGTGCTTGAAGCGCTGTCGCAGGCGCTGACCAACAAGCTGATCCATGGTCCGACGCACGCGCTCAACCGCGCCAGCAGCGAAAACCGCGACCAGCTCATCGAGTTGATGGGCGGCTTCTACAAACACGCTCACTCTTCTTCCGAGCGTTAGCGGCGCTTCTCGCCGCGGCAGCGCGCGGGTGGCCGACCAGGCCCGCACGGTGCTTCATCTGCAGTGACACGGGTGCTTCCACCCGCTTCCCCGAATCCAGCCGTTCTTTCCGGACCCCGCTCCGACCGCCCCAATGAAAACGAGCATGCAAGCCAAGCTCGACCAGCTGACCACACGGCTGGCCGAACTGAACGACCTGTTGAGCCGCGAAGACATCACGGCGAACATCGATCAATACCGCAAGCTCACGCGTGAGCACGCGGAGTTGCAGCCGGTCGTCGAGCAATACGGTCTGTGGCGTCAGACGATGAACGACGCGGCCACTGCGCAGGAACTGCTGTCCGATACGTCGATGAAAGATTTCGCGGAAGAGGAAATCCGCGCGTCGCGGGAGCGGATGGAAACGCTCGAAAGCGAACTGCAGAAGATGCTGCTGCCGAAAGACCCGAACGACGACCGCAATATCTTCCTCGAAATCCGTGCGGGCACGGGCGGCGACGAATCGGCGCTGTTCGCTGGCGATCTGCTGCGCATGTATCTGCGTTACGCGGAACGCAACCGCTGGCAGGTCGAGATGATGTCGGCGAGCGAATCGGACTTGGGCGGCTACAAGGAAGTGATCGTGCGGATCGCGGGCGACGCCGCGTATTCGAAGCTCAAGTTCGAATCGGGCGGACACCGCGTGCAGCGCGTGCCTGCGACGGAAACGCAAGGCCGCATCCACACGTCCGCCTGCACGGTTGCGGTGATGCCGGAAGCGGACGAAATCGGCGAAGTCGAGATCAATCCCGCCGATCTTCGCATCGACACGTTCCGTGCGTCCGGCGCGGGCGGTCAGCACATCAACAAGACTGATTCCGCCGTGCGCGTGACGCACTTACCGACGGGCATCGTCGTCGAATGTCAGGACGACCGCTCGCAGCACAAGAACAAGGATCGCGCGCTGAAAGTGCTCGCGGCGCGCATCAAGGACAAGCAGTACCACGAGCAGCACGCGAAGGAAGCCGCGACGCGCAAGAGCCTGATCGGTTCGGGCGACCGTTCGGAGCGCATTCGTACGTACAACTTCCCGCAAGGCCGTCTCACGGATCACCGGATCAACCTGACGCTGTATCGCCTCGAATCGATCATGGAAGGCGATCTCGACGAACTGATCGCGGCGCTCGTGTCCGAGCATCAGGCGGAACTGCTCGCGTCGCTCGGCGACGCGGACTGAGCGGCGCGCATGGACAACTCCCAGACCGTCGATACCGTCGCCACACTGCTGCGCGCGTCGCCGCTGCCGGCGCTCGAAGCGCGCATTCTGCTTGGACACGTGCTTGGCTGGCGGCGCACGGAGCTGATCACGCGCGCAGACCATCCGCTGGATTTGGACCAGGTAGCGGCTTTTCGCGATCTGGAAACGCGGCGCGTGGCGGGCGAGCCGGTCGCGCAGCTGATCGGCTCGCGCGAATTCTTCGGGCTCGATTTCGAAGTCACGCGCGATGTGCTGATTCCTCGGCCGGAAACCGAACTGCTGGTCGAAACGGCCGTGCAGGCTTTGGAAGAACACAATGCGCGTTCGCGCGTGCTCGATCTCGGCACGGGCACGGGCGCGATCGCGGTGTCGATTGCGTGGTCGCGGCCGGACGCACGGATTTGGGCCGTCGATCGCTCAGAGGAAGCGCTGTCCGTTGCACGACGCAACGCGGTCAGGCTTCTTGAGCCGAAACGTCCCGGCGGCGATCCGCAATTCGCACAGAGCGACTGGTACACGGCGCTCGACGCGTCACTAGTCTTTGAAGTGATCGTCAGCAATCCGCCGTACATCGCGAGCGGCGACCCGCATCTGTCGCAAGGCGATTTGCGCTTCGAGCCGCGCGGCGCGCTCACCGACGAAGCCGACGGCCTGTCTGCGATCCGCGCGATCGTCGCTGGCGCCCCGTCGCGGCTCGTGCCGAACGGCGTGCTGTGGATGGAGCACGGCTACGATCAGGCGCAAGCCGTGCGAGCAATTCTCGCCGCGCAAGGTTTCGCCGACGTGCGCTCGGAATGCGACCTCGCCGGCATCGAGCGCATCAGCGGCGGACGCTGGCCCGGCTGATGCGCGTGTGACAACGCGCGCGCAGCCGTTCCAGCCGTCGGTCGGCATCGGCGAAATCCGCTATCATTTGTCTCTATCCCCAACAAACACCGGAATCGCAAGGTCAGTCATGGACACGCAACAACGCATCAAGCAAATCGTCGACGAAAATCCCGTCGTGCTCTTCATGAAAGGCAACGCGCAATTCCCGATGTGCGGCTTCTCGGGCCGTGCGGTGCAAATCCTGAAGGCATGCGGCGTCGATCAGTTCAAGACGGTCAACGTCCTCGAAGACGACGCCGTGCGCCAGGGCATCAAGGAATTCTCGAACTGGCCGACCATTCCGCAGCTGTACGTGAACGGTGAGTTCGTCGGCGGCTCGGACATCATGATGGAGATGTATCAGTCGGGCGAACTGCAGCAGCTCTTCGCCGCCGCCTGATCCACGCAGACGGGCGCCGCACGTCATGGAAACACGCGTCGCCCGTCAGGAAAACGCACGCCGCCTGATCGTCGCGATCACGGGTGCGACAGGCGCCATCTACGGCATCCGCCTGCTCCAGACGCTGCGCACAATCGGCGGCGTCGAAAGCCATCTGCTGATCTCCAGCGCCGGATGGCTCAATATCCAGCACGAACTCCAGTTGTCGCGTGACGACGTGCATCCGCTCGCGGATGTCGTTCATTCAGTGCGCGATGTCGGCGCGAGCGTCGCGTCTGGCTCGTTCGCCACCGACGGCATGATCGTCGCGCCCTGCTCGATGAAAACGCTCGCGAGCATCGCGCATGGCCTCTCCGACAATCTGATCACGCGCGCCGCCGACGTCACGCTCAAGGAACGCCGAAGGCTCGTGCTGATGATCCGCGAAACGCCGTTCAATCTCGCGCATCTGCGCAACATGACGGCGGTGACCGAAATGGGCGGCGTCATTTTTCCGCCGCTGCCCGCTTTCTACAATCGGCCCGAGACGATCGACCAGATGGTCGACCATACCGTCGCGCGCGTGCTCGATCTGTTCGCGCTGGGTCCGGCGCTGGCGCCCGCGTGGCAAGGGTTGAACCGCCCGCCGCAGTAACGCCCGGCCATCATGGCCCGGGTATTCACAACTGCTGCGAGACAATCAAATGCGGATTCGACCGTTTATCAAACGGCAGTGCGGCCTTATATTCGCTTCAAGCTAACCTTTTCTCCGCACTGCCATGACCCGCTTGCCTTCCCTGTTCCTGTCGCACGGCGCGCCAACGCTGCCGATCGATCCGTCGATGCCCCGCGCGCAATTCGCGTCGCTGTCGTCGGAAGTGCCGCGTCCGAAAGCCATCCTGATGCTGTCCGCGCATTGGGGTACGCTGCAACCCGCAGCGAGCACGTCGGACGCGCCTGAGACGATTCACGACTTCTACGGTTTCCCGCGTCAGTTGTATGAGATCCAATACCCGGCGCCGGGCGCGCCCGACGTCGCGCGCCGCGCCGCTGCGTTGCTCGGTGACGAGGGTATGCCGACGGCGACGCAGCCGCATGGTCTCGATCACGGCGCCTGGGTGCCGATGCTGCTGATGTTCCCGCACGCGGACGTGCCCATCGCACAACTGTCGATCCAGCCCCGGCTAGATCCCGCGCATCATTTCCGCGTGGGCCGTGCGTTGCGTCCGTTGCAGGAAGAAGGCGTGATGATCGTCGGTTCCGGGCAGATCACGCATAACCTGCGCGAAGCGGATTTCTCGGCGCGTCCGGAAGACGCGGATCCGCGAGTCACCGAATTCACCGACTGGTTCGAAACGCGCCTCGCCGAACGCGATATCGATGCGCTGCTCGACTATCGGCGCCAGGCGCCGCACGCCGAGTTCATGCATCCGACTGACGAGCATCTGCTGCCCGTGTTCGCCGCCCTTGGCGCCGCGCCGGATGACTACTCGCTCGGCATTCAATCGCTCGGGACGTTCCAGCGCTCGCTGGCGATGACAAACTACGTTTTCGGCAACGCCTGATCGCCCGCGCGGCACATCGCGTCGCGCAAAGAAAAAAGCCCGTCGGTCATCTGACGGGCTTTTTCTTGGGTCAGGCGGCGAAGCGCCGAGGATCAGGCGCCGATGCCTTCGAGAATCTCATCGTGCGACTCACGCTCGTTCAGATACTCGGTGCGATAACCCGTATGCACGCCCCAGTAGTAGAAGATCAGCGAGAACACGATCACGATCAGCATGTCCCAGCCGTACGGCAGCACGCCCATGCCGCCGAACTGCTTGCTGCCGATCAGCGACAGGATCGCCATCACGGGCAGATACGCCACCAGCCACCACGCCGCCTTCAGATCCTGATTGAAGCCCGAGAAGCCCGACTTCGCCTGGAAGTAGAAGAACACCGGCAGCGCGACGATCATCAGCAGGATGATCTCGCCCGTCAGCGGCCACTTCGCCCAGTACAGGATCAGCGACGCGCACACGAACGCGAACGGTGCGATCAGGCTCATGCCCGGAATGTGCAGCGGACGCTCGATGTCGGTCGCCGCGCGGCGCAGTGCCATCAGGCTGATCGGGCCCGTCAGGTACGAGATCACCGTCGCCACCGAAATCACGGCCGCCAGCGAACTCCAGCCGCGGAAGAAGAACAGGAAGATGAACGACACCAGCAGGTTGAACCACATCGCCGGACGCGGCACGCCGTACAGCGGATGCACGCTGCCGAAGATCTTCGGCATGGTGTTGTTGCGCTCCATCGCGTAGATCATGCGCGTGGTCGTCGCCATGTAGGTCGTGCCCGTGCCGCTCGGGCTCACGAACGCATCGACGTACAGCAGGATCGCGAGCCAGTTCAGATTCAGCGCGATCGCCAGTTCCGCGAACGGCGACTTGAAGTTGAACTGGTTCCAGCCCTTCATCACATCGGCCGGGTTCACTGAGCCGATGTACGCGACCTGCAGCAGCACGTAGATCACCAGCGCCAGCAGGATCGAGCCGATCACCGCGAACGGCACGCTCTTTGCCGGATTGCGCGCTTCGCCCGCCAGGTTGATCGGACTCTGGAAACCGTTGAACGCGAACACGATGCCGCTCGTCGCCACCGCCGTCAGCACCGCCGACCAGCCGTACGGCGCGAACGTCCCCGTGCCGCCAAAGCTGTCGCCGAGGTTTTCCTTGTGAAAGCCGCTCATCATCAGGCCGAGAATCGTCAGGCCGGGAATGATGAACTTGAAGATCGTAATGGCGGTATTGGCGCGCGCGAACACCTTCACGCCCCAGTAGTTCAGCATGAAGTAGATCACCACCAGCACCGCCGACAGCAGCAGACCAGGCGTGGTCAACGAACCATCGATGAACAGGTTATGCGCCCATTCATACGGCCACGTGCTCATGTACTGGATCGACGCTTCGGCTTCGATCGGAATCACCGATACGATCGCGATCCAGTTGGCCCACGCGCTGATGAAGCCCACCAACGCGCCATGAGAGTAACGCGCATAACGCACCATGCCGCCCGACTCGGGGAACATCGCGCCGAGTTCGGCGTACGTCAGCGCGATCGCGAGAATCACCACCGCGCCGATCACCCACGCGCACAGCGCCGCAGGGCCTGCAATCTTGGCCGCCTTCCAGGCGCCGAACAGCCAGCCGGACCCGATGATCGAGCCGAGCCCCGTCAGCATCAGCGCGAATGGGCCGATGTGCCGTTGAATAGAACTTTTCACGTCTTCTCCTATATCTGAAAGCACGCCGCTGCCGCGGCCATGAGACACGGCTAAAAGTCATAGGAAAGACTAGGCATACGGCGGACGGTCGCGAGCGCGATTGCGGGTTTTTACTAGTGCAACCGGTCGCGTGCGGGCCGTAGTTTAACGGTTGCACCATCCGATTGCAGTCGAAATACGCTCGCGCCCTACAAAAAAATCGGGAAAATAGCAAGCTTTGTAAGCAAGCGGTGTGCCTAAAAACCCTCGGCTCATATGAGGATTTAAAGATTACGGTTGACCTTCTCTCGAAATGCCCGTATAAAGATCCTGCAGGATTTCAAGCGGCGAGTGAATTGGTTCTTTCGTAGTTCGCCCATCAACGGTACTCCGGTTGGTCCCATTACCCTTCCTTGATTTTCATGCACCCTCGGGCTTCGGCCTTGTTCACCATTTTTAGGAAAAAGTAATATGGAAACCGGTACCGTCAAGTGGTTCAATGACGCAAAGGGCTTTGGCTTCATCACCCCGGACGCTGGCGGCGAAGATCTGTTCGCGCATTTCTCGGAAATCCGCGTCGAAGGCTTCAAGACGCTGCAGGAAAACCAAAAGGTTACCTACGACGTCAAGACGGGCCCGAAGGGCAAGCAAGCCGCTAACATCAAGCCGGCCTAAGCTTAGCTTCCTTCTGGAACGCAAAAACCCCGCCTCGGCGGGGTTTTTTGTTTTTCGGCCTCAATCGATTTTTCGGCGCGAAATCCGGAATCTTTACCGGAATACGCGTCGGGCGTGAATGCCCAATCCGGTTGCGACGCTGGCGAGCCGGTCGCCGAATACCGGCCGCGCATCGGGAAAAGCCGCTGCCAGCGCGCCCGACAGGAACGCCAGCCCCGTCGAGCCACCCGTGAAGTAGAGCGCATCGACCTCACGCGGCGCGACGCCCGCGCGTTGCACCGTCTCGCGTGCTGCCTGAACGATGCGCTGCGTCTCGTCCTTGCCGGCCGCGATCAGTTGCGCTTCGTCGAAGGCGAGCCGCAAATCTTCCTCGACGATCTCCAGATCGATCAACGTCTCGCCGCCCGCTGCGACGCCGATTTTCGCCTCTTCCGCGTGCGCCGCGAGCGCATGGCCGAAGCGCTGCTCGACGACGCGCATCAGCCGGTCGTGATGCCGCGTGTCCGAATACAGATGCCGCATCAAGCCGAGCTCGGATACACGCTTGGGCGTATAAACCGTGTTGATCAGGTGCCAGGTGGCCAGGTCGAAGTAAATCCGGTTCGGCACCTCGCGCCCTTCCGGATCGAGCGACTGGTAGCCGAGCTCGCGCAGAACGGTCGCAAGTTCGACACGCCTGTCGAAGTCCGTGCCCGCGACGTGCACGCCGTGATGCGCCAGCACGTCGTCCTTGCGCTCGAGGCGCTGCATCCGCTCCGGCCCGACACGCACCAGCGAGAAGTCCGACGTACCGCCGCCAATGTCCGCCACCAGCACCAGCCCCTCTTGGGTCAGATGCGCTTCGTAATCGAATGCGGCTGCGATCGGCTCGTACTGGAAGTGAATTTCATTCAGACCCACCGAGCGCGCCGCCGCTTCGAGCTGTTGCTGCGCGAGTTGATCAGCGCGTGGATCGTCGTCGACGAAAAACACCGGGCGGCCGAGCACCGCGCGACTGATCGGCGTGCCCGCCGTCTGCTCCGCGCAGCGCTTCAGATGCGTGACGAAGATCGCGATCACGTCCGTGTACTTGATCGCCGAGCCGTCGCCGAGATCGGTGGTGTTGTCGGCGAGCGCGGAGCCGAGAATGCTCTTCATCGAGCGCATCAGCCGGCCGTCGAAGCCGTCGATATACGCTTCGAGCGCCGCGCGGCCATACGCACGCGTGTTTTCGTCAGTGTTGAAGAACACGGACGTGGGCAGCGTCGTGTAGGCGCCTTCAACGGGCGCCAGCTTCAGCGTTGCCTGATCGGCCGCCGGGCCGCCAACAGGGACGGCAACTGCCGAATTAGACGTGCCGAAGTCAATCGCGCAATAGGTCATGGCAGGATTCGCCGCTCACGCTGGCGCGAACAGAAAGAGGACGGGCTTTGTAACATGAAAGCGGTGACACCATCAACCGACACCGGACGGTCACCGCCGCCGTGACGGGGAATGCAGTT
Organism: Paraburkholderia sp. Tr-20389; assembly: GCF_017104565.1. Classification (GTDB taxonomy): domain Bacteria; phylum Pseudomonadota; class Gammaproteobacteria; order Burkholderiales; family Burkholderiaceae; genus Paraburkholderia. The sequence continues at coordinate 118,506 of NZ_JAAGPD010000019.1, read as the reverse complement.
TGCTTCATCGAAGGGTCGCGCCGGGCTCGAATGAATCCGACAGGATACGCTGTTCGCCCGCCGGCTTATAGGAGCCTCCGAAAATTCGCCGGCTGACCAGTTTGCGTATCAGCATTGGCTTGCTCATCCAAGGAGACCCGATGCAGGAACCCTCCACTGCCACGGTCCGCGCCGAACCGTCCGGCATTGTCGAAACCGATCTGCCGTCGCGCCTCGACCGCCTGCCCTGGGGCCGCTTTCACTCGCTGATCGTGGTCGCGCTCGGCGTGACGTGGCTGCTCGATGGGCTGGAAGTGACACTCGCGGGGTCGGTGGCGAGTGCGTTGAAGTCGAGCGACGTGCTGCGCTTCTCGAACGCGGACGTGGGGCTCGCAGGCAGCGCGTACATTGCCGGCGCTGTGCTGGGCGCGCTCGGCTTCGGCTGGCTGACCGACCGCCTCGGACGGCGCAAGCTGTTCTTCGTCACGCTCGCGCTCTATCTGGCGGCGACGGCCGCGACGGCGTTCTCGTGGAGTCTCACGAGTTTTCTGGTGTTTCGCTTTCTGACGGGCGCGGGCATCGGCGGCGAATACACAGCGATCAACTCGACAATCCAGGAGTTCACGCCCGCCCGCGTGCGCGGCCACACCGATCTCGCGATCAACGGTACGTTCTGGGTCGGCGCGGCGCTCGGCGCGATCGGTTCGCTGGTGCTGCTCGATCCGCATCTGCTGCACGGCGACTGGGGCTGGCGCGCGTGCTTCTTCATCGGGGCGGCACTCGCGCTGGCGATCCTGCCGATGCGCGTCTGGATTCCCGAAAGCCCGCGCTGGCTGCTGACTCACGGCGAAGAGAAGGAAGCGCGCGCGATCGTCGAAGGCATCGAGGCGCGCTTTCGCGCGGAAAACCACACGCTTCCCGACGACGCGCTCAAACGTCTGCGTCTGCGTGCCCGCGAGCGCACGACGCTGCGCGAGGTCTTCCACACTCTTTTCGTGTTGCACCGGCGCCGCGCGCTGGTCGGGCTGTCGCTGATGACGGCGCAGGCGTTCTTCTACAACGCGATCTTCTTCACCTATGCGCTCGTGTTGACGGACTTCTATCACGTGCCGGGCGATCACGTCGGCTGGTACATCCTGCCCTTCGCGCTCGGCAATTTCGCGGGACCGCTTCTGATCGGCAGGCTGTTCGACGTGATCGGGCGCCGCAAGATGATCGCCGCGACCTACGCCATCTCCGCGATCCTGCTGACCGTGAGCGGCTATCTGTTCGAGCAGCAGTTGCTCACGGTGACGACGCAGACGATCGCGTGGATGGTGATTTTCTTCTTTGCGTCGGCGGCGGCGAGTTCGGCGTATCTGACCGTCAGCGAATCGTTTCCGCTCGAAATCCGCGCGCTCGCGATCGCGGTGTTTTACGCATTCGGCACGGCGCTGGGCGGCATCGCGGGGCCGGCGTTCTTCGGCCGGCTGATCGACACGCAGCAGCGCAGCGAAGTGTTTTCCGGCTATCTGGTCGGCTCGGCGCTGATGCTGGCCGCGGCGCTGGTCGCGGCGATCTGGGGTGTCGATGCCGAGCGGCGTTCACTGGAGACTGTCGCGGCGCCGTTGTCGGCCGTCGAGGATGAGTAAGGTCGCCGCGCCATAAAAAAACGCGGCCGAATTGGGCCGCGTTGTATGTTCCTGCCGTCAAGAACTGACGATCGCTCAGAACGCCTTGTTCCACGCGCCCGCAAACGCGACGTCGCCTAAGGGCACCCGCGTGCGCGCCGCCTTTTCCCGCTCGCGCAGCACCGGATCGAGTTTATCGACGTCGCCGTAGTGCGCGATCGAAATCATCGCGATCACCTCGATGTCGTCGGGCACGGCGAACGCCTTGCGGAACGCGTTGACGTCGAAGCCGCTCATCTGATGCGCGGCGAGTCCCAGCGCATGCGCCTGCAACACCAGCGACAGCGCCGCTGCGCCGGCGTCATACGGCGCGCAGCGGTTGATTTCGCCCTTCGGCGTCAGCGTCTGCGCCGTCACGCAGATCAGCACCGGCGCGTTCGCGTTCCAGCCCTGATTGAACGGCACGAGCGTGTCGAACGCCTTCTTGAACGAGACTTCGTCGGTCGAGCGGTCGAACACCACGAAGCGCCACGGCTGCATGTTGTACGACGAAGGCGCCCAGCGCGCCGCTTCGAGCACCGAACGCAGTTGTTCGCGGCTCACCGGCTCGCTCGAATAGGCGCGCGGGCTCCAGCGGCCTGCGATCAGTTCATGAATGGGAACGTCGGTGGGTGCGGGTTTGTTGGTCATGCGCATCTCTCGGTCGGAATTCATGATCGGCGGGCAGCAGCCCGATGGGCCACTAGCATAACCCGAGGCGGACGGTTCCCGCCTTTCAGGTCGCGCACATGCATATCGCGAAAGCCCATAAGAAAAGCGCGGGGCGGCTCGCAAGCCGCCCCGCGCCTCATAGCCGCGCCGGTTACGACGTCACACCGCCTGTGCCGCAACGCTCCGCTCGCCGCGATTGATCCGCAGCACGATGATCGACGCAATGATGCACAGACCGCCCGAAATCATCGACGCCACCGTGTACGTGCCGAGGCTCGCGCGCAGCATGCCCGCGCCGAGCGCCGCGAACGCCGCGCCGAGCTGGTGGCCCGCCACGACCCAACCGAACACGACGGGCGCCGATTCCTTGCCGTAGACGTCGGTGGCAAGACGCACGGTGGGCGGCACGGTCGCGATCCAGTCCAAGCCGTAGAACACGGCAAACAACGGCAGACCGAAAAAGTCGATGCCGAACGCGTGCGGCAGATAGATCAGCGACAGGCCCCGGAGCCCGTAGTACCAGAACAGCAGCACGCGCGCGTTGAAACGGTCCGACAGCCAGCCCGACAGCGTCGTGCCGAACAGATCGAAGATACCCATCGCGGCGAGCAGCGACGCGCCCTGCACTTCCGTCATCCCGTAGTCACCGCACATCGCGATCAGGTGCGTGCCGACGTAACCGTTCGTGCTCGCGCCGCAAATGAAGAAGCTGAAGAACAGCAGCCAGAAGTCGCGCGTCTTGCTGGCCATCGCCAGCGTGCCGAAGGCGATCGCGAGCGGATTCTTGTTGCTGACGTCGGAGCGGATCGGCGCGTCGGCGGGCTCGCCGAACGGACGCAGCGCCATGTCGGCGGGACGCTCCGGCAAGAAAAACGCGACGAGCGGCACCACGACGGCAGCCGCTATCGCGACCGTCCACACGACGGGGCGCCAGCCATGATGCTGCGCAATCGCTGCCAGCAACGGCAGAAACACCAGTTGGCCCGTCGCCGAACTGGCCGTCAGAATGCCCATCACCAGACCGCGGTGCGTGGTGAACCAGCGGTTCACGACCGTCGCCGACAGCGTGAGTGCCGCCACGCCCGTCGCGCCACCCACCATCACACCCCACACGAGAATCATCTGCCACGGATGCGCCATCAGCGACGACAGCGCGACGCCTGCCGCCATCGTACCGAGCGCCGTCAGAATGGTCGGCCGTACGCCGAAACGCTGCATCGCCGCCGCCGCGAACGGGCCCATCAGTCCATACAGCGCGATGTTCACCGAAATCGCCAGCGAAATCGTCGCGCGGCTCCAGCCAAAGTCGTGCTCGAGCGGCACCATCATCACGCTCGGCGTCGCGCGCGTGCCGGCTGCCGCAAGCAGCACCAGAAATACCACCGCCACGGCCAGCCAGCCGTAGTGGAAGCGCCCTCCAATCACTCTTGCTGCCCAGTTCATCGGTTCTCCAAGGTTCCGCTGCGGCTGACGACTATCGCGATGCGAGCCGCATCTCATTCTTACCACTTTCGTAAAGGACTTGTGACTGACCTGTCACAATCGGTCTTGCGATCTTAGTTACCGCTCGGTAACATGTCAAGGCGTCTTAACTTGAACCACAAGACCATCATGGCTAATTCAGGCACCACCAAACCCGTATCGAGTCGCCGTACGCAGACGGCGGGCTCCGACGCGCAGCAGCATCTTCTGCGCGCCGCCGCCGACCTTTTCTACAAGGAAGGCGTGCGCGCGGTGGGCGTCGATGCCGTCGTCGAGCGCGCGGGCGTCAACAAGATGAGCCTGTATCGGCAGTTCTCGTCAAAAGACGATCTGGTGGTCGCGTATCTGGAACAGTCCGACACGCACTTCTTCAGGCGCTTCGACGAAAGCCTCGCCAGGCATCCGGGCGAGCCGAGGAAGCAGATCATCCAGTATTTCGAGGATCTCGCCGGGCGAGCGTCGAAGGAAGACTATCGAGGCTGCCCGTTCGTCAATGTGTCGGCGGAGTTTCCGGACCCGTCACATCCCGCGCGGGTTTGCGTGCTGAACAACAAGACCAGGCTGATGCAGCGTCTGAACGAACTCTGCACGCAAGCAGGCGCGCGCGATCCGGAAGAACTCGCGAACTCTCTCGCGCTGTTGATCGAAGGCGTGTATGCGTCGAGCCAGACGTACGGCCCGGGCTGCGGGCCGATCAAGGTTGCGCCACGCGTCGCGGAACAACTTGTCGCGCAGGCATGTGATGAGGCGTCGGTAAAATAGCGGTTTGGCTTTTTCGCTGGCATCACCATGTCTTCGCCGTCCCCCGCTTCCCACGACAACATTCTCGACGCCACGCGCCACTGGCTGACGCGCGCCGTGATCGGGCTGAACCTGTGCCCGTTCGCGAAGGCGGTGCACGTGAAGAACCAGATTCGCTATGTGATCAGCGAAGCCGCCGACATGGAAGGCGTGCTAACCGATCTGGAAACGGAGCTTCGCACGCTTGCAGACTCCGATGCCGCCGACATCGACACGACGCTGCTGATCATCCCGCACGCGCTCGGCGATTTTCTCGAGTACAACGATTGCCTGTTCTTCGCGGAACGGATGTTGAAGCAGTTGCGTCTGGAAGGCACGCTGCAGATCGCGAGCTTTCACCCGCGTTATCAATTCGAAGGCAACGAGCCGGACGATATCGAGAACTACACGAATCGCGCGCCCTACCCGATCCTTCATCTGCTGCGCGAAGCGAGCATCGAGCGCGCGGTCGACGCGTTTCCGGACGCCGCCGACATCTACGAGCGAAACGAAGCAACGATGCGGCGTCTCGGACTGGAAGGCTTGCAAAAATGGATGAGCGAGCCGGCCAAAGACTGACCGGACCGCGCTCTACCTGTCTCAAGCCTCGGCGTAGAAGCGCTCGCGCAATTCCGTGATGCCGAGCGTTTCCAGCACTTCGTTGAGCCGCTCGGCAGGGCGCCGGCGCGGCAAATCTTTATAGGTCGCGATGATCAGCTCGTTTTTCATCGAGTGCTCCCAGCCGACCAGTTCCGTCACGTTCACCTGATAACCGTGCGCCTCCAGTTGCAGGCAGCGGAGCACATTGGTGATCTGGCTGCCGAACTCGCGCGTATGCAGCGGATGCCGCCAGATTTCCGTCAGCGCGTTGCCGAGCGACTTGCCCTTGTTCTTGCGCAGCACGCCCGCCACTTCCGCCTGACAGCACGGAACGACGACGATGTATTTCGCATGTTTTTCCAGTGCGAAGCGGATTGCATCGTCGGTGGCCGTATTGCACGCGTGCAAAGCCGTGACGATGTCGATGTTCGGCGGAAGTTTGTCCGATGCAATCGACTCGGCTACAGAAAGATTAAGAAACGACATACCCTTGAAGCCTAGGCGCTCCGCCAGCTCCTCCGACTTCGACACGAGTTCCTCGCGCGTCTCAATGCCGTAGATATGCGAGTTATCGCGCAGTTCCTTGAAGAACAGGTCGTAGAGAATAAAGCCGAGATAGGACTTGCCCGCGCCGTGATCGATGAGGGTTAGTTCACCTTTCGTTTCTTTCAGGTCTTTGAGCAAGGGCTCGATGAACTGAAACAGGTGATAGACCTGCTTGAGCTTGCGGCGGCTGTCCTGGTTCATCTTGCCGTCGCGCGTAAGGATATGGAGCTCTTTAAGCAGTTCGACGGATTGATTAGGACGGACTTCGTAGGATTTGCTGGACATCGAATGAGCACGCCACCGATTGCATCGCGAACGTGCGTCAGGTGACGGAAAAAGGGAAAAGTGTCTGTCAGTTTACCCAAAGCGCGAAGGACGGTCCCGATTCTTACGCGTCGACGGCGACACCCTTGCCCCGCCTGGAACGTTTCCTGCACGGAACCGTCGATTTCTAGCCGGCTGGGAAACGTGTCGCATGGCAGTCGTCTGTTGCAAGTCTGAAGGAATCTGACGGCTTGCAGGATGCATGAAGAATGACAAGCTACCGGTTGCTGCGAGCGTCGCGATACGCCGGTACGCGTGGGGGAGGTCGGGCCGGAGCACCGGTTCGAACGTTACGTAACCTGAAGCGCACCGGGACTGAAACGAAGCGCGCTCAGATCTGATGAGGCGGCAAATGGAAACGACACCCAACGGAAACGCCGAGCAGAAGTTTCAGGAGCTCATGGCGAAGCTGCTGGCCACGCCCGAGTGGACGGAGAAGCAGCAACTGGAACTCGAAATGGCGCGCGACATCTCGGTCGAGATGCTGCGTCTCGCGGAAGCCATGCGCGACGGCAGCGTCGACATGGAGACGTGCCTCACCCTGCTCAAATACGCGAAAGTGCTGGACTTCGTGATGACGACGCTCGCGTCGCGCCGCGACATCAAACCCCAGACGCTGCGCGTGATCTTCAAACTGGCCGGGCTCAAGGTCGACGAGGCCTATCCGGGCTGATTCCACGGACGGCTGCGCGACGCGCTCGCGTAGCCGATCCATGCGCTGTTCATTGCGGCTCGCGTTGCCGCTCGTGGACGGCTTTGGTTTTTCGCCCCTTCTCCCGCGCGGCTGCGAATGCCGCGCTCTCCTTGCTAGCGCTTCGAACGCGTCCTCAGCCGCTCTGCATGCCGTGGCGTCGTCGCATGCTTCGGGCGCTTTCAGCGTCGCCAGTCAAGCGGCAGCGGGCGCACCGAGCGGCGGCGTGCCGTCGTGGAACATCGACTTCAGCTGCGCGCGCAGTTCGGGCGAATCGCTGTGCTTGTGCGCCTGGATCGCGTGCGCGACGGCGGCTTCGAGCAGTTCGTTTTCCGAATCGGCGCACAAGGCGACGGTGCAGTTGATGTCGCTCGGGCATTCACGGCAATCGATGTATTTGCGGCCCATGACAGACTCCTCGATCAAAGGCGTCGCGCGCAATACGTGCGCTGACGTGGCCTCACCAAGTTCCGCTCGAGGCTCGGGCAGCGGCTGGATGCGTGAGTTGTGCGCGGCAGTGCGGCGCGAGTGCGCCGGGAAACGAAGGTGGGTAAGAAAAGTATAGGTCGCATGACGGTCGTTTCCTGGTCCCATAGCGGCCGTCTGCTGATCGCGTGTGGCCCGTTTGCCCCGCTCCCGGGCCGGTGGGACAATACCGGCCTTCGCGCCGAACGCGCTTTCCACCATTCATCGTCCACTTTCCATCGATGTCGAACTCGCCCGATCTCACCGCGAATCACGTCCGCGTCGCTGTCATCGGCGGCGGCCCTGCGGGGCTGATGGCCGCCGAAGCGCTGGCTCGCGGCGGCGTGCGTGTCGACGTGTACGACGCCATGCCGTCCGTCGGCCGCAAGTTTCTGATGGCGGGCAAAGGCGGCATGAACATCACGCATTCGGAGCCGATCGAGCCGTTTCTCGACCGCTACGGCAAGCGCCGCGCCGACATCGCGCCGCTGCTCGACGTGTTCGGGCCCGAAGCGCTGCGTGGCTGGCTCGACGCACTGGGCGTCGCGACGTTCGTCGGCAGTTCAGGGCGCGTGTTTCCGACCGACATGAAGGCCGCACCGATGTTGCGCGCGTGGCTACATCGGCTTCGCGAAGCGGGCGTGCAGTTCCACATGCGACACAAGTGGATTGGCTGGTGTGCGTCCGGGTCATCCGATGACCACGGCTTGCGTTTCACGACGCCCGACGGCGAGCGCGAAGTGACGGCTGACGCCGTCGTGTTCGCGTTGGGCGGCGGCAGTTGGGCGCGCCTCGGCTCCGATGCCGCCTGGGTTCCGCTGATGCAGCAACGCGAGATTCCCATCGCGCCTCTCCTGCCGACCAACTGTGGCTTCGACGCCGACTGGACCGACTACTTCCGCGATCGCTACGCGGGCCAGCCGGTGAAGCCGGTTTCGATCGCCGTCGAAGGCGTGGACGGCACGGTCCAGCTTCGACAAGGGGAGTTCGTCGTGACGTCGACGGGGATCGAGGGAAGTCTCGTGTATGCGATGTCTTCGACGATCCGCGACCGCCTTCTGGCTGACCGTGACGTGACCATACGGCTCGATCTCGCGCCGGGTCTGAGCGCGCAACGCGTGATCGACGAAGTGACGCGGCCGCGCGGCTCGCGCTCGATGTCGAGCCATCTGCATAGCCGCATCGGCATCACGGGCGTGAAGCTGGGCTTGCTGCACGAGTGCGTGTCGAAGGACGATTTCACCGATGCCGTGAAGCTCGCACAAGCGATCAAGTCCCTGCCGTTGCGGCTGACACGCACGCGGCCCATCGACGAGGCAATCAGCAGCGCGGGCGGCATCCCGTTCGAAGCGCTCGATGATGCGTTGATGCTTCGCCAGTTACCGGGCGTGTTCTGCGCGGGCGAGATGCTCGACTGGGAAGCACCGACGGGCGGTTATCTGCTGACCGCGTGCTTCGCGAGCGGCCTCGTGGCGGGCAACGGCGCGTCGGCCTACGTCCGGAACGACTGACCCGCCGACTCGCGCCTCACTTGGCCTTGAGCCGCCAAAGCGATGTGATTTCAGCCACGCGCGCCGCATGCAGCGGATCCGAAGCGTCGGTCGACTTCGGATGCCGCGGCTTGATGTCCTCTCTCCCGGCAACTGTCAAACCCGCGCTATCGATGGCCGCGAGCAGCCAGTCGTGCGTGCGCATGCCAAGATGCTCCGCGAAGTCCGACAGGATCAGCCAGCCTTCGCCGCCCGGTTCGAGATGAGCGGCGAGTCCGTTCAGAAAGCCCAGCAGCATGCGGTTTTCGTAGTCGTACACGGCGTTTTCGATCGGCGACGCCGGCCGCGCCGGCAGCCACGGCGGATTGCAGACGACCAGCGGCGCCCGTCCATCGGGGAACAGGTCCGCTGCGATCAGATCGACCTGTTCGCTGTAGCCAAGCCGCGTCAGATTTTCTTCGGCGCACGCGAGCGCGCGCGGATCCTGATCCGTCGCGACGATGCGTTTGACGCCCCGTTTCGCAAGCACCGCCGACAGGACGCCCGTCCCGACGCCGATATCAAAAGCGAGTTCCTGCGACGGCAACGGCGCCCGCGCGACGAGATCCACATACTCGCCTCGCACGGGTGAAAACACGCCGTAGTGCGGATGGATGCGCTCCGCCAGCGCGGGAATCTCGACGCCCTTTTTGCGCCACTCATGCGCACCGATCAGGCCGAGCAGTTCGCGCAGCGAGACCACGGAGGCTTCCTGTGCCGACGGCCCGTAGACCTCTTCACACGCCTGCTGAACGTTGGGCGCGCGGCGCAACGGAATCGTGTAGTCGCCTTCGAGCGGAATCAGCAGCATGCCGAGCGTGCGTGCGCGCTGCGATTGCGCCTGCCGGTGCAGATTGAAGGCATCGAGCGGACTGGCGGCCTGCTTGCGCGGCTTGCGTTCGAGGCGACGCGTCATCGCCTGCAGCAACTGACGCGCGTTCTGGAAATCGCCACGCCACAGGAGCGCCGTGCCTTCGCACGCGAGGCGATAGGCGGCGTCGGCAGTCGTGCGATCGTCTGCGATCACGACGCGCTTCGCGGGCGGCACAGCGGCCTCCGAGCGCCAGCGGGCGGAGCGCGGGCCGTCGGCTTCGGGCCAGGTGAGAGTGGGTTGATCGGTCATGAGTGCGGAGTGTGGTGCGAAAGGCGAGGCATGGACGCATGCATCGCGCGGATTCGCTTCGATCTTCGTATTGTATTGAACGTTCCAGCGATGCCGCGCTTCGGCGGTCGCAACGCTTCGCTCGGTACGGAGCCGCGGAACGCCCCAAAAGCAAAACGGGCCACGCGTTGCCGCGTGGCCCGTTTCTTGATGCTGGCGCCGGCTGCAGGACTCGAACCCGCCACCTCATGATTACAAGTCAAGCGCTCTACCTGATGAGCTAAGCCGGCCTTGAGTCCGCGATTCTACTTCATTTCACGACTTTGAGGTGGCCTCTTCCACCACCTTTCGATCCATCGTCGTCGGGGGCCGGGCCTTCATCCGTTTCACTGACTTTTTCAGCCGCCGCCGCAGGCGCCGCTTCCGGCGCTTCCTCGATCACGGCTTCATTGTCCTCGGAATCCGTCGCCTCGCCGCCTGCCGACTCGACCGGGAACGCCATGCCCTGACCGTTCTCTCGCGCATAAATGGCAAGCACGTTGGCGACAGGCACCTCGATCTTGTGCGACTTGCCGGAGAAACGGGCGTGAAACTCGATCCACTCGTTGCCCATCTGCAGCTGGCTCGTCGCCTCGAAACTGATGTTCAACACGATCTCGTTGTCGCGCACGAACTGGCGCGGCACGCGCGTCTGGTTGTCGACACGCACCGCGATATGCGGCGTATAGCCGTTATCGGTACACCATTCGTACAGCGCGCGCAGCAGGTACGGTTTCGTGGAAATCTCTTGCATCAACTGTCCTCGTGCCGGGCTGGCGCGCGAACCAGAACGTAACGCCGCGCGCCGTACCCGAAGCCAATCTCAAACTCAGCGGCGCATCACCTTTTCCGACGGCGTCAGCGCTTCGATATAGGCCGGACGGCTGAAAATACGCTCGGCGTACTTCATCAGCGGCGCGGCGTTCTTCGACAGTTCGATGCCGTAGTGATCCAGACGCCACAACAGCGGCGCGATCGCGACGTCGAGCATCGAGAACTCTTCGCCGAGCATGTACTTGTTCTTCAGGAAGATCGGCGCGAGCTGCGTGAGGCGGTCGCGGATCGCGAGGCGCGCCTTTTCGTGGTTCTTCTCGGCTGCCTTGCCCTTCTCGTTTTCGAGCGTGCCGACGTGGACGAACAACTCTTTCTCGAAGTTCAGCAGAAACAGACGCGCACGGGCACGCTGGACGGGATCAGCCGGCATCAGTTGCGGATGCGGGAAGCGTTCGTCGATGTACTCGTTGATGATGTTCGATTCGTACAGGATCAGATCCCGTTCGACGAGGATCGGCACCTGGCCATACGGATTCATCACGGCGATGTCTTCCGGTTTGTTGAACAGGTCGACGTCGCGGATTTCGAAGTCCATGCCCTTTTCGAACAACACCAGCCGGCAGCGCTGGGAGAACGGGCAAGTTGTGCCGGAATACAGAACCATCATGTTTGCGTTTCCTCAAAAAACTTAAAGGGCCAGCGAGCGGGAAAAACCGTCATGCAGGTCTTCCCTTGCGCCGGCCCCACACCAGTTACGGCGTGACTATTTGATATCTTTCCAGTACGCGGCGTTCAGTCGCCAGGCGAAAAAGCTCAGAACGCCCAGGAACAGCAGCACCCAGACGCCAAGCTGACGACGGGTTTTCTGCGTCGGTTCGGACATCCATGACAGGTACGACACGAGGTCGGCCACAGCAGAATCATAATCTACCGGCGACATCGTCCCCGGCGTGACCTGCTGGTATCCCACGAATTTCTTGACCTTTTCCTTCGTGTGTTCGTCGATGTCGTCTTCGAACTTCGCCGTTCTCTGCCCCTGAAGCTGCCACAGCACGTGAGGCATGCTCACGTTCTCGTACACCATATTGTTCCAGCCGGTCGGCCGTGTGTCATCGCGGTAGAAACTGCGCAAATACGTGTACAGCCAGTCACGGTTCCTGGCCCGCGCTTCCACCGACAGATCTGGCGGCGTCGCGCCGAACCACGCTTTCGCGTCGTCGGGCCGCATTGCGACCGTCATCGTGCTGCCGACCTTATCTGCCGTGAACAGCAGGTTCTTTTCAATTTCCTTCTGCGAAATGCCGATATCCTGCAATCGGCTGTACCGCATCAGGTTCGCGCTGTGGCAATTCAGGCAGTAGTTTACAAACAATTGGGCGCCATGCTGCAACGAGGCAATATTCTCCGCGTTGTCGGGCGCACGGTCGAGCGGAAACTCGCCTTCCGCGCGTGCAGGCGTTGCGGACAGCGCCAGCACGGTTGCACCGAGCAGCGCGAGCGTCGAAAGCAGTTTTTTCATCTTCGTTTTCTCCTGGCTCGCGGTTAGTGGGGTTTGAACCGCACTCGTTCGGGCGGCTGCTTGAACTTGCCAAGCGGCGTCCAGAACGGCATGCCGAGGAAAAACGCGAAGTAGACCAGCGCGCAAATCTGCGCGATCAGCGTGGCAGCAGGCGATGGCGGTTTCGTGCCGAGGAACGCCAGCGTCAGGAAAGCCAGCACGAAGATCGCGTAAAACACCTTGTGGAAAAACGGCCGGTAGCGGATCGATTTGACGGGCGACCGGTCGAGCCACGGCAGGAAGAACAGCGACACCACCGCGCTGCCCATCACCACGACACCCCAGAATTTCGACTCGGTGAACGCCATCGCGAGAATCACGAGCACGGCGAGCACGGGCAGGCCGAGCTTCCACTTGCCGCGCGCGCGGATCAGCGCGAACAGGCCGAGCAGGCCGATCACGGTCATCAGCACGATCTTGAACGGGTCGGTGGTCGCGCGCAGCATCGCGTAGAACGCGGTGAAATACCAGACGGGCGCGATTTCGGGCGGCGTCTGCAGCGGATTGGCAGGGACGAAGTTGTTCGATTCGAGGAAATAGCCGCCCATCTCCGGTGCGAAGAAGATGATCGCCGCGAACACCATCAGGAACACGCACACGCCCATGAAGTCGTGCACCGAGTAGTACGGGTGGAACGGGATGCCGTCGAGCGGGATACCCTTCGCGTCCTTCTTTGCCTTGATCTCGATGCCGTCCGGGTTGTTCGAGCCCACTTCATGCAGCGCGACGATGTGCGCGACCACGAGCAGCAGCAGCACCAGAGGAATCGCGATCACGTGGAACGCGAAGAAGCGGTTCAGCGTGACGTCGGACACGACGTAGTCGCCGCGAATCCACAGCGACAGGTCCGGACCGATGAACGGGATCGCCGAGAACAGGTTCACGATCACCTGCGCGCCCCAGTACGACATCTGGCCCCACGGCAGCAGATAGCCAAAGAACGCCTCGGCCATCAGGCACAGGAAAATCGCGCAGCCGAAGATCCATACCAGCTCGCGCGGCTTGCGATACGAGCCGTACAGCAGGCCGCGAAACATGTGCAGATACACGACGACGAAGAACATCGACGCGCCCGTGGAGTGCATGTAGCGGATCAGCCAACCCCACGGCACCTCGCGCATGATGTACTCGACCGAGGCGAACGCGAGCGTCGCATCGGGCTTGTAGTTCATCGTGAGGAAAATGCCGGTGACGATCTGGTTGACCAGCACCAGCAGCGCGAGCGAACCGAAGAAGTACCAGAAGTTGAAGTTCTTCGGCGCGTAGTACTCGGAGACATGGGCCTTCCAGGTCGCCGTCAGCGGAAAGCGGCGATCGATCCAGCCCGTAAGACCCGTCGTTTCTACCTCTTTTTCGGTCGTCGCCATTACGCTTCTCCTTTCTCGTCCTTGCCGATCACGAGCGTGTTGCCCGTGATCATGTAAGGCGGGATATCGAGGTTTTGCGGCGCAGGTTTGTTCTTGAAGACGCGGCCGGCCATGTCATAGGTCGAACCGTGGCACGGACAGAGAAAGCCGCCCGGCCAGTCGTCGGGCAGGTTCGGCTGCGCGCCTTCCTGGAAACGCGGGGTCGGCGTACAGCCCAGATGGGTGCACACCGCAACGGCAACGAAAAGGTTCTTGTGGTCGGCGCGCGAGCGGAACTCGTTCTTGCAGTAGTCCGGCTCGGGCATCGAAAAGGGATTCTTGCTTTCCGGATCGGCGACTTCCTTGTCGGCCTTCTGAACGTCGGCCAGCATCTTGTCGGTGCGATTGATGATCCAGACGGGCTTGCCGCGCCAGGCGACGGTGAGCATGTCGCCGGGCTTCAGATTGGAGATATCGACTTCAACGGGGGCACCCGCCGCCTTGGCTTTCTCGGATGGTGCAAACGAACTAACAAAGGGTACGACGGTGGCGACTCCTCCGATGCCACCTGCTACGGTCGTCGCAATCAGCCAGCTACGGCGGCCGCCATCGACGCGTTCATCTTCCTTGTCTCGCATCACACGCCCCACTTCTGAGTTGGATTTTTCCTTCACGTCGGGTCTACCGCCGCTAGTTTGCTCGAATGGAGTCGCCATTTACAAGGGCCGATTGCCAAAAACCGTGCGAAGTCATTGATAAATCAGGGTTTCCCCGCACGAATCGCAAACTTTTTTGCGGCTTTTATTAAGCATTTCCTCCAGTTTTCAAACCTTTTGATCGCGTAATCCGGCCGATATTCAAACCGGGTTGTGAATATCGATAAACAGGTGTTCGAGTTCGAACTGCTCGGACAGATGCGCGCCCAGCGCCTGCACGCCGTAGCGCTCGGTGGCGTGATGGCCCGCGGAGATGAACGCGACGCCGCTTTCCGCCGACATATGCGTGACCGGCTCGGAAATCTCGCCCGTCAGGTAAACGTCCGCCCCCGCTTCGATAGCTGCCTCGAAGTAGCCCTGCGCGGCGCCCGTGCACCACGCGACGCGGCGCAGATTCTTGTCGGGGTCACCCAGTACGAGCGGCGTGCGGCCCAGCGTCTGCTCGACCTCCGCGCTGAAATGCGCGAGCGTGATCGACATGGGCAGCGTGCTCATCCAGCCGATGTCGTTGTCGCCGAAGCGGCCATCGGGAATCAGACCGAACTTCGCGCCGAGCTGCGCATTGTTGCCGTAGAGGGGATGATCGTCGAGCGGCAGATGGAACGCGAACAGGTTCAGATCGTTCGCGAGCAGCGCCTTCAGCCGGTGATATTTGCGGCCCGTGACCTGCGGCGCTTCGTTGCGCCAGAAGTAGCCGTGATGGACGAGAACGGCGTCGGCGCCCCACTCCAGCGCCGCTTCCAGAAAGGCCAGCGAGGCCGTCACACCCGTCGCGATTTTGTCGATTTTGCGCCGGCCTTCGACTTGCAGACCGTTCGGGCAATAGTCCTTGAAGCGCGAGGTTTCAAGGAGATTGTTCAAGTACAATTCGAGTTCGATCCGATCCATATACACCTCTAATTTTCAGATGCTCAGACGCTTTTGGCTGTTCTTCGCCCAGGCGGTGACCGTGCTGCTGGCGCTGATGTTCATCATTGCGACCCTCAAACCGCAGTGGCTGCAACGTCAAGGGCAGTTCGGCAAGCAACTGGCCGAGCCGATCGTCGCGCTCCGAGAGGTGGCACCCGGAATGGGCAGCGGCGGCTCGGTCCAGAATTCCTACGCCGACGCGGCGCAAAAGGCGATGCCCGCCGTCGTCAACGTGTTCTCCAGCAAGGACGGCTCGCTTCCGCCGGATCCGCGCGCCAAAGACCCTCTCTTCCGCTACTTCTTCGGCGACAAGAACAAAAAGCAGCAGCAAGAGCAACCCGCGGCCAACCTCGGCTCGGGAGTTATCGTGAGTTCGGAAGGTTACATTCTAACGAACCAGCATGTCGTCGATGGCGCGGATCAGATCGAAATCGCGCTCGCCGACGGCCGCACGACTAATGCGAAGGTGATCGGCGTCGATCCCGAGACCGATCTGGCCGTGCTCAAGGTCAATATGACCAACCTGCCCACGATCACGCTCGGCCGCATGGACCAGACGCGCGTCGGCGATGTGGTGCTCGCGATCGGCAATCCGTTCGGCGTCGGGCAGACGGTGACGATGGGTATCGTCAGCGCGCTGGGCCGCAATCACCTCGGCATCAACACGTTCGAAAACTTCATCCAGACCGACGCGCCGATCAATCCCGGCAATTCGGGCGGTGCGCTGGTCGACGTGAACGGCAATCTGCTCGGCATCAACACGGCGATCTATTCGCGCTCCGGCGGCTCGCTGGGCATCGGCTTCGCGATTCCCGTGTCGACCGCGCGCAGCGTGCTGGAAAGCATCATCACGACGGGCACGGTGACGCGCGGCTGGATCGGCGTCGAGCCACAGGATGTGACGCCGGAAATCGCCGAATCGTTCGGGCTGGATCAGAAATCGGGCGCGATCGTCGCGGGCGTACTGAAAGGCGGCCCTGCCGACAAGGCCGGCATCAAGCCCGGCGACATTCTGGTGTCGGTCAACGGTCAGGACATCACCGATACGACGCGCCTCCTGAACGTGATCGCGCAGATCAAGCCAGGCACTGACGCGAAGGTGCATCTGGTGCGCAAGAACAAGGAAATGGATCTGACGGTGATGATCGGCAAGCGCCCGCCGCCGCCGAAGCAGCCTTCGGACGAAGGCGACGACGAAGACGGCGGTTGAAGTCTGGTTGCACGGTTCAGGCCGCGCACGCAAGCAAAAAGGGCAGTCTCCAACGGAGCACTGCCCTTTTTGTTGCTGCCTGACCGTATGCGTATGCGTATGCGGTTCAGGAAAAACCGCGCTTTCGACAACGGCGGCTAACTCGCCGCGTTCTCTTCGTTTTCCGCGGTCGCGACCGGCTTGCTGACGAAGAGCCGTGCAGCGATGATGCCCGCCTCGTACAGCACGATAAGCGGGATCGCGAGGATCAGCTGCGAGAACACGTCCGGCGGCGTCACCACAGCCGAAATCACGAACGCGCCGACGATCACGTACGGGCGGATTTCCTTGAGCTTTTTGATGGTCAGCACGTTCATGCGTACGAGCAACACGACGACGATCGGCACTTCGAACGTCACGCCGAAGGCGATGAACATCGTCAGCACGAAGCTCAGGTAGTTGTCGATATCCGTTGTCATCTCCGCGCCTAGCGGCGCGTTGTAGTGCGCCATCACGCGGAAGATGGTTGGAAACACGACGAAGTACGCGAACGCCATGCCGCACAGGAACAGCGTGTAGCTGCTGCCGACCAGCGGCCCGACCAGCTTCTTCTCGTGCTGATACAGCCCCGGCGCGACGAACGCCCAGATCTGATACAGCACGATCGGCAACGCGATCACGAACGCGACAAGCATCGTCACCTTCATCGGCACGAAGAACGAGCCGGTGACGTCGGTGACGATCATCTTGCCGTCCTTCGGCAGATTGTTCATCAGCGGGCGCGCGAGCAGCCGGAAGATGTCGGGTGCCCAGTAGACGAGCCCGACGAACACGACGATCACCGCAATACCGGCGCGGATGATGCGGTCGCGCAGTTCGACGAGATGCGAGATGAAGGTCTCTTCAGCGCCTTCGTTCTGGTTTTGGGGGTCGCTCACACCGGCCCTCGGTTGGAGTTTGATGCACGGGACATCGGAAGATCAGAAGAAGCGTGTCGGCCGACGCAGGCTGACAGGCGTATGCCGTGCGACGCGCGCCGCGCCCGACTGCACGCGGGTGCGCCGCGAAACTGCGCGCTTGTACCAGGTCGGCGTAGCCGTCTGCTTGACGCGCCAGTTCTTGCGTTTCGACGCAGCAGCATTCGAGCGGCGCCACGACGTGCCGTCTGTTCCAGCGGAAGAAATGTCCGTGGCGGAGGCAAGGTCTTCCGTCGCGCCGCCCGCGATGCTCGGCGACACCGACGTGCCTTGCGACCACGCCTCGTTCAGTTCGGTTTCGTGCTTGCGCAGGTTGTCGTGAATCGTGGTCTCGACGTTTTGCGCCGCCGACTCGAACTCGGTCTTCATGCGGCGCAATTCGTCGAGTTCGATTTCACGCGTGACTTCGGCCTTCACGTCGTTGATATAGCGTTGCGCGCGGCCGAATAGCGCGCCCGCCGTGCGGGCCACGCGCGGCAAGCGCTCAGGCCCGAGCACGACCAGCGCGACCACGCCGATCAACGCCATCTTGGTCAAACCGAGGTCCAGCATGGATTGGGCTTCCCGTCAGTGCGCGCGTGTCAGCGCAAGCTCGGCTGGCGCCGGATTAGCGGGAATCGCCGGAATGCGGCGCCTTTTCCTTTGCGTCGACATCGACGGTGTTCGTGCGCGACAGCTGGTCACGCTGCTGTCCTTCGGGCGTTTCGCCGTCCTTCATGCCTTCCTTGAAGCCCTTCACCGCGCCGCCCAGATCGCTGCCGATATTGCGCAGCTTCTTCGTGCCGAACACCAGAGCGACGATCAGCAAAACGATCAGCCAATGCCAAATACTCAACGAACCCATAAAAATCTCCTTAACCCCCGCCGTCGTACTTGAGCGACGGCAACTGTGTGCCTTGCGGCCTGAACCGGAGCGCCTCGTCGGACGCGCCCCATTTGCGATACTACCGCCGGCGCCCGTTTATTGCGCCGGAACCCTCGGTCCCATTATGGACACGTCTGCGAGTCGATGTCGTTACATCCCTACATAAAATAACGACCTCGCAGCGCCGGGCCTGCCATTGTGCGCAGTCAAAAAGCGGATGCGGCGAATCTTTGTCGATCGGCTTCATGGCCGGCATTGGTGACGCGGCCAGTCAGCCGCCCTTGCCCCGACCTGCGCCGGCGGCGCTTAGCCCATCCTCAGCCACGGGCGCGGTCCCGCCAGCAGATGCGCGTGCAAGTGATAGACCTCCTGACCGCCGCCCGGCCCGGTATTGATGACCGTGCGGAAACCCGTCTGGCCGCCCTTGTACGCGACGCCGAGCTGGTCGGCGAGACGTGCAACCAATATCAACATTTTACCAAGCAGGACGGAATCGCTTTCCGTGCAATTGGACAGCGTTTCTATGTGTTTTCGCGGAATCACGAGCACATGCGTTTCGGCTGCGGGGCGGATGTCGCGGAACGCGACGAACTCGTCGTCTTCATGGACTTTCGTCGACGGGATCTCGCCCGCGGCGATCTTGCAGAAAAGGCAGTTCGGATCGTGGCTCATGGTCTTCGTGGACAGCGGGCGCGGTGCGCGCCCGATGCAGCGTGGGTCAGAACCAGCCGCGCGGATTCGTCAGCGGCTTGTTGTCGTACAGATACAGCCAGCCTTTGATGATACGGTACAACGTCCAGATCGCGACAGCCCACAGGATGGGCACGCCGATCAGCACGATGAAGAGCGCGACGCCGATCAGATGGCCGATCAGCCCCATCCAGAACGTGCGGATCTGCCAGTCGAAATGCTGCTCGTACGGCGTGCCGACGGTCTCCGGCCGCTTGATGTAATTGAGGATGATCGCGACCAGCACCGAGATGCCGCCCGTCAGCCAGTACACGGCATAGAGCGCGTAGATGATGTGCGTCAGCGTGCGCAGGCTGCGCTGCCGATCGATCTCGACTGAGCTTTGATACGACGGTGGCGGGTAACCGCCGTGCGACTGTTCCATGCTTGCGTCCTCCTCGAGGGTGCCAGTGGATGCCAATTGCAATGTCGTGCCGACAGCGGATTTTTCAAGCCTGCCGGTTGGTGCGTCGGCGGTTGGTCCTCGCACTCGCAGTGCGAAACATCCGCCTGCGCCCGCTCAGTCGCCGTTCTGCTCGCGCTCTCGGCTCTTGCGCAACGCCTTTTCTTCGATGCCTGACAGGCCTTCGCGGCGCGCCAGTTCGGCGATCACGTCCGCGGGGCTCAAGTCGAAGTGCGACAGCATGACGAGGCAATGAAACCAGAGATCGGCCGTTTCGCTGACAAGCGCCTTGCGCTCCGCGCCGAGGCGCACGTCCTTCGCGGCCAGCACGACTTCCGTGGCTTCCTCGCCGATCTTCTTCAATACCGCGTCGTCGCCCTTGTGAAAGAGGCGCGAGACGTACGAAACATCGGGATCGCCGCCCTTGCGGCTGTCGATGACGGCTGCGAGGCGCAGAAGCGTGTCGCCCGTCGATTGCGTATCTTGCGTCATTTGTAGATGTGTTCGGGGTCTTTCAGCACGGGATCGACGGCAACCCAGTTGCCGGAATCGACCGAGCCTTCGAATTTCTGGAAAAAGCACGAATGCCGGCCGGTGTGACACGCGATACCCGACACCTGCTCGACTTTCAGCAGCACGACGTCTTCGTCGCAATCGAGCCGCACTTCATGAACGTGCTGCACGTGGCCCGACTCCTCGCCCTTGAACCACAGACGCTGACGCGAGCGCGAAAAATAGACCGCGCGGCCCGTTTCGATCGTCTTCGACAGCGCCTCGCGGTTCATCCACGCGAACATCAGCACGTCGTTCGTCGACGCTTCCTGCGCGATCACGGGCACGAGGCCGTTCGCGTCCCACTTCACCTTGTCGAGCCAGCCGACTTCAGACGGATTGACCACGTTACAACCTCACCGAAATGCCCTGATCGGCCATGAAGCGCTTGCACTCGCCAACCGTGTGCTCGCCATAATGGAAGATGCTCGCGGCCAGCACGGCGTCCGCGCGGCCTTGCGTGATGCCGTCGGCGAGATGCTGCAGCGAGCCAACGCCGCCCGACGCGATCACGGGAATCGACACCGCGTCCGACACCGCACGCGTCAGCGCGATGTCGAAGCCGCTCTTCGTGCCGTCGCGATCCATGCTGGTCAGCAGGATTTCTCCCGCGCCGAGTTCGGCCATCTTGCGCGCCCATTCGACGGCGTCGAGCCCCGTGTTCTTGCGGCCGCCATGCGTGAAGACTTCCCAGCGCGGTGTCTCGCCTTCGGCGGACACGCGCTTCGCGTCGATCGCGACGACGATGCATTGCGAGCCGTATTTGTCCGTCGAATCGCGCACGAGCTGCGGATTCGCGACTGCCGACGAATTCATGCTGACCTTGTCCGCGCCCGCGTTCAGCAGACGCCGGACGTCTTCGACCGCGCGCACGCCGCCACCGACGGTAAGCGGAATGAACACCTGCGAGGCGACGGCTTCGATGATCGGCAGGATCAGGTCGCGCTGGTCGGAGGTGGCCGTGATATCGAGGAAGGTGAGTTCGTCGGCGCCCTGCTCGTCGTAGCGGCGCGCGATTTCGACGGGATCGCCCGCATCGCGCAACTCGACGAAATTGACGCCCTTGACCACGCGGCCAGCCGTGACGTCCAGACAGGGAATGATGCGTTTAGCTAAAGCCATGATCTTGCTAGTTCTTGCCAATACCGCTGGTGAGGCCGTCCGCCCGTGAATGATTCGCAGGAGAACGGCGCAAGGCCGGCACGCCGGGCGCTCTTCATCGCACCCTACGCTGCTGGCATGAGGTCAGCAGCGCTGGATGCGCAGTGAACAGGCGCTCAGGCGTCGTCCGATTCGCGCAAGCGATCCGCGTGCGTCTGCGCCGCGGCGAAGTCCAGGTCGCCCGAATAGATCGCGCGGCCGCAGATCACGCCTTCGATCCCTTCGTCTTCCACTTCGCACAGCGCTTCGATGTCGCCCATGTTGGACAGGCCGCCGCTCGCGATCACGGGAATCTTCACCGAGCGCGCGAGGCGCACCGTCGCCTCGATATTGATGCCCTGAAGCATGCCGTCGCGGCCGATGTCCGTGTAGATGATCGACTCGCAGCCATAGTCCTCGAACTTGCGCGCGAGATCGGCGACTTCGTGGCCCGTCAGCTTGCTCCAGCCGTCGGTGGCCACCTTGCCGTCCTTCGCGTCGAGGCCGACGATGATATGGCCGCCGAACGCCGTGCAAGCTTCGAGCAGGAAGCCCGGGTTCTTCACCGCCGCCGTGCCGATGATCACGTACTCGAGGCCGTCATCCAGATAGCGTTCGATCGTGTTCAGATCGCGGATGCCGCCGCCCAGCTGCACGGGAATTTCGCCGCCGACTTCTTCGATGATCGCGCGAATCGCGTCTTCGTTCTTCGGCTTACCGGCAAATGCGCCATTCAGGTCGACGAGGTGCAGGCGACGCGCGCCGCGATCGACCCAATGTCGGGCCATCACCGCCGGTTCCTCGTGGAAAATCGTCGCCTGGTCCATATCGCCTTGTTTGAGGCGTACACACTGACCGTCTTTCAGGTCGATGGCGGGGATCAGCAGCATAGCAATCGGGTGTTGTCAGGGAAAAAAGTTGAAGTTCGGCTGGCGGGAAAACCGTCTGCGGCCCGCGCCAGGCCGTTCCGCTAGTTTAGTACATGTCTTTCGGCGACCTTGCCAACGTTCTTCACATGCGTGTGCATGCGAGCGGGGCGAGGGACGGGGAAGGAAAACATGGACCGTTAAGGAGATGAATGCCGGGACTGACGGCAGTGATCAGGGATTCCAGTGCACGAAGTTGCGATACACTCGCAGGCCCGCGTCGGCGCTCTTTTCCGGGTGGAATTGGGTCGCGAAAATGTTATCCCGCGCCACCGCCGAGGTAAAGGGCACGCCGTACACCGTTTCGCCCGAAGTATGCGCGGCGTTTTCAGGCACGACGTAGTAACTGTGCACGAAGTAGAAGAACGCGTTGTCCGCGACACCGTCCCACAGCGGGTGCGGCTGCGCCTGACGGACACGGTTCCAGCCCATCTGCGGCACCTTGAAGCGCGAGCCGTCGTCCTGCAACTGGCCTTCCAGATCGAATCGCACCACCTTGCCGGGCAGCAGCCCGAGACCGTTGGTGTCGCCTTCCGCGCTCCAGTCGAACAGCATCTGCTCACCGACGCACACGCCCATCAGCGGCTTGTTGCGCGACGCTTCGATCACTGCTTCCTGCAAACCGGATTCGCCGAGCGAGCGCATGCAGTCGGGCATCGCGCCCTGGCCGGGCAGCACCACGCGGTCTGCCGCGCGGATCGCTTCGGGCTTGTCGACGATCGCCACGTCCGCTTCCGGTGCGGCTTTCTTCAACGCCTGGGCAACCGAACGCAGGTTGCCCATTCCGTAATCCACAATAGCTATCGAAGTTTTCATTTCAAGTTAGGCAGCAACGCCTTTAATCCGTTGACGATGAACTCCACCGCCAGCGCCGACAACATCAAACCCATCAACCGCGTGCCGATATTGATTCCCGTCCGACCGACCCAGCGGGCAATCGGTTCAGCAAGACTCAGCGATCCGAAACACAGCGCCGCAATCACTGCACCAATGGCGATCAGACTAATCCGCTCGTACCAATGAGGATAGCTGGCCGAATAGACAAGGACGGTACTGATCGAGCCCGGCCCTGTCAGCAGCGGAATCGCCAGCGGCACGACGGCGATGTTGTCCTTCATTTCGGCTTCGTGCCGCTCTTCCGGCGTCGAGCGGGCGTTGCCGACCTGCGCGTTCAGCATGCTGATCGACATCAGCAACATGATGATGCCGCCGCCTACTTCAAGCGCGCCGATCGAAATCCCGAAGAAGCGGATGATCTGCTGCCCCAGCAAGGTCGACACGGCGATCACGCAGAACACCGAAATCGATGCGACGCGAATGGTACGGCGCTGCTCGGCGATCGATTGCTGCGACGTCAGACTCAGAAAAAACGGTATGGCGCCGACGGGATTGATCAGCGCGAGCAGCGAAATAAACGACTTGATGATATCCATCGCAAGCCGGACGCGCGCGACGCGGCCGGTCCCAGTGGTGACGGTTGGTCGCGCAGTGAGTCGTTTAGAGGCTGCCCTTGGTCGACGGAATCTGCCCCGCCGCACGTTCGTCGAGTTCGGTGGCCATGCGCAATGCACGACCGAACGCCTTGAACACCGTTTCCATCTGATGATGCGCGTTCAGTCCGCGCAGGTTGTCGATATGCAGCGTGACACCCGCATGATTCACGAAGCCGCGGAAAAATTCGATGGAGAGATCGACGTCGAACGTGCCGATACGCGCGCGCGTGAACGGCACGTGAAATTCGAGGCCCGGACGGCCGGAAAAATCGATCACGACACGCGACAGCGCTTCGTCGAGCGGCACGTAAGAATGACCGTAGCGGCGAATGCCCTTCTTGTCGCCGACGGCCTTCGCGATGGCTTGACCGAGCGTAATGCCGACGTCTTCGACGGTATGGTGGTCGTCGATATGCGTATCGCCATGCGCTTCGATGTCCAGATCGATCAGCCCGTGGCGGGCGATCTGGTCGAGCATGTGATCGAGGAACGGCACGCCCGTGGCCAGCTTTTGCTGACCGGTGCCGTCCAGGTTGATCTTCACACGGATCTGCGTTTCGCTGGTGTTGCGAACGACTTCCGCAAGGCGCATGGCAATTCCTCGAATCTGACTTTAAAAAGTATTGGGTTGGAAAAGTGCCGCTTTCAGTTCAGCACGAGTTTCAGTGCAGCGAGCATCTGGGCGTTTTCTTCCGGCGAACCGACCGTCAAACGCACGCAATTCGCGAGCAATGGGTGCATTTTACTCACGTTTTTGATCAAAACCCGCGCTGTGAGCAGGGTTTCGAACGTCGCCGATGCATCCGGCACGCGCACCAGCAGGAAATTACCCGCGCTCGGGAACACTTCTGCGCCCGGCAGCGCGGCCACGGCCTGCGCCAGCTTCGTGCGCTCCGCACGCAGTTGCGCGGCCTGTGCGTCGAGCACGTCAACGTGATCGAGCAGGAAATCGGCCGTCGCCTGCGTGAGCACGTTGATGTTGTAGGGCGGGCGCACCTTGTCGAGTTCGTTGATCCATTCCGTGCGGCCGGCCATGTAGCCAAGACGGATGCCCGCGAGCCCCAGCTTCGACACGGTGCGCATCACGACGACGTTGTCGAACTCGCCCGCGCGCGGCATCCAGCTTTGCTGCGCGAACGGCTGATACGCCTCGTCGATCACGACGAGGCTTCGGTTCGCCGCGGCAATGATGCGTTCGATGGCGGCGGCGTCGTAAAGCGTGCCCGTCGGGTTGTTCGGATACGCAAGATAGATGACGGCCGGTTGATGCTCGGCGATCGCGGCGAGCATGGCTTCCGTATCGAGCGTGAGATCCGCATTCAGCGGCACGCCGACGAACTCCATGTTCGCGAGCTTCGCCGACATCGCGTACATCACGAAGCCCGGCACGGGCGCCAGCACCTTCGCGCCCGGCGTCGCGCAGGCCATCGAAATCATGCTGATCAGTTCGTCCGAACCATTGCCGAGCAGTACTTCGCAATTCTCCGGCACGTTCATCACGCGCTTGAGCTTGTCGAGCAGCGCCTGGGGACGCGGCGCCGGATAACGGTTCAACGCGACGCCCGCCAGATGCTCGCCGAGCTGCGCAGCGAGCGCTTCGGGCAGCGGAAACGGATTCTCCATCGCGTCGAGCTTCACGAGGCCCGTCGCGTCGGCAACGGGATAACTCGTCATCGCGAGCACGTCGCGGCGAATGATGTCTTGTGGTGTCGTCATGGCGTGGGGGCGCGCCTCTCGCAGCAGGTGGCGCAATTGGGGCGACTCGCGGCCGCCCCGGGTTGAACTCTCTGTCTTTCGTGAAGACGTTCGTGAAAACGTCGGCCGTCTCGAATTCAGCGCCCGAAACAACCATCCGTCGCCTGGATCAGCCGTTGTTCTTCATCCGGTATTCGGCGCTGCGCGCATGCGCTTGCAGACCTTCGCCATAGGCAAGCTCGGCGGCGATTTCACCCAGCGTCTGCGCGCCTTCCGCGCTAACCTCGATCAGGCTCGAGCGCTTGAAGAAATCATAGACGCCGAGCGGCGACGAGAAACGTGCGGTGCGCGACGTCGGCAGCACATGGTTCGGTCCCGCGCAGTAGTCGCCGAGGCTCTCGCTCGTGTAGCGGCCAAGGAAGATCGCGCCCGCGTGGCGGATCTGCTGCGCCCACTGCTGCGGCTCCAGCGCGGAGATTTCGAGGTGTTCCGGCGCGATGTCGTTGGCGATCGCGCAGGCTTCCGCCATATCGCGCACCTTGACCAGCGCGCCGCGGCCTTCGAGCGACGCCTGGATCACATCGCGGCGCGGCATCGTCGGCAGCAGTTCGTTGATCGCGTCTTCGACGCGCGCGATGAAGCCATCGTCCGGACACAGCAGGATGGATTGCGCGAGCTCGTCGTGCTCGGCCTGCGAGAACAGATCCATCGCGACCCAGCGCGGGTCGGTCGTGCCGTCGCACAGCACCAGAATTTCCGACGGGCCCGCGATCATGTCGATACCGACCACGCCGAACACGCGGCGTTTCGCCGACGCGACATACGCGTTGCCGGGACCGCAGATCTTGTCGACGGCAGGAATGGTTTGCGTGCCGTACGCGAGCGCGCCGACTGCCTGCGCGCCGCCGATCGTGAACACGCGATCGACGCCGCCCAGCAGCGCCGCCGCCAGCACGAGCGGATTCTTCACGCCGTCCGGCGTCGGCACGACCATGACGATCTCGCGCACGCCGGCCACGCGCGCCGGAATCGCGTTCATCAGCACCGACGACGGATACGCCGCCTTGCCGCCCGGCACGTAGATGCCCGCGCGATCGAGCGGCGTCACCTTCTGGCCGAGCACGGTGCCGTCGGCTTCCGTGTACTGCCAGCTATGGCTGCCGCATTCGATCTTCTGCTTCTCGTGATACGCGCGCACGCGCGCCGCCGCCGCTTCGAGCGCCGCGCGGCGCTTCGGTTCGAGCCCTTCGAGCGCAGCTTCCAGCTCCGACATCGGCAATTCGAGCGCGCCGACGTCCTGCGCGTTCAGACGGTCGAAACGGTTCGTATAGTCGAGCACGGCGGCATCGCCGCGCGCCTTCACGTCGGCCAGAATCTGCGCGACCGAGCGCTCGATCGCTTCGTCTTCGCTCGCTTCGAACGCGAGCACCGCATGCAGCGACTTCTGGAAAGCTTCAGTGCTGGAATCGAGTTTGCGAATCTTGATAGACATGCTGGTATCCGTTTCGGTAAGGCGCGCGCGTCGGCGGCGACGTGCTTCGGTTCGTCAGGCCGTCGCGCCAGTGCGTTGCGACGCGCGCTGGAACGCGTCGAGAATGGGTGCCAGCGCGGCGCGCTTCAGCTTCAGCGCCGCCTGGTTCACGACGAGGCGCGACGAGATATGCATGATCTCTTCGACCTCCACAAGGTTGTTCGCGCGCAGCGTGCCGCCCGAACTGACCAGGTCGACGATCGCGTCAGCGAGGCCGACCAGCGGCGCGAGTTCCATCGATCCATACAGCTTGATCAGATCGACGTGCACGCCCTTCGATGCGAAGTGCTCGCGCGCGGTTTCGACGTACTTCGTCGCGACGCGCAGGCGCGCGCCCTGGCGCACCGCGTTCGCATAGTCGAAACCGGCCGCCACGGCCACCGACATCCGGCAGCGCGCGATATCCAGATCGATCGGCTGATACAGGCCGCTGCCGCCGTGCTCGATCAGCACGTCCTTGCCCGCGACGCCGAAATCGGCGGCGCCGTATTCGACGTACGTCGGCACGTCGGTGGCGCGCACGATGATCACGCGCACGTTCGGGTCGTTGGTCGGCAGGATCAGCTTGCGCGACGTTTCCGGGTCTTCCGTCACTTCGATGCCCGCTGCCGCGAGCAGCGGCACCGTTTCCTCGAAGATGCGGCCCTTGGACAATGCGAGCGTCAGCGGCTTGCCCGCTGCGGGCGACGACGACGTTTGCGGCAATGCGCTCATGCCTGATTACCCTTGATGCGGCGCACCTTCGCGCCGACTGCGGTGAGTTTCGATTCCATCCGGTCGTAGCCGCGATCGAGGTGATAGATACGGTCGATCAGCGTTTCGCCGTCCGCGCACAGGCCCGCGATCACGAGGCTCGCCGACGCGCGCAGGTCGGTCGCCATCACCTTCGCGCCCGACAGCTTCTCGACGCCGTTGACGAGCGCCGTCTTGCCGTCGATCGTGATGTTCGCGCCGAGACGGTTCAGTTCCTGCACGTGCATGAAGCGATTTTCGAAGATCGTCTCGACCACTTGCGACGTGCCTTCCGCGAGCGTGTTGAGCGCCATGAACTGCGCCTGCATGTCGGTCGGAAACGCCGGGTATTCCGACGTGCGGAACGACACGGCCTTCGGACGCTGGTTCATGCGCACGCGCATCCAGTCGTCGCCCTCTTCGATCGTCACGCCTGCGTCGCGCAGCTTGTCCGTGACGGCTTCGAGAATCTGCGGGCGCACATGACGCAGCGTCACGTCGCCGCCGGCCGCCGCGACCGCGCACAGGAAGGTGCCCGCTTCGATGCGGTCCGGCACGACCGTGTGCTTCGCGCCGTGCAGCTTGTCGACGCCTTGAATGACCAGACGATCGGTGCCGATGCCGTCGATCTTCGCGCCCATCGCGACGAGCAGATTCGCCAGATCGCCGACTTCCGGCTCGCGCGCGGCATTTTCGATGATCGTTTCGCCATCCGCCAGCACGGCCGCCATCAGCAGGTTTTCGGTGCCCGTGACGGTGATCATGTCGGTGATGATGCGCGCGCCCTTCAGACGCTTCGCGCGTGCTTCGATGAAACCGTGCTCGATGTTGATCTCGGCGCCCATCGCCTGCAGGCCCTTGATGTGCTGATCCACGGGCCGTGCGCCGATCGCGCAGCCGCCCGGCAGCGACACCTTCGCCTCGCCGAAACGCGCGACGAGCGGGCCCAGCACGAGGATCGACGCGCGCATCGTCTTGACGAGTTCGTACGGCGCGACGAGATTGTCGACCTTCGACGCGTCGAGCGACACCTTGCCGCCGGCGCTTTCCGTGCGCACACCCATCTGGCCGAGCAGCTTGAGCGTGGTGCGCACGTCCTGCAGATCGGGCACGTTGTCGAGATGCACGGGCTCCGCGCTCAACAAGCCTGCGCAAAGAATCGGCAGCGCCGCGTTCTTCGCACCCGAAACAACGATCTCACCAGCGAGCTTCTGCCCGCCTTCAATCACGAGTTTGTCCATGCCTGTTTGTTCCTGGTCTGCCCGTCCGCCAACGGGCGTCTTGTGGGCGGTTGCTGCGGCGCCGTGCGCGGCGTCGCGACTATCTTGTGTGTCTTGTGTGATACGCACTGATGTTCCAGCAAATTTGCAGCTACGTCTGAAGCTTATTGTGCAGCTTGTTTTTCCGCTCTTCCTGCAGCCAGTTTATGAGCGCCGTCCCCCGACAGACAGCATGTCCTATGCGTGACCTTTTATGCGCAAGTCAGGCGCTTTGCCATTCGGCCGGCGTCAGCGTCTTCATGCTGAGCGCGTGAATCTCTTCGCGCATGCGGTCGCCGAGCGCCGCGTACACGAGTTGATGCCGTTGAATCAGGCGCTTGCCTTCGAAATTCGTCGACACGATGGTCGCGAAGAAATGCTGGCCGTCGCCTTCCACTTCGAGATGCTCGCAAGGAAGGCCCGCCGCGATGTAATTCTTGACCTGTTCGGGTGTGGGTAGCATTTCAGTGCTCCTAGTGACGCAGCTTGTAGCCGGACGCGAGCATGCGCATCGCCAGCACGGCCAAGACGACGAAGAAACCGCCGACGATCAGCAGGCTCCACAGCGGATCGATGTCCGACATGCCGAAGAAGCCGTAACGAAAGCCGTCGATCATGTAGAAAAACGGATTGAGCCGTGACACCTCGCGCCAGCCGGACGGCAGCGTATGCGTCGAGTAGAACACGCCCGAGAGGAACGTGAGCGGCATGATCAGAAAATTCTGGAACGCGGCGAGCTGATCGAACTTTTCGGCCCAGATGCCGGCGATCACGCCGAGCGTGCCGAGAATCGCCGAGCCGAGCACCGCGAACGCAATGATGTAGAGCGGCGCCGTGAAGCTCATCGGAATGAACCAGACCGTCACGACGAACACGCCCAACCCGACGCACAGTCCGCGCACGACGGCCGCGAGCACATAGGCTGCGTACATCTCGTAGTGCGACAGTGGCGGCAGCAGCACGAACACGAGATTGCCCGTGATCTTCGACTGAATCAGCGACGACGAACTGTTCGCGAATGCATTCTGCAGCACGCTCATCATCACGAGGCCGGGCACGAGGAAGCTCGTGTACTGCACGCCAGGATAGACCTGCACGTGATCGCGCAGTGCGTGGCCGAAGATAGTCAGATACAGCAGCGCGGTGATCACGGGCGCGAGCACCGTCTGGAACGCGACTTTCCAGAAGCGCAACAGCTCTTTGTAGAACAGGGTACGAAAACCGCTCATGCCAACCCCTCGACCACTTCCGGCCCGCTCATCACCTGCAGGAAAACATCTTCGAGGTCGGCCTTGCGCACCTCGATTTCGTCGAACGTGCAGCCCGCCGCGCGGCACTGCGCAAGAATGCGCTCGACGTCGTCATAGCTCGCGAGGCGCAGCAGATGCTGGCGTCCGTTGACGTTGCCGGGATCGACTTCGAGCGGACGCAATTCGGCGGGCAGTACGCCCTGCGCGAACCGGACGAACAACTGCGTGCCCGCGAAGCGTTCGAGCAGCGTGCTCGTGCGCTCCAATGCAACGACTTCACCTCGCCGCAGCATCGCGATGCGATCGCACAGCGATTCGGCCTCTTCGAGGTAATGCGTGGTCAGCACGATCGTGTGGCCTTCGCGGTTCAGGCGCGAGATGAATTTCCACAGCGTCTGCCGGAGTTCGACGTCGACGCCCGCCGTCGGCTCGTCGAGCACGATCACGGGCGGCCGATGCACGAGCGCCTGCGCGACGAGCACGCGGCGTTTCATCCCGCCCGACAGCGCGCGCATGTTCGCGTCGGCTTTTTCGGTGAGATCGAGATTGGCCATCACTTCGTCGATCCAGTCGTCGTTCTTGCGCAAACCGAAGTAACCCGACTGGATGCGCAGCGTTTCGCGCACGGTGAAGAACGGATCGAACACGAGTTCCTGCGGCACGACGCCGAGCGCGCGGCGCGCAAGACGGAAATCGTCGACGACATGGTGGCCGTGAACCGTGATGCTGCCTTCATCGGCGCGCGCGAGACCGGCGAGGATGCTGATGAGCGTCGTCTTGCCCGCGCCGTTCGGGCCGAGCAGCCCGAAAAACTCGCCTTGTTCGACGGTGAAGCTGACGCCTTTGAGCGCTTGCAGATCCTTGTAGCGCTTTTTGACGTTACGAATTTCAATCGCTGACATGACTGTGCGCCGTCGAGGTGGACAGCGCCTGATAGGTCGCCCGGCAAGGGCGCGAAAGCATGGGGAAAACGAAATTGGGGCCGGGTGCAAACGACTGCTTGCGCTGCTGCTGCAACCGCTACGACCGTTTCCTGGATACGAAACGAAACGGCGAGGCGCCAAAAAACGTTTGATTATAGGGCAAAAGTCGAAACGGCCGACTTGCCTTGGGAGAACGTGAGCCCGCGCGAACAGCGAAATGCGGTGCGAGGCTCACTGACGCGCGAGCGTCAATGTCGTGCGGTGAGGAGTGTATCGACGCCGTACGCTTGAGCGAGGCTGGACAGCCCCGCAGGCAGGTTGACGATGGCGAGCGGCGTGCCGCGTGCGCTCGCCGCGCGTTGCCATGCGAGCAGCACGGCCAGCGCGGACGAATCGAATTGCGTGAGCGGCGCGCAGTCGACTGCAGTCGCGCCGCCGCCGATGCGCGCGAGCCCTGCAGCGAGCGCGGCTTTCGCGCTCGCGTGGGTCAGCGTGGCGCCCGTTTCGAACGAGTTGGTGGGCGTCGTCACCGGCGCGCTTGCAAAGTTGTTCACGACTGTTTGCCGCCCGCGAGTTGCTGGTTGCGTGCCGTCAGGAACTGGATCAGACCGTCGACGCCGCTCTTCTGGATCTGCTCGTTGAACTGCTGCTGGTACGCCTGGATCAGCCATGCGCCGAGCACGTTCAGGTCATACACGCGCCAGCCTTGCGGCGTCTTGTACAGACGGTAGTCGAGTTCGACGGGCGAGCCGTTGTTCATCACCACCGAGCGCACCACCACGTCGGTATCTTCCGGGTTTGCGCGGAACGGCTTGTATTCGATCTGCTGGTCCTTCACCTGTGCGAGCGCGCCCGAATACGTGCGGATCAGCAGCGTCTTGAACTGCTCGACCACGGCGTTCTGCTGCTCGGGCGTCGCGGCACGCCAGTTGCGGCCCATCGCGAGTTGCGTCGTACGGCGAAAGTCCGTGTACGGGAGAATCTTTTCGTTCACGAGCTTCGTGACGGCGCCGATGTTGCCCGTCTGGATGGTCTTGTCGGCGCGCACGGCGTCGATCACCTGCTGCGTGACGGTCTTGACCATCACGTCGGGATTGTTTGTATCGACGGTTTGCGCGGACGCCGCGCCACCGAACGCAAAGAGCGCTGCAATAAACGGGATGAAGAAGAAGAATTTTTTCATTTCCAGTCCTGCCAAAAAAATAAGCTTAGCGTTGGAGGCGACAATATCACGCGAGTTCAGCCGCAATCCACGCCCAAACTGCGAGATTCGTATCCGAGTGTTACGGCAGACAGATACGTCCCTCGCATTTGACATGCCTTAGCGCAGCTTCAGCGACGGGTAGCCGAAATGCGCCGGCGGCACGATCTGGCCGCCCGGAACGGTCGGCGGTGCACTCGTGTCGGATGCAGGCTGTGCAGCACCCGCCGCGCCACCCGTTGCATCGTTCGACGTCGTGCCCGACGCCGCTTCGGGCGCCGATGCCGCAGCGGGCGCTGCAGGCGTCGCGGCAGCGCCGCCGTCGACATCTTCGTACTTCGGCAGCGGTGCTTCGCTGCCGTAGTCAGGCAGCCCCGTCGATGCAGTGCCGCCCGTCAGCAGATAGCGGCGGCGTTGCAGGTATGCATTGCGCACGAACGAATACTTGTCGAGGGCCGCGCCTTCGAGCACATCGCTCGCGCTCAGCAGGTTCGCGCGCGTGTTGACGACGTTCAGCCCATACAGCGCCCAGCTCAGGCTGTCCGGCTGCACATACGTGAGCGGGTTGATGAAGTAGTTGCCGACCATGCCCACGCCGTCGCGCACCGTGCTCGGCCCGAACAGCGGCAGCACCAGATACGGCCCCGGCGGCACGCCGTAGTGACCGAGCGTCAGACCGAGGTCGTTGTCGTGCTTCGGCAGCTTCGCGAGCGTCGCGACGTCGAACAGACCGCCGACACCGAAGATCGTGTTGATCACGATACGCATGATGTCCGACACGCCGTCGGCGATCTTCAATTGCAGCAGGTTGTTCGCGGCGATGTAGACATCGCCGATGTTCGAAAAGAAGTTCGTGACACTGTCACGCACAGGCTGCGGCGTGACGAACACGTAACCCTTCGCGACGGGCTTCAGCGCGTATTTGTCGACCGTGTCGTTGAACGTGAAGATCGTACGGTTGAAACCCTCGATCGGATCTTCCTTCGTAGGGTTCTGAACGGTTGCACAACCGGCAAACGTTGCCACAGCAAGCGCGATCCCCGCGACACGTAAGCGTGTCGTCATCATTTGTTGTTCTCTCCTTATTGCCCGGATGCACCCGAAGCAGCCGCAGCAGGCGCTGCGGGAGCCGGTGCTGCAGGCTCGGGAGCCGCAGCGGATGCACCGGATTTGGCAGCCCCGGAATCCGCTGCCTTGTTGTACAAGAACTGCCCGATCAGATTCTCCAGGACGATCGCCGATTGGGTCATCGAGATCGTGTCGCCGGCTTTCAGCATTTCGCTGTCGCCACCCGGCTCAAGACCGATGTACTGCTCACCCAACAGGCCCGACGTCAAAATCTTCGCGGACGTGTCTTTCGGAAATTGATATTGCTTGTCGAGATCGAGCGTCACGAGCGCCTGATACGAATTGCTGTCGAAGCCGATCGACGCCACGCGCCCCACCGTCACGCCCGCGCTCTTCACAGGCGCGCGCGCCTTGAGGCCGCCGATATTGTCGAATTTCAGCTTGACCGGGTACGTCGCCTGAAACGACAGCGAGCTCATGTTGCCCGCCTTCAGCGCGAGGAACAGCAACGCGATGAACCCGAGCACCACGAACAGACCTACCCAGAAATCGAGAGCAGTTTTTTTCATCTTCATCCCAAAGAGAATCTATGCCGCTGCGGCGTGTTGCCTGCGCGGCGCGGCGCGCGTGTATTGGCGCGACGCCGCCTAGCTGAACATCAGCGCGGTCAGCAGGAAATCCAGACCGAGCACGGCGAGCGATGCGTAGACGACTGTTTTGGTCGTCGCGCGCGACACGCCTTCCGGCGTGGGCTTCGCTTCGTAGCCCTGGTAGAGCGCGATGAACGTCACCGCGAAGCCGAACACGATGCTCTTGATCACGCCGTTGCCGACGTCGCGATAGGCATCGACGCCGCCCTGCATCTGCGACCAGAACGCGCCGGCATCGACGCCGATCATCAGCACGCCCACGATATAGCCGCCGATCACGCCCACGGCGCTGAAGATGGCCGCAAGAACCGGCATCGCGATAATGCCCGCCCACATGCGCGGCGCGACGACCACCTTCAATGGGTCAACGGCCATCATTTCCATTGCCGTGAGTTGCTCGCCCGCCTTCATCAGGCCGATCTCGGCCGTGAGCGACGTGCCCGCGCGTCCGGCGAACAGCAGTGCCGTCACGACGGGCCCGAGTTCGCGTACGAGCGACAGCGCGACCAGCAAGCCGAGCGCCTGTTCGGAGCCGTAGCGGTTGAGGGTGTAATAGCCTTGCAGCCCGAGCACGAAGCCGACGAACAGCCCCGACACCGCGATGATCACCAGCGAATAGTTACCGACGAAGTGGATCTGCTTCGTGACAAGACGCGGACGGCGCAGCAGCGGGAAAAATTCGAGCACGAGGCGCAAGAACATGCGCGCCGCGTACCCCGTCTGCCCGAGCCCGCAGATGACGGAACGACCGATGGTGCTGATCATGCGCGGCCTCCGCCGATGCCGAAGTCCGCCGCCAGCGGCGTGTTGCTCGGATAGTGAAATTTGAAGGGGCCGTCGGGCGTGCCGTCGATGAACTGACGCACGGTCGGATCCGTCGATGCACGCAACTCCGCCGGCGTGCCCTCGGCGAGGACGCCGCCGTTCGCGAGGAAGTAGACGTAGTCGGCGATGGCGAACGATTCGGGCACGTCGTGCGTGACCAGAATGGACGTTGCGCCCAGTGCGGTGTTGAGTGCGCGGATCAGGTTCGCCGTGATACCGAGCGAAATGGGGTCGAGACCGGCGAACGGCTCGTCGTACATCATCAGTTCGGGATCGAGCGCGATGGCGCGGGCCAGCGCCACGCGGCGCGCCATACCGCCCGAAATCTCCGAGGGCGCGAGGTCGCGCGCACCGCGCAGACCGACCGCGTTGAGCTTCATCAACACGAGGTCGCGGACCAGATCATCGGGGAGGTCGGTGTGCTCACGCAGAGCGAAGGCGACGTTGTCGAACACCGACATGTCGGTGAACAGCGCGCCGAACTGGAACAGCATGCCCATCTTGCGGCGCAACGCGTACAGGCCGTCGCGCGTCTGCGCGCCGATGTCCTGGCCGTGGAACAGCACCTGGCCACGCTGCGCGCGCACCAGGCCGCCGATCAGGCGCAGCACCGTGGTCTTACCGCACCCCGAGCCGCCCATGACCGCGACCACCTGGCCGCGTTTGAAGCGCAGGTTCAGGTTCGACAGGACGAGCCGCTCGCCGTAGCCGAAATCGACGTCGCGTAGCTCAAGGAGGGTCTCGGAAGAGGATGGCACGAAACTGTCAGTCCTTTACACGGAAGGGCGAATTATAGGGCCTTCGTGCAAACCCTGCCTTGACGACGCTAACGATTTAACTTTTCTAAACTTTTTCTTGCAAAAATATGTTTTGTAGCCCTGCGGTGGCGGAAGCGGGCTCGGCGGCCTCGGTGATTGCGCGAACCACGGCTGCGCTTTTCACACCCGTCTTCAGCACTTGCGGCAGTACATCGCCGCTGATCCCGCCGATCGCGACGAGCGGCACGACGCCTTCCAGCAGCTTCACGTAGCGCGCGAGCCGCACCAGACCTTGCGGCGCTGTGGGCATCACCTTCGTCGTGGTCGGGAACACTGCGCCCAGCGCAACGTAGCTCGGACGGAAGTGCAACGCCGTCAGCATTTCGTAGTAGCCGTGCGTCGACAGCCCCAGACGGACGCCGGCTGCCGACAACGCATGCAGATCGGCCGTATGCACGTCTTCCTGGCCTAGGTGCACGCCATAGGCGCCAGCGTCGATCGCGGCCTGCCAGTGATCGTTGATGAAGACGTGCGCGTCGTGCTCGCGGCCCGCCGCGACCGAGCGCGCGATCTCGCGTTGCAGTTCGGCGTCGGCCGCCTTGTGGCGCAGCTGCACCGTCTTCACGCCGAAGCCCGCCACGCGTTCGACCCACTCCGCCGTCGGCAGCACGGCATAGAGGCCGAGCGCGTCCGGGCAGGCCGCGAACGGTTGCGCCGGTGCGTCCGGCAAACCGGCAACACGCGGGAAGCGCGACAGATCGCACGGCCACGCATCGTCCGACTCCGTCTCGTCGCCGTCGCGCCACGCAAGCGCGAGCGTCAGCGCATCGTGCGGATCGAAGCCGCAATCGAGGAACGCCGCCAGCGCGGAGATCCAGTCCTCGGCGAGATGGCCTTCCAGCTGGTAGCGCACGCCGCCCAGATGCAGCACCGCTTTGCCCTCCGCCGCTTCGATCACGCCTGCACCGTGCGTGACCCAGCGGGCGATCTGCTCGAGATGTTGCGCGTCGTTCCGTTTCAGATCGGTGAAGACGATCAGGTCGCCGCCATTCGCGTCGTCGGGCGCCGTCAGACAGATGCGCCACTCGACGTGCGTCGGCGGCCAGTCGCCGAGGCGCGCGCGAATGCGCTCGACGGCTTCCGTGAGTTCATCGGCGGGCGGCCAGAACAGGTCGCGGCCCGACAGTTTCAGTGTTTCCGTCATGCTGCAGCGCTCCCATCCTGATGCCAGAACGGCATGCCGACGACGGGCGTGCTCGCATGGGCAGTTTCACGTTCGGCCATCGGGCCGGCCAGATATGCCTCGCGGCCCGCTTCGACGCCCATTGCGAAGGCGCGCGCCATCGTTTCGGGATGCGTGGCCTGCGAGACGGCCGTGTTCAGCAGCACGCCGTCGAAGCCCCATTCCATCACCTGGCAGGCATGCGACGGCACGCCGAGCCCGGCATCGACGATCAGCGGCACATCGGGGAGACGTTCGCGCAGCACGCGCAGTCCATACGGATTGACGACGCCCTTGCCGGTGCCGATGGGCGCGCCCCACGGCATCAGCGCCTCGCAGCCCGCGTCGAGCAGACGGCGTCCGATCACGAGGTCCTCCGTGCAATACGGCAGCACCTTGAAGCCGTCCTTCACCAGTTGCGCCGCCGCTTCGATCAGTCCGACAGGGTCGGGTTGCAGCGTGTAGTCGTCGCCGATCAGTTCGAGCTTGATCCAGTCGGTTTCGAATACTTCGCGCGCCATGTGCGCCGTCGTGACCGCCTCGCCGACCGTCTGGCAACCGGCCGTGTTCGGCAGGAGGGGCACGCCGTGGCGCTTGAGCAGATCGAAGAAGCCAGCTTCCGCGCCGCCTTCGCTCATCTGCCGGCGCAGCGCGACCGTCACCATGCCCGGCTTCGATGCCGCGATCGAATCCGACAGCGATTGCAGCGACGGATAGCGCGACGTGCCGAGCAGCACGCGGCTCTGGAAGGTTTGGCCGTAAAGCGTGAGCGCGTCGGCGGGAGCGTTCGCGTGTGAGTTCATGTGTGATTCCTTGTCAGTGACAGTGCGTCGCGAGCTTTGGCCTCAGCCGCCCGCGACGGGATGCACGACGTCGAGCCGGTCACCCGCCTGCAACGCGCGCGCCGCATGCTGCGTGCGCGCGACGAAATTGCCGTTCAGCGCGACGGCGAACGGCGGCCGCGCGCCGAACGCGCTGAGCGCGTCGGCGACGGTCGCGCCTTCGGGCAGCGACAGCGGCTTCTGGTTGATCTGAATATCCATGTCTGTGTGTTCAAACGTTGAGAGTGACGGCAGGCCGGGTCTCTTCCCGATCGTGCGTGCCGTCGAGCCGGAACAGCTCGCTCCAGCGCGCGTTGCGCTGCCAGTCGAGGAAACCGTCCGCATCGGCGACGCGGCCATCGAGCAGCGCGGACGCGAAACGCACCGCTTCGCCCGCGACTTCGGGCGCGATCATGTAGCCGTGCCGGTACAGGCCATTCACGCGCAGCGTG
Organism: Paraburkholderia sp. Tr-20389; assembly: GCF_017104565.1. Lineage (GTDB taxonomy): Bacteria > Pseudomonadota > Gammaproteobacteria > Burkholderiales > Burkholderiaceae > Paraburkholderia. Next base: position 80,684 of record NZ_JAAGPD010000019.1, on the reverse strand, counting down.
CCCGCGCCGTCCCACAGCAGCACGGGACGATGGTCGGGCAGCGTCGGCCGGCACTGCGAGTTCAGTTCGAGAATGCGCGCCTCGCCGAACCCCGGATGCACCGAGAACGCCGCGCTCAGCAATTCGAGCGCCGACCGCACGCTGACGGGCGACATGTCCTCGCCTTCCACTTCCGTCGCACCGATCACATACAGATCGTTCTGCTTCGGCGCGATATACAGCGGATAGCGCGGATGCAGCAGGCGCACCGGCCGCGTCAGTCCGATGCCAGGCGCGTGCACGCGTGCGACTTCGCCGCGAATGCCGCGCAGCGTCGGCATCGCCGGTTTCGCGCCGAGTCCGCGGCAGTCGATCGTGATCTTGGCGGGCGGCATCGCGTGGTCGTCGACAGCTGTGTTCCAGTGCGTCTCCACGCCGCGCCCGGCGAGCCCCGCAGCCAGTGCCGACAGCACCTGACGGTTGTCGAGCTGACCTTCGTGCGGCAGCAGCCAGCCTTGCGTGAAGCGGCCCGCGAGCGCCGGCTCGGACGCGCCGACCTGTGCACCGGCAAGCGCCACCAGTCCACCGTCGAGCAGTTCGGCGGGCGCATTCGCGCGCAAGCGTCGCTCGAACAGCGGCGCTTCGGCCCGATCGCTGTGATGCCAGACGATCAGCGAACCGTTGCGCTGGAAGAACACGGGCTCGGGCAACTGCGCGAGCAGCGCCGGCCAGGTTTCCAGCGACGCCGCGCCCAGCCGCGTGATCAGCAGCTCGGCACTGGCGGCCTCGGCGAGCGGCGCGAGCATCGCAGCAGCAACCCATGCAGCCGCATTCGAGCCGGCGGCGTCGCCGCGTTCGTACAGCGCGACGCGATACCCGTCGCCCGCGAGCTGCCACGCGACGAGACGCCCGCACAGCCCGCCGCCGATCACGGCGAAATCCGGTTGAGCAGATGTCCTCATCGCGCGGCTCCGAAGCAAACTCCGGACGCCGCAAACCGCGCGCCCATGGCGAACCGGCCGGCAAAGCCAGCAGCGACGAGACAAATAACTGAAGAATGAACGGTCATCGAATCCTTTCCGTACGGCAGAAGTGCGCTCGTACCCAAGGACGAAACCGGCGGGCAAGGCCGGCCGGGAATGGGCGCTCGCGATGCAACGGGAGCGCCGCCCCGGCGGAAGGAGAACTTCCAGGAAAAACTTCCCGAAAACTTCCCGCGCCGGTATTACCCGGATCGGGTGCGAAGGGTCTCTCTCAGCCTCGCCGCGACGACTGCCCGCGCACGAAGCACCCCTGTTTCGTCCAGTCCATTAGACCATAAAAGGCGCGCGCGCCGCAAACCCGGACAGACCGCAATCGGTGCCGGCTGATTTTGGCGAGGTTCCCTGTTGCTCTGGCACAATGGCACGCGTCAATGCGGACGGAATGCCGCGCCGCTGCAAGGCCGCTGTCGGGTCGGGCGGCGGGTTGCAGGTGCGGCAATACGTCCGTTTAAGTTCAGATTAAGTCGCTGCCGAAACAATCGCAGCCCGGGCCACGAACTCGCAGGCATGCAGCAGCGCAATGCGGCTACGCAATACATCGCGCCGCCGCCCGGGCCGACCGTATGAAAGGACGCTTATGATCGACAACTCGAAAAATCCGTCGGACATCACCGCGTGGGGCCTCATCAAGCCCTACTGGGTGTCCGAGGATCGATGGAAGGCACGGGGGCTGCTCGCGCTCGTCATTGCGATGAACATGACGATGGTCGCGGCCAACGTCTGGTTCAACAGCTGGCAGCGCACGTTCTTCGACGCGATCCAGCAGTACAACTATCCCGTCTTCAAATACTCGCTGCTGCAGTTCACGGTCATCGCGCTTGCGCTGATCCTGCTCGGCTCGTACCGGACCTACTTCCGCCAGATGCTCGAGTTCCGCTGGCGGCAGTGGCTCACGAACCGCTATCTGCACGACTGGCTCGGCGACCGCGCGTATTACCGGATCGAGCGCGACAGTCTCGCCGACAACCCCGACCAGCGGGTTTCCGCCGACCTGCAAGGGTTGGCCAGCGCCACGCTGAATCTGTCGCTCGGACTGCTGTCGACCACGGTCACGCTGTTCTCGTTCATCGTGATCCTGTGGAACCTGTCGGGCGCGCTCGCGTTCCACATGTTCGGCACGGAATTCTCGATTCCGGGCTACATGGTGTGGGCTGCCCTGATCTACGCGGCGCTCGGCTCGTGGGTCACGCACAAGGTCAACCATCCGCTGGTGTCGATCAACTACCAGCAGCAGCGCGTCGAAGCCGACTTCCGTTTCTCGCTGATCCGCATCCGCGAGAACGCCGACCAGATCGCGCTATATCAGGGCGAGCGGTCTGAAGAGCAGGCGCTCAACGGCGTGTTCGGACACATCCGCGACAACTGGCGTCTGATCATGCGTTTCACGCGGCGCTTCAACATCGTCGTGATCAGTTACTCGCAACTGGCCATCGTCTTTCCGTACATCGCCGCCGCGCCGAAGTATTTTTCGAAGTCGATTTCGCTCGGCGTGTACCAGCAGGTGACGGGCGCATTCGGCACGGTCAGCGACTCGTTTTCCTGGTTCATCAACAATTACGATTCGCTCGCCGAGTGGCGCGCCACCGTCAACCGTCTGCGGGAATTCAATCGCGTGATGCGCTCGCAGCATCTGCATGAGTCGGTCGTCGAAGGCACGGCGCACGGCGGCATCAACGTGCATCTGACGGACATCGATTCGATCGACGTGACGGACCTGCGTCTGCAGCGCCCCGATGGTGAAGCGCTGGCGAACGTCGGCTCGTTCCACATCGCGCCGAAGTCGCGCTGGCTCGTGCGCGGCCCGTCGGGTGCGGGCAAGAGCACGCTGATGCGCACGCTCGCGGGGCTGTGGCCGTTCGGCGAAGGCACGATCGAAATGCCTGCCGGCGCGAAGCTGCTGTTCATCCCGCAGCGGAGCTATCTGCCCATCGGCACGCTGAAGGCGGCGCTCTGCTATCCATCGGATGCGTCCGCGTTCTCCGACGAGATGTGCCGCGAAGTGCTCGGCGTCTGCCGTCTGTCCGAGTTCGCGGACCGGCTCGGCGAATCGGCGCACTGGGAACGTTCGCTGTCGCCGGGCGAGCAGCAGCGTCTCGCAGCCGCGCGCGCGCTGCTGCAGCAGCCCGACTTCCTGTTCCTCGACGAAGCGACGAGCGCGCTCGATCCCGACAACGAAAGCAACATCTACAACGCGCTGCTCGAGCGCCTGCCGAACGCGGCGATCGTCAGCGTCGCGCATCGCAAGACGCTCGAAGCATTCCACGATCAGACGCTGTTCATCGAACGCGCGATCGAACGCGAAGCGGCCTGAGCGAAGCCCCGCTCGAGCGGTTCGAATGCGTGGTGCCCGTGACGGGCGCGGACTCTTGCAGAGAGGCCGTGCTCGCGCGGCGCAGTCCGGCCCCACGCGTCGCGCGAATGCTGCATGCGAGCGGCGCGACTGCGGCATCACGCGGGCGGCTCGAACACATTGCGACGCGCTGATACACAGGCAAGCGAGGAGCGCGGACGAAAGCACAAGTCTTACGCGCCGACGACGGGCGCAACATCCGGAAAGATTCTCGAACAGTTCGAAAGCACTTTCGAAGCGCATGCGCTGTTCCGTGCTTTGCGCGCGGGCAATTCCAGCGACGATTGCATCGTGGGCCAAACGCACCCCTGGCGAAGCCCGCGACGCATATTCACCGTCACTGGAAATACCTGCCATGTCACTCGACCGCCGCCTCCCTTCGCTTTCCCGTTTTCCTTTTAACCTCGCACAGTCCGGCCGCAACGCCGCGCTGACGACCACGGCCGCGCTGCTGTTCGCGACGGCTGCGAACGCCGCGCAGACCACGCCCGTCAAACAGGCCGAACCTGCCGACGTCTGTCCGGCGCTGTCGCACATCGTGTCGTCCGCTGACTTCAAGAAGCTGCGCGACGAACCGGCTGCGAAGCTGCCCGGCGTCGATCAGATCGACGACTGCCGCGCCAATGCGCATTCGTACGACTGCCGCTGGCGCGCGCACTGGGAAGCCGACGGCTTCGTCAACGATCCGCTCGAAGAAATCGGCGCGGACATTGCCGCGTGCTTTCCGAACGTCGTGCACGACCTCAACACGCCGACCCGCCAGCACTTCATCGTGAAGACGGCTGACCGCCGCGTGAGCGTCACGGCGAGCGTGGAAGGCCAGAACGAACTGCGTCTGCGCATCGCGCGCTAAGCGTTCGTCCTTCTACTGACGTCATTTCGACAACGTGTTCGCGAGCGCATCGTGATCGTCCCTTCTCTCGCGTGTGTCTTGAGGCTCGTGCTCGCGGCGCTGTGTCTGCTGTCGCTGGGCGGTTGCGCCTGGACGCTGATCACGGCCGCCGACGCGACGGGCTCCGTGATTCAGGCGGGCTATGCGATCGCGTCGAACTATTCGTCGCCGACGTTCATCAACGGACGGCCTGCGAAGATCCGCACCGTTTGTATCGAGGTGAACCAGCTGGTGTCCGTCGGCGACTTCGTACCCGCGCTGCAGCTCGCGCTCGACAAGCGCGGGATTCGCTCCGACGTGTATAACCCCGGCACGTCGCCGGCCGGGTGCGAGGCGCGACTCGTGTATAACGCGTCGGTCGACTATGGCCGACGCTCGTTTAGCGATGAGGCGACGCAGTATCTATCGATGATCGATCTCACGCTGATCCAGCATGGGAGGATTCTCGTTACCGCGCGGTATCAGACGGGTGGGCTCGGGGTCGATCGGTTTTCTAGCGCTTCTGTGAAGCTCGATGGGTTGATCGACAAAATGGTAGTTAATCAGCTCGATCTCTCGCCTGAGACTATTCAAACGTCTGCTCTTGGGAATTGATCTTTTCCTTCGCTAACGCGGGTTTTGTTTTTTGACCTTTTGTTGCTGGCATCCGCGTTTTGTCTTTGGTTTGCTGGCGTTGCCCCTGTGCGGGGCGGCACCTACTTTTCTTTGCAGCGGCAAAGAAAAGTAGGCAAAAGAAAGCCGCTCACACCGCTAGCTTTTGTACTTGCCTGCGGGCCCCCAACGGGTCCCGCACTCCAGACGGCAACGCGCTTCTTTCTGCCCGTTGCCAGCGCCTTGAACAGGCGCATCACCCACTTCAGTCACCCGCAGGCAGCCAGCGGCAGCGACTCGTCCGCGCCGCCCAGGTGGCAAACTGTGTGTAGGTTGTCGCACGATATGCGTTGGCGATCCTACGACACCGATCCGCTTTTCAGTCCGGAGTGGTGCACTTCCATCGCGACGGCCTACACACAGTTTGCCACCTGGGCGGCCGCGAACGTCTGGTAACGCGATCAATGACGCGGGAGTGTGAAGCGGGTGATGCGTGAGTTAGCACGCTGGCAACGGGCGCAAACAAGCGTGCTGCCGCGTGGAGCGTAAGAACTGATGGGGGCCCGCAGGCAACAACTAGCACTGGCGGTGTGAGCCCGCTTTCTTTGCTTACTTTCTTTGCGGCGGCAAAGAAAGTAAGTGCCGCCCCGCACAGGGGCAACGCATGAACAACCACTACGAAAGCGCGGACGCCAGCGAAAGCGCGGAGCAAAAACCAAACGGTGTAGCCCGCGCCGAGAAGGCAAAAACTGGCGACTGCGTCGCAGACAAAAAAACGAGACCTCTTACTTCCGAAAGATTTGGAAAGCACCCCAACCTTCCGCGCGAAGCGCCAAATCACTACTATCGCCAGGATGAACTCATCCATTATGGTCGTCGACGACGACCCCGTCGTCCGCGACATCGTGCGCGACTACCTGCAAGGCCGCGGCTTCACGGTATCCGTGCTCGAAAACGGCATGGCGTTGCAGCAGGCACTCCAGCACGAGCGGCCCGCACTCGTCGTGCTCGACATCATGATGCCGGAGCTCGACGGCATCAGCGCACTCCGCGCACTGCGCCTCGCGGGCGACAACATCCCCGTGATCCTGCTGACCGCGCGCGCGGATGTGATCGATCGCGTGATCGGTCTCGAACTCGGCGCGGATGACTATCTCGGCAAGCCGTTCGATCCGAGCGAACTCGTCGCGCGCATTCGCAGCGTGCTGCGCCGGCGTGAAAGCGCAGCACCCAGCGCGCCGGAAAATCGCGCGCCGTATCGCTTCGGCCGCTTCGAAGTGAACTTCCCCGCGCGCGAACTGCGCCGCGACGGCGAACGCATCGCGCTGCGCTCCAGCGAATTCGCCATGCTCAAGGTGTTCGTCTCGCACGCGATGACGGTGCTCACCCGCGCGCAACTGCTCGAAAAACTGCACGGCGGCACCGATACGCATCGCAATCGCAGCCTCGATGTGTCCATCTGGCGCCTGCGCCGGCTGATCGAAGTCGATCCCTCCGAGCCGCGCTACGTGCAGACCGTATGGGGCAAAGGCTATGTGTTCGTGCCGGACGGCGAGATCGGCGCAGCGGAACGCTACGACGCACCCGTCGCGAATCTCTGACGCGACGCAGGCCACCACATAGAAGAAAGCGCGGGCCAGCGAAACCCGCGCAATAGAATCAGAACGTCAACACGCTCATGAACATGCGCTGCAACCAGCCGAGCGTCGTCGAATCGGCCAGCATGCCCTGACCCGCCTGCTCGATGCGAGCGTTCGCCACCTTGCTCGACGCGACGTAATTGCCCGCCTCGATGTCCTTCGGGTTCACGATGCCCGACAGCCGCAGCCGGTCGCGGTTGCCGCCCATCGAGATCAGCTTCTCGCCCGATATGACCAGATTGCCCGTCGGCATCGTGCCGATCACCGTGACGGCAAGCGTGCCCGTCATGCCGCTGGTGTCGGCGATCGATCCTTGCCCCTTGAACGTCGTGCTCGCCGAGCCAATGTTGAAGAGCCGCGCCAGACGCGCTGCCGTGCCCGTCGATTTGTCGGCGGCCTCGGCGGTGATGTCGCTCGCCCGGCTCGCCTGCGCGTTCGCGCTGTTCGAGCCCGTGTACGACTCGGAGAGCCGGATCGTCAGCACGTCGCCGATATGCTGCGCACGCGGCGTCTCGTACAGCAGCAGACTCTGGCCCGCCTGATAGATCGAGCCCTGCGTGTTCACGTTGATCGGCGCGCTCGCGAGCGGCGGCAGCATCGGCGTGTCGACGATCGAATCCTTCGTGCTGCCGCAACCGGCGAGCGCGTAGAAAGCGATGGCGCTCGTCAGCACGGCGACAGCGCGCGGCATGTGCATGGCGTTCATGATGTGTCCTGCCTGTGCGTCAATTGAAGCGTTGAAGCCAACCGGATAAGTGTTCAGCCCGCGTCGGCGCTGCTCGTCTGCCACTGCCGAACCACCGACTTCATATATGCGTCGGGATCCTTCAGCAGATACGTGAGCGTCGCGTTGTGCGTCGCGGGCAACAGGCACAACGTGATCGAACTGACATCGTTTTCCCAGATATAGACGGGCAGCGTGCCGGCCGTCGGCGAAGCGACCTGGGTCGACGTGCGCGGCGAGCCGTAGCGGTCTTCGAACGCGTCGCGCAAATCGTCGGCCGTGATCTCGTCGATCACGAACGAAATCTCATACAGACGAAACGCGCTTTGCCCATCGACGCGCACGAAGCGCAGCACATGCTCGTCGGCGGGCGAGCCGTCCACGACCGCGCGCGACACCGCCCAGCCGTCCGCCGCGCGATGCGCCCATTGGCACGCGATCGTCAGGCTCTGCGATGTCTTCAACCGCATGCCGAGCGAACCCGCGACGTTGTCCGTCTCGCAGACGGGCACGCTGCCAAGCGGCGTCGCACGGACGCGCGAGACGGCGCGAAACTCATCAAGCGTGATGCCGAGCGGAATGCCGCGAAACGCAAACGGCTTGTCGACGGCGTGTTTCTTCGCGGCCGCCGACATGCGCAACGCAGCAGCCTGTTGCGGCGACAACATGTTCTGCGCGACGGCAGCAAACGGCATCAGTGCGCACGACATGGCGACGGCGCATGCCGTCAGCGCGCGTCCAATCGAAGTGAGGTGCATGGCTCGCCTCGCGTAATCGATGGTCGCAGCTCAGTCGATGGCTGCGGCACAGGCGTCGAACGGCGTCGCGGCCACATGGCCGACGACGGGCAGAATCTTCAGCGTCGCCGAAGTCAGCCGGCACGGCAGCGCCGCGACGGCACAACCGTCGAGCGGCAGCACTGCCGCACCAACGGCCGACCAGATCGCGAGACGCGCCGCGGCACGCCGCGCGCGAGTGAAAAAGCGTGATTTCGGCACGGCGAACTCCGGCAGCTCAGGCCGTCGTATTGACGTGATTGCCGACCAGGCCGACGGGCGATGCAGACGTTTGCGTCGCTGCCGCCTTGTCGCCCGTCGACGATGCAGCTGCCGCGGTGGACGTGCTGCGCGACGACGTCTTGTCGGTCGCGGCCGGTCGCGCGACGCCCTGCAGTTGCGTGGTGAAGTGATTGTTCTGAACAGTCATGGCAAACCTCATGAAGTGCGAGAGTCTTCGGAACGCCGTGCACATCGCGGAGGCATCGCTGCATCCGGCGCACACGGCGGCTTATGGCGTAGCGAATGATCCCGTCTGACCCGCTCTCACGATGGCTCAAGCAACGCACGGATTTCTGAGGTGCTTACGACCGCTTGCGAATGCACGCCAAATCTTTCAGACGTCGCATTCCGGACACTTTTTGGCCTGACATCCGAAAGGCGCGCACGGGGAATATTGCCGACTGCAACGCGCGCGACGACTCGCGAAACCCCGCGCAGCAAGGGTCGTTTGTGTAACGCCCCGCCACACACCGGCTGGTTGAGAGTTTGAGTAAGTGTTGGTAAGGAAGACTTCAACCGCCGAGCCACGATGCCGGACTAGAATTTCGGTATGAATCCACAGGTCCTCATCGTCGACGACGATCCCGTCGTGCGCGATCTGCTTTGTCGCTTCCTCCAATCGAACGGCTACGATGCATCCGTGCTGCATGACGGCACGCATCTGCAACGGCGTCTCGAACGGGAGCGGCCTTCCGTCGTCGTGCTCGACATCATGATGCCGAACACGGACGGCCTGCGCGCGCTCACCGCCTTGCGCGCCGCCGGCGACGACATTCCCGTGATCTTCGTGACGGCGCGCGGCACGGTGGCCGATCGCATCATCGGGCTATCGCTCGGCGCCGACGACTATCTGACGAAGCCGTTCGATCCACGCGAGCTGCTCGCGCGCATCCAGACAGTGCTGCGGCGGCGCGGCCCCGCGACGACGAGCGCCCCTGAAGCGCGCAAGCGCTATCGCTTCGGTCCGTTCGAACTGGACTTCGCGACGCGCACGCTGTCGCGCGACGAAACGCGCGTCACGCTGCGCGATAGCGAGTTCGCGCTGCTGAAGATCTTCGTCAACAATCCGTACAAGGTGTTGTCGCGCGTGCTGATTCACGACCTCGTGCATCGCGACGACCTGCCGTTCCGCGACCGCAGCCTCGATGTGCCCATCTGGCGTCTGCGCCGCGTGATCGAAAACGATCCGTCGAATCCGTGCTATGTGCAAACTGTGCGCGGCAAAGGCTATGTGTTCGTCCCCGATGCGGATCCTGATGGCGCGCCGTTCGCCGCCGATCCTGCGTGATCTCCGCGTGACCCGTATCAGGAATCCGCTGAATACGCTGTTCGGCCGGATGGCGTTGCTTTCGTCGGCGGTGCTGTTTGCGATTCAGGCCGGCTGGTTCGTGCTCGTCGTGATGCAACCGCCGCATCACGAAGTGGACGGCTACGCGCGCGGCATCCTGCTCGCGTTGCAGGCCGCGAACGGCGAGCCCGTCAACGGCGCCGACGTCGCGCCCGCGCTGCGCGTGCATCTCGTGCCGACGTGGAACATGCCGGCCACCGTCCATCTCGAACCGCCGACGCGCCGCCCGTTCATCGACCTCACGCGACGTCTGCGCGCGAGCCTGCCGCCCGGCACCGAAATCGCCGTCGACGACACACATATGCCGCGTCTGTGGGTGCGCTTTCCGCGCAAATCGATGTGGGTCGTGATTCCCGTCGACGTGCCGCCGCGTCCGCGCTTCGTGATCGAATCCGTTTCGATGCTGCTGGCCGCGTTGCTGCTGTCGTTGCTCGCGGTGTGGCAGATGCAACGGCCGCTCACGCGGGTCGCACATGCGGCTCGCGCGTTCGGTTCGGGCGGTCGGCCCGAGCCCGTCTCCGAACAGGGACCGCGCGAGCTGCGCGATCTGATCGGCTCGTTCAACGACATGATGCGGCGCCTGAACGAAGCGGGCGACGACCAGGCTGTGATGCTCGCGGGCGTCGCGCACGATCTGAAGGCACCGCTCACACGCCTGAAGCTGCGCGCGAGCGTGCTCGCCGACGAGAACGAACGCGCGGGTCTGATCCGCGATGTCGATTCGCTGACGAATATCGTGCAGCAGTTCCTCGAGTTTGCCGGACAGTCGGCGGAATCGGGACCGATGACGGAAGTCGACGGTTTCCTGCGCGAGCAGTTTTCCGCCACGGACGGCAATGAAACCGTCGATGGCGACGATGGCGAGGCAACGCTCTTCACGCTCGATCTGCAGGCGGGTCCGCGCTTTACGCTGCCGCGCACGCTGCTGGACCGTCTCGTCACCAATCTCGTCGACAACGCCTTCGAGCACGGTGCGCCGCCCGTCGATATCGCGACGTCGCGCGACGATGAGCAATGGATCATCGACGTTCGCGATCACGGTCCAGGCATCCCCGAAGACCGCATCGCCGCGGCGATGAAGCCGTTCGTGCGGCTCGACGCGGCACGCGGCGGCGAAGGACATTGTGGACTGGGTCTCGCGATCGTCGTGCGCCTCACGCATCATCGCGGCGGCAAGTGCACCGTGGAGAATCATCCGGAAGGCGGCCTGCACGTGCGCATCGCAATGCCTGTCACCGTGCCGGATGCGTGAAGCAGCGCCGCGTTTTATTACGCACGCGGCGGTTGCGCTTACCTTGCCTTACGATTGCCCCGTTTCCGATGGGTTGAGATCTATAGTGCAATCCGGCGTCCTCGGCGCCTCCCTGTTCGGTCCGTCCCGCTGCCACCTGGGACGGGCCGTTTTTTCTTTGTGCGGGGAAAAAGGACGTCAGAGAAGCAGACGGTCGCGCAGTGTATCGACCGTCGATTGCATCAGGCCGAGTCCGCGCGTCAGATAGCCCGACATCGTGCCGTAGCTTGCCTGCACCTGATCGAAAGATGCCTGCAGATAACTGCTCTGCACGCTCGCGAGCGGCATTTCGATGCTGGCGGCAAGATCGCCGCCTTCCTGGCGGCGCGCTTCGACGCGCGCCGATATCGAATTGGCCAGATAGGTGTTCGACAGCAGGTAGTCCTGCATGATGACATCGAACGGCACGTTCGCGATGCTCAGCAGCAGTGCCGCCGCCCAGCCCGCGCGGTCCTTGCCCGCGCTCGAGTGAATCAGCTGCGGGCCGGGCGTAGTGGCGAGCTGCGTGAGCAGCGAACCGAACGCCGCGCGCTGCACGGGATCCGTCACGTAGAACCGTTGCGCGTGTTCCATCGACGACACCGCGCTTGCCGCGCTATCCGCTGCGGGCATCATCACGTCTTCGTGTCCTGTGACGTTGATCTTCTGATACAGCGCGTTGGCGGGCAGCATATCGGCGGCGCGGTCGATTTCAGCGGGCGTGCGAAGATCGTAGACAGCCGTGATGCCCAACGAATCGAGCACGGCTGCATCGGCGGTATTCTCCGTCAGCGCATTCGCGCGAAAAAACGCATTGCGCCGCACGACACGGCCGTCGACGGTCGGATACCCCGCCGCCGTGCCGCCCACGTCACGAAAGTTTTCCAGCGACGCGAGGCGCGGCGTCGGTGCCTGATCCGCGCCGGCATTGGTCCCGCCGCACGCCGTCAGCAGCGAACTGCCCATACCGGAGAGCAGCAGCGCGCCCGCCGTGCCCTTCAGGAAGCGGCGGCGCGACGCGCGCTCTGCGTTCGCGAACGCGTGCAGATCCGGCATCGCGAGCGGCGAAGCACGAAAGGCGTGTAAAGCGGCACGCGAAAGGTCCGCTTTCGCAGTGAGAGTCATCGTGTGTTTCTACAAGTTGCGGGCACAGCGCAAGCGCGGCGCAGGAGCGAAAGACGCACGCGGTGCGCGTGCACGTGGACGGCCTCGCCGTCGGATTAAGGCGCCGATGCGGAGTGTAATGGACGAAAACAGTTTTCAGGTTACGCGGTAGCAGTCAGTAAGGAATCGCAATGAAGGCCTGCCGGACGCCCTGCTGGAGAGTAGCCGGCCAGCGCACGGCGGGTGCGCAAGTTTCTTACACGGTTTCTTCTGCGTCGCGAGGTTCTGTTTCTGTTCGCGCTTCGCGCCAAGCACTTCACTCGTAGACGACGGGCGCGCTCGCCAGCGACCTGTAACGCGCGCCATTGCGCGCAAGCGTGCTCGAATACAGCGTCAACGCTTCGAAGCGTGCGATGAGTGCTACAGGCAATTCCGCCGCATGACCGACAGCGGCGGCATCGCGGCGATAGCGGGCGAGCGTCACGTGCGGCCTGAACGTGCGCGCATCGACGGGCAGGCCGAGCGCGATCATCGTCGAGCGCACACGCCAGTCGAGGGCGACGAACTCGTCGGACATCGCGAGCGTCGCCACCGTCAGGCGCGGATGCGATGCGCCCGGCCAATGCTCGATCTTCGTGATGGGCGCTAGCTTGAGCGGCACGGACTCGCGCGTGACGGCGTCGATCAACGCAGCGCTCCTGTCGAGCGGCAGCGCGCCGATGAAAGTGACCGTCAGGTGCAATTGCTCGTAGGGTACGCGACGTGCTGCGGGCGGCACGGGAATGTCCGACAGAGCAGCGCGCGTCGCCGTGTCGGGTACGAGGGCGATGAAGCAGCGCTGGTAGTCGCGCTGCGGATCGGCGGCTTCCCTCTCGCCGTTCGCGCGAGCGGCGTCAAGCTCCGCTTCGTCGCGGTCCATTGAACCGGCCTGCGGATCTGACTGACGTTCGGTACGCTGCATCGCCGATACCTCCGTGCACGTTTGCGCCGATCGCCACATTATCGCGCCATGTCAGAAAAAAACCGGGTCGCTCTTGCGAGCGCCCGGTTTCCTGACCTGCTTCTACTGCTTTTACGTGACTAGCCGGCGTCGAAGCGCCGGTGCCCGCGTCTGTCTCCACATCCTCCTGCAAAACAGGGCGGCTTGCCGCGCGACATATGCAGCGCGGCATCGCCGGGACGATCGAGACTTAGCGCGGCAACTCCGAATGGCCCATCAGATAGGCATCGACCGAACGTGCGCACTGGCGGCCTTCGCGGATCGCCCATACCACGAGCGACTGACCACGGCGCATATCGCCTGCCGTGAACACCTTGTCGACCGACGTGTAATAGGCCTTGTCGCCTTCCGTCGCGGCACGCACGTTGCCGCGCGCATCCTTGTCGACACCGAACGCCTCCAGCACGGGCGAAACGGGCTGCGTAAAGCCCATCGCCAGCAACACGAGATCGGCCTTCATTTCGAATTCGGAGCCCGGCACTTCGACCATCTTGCCGTCCTTCCATTCGACGCGCGCCGCAATCAGCTTCTCGACCTTGCCGTTCTTGCCTTCGAAACGCTTGGTCGCCACGGCCCAATCGCGCTCGCAGCCCTCTTCGTGCGACGACGACGTGCGCAGCTTGACCGGCCAGTACGGCCACACGAGCGGCTTGTTTTCCTCTTCCGGCGGCTGCGGCAGCAGTTCGAACTGCGTGACGCCCTTCGCGCCGTGACGGTTCGACGTGCCGACGCAGTCCGAGCCCGTATCGCCGCCGCCGATCACGACCACATGCTTGCCCTTCGCGAGCAATTGATCAGCGACCTTGTCGCCGGCGTTGACCTTGTTCTGCTGCGGCAGGAATTCCATCGCGTAATAGATGCCGGAGAGTTCGCGGCCCGGCACGGGCAGATCGCGCGGCGTCTCGGAACCGCCAGTCAGGATCACGGCGTCGAACTGTTCCTTCAGTTCTTCCGGCGTGATGGTTTCCTTCGCGGTATTGCCGATGTGCGCCGGCAGTGCGTCCTTGCCGATGAACACGTTCGCGCGGAACGTCACGCCTTCGGCTTCCATCTGGCGCATGCGGCGGTCGATCAGCCACTTCTCCAGCTTGAAGTCGGGAATGCCGTAACGCAGCAGGCCGCCGATGCGGTCGTTCTTCTCGAACACCGTCACGTCATGGCCGGCGCGTCCGAGTTGCTGTGCAGCGGCCAGGCCCGCCGGGCCCGAACCGACGACGGCGACTTTCTTGCCCGTCTTGTGCTTCGACGGCTGCGGCGCAACCCAGCCTTCGGTCCACGCCTTGTCGATGATCGCGTGCTCGATCGATTTGATGCCGACCGGGTCGTCGTTGATGCCGAGCGTACATGCCGCTTCGCACGGCGCCGGGCAGATGCGGCCCGTGAACTCGGGGAAATTGTTCGTCGAGTGCAGGACGTCGATCGCGTTCTTCCAGTCCTGACGGAAGACCAGGTCGTTGAAGTCCGGAATGATGTTGTTGACAGGGCAGCCGTTATTGCAGAACGGGATGCCGCAATCCATGCAACGTGCGCCCTGGATCTTCGCTTCGTCGTCGGTCAGTGCCGACACGAATTCCTTGTAGTGCTTGACGCGGGTGAGAGGTGCTTCGTACGCCTCGTGACGGCGCTCGAACTCGAGAAAACCGGTTGCCTTGCCCATGTGGTTCTCTATGTCTATCTGAATCGGTGAGGGGATCGGCGCCCGCCGCATCGCGTTTTGCACGCAGGCGGCGGGTGCGCTTCGTTATGTCGTCAGGGGTTGGGTCGGGAAACGATCAGGCCGCGAGCACTTCCTTGGCAGCCTTCTTCGCACCCATTTCGCCCAGCGCGCGCTTGTATTCGGTCGGGAACACCTTCACGAACTGACGGCGCGACGCATCCCAGTTTTCGAGCAGCGCCTTGGCGCGCGGCGAACCCGTGAACTGGAAGTGACGTTCGATGAGCCCCTTGAGCAGCGCTTCGTCGGTCTGGCCCAGATGCCACAGTGCCTTGTCGACCGTGCGCTCCTGTTCGGCCTGTTGCAGCACCGGGTCGAGCGCGACCATCGACTTGTTGCACTTCGCAGCGAACGAACCGTCGACGTCGAACACATAGGCGACGCCGCCCGACATGCCCGCCGCGAAGTTACGGCCCGTTTCGCCGAGCACGACCACCGTGCCGCCCGTCATGTATTCGCAGCCGTGGTCGCCCGTGCCTTCGACGATCGCCGTCGCGCCCGAGTTACGCACGCAGAAGCGCTCGCCCGCGACGCCGCGGAAGAACGATTCGCCTTCGATCGCGCCGTACATCACCGTGTTGCCGCAGATGATGTTTTCTTCGGACTTGCCGCGGAAGTCGTTGGTCGGACGGATGATGATGCGGCCGCCCGACAGGCCCTTGCCAACGTAGTCGTTACCGTCGCCGACCAGATCCAGCGTGATGCCCCTGGCGAGGAACGCGCCGAAGCTCTGGCCCGCCGTGCCCTTCAGCTGGATGTGGATCGCGTCGTCGGGCAGACCGTCGTGGCCGTACTTCTTCGCGACCGCGCCGGACAGCATCGCGCCGACCGTACGGTTCACGTTGCGCACCGGCTGGATGAACGACACGTGCTCGCCCTTCTCGATCGCGGCCTTCGCCTTCTCGATCAGCGTGTGATCGAGTGCGCGGTCGAGACCGTGATCCTGGGATTCGACATGCAGACGCGCGACGCTTGCCGGAACGCTCGGCTGATAGAACACGCGCGAGAAGTCGAGACCCTTCGCCTTCCAGTGCTCGATGCCCTTCTTCATATCGAGGTATTCGCTGTGGCCGATCAGGTCGTCGAACTTGCGGACACCCAGTTGCGCCATGATTTCGCGCACTTCTTCAGCGATGAAGAAGAAGAAGTTCACGACGTGTTCCGGCTGGCCCTGGAATTTCGCGCGCAGAACCGGGTCTTGCGTCGCGACGCCGACCGGGCACGTGTTCAGATGGCACTTGCGCATCATGATGCAGCCTTCGACGACGAGCGGCGCCGTCGCGAAGCCGAATTCATCTGCGCCGAGCAGCGCGCCGATCACGACGTCGCGACCTGTCTTCATCTGGCCGTCGGCCTGCACGCGGATGCGGCCGCGCAACTGGTTCAGCACCAGCGTCTGCTGCGTTTCGGCGAGGCCGAGTTCCCACGGCGTACCGGCGTGCTTCACCGACGACAGCGGCGATGCGCCCGTGCCGCCGTCATGGCCTGCGATCACGACGTGATCGGCCTTCGCCTTCGCAACGCCCGCGGCAACCGTACCGACCCCGACTTCCGACACCAGCTTCACCGAAATGCTCGACGACGAGTTCACGTTCTTCAGATCGTGAATCAGCTGCGCGAGGTCTTCGATCGAATAGATGTCGTGGTGCGGCGGCGGCGAAATCAGGCCGACGCCCGGCACCGAGTAACGCAGCTTGCCGATGTACTCGGACACCTTGTGACCCGGCAGCTGGCCGCCTTCGCCCGGCTTCGCGCCCTGCGCCATCTTGATCTGGATCTGGTCCGCCGACGCGAGGTATTCCGCCGTCACGCCGAAACGGCCCGACGCGACCTGCTTGATCTTCGAGCGCAGCGAATCGCCTGCCTTCAGCGGAATGTCGGTCACGATCTCGTCGCCGATGATGGACTTCATCGTGTCGCCGTTCTTGATCGGAATGCCGCGCAGTTCGTTGCGATAGCGGTTCTCGTCTTCGCCGCCTTCACCCGTGTTCGACTTGCCGCCGATACGGTTCATCGCAACGGCCAGCGTAGCGTGCGCTTCCGTCGAGATCGAGCCGAGCGACATCGCGCCCGTTGCAAAGCGCTTGACGATGTCCTTCGCCGATTCGACTTCGTCGAGCGGAATCGCCTTCGACGGATCGACCTTGAATTCGAACAGGCCACGGAACGTCATGTGACGCTTCGTCTGATCGTTGATCAGATGCGCGTATTCCTTGTACGTCTGATACGAGTTGCTGCGTGCCGAGTGCTGCAGCTTCGCGATCGCGTCCGGCGTCCACATGTGGTCTTCGCCGCGCACGCGGTACGCGTACTCGCCGCCCGCGTCGAGCATGTTCGAAAGAACCGGGTTGTCGCCGAATGCGTCGCGGTGCAGACGGATCGCTTCTTCCGCGACTTCGAACAGGCCAATGCCGCCGACCTTCGATGCCGTGCCCTTGAAGTACTTGTTCACGAGTTCTTCAGCGAGACCGACCGCTTCGAAGATCTGCGCGCCCGTGTACGACATGTACGTCGAAATGCCCATCTTCGACATGACCTTGTGCAGGCCCTTGCCGACTGCCTTCGTGAAGTTGTAGACGGCCTTTTCCGCCGACAGGTCGCCCTTCATGCCCGCAGCCATCTGCGCGAGCGTTTCCATCGCGAGGTACGGGTGAACGGCTTCCGCACCGTAACCCGCGAGCAGCGCGAAGTGGTGCGTCTCGCGCGCCGAGCCCGTTTCGACGACGAGGCCCGTGCTCGTGCGCAGACCTTGCTGCACGAGGTGCGTGTGGATGGCCGAGGTGGCGAGCAGCGCCGGGATCGCGACGTTGTCGCGGTCCGTCTTGCGGTCCGATACGATCAGCATGTTGTAGCCGGACTTCACGGCGTCGACGGCTTCCGCGCACAGCGAAGCGAGGCGCGCTTCAATGCCTTCCTTGCCCCATGCAGCCGGATAGCAGATGTTCAGTTCGTACGAGCTGAACTTGCCGCCCGTGTACTGATCGATTGCGCGGATCTTCGCGATGTCCTTGAAGTCGAGCACCGGCTGCGACACTTCGAGACGCATCGGCGGGTTGATGTTGTTCGTGTCGAGCAGGTTCGGCTTCGGACCGACGAACGACACCAGCGACATCACCATGTTTTCGCGGATCGGGTCGATCGGCGGGTTCGTCACCTGCGCGAACAGCTGCTTGAAGTAGTGATAGAGCGTCTTGTTCTTGTTGGACATGACGGCCAGCGGCGAGTCGTTGCCCATCGAGCCAACGGCTTCTTCGCCTGCCTGCGCCATCGGCGCCATCAGGAACTTGACGTCTTCCTGGGTATAGCCGAACGCCTGCTGGCGGTCGAGCAGTGCCGCCGCTTCGCGGCGCTCCGTGGCGACGTCGTCGGCATTCGGTTCGATTTCGTCGAGCTTGATGGTCACCGCGTCGATCCAGCTCTTGTACGGCTTCGCGTTTGCGAGGTTGTCCTTGAGCTCCTTGTCGTCGATGATGCGGCCGTGCTCCATGTCGATCAGGAACATCTTGCCCGGCTGCAGGCGCCACTTCTTGACGATCTTCGACTCGGGAATGGGCAGCGTGCCCGCTTCCGACGCCATGATGACGAGGTCGTCGTCGGTGATGATGTAGCGCGCCGGACGCAGGCCGTTACGGTCGAGCGTCGCGCCGATCTGACGGCCGTCGGTGAACGCGATCGCAGCGGGGCCGTCCCACGGCTCCATCATGGCGGCGTGGTATTCGTAGAACGCGCGACGGTTGTCGTCCATCAGCGTGTGCTGTTCCCATGCTTCGGGAATCATCATCATCACTGCGTGGACGAGCGGGTAGCCCGCCATCACGAGCAGTTCGAGACAGTTGTCGAACGAAGCCGTGTCCGACTGGCCCGGATAGATCAGCGGCCAGAGCTTCGGCAGGTCGTCGCCGAGCACGTGCGACGCGATCGCGCCCGTACGTGCGTTCAGCCAGTTGACGTTGCCCTTCACCGTGTTGATTTCGCCGTTGTGGGCGATCATGCGGTACGGGTGAGCCAGTTCCCATGCCGGGAACGTGTTGGTCGAGAAGCGCTGGTGCACGAGCGCCAGCGCCGACACGACGCGCTCGTCCTGCAGGTCGCGGTAGTACACGCCGACCTGGCCCGCCAGCAGCAGACCCTTGTAGACGACCGTGCGCGCCGAGCACGACGGCACGAAGTATTCCTTGCCGTGCTTGAGCTTGAGCGCCTGGATGCGGTGGCTCGCGGTCTTGCGGATCACGTACAGCTTCCGCTCGAGCGCGTCCGTCACCATGATGTCCTTGCCGCGGCCGATGAAGATCTGGCGGATCAGCGGCTCGCTCGCCTTCACGGTCGGCGAGATCGGCATGTTGTGGTCGACGGGGACGTCGCGCCAGCCGAGCACGACCTGGCCTTCGGCCTTCACCGTGCGCTCCAGCTCCTGTTCGCAAGCGAGACGCGAAGCGTGTTCCTTCGGCAGGAAGATCATGCCGACGCCGTATTCGCCCGCGGGCGGCAGCGTCACGCCCTGCTTCGCCATTTCCTCGCGGTAGAACGCGTCCGGAATCTGGATCAGGATGCCCGCGCCGTCGCCCATCAGCGGGTCGGCGCCGACGGCGCCCCGGTGATCGAGGTTCTCGAGGATCTTCAGGCCTTGCTGGATGATCTCGTGGCTTTTCTTGCCCTTGATATGCGCAACGAAGCCGACGCCGCATGCGTCGTGCTCGTTCTGCGGGTCGTAAAGACCCTGCGCGGCGGGAACCGTGGAAATCGGCTGCTGGTGGTCGTTCATGGGGACACCGTCTGTCAGGGGCCGTGGGGGCCGTTAAACCAGTTTTTCTCGTTGCCGCGGTTTGCGGGTCAACCGCGCGGGGCGTCCGCTGAATGTGCGATGCGGGATGTTGCAGTTGCACATCGGGAAGCCGGAAATCGGAATATACGCGACGAATCAACGGAATAGCAAACAAAATGTGATGGTCGAACCCCAATTATCAATATGGTGCATTTGCGCCCCATTTAATTGGTGCCATATCTAATATGGGCAAAAGAAAACGGCATGCAGGGATGCCGTTCGCTTTTCGATTCAGTCGCCAAACATTTGATTACAAAGACATTATTGCGTTTGAGGCGTCTCGCGGACCTTGCGCGGCCGCCCTCTCGGCAGCGGAGAGACTCGCCGGTTCGCCGCCCGCGCCGCCCACTCCCGGTACGAGTCGCTACCCAGCACCCAGCCCTTCAAAGTGGCCTGTTGAAGCTGATTGGTCTCGCGTTCGTCAAGCGGCTGCTCGCACAGTTCGCGATACGCGCGCTGACGTTCGAACGGCGTATTGCCCAATGACCAGTACAAACGATGGTCGGTGATCAAACTGTCTAAGGTCAGGCCGATGTGATGCCGATAACTGGACCATCGGTAGTCTTCGGGCGTGCTCACCAGCTGGGTGCGCACAGGCGACAACTCGACCACGCGGCTTGCGAGCAGGAAGTACTTCTCGCCTTCGATGACCGTCGCGCGATAGCGGCCTTCCCACAACGTGCCGCGTCGCGAGTAACGGCGATTGAAGTGCGCGACGTAACGCCTGCCGACAGCCTGCATCGCTTTCGGCAGGCTCGATTCGTCGGTGGGCGTGACGAGCAGTTGCACCGCGCCTGGCATCAGCGCGTATGCATGCACGGACAGATGGTGATCGCGTGAAGCCGCCTTCAGGCAATCGATGAACAGCTCGTAATCCTGGTCGTCGACGAAAGCGGGCTGCTGGTCGAGTCCGCGCAGGATCACGTGCTGCGGCTGGTCGGGGACATAAAGACGTGCAAGCCGTGCCATGCTGGATTATCCAAAGTCGCGTTGGTACATACCCGAAGGTCCGAAAAACTGTGCCGGCGCGGCCTTACGCGCCATGCGGGTCTGCCGGAAACCGCATGAAACCTAGGCAGAACGCTCTAACCGGCGCGTATGGTTTGTTTGAAACGTTGTGGTCATAATTGGCGGGCCTTTTTTGGAGGAGCACAAATGAAATTAAAACAGGCCTTGGGGGTCGCGGCACTTGCTTGCATAACAACCACAGCGCACGCGCAATCGGCCGGCAGTATGTTCGTTACGACAGGGTGGTTCCATCTCGCGCCTCAGTCCAGTAGTCAGCCGTTGAGAGAGACAAACGTCAACGGCACGCCCGTCAACATCACCGTGCCCAATACGGGCGCCGAACTCGGTGATGGCGACACCATCGGTTTCACTGCCGGCTACTTCGTCACCGATCACATCGCCACTGAATTCGTGATCGGCGTGCCGCCGCAATTCGACCTGAAGGGCACGGGCTCATTCCAGCAATACGGCAAGCTCGGTTCAGCGAAACAGTGGAGCCCGACGCTGCTGTTCAAGTACTACTTCAACCAGCCGCAAGCGAAGTTCCGTCCGTATCTGGGCATCGGTGTGAGCCGTGTCTGGTTCACAGACGAGAAGATTTCGAACGGCGCGTTCCAGAGCAACGTACTTCATGGTCCGACCACGGTCACGACGGATAGTTCGTGGGAGCCCGTGTTTAATGCCGGCTTCACTTACGCCTTCACCGATCACTGGTTCGCAGGCTTCTCGATCTCTTACCTGCCGCTTTCCACGACGGCCAAGCTGAACACCACGGCGAATACGCCTATCGGTCCCGTCAACGTGCAATCGGAAACGAAGATTCGTCTGAACCCGATCGTCACGTATGTCAACCTGGGCTATCGGTTCTAACACAACAGGTTAGACGAGATTTTCGGGCTTGAACAACGCCGATTCGCAAAAGCGTGTCGGCGTTGGTCCATGCAATCACGATACCTGTATGTCTATGCGTTCGTCTTCGGCGAATCGCGACATCATTCCCGTCACACGCGCCCTCTGTCGCGAGATCCGCGTGATCCGTTGTAAATTTGACTGAGGCACACGCGCTGCCGGTGCAATTTGTGCCGGATGCCGCGTGCATCGACGCTGCTCGACGCCCACGCGGCACATACCGCCTGGCGGGCACCGAAGTTGCGTCAGAGGATATTTCCCGCGCTGTGTTGCGGGGATGTTCAAACCACCCTCATCGACGGAGCGACCATGACTGCACTACCTAATACGCGAGATGCCCTCGGCGAATCCTGGACCACGGCAGGCCGTCGTGCGCGCCGCATTGCGCGCCATAGTCGACATGCTGCTGAAGACATTGCCAGCGAACTGCGCACGCTCATGAACGAACTCGAGAACACACTTGGCGACGGCACGCAGGCCGACGCGGCAGTACTCCGGACGCAATTGCGCAAGCGCCTCGACGACGCGCGCTCGCGTCTGAACGACACGCGTGACGTGATGCGCGATCGAGCGCAGGCTGCCATGCACGATGCGGATGACTTCGTGCATGAAAATCCATGGCGGACGATTGCCGTCGTCGGCGGGCTTGCGTTGATCGCCGGCGCGTTGATCGCTCGCGGCGGCTCACGCTGACGTTGCGGTCACGCTTTGCTCGCGTGAGCGGCTAGTCTGCTGGAAGACCGGCATCGGGTGATCGCTGCGAGGCACGGGCGCGGCGCATGCTCTGCGCGCCGCTTTGCGCTCGCGCTCCGTCCGCGTGACGGATGCGTGTTTCGTCGCGCATCGACGCGTCAATCGCCGTCGACGACGAATAATCGTTGATATTCCTTCGACGCGTAACGGTCCGTCATGCCCGCGATGTAATGCGCGATCAGGCGCGGCTGCTTCGCCGCATCCGTCGTCTGATAGTTCGGCGGCAGCAGGCGAGGATCGTCGATGAACGCGTCGAACAGCCCGGCGATCACGCGCCGCGCCTTGTTCGCCATCCGCATCACGCGATAGTGCCGATACAGGTTCTTGAAGAGAAACCGTTTCAACACGACAGCCTGTTCGGCAGTGGCATCGCTATGCGCGACGAGCGGCGGCGCACGGCGCACATCGTCGAGCGAAGCGGGTGCATGCCGCGCGATGTTGCGCGTCGTCGTGTCGATCAAGTCGACGATCAGCGTGTTGATGATCCGGCGCACGGTTTCGTGAACCAGCCTGCGCCCCTCGATCCGCGGATAGTCGCGCCGCGCTGCTTCGTAGTGCATGCGCCATAGCTCGACTTCGGCGAGCTGACTGATCGTGAGCAATCCCGAACGCAGGCCGTCGTCGACGTCGTGATTGTTGTAGGCGATCTCGTCGGCGAGATTGGCGATCTGCGCTTCGATCGACGGCTGCCGGCCTTCCAGAAAACGCTCGCCCAGTTCGCCGAGACGTCGCGCGTTTTCGCGTGAGCAGTGCTTGAGAATGCCTTCGCGCGTTTCGAAGCACAGGTTCAGGCCGTCGAATGCGCCGTAATGCTCTTCGAGATCGTCGACTACCGCGAGGCTTTGCAGATTGTGTTCGAAGCCGCCATAGTCGCGCATGCATTCGTTGAGCGCGTCTTGCCCTGCGTGGCCGAACGGCGTATGACCCAGATCGTGCGCGAGCGAGATCGCTTCGACGAGATCTTCGTTCACGCGCAGATTGCGCGCGACGGAACGCGCGATCTGCGCGACTTCCAGACTGTGTGTGAGCCGCGTGCGAAACAGATCGCCTTCGTGATTCACGAAGACCTGCGTCTTGTACTCGAGCCGACGAAACGCGGTGGAGTGAACGATGCGGTCGCGGTCGCGCTGAAATTCAGTGCGTGCGCTAGGCGGCGTTTCATGATGACGCCTTCCACGCGACTGCGAGGAATGCGCGGCATACGGCGCGAGATGCGTTTCGAGCGCGGCGGTGGTGGGCAGCGACGCGACGCCCGTGACAGGCGTCGCCGGAACGTCGATCGATTCGCTCAGATTGTCGCTGCGTATTTCACTCACCGATATCTCCGAATCAGACGCGACGGCCGCTGATTGTGTCGCTATGCGTCGTGTCAGGTGCCGACGCTGGCGTCGAGTGTTTTGAGCACCGCGTCGTCGGGCGCACGGGTGATCAGTGTGTCGCCGAAACGCTTCAGCAGGATGAACTTGATTTCGCCCGCTTCCGCTTTCTTGTCGACTCGCATCAGATCGACGTAGCGCGCCGCGCCGAGCGCGGGCGCCTGAACGGGCAGATGCGCCGCCTCGATGACGCCGACGAGCCGCTTGCGCGCGGCTTCATCCAGATGGCCGAGACGCACGGACAGGTCGGCTGCCATCACCATTCCGCAACCCACCGCTTCGCCATGCAGCCACTCGCCGTAGCCGAGTCCCGCTTCGATCGCGTGGCCGAACGTGTGGCCGAAATTGAGGATGGCGCGCAAGCCGCCTTCGCGTTCGTCCGCGGCGACCACGGACGCCTTGATCTCGCACGAACGCTTGACCGCTTCGGCCAGCGCTTGCGGATCACAGGCGTTGAGCGCTTCGATGTTCGCTTCGATCCAGTCGAAGAACTCAGCGTCGGCGATCGCGCCCGTCTTGATGACTTCGGCAATGCCCGCCGCCAGTTCGCGTGACGGCAGCGTGCGCAGCGCGCCGATGTCCGCGATCACGGCCTGCGGCTGGTAGAACGCGCCGATCATGTTCTTGCCGAGCGGATGGTTGATACCCGTCTTGCCGCCCACCGACGAATCGACCTGCGACAACAGCGTGGTCGGCACCTGGATGAACGGCACGCCGCGCATGTAGCAGGCGGCCGCAAAACCCGTCATGTCGCCGATCACGCCGCCGCCGAGCGCGATCAGCGTGGTCTTGCGATCGGCCCGTGCGCCGAGCAGCGCGTCGAAAATCAGATTCAGCGTTTCCCAGTTCTTGTGCGCCTCGCCATCGGGCAGCACGACCGTCGTCACTTCCTTGCCGAGCGGCGCGAGTGCCTGACGCAAGGCGTCGCCGTACAGCGGGTCGACCGTCGTGTTGGTGACGATCGTCACCGACGCGCCGCGAATGTGCGGCGCGAACAGTTCGCTCTTGCCGATCAGATCGGAGCCGATGTGGATGGGATAGGCGCGCTCGCCCAGTTCGACGTTGACGGTAATCATGGCAGTCATCTCGTCATTATGACGCAGTAGGCTTGGCGACGCCCGCCATCTCGAGCTGCATCAGCACCATGTTGACGAGCCCGTTGACGGACGGACGGCCTGTTTCGATTACGAAGTCGGCGCATTCGCGGTAGAGCGGATCGCGGACTTCATAGAGTGCTTCGAGACGCCCTTTCGGGTCTTCCGTCTGCAGAAGCGGCCGGTTTTTGTCGCGGCGCGTGCGCAGCCAGAGGTCATGCGGATTGGCGCGCAGATAGACGACGATGCCGTGCGCGCGCAGCGCCTCGCGGTTTTCCGGGCGCAGGACCGCGCCGCCGCCCGTTGCGAGGACGATGCTTTCGCGGCCCGTGAGATCGGCGATCACCTGCGCTTCGCGGTCGCGGAAGCCCGATTCGCCTTCCATTTCGAAGATCACCGGGATGCGCGCGCCCGTGCGCGCTTCGATTTCATGATCGGAGTCGAAGAACGGGCGATCCAGCCGGCGCGCCACGGCCCGGCCCACGGTGGTCTTGCCTGCCCCCATGAGCCCTACGAAAAAAACGTTGGCGTGTGCGTCCCGCGGTTGCAACTTATCCTCTGGCTAATCCGGTGTAGTTCGTGCGGCAGCTTACTGGCAAAGCGCCTGCCTTGTCGAGCCTGACGGCCTGCGCGCCTGCCGCACGTCGTGCTTTCGGCCCGCGCCCGTGGCGCTTTGCCGACGATTGGTCAATTTGTCTGCACAACCCTCGGCGTGATGAAAACGACGAGTTCGCTGCTCAGATCGCGATGGGCGCGATGACGGAAAAAGACGCCCAAAAGCGGTATTTTGCCCAGGAGTGGCACGCGCGTCACATCATCGCGGCCGTCCGTCTCGTAGATTCCGCCGATCGAGACCGTTCCGCCGTCCTCGACTTCGACCCGCGTCTGCACGTGCTTGGTGTTGATGGCCGGTCCGGACGCGGTCTGCTCGCCGACGCTGTCCTTCGCGACATCGAGATCCAGTACCACCCGGCCGTCAGGCGTGATCTGCGGCTCGACCTCCAGTTTGAGGCTCGCACGGCGAAACTGCACGCCCGACACACCCTGGCCGACTTTTGCCTGGTACGGCAGTTCGGTGCCCTGCTCGACGATCGCCTTCATCCGGTCCGCCGTCACGACGCGCGGACTCGATACGATCTGGCCGCGCCCCTCGGCCTCCAGCGCGCTCAACTCGATGTTCACGAGCCGCGTCGCCTGTGCCGCGAACAGCGTCAGGCCCGCCGTGGCCGCGTCGAAACCGGAGATCGGCCGCGCCGACAGATCGAGAATCGCGCCGTCCTTGCCGCCGACCAAACCCGTCGCCTTGCCGTCCTCGTTGGTGCCGACCATCGACAGCTTCACGCCCAGATTGCGCGAAAAGCCTTTTTCCGCTTCGACGATACGCGCCTCGATCAGTACCTGGCGCGTCGGCCGGTCGAGCGACGCGATCAGTTCCGCGATCTGTGCGAGCCGTGCGTCGAGATCGGTGACGAACAGCAGGTTGGTGCGCGGGTCGGCCATCGCCGCGCCACGCTTCGAGAGCACGCGCTGATTGCCCGATGCCGTCAGCAGCTTGCGCAGCTCTTCGGCGTGCGCATAGTGCAACTCGAAGGTGCGGCTCGAGAGCGGTTCGAGTTCGGCAGCACGGGCGTGCGTCTCGAAACGCTGACGCTCGCGTGCGGCCAGTTCCGATAATGGCGCGACCCAGATCACGTTGCCGCGCTGCTCCATCGCGAGGCCGTTGACATCGAGCAGCGTATCGAATGCGGCGCGCCACGGCACATTGTCCAGATGCAGCGTGACCGCGCCGCGCGCCTTGTCGCTGGCGACGATATTCAGGCCGGTGAACTTCGCGAACGCGCCGAGCACCGCGCCGAGTTCGGCGCGCTGGAAATGCAGCGTGATCGGCCGGTCAGCGGGAATCGATGCCGACGCGTTCGTGCTCAGACGCGCAGCGGCCGCGAGCGGAACGGGCGGACCTTCGAGCACTTCCTGCCGTGCTTCCGGTCGTGTTTCGCCTTGAGATTTCGGCTCGGCGTCGTCGCGTGCGAGAGCGCGCGCATGCGCGACCTCCGACGTTGCTCCGTCCTCGCCCGTGTCCGGCGTGAACGGATTCGCGACGTCCGTCGTGATCACGCGGGGCAACGGCGGCATGCCCGACGGTGTCATCGCGTCGTCGAACGGCATGTCGGCGGGAAGCGGGGGCAAGGCAGCGCGTGCCGTCGTCGCGGCGACGACAGCACATGCGAGCGTCCATCGCAGGGTGGCGATCCATGTCATTCGATAGCCTCCGCCAACGTCAGCGAATGCGCGCTGCCGTCCCGTTTCGCCAGCGTCAGCGCACGGGCATCGACATTGGCGACACGTTCGTCACCCCACTGCTGCCCCGCTTCGAGCGTCGTTTCCCCCTCGCCCGTATCGATCAGCGCAAGCCCGCGCAGATGGTCGGCCAACAGCCCGCCCAGCCGCATCGGCGACGAACCGTCCTCAAGTGCCGATGCAATCGAAGCCGGCTGAAACGGATCGTAGAAAACGATCTCCTCATCGGGATCGAAAGCGTCGGGATCGTTACGCAAGCTTCGACGCGCAACGTCCTGCACGGGATGAATCGCGCCGAACGAGCGCAACGTCGCGTTGACGGACAAACCGTCGCCTTGATGCCTGAGCGTCACCTCGTCCGGCACGACAAGAACCGGCAAGCTCGTGAGCGCTTCGAAGAAGTCGACGACATGATCGAAATCCGCCCGCGCCGTCACATGCAGCGAACGCGCCGCCTCGAGCCCGCTTCCCGTGACGGCTGCCGGTTCGATCGAAAGCAGTGTCATGTCGTTGCGGGACGCGAGTTGCGAGATCACGCGAATGTCGTCCGCGGAGGTCCAGTTGGCCGGCATGCGCGCGACGCTCGCCGCCTTGCGCAGAACCGGCAATTGCGCGACGGCCGCTTCGACGTCGCTCAATTTGCGTTGCGCGGCAGACAATGCCTCGCGGCTCGACTGCACGCCGCTCATGTCCGTCGCAAGCCAGGCATTCGCGCCCAGCGCGAATGCCGCCACGGCGACGCACGACGCGACAAACCAGCGTCGCCGCACACTCCATGCTTCGAGCGGCATGCGCAGGCGTGCGGCGAGCGCGTGTACAACACGCTCGCGCGCCGCCGGCCTGCCGAAGCGCCCAGCAATCGTCATGTTCATTTTTTACCTCTTGTGATCGGCGATGAGACTGCCGGTACTTTGGACTTCACCGGTACGCCATCCCATCTCAGATGCGCGGTGACCTCGAAGGCCGTCGCCGGATCGGTTGCGTCCTTCACATTGGTCGCTCGATGCACGTCGCCCAGATCCGAGTCCTTCACGCCTTTCAGTGCTGCGAGGCGGTTCAGCCACGCCGCCGACGCCGCATGATCCGAGGACGCCGCGAGCAGTTCCGTGTCGCGCTCGCGGTGCCGCAACTGCCTCACGACGACAGACGCGGACGACTCCTGACTCAACGCATCGAGCAGATCGAGCAGATGAACGAGCGGCTCGGAAAGCGCCGCGGCGCGCTCGTTCTGCAGGCGCTCGTTGCGGGCTTCTTCCGTCAGCCGCCCATGCTCGGCAAGCGGCGACGCAAGCGCGGCAAGCTCTCGCCCGACGGCTGAACGCTCGCTGTCCAACCGCGAGCGTTCGAACGCCTGCCACGTCGTCAGTAACGCCACGGCAACACAACCGCACAGCGCGGCACCCGTCCATTCGATATAGCGGCGCCGGCGCGCGAGCCGCGCATCGCGCTGCCGGTGCGGCAACAGATTGAAGCCCGGCGGGCTCGAACGCGCCGCCGTCATTGCGCGACGCCACGCAGCGCCAGACCGAAAGCAACCGCGAACGCAGGCTCGTGCATCAGCTCCGAATGCGGGATGACGTTGCCTTCGGTCAGCGACGAACAGTCGAACGGCAGCACGGAGCAACCCAGCACATCGCCGATGTCGGCGAGCGAGAAGCACACGCCTTCGAGCAGCTCGATTTCGCCGCCCACCAGCGCACAGACGTTCAGACTGTTTTCCGCGAGATCGCGCAACGCATCGGCCACGCAGGAATACTCCGGCGACGGATACCGGATTTCTTCCGCGATGGTTTCGTCTTCGATGCGCCAGCCATATACACCATCGCTGCCGATCCAGATCGCGGCATACGGCTCATCCAGTTCGAGTTCGAACGTCGCGGCATGGCGCAGCGCGCGCAATGCTGCCTGGGGTTCGACATCGACCGTGGTGAGCGTGACACCTGCCATCGCGGCGCATTCGATGCGCGCTTCGAGATGCTCGCGCGCCGTCGCGGCGATGCACACGGCGCCGAGATGCGGCGGCGTGTCCTCGACGTACCAGTCGACGGCCAACGCATGACGCTCGATGCCCGCAACCCGCTCGGCCTCCATCAACACGGCCGGTTCAAGAGACGCGGACGGGCGCGGCGGACCGCTCACCTGACTTCCTGGCAGATGAGCAGTGAAGGTTGCGGAGCCGGGAATCGCCATCGCGCAACGCAACGCCGCCGACACGCATTGCGGCGGCACGCTGCCGAAGGCCGCGCACAACGCGCGCGCCACTGCCTGCCGGTCCACGATTTCCGCGCCCGCCATCGCGCCCGGCGCAAGCGGCTCCAACGCGACGCATTCGATGCGCACAGGTCCCATCTTTCGCCCGCTGCAACTCAGCACGACGAGCCTCACCGCTTGCGCGCCGACATCGATGCCGACTGCCTGACGGCGCATCGCCATCCGTAACGAGTCTTTCAACGCCATTCCTTTCCCCTCGGA
This sequence comes from Paraburkholderia sp. Tr-20389, assembly GCF_017104565.1. Lineage (GTDB taxonomy): Bacteria > Pseudomonadota > Gammaproteobacteria > Burkholderiales > Burkholderiaceae > Paraburkholderia. The sequence continues at coordinate 51,239 of NZ_JAAGPD010000019.1, read as the reverse complement.
TATCAACGGAAACTGAAGGCCCGCGGCATGCAGACGACGCGGGCAACGGAAAGGATTCTGCGTAGCGCGAAACGGAAGCGAAATTCGTCCGAATGGCTAATGGTCGGGTCATCGATATCCGGCGACAATCAAACGAACTAGAGTGTTCTCATCGGTGTGCGATTGCGGCAGCCGTAAGCACGCCGAAAGCTGCCAGATCGGGCGGCTATAATCGCGGGACCGTTTTCTGGTGTTCATATGCAATCCACGACTCCTACGTCTCCGCCTCCGGCGCCGCAGAAGCGCAAGCGTCCTCTCTGGCTGAAGATCATCCTCGGCTTCGTCGGGCTGATCTTCGCCGGGATCATCAGCGTCGTGCTCGTGCTGGGTTACGCGCTGGTCGTCGCGACGCCGAATCTGCCGTCGCTCGACGCGCTCACCGACTATCGTCCGAAGGTGCCGCTGCGCATCTACACAGCCGACCACGTGCTGATCGGCGAATTCGGCGAGGAGCGGCGCGACATCGTGCACATGCGCGAGGTGCCGGACAACCTCAAGAAAGCCGTGCTCGCGATCGAAGATGCCCGCTTCTACGATCACGGCGGCGTCGATCTGATGGGCATCGCGCGCGCCGGTGTGGTCGCACTCACCAACGGCCACGCGACGCAAGGCGCGAGCACGATCACGATGCAGGTCGCGCGCAACTTCTTTCTCTCCAGCGAGAAGACCTACACGCGCAAGATCTACGAGATGCTGCTCGCGTACAAGATCGAATCGAAGCTGAGCAAGGATCAGATTCTCGAGGTGTACATGAATCAGATCTACCTCGGCCAACGCGCCTATGGCTTCGCGAGCGCCGCGCGCGTGTACTTCGGCAAAGACCTGAAGGACCTGTCGCTCGCCGAATGCGCGATGCTCGCGGGGCTGCCGAAAGCGCCGTCGGCATACAACCCGGTGGTGAATCCGAAGCGCGCGAAGGTGCGTCAGGAATACATCCTCCAGCGCATGCTCGAACTCGGCTACATCACGCAGGACCAGTACGACACGGCAAGCCGCCAGCCGCTCATCGTGAAGGGCGCGGGCAAGGAATTCAGCGTGCACGCGGAATACGTCGCGGAAATGGTGCGGCAGATGATGTACGCGCAATACCGCGAAGAGGCGTACACGCGCGGCCTGAACGTCGTGACGACGATCGATTCCGCCGATCAGGACGCCGCCTACCGCGCGCTGCGCAAAGGCTTGATGGACTATGAGCGGCGTCACGGCTACCGCGGTCCGGAAGCGTTCATCGACTTGCCGGGCGACGCCGACGAACGCGAGCAGGCAATCGACGACGCGCTTCTCGAACATCCCGACAACGGCGAGATCATCGCGGCCGTGGTGACGTCGGCAAGTCCGAAGCAGGTGCAGGCCACGCTGATCGACGGCAATGTCGTGACGATCCAGGGCGATGGGCTGCGCTACGCAATCTTCGCGTTGAGTTCGCGCGCGCAACCGAACCAGCGCGTGCGGCCGGGCGCCATCATCCGGCTCGTGAAGGGCGACGAAGGCAACTGGTCGATCACGCAATTGCCGCAGATCGAAGGCGCGTTTGTCTCGGTCGTGCCGCAGGATGGCGCGATCCGCGCACTCGTGGGCGGCTTCGACTTCAACAAGAACAAGTTCAATCACGTGACGCAGGCCTGGCGTCAGCCGGGTTCGAGCTTCAAGCCGTTCATCTACTCGGCTTCGCTCGAAAAAGGCCTCGGCCCGGCAACCGTCATCAACGACGCGCCGCTCTTCTTCAGCGCGGCCGAAACGGGCGGCCAGGCGTGGGAACCGAAGAACTACGGCGGCGGTTTCGACGGCCCGATGTCGATGCGCACCGCGCTGCAGAAGTCGAAGAACCTCGTGTCGATCCGCATCCTCAATCACATCGGCACGAAGTACGCGCAGCAGTACATCACGCACTTTGGCTTCGATGCGGAGCGGCATCCCGCGTATCTGCCGATGGCGCTCGGCGCCGGCCTCGTCACGCCGCTGCAGATGGCGGCCGGCTACTCGGTATTCGCGAACGGCGGCTATCGCGTGAATCCGTATCTGATCGCCGAAGTGACCGATCAGCGCGGCATGGTGGTCGCGCATGCGGAACCGCTCGTCGCGGCCAGCAACGCGCCGCACGCCATCGAGCCGCGCAATGCATACGTGATGAACAGCCTGCTGACGAGTGTCGCGCAGCGCGGCACGGGCGCGAAGTCGAACGTATTGAAGCGCACTGACCTCGCGGGCAAGACGGGCACCACCAACGATTCACGCGACGCCTGGTTTGCCGGCTATCAGCACACGCTGTGCGCGATTGCGTGGATGGGCTACGACAACCCGCGCAGCCTCGGCGACAAGGAAACGGGCGGCGGGCTCGCGCTGCCTGTGTGGATCGAGTACATGGGACGCGCGCTAAAGGGTGTGCCCGAGTACAAGATGCCGATGCCGGAAGACGTCGTGACGATCGGCGACGAGTTGTACTTCGACGACTTCACGCCGGGCAACGGCTTCGTGTCGACGGTCGGCGTATCGCAGGCGCCAACAGAAGCGAGCGGCGCAAGCGGCGCACCGGCTCAGGTCGACGCGCAGGAAAAAGAGAACATCATGAATCTGTTCAGGGGCCACTAGGTCTGCCGTGCCGACAGAAAAAAAGCCGCCGCGTGTCGTACGCGGTGGCTTTTTTTACTTTCTGCGCCTCACACCGGCTGCGAGTGCGCCAAAGCGATCTGCTTACGGCGCGATCTCGACCGGCTCGCCCGCCTGCTGCGTCGCGTATTCGGACAACGCGGCGTAGAACTCGGTGCCGTTGCGCGTATCGCGCCACTCGCCGTCGACGAAACGGAAGTGGTATCCGCCCGACTTCGCGGCGATCCAGATCTCCTGCATGGGCGGCTGCAGATTGACGATGATCTTCGTGCCGCTCTCGAATTCGAGCGTCAGTACGTTGCCGCTGCGCTCGAATTCGATGTCGGCATCCGCATCGTCGAGAGAGCGTTCGATGGCCGCGAGCACAGCCTCGGCACGGGTCAGGTATTCACTGTCGGACATGCTAAACTCCAGCGATTATTTATTCAGGGACAGTCATGCGCGGCGTTTTCCGGAAAAGCGGCACGGCCACGATTCTAGCGACTCTGGCTATTGTCGCAGGTGTCGCGCTCAGCGGCTGCGGCCAACGCGGTTCGCTGTATATGCCGACCGTTCCGCCGCTTCCGGCCAAGCCGGTCCAGACGCAGCCCGCGTCGTCGGACGCAGTGAAATCCGACAACGCCCAAGGTTCCGTTCCCGATACGTCGGGCACGCCGCTGTCCCTGTCGCCTGATTCCGAACTGCGCACTGCGCCGAATTCGAACACGCCCGCCCAACCGGCGTCCGGCGCGTCCGAAGCTCAATAAGACTGTCGCAATGACTCAATCCGCTTTTGCTTATGTCGACGGTGTGCTGCACGCCGAAGGCGTGTCCGCCGTGTCGCTTGCCGAGCAATTCGGCACGCCGCTCTATGTCTACTCGCGCGATGCGCTGACCAAAGCGTGGCACGCCTACGCCGATGCATGCGCCGGCCGCCGCGCCACCGTGCACGTCGCCGTCAAGGCGAACAGCAACCTGGCCGTGCTGAATCTGTTCGCACGCGTGGGTGCAGGGTTCGACATCGTGTCGGGCGGCGAGCTGGCCCGCGTGCTCGCAGCGGGCGGCAAAGCGGAAAACACGGTGTTCTCCGGTGTCGGCAAGAGCGTCGCGGAAATGCGCGAAGCACTGGCGGCAGGCGTGAAGTGCTTCAACGTCGAATCGATTCCCGAACTGGACCGCCTCAACGCAGTGGCGGGCGAAATGGGCAAGAAGGCGCCCGTGTCGCTGCGCGTGAATCCTGACGTCGACGCGAAGACGCATCCGTATATCTCAACGGGCCTGAAGTCGAACAAATTCGGCGTCGCATTCGACGACGCGCGCGCAACGTATCGCGCCGCCGCGGCGATGAAGCATCTCGACGTAGTCGGCATCGACTGCCATATCGGTTCGCAGATCACGGAAGTCGCGCCTTATCTCGACGCCGTCGACAAACTGCTCGAACTCGTCGCCCAGATCGAAGCGGACGGCGTGACGATCAAGCACGTCGACGTAGGCGGCGGCCTCGGCATCACGTACGACGACGAAACGCCGCCGGACATCGGCGACTTCGTGCGCACGCTGCTCGACCGGATCGAAGCGCGTGGCCACGGTCATCGCGAAGTGTATTTCGAACCGGGCCGCTCGCTCGTCGGCAATGCGGGCATGCTGCTCACGCGCGTCGAATTTCTGAAGCCCGGCGCCGAGAAGAACTTCGCCATCGTCGACGCCGCGATGAACGATCTCGCCCGTCCCGCGATGTACGAGGCGTATCACGCGATCGAACCCGTGGTGCAGCGTGACGGCGCCAGGCATGTCTACGACATCGTCGGCCCGGTGTGCGAAAGCGGCGACTGGCTCGGCCGCGAACGCGAACTCGCCGTCGAACCCGGCGATCTGCTCGCGATCCGTTCGGCAGGCGCCTACGGCTTCGCGATGAGCTCGAACTACAACACGCGCGCGCGCGCCGCCGAAGTGATGGTCGACGGCGACAAGGCGTACGTCGTGCGCAAGCGCGAGGAAGTGAGAGACCTGTTCGCTGGCGAGACGGTGCTTCCGTAACAGCGCTGGGCGTTTTCAGACGCTCAAAGCAAAAAGGCGATGCGTTCATCACGCATCGCCTTTTTTGTTGCCGTCGGATTCCGGCTTCTCATTCTCTCGCCCGCTGTCTGACCCGGTCACGCGCCCAGACGGCCACGCGCCAACCCAGCAACGCGATTACGATCGCGCCGTAAATCTTCGGCAAGATCAGATCGTGCTTGCCCGCTTTCATCCACCAGAAATGCAGGATCGCGAGTGCCGCGGTCGCGTAGATCGCGCGATGCAGCGTCTGCCATCGACGGCCGAGCTTGCGCACCATCGCTTTCGGCGACGTGACGGCAAGCGGAATCAACAGCACGAACGCCGCGAAGCCCACCGTGATGAACGGCCGCTTGCCGATATCTTTCACGATCTCGGCGAGATCGAACCACTTGTCGAACCAGAAATACGTCGTGAAATGCAGCGCGCCGTAGAAGAACGCGTAGAGGCCGAGCATCCGGCGAAAGCGCAGCAACGCGTTCCAGCCCGTCAGCTTGCGCAGCGGTGTCACGGCAAGCGTGATGCAAATGAACACGAGCGTCCACAAGCCTGTCGAGCGCGTGATGAACTCGATGGGATTGGCGCCGAGCCGGTCGGTGAAGCCGAACAGCACGATGCGCGCAAGCGGATACAACGCCGCGACGAACACGGCGATTTTTGCGGGCACGATCCAGCCGCCTGCGCTCGTGCCTGGCTTGCGCGGCGCGGCCGCCGGTTTCATGGCTTTGGCGTCCGTGCGCGCACCGTTGCCTGCAGTCAGAGTTCGTGTCGTGTCGGTTCCCATGCGCGCCGCCATCAGAAGTTCTTCTTCAGATCCATGCCCTGATACATCGACGCGACCAGATCGCCGTAGCCGTTATAGATCAGCGTCTTGCGCTTCGGCGTGAAGAAACCGTCCTCACCGATGCGCCGCTCCGTCGCCTGGCTCCAGCGCGGATGATCGACGTTCGGATTCACGTTCGAATAAAAGCCGTACTCGTTCGGCGCGTAGGTGTTCCAGCTGGTCGGCGGCTGCTTGTCGACGAAGCGGATTTTCACGAGCGACTTCGCGCTCTTGAAGCCGTACTTCCACGGCACGATGATGCGCACGGGCGCACCGTTCTGATTCGGCAACACCTGGCCGTAGACGCCCATCGTCAGCAATGTCAGCGGGTTCATCGCCTCGTCCATCCGCAGCCCTTCGGAATACGGCCATTCGAGAATCGGCTCGGACAAACCGGGCATCTGCGACGGATCGGCGAGCGTGATGAACTGCACGTACTTCGCGTTCGCGGTCGGCTGCGCGCGCTTGATCACTTCCGACAGCGGAATGCCGATCCACGGAATCACCATCGACCAGCCCTCGACGCAGCGCAACCGGTACACGCGCTCTTCGAGCGGCGCGAGCTTCAGCAATTCGTCGATGTCGTACACCTTCGCGTTCTTCACCTCGCCCTCGACACTCACCTTCCACGGATGCGGCCTCAGCGAGCCCGCGTTGTGCGCCGGGTCGCTCTTGTCGGTGCCGAACTCGTAGTAGTTGTTGTAGGTGGTGATGTCTTTGTACGGCGTGACCTTGTCGGTGACGACGAACTTCGGATTGGTCTTGGCGCCGAGCTTTTGCGCCTTCGGGTCGGACGACGAATACGCCGCGAACGCTTCACCGTGCACGCCCATCAATCCGCCGAGCGCCACCGCGCCCGCTGCCTGCAGGATTCGCCGGCGATTCTCGAACACGCGTTGCGGCGTAATTTCGCTGCGCGCGATGTCGTCGCCGTAGAGTTGGCTCCGTTCGCTTCGCTTGATCCACATGCTGAAAACTCCTTGCCGGGCATTGGGCGCCCATCGGTATTCGTTCGACTCGCGCCTGGGAGTCGCCGTTCTTCGTTTGGTTAACACACGAGGCGCGCGATCCTTCCATATCGGCATAAAAAAACCGCCGGTGCAGTGCACGCGGCGGTTTTTCATCATTCGAAACCTAGCGACTATTACAGCTTGCCGTAGCTGTGCAGTCCCGACAGGAACATGTTGACGCCGAGGAACGCGAACGTCGTGACCACCAGGCCCGTCAACGCCCACCATGCCGCTGCCACGCCACGCAGGCCTTTCATCAGACGCATGTGCAGCCACGCCGCGTAGTTCAGCCAGACGATCAGCGCCCACGTTTCCTTCGGATCCCAGCTCCAGTAGCCGCCCCATGCTTCCGCGGCCCACAGCGCGCCGAGAATCGTCGCGATCGTGAAGAACGCGAAACCGACGGCGATCGATTTGTACATCACGTCGTCGAGCACGTCGAGCGTCGGCAGACGATCGGACAGCACGCCGTGTTCCTTCATCAGATACGCCACCGCGACCATCGCCGACAGCGCGAAGCTGCCGTAGCCGATGAAGTTCGCCGGCACGTGAATCTTCATCCACCAGCTTTGCAGCGCGGGGACGAGCGGCTGGATCTGCTGCGCGTCGCGCGCGATCGAGTACCACATCAGGAAGCCGACGGCCGCGCTGATCACCAGCAGCACGAACGCGCCGAGCGAGCGCGTGTTGTAGTGCTGCTCGTAGTACAGATAGAACAGCGCTGTAATCAAACTGAACAGTACGAACACTTCGTACAGGTTCGAGATCGGAATGTGCCCGACGTCCGAGCCGATCAGATACGACTCGTACCAGCGAACCATCAGGCCGACGAAGCCCATCAGCACCGCCACCCACGTCATCTTCGAACCGATCGCGGCGCCCGTCGGCGAGCGCGACAGCATGCCGATCCAGTAGAACAGCGTGGCCAGCACGAACAGCGCGCTCATCCACAGGATGGCCGACTGGCTCGACAGGAAATACTTGAGGAAGAACGCGTGATCGGCGCGGGCCAGATCGCCGCCGTAAATCTGGATTGCCGACAGCGACAGCACCGCGATACACGCCATCAAGAGACGCGCAGGCTTCCATCGCCAGCCGAGCACGACGCCAGCGGGCACCGTGCACACCAGCACCAGCTTGTCGTAGTAATTCATGTACGGGTGATAGCGCGACAGCGCGAACCCGGCGCCTGCCACCATCGCCAGGGCGAACAGCCAGTCGAACAGACCGAGACGCTTCAGGAACGGACGATCGTCCAGCAACGTCTGGCCAGGCAGATGCGGGGTCGCATGCGCCGCCGTATCGGCGCGCGGCTTGGCGCGCGAGGATGAGGAAACTTGGGTCAGGTCCATATGCTTACCGGGTCGAATCGGATGAATCTGCGGACGCCTCGCTCGTAGCCCGGGCGGCGTCCTTTGCCTCGGGGGCGGAATCGGCGTCGACGGGCTTGCCGCCCAGCGCCGCGCCCACCGCGTCGCGCGTCTGGGCGAATTCCTTCTCGAAATCGAAGGTCTTGCGTGCACTCGACATCGCCATCACGACGCTCACGCCGCGGTTCGAATCCTTGAGCCAGAACCACAGGCGCCGTTCGCGGACGTAGAACATCGAAAAGATGCCCAACACGAGGAGCAGGCTGCCAAGATACACGACTTTTTTGCCCGGCGCGCGCGTCAACTGAAATACCGAAGCTTGCACCTGCTTGAAGGAGTCAAGCTGCAAATAGACGGGCGAACCGTACAGAAAGCTGTCGGATAGCGCGTTGATCGAGCTCTGGACGAAACGGCTCGCGGTCGCATCGGCCGTTACCGGGGCTTCCCCGGCTTGCTTCCGCGCGATCTGCCATACGTCCCACATCGAACCTTCCAGCATGCGAAGCAAGAGTCCTGCCGCCTTCTCCTGCTCACCCTTGGGGACGGAACGATCGATGAACGCGGCGATCGCCTGAAAACCGCCGACCTTCTGACCATTGGCTGCCTTGCCGAGCGACGGGTCATCGCCTGCGAAGAGCGTCAGCACGCGCGACGCGCTTTCTTCCAGATGCTGCTGCAGCTCCGCGTTCGACTGCACCGAGCGCTCCGCGAAGTCGCGCGCCGCCTGCGCGCGGACGGCGGGATCTTCCAGCGCCGAACGGATATGCATCCATTCGTTGACGGTGCCGCTTGCATCGGCGGGGATGCGCAGATAGCGGAATGCGTCGTCCGGGTTCGCGCGCATGCCGGCGAGGAACACGCGCTCGCCGCTCACATCGACGGGCAGCATGTAGTTGTTGTACTCGCGCGCCTGGCCGTCCTTGTCGCGCACCTTGTACTGGACCGACGGGCCGACGTTGCGCAGGTCGACCGGCCTCGACGTCTTCGCGCCGGAGCCGAGGCGCTCGTCGAAGGCCTCTTTCAGCGACTGATGCGCGGCCACGCCGCGCGCATCGTTCTGACCGTTACCGTTCGAGATGTTCTCGACGTTGATCGCGCGGAAATCGGCGAATTCGACCGTCTGGCCATCGGCGCCCGGCACCGACGCGCTCAGCACCTTCGAGCCGCCAATCTCACCGTTGAACGGCTCGGTCTTGTTGCTGCTGCCCGTCATCGGCCAGGCCGTCATCTGCATCTGCGAGCCGCCGTCCTGGAAGCTGGACTGGTAGATCGACACGCCGGCGTATTCGAAGGGCTTGTTCACCTCGACACGCGCCGGAATGCGCGCGCCCGTCTTGTGATCGATCACGACGATGTCGCTCGCGAAGAGCTTCGGCATGCCCGTCGTGTAGTAATCGACGATGAACTTCTTCAGTTCGATCGAAAAAGGCAGGTCCTGGATCAGCGAGCCGTCTTGCTGGTTCAGGATCGCCGTCGACACGTGCTGGCCCTCGGGCACCCACGCATAGCCGCGGAACGTCGGATTGCCCTGCGACAGCCGGTGTTCGGGCGGAATGTCGTTGATGACGGTGTTGCTGCGGATCGGTGTCTTGTCGAAGAGCCACATCTGCAGCTTGATGGGCAGATTGCTGTCCAGCAGGCCGCCGATACAGATGATCACGATGGCAAGATGCGCGGAGATGTAGCCGAGCTTGGTCAGCGCGCCGCGCTTCGCGGCGATCAGCGTCGCGCCTTCGCTCTCGCGCGTCACGTACTTGTAGCCGAGCTTCGCCGACAGCTTGCCCAGCGTGGCCGCGGCTTGCGCGCGCGTCGCGTTCGGCACGTCGAACTCGCCCTTGTGATGGAACGCGCGCAGGCTGCCTTCGCGGACCTTGTCCTTCCAGCTCTTGGTATCCGCGATCATCTTCGGCGCATTGCGGATCACGCACAGCGAGACCGACACGACCAGAAAGCCGAGGATCAGCATGAACCACCACGCGCTGTACACGTTGTACAGGCTCAGCGACCGGAAGATGTCCGCCCAGAACGGGCCAAACTGGTTGACGTAGTTCGGATACGGGTCGTCCTGCGTGAGCACCGTGCCGATGATGCTCGCGATCGACAGGATCACGAGCAAGGCGATCGCAAAGCGCATCGAACTCAGCAATTCGACCGACGTGCGCACGAAGCGCTGCCGCGACTTCAATTCCAGACCCGACGTGGTGACGCTCATTCAAACTCCGACTGAACAGCAAAAAAGGGTGCAGGGACATCGCTGTATGCGATTCCCTCACCCTTTTCTTGTTTTCTCGCCAACCGCTTTTACTGTCTTGCGGCCGGCTTCGCTTTCGTGCGGACTCTTAATGCAAGCCCGCGATGTAATCGGCGACGGCCTTGATCTCGCTATCCGACAGGCGGGACGCAATGGCATGCATCGCTTCGTTGTTGTTGCGCGCGCCCGGCCCCTGCGTGAACGCGCCCAACTGCGCCACGGTGTAATCCGACCATTGCCCCGAGAGGCGCGGATACTGTGACGGAATCCCCTGCCCCGTCGGCCCGTGACAGCTTGCGCACGCCGGGACGCCCTTGTCGGCGATGCCCCCCCGATAGATCTTCTGCCCGAGGGGCACCGTGTCCTTGTTGTGCGCGTAACCGGGCTTCGGTGCCTGCGACGCGAAGTACGCCGCCACGTTGACCATGTCCTGATCGGTCAATGCTGCCGCCATTCCCGCCATGATCGCATTGTTGCGAGCGGGCTGCCTGGCGCCGGCTTGTGTCTTGAAGTCTTTGAGCTGCTTGACGAGATATTCGGGGTGTTGCCCGGCAAGCTTGGGATACGCGCCGCCCGCGCTGTTGCCGTCCGCACCGTGACACGAAGCGCACACCTGCGTCGCGATGGCCTGCCCCCGATTCAAATCCGGCTTTGTCTGATCTGCCGCTGCTGCCTGTACCGCGAAACCTGAAAGACCTGCTGCTGTGTGAAGTACCACCAGAAACTTGCCCAGTCGATTCATTCGCACACCCTGTTTCGTCTTGTGGGAATTAGAGGTTCTGCAAAATACGACAACGACCACCCGGTCGCCGAGGCCCGCGCGGCGGCCTCACAGGTTTTCAGTAAACCATCGTATTGTACAATACCTTGCTAATCGATCTGGCGCCAGTCGGGCCTCTCCGGCCTTTACGGCGGGGCTGCATCACCCTTGCACGGCTTTTCACCATCTCCGTCGATGTGCGCAGGACGTCCGCTCGACGTCCATTCACCCGTCCTTCTGGTCCTCTCATGTCTTTCCTGCTCCACCAAGCCCGCTTCTTCACGACCGTCAATCACTTGCGCGATCTGCCGCCCTCGCCGCAGCCTGAGGTCGCTTTCGCCGGGCGGTCGAACGCGGGGAAGTCAACGGCCATCAACATCCTCTGCAACCAGAAGCGGCTCGCGTTTGCGAGTAAGACGCCGGGGCGCACGCAGCACATCAACTACTTTTCGGTTGGGCCGGCGGCCGAGCCGGTCGCGAATCTCGTCGATCTGCCTGGCTACGGCTACGCCGAAGTGCCCGGTGCCGCGAAAGCCCATTGGGAACAGTTGCTGTCGACGTATCTGCAAACGCGCTCGCAGCTGCGCGGCATGATCCTGATGATGGATTCGCGACGGCCGCTGACGGAACTGGATCGCCGGATGATCGAGTGGTTCGCGCCGACGGGCAAACCGATTCACACACTGCTCACCAAGTGCGACAAATTGACCCGGCAGGAGAGCGTCAACGCACTGCGTGCGACGAAGAAGGGGCTGGATGAATATCGTGCGGCGGGCTATCAGGGCGAACTGACCGCCCAGCTCTTTTCCGCGCTCAAGCGGATCGGCCTCGATGAGGCGCACGAGCTGATCGAAAGCTGGGTCGCGCCCGGCCTGGCGGGTGATTCCGACGAGCCGGCGGCCGCGGAATAAGGCGCGAACGCCCGCAAGCGGCGCTTTTCGTTCGCCCAGAAAAAAACCCGCCGCTATTGACGGCGGGTTAAACAGCCTAATCGAAAAACGACAGGCACCCGCTCAGGGAGGAGAAGCGGGGAGGTCAGCGCTAGGCGCCTTGCTCGATCGGTATGATATACCATTGTCTCGAAAAGTTTCTGGCAAGGCACGGCCAGCATTTTTGACCTTTGCAGATATCCTCACATGAGCTTCTATCCGCATCACCGCCCGCGCCGCATGCGCCGGGACGACTTCTCGCGCCGCATGATGCGCGAGAACATCCTCACCACCAATGATCTGATTTACCCCGTCTTCGTGATCGAAGGGACGAACGTGCGTCAGGCCGTTCCGTCGATGCCGGGCGTCGAGCGCGTATCGGTCGACCTGCTGATGGGTGTCGGCGAGCAGTGCATGGAACTCGGCGTGCCCGTTCTGTCGCTGTTCCCAGTGATCGAACCGTCGCTGAAGACGCCCGACGGCCGCGAGGCAACCAACGAAGCCGGTCTGATTCCGCGCGCCGTGCGCGAACTGAAAAAGCGCTTCCCAGAACTGGGCGTGCTGACGGACGTCGCGCTCGATCCGTACACGAGCCACGGCCAGGACGGCGTGCTCGACGAAAATGGCTACGTGATCAACGACGAAACCGTCGAAATCCTGGTCGAGCAGGCGCAGACGCAGGCGCAGGCAGGCGTCGACATCGTTGCGCCATCCGACATGATGGATGGCCGGATCGGCGCGATTCGCGAGATGCTCGAAAGCGAAGGCCACATCCACACGCGGATCATGGCGTATTCAGCGAAGTTCGCGTCCGCGTTCTACGGCCCGTTCCGCGATGCCGTGGGTTCGGCAGCGAACCTCGGCAAGGGCAACAAGATGACGTATCAGCTCGATCCTGCCAACTCCGACGAGGCGCTGCGCGAAGTGCGCGCCGACATCGAAGAAGGCGCGGATATGGTGATGGTCAAGCCGGGCATGCCGTATCTGGATATCGTGCGTCGCGTGAAGGACGAATTCCGATTCCCGACTTACGTCTATCAGGTCAGCGGCGAGTACGCGATGCTGAAGGCCGCTGCGCAGAACGGCTGGCTGGATCACGACAAGGTGATGATGGAATCGCTGCTTGCGTTCAAGCGCGCCGGCGCGGACGGCGTGCTGACGTATTTCGCGCTGGACGCTGCGCGGTTGTTGCGGGCGCAGAAGTAAGCGGGGCAATGGCCGCGTATATCGTTACACGGTGGTCGTCTCACGATAGTGAATGAAAGCGGAGGTTGCCTTGTGGCAGCTTCCGCTTTTTTGTATCCGGTTGATGCAGGATGCAGGCATTGGCGCAGGCGATTCGCGCCAGTCTGCCGCTCGATTCTCAGGTTTGAGGGCCCGGCATCGCGCGGTCGAGGCTTTTCAGAAATTTGTCCGCCGACTCATACCCGACGACGCGCAGCACTTCTTTGCCGCCACGGTCGAAGAAGATGATTCCGGGCGGTCCGAACAGGTTGAACCGTTTGAGCAACACCTGATCGTCCGTGTTGTTGGCTGTTACATCGGCACGCAGCAGGTTCATTTGCTTGAGCTTCGCCTGCACGCGCGGATCGCTGAAGGTGAACTTCTCCATTTCCTTGCAGCTGACACACCAGTCTGCGTAAAAATCGAGCATGGCGGGCTGTGCAGCCGTTTTGACGGCTTCGTCGAGCTGGCCTGAGCTACGCACAGGGGCAAACGCCAGATCGGTCTGCTGAGCCTGCTCGGAAGCCGCGTTCGATGTACGGCCGGCGAGCACGGCGAGCGGTTTCAGCGGATCCGTCGACCCCGCCGCCAGACCGACCAGCAACGTCGCGGCCCAGATCGCCAAAGCAGCGCCCAGCCCGCGACCAAGACCGCGCCAGATCGAGCCCGCCGCTCCCGCATGCGGAGAAAACAGTCCCAGAGCGGCAGCCGCAGTCAGCAGCCACGATGCGGCCAACAACATTTGCGCGGTCGAGCCCAAAACCGGCCAGACGATCCACAACGCCGCCGCGAGCAGAATCACGCCAAAAAAGACTTTCACACGATCCATCCAGGCGCCGGCACGCGGCAGCAACGTTCCCGCGCCTAGCCCGATGATCAGCAACGGTACCCCGAGGCCGACACCCATCGAAAACAAGGCCGCACCGCCCAGCGCGGCGTTGCCTGTGTGCGCGATGAAGGCTAGTACCGCGAACAGGGGCGCCGTCATGCACGCCCCAACCACCAGCGCCGAAAGCGCCCCCATCACCGCAACAGCGGCGAACTTGCCGCCCGAACGCCCCTCAGATGCCTGCGAAACGCCGCTCTGCCAGCGGTGAGGCAACACGATATCGACGCCGGCGATCAGCGTCAGAGCAAATGCGGTGAGCAGCACTGCAAACGCGCCGAGCACCCACGGGTTTTGCAGCCAGGCGCCGAGGCTCTGTCCGACGAGCGCCGCGGCGATTCCAAGCACCGTGTACACGAGCGCCATCCCGACAACATAGGCCAGCGACAGCGCGAAACCGCGCGCCCGCGTCACGCGCGGCCCTTCGCCAATGATGATCGCAGACAGGATCGGGATCATCGGGTAAGAACACGGCAACAGACTCAGCACGACACCGGCGACGAAGTACAGGCCGACGATCGCGAAGAAGCCGCCGCCTTGAAGCAGCGATTGCGCGTAGTCGGCGCTGGTTGCGCGCTCGTACCAAGAGGTGTTGCTCGAGTTGTCCTGGGGCTGTGCAGTGCCTGCGGCGGCGGCATGCAGGGCGGCGCCTGTTACTTGGTAGACGCGCTCCATCGGCGGATAGCAGATGCCGGCGTCCGCACAGCCCTGCGACGTCACCGCAAGATCAAACGGACCGCTCGCCTGGCTCACGGGCACGTGAATGGTCAATTCGCCGCGATATGTCTCGACATTCTTGTTGAACGTCTGGTCGAACTTTACGTGACCTGCAGGCAATTGCGCTTCGCCGATCGTGGCGGCGCCGTTGCGTGTCGCGAACGCGAACCGCTCGCGGTACATGTAGTAACCGTCGGCGATCTTGTAGTGCACCAGCACCTCGCCCGGTTGCTCGGATGCGCTGAATTTGAATGCGACAGCAGGATCGAGGAAGTCGTCCGCGTGGACAAAGCCAAACGAACCCAGCGACACCAACAAGATGCCGGCGACAAAGGTGAGGACGCGCGCGACATCGCGCCAGCGACGGGACAAACGGTTAAACATGGATCGGGCGTTGTGTTTCGGTGTTCACCCATTGGCCGTAAGCGGCCGATGCGGTGACTTGCCATGAAAGGATCTCGGGCGTGTCGTACGGATGCTGAGCCTGAATGAACCGTTCGAGTTCGAGCGCACGCACGACGCTCGTCTTGAACATCAACTGGATCTCTTCCGCCGATTCGATCTTGCCCTGCCAGTGGTAGCTCGACTGGACACTGCCAAGTTGTGTCACGCAGGCAGCGAGACGCGCTGAGAGCGCGTCCTGAGCCAATTTTTGCGCCGTTGCCCGGTCCGGCACGGTCGTCAGTACCAAGCTCACATTCACGTTCACCGACCGCTCCAACACTTTCCAAGACAGGGTGACGGTATCGTATCACCTTGCCCCGACACCACGCTGGCTGTCGAATGGCATAGGCAAAGTGGACGCTGAAAACAAAAAAGCCAAGCTTTCGCCTGGCTTTTTAGTCGTTGCCGGAACGCTTATTCAGCTTCTGCAACGTTTTCGACTTCCTCGACTTCCGGACGGTCGAGCAGTTCGACCAGTGCCATCGGTGCGTTGTCGCCGACGCGGAAACCGAACTTCAGGATGCGCAGATAGCCACCCGGACGGTTCGCGAAACGCGGGCCCAGCACGTCGAACAGCTTCGAGACCGAGTCACGATCGCGCAGGCGGTTGAACGCCAGACGACGGTTAGCCAGCGACGGCTTCTTGCCGAGCGTGATCAGCGGCTCGACGACTTTACGGAGTTCCTTCGCCTTAGGCAGCGTCGTCTTGATGACTTCGTGCTCGATCAGCGAGTTGGACATGTTACGGAGCATTGCCAGACGGTGGCTGCTCGTGCGGTTCAGTTTCCGCAGACCATGACGGTGACGCATTTCAATTTCCTTGAATCAAAGTTTTGGTCCAGCTCTTCTATCGCTTTCTTTGAAACCGAAAGCACGGGCCGGTAGTGAAAAAGGCAAGACGCGGATTTTAAAGGAAAATCCGCGTCCTGACCAGTTGCGGTACTACTTCAGTTCGACCGTATTACTTGTCGAGACCAGCCGGCGGCCAGTTTTCGAGCTTCATGCCGAGCGTCAGGCCACGCGAAGCGAGCACTTCCTTGATCTCGTTCAGCGACTTGCGGCCCAGGTTCGGCGTCTTCAGCAGCTCGTTTTCCGTGCGCTGGATCAGGTCGCCGATGTAGTAGATGTTCTCGGCCTTCAGACAGTTCGCCGAACGAACCGTCAGTTCGAGGTCGTCCACCGGACGCAGCAGGATCGGATCGATCTGCGGAGCGCGCGACGGTGCTTCTGCCGCTGCTTCCGTGCCTTCCAGCGCCGCGAACACCGACAGCTGATCGACCAGAATACGCGCCGATTGACGGATCGCTTCTTCCGGCGAAATCACACCGTTCGTTTCGATGTTCATCACGAGCTTGTCGAGGTCGGTACGCTGTTCGACACGCGCGCTTTCCACGGCATAGCTGACACGGCGAACCGGCGAGAACGATGCGTCCAGCACGATGCGGCCGATGATCTTCGCCGACTCTTCGCCGTAACGACGCACGTTGCCCGGCACATAGCCACGGCCCTTCTCGACCTTGATCTGCACGTCGAGCTTGCCGCCCTTCGACAGATGCGCGATCACGTGATCCGGGTTGATCACTTCGCAGTCGTGCGCGAGCTCGATGTCGCCAGCCGTGACGACGCCTTCGCCTTCCTTGCGCAGCGTAACCGTGACTTCGTCGCGGTTATGCAGCTTGAACACCACGCCCTTCAGGTTCAACAACAGGTTGACCACGTCCTCTTGCACACCATCGAGCGTCGAATATTCATGCACGACGCCTGCGATCGTCACTTCGGTCGGCGCGTAGCCCACCATCGACGACAGCAACACGCGCCGAAGCGCGTTACCCAAGGTGTGGCCATAGCCGCGTTCAAACGGCTCCATGACCACTTTCGCGTGGCTTTCGCCAAGCGATTCAACTGCGATGATCTTGGGCTTCAACAAACTGGTTTGCATAGGTTTTCCTTTTCAATACCCTCGGCTCGTTACACCGATAAGGCTGACCGGTAACAACCTGAAATTAAACAGCCGAGGCGCCCCCTTGCCCAAGGCAATCAGGGAACCTCGGCCGTTAATCCGATTAGCGCGAATACAATTCGACGATCAGGCTTTCGTTGATGTCGCCGGCGATGTCGCTGCGTTCCGGCATCGACTTGAACGTGCCTTCGAATTTCTTCGAATCGACAGCAACCCACTGCGGCAGACCGCCTTGTTCGGCGAGCGACAGCGCTTCGAGAATACGAGCCTGCTTCTTCGCCTGTTCGCGCACAGCGACCACGTCGCCCGCCTTCACTTGCAGCGACGGGATGTTCGCGACGACGCCGTTCACCGTGATCGACTTGTGGCTCACGAGCTGACGCGCTTCTGCGCGCGTCGAGCCGAAGCCCATGCGATACACGACGTTGTCGAGACGCGACTCGAGCAGCTTCAGCAGGTTTTCACCCGTGTTGCCCTTGCGACGGTCGGCTTCAGCGAAGTAACGGCGGAACTGACGCTCGAGCACGCCGTAGATGCGCTTCACTTTTTGCTTTTCGCGCAGCTGCGTGCCGTAGTCGGACGTACGGGCGCCCGAGGTGCGGCCATGTTGACCCGGCTTGCTGTCAAGCTTGCACTTGTCAGCGAGCGAACGACGTGCGCTCTTCAGGAAGAGATCGGTGCCTTCACGGCGAGACAGCTTGGCTTTAGGGCCGATATAGCGTGCCACTTTGCATTCCTTCTATGATTGATCACGTGAACTTGCGTTCACGCTAGTCCGAACCCTTTGGGTCGAACGGTGGGCTTAGTCAATTCAATAACGCAAGCAGCCTGCTACCGCCTTTAGCGGCAACAGGCGCATGCGGAGCAAGCGTCTTAGATACGACGACGCTTCGGCGGACGGCAGCCGTTGTGCGGAACCGGCGTCACGTCGGAGATCGCGGTGATCTTGATACCAAGACCATGCAGCGCGCGCACCGCGGACTCGCGGCCGGGGCCGGGGCCCTTGATCCGCACTTCGAGGTTCTTCACGCCGTATTCCATCGCCACGCGGCCAGCCGATTCAGCGGCAACCTGAGCTGCAAACGGGGTCGACTTACGCGAACCCTTGAAGCCCTGACCACCCGACGTTGCCCAGGCCAATGCATTGCCTTGACGATCGGTGATCGTGATGATGGTGTTGTTGAACGACGCGTGAACGTGAACCACGCCCTCGGCGACGTTCTTCTTGACCTTCTTGCGAACGCGTTGCGCCGCGGAGTTGTTCGAAGCCTTAGCCATTACGTTTTCCTGTAACTGTCAGTCCCGCTTACTTCTTCAGCGATTGCGCTGCGCGACGCGGACCCTTGCGCGTACGGGCATTCGTACGCGTACGCTGGCCACGCAGGGGCAGACCCTTACGATGACGCACGCCACGATAGCAACCGAGATCCATCAGGCGCTTGATGTTCATCGTCGTTTCACGGCGCAGATCGCCTTCAACGATGAACTTGCCGACTTCTTCGCGCAGCTTTTCGAGATCTGCGTCGGTCAGGTCCTTCACCTTCTTCGAAAATGCCACACCAGCGGCGACGCAAATGTCGCGCGAGCGCGTGCGGCCAACACCGTAAATTGCCGTCAGGCCGATTTCGGTATGCTGGTGATTCGGGATGTTAACCCCTGCGATACGAGCCATTGTTTTTCCTCAAACAAAAAGCGCAAACAAAAGCGCGGCGTTCAGCCTTGACGCTGCTTGTGGCGCGGATCAGAGCTGCAAATCACGCGAACGACGCCCTTGCGCTTGATGATCTTGCAATTGCGGCAAATGCGCTTAACCGATGCCATCACTTTCATGATATTACCCTTTTTTCAAATCACTTCGCCCGGAACACGATCCGCGCACGCGACAGATCGTAAGGCGTCAATTCAACCGTCACCTTGTCGCCGGGGAGGATACGGATGTAATGCATCCGCATCTTGCCGGATATGTGTCCCAATACGACATGGCCGTTTTCCAGCTTCACCCGGAAGGTAGCGTTGGGGAGGTTTTCGATCACCTCGCCCTGCATCTGGATTACATCGTCTTTGGCCATAAGTCCTTTCAACGCATCGGGACGCCGCCGCCCTTGAAGTTTGCCTTCTTCAGCAGCGACTCATACTGTTGCGACATAACGTACGACTGCACCTGCGCCATGAAATCCATTGTGACGACGACAATGATCAGCAGCGACGTTCCACCAAAATAAAACGGCACATTCCAGCGCAGCACCAGGAACTCGGGCAGCAAGCAAACGAACACGATGTAGATCGCACCAGCCAACGTCAGACGCGTCAGAATGCGGTCGATATAGCGTGCCGTCTGGTCACCCGGACGAATACCCGGGACGAATGCACCACTCTTCTTCAGGTTGTCGGCCGTCTCTCTGCTGTTGAACACCAGTGCGGTGTAGAAGAAGCAGAAGAATACGATCGCCAACGCATACAGCAACACGTACACCGGCTGACCTGGCTTGAGCGCTTCGGCCACATTGTGCAGCGTGTCTGCGAACCAGCCAGTCCGCGATCCGGAACTGAACCAGTTCAGGATGGTTGCCGGGAACAGGATGATCGACGATGCGAAGATCGGCGGAATCACGCCCGACATGTTCAGCTTCAGCGGCAGATGAGACGACTGTCCACCGTAAATCTTGTTGCCAACCTGACGCTTCGCATAGTTCACGAGGATCTTGCGCTGGCCGCGTTCGATGAACACTACCAGGTACGTCACGGCTGCGATCAGCGCCACGATGATGATCGCCGAGACGGGGCCCATCGAGCCGGTTTGCACCAGCGAGAAGAGACCGCCGATCGCGTTCGGGAAACCCGCTGCGATCCCGCCGAAGATGATGATCGAGATACCGTTACCCAGACCACGTTCCGTGATTTGCTCACCGAGCCACATCAGGAACATCGTGCCGGTCACGAGCGTCACAACCGTCGTCAGCCGGAAGACCATACCAGGATCGATCACCAGTGCCGGCTGGTTTTCCAGCGCAACAGCGATACCGAAAGCCTGGAACGTCGCCAGAACCACCGTGAAGACCCGCGTGTACTGCGTAATCTTCCGTTGACCTGCCTGCCCTTCCTTCTTCAGCGCTTCCAGCTGCGGCGAGACGATCGCCAGCAACTGCATGATGATCGACGCCGAGATGTACGGCATGATCCCCAGCGCGAAAATCGTGAACCGCGAAAGTGCGCCACCCGAGAACATGTTGAACATGCCAAGGATGCCGCCCGACTGGCTTTGGAACAGCTTTGCCAGCTGGTCCGGGTCGATGCCCGGCACCGGAATATGCGCGCCGATTCGGTAGACGACCAGCGCCAGCAGCAGGAACACTGCTCGCCGACGCAGATCGCCAAACTTCGCCGCGCTTCGACCGGGTTTTGCGAGACTCGGGCTGTTAGCCAAGTACCTTCTCCGATGCAAATGCTAGTGACGGCAATCGACTTGCACGTTACTCGGCGAAAGAACCGCCCGCTGCTTCGATCGCAGCGCGCGCGCCCTTCGTCGCAGACAGGCCCTTCACGACGATCTTGCGCTTCAGCTCGCCCGTCGCGATGATCTTGGCGCTCGTCATCATCTCGCCAATCAGACCGGCTTGCTTCAGTGCCAACAGATCGATGTCGTCGACCGGCAGCTTCTCGAGGTCACCGAGGCGCACTTCACCGACGAATTCCTTCGTCAGCGAGGTGAAACCACGCTTCGGCAGACGGCGTTGCAGCGGCATTTGACCGCCTTCGAAGCCGACCTTGTGGAAGCCACCCGAACGCGACTTCTGACCTTTGTGACCACGGCCAGCGGTCTTGCCGAGGCCCGAGCCGATGCCGCGACCCACGCGACGCTTCGCGTGCTTCGAGCCTTCAGCCGGCTTCAGGTTATTCAATTCCATTATCAACTCCTTGAGTGCCCGAACGGCCGCTTAGCTGATGACCTTAACGAGGTACGAGACCTTGTTGATCATGCCGCGCACAGCCGGCGTGTCCTGCAGCTCGCTAACCGAGTTCAGGCGACGCAGGCCAAGACCGCGCACGGTAGCGCGGTGCGATTCGCGGGTCCCAATCAGGCTCTTGACGAGCTGAACCTTGACAGTTTTTTCAGACATGGTGACCACCTTAGCCCAGAATGTCTTCGACGGACTTACCACGCTTCGCCGCGATGTCAGCCGGCGTGGACTGCTTGCGCAGACCGTCCAGCGTTGCGCGAACGAGGTTGTACGGGTTCGTCGAACCGTGGCTCTTGGCCACAACGTTTTGCACGCCCATCACGTCGAACACTGCGCGCATCGGGCCGCCAGCGATCACGCCGGTACCGTCCTTCGCCGGAGCGAGGAGAACCGTCGATGCGCCATGCTTGCCGTGCACTTCGTGTTGCAGCGTACCGTTCTTGAGCGGCACCTTAAACATGTTGCGGCGGGCCTGTTCCATTGCCTTCTGAACAGCGACCGGAACTTCCTTGGCCTTGCCCTTGCCCATGCCGACGCGGCCATCACCGTCGCCAACCACGGTCAGTGCGGCGAAACCGAGAATACGGCCACCCTTCACGACCTTGGTCACGCGATTGACCGAAATCATCTTTTCGCGAAGGCCGTCGTCGCGTTCGTCAGCCTGAACTTTCGCTTGCATCTTTGCCATGACGAATTTCTTCCTTAGAACTTGAGCCCGGCTTCGCGCGCCGCATCAGCCAGCGCCTTCACGCGGCCGTGGTAGCGGAAACCCGAGCGGTCAAAGGCGACGGATTCGATGCCGGCAGCCTTAGCCTTTTCTGCAATGCGCTTGCCGATCAGGGTTGCAGCAGCAACGTTGCCACCCTTGCCCGATTGGTCGGCCAGTTGCGCACGCACTTCGGCTTCGAGCGTCGATGCGCTTGCGAGCACCTTGGTGCCGCACGGCGAGAACACTTGCGCATAGATGTGCGTGTTCGTGCGGTGCACGGCCAGACGCGCGACTTGCAGCTCAGCGATCTTGATCCGCGTCTGACGAGCGCGGCGCAGGCGAGATTGAGTCTTATCCATGATTGCGCACCCTTACTTCTTCTTCGTTTCTTTGAGGATCACAACCTCGTTGGCATAGCGCACGCCCTTGCCCTTGTAGGGCTCCGGCGGACGGTAGCCGCGCACTTCTGCAGCGACCTGGCCAACTTTCTGCTTGTCGATCCCCTTGATCACGATTTCGGTTTGCGACGGGGTTTCAGCCTTGATACCTTCCGGCATCTGGTGCACCACAGGGTGCGAGAAACCCAGCGACAGATTCAGCTTGTCGCCTTGCGCTTGCGCACGATAACCGACGCCAACCAGCGTCAGCTTGCGCTCGAAACCCTTCGTCACGCCGTGCACCATGTTCGCGACCAGCGCGCGCATCGTGCCCGACATCGCATTTGCTTCGCGGCTTGCGTCAACCGGCTCGAACTTCAGCGTGCCGTTGTCGTTCACCACTTTCACCAGGCGATTCGCGTTCTGCGAGATCGAACCCAGCGGGCCCTTGACGGTAATGCGCTCGTCGCTCAGGGCCACTTCTGCGCCTTGCAGCGCGATCGGGCTTTTACCTACTCGAGACATGTTTCTTCTCCCTTCGGCTTTAAGCGACGTAGCAGATGACTTCGCCGCCCACGCCCGTAGCGCGCGCCTTGCGATCAGTCATCACACCCTTCGGCGTCGAAACGATCGCAACGCCCAAGCCATTCATGACCTGAGGAATGTCGTTGCGGCCGCGGTACACGCGCAGACCAGGCTTCGAAACGCGCTCGAGGCGCTCGATAACCGGACGGCCGGCGTAGTACTTCAACGCGATGTTCAATTCCGACTTCGCACCTTCAGCCTTCACTGCGAAATCGTCGATATAGCCTTCATCCTTCAGGACTTGCGCGATTGCAACCTTGACTTTCGACGAGGGCATCGTCACCGAAACCTTCTCGACCATCTGCGCGTTGCGGATGCGAGTCAGCATATCGGCGATAGGATCACTCATGCTCATTTACGTTTCTCCTATTACCAGCTCGCCTTGGTCAGGCCAGGGATTTCGCCGCGGAACGCGATTTCACGAATCTTGTTACGCGCCAGCCCGAATTTACGGAACGTGCCACGCGGACGACCGGTGATCGCGCAACGGTTGCGCTTACGGGTCGGATTCGAATTGCGCGGCAGTTGTTGCAGCTCAAGGCGAGCCGAGTAACGCTCTTCTTCCGACTTGCTTTGGTCGTCGATGATTGCCTTCAGTTCTGCACGCTTCGGTGCGAACTTGGCAGCCAGGCGCGCACGCTTCTTTTCACGTTCGATCAGTGCCAGTTTAGCCACGGTAACCTCAGTTTCTGAACGGGAACTTGAAGCTGGCGAGCAGTGCCTTTGCTTCGTCGTCAGTCTTCGCAGTCGTCGTGATGCTGATGTTCAGCCCACGCAGCGCGTCGATCTTGTCGTAGTCGATTTCGGGGAAAATGATCTGCTCTTTCACACCGATGTTGTAGTTACCACGGCCGTCGAACGCCTTGCCCGATACGCCACGGAAGTCACGCACGCGGGGGAGCGCAACCGTCACGAAACGGTCCAGGAATTCGTACATAGCCTGGCCACGCAGCGTGACCATCGTGCCGATCGGGTAGCCTTCACGGATCTTGAAGCCCGCAATTGCCTTACGCGACTTCGTGATAACCGGCTTCTGGCCAGCGATCTTCGTGAGATCGCCAACAGCGTGCTCGAGCACCTTCTTGTCGGCGACGGCTTCGCCAAGACCCATATTCAGGGTGATCTTGGTGAGGCGCGGCACTTCCATGATCGACTTGTAACCGAACTTCTCGATCAGGCCGGGAACGACCTTCTCTTTATAAAATTCTTGCAAACGTGCCATTTTTTACTCCGCAGCGTCAGGCGCTCAGAACAGCACCGGTCGTCTTCAGGAAACGAACCTTCTTGTCCCCTTCGACCTTGATGCCCACGCGCGACGGCTTGCCGTTCGCGTCGACCAGCGCGACGTTGGAAATCTGCAGCGGCATTGCCTTCGCTTCCACGCCGCCCGTCGTACCCTTCATCGGGTTCGGCTTCACATGCTTCTTGGCGATGTTGAGGCCTTCGACGGTCACACGGTTTTCGCCAACAGCCAGCACGACACCGCGCTTGCCCTTGTCTTTGCCGGTGATGACGACGACCTCGTCACCTTTACGAATCTTGTTCATCTCGGCTCCTTACAGCACTTCCGGCGCGAGCGAAACGATCTTCATGAAGCGTTCGCTACGCAGCTCACGCGTGACCGGCCCGAAAATGCGGGTGCCGATTGGCTCGAGCTTGGTATTCAAAAGCACGGCGGCGTTGCCGTCGAACTTGATCAGCGAGCCGTCTTGACGGCGCACACCCTTGGCGGTGCGAACCACAACGGCGTTGTAAATTTCGCCTTTCTTCACGCGCCCGCGCGGCGTTGCCTCTTTGACGCTCACCTTGATGATGTCGCCGATGTTGGCATAACGACGCTTCGAGCCGCCGAGCACCTTGATGCACATGACTTCACGTGCACCCGTGTTGTCGGCCACTTCGAGCCGAGTTTCGGTCTGGATCATGGTTTATCTTTCCCAACTTAATCCGATCGCACCACCATGATGCATTCGGTCAGTCTTGGTCCCGTCAGCCAACGGCTGCTTGGGTTAGAACAGCAGCGACGGCAAACGAAACCCGCCATCGCAATCCGGTGAATCTGCCGACACGGACTGGCGTCCATATCGCTTCCCCCACCTACAACTTCGCCCGCGATGGGGCTCCCACAAAGAGGGAAGACCGAGATTATAACAAATAACCTCGGTCTTGCAAGCGAAATCTACTGCGATTTCAACAACTTCTGTTGCTCAGCTGCTTAGATGATGCGAGCAGCTTCGACCAGACGGGACACCGTCCAAGCCTTCGTCTTCGACAGAGGACGAGTTTCCTGGATTTCGACGAGGTCGCCCTCGTTATAGGTGTTCGCTTCGTCGTGAGCGTGGTACTTCTTCGAACGTACGACGTACTTGCCGTAGATCGGGTGCTTCACGCGGTGCTCGACCAAGACGGTAACCGTCTTGTCCATCTTGTTGCTGACGACCTTGCCGACCAGCGTCCGCTTGAGCGAGGTTTTTACGCTATCGTTCATTTCTGGTTCGCCTTCTCAGTCAGGACGGTCCGCACACGTGCGATGTCGCGACGAACCTTCTTCAGCTGGCTCGTGTTCGTGAGCTGCTGGGTCGCGAGTTGCATGCGCAGGCCGAATTGCGCCTTCAACAGGTCCGACAGCTCCTTGTTGAGCGCGGCCTTATCTTTCTGGTGAAGTTCGGATGCCTTCATCATTCACTCCTTAGGCGCCGAGCTGACGAACCATGAACGTCGTCTTCAGCGGCAGCTTCGCTGCAGCCAGACGGAACGCTTCACGTGCCAGTTCTTCGGTCACACCGTCCATTTCGTACAGCATCTTGCCCGGTTGAATCTCGGCGACATAGTACTCAGGGTTGCCCTTACCGTTACCCATACGTACTTCAGCCGGCTTTTGCGAGATCGGCTTGTCCGGGAAAATGCGAATCCAGATGCGGCCGCCGCGCTTGATGTGACGCGTCATTGCACGACGCGCTGCTTCAATCTGACGCGCGGTCAGGCGGCCGCGACCGATAGCCTTCAGACCGTATTCACCGAACGACACCGCGTTACCACGCGTTGCGACGCCCGTATTACGACCCTTCTGCTCTTTGCGATACTTCCTGCGTTTCGGTTGCAGCATCGTTATTCTCCAGTCTTACCGTCGCCAGCACCGCCACGGCGCGGAGCGCCACGGCGAGCACCTGCCGGTGCACCTTCACCATCGCGACGCGGACGGCGGTCGCCCGGACGTGCGTTGCGGCGCGGACGCTTTTCTTCGGCGACTTCTTCAACCACCGGAGCGTCGTTGCGGCCGAGCGTGTCGCCCTTGTAGACCCACACCTTCACGCCGATGATGCCGTACGTCGTCTTCGCTTCCGAGGTCGCGTAGTCGATGTCAGCGCGCAGCGTGTGCAGAGGCACGCGACCTTCGCGATACCATTCCGTACGAGCGATTTCGATACCGTTCAGACGGCCTGCGCTCATGATCTTGATGCCTTGAGCACCCAGACGCATCGCGTTTTGCATCGCACGCTTCATCGCGCGGCGGAACATGATCCGGCGCTCGAGCTGTTGCGTGATCGAATCGGCGATCAGTTGCGCATCGGTTTCCGGCTTGCGGATTTCTTCGATGTTGACGTGAACCGGAACGCCCATGCGCTTTTGCAGCTCGGACTTCAGCAGTTCGATGTCTTCACCCTTCTTGCCGATCACGACACCCGGGCGCGAGCTGAAAATCGTGATACGTGCGTTCTTTGCAGGACGCTCGATCACCACGCGGCCGACGGACGCGTTCTTCAGCTTCTTCTTCAGGTATTCACGAACACCGATGTCTTCCTGCAACATCGCCGCGAAATTGTTGTTGTTCGCGTACCAACGCGAAGCCCAATTGCGGCTGACGGCCAAACGGAAGCCAGTCGGATGAATTTTCTGTCCCATCGTATGGCTCCTTAATTCCCGACCGTCACAGTGATGTGACAGGATTGCTTCTCGATGCGGTTACCGCGACCCTTTGCACGTGCGGTGAAACGCTTCAGCGAAGCAGCCTTGTCGACGTAGATGCTCTTGATCTTGAGCTCGTCGATATCGGCGCCTTCGTTGTGCTCCGCATTCGCGATCGCAGACAGCACGACCTTCTTAACGATACCCGCCGCCTTCTTCGGCGAGAACGTCAGAACGTTCAGCGCCTTGTCGACCGGCAAACCACGAATCTGGTCAGCCACAAGGCGCGTCTTCTGCGCCGAGATGCGGGCACCGCGATGAATTGCTTTCACTTCCATCTTGATTGCCCCTTATTTCTTGGCCTTCTTGTCGGCCGCGTGACCCTTGAACGTACGGGTCAGTGCGAACTCGCCAAGCTTGTGGCCGACCATGTTTTCCGTGACATACACCGGAACGTGTTGACGGCCGTTGTGAACGGCGATAGTCAGGCCGATGAAGTCCGGCAGGATCGTCGAGCGACGCGACCAGGTCTTGATAGGCTTCTTGTCGCGCGATGCTGCAGCCGCCTCAACCTTCTTCAGCAAATGGGCGTCGCAGAACGGACCTTTTTTAATAGAACGTGCCATTGCCTACTCCTTAACGCTTGTGACGGCGCTGGACGATCATGCTCGTCGTGCGCTTGTTGCTACGGGTGCGATAACCCTTCGTCGGCGTGCCCCACGGGCTCACCGGATCGCGACCTGCAGCCGTCTTGCCTTCACCACCACCGTGCGGGTGATCGACCGGGTTCATTGCAACGCCACGCACCGTCGGGCGGATACCGCGCCAGCGGTTCGCACCAGCCTTACCGATTTGACGGAGGCTATGCTCTTCGTTGCCCACTTCACCGATCGTCGCGCGGCACTCGATGTGAACGCGGCGGATTTCGCCCGAACGCAGACGAACCTGTGCGTACGTGCCTTCACGAGCCAGCAGCATCGCCGACGTACCAGCCGAACGCGCCATTTGCGCGCCCTTGCCCGGCAGCATTTCGATGCAGTGAATCGTCGTACCGACCGGGATGTTGCGGATCGGCAGCGCGTTGCCTGCGCGGATCGGAGCTTCCGAACCCGACATCAGTTGCTGACCAACCGTCACGCCCTTCGGAGCGATGATGTAACGGCGCTCGCCATCTGCGTACACGACCAGCGCGATGTTCGCGCTACGGTTCGGATCGTATTCAAGGCGTTCAACCTTTGCCGGAATACCATCTTTCGTGCGACGGAAGTCGACAATACGATAGTGTTGCTTGTGACCACCGCCCTTGTGGCGGGTGGTGATACGACCGTTGTTGTTACGGCCGGCGGTCGAGCTCTGCGTGTCGAGCAGCGGTGCGTACGGCTTGCCCGTGTGCAGATCCTTGTTGACCACCTTGACCATCGCGCGGCGACCCGGCGAAGTCGGCTTAACTTTCACGATTGCCATGATTACTTGGCCTCCGCTTCAAAGTTGATTTCCTGGCCGGGCTTCAGGCAGACGTACGCCTTCTTCACGTCCTTGCGCTTGCCCATGAAGCGGCCAAAGCGCTTGGCTTTGCCCTTCTGGACCAGCACGTTGACGGAATTGACTTCCACCTTGAACAGCAGCTCGACAGCAGCCTTGACTTCCTGCTTCGTAGCGTCCGGCGCAACTTCGAACACGACTTGCTCGTTCTTGTCAGCCACCAGCGTCGCCTTTTCGGAGATCACCGGCGCGAGCAGAACTTGCATCAAACGATGATCGTTTTTGCGAACTTCGCTCATGACAGCAACTCCTCGATCTGGGCGACCGCAGCCTTCGTGATCAGCACTTTCTTGAAGTAGATCAGCGACAGCGGGTCGGCGTAACGCGGCTCGACAACGGCCACGTGGGCCAGATTGCGCGACGCGAGGTACAGGTTTTCGTCAACCGTGTCGGTGATGACCAGCACGGAATCGAGACCCATCGCCTTGAACTTTTCGGCCAGCAGCTTCGTCTTCGGCGCCTCGAGCGTCAGCTCGTCGACAACCGCGATGCGGCCTTCGCGGGCCAGCTGCGAGAAGATCGAGCAGAGACCTGCGCGATGCATCTTCTTGTTGACCTTGTGCGAGAAATTTTCTTCCGGCGAATTCGGGAAGATACGACCACCGCCACGCCACAACGGGCTCGACGACATACCGGCACGAGCACGGCCCGTACCCTTCTGGCGCCACGGCTTCTTCGTGGTGTGCTTGACCTGCTCGCGATCCTTCTGCGCGCGGTTGCCGCTACGTGCGTTCGCCTGATAAGCGACGACGATCTGGTGGATCAGGGCTTCGTTGTAGTCACGACCGAACACGACGTCCGATGCGTTGACTGCCGCGCCTTCCTGACCGTTGGCGTTCAGGAGCTTAAGTTCCATTATTTCGCTCCTTTCACGGCACGCGTCTTCACAGCCGGCGTCACGAACACCTTGCCGCCCTTCGCACCTGGAACAGCACCCTTGATCAACAGCAACTTGCGGTCTGCGTCGATACGCGCGATTTCGAGGTTCTGCACGGTGACCGTCTCGTCACCCATGTGACCCGTCATGCGCTTACCCGGGAAAACACGACCCGGATCCTGCGCCATACCGATCGAACCCGGCACGTTGTGCGAACGCGAGTTACCGTGCGTAGCACGACCCGAAGCGAAGTTGTAACGCTTGATAGTACCGGCGTAGCCCTTACCGATCGAGGTGCCTTGCACGTCGACCTTCTGACCTACTTCGAAGAGATCCACACCGACCACAGCGCCATTCGACAGTTCGGCGGCCTTCGCGGCGTCGATCTGGAATTCCTTGAGGATTTCACCGGCTTGGACGCCGGCTTTGGCGAGATGACCTGCCAGCGGCTTCGTCACGCGCGATGCACGGCGCGTACCGAAGGCAACCTGAACGGCCGTGTAGCCGTCGGTTTCAACAGTCTTGATCTGCGTCACGCGGTTGTCGGACACGTCCAGCACGGTGACGGGAATCGAATCCCCTTCAGCCGTGAAGATACGGGTCATGCCAACCTTGCGACCTACGAGTCCAAGGCTCATCGTTTTCTCCATTCCCGACTGCGATTGGTCGGGGCTAATTTACAAAATGCCGCGCATTTCGAAGTCGAAGTGCGACGACTTTTTTGCGCAAATGCGCGAAAAGCCTTGCATTATAGCGAGGCTTTTCGTTTTCTGCAAGCAATCAAAGACTTAGCGGCATCCAATAGTCTGGATGCCGCTCGGAACCTTTACTGCAGCTTGATTTCGACGTCCACGCCAGCCGGCAGATCCAGCTTCATCAGTGCGTCGACGGTCTTGTCCGTCGGATCGACGATGTCCATCAGGCGTTGGTGCGTGCGAATTTCGAGCTGATCGCGCGACGTCTTGTTCACGTGCGGCGAACGCAGGATGTCGAAACGCTGAATGCGGGTCGGCAGGGGCACCGGACCACGAACGATTGCGCCAGTCCGCTTTGCCGTGTCGACGATCTCAGCTGCCGATTGATCGATCAGACGATAGTCGAAAGCCTTCAGGCGAATGCGGATTTTCTGGTTCTGCATGACGAATTCCTTGGAAAGAGCGAGGCGATATTGCACCGCCGATGAATAAAAGAACGTAGGTCTGGGCCGCTCGCGGAGGGTGAGTACCCAGACCCGGGCACTGCATACTACTACAGCAATCGTCGATTTTACTCGATGATCTTGGCGACGACACCTGCGCCGACGGTACGGCCACCTTCGCGGATTGCGAAGCGCAGACCTTCTTCCATCGCGATCGGAGCGATCAGCTTCACCGTGATCGACACGTTGTCGCCCGGCATGACCATTTCCTTGTCCTTCGGCAGCTCGATCGAGCCCGTCACGTCCGTCGTACGGAAGTAGAACTGCGGACGGTAGTTGTTGAAGAACGGCGTGTGACGGCCGCCTTCGTCCTTGCTCAGCACGTACACTTCAGCCGTGAAGTGCGTGTGCGGCGTGATCGAACCCGGCTTCGCCAGAACCTGGCCGCGCTCCACGTCTTCACGCTTCGTGCCGCGCAGCAGGATACCGACGTTGTCGCCTGCCTGACCCTGGTCGAGCAGCTTGCGGAACATTTCCACGCCCGTGCAGGTCGTCTTCACCGTCGGCTTGATACCGACGATTTCGATTTCCTCGCCGACCTTGACCACACCGCGCTCAACGCGGCCCGTCACCACCGTGCCACGACCCGAGATCGAGAACACGTCTTCCACCGGCATCAGGAACGCGCCGTCAACTGCGCGCTCCGGCGTCGGGATGTACGTGTCCAGCGCGTCGGCCAGATTCATGATCGCCACTTCGCCCAGCTCGCCCTTGTCGCCTTCCAGCGCCAGCTTCGCCGAACCCTTGATGATCGGCGTGTCGTCGCCCGGGAAGTCGTACTTCGACAGGAGTTCGCGAACTTCCATTTCGACCAGCTCGAGCAGCTCGGCGTCGTCGACCATGTCGCACTTGTTCAGGAACACGATGATGTACGGAACGCCAACCTGACGCGCCAGCAGGATGTGCTCACGCGTTTGCGGCATCGGGCCGTCAGCAGCCGAGCACACCAGGATTGCGCCGTCCATCTGCGCCGCGCCCGTGATCATGTTCTTCACATAGTCAGCGTGGCCCGGGCAGTCGACGTGTGCGTAGTGGCGGTTCGCCGTTTCGTACTCGACGTGTGCCGTGTTGATCGTGATACCACGCGCCTTTTCTTCCGGCGCCGCGTCGATCTGGTCGTAGGCCTTTGCTTCGCCACCGAACTTCGCGGTCAGCACCGTCGTGATCGCTGCCGTCAGCGTGGTCTTGCCGTGGTCAACGTGACCGATCGTGCCGACGTTCACGTGCGGCTTGGTCCGTTCGAATTTACCTTTAGCCATGTTTCTCTTCTTTCAAAAAAGTTGTTCGATGAATGACTATGCGAGGTCTTACTTCGACTTCGCGTTGATGATCGCTTCCGACACGTTACGCGGTGCTTCAGCGTAGTGCTTGAATTCCATCGTGTACGTTGCGCGGCCTTGCGTCAGCGAGCGCAGCGACGTCGAGTAGCCAAACATCTCCGACAGCGGCACTTCGGCGCGGACGATCTTGCCGCCGCCCACCATGTCTTCCATGCCCTGGACGATACCGCGACGGCCCGACAGGTCGCCCATCACGTTGCCCATGTAGTCTTCAGGCGTTTCGACTTCCACGGCCATCATCGGCTCGAGGATAACCGGGCTCGCCTTGCGCATTGCTTCCTTGAACGCCATCGAACCGGCCATGCGGAACGCATTTTCGTTCGAGTCAACGTCGTGGTACGAACCGAAGGTCAGGTGAACCTTGACGTCGACGACCGGGAAGCCTGCCAGCACGCCGGCCTTCAGCGTTTCCTGGATACCCTTGTCGACTGCCGGGATGTATTCACGCGGAATCACACCACCCTTGATCTCGTCGAGGAACTCGTAGCCCTTGCCCTGCTCGTTCGGCTCAAGCGTAATGACAGCGTGACCGTACTGGCCGCGACCGCCCGACTGCTTGACGAACTTGCCGTCGACGTCGGCTGCCGTGCTGCGGATCGTTTCACGATACGCGACTTGCGGCTTGCCAACCGTTGCCTCGACGTTGAACTCGCGCTTCATCCGGTCGACCAGAATTTCGAGGTGGAGTTCGCCCATGCCCGAAATGATGGTTTGACCCGATTCTTCGTCCGTTTGAACGCGGAACGACGGATCTTCCTGAGCCAGACGGTTCAGCGCCATGCCCATCTTTTCCTGGTCGGCCTTCGTCTTCGGCTCGACGGCCTGCGAAATCACCGGCTCCGGGAAAATCATGCGTTCCAGAACGATCGGGTTTGCCGGGTCGCACAGCGTGTCGCCCGTCGTCGCT
The DNA here is from genome assembly GCF_017104565.1 of Paraburkholderia sp. Tr-20389. GTDB lineage: Bacteria > Pseudomonadota > Gammaproteobacteria > Burkholderiales > Burkholderiaceae > Paraburkholderia. The sequence continues at coordinate 18,785 of NZ_JAAGPD010000019.1, read as the reverse complement.
TCCTTCAGGCCCACAGCGGCAGCGATGTCGCCTGCGCGCACTTCCTTGATTTCTTCGCGCTGGTTCGCGTGCATCTGCAGAATACGACCCAGACGTTCCTTCTTGTCCTTCGTCGCGTTCAGCACCGTGTCGCCCGAATTGACGACGCCCGAATACACACGGAAGAAGATCAGCTGACCGACGAACGGATCCGTCATGATCTTGAATGCCAGTGCCGAGAACTTTTCGTCGTCCGATGCGCGGCGCTCTGCCTTTTCACCGTTTTCGAGTTCGCCCGTGACCGGGGGAATGTCGATCGGCGACGGCAGGAAGTCGAGCACGGCGTCGAGCATACGCTGCACGCCCTTGTTCTTGAACGCGGTACCGCACAGCATCGGCTGGATTTCGCAAGCGATCGTACGGTCGCGCAGACCCTTGATGATTTCCGCTTCGCTCAGTTCGCCGGACTCGAGGTACTTGTTCATCAGTTCCTCGCTCGACTCAGCCGCAGCTTCGATCATCTTTTCACGCCATTCGTTGCACGTGTCGACGAGTTCTGCCGGGATGTCTTCGTACGAGAACTTGGTGCCTTGGGACGCTTCGTCCCAAATGATCGCCTTCATCTTCATCAGATCGACGACGCCCGTGAAGTTCTCTTCTGCACCGATAGGCACAACGACGGGAACCGGGTTCGCCTTCAGACGCAGCTTGAGCTGGTCGTAGACCTTGAAGAAGTTCGCGCCGGTACGGTCCATTTTGTTGATGAACGCGAGACGGGGCACCTTGTACTTGTTAGCCTGGCGCCACACCGTTTCCGACTGCGGCTGCACGCCGCCCACTGCGCAGTAGACCATGCACGCACCGTCGAGCACGCGCATCGAGCGCTCGACTTCAATCGTGAAGTCGACGTGACCCGGGGTGTCGATGATGTTGATGCGATGCTCGGCGCGGTCGCCTGCCATGCCCTTCCAGAACGCCGTGGTAGCAGCGGACGTGATCGTGATACCACGTTCCTGTTCCTGCTCCATCCAGTCCATGGTTGCGGCACCGTCGTGCACTTCACCAATCTTGTGGTTCACGCCGGTATAGAACAGGATGCGCTCGGTCGTCGTCGTCTTGCCGGCGTCGATGTGAGCGCTAATACCGATGTTGCGGTAGCGCTCGATAGGAGTCTTGCGAGCCACTTTGATCCTCTATTGGGATGACGCGATGAAAACTAGTCCATCGCGCTTTAACACAAACGGGCGAGGCGCTTTGTAAGCGCACCCGCCCGGAATTTCTTTCCGCTTTACTGCCAACCCGGGACGGGATGCTTAGAAACGGAAATGCGAGAACGCCTTGTTGGCTTCTGCCATCCGGTGAACTTCGTCGCGCTTCTTCATTGCGCCACCACGGCCTTCAGCCGCTTCCGACAGTTCACCTGCGAGACGCAGAGCCATCGACTTCTCGCTGCGCTTCTTCGCGGCTTCACGCAGCCAACGCATCGCCAATGCCATACGACGCGACGGACGCACTTCGACCGGAACCTGATAGTTCGCACCACCAACGCGGCGGCTCTTCACTTCGACCACCGGCTTGACGTTGTTGAGCGCTACCGTGAACACTTCCAGCGGGTCCTTGCCACCCTTGGTCTGGATCTGTTCGAAAGCGCCGTACACGATGCGCTCGGCAACCGACTTCTTGCCGGAGAGCATCAGCACGTTCATGAACTTTGCTACATCAACGTTACCGAACTTCGGATCCGGCAACACTTCCCGCTTGGGGACTTCGCGACGACGCGGCATGTTTCTTCCTTTAACTTTTCAGTTGGAGCAGTTCTTCTGCTCCGCGGCCACCAACTAACCCGATTCATCCATTACGACTTACCAGCCTGGTCGGGTGACCACTTACTCGACAGCACCGGCTATCCGGCACCACCGCTAAACCGCTCTTGCGAGCGACCTGTTACAGCTTGACCGGCTGATTACTTGCCAGCCTTGGCACGCTTCGCGCCGTACTTCGAGCGAGCTTGCTTACGATCCTTGACGCCCTGGGTATCCAGCGAGCCGCGAACCATGTGGTAACGCACACCCGGCAAGTCCTTCACACGGCCGCCGCGAATCAGCACGACCGAGTGTTCCTGCAGGTTGTGGCCTTCACCACCGATGTACGAAATGACTTCGAAGCCGTTCGTCAGACGAACCTTGGCGACCTTACGGAGCGCCGAGTTCGGCTTCTTCGGCGTCGTGGTGTACACACGGGTGCACACGCCGCGACGCTGGGGGCAGTCCTGCAAAGCCGGGCTCTTGCTCTTCGTCGTTTCCGACGTGCGGCCTTTGCGAACCAGTTGATTGATGGTTGGCATTGTTTATTCCTGAAATTGAACAAAATCGACGTGTTCGTTTCTGGGCAAAGCAAAAACGAACGCGCTTTTGACTACTTTCTGACTACTGCTGACTTCCAGCCTGGGCCGAACTGGCGACGCACTTACGCCGCGCGCAACCCTGCCAAGAACCGGAACCTAGCATCATATTCCGAAAATCCTAAGCGAGTCAACAGGTTGCGTCGATCTGAAAGGCTCGGCGAGGCATCGAAGGTCAATCCGCGGCGACGACTTCGAGCAGTTCGTCGCCGAAACGGTCGAGCTTGCGCGCGCCCATGCCCGGAATGTGCCGCAAATCGTCGAGCGATTCGGGACAATTCCGCGCGATTTCGGCGAGCGTCGCGTCGTGGAAGATGACATAGGCCGGCACGCCGTCGCTTTTCGCGGTCTCGGTGCGCCACGTGCGCAGCCGATCCCAGCGTGCCCGCTCGCGCGCGTTCATGCCCGCGGTCGGATCGGCGCGCTCGCTCGTGCGGCCTGACGACTGCCGCGTCCGCACGGGCTTCACGTAACGGCGCATGGTCACAGTCTGTTCACCCTTGAGCACAGGCTTGCTCGTCTCCGTCAGCACGAGCGAGCCGAAGCCTTCGTGATCGACTGTGAGAAATCCGAATGCCACCAACTGGCGAAACACGGCGCGCCACTCGTGTTCGGACAACGCCGCACCGATTCCGAACGTGCTCAGCTTCTCGTGACCGCGCTGCAGAATTTTCTCCGTGCGATTGCCGCGAAGAATGTCGATCAGGTGCCCGGCGCCAAAGTTGAACCCGCTCGCACGCTGCGCCCGGAATACGCACGACAGCGCCATTTGCGATTCGCGCGTCGCGTCCCACGATGCCGGGGGCTCGAGACACGTATCGCAGTTGCCGCAGGGCTTCCCTTCTTCGCCGAAATAGGCGAGCAGCCGCACGCGCCGGCACGTCGCCGTTTCGCACAAGCCCAGCAGCGCATCGAGCTTGCCTGTCTGCACGCGCTTGTGTGCATCGTCGGCCTCGGATTCGTCGATCATCTTGCGCTGCTGCACGACGTCGCCGAGGCCGTAGGTCATCCACGCGTTGGCCGGCAAACCGTCACGGCCGGCGCGCCCCGTCTCCTGGTAGTAGCCCTCGACGCTCTTCGGTAAATCAAGATGCGCGACGAAACGCACGTCTGGTTTATCGATACCCATGCCGAACGCGATCGTTGCGCACATCACGATGCCTTCTTCGCGCTGGAACATCTCCTGATGCTTCTGACGAACCTCGAATTCCATTCCCGCGTGATACGGCAGCGCACGCACGCCCTGCGTCTTGAGCCACTCTGCCGTCTCTTCGACCTTGCGGCGCGACAGGCAATACACGACGCCGGCGTCGGTCGTGCCGTCGGGACGTGAGTGCTCTGCGCGGATGAAGTCGAGCAACTGCGAGCGCGCATTGTCCTTTTCGACGATCCGATAGCGAATGTTCGGCCGATCAAAGCTCGACACGAACACGCGTGCGTCATCGAGTGCGAGCCGATGAATGATCTCGTCGCGCGTGATCGCGTCGGCGGTCGCAGTGAGCGCGATGCGTGGCACCGAGGGAAAGCGCTCGTGAAGGACGGAAAGCTGAATGTACTCGGGCCGGAAGTCGTGCCCCCATTGGGACACGCAATGCGCTTCGTCGATCGCGAAGAGGCCAATGCGCGCGCGCTCGAGCAGATCGAGAAAGCGCGGCGTCATCAAACGCTCGGGCGCGACATACAGCAGATCGATTTCGCCCTCGCGCAATGCGCGTTCCGTCGCAGCGGCTTCGGCCCCCGACAGCGTCGAATTCAGGTACGCAGCGCGCACACCGACTTCCGTCAGCGCCGCCACCTGATCCTGCATCAGCGCAATCAGCGGCGACACGACGATGCCAGCGCCCAGGCCCGCCTCGCGCCGCACCAGCGATGGAATCTGATAGCACAGCGACTTGCCGCCGCCCGTCGGCATCAGCACCAGACAGTCGCCGCCCGCCGAAACGTGTTCGACGATTTCGCCCTGCTGCCCTCGAAACGCGGGATAACCGAAAACTTCGTTGAGGATCTGGAGCGGACGGGACATGAAGGAGCGAGAGAAGAGAGAAGAGCGCGGGAACGGGTGAGTCGAATTTTACCAACCCAATCGCGTTTCGCCTGGTGTTTGTCGCGCAACTAGCCATTCGGCAGAGTGCAGATGGCATCAGAAAACGTGAGACGAAAAAAAACCGCCCGGTCGAAACCGGGCGGCTTTGCCAACGTAGGTGCAGATGACAGCTTACGCCGCCAGCCCGCTTACTCGTTGGTGTGCGGCGTTTGCTCGGCGGCCGGGCTTTCCGGCGTACCGAACTCGAAAGCCTCTTCGGCAGCGATCTGGTCGAAACGCTCGCGATCCGCCATTTCCTTGGTCTTGCGCGCCTTGTGGAACGCGAGACCCGTACCGGCCGGAATCAGACGGCCCACAATCACGTTTTCCTTCAGGCCACGCAGATCGTCGCGCTTGCCCATGATCGCGGCTTCCGTCAGCACGCGCGTCGTTTCCTGGAACGATGCCGCCGAGATGAACGAATCCGTCGACAGCGACGCCTTCGTAATACCCAGCAGGATGTTCTCGTACGTTGCCGGACGCTTGTCTTCCGCGTTCATACGGTCGTTCTCGTCGAGCATGTCCGACCGCTCGACCTGTTCGCCCGGGATGAAGCGCGTATCGCCGTTGTCCGAGATCTGCACACGACGCAGCATCTGACGCACGATCACTTCGATGTGCTTGTCGTTGATCTTCACGCCTTGCAGACGGTACACGTCCTGCACTTCGTCCACGATGTAACGCGACAGCGCTTCGATACCCTGCAGACGCAGGATGTCGTGCGGATCGGCCGGTCCGTCCACGATCATTTCGCCCTTGTTGACGACCTGACCATCGTGGACCAGAACCTGCTTTTCCTTCGCGATCAGGAACTCGTGCTGGTTGCCCTCGAGGTCCGTGATAACGAGACGCTGCTTGCCCTTCGTGTCCTTACCGAACGACGTCGTACCCGTGACTTCCGCCAGGATACCTGCGTCCTTCGGCGAACGTGCTTCGAACAGTTCCGCCACACGCGGCAGACCACCCGTAATGTCACGCGTCTTCTGCGCTTCAGTCGGGATACGTGCGAGCACTTCACCCACCTGAACCTGCTGACCGTCCTTCACGGTGATCAGAGCGCCGACCTGGAAGCCGATCTGAACCGAGTGCTCCGAGTTCGGGATCTTGACTTCTTCGCCGTTCGCGTCGAGCAGCTTCACCTGCGGACGCACGCTCTTCGAGGCTTGCGAACCGCGACGCTTCACGTCGATCACGACCAGCGTCGAAAGACCCGTCACGTCGTCGATCTGCTTTGCGACCGTTACGCCTTCCTCGACGTTTTCGAACTTCACCGTACCGCCCCACTCGGTGATGATCGGACGCGTCAGCGGATCCCACGTGGCCAGCTGCGTGCCTGCCTTGATCTGCGCGCCGTCGAGTTGCAGCAGCGTCGCGCCGTACGGCACCTTGTGACGCTCGCGCTCGCGGCCGTGATCGTCGGTGATGAGCGCTTCGCCCGAACGCGAGATGACGATCTGCTCGCCCTTCGCATTCGTGACGTAACGCATCGTCGCCGTGAAACGCACCGTACCGTTCGACTTCGCCTCGACCGACGACGCCACTGCCGCACGCGATGCCGCACCACCAATGTGGAACGTACGCATGGTCAGCTGCGTGCCCGGCTCACCGATCGACTGTGCAGCGATCACGCCGACAGCTTCACCGACGTTCACCAGCGAGCCGCGGCCCAGGTCGCGGCCATAACATGCCGCGCACAGACCGTAACGCGTTTCGCAGGTAAGCGGCGTACGCACGCGCACTTCGTCGATGCCCAGACGCTCGATCTCTTCGACCGAATCTTCGTCGAGCAGCGAGCCCGCTTCGTAGAGCGTTTCCTGCGTTTCCGGATTGACGACGTCCGCCACCGCGACACGGCCGAGAATACGGTCGCGCAGCGCTTCGACGACTTCACCGCCTTCCACGAGGGCCTTCATCGCCACGCCGTTCGACGTGCCGCAATCGTCCTCGACCACCACGAGATCCTGCGTGACGTCGACGAGACGACGCGTCAGGTAACCCGAGTTTGCCGTCTTCAGTGCCGTATCAGCCAGACCCTTACGTGCACCGTGGGTCGAGATGAAGTACTGCAACACGTTCAGACCTTCGCGGAAGTTCGCGGTAATCGGCGTTTCAATAATCGAGCCGTCCGGCTTCGCCATCAGGCCGCGCATCCCCGCCAGCTGACGGATCTGGACCGCGGAACCCCGCGCGCCCGAGTCGGCCATCATGTAGATCGAGTTGAACGATTCCTGACGCGTTTCATTACCGTCGCGATCGACCACCGGCTCCGTAGCGAGCTGTTCCATCATCGCCTTGCCGACCGCTTCCGACGTTGCCGACCAGATGTCGACCACGTTGTTGTAGCGTTCCTGCGCGGTGACGAGACCCGACATGTACTGACGGTCGTATTCCTTCACCTTCTTCGCCGCGTCGCCGACGATCGTTTCCTTCTGCGGCGGCACGAGCATGTCGTCGACGCAGATGGAGATACCGGCGCGCGTTGCCAGGCGGAAGCCCGACTGCATCAGCTGGTCAGCGAAGATCACCGTTTCGCGCAGACCGCACTTGCGGAACGCCGTGTTGATCAGACGCGAAATTTCCTTCTTCTTCAGCGGCTTGTTCAGCACCGTGAACGGCAGACCCGGCGGCAGAATTTCCGACAGGATCGCGCGGCCGACCGTGGTCGCGTACAGCGAGATCTTCGGCACGAACTTCGGCGCGCCTTCCGACGTGTCTTCGTTGTGGACCATTTCCGTGATCCGCACGTTGACGCGCGAGGCCAGCTCGACTTCCTTGTTCTCATAGGCGCGCAGTGCTTCCGACACGCCCGTGAAGGTCATGCCTTCGCCCTTGCCGTTGATCGCTTCACGCGTCGCGTAGTACAGGCCGAGCACGATATCCTGCGACGGCACGATCGACGGATCGCCGTTAGCCGGAAACAGCACGTTGTTCGACGCCAGCATCAGCGTGCGCGCTTCCATCTGCGCTTCGAGCGACAGCGGAACGTGAACAGCCATCTGGTCACCGTCGAAGTCGGCGTTGAACGCCGCGCAAACGAGCGGGTGCAGCTGGATTGCCTTACCTTCGATCAGCACCGGCTCGAAAGCCTGAATGCCAAGACGGTGCAGCGTCGGCGCACGGTTCAGCATGACCGGATGTTCGCGAATAACTTCTTCGAGAATGTCCCACACCACCGGCGTCTGGTTCTCGACTTCCTTCTTCGCAGCCTTGATGGTCGTCGCGACGCCCATCACTTCCAGCTTGTTGAAGATGAACGGCTTGAACAGTTCGAGCGCCATCAGCTTCGGCAGACCGCACTGGTGCAGCTTCAGCGTCGGGCCGACCACGATGACCGAACGGCCCGAGTAGTCGACGCGCTTGCCCAGCAGGTTCTGACGGAAGCGGCCGCCCTTACCCTTGATCATGTCGGCGAGCGACTTCAGCGGACGCTTGTTCGCGCCCGTCATCGCCTTGCCACGACGGCCGTTGTCCAGCAGCGAATCGACGGCTTCCTGCAGCATCCGCTTTTCGTTGCGGACGATGATTTCAGGCGCCTTCAGTTCGAGCAGACGCTTCAACCGGTTGTTACGGTTGATCACGCGGCGATACAGGTCGTTCAGGTCCGAGGTCGCGAAGCGGCCGCCGTCCAGCGGAACCAGCGGACGCAGTTCCGGCGGCAGCACGGGCAGCACTTCGAGAATCATCCACTCGGGCTTGATACCCGAACGCTGGAAGGCCTCAAGCACCTTCAGACGCTTAGCGTACTTCTTGATCTTCGCTTCCGAACCGGTGTTCTTCAGCTCCGAACGCAGCGTTTCGACCTGTTCGTCGATGTTGATCGCGCGCAGCAGTTCGCGCACGCCTTCCGCGCCCATTTCAGCGCGGAATTCGTCACCGTACTCTTCGACCTTATTGTAGTAATCCTCTTCCGTCATGATCTGACGCGCCTTCAGCGGCGTCATGCCCGGATCGATCACCACATATGCTTCGAAGTACAGCACGCGCTCGATGTCGCGCAGCGTCATGTCGAGCACCATGCCCAGACGCGACGGCAGCGACTTCAGGAACCAGATATGCGCGACAGGCGAGGCCAGTTCGATGTGGCCCATGCGCTCGCGACGCACCTTCGCGAGCGTCACTTCGACGCCGCACTTCTCGCAGATCACGCCACGGTGCTTCAGGCGCTTGTACTTGCCGCAAAGGCATTCGTAGTCCTTGATCGGACCAAAAATCTTCGCGCAGAACAGACCATCCCGCTCCGGCTTGAACGTGCGGTAGTTGATCGTTTCCGGCTTCTTGACTTCGCCGAACGACCACGAACGGATCTTGTCCGGCGAGGCCAGACCGATCTTGATCGCGTCGAAAACTTCTTCCTGTTGGACTTGCTTGAATAGATCGAGCAGAGCTTTCATTGCTTTCTCTCCGTAGTCCGATTAGTTGCGGTCGAGGTCGATGTCGATACCGAGCGAGCGGATTTCCTTCACCAACACGTTGAAGGATTCCGGCATGCCCGCGTCGATGACGTGATCGCCCTTGACCAGGTTCTCGTAAACCTTGGTCCGGCCTGTCACGTCGTCCGACTTGACCGTCAACATTTCCTGCAGCACGTACGATGCGCCGTACGCTTCGAGCGCCCACACTTCCATTTCACCGAAGCGCTGACCACCGAACTGCGCCTTACCACCCAGCGGCTGCTGCGTGACCAGCGAGTACGGACCCGTCGAACGTGCGTGCATCTTGTCGTCGACCAGGTGGTGCAGCTTCAGGTAGTGCATGTAGCCGACCGTCACCGTACGTTCGAAGCCTTCACCCGTGCGACCGTCGTACAGACGCACCTGGTTCTTCGACTTCGTCATGCCGAGGTTCTGCGCGATGTCGTCCGGGAAGGCGAGATCCAGCATGCTGGACATTTCTTCTTCCGTCGCACCATCGAACACCGGCGTTGCGAACGGCACGCCTTCGCGCAGGTTCTTCGCCAGTTCGATGATTTCGTCGTCGGAGAAGCTTTCCAGCTCTTCCGCGCGGCCCGACTCGTTGTAGATCTTGGTCAGGAACTTGCGAACTTCTTCGATCTTCGCCTGACGCTGCAGCATTTCGCCGATACGCCAGCCGAGACCCTTCGCTGCCCAGCCCAGATGCACTTCGAGAACCTGACCCACGTTCATCCGTGACGGAACGCCGAGCGGGTTCAGCACGACGTCTGCAGGACGGCCATCGGCCATGTACGGCATGTCTTCGATCGGAACGATCTTCGACACCACACCCTTGTTACCGTGACGGCCTGCCATCTTGTCGCCAGGCTGCAGGCGGCGCTTGACTGCCAGGTACACCTTGACCATCTTCAGCACGCCCGGCGGCAGTTCGTCGCCTTGCGTGAGCTTCTTGCGCTTCTCTTCGAACGCGAGGTCGAACTGATGACGCTTCTGTTCGATCGAATCCTTGATGGCTTCGAGCTGCGCCGCTGCTTCTTCGTCCGCGAGGCGGATGTCGAACCAGTGGTAGTGATCGAGATCTTCCAGGTAAGCGCGTTCGATCTTCGTGCCCTTCGCGAGCTTCTTCGGACCGCCGTTCGCAACCTTGCCTTCGAGCATGCGTGCCAGACGCTGGAACGCGTCGCCTTCCACGATACGCAGCTGGTCGTTCAGGTCGAGGCGATAGCGCTTCAGTTCGTCGTCGATGATCTGTTGCGCACGCTTGTCGCGCTGGATGCCTTCACGCGTGAACACCTGCACGTCGATGACCGTGCCGCTCATGCCCGACGGCACGCGCAGCGACGTGTCCTTCACGTCCGACGCTTTTTCGCCGAAGATCGCGCGCAGCAGCTTTTCTTCCGGCGTCAGCTGGGTTTCGCCCTTCGGCGTGACCTTGCCGACCAGCACGTCGCCTGCTTCGACTTCCGCGCCGATGTACACGATGCCCGACTCGTCGAGACGGCCAAGCTGCACTTCAGCGAGGTTCGAAATGTCGCGCGTGATTTCTTCCGGTCCGAGCTTCGTGTCGCGAGCGACGACGTTCAGTTCTTCGATGTGGATCGACGTGTAACGATCGTCCGCAACGACCTTTTCCGAGATCAGGATCGAGTCTTCGAAGTTGTAGCCGTTCCATGGCATGAACGCGACCAGCATGTTCTGGCCAAGTGCCAGTTCGCCGAGGTCCGTCGAAGCGCCGTCAGCCAGCACGTCGCCGCGCGCAACCTTGTCGCCGACCTTCGCGATCGGACGCTGGTTGATGTTCGTGTTCTGGTTCGAACGCGTGTACTTGATCAGGTTGTAGATGTCGACACCGACGTCACCGGCAACCGCTTCATCGTCGTTCACGCGAATCACGATACGGCCCGCGTCGACGTAATCGACCACACCGCCGCGCAGTGCCTGCACGGTCGTACCCGAGTCGACTGCCACCGTACGCTCGATGCCCGTACCGACGACCGGCTTTTCCGGACGCAGACACGGCACAGCCTGACGCTGCATGTTCGAGCCCATCAGTGCACGGTTCGCGTCGTCGTGCTCGAGGAACGGAATCAGCGATGCTGCCACCGACACGATCTGCGACGGCGCCACGTCCATGTACTGGATGCGGTCCGGCGTGACCATCAGCGTTTCGCCCGCTTCACGCGACGACACGAGTTCGTCGGTCAGCGTGCCGTCTCCAGCCACTGCCGCGTTCGCCTGAGCGATCACGTAACGGCCTTCTTCGATTGCCGACAGGTAGTCGATCTGGTCCGTGACCTTGCCGTCCGTCACCTTGCGATACGGCGTTTCGAGAAAGCCGTATTCGTTCAGGTGCGCATACAGAGCCAGCGAGTTGATCAGACCGATGTTCGGACCTTCCGGCGTTTCGATCGGGCACACACGGCCATAGTGCGTCGGGTGCACGTCGCGGACTTCAAAGCCAGCGCGCTCACGCGTCAGACCACCCGGGCCAAGTGCCGACACGCGGCGCTTGTGGGTGATTTCCGACAGCGGGTTGGTCTGGTCCATGAACTGCGACAGCTGCGACGAACCGAAGAACTCGCGAATCGCCGACGAAATCGGCTTCGAGTTGATCAGGTCGTGCGGCATCAGGTTTTCGCTTTCGGCCTGGCCGAGGCGTTCCTTCACAGCACGTTCGACACGCACGAGACCGGCGCGGAACTGGTTCTCCGCCAGTTCGCCGACGCAACGCACGCGACGGTTGCCGAGGTGGTCGATGTCGTCCACTTCGCCCTTGCCGTTGCGCAGTTCGACCAGGATCTTGATCGTCGCGAGGATGTCGTCGTCCTGCAGCGTCATCGGGCCGACGATTTCGTCACGGCCGACGCGGCGGTTGAACTTCATACGACCCACCTTCGACAGGTCGTACGCTTCTTCGCTGTAGAACAGACGGTTGAACAGCGCCTCGACGGCTTCTTCCGTCGGCGGTTCGCCCGGACGCATCATGCGGTAGATCGCGATGCGCGCGGCCATCTTGTCAGCCGTTTCATCGATACGCAGCGTCGACGAGATGTACGGACCTTGGTCCAGATCGTTCGTGTAGAGCGTCTGGATGTCCTTGATCTTCGCTTCGCGCAGCTTGTCGAGCACGCTTTCGGTGACTTCGTCGTTCGCGTTCGCGATCACTTCGCCCGTATCGCCGTCGACAACGTTCTTCGCGAGCACGCGGCCGAGCAGATAGTCTTCGGGGACCGAAATGTATTTCGTCTTCGCGTTCTCGAGGTCGCGAATGTGCTTCGCGTTGATACGCTTGTCCTTCTGGACGATGACCTTGCCGTCACGGTCTGTGATGTCAAAGCGCGCGACTTCACCGCGCAGACGCTCCGGCACGAACTCCATCTGCGCGCCTTCCGGCATCAGCGTGAAGTTGTCGAACACGAAGAAGTTCGCGAGGATTTGTTCCGGCGTCAGGCCAATCGCCTTTAGCAGGATCGTGACGGGCATCTTGCGACGACGGTCGACGCGGAAGTACAGAACGTCCTTCGGGTCGAATTCGAAGTCGAGCCACGAGCCGCGGTAAGGAATGATACGTGCCGAGAACAGCAGCTTGCCGGAGCTGTGCGTCTTGCCCTTGTCGTGCTCGAAGAACACGCCGGGCGAACGGTGCAGCTGCGACACGATCACACGTTCCGTGCCGTTGATGACGAACGAGCCAGTCGGCGTCATGAGCGGAATTTCGCCCATGTAGACTTCCTGCTCCTTCACTTCCTTGACGACGGGCTTGCTCGGCGATTCTTTGTCGAGCAGAACCAGACGCACCTTGGCACGCAGCGCCGAACAGTAAGTCAGACCGCGCTGCTGACATTCCTTGATGTTGAATGCCGGCGGCGACAGCATGTAGCTGACGAACTCGAGACGAGCGAAACCGTTGTGCGAAACAATGGGGAAAACTGACGTGAACGCAGCCTGCAGACCTTCCGGTTTGCGCTGCGCCGTTGGCACTTCTGCTTGCAGAAACGTGCTGAATGATTCAAGCTGGGTAGCCAGCAGGAAAGGTACTTGGTGAACGATGGGGCGCTTCGCGAAACTCTTGCGAATGCGCTTCTTCTCGGTGAAGGAATATTGCATACGATCTCCGAATCACGGCGGGCATTGTTGTCGAGGCGGGATACCTTGATGTGACAACCCGAGTGTTCACCGACTGAGACCCGTTGGCCGTCCTACGGCCTGAACGAGCCTTGAAGCTTGGTGGTTGGCCGCTACCAACCGCTGGCTGACGGCAGCGGATGCCTGTGTTGCCCGCTACCCGACCAAACTTGCCTTCTGCAGTCGCTTCAGAAGACAAAGAGAAGCGCCAGTCGAACTTGCCGAACGACGATTTTCTTTGGCTTCTGGGTGGACATTTTTGCCGATGCAAGCGAGCAAAAACGTCGTTCCCACAAAGCACAAAAAGGCCGGCGGTGTGAAAACCGCCAGCCTTCGCACAGCGCGCTGAAACTTACTTGATTTCAGCCTTCGCGCCGGCTTCTTCCAGCTTCTTCTTGGCTTCTTCAGCTGCAGCCTTCGGTACCGCTTCCTTAACAGGCTTCGGTGCACCGTCGACCAGGTCCTTCGCTTCCTTCAGGCCGAGACCCGTCAGTTCACGAACTGCCTTAATCACGGAAACCTTGTTTGCGCCCGTTTCGGTCAGGATAACCGTGAATTCGGTTTGCTCTTCAGCTGCAGCAGCGCCGCCGCCTGCACCTGCGGGGCCAGCAACTGCAACAGCAGCAGCCGACACGCCAAACTTTTCTTCGAACGCCTTAACGAGTTCGTTCAGTTCCAGAACCGACATCGAGCCTACGGCTTCGAGGATGTCTTCTTTTGCGATTGCCATTTGAAATACTCCTAAATTGAATTCGGATACAGCCAGCGATCAATTACGCCCGACTGAAGTGCGTCGATGCGCTGCTTACGCAGCTTCGCCTTGCTTCTTTTCTGCCAGCGCGGCCAGAGCGCGCGCAAAGCCAGAAACAGGCGCTTGCATGACGAACAACAGCTTGGAGAGCAGCTCTTCGCGGCTCGGGATGTTGGCCAGCGCTTGCACGCCTGCCTTGTCCATCACCTTGCCTTCGTAGGAACCAGCCTTGATGACCAACTTGTCATTGCTCTTGCTGAAGTCGTTGACGACCTTAGCAGCGGCAATTGCATCTTCCGAGATGCCGTAGATCAGCGGACCAGTCATCTGCTCAGCCAGCGGAGCAAACGGGGTACCTTCGACAGCGCGACGCGCCAGCGTGTTCTTCAACACGCGCAGATACACCTGTTGCTCGCGCGCTTTCGCGCGCAGCTTGGTCAGATCGCCAACCGTGATCCCACGATACTCAGCCAGAACCACGGTCTGAGCTTTCGCGACTTGCGCGGAAACCTCAGCTACGACGGCCTGCTTACTTTCTTTGTTCAGTGGCACGGTTAACCTCCAGATTCGACGCACTAGGTATGCACTTTGTGCGTCGCGTTCAACAACGGCGTCCGACCAGTCAGGAGTATTTCAACCATCCGAAGTCCGCATCGCTGCGGGGATCAAACAGCTTCATCACTTCAAAACCTTTTCGGGTTCGCCATCTGCGTTGGCTTGAATTAAGGCAACGCCTGACTGCTGCGTTCCCGCCAACGGTCTTTGACAACCGGTCGCTCCATCCAGACTGCAATGTTGCGACCGCCCAAAGCCCTTAAAATCCGCCCCGGCTTTTCGACCGAGGCAGTTAAAACTTTTACTGTGCCGCGAGCGTTGCCTGGTCGACACGCACGCCGACACCCATCGTGCTCGACAGTGCGATCTTGCGCAGGTACACGCCCTTGCTCGTTGCCGGCTTCGCCTTTTGCAGCGCTTCGACCAGAGCGTTCAAGTTCGAACGCAGAGCCGTCGGCTCGAACGATGCGCGACCGATCGTTGCGTGGATGATACCGGCCTTGTCGACACGGAACTGGACCTGACCAGCCTTGGCGTTCTTCACTGCTGTCGCGACGTCCGGCGTAACCGTGCCGACCTTCGGGTTCGGCATCAGGCCACGCGGACCGAGGATCTGACCGAGCGTACCGACGACGCGCATCGTGTCCGGCGAAGCGATCACGACGTCGAAGTTCAGGTTACCGGCCTTGACCTGCTCAGCCAGGTCTTCCATACCGACGATTTCCGCGCCGGCTGCACGAGCTTGCTCGGCCTTCTCGCCTTGCGCGAACACTGCGACGCGAACCGACTTACCCGTACCAGCGGGCAGAACGACGGAGCCACGAACCACTTGGTCCGACTTCTTCGCGTCGATGCCGAGTTGCACTGCGACGTCGATCGACTCGTCGAACTTCGCGCTTGCGCATTCCTTCACGAGCGACAGCGCTTCTTCGATCGCATACAGCTTTTGACGATCGACTTTGTTTGCAAATGCTTGCAGACGCTTCGAAAGCTTAGCCATTTACACGCCCTCCACGGTGATGCCCATCGAGCGGGCGCTACCAGCGATCGTACGGACCGCTGCGTCCAGATCAGCTGCCGTGAGGTCAGGCATCTTGGTCTTGGCAATTTCTTCAGCTTGAGCACGCGTGATCTTGCCGACCTTGTCGGTATGCGGCTTGCTCGAACCCTTGTCGATCTTCGCTGCCTTCTTGATCAGCACGGTTGCCGGCGGCGTCTTCAGGACGAACGTGAAGCTCTTGTCCGCGAAAGCCGTGATGACGACGGGAATCGGCAGACCCGGTTCCAGTGCTTGAGTCTGCGCGTTGAACGCCTTGCAGAACTCCATGATGTTCAGGCCGCGCTGACCCAGTGCCGGACCAACCGGCGGCGACGGATTGGCTTTACCTGCAGGAATCTGCAGCTTGATAAAGCCGATGATTTTCTTTGCCATGTTGAAAACCTCTTTGGAACGCAGCTGCGTTCGGTGAGTAGTAGCGCGCCTTCGTCGAACTTCGACTACCGACGCTCCTCAACGGCCATTACGCGGACCGTAAGCGCGAAAGACGGATCGCGCCGTCTGGCGCGATCCGCAAAAACCTGAATTACAGCTTCTCGACCTGGCCGAATTCCAATTCGACCGGCGTCGCGCGACCAAAAATCGTCACGGAGACACGAACACGCGACTTTTCGTAGTTCACTTCTTCGACGCTGCCGTTGAAGTCAGTGAACGGACCGTCCTTCACACGCACCATCTCGCCGACTTCGAACAGGGTCTTCGGACGCGGCTTCTCAACGCCTTCCTGCATCTGCGACATGATCTTTTCTACTTCCCGCGGGGAAATCGGACTCGGACGATTGCGCGCACCGCCCACGAAACCCGTCACCTTGGCCGTGTTCTTCACGAGGTGCCACGTTTCGTCCGTCATTTCCATCTCGACGAGCACATAGCCTGGGAAGAAACGACGCTCGGTCACGGACTTGTGACCGCCTTTCACTTCAACCACTTCTTCGGTCGGAACCAGAATCTGACCAAACTTGTCCTGCATGCCAGCACGTTCGATGCGCTCTTGAAGCGCGCGTTGCACGCTCTTCTCCATACCGGAGTAGGCGTGCACCACGTACCAACGTTTTCCGCTCGGGGATGCCGGAATATCACTCATATCATTTCCAACCCAGAATCGCCGAGAAAATCGCCCACTCGATGGATTTGTCACAAATCCAGAGGAACACCGCCATGATCAGCACGAAACCGAAAACCACCAGAGTCGTTTGACTGGCTTCCTTGCGGGTCGGCCAAACAACTTTGCGGACTTCTTTGTACGAATCTTTGGCGAACGCGATAAAACCCTTGCCGGGCGCTGAGAGAAGACCGACTGCGACGCCTGCGATCAGTCCGACAGCCAGAGGCGCTCCGCGGACGTACCACTCTTGGCCATTCAGCCAGAAGAACCCCACGAACCCGGCCAAGACCAACAATACGCCGGCAACGAGCATCAGCTTGTCGCTGGAAGTATTAACAGTTTCGACGGAAGGATTCGCCATAACACCTTAACGAGCGCCACAAGCGACGCGAGAATTGGCAGGGGCAGAGGGAATCGAACCCCCAACCTTCGGTTTTGGAGACCGACGCTCTGCCAGTTGAGCTATACCCCTAAACCATTTTGGGGTTGGCGGCATCGCCAACCCCGAAACCACTTAGTCGATCAACGAGACTGGCAAAAACTTACTCGATGATCTTGGCGACGACACCTGCGCCGACGGTACGGCCACCTTCGCGGATTGCGAAGCGCAGACCTTCTTCCATCGCGATCGGAGCGATCAGCTTCACCGTGATCGACACGTTGTCGCCCGGCATGACCATTTCCTTGTCCTTCGGCAGCTCGATCGAGCCCGTCACGTCCGTCGTACGGAAGTAGAACTGCGGACGGTAGTTGTTGAAGAACGGCGTGTGACGGCCGCCTTCGTCCTTGCTCAGCACGTACACTTCAGCCGTGAAGTGCGTGTGCGGCGTGATCGAACCCGGCTTCGCCAGAACCTGGCCGCGCTCCACGTCTTCACGCTTCGTGCCGCGCAGCAGGATACCGACGTTGTCGCCTGCCTGACCCTGGTCGAGCAGCTTGCGGAACATTTCCACGCCCGTGCAGGTCGTCTTCACCGTCGGCTTGATACCGACGATTTCGATTTCCTCGCCGACCTTGACCACACCGCGCTCAACGCGGCCCGTCACCACCGTGCCACGACCCGAGATCGAGAACACGTCTTCCACCGGCATCAGGAACGCGCCGTCAACTGCGCGCTCCGGCGTCGGGATGTACGTGTCCAGCGCGTCGGCCAGATTCATGATCGCCACTTCGCCCAGCTCGCCCTTGTCGCCTTCCAGCGCCAGCTTCGCCGAACCCTTGATGATCGGCGTGTCGTCGCCCGGGAAGTCGTACTTCGACAGGAGTTCGCGAACTTCCATTTCGACCAGCTCGAGCAGCTCGGCGTCGTCGACCATGTCGCACTTGTTCAGGAACACGATGATGTACGGAACGCCAACCTGACGCGCCAGCAGGATGTGCTCACGCGTTTGCGGCATCGGGCCGTCAGCAGCCGAGCACACCAGGATTGCGCCGTCCATCTGCGCCGCGCCCGTGATCATGTTCTTCACATAGTCAGCGTGGCCCGGGCAGTCGACGTGTGCGTAGTGGCGGTTCGCCGTTTCGTACTCGACGTGTGCCGTGTTGATCGTGATACCACGCGCCTTTTCTTCCGGCGCCGCGTCGATCTGGTCGTAGGCCTTTGCTTCGCCACCGAACTTCGCGGTCAGCACCGTCGTGATCGCTGCCGTCAGCGTGGTCTTGCCGTGGTCAACGTGACCGATCGTGCCGACGTTCACGTGCGGCTTGGTCCGCTCAAACTTACCTTTGGCCATTTTCGACTCCTAAGAGGATTTTTCCGTACGTTGCGCCGGGCGCAAACAATCACTTGGTACTAGCTGGTGCCCATGGGCAGGATCGAACTGCCGACCTCTCCCTTACCAAGGGAGTGCTCTACCACTGAGCCACATGGGCGCTACATCTACTTTGCTTGCTGGAGCGGGTGAAGGGAATCGAACCCTCGTCGTAAGCTTGGAAGGCTTCTGCTCTACCATTGAGCTACACCCGCAAGGATCTATCGATTCCCGACAACTGCTGTACAGCTTTTGAAATCTGGTGGAGGAGGTTGGATTCGAACCAACGTAGGCGTAAGCCAACAGATTTACAGTCTGCCCCCTTTAGCCACTCGGGCACCCCTCCGTAGAGAACTGATGATTATGGGGGAGCGATTAACTCTTGTCAAGTATTTCTTGACCGCTCGGAACCCATAGGCTCTCACTTATAGTGAGAGCTAGAAACGCCAAGACCCCGCTTTTGAGGGCGGGGTCTTGGACTGGGTAAGGAGCCTGACGATTACCTACTTTCACACGGGCAATCCGCACTATCATCGGCGTGGAGTCGTTTCACGGTCCTGTTCGGG
>NZ_JAAGPD010000018.1 GCF_017104565.1 Paraburkholderia sp. Tr-20389 | reverse complement strand
GTGATTCAACAAGCAGGCGCAGATCATCGACCAGCATGGCGATGAAAGTTAACATCGCCGCGTCCCGTTTACAACCGGTTTGCGCCAAAAACAAAATGCCGTTCAGTCGCTTAACTGAACGGCATTAGGCTTCGGCCCGTCTTTTTTGTTTAGACTAGAGACATAGTTCGGCGCTGCCGAAGTCAGTCTCTCAGGAGCCGTCATGCCACACACTCACTACACCACGCTGATCTCCGCAGGCAATCTCGCCGAACGTCTCGCTGCCGCGCCAGGCAGCGTGTTCATCGTCGATTGCCGTTTCGACCTCGTCGACACCGAAGCGGGCGAACAGGCCTATGCCGCAGGTCATCTGCCGCAGGCACACTACCTTCACCTCGATCGCGACCTGTCCGGCGCGAAGACGGGCAGCAACGGGCGTCATCCGTTGCCGGACCGGCAGACGCTGGTCGACCGGCTCGCCGCACTCGGCCTCAAGCAAGGCCAGCAGGTCGTCGCGTACGACGCTCAAGGCGGCATGTACGCCGCGCGTCTGTGGTGGCTGCTGCGCTGGCTGGGTCACGATTCCGTGGCGCTACTCGACGGCGGTCTGCAGGCCTGGGAAGCGGCCGGCCAGCCGTTGACGCAGGACGCGCCGCCGAAGGCCACGGGCGACTTCAAGGCAGGTGCCCCGCTTGCCGTGACCGTCGATGCGCAAGCTGTCGAGCGCAATATCGGCACCAAAGAGCGCCTCGTGATCGACGCGCGTGCGGCCGACCGCTATCGCGGCGAGAACGAGACGCTGGATCGCGTCGGCGGGCACATTCCCGGCGCGCGCAATCGCTTCTTCAAGGACAACCTGACCGACGACGGCCGCTTCAAGTCCGCTCACACGCTGCGCGACGAGTTCAACGCCGTGATTCCTGCGGGCGTGTCGGCGGAGCACGTGGTTCTGCAATGCGGCTCGGGCGTCACGGCTTGCCACAATGCGCTCGCGATGGAAATCGCCGGCATGCACGGCGCGGCGTTGTATCCGGGATCCTGGAGCGAATGGAGTTCGAATCCCGCGCGTCCCGTGGCGACTGGCGCCAATCCGTAACTTTCCTGTTGTTCTGGCGTGGGCGTCACGCGAACGCCCACGCCACATAGAACAACGAACAACGACACAACATCAAACGCGCTTCATCATCTCCCGCGCCCAGACAACAGCGGCACGCCCCGGCGCAACGCCCGACACCTTCACCCGTTCAGCGAGTTCGAACACGCGCGGTCCGATCTGCGCGACTTCGTCCAGCACGGCCTGCTTGTCGGCCGATCCCAGGTATTCGCGCACGCAGCTGATGATTCCGCCCGCGTTCACGAGAAAATCCGGTGCGTAGAAGATGCCGCGCCGATGCAACGTGTCGCCCTCTGCCAGCGACATCAGTTGATTGTTCGCCCCACCTGCGATCACCTTGAACTGGCAGTTCTCCGCCACGGCTTCCGTGATCGAACCGCCGAGCGCGCACGGTGCGAACACGTCGGCATCCACCGACGCGATGCGCGCGATATCCGCGACACGTGCGCCGAACATCTGCTGCGCACGCTCCGTCTTGCCCGCGTCGATATCCGACACGATCAGTTCGGCGCCCGCGCGATGCAGCCGTTCGCACAGATCCCAGCCCACCGAACCCAAACCCTGCACGGCGACGGAAATGCCGTCGAGCGTGTCGCGTCCGAGCGCGACCTGCACCGCCGCCTTGAGACCGACGAACACGCCATACGCCGTACGCGGCGACGGGTTGCCGCCGTACACGTCGTTGTCGCGCGGAATGCCGCTCACGTAGGCCGTCTCGCTCTGCACGGCGCGCATGTCGTCGGCTGTCGTGCCGACGTCTTCAGCCGTCAGATAGACACCGCCAAGCGACTCCACGAGCCGGCCAAACGCCTTGAACAGCGCCGTGCGATCCATCTGTTCCGGACGCTTGAGGATCACCGCCTTGCCGCCGCCGAACGGCAGACCGGCGAGCGCGTTCTTGAACGCCATCCCCTGCGACAGGCGCAGCGCGTCGTGATACGCCTCGTAGTCCGATGCGTATTGCCAGTAGCGGCAGCCACCGAACGCCGGGCCGCGCGCTGTGCTGTACACCGCCACCACGGCTTGCAGGCCGGAGTCCGCATCGCTGGCCACCACAATGCGTTCGTGTGCCGGTTCGCCGTGAAGCCCGAAAAGCGTTCCAGCGAAATTCGTCGTCAGTCGGTCCATCTGTGTTCCTTCCTTGTGGGCAGGCAGTTGAGTCCGCGCGAAGCGATCGCTTCGCGCCGGCTGGCCGCATGTCATCCGGGTCGCGGATGCACACGGCTAAAGGTTCGGTGCCGGCGCAACACGCACGGCACTCCGTCGCAAAAGTGTATGCGGTCAATTTCGGAAATTCGTTCTGTTTATCTGCCGACGCCGCTGCCATGGCAGAATAATCGACCATCACAATCGAAATATGAAGACGAATCGTCTGCAACGGAGACTGCATGAAACTGGACGCCACCGATCAGCGGATCCTGCGCGAGCTGCGCAACGACGGACGCCTTTCGAACGCGAAGCTGGCCGAGCGCGTCGGCCTGTCGGCGACGCCGTGCTGGAACCGCGTGCGCGCGCTCGAAGAAGCGGGGGTGATCGAAGGGTATGCGGCGCTTCTCAACCAGAAAGCGCTCGGCCTGCCGGATACGGTGATCATCGAGGTGAAGCTCGCGAAGCACGACGAACGGACGCTGGACCGCTTCGGCGAAGCGCTCTCCGATCTGCCCGAAGTCGTCGAGGCGTTTCTCGTGTCGGGGGAATACGACTACCTGATCAAGGTGGCCGTCGCCGGGACGGAAGGCTACGAGTCATTCCTGCGGCGCAAGCTGTACCGGCTGCCCGGCTTTCAGGACAGCCGCTCGATGTTCGCGCTGCGCTGCCTGAAACGTTCGGTATCCGTCGAACCTTGAGCGCTCGTCACGCCACGAGCGACTGCTCGTCGAAAGGCATCGGCATGCCGAAGTAAAAGCCTTGCATCGCCGTGCAGCCGAGTCCGCGCAGCACGTTCGCCTGCGCTTCCGTCTGCACGCCTTCCGCCACGCAAGTCAATTCCAGCGAGCGGCACAAATCGACAATGCTGCGCACGATGTCCTGCGCCGCCGGATCGGCGTCGATGCGATCGAGAAAGCCGCGGTCGATCTTGATCTTGTCGAGAGGCAGCCGGTGAATGCACGTGAGGCTCGAATAACCGGTGCCGAAATCGTCGAGCGAGATATGCGCGCCGAGCTGTTTGAAGGCGTGGAGCGAAGCGGACGCCTGCTCGAAATCCTGGATGACGGCCGTCTCCGTCACTTCGAACGTCAGCCGCGAAGGCTCGATGCCGCTCTCGCGGACGATCTCAGTGATATTCGCCACCGCCTCGGCCGAGCCGATGTCGCGCGCCGACAGATTGAAGGCGACGCGCACGGCGGGTTCGCACTCGCGCATCGTCGCGAGCACCTTGCGCAACAGCGCGACCGTCACGGCGTGAATGAAATCGCTGCGCTCGGCCACCTTGACGAACAGCGACGGCGGCACTGAACCGAGCGTCGGACTGTTCCATCGCGCGAGCGCTTCGTACGACACGATCCGTTCCCGGACCACGTCGACGACAGGCTGGAAATGCAGCGTCATTTCGCGCTCCAGGTCCGCCTGCCGCAATGCCTGTTCGATCTGTCCAAGCTCACGAATCTGCTTCTCGTGCTCCGCCGAGAAAATCGTCGTACCGCCGCGGCGATGTTCCTTCGCGAAGTACAACGCGTAGTCTGCGCGCTCGAACAGCTGCGCCGGCGAAACGCCCGCGTCCGGATAGATAGCGAAACCAAGCGACCCCGACAGCCGCGCTGTCGCGCCGGGCCATGCATACGGCGCGCGCAGCGTCTCGCAGATCGCCGCGCCGATGTCGCGCAAATCCTGCGGCTCGCGCACGTCCGTCACGAGCAGGCCAAACTCGTCGCCGCCCAGACGCGCGAGCCGGATGCGCGGCCCCGACCTGTCGAGCAGCCGCCGGCCGACTTCTTCGAGCACGCGGTCGCCCGCGCCGTGACCGTACAGATCGTTGACCTGCTTGAAGCCGTCGAGATCGATCACGCCGACGGCAAAGCGCGCATGCTCCGCCTGTGCCGTTTGAAACAGCGTGTCGAGATCGGCGAGAAAACGTCGCCGGTTCGGTAGTCCCGTCAGGTTGTCGAGATTGGCGAGACGCGAGTTTTCGTCGCTCAGCCGTTGCAGTTCCGCCTGCTTCCCCTGCAACGCATGCTTCGACGCGACGAGATTCGCGAAATCGCGATAGTAGGTGAGCAACACCAAAATCATCGCGACCGCGACCAGCAGCATGTTGATCGCGATCGCGACGAGCACCGCGTTATGCGTCAGCGAAAAGAACAGCGAGAACGGCACGATCACGATGGCCGTCAACAGCAACGCGGCCTTGCGCATGTGCATCAGGCAGAAAATGCAGCCGATCACCGTAATCGACATGTAAAAGGCAACGTGCGCGCGAGCGTACGGGTCGCCATACGGAAACAGCAACAGGCCCCAGCCCGTGAAGGCGACGCCCAGAAGCGCGATCAGCCAGACCGTCGTCTTGAGCCGCGCCGCGACCTCTTCGTCCGTCAGCGACGCGAGGTACTGTCTGCGCCGCACCCACACGACGAGCCGGATCGCGCACGCCGTGCACATGGCCGCTGGCAGCCAGATCGAAAGCCACGCAGGCGCGACGCCCGCGTGCGTGACGGCCACCGCGATGCTGTTGATCACGAGGATCACGTACAGCAACGGCAATTGCCGCGAAAACGCGTCGAACTGCGAGCGTGAGAGCGCGGCCTGTTCGGCAGGATCGGTACGAAACGGTGCGGGGTCCTGCGGGCGAATCATGGCTCGGCAGCGTAAAGGGGTCGGCAAGTCCGGAGTACAGCCCGTCGAGAGTTCTGGCTGCGAATGGCGGTGACGTCAGTCGCGTTCCTGCGCTTTTACGGCAGGTTCGCGGCGAACTTGATGATACGAGACGGATTCTCAAGCCGATCATTCACGCGCGAACACGTGCTTTAGTGTCTCCGCGACGCGACAGACGCTTGCCCCTCATGCACCCTTCATGCGTAGCGCGATGCGCAACGACGCCACGCATTCATCAGATGAATAAGCTATCCGCCGACGATCACGGCAGCGATCTCGACGAACAGAATCTTCACGATCGTCATCGACGGAAAGATCATCGCGTAGCCGACGTCGGGGCGATCCGTCGGCGCGATGCGGTTCGCGAACGCGAGGATCGCGGGGTTGCCCGTCGCGCCGCTGATCACGCCGACCGTCGCATCGAACGGCAGGCGGAAAATCCACAGGCAGCACGCGGCCGTGATGCACACGAGCGCGATCAGAATCGCTGCGCCGTACAGCAGGAACGAGATGCCCGTCAGGCCGATCGTCGCGAAGAACTTCGGTCCCGAAGAAAGCCCGACCTGCGCGAGAAAGACTGTCAGACCGAAGTTGCGCAACACCAGATTCGCGGACAGCGGCATCGTCCAGACGAGGCTGCCCAGACGCCGCATCTTCCCGAGATAGAGCGCGACCAGCAGCAGCGCCGCGAGACCGAGCGAGAGCTTGCCGACGCCCGGTATGGGCAACGGAATCAGTCCGGCCAGCAAGCCGAGTGCGGCGCCCACGCCGATCGAGATATAGCTGAGCTCCGCCGTGCCCTTGATCGAATCGCCGAACAGCTTGCGCACGGCATCCCGTTGACCCGGACCGATCAGCAGGCCGACGCGGTCTCCGAACTCGAGAATCAGATCCGGGGTCGGCAGCATGTCGGCGTCGCCGCGACGCACATGCGCGATCGTGCACACCATGCCTTCGGGAAAGCGGATATCGCGCAGCGCATGGCCGACCACGACACGGCTCGAAGCGAACACGCGCAGATAGTCGAGGTCTTCGCGAGACCGCATCATGCGCCCGGGCTGCAATTCGCCGAGCAGTTCGGCTGCCTTGCGCAGTTCGTCGCGGTCCATTGCCGTCGCGAGCAGCACGTCGTCGGTCTGCATGACGAGATCGTCGGCGGGCAACTGGTTGTGATGCGCGCGGCGCACGGCCACGATGCCGAGACTCGCGGGCAGGCGTGCCTTCAGTTCGGGAAACGTGAGCCCGACAAACGCCTGGTTGCGCAACGCGATCTCGGCGGTTTCGATGAGATGCGCAGGCGGCGTTTCGATCCGGCGCGCGAGCGCCACGCTCAACAGATAGAGAAACAGGATCGGCCCGGCGACGCCGAACGGATACGCGACGCTATAGCCGACTGCGGCACCTTCGCCTTTCAGCACCGCGAGCACTGCCTGCAGACTCGCCGTGCTGGTGCCCGCGCCGGCGAAGAGCCCCAGCGCCTGATCGAGCTTCACGCCGAACAGTGGCCCGAGCGCGAGCGACACGAAACCCGAGCCGAGCACGCCGAGCACGGCGGCGGCATTCGCCTTGAGTCCATCCGCGCTCGACAGCCCGGCGAAGAACTGCGCGCCGTATTGCACACCGATGCCATAGAGAAACAGCAGCAGCCCGAGCGTGCCGAGCAACGCGGGGGGCGCGGACTTCGGCGCAAAACCGCCGATGGCGAGTCCGACGAACAGCACCGCACCCGAACCGAGCGCCACGCCTTTGATGCTCCATTCGCCGATCACATAGCCCACCGCGACGGTGAGAAACAATGTGAGCAACGGCTGCGATTCAAGCAACGTCCGGACTGCATCCATATTCGCTCCACCTCTTGCAAGCGAGCCGCTTGCTGTTAGCTAACGAAAGAACACGATGCAAAATGGAATGGGCGCGAGGGTCGCGTTGCGTTGTCGGCAGCGCTATCGCCCATGCGAATTGCCCACGTATTGCCAGATCAATCATAGACGCTGTGCAGCGTCATGCCGCAACCGTCGATGCCGCCGCGAACGCAACCCTCACGGTCAGCCCGCGCGCTTCGCCTTCGCCCGTTGCCAGCGCGATTTCACCGCGATGCGCCTGCACGATTTCGCGCGCGATTGCGAGACCGAGGCCCGTGCCTTCCGTGTCGGCGGATGCGCGGTAGAACGGCTCGAACACGCGGCTGCGCGCTTCGGCCGGGATGCCTGGGCCGTCGTCGGTGACACTCAGCGCAACGCGCGCCGCGCCACCGCGTACGGCAACCGTCACGTGGCCGCCTCGCTGCGTGTAGCGGATCGCGTTCTCCGCGAGATTCGACACCAGCGCCGTCAACAGGCCTTCGTGTCCGATTACCCACGCGGACTCGTCCAGTTCCGCGCCGAGGTCGATCTCGCGTTTCTGCGCAAACAGCGCGAGATCTTCGACGACGCTCTTCGCGATCGATGCGAGATCCACAGGTTGATTCGCGAGTTGCGTGTAGTCGGCCGCTTCCGCCTGCGCGAGAAGCAGCAACTTGTTGGTGAGTCCGACCATCGACCGGTTGCTGCGCTGCATGGCCGCAAGCGCTTCGCCGAGCGACGGCTCCAGTTCGCGATGCTGCCGCGCGTACTGCAGTTGCGTATCGAGCAGCGTGAGCGGCGTGCGCAACTGATGCGCGGCGTCCGCGATGAAGCGCCGTTGCGCAGCAACCTGCAAGCCGAGTCGCGCAATGCACTGATTGATCGCGTCGACGATGGGCCGTAGCTCCGTATGCAGACGATCCACACGCAACGGCTCCAACTGCATCGGATCGCGGTCCATCACTTCGTCCTTCACTTTCAGCAGCGGGCGCAATTCGAACGTGAGGCCGATGCACGCCAGCGCGACCGCGAGCAGCATCATTTCGAGCTGGCGCACCAGTTGCGGACGCCACAGTTCGCGCCTCATCGCATCGCGCGAGGCCTGCGTCTTGCCGACCGAAACCAGCACGCGCCGCGTCGCGCCGTTGTCGTACATGCGCCGCACGTAGCCGATCGCGCGTATCGATGCGCCGTGCAACTCTGCGTCGTAATACGTGGGTGTGTCGTGCGTCGCGGAGACCGTCGCCGAAGCGCTCGACGGAAAGTCCGGCACGCCGGCAAGCAGCCTGTCGTCGTCGACGCTCACGTTGTAGAAAACCTGGTCGCCATACGGCGACGCGAAAATTTCGAGCGCGGCAGGCGGAATGTCGACGCGCAACGTGCCGTCCGCCCATTCGACTTCGCCCGCGATCATGCGTGCCGACGCCAGCAGCGTGTTGTCCTGCACGAGATCCGCGGTGCGGCGCGCGTTGTCGTATTCGGCCTTGCCTGTCACGAACACGTAGATCGCGAGCGGCACCAGCAGCCACCAGAGCAGGCGGATGCGCAGGCTGCCCGTCATGTGGCGCTCCTCGGCATCATTCGACGTCGTCCTTCTTGCGCAGCAGATAACCGAGACCGCGCAACGTGACGATCGCGGCCGAACTGCCATCGAGTTTCTTGCGCAGCCGCGACACGTAGATTTCGAGCGCATCTTCGCTGGGTTGATCCTCGTGCGTGAAGATCGAGTCCATCAGCGCGGCCTTCGATATCGTCTTGCCCATGCGCAGCGTCAGCGTTTCGAGCACACTGCGCTCGCGCGGCGTCACGTTCAGCGGCACGCCCTTCAGCGTGAACTGGCGCGTGTCGATGTCGAACACGAGGTCGCCGCACGACACCTCATTCGCCGTCGATGCCGTCTGCCGCCGGATCATCACCTTCACGCGCGCGATCAGTTCGCGAACCTCGAACGGCTTCACCAGATAATCGTCCGCGCCCGCTCCCAGCAATTCAACCTTCTCGTCGATCGAGCCGCTTGCGGTGAGGATCATCACGGGCGTCGCGTCGCCGCGCTGACGCAAACGGCGCAGCACGTTCTTGCCCGACAGTCTCGGCAGATTCAGATCCAGAAGCACGACGTCATAGCGGTTCGTGCGCAGCAACTGGTCGGCGGCTTCGCCGTCCTGCACGGCATCGAGCGCGAATGCATCTTGCTCCAGCATGCGGGCGAGCCAGTGCGACAGCGTCGGATTGTCTTCGATCAACAGCAGCTTCATCGGTAACCGGTATGCATGAAAGGCGTTCGTGCGGCGTTGCCGCGCGATTGTAAGTCGGCACCACGGCGTCTCCTGCATCGGGTTAACACCCATGTTTTGCCGCCTGCCCAGAAAGCTTACAGAAGGATTGAGCTTTCTATAATCGCCCCACTCATTCAAAAATGGCGCCGCGTCGAACGGGGTGGCGCCTCATTAAAGGAGACTGTTGATGCGTACCATCCGCCAGATCGCCGCCGTGTCCGGACTTGCCTTCGCCCTCGCAGCCGCTTCCGCCACCGCTCACGCAGAAAAAATCTCGATCATGGTGGGCGGTGCCGCCAAGATCATCTATCTCCCCGCGAAGCTCACGGAGCAGCTCGGTTACTTCAAGGACGAAGGGCTCGACGTTGAGATCCTTTCTCAACCTGCGGGCGTCGATGCCGAAAACGAACTGCTCGCGGGCGCCGTGCAAGGCGTGGTCGGCTTCTATGATCACACAATCGACCTGCAGAGCAAGGGCAAGGAAGTGCAGGCGCTCGTGATCTTCGGCCAGGTGCCGGGCGAAGTCGAAATGGTGTCGACGAAGGCATCGGCGACGCTCAAGAGCATGGCCGACGTGAAGGGCAAGACGCTCGGCGTGACGGGCCTCGGCTCGTCGACGAGCTTCCTCACGCAGTATCTCGCGCAACGCGCGGGCATCCCGTCGACGCAATACACGCTGCTGCCCGTCGGCGCAGACAACAGCTTCATCGCCGCGATCAAGCAGGACCGCATCGACGCCGGCATGACCACCGAGCCGACCGTTTCGCAACTGCTGAAGATGGGCGACGCGAAGGTGCTGGTCGACATGCGCACGATCGAAGGCACGCGCGCCGCGCTGGGCGGCACGTATCCGGCATCGAGCTTCTACGTGCAGCGCGCGTGGGCCGAATCGCACAAGGCGGACGCCACGAAGCTCTCGCATGCATTCGCGAAGACGCTGAACTTCATCGCAACGCATAGCGCGGAAGACATCGCCGCGAAGATGCCGAAGGACTATTACGGCAGCAACAAGGACCTGTACGTCACCGCGCTGAAGGCCTCGCTGCCGATGTTCACGAAGGACGGCAAGATGCCCGCCGACGGTCCCGAGACCGTGCTGAAGGTGCTCGCGTCGTTCAATCCGTCCGTGAAGGGCAAGCATATCGATCTCGCGAAGACCTACTCGAACGAGTACGTGTCGACCGTTTCGACGGCTTCGAAGTAAGCGGCGACGCCAGCCGTTACCCCACATTCGCAACGAAAAGGGCAGCACGCGATGAATCAATCCAGGCCGCACGGCGCACCCGCGATCGAGTTGCGCAACGTATCGTGCCGCTTCATTTCACCCGACGGCAAGGCGACGATCGCCTTGCGCGACTTCAGCATGTCGGTGGCGAAGGGCGAGTTCGTCGCCGTCGTCGGGCCCACGGGCTGCGGCAAGTCCACGACGCTCAGCATGATCACGGGCCTGCTCAAGCCGACGACGGGCGAAGTGCGCGTGATGGGCGCGCCCGTCGACGGCATCGACCCGCGCATCGGCTTCGTGTTCCAGGCCGATGCCGTGTTTCCGTGGCGCTCGGTGCTCGACAACGTGGCGGCGGGTCCGCTGTATCGCGGCCGCTCGAAAGCGGCCGCCTATGACGAAGCGAACGAATGGCTGCGCCGTGTCGGGCTCGACAAGTTCGGCAAGCACTATCCGCACCAGTTGTCGGGCGGCATGAGAAAGCGCGTCGCGCTCGCGCAAACCTTCATCAACAAGCCGGAAATCCTTTTGATGGATGAGCCGTTCTCCGCACTCGACATGCAGACGCGCACGCTGATGCAGGACGAACTGCTGCAGCTGTGGTCGGGGAATGCTGGCTCCGTCGTGTTCGTCACGCACGATCTCGAAGAAGCGATCGCGCTCGCGGACCGCGTGTTCGTGCTGACGGCGCGGCCCGCGACGTTGAAGAAGGTCTATGAGATCGACTTGCCGCGTCCGCGCGTCACATCGGAAATCCGCTACGACCCGCGCTTCATCGAAATTTCGCGCGATATCTGGCACGACCTGCGCGAAGAAGTGCAGATCGGCTGATCAACCCAAGCAGAGATTCATTCCATGTCCACAACGCCTCAACAGATGATGCCTGCCGGGCTCGATCCCACTTCGCTCGCGCAGGTCGAACGCATCGCGCAGAAGCGCATCCGCCAGCGCAACGCGCTCGTGATCGGGCTGCGCATCGCCGTCCTCGTTCTCGTGCTGGGCGGCTGGGAAGTGTCGGCCCGCATGAAATGGATCGACCCGTTCTTCTTTTCGATGCCGTCGCTGATCTTCGAGCAGATCGTCGACTGGTTCGTGAACGGCACCTCGCAAGGGCCGCTGCTGACGCAGGTGTGGGTCACGCTCGAAGAGACGGGGCTCGGCTTCATCATCGGCTCGGTGGCGGGCGTGTTCTGCGGCATCGTGCTCGGCCGCAACAAGCTGCTCTCCGACGTGTTCAGCCTCTACATCAAGATCGCCAATTCGATTCCGCGCGTGGTGCTCGGCTCGGTGTTCGTGATCGCGCTCGGTCTCGGCATGGCGTCGAAAGTCGCGCTGGCCGTGGTGATGGTGTTCTTCGTGGTGTTCGCCAATGCGTTTCAGGGCGTGCGCGAAGCGGACCGCTACATGATCGCCAACGCACAGATTCTGGGCGCATCACGCCGGCAGGTGACGACGTCCGTCGTGATTCCTTCGGCATTGAGCTGGATTCTCGCGAGCCTGCACGTGAGCTTCGGCTTTGCACTGGTGGGCGCGGTGGTCGGCGAGTTCCTCGGCTCCAAGCAAGGCATCGGTCTGCTGATCTCGACGGCACAGGGCGCGTTCAACGCAAGCGGCGTGTTCGCCGCGATGATCGTGCTGGCCGTCGTCGCGCTGGCCGCGGATTATCTGCTGACTGCCGTCGAGCAGCGCTTGCTGAAGTGGCGGCCGAATAGCAACTGACTCTTTTCTCGCAGTGGTTGTTTTGTCGTTGCACAGCGCCCCTTTATGGGGCGCTTTTTTTCGTTGAAACGAGGCTGCGGGGACATTACCGAAATGTAATCAGCGTCCGCACACATGCCGGTATGATTGAAAGATCAATCAGCGGCAAGCGAAGCGGAGCACAACGATGCGTATCCTGGTCATCGAGGACGAGCCCAAAACGGCGGCGTATCTGAAGAAAGGGCTCGAAGAGTCCGGCTATTCGGTCGAAGTGGCGAATGACGGCTCGCACGGTCTGATCCTCGCGCAGGAGGAAGACTACGACGTCATCATCCTCGATGTGATGCTGCCGTGGATGGACGGCTGGACCGTCGTGAAGACGCTGCGCGCCACGCGCGCCACACCCGTACTCTTTCTCACCGCGCGCGACGACGTGAACGACCGTGTGCGCGGCCTCGAACTCGGCGCCGACGATTACCTCGTCAAGCCGTTTGCCTTCGTCGAACTGCTCGCGAGAGTGCGCACGCTCGCGCGCCGCGGACCGCCGCGCGAAAGCGAACTGATCCGCATCGGCGACCTGGAAATGGATATCAACCGTCGCCGCGTGAAGCGCGGCACCACGCGCATCGATCTCACGCCGCGCGAATTCTCGCTGCTGCAACTGCTCGCGCGACGCCACGGCGAAGTGTTGAGCCGCACACAGATCGCCTCTTATGTGTGGGATATGAACTTCGACAGCGACACGAATGTCGTCGAAGTCGCGATCCGCCGCCTGCGCAGCAAGGTCGACGACAACTTTCCCGTCAAACTGATTCACACGGTTCGCGGCGTGGGCTACGTGCTCGAAATCAAGGAAGCGGGTTGATGCACGGCCGCTCGATCACCACTACGCTCGCGCTTGCATTCGGCGCGACGACGCTCGTCGTGTTCGTGCTGGTCGGCAACTTTCTCTATCGCGCGCTCGAACAGCAAATCAGTTCCCAGGACGACATGAGCATCGTGCTGTCGGCGCGCCACGCGCGGCGTCTTGCTGAGGAGATCGATACGTCGGGCGGCATTCGCGAGCATGGAGACCGCATCACGAGCATCGTGCTCGGCAATCCGGGGATGTCGATGGAAGTGTTCGATCCCAACGGCCAACTGGCGATCGAACACAACCTCGAAAGCACGCTCGGCATGGCGACGCCCGCGAACGACAGCACGTTGCTCGCCGCCGGCCGCTCCATTCAGCGCGTCCCTGCAGCGGATCGCATCACGCAAGACGCGATCGTCGGATGGAAAAACAGCACGGGCGCGCCGATACGCGGCGTCG
Organism: Paraburkholderia sp. Tr-20389; assembly: GCF_017104565.1. GTDB lineage: Bacteria > Pseudomonadota > Gammaproteobacteria > Burkholderiales > Burkholderiaceae > Paraburkholderia. Next base: position 159,706 of record NZ_JAAGPD010000018.1, on the reverse strand, counting down.
CCACCGACGCGAAGCTGCGCGACGGCGAAATGGTCAGCATTCTGATCGCGCGCAACATGAGCGATCGCTACGAGCTGCTCGATCACTATCGCGACACGCTCAAGATCTACGGCATCGTCGGCGTGCTGCTGACCACCGTGCTCAGCTATCTGCTGATTCGCGCGGCGATGCGGCCCGTGCACGATATTGCCGCGAGCGCCGCGAGTGTCACCGTGAACCGGCTCAACACGCGCATTGCCGTGAAGAGCGTGCCGCGCGAACTCGAAACACTGGTGACGACGCTCAACGCGATGCTAGAGCGCATGGATCGCGGCTTCAAGCAGATGTCGCGCTTCACCGCCGATCTCGCTCACGACATGCGCACGCCGCTCGGCAACATGCGGGGCGCAACGGAAGTCGCGCTCGCGCGTCCGCGCTCCGCGGACGAATACGAAGCGCTGCTCGCATCGAATCTCGAAGAATGCGAACGCCTGTCGCGCATGATCGAGAACGTGCTGTTTCTTGCGCGCGCGGAGCATCCGCAGTTCGTCAAGCACATGCGGGTGTTCGATGCCGTGCAGGAATTGACGCGTATCGGCGAGTATTTCGAAGGCGTTGCGGAAGATGCCGGCGTGCGTATGCGAGTCACAGGTGCCGCGATGCTTACCGCCGACCTCGAACTCTTTCGCCGCGCGGTCAGCAATCTGCTGGCGAATGCGTTGCGCTACACGCCACGCGACAAGGAGATCGTGCTCGACGCGCACGAGGTCGGCAACGGCGTGCGCATCACCGTATCGAACGAAGGCGAGCCGATCGCGCCCGAACATCTCGAACGCATTTTCGACCGCTTCTATCGCGTCGATCCGTCACGCAGCGCGCTGCCATCGTCCGGTTCGCCGCAAGGGTCGCCGGGTTCGACGGGGCTGGGCCTCGCGATCGTGCGTACCATCATGGATCTGCATGGCGGCACCGTCCATGCGGAAAGCGACGCGCGCGGCACGCGTTTCGTGCTGACGTTTCGCTGAGCGCACGCCGCCCGTTTGCCGTTCATTGCATGTTGTCGACGCTCGCATTCGCGGGTGTCTGCATCGCGGTACGTGTATCGCCGCCGCCATGCTGGATAGCGTAAACCTCGGCGTTGTGCCGGATTTCTTCTGCGCTTGGCGGATAGTTGTGCTTCGGCGCGGGCACGAGGCCTTCGCGTTGCGCCTGCACGAGTTCGGCACGCACTTCCGCTCGCGTCTTGCCCGTCGATACGGTTTGCGCCGAAGCAGTCATCGCGACGCAACAGGCCAGTGCACCCATCATCAGACAGATTGAATTCTTCACGGTGTTCTCCTTTCCGAAATTGATCGATCGGCTTCCTGCCCGGCTCGCCGTCCGTTCGAACGACGAAGCAACTGGAGCCGATGGAATCATTCTGGCGGGGAGGCCGTGACCTCACACTGACCGTGCGATTACGATTTTGATAGCCTTCGGAGGAAGAAAAATTTCATCGCGCACGCTAAGCATCTGCTAAGCGCACACAGCGGAAGATGACGAACAATGCGCGAGTCTTGCGCGCATATATCGCAAACTGCTCACATGGATGTGCGGCACCGAAGCAGCCCTTATTCCGCACGCAACCCGGCTAGCGTCACGCGCAACCCGACACCGCTTTCATTGTTGCTCATGCTGAGCGTCGCATGATGACGCTGCGCGATCTTCATCGCGATCGCCAGTCCGAGTCCGCTGCCGTGCACCTTGTTGCCCGCGCTGCGGTAGAAGCGGTCGAACACGCGCTCGCGCTCCGCTTCCGGCACACCCGGCCCGCTGTCCGACACGCAGATGCTGACCTCGTCGCCGCTGCGCGCGAGAATCACATCCACCTTGCCGCCATGCGGCGTGTAGCGGATCGCGTTGTCGATCAGATTGTTGAGCAGCACTTCGATTCCGTTCGCCTCGGCGTTGACCTTGTACACGTCGTCCGCGCCGCCCGAAGGATTGAACTCGAGCCCGAGGTCGATCTGTCTCGCCTCGGCAAGCATCGAAAAGTCGGCCACGGCGCGCTCGCACAGTCTGCGCAGGCTCACCGGCTCGAAATGCGCGCTGCGTTGCGCGTCTTCGCGCGCCATCGTCAGCAGTTGATGCACGAGGTGGATCAGCCGGTTCAGACGGCCCTCGATACGCTCGAACGTCTGCTTGCTGCCTACCAGCGAGCCGTCGCGTTCAGCCGCCTGCAATTGCAGCTTCAACGCGGCCAGCGGCGACCGCAATTCATGCGCTGCGTCGCCGACGAAAGTGCGCTGCGATTGCGACGCGACATTCAACCGATGCAGCAGATCATTGAGTGCATCGACGAGCGGTTGCATCTCGACGGGCAAACGGCCCTCGAAATGCAACGGTTCGAGCGAATCGAACGACCGGGTGGCGAGCGCGCGCGAGATGGCGCCAATCGGCGCGAGACCGCGGCCGACCACGAACAGCACGATCAGCACGATCGCAGGAAGGAACAACGCGAGCGGCCACAACGTGCGCAATGCGAGTTGCCGCGCGAGATCTTCGCGCACGGATATCGGCTGCGCCGCCTGCACGAAGCGGTCGCCTTCCTGCACGCCGAAGATGCGCCAGTGATACTCGTCGTATTCGATCGTGCGCAGACCAGGCGGAAAGCGCGGCACGACGACACCGGCGACCGACCTGTACACGCTCCGGCCCGTGCCGTCCCATACCTCGATGAACAGACGGTCGTCGGCCAGCCCGTCGAAGTCCGGACCGCGCTGCGTGAATCCGTTCGTGCCGGCGATGGTCGCGGGCACGGAGAGCGCCACCGTGCGCAATTCGTAGTCGAAGAGTTCGGTCGCTTCCTGCTGCGCCGTGTAGAAGATTCCGTACGCCGCGATCAATGCCGCGACCGCGAGGCCGGCGATCAGCCAGCCCAGCAACCAGCGCCGGATCGAGGTCATACGCCGCGCTTGAGCCGATAGCCGACGCCGCGCACGGTCACGATCTGCTCGGCGCCGATCTTGCGCCGCAGGCTATGGACATGAACCTCGATTGTGTTGCTGCCCACTTCCTCGCCCCAGCCGTACAGCTTTTCTTCCAGCTCGCTGCGGGTGAACACGCGCGCCGGTTCTTCGATCAACGCCTGCAGCAGGCTGAATTCGCGCGGCACGAGTGCGAGCATGTCGCCGTTCAGCGTGGCTTCATGCGTGATGGGGTTCAAGGTCAGATCGCCATGCGCATACACAGGGTTGGTGTGCCCCGTGCGACGGCGCAGCAGCGCACGCACGCGCGCGGCGAGTTCGTCGAGATCGAAGGGTTTGACGAGGTAATCGTCGGCGCCCGCATCGAGTCCGGCGATGCGGTTCTCGACCGCGTCGCGCGCGGTGAGGATGATCACGGGTGCGGCGCCGCCGCGCCGGCGGTAGCGGTTCAACACGTCGATGCCGTCGGCTTTCGGCAGGCCGAGATCGAGCAGCACCAGATCGTAGACGTCATGCGCCAGCGACAGCTCGGCTTCGCGTCCGTCGTGCGCCCAGTCGATTGCATAGCCTGCGCCGCGCATCGTATCGACGACGGGCTCGCCGATCATTTCATCATCTTCCACCAGCAGCAAACGCATGGCGTCATTTCTCCGTCAATCGCCGTGATGCTTCGAACCCGTAGCTTACCGCGCCATTCGCCGCTACCGCTGCATGTACGTCCGTCAACTCGCGCTCGCGCGCGGTGCCGCCGCCGCAGGCACGGCGTCGCAGTTCTCGCAGCGGCCAAATATCACGAGGCTCGAACTCGTGTAGTGGAAGTGATGATCGGCGGCGATTCTCGCCTGCTGCTGTTCGAGGCCCGGGTCGTACGCATCCTGAATGCGGCCGCAGCGGCCGCAAACGAGATGGTAGTGACGCCGGCCGCGATTGAGTTCGTAGACGATGCGCGCATCGCCCAGCGACGCGCTCGAAATGAGATCCGCCTCATGCAACTGCGCGAGCGCACGATAGACGCTCGCGAGACTGCAAGGCTCGGGTTCGCGCGACAGCTTGCGATACACCTGATCGGCCGTGAAATGCTCGTGCGGTAATTCGTGGAAGAGCCTCAGTACGGACGCCCGACTGGAGGTAGGCCGCAGACCGGCCGTTTTAAGTGCCGCGTAAATCGCAATCATGTGGGGCCCCGTCTTGTGTCGAAGCCTCGCTGACGGGCTTCGTGACGGGACATTCTGGTCGCGCGATCCTTAAGGTTCGCTTATCGGGGCCTGCCTGTCGTGCAGTGCCGGATTGCCTTGCGACAGCGGTGCCGCACTGTGCTCAAAGCAGCGCCAGCGTCCTCTCGTCCGCCGCACCGCCGAAGTATTTGGCGAGAGCTTGCGTGAACAGCGGCTCGTCGGGTGCGGCTTTCGAAAACAGTGTCATCGACGAGCGGAACTTCAGGTAATCCGGGTAGCCGAAGATCGTCTCGATCGACCGTCCCTCGACTTCGTTGACCGCGCGGGTTACCTCCCTTAAACGGGGACCGAGCACCGGATGTTGCAAATATGAGACAGCTTCGTCGAGTGATTGAATGGCAAATTTTTGGGCCATTTGGCTCTCTCCGAGGCCCTGAAACTGGGGAAACACGTACCACATCCAGTGGCTTTGCTTGCGTCCCGCCCGCAATTCGGCTAGCGCCGTCTCAAAAATAGGTGCCTGAGCATCGACGAAGCGCCGAAGGTCGAACTGATCGTTCATCCCGTCCTCCGCAGTCATTTTTACGTGCCGTCCGAACGGATCCGGCATGCCACCAACTCCCTACGAAATCCTTTCAAAGGCATTTTTCCGGTCGCCTGGCGTCCCAAAAATTCCTGCGGCGCGGCATTGCGACACTATGTCTCACCCTTGATCGCGCAATAGTTCGTTCGCATCAAAGTGCTGTACTGCAACACGTGCATTTCGTATTATGCGAGCGCTTAGAAAAGGAGCAAGGAAATGCATGCGTTCGTTCGTTTGTTTTTGTAGAGGGCCGCGATGATGAAAAAAATCGCGGGCCGGCTAGCCGGTCTCGTTTCAATTGCCCCAGCGTTCCTGCTATCGGGGTGCAACAACCTTGATCTACTCGCGCCGAAAGGTCCCATCGGTGCCGCAGAGAAGTCGCTGATCGCGACCTCGACGTGGGCGATGCTGATCGTCGTGATTCCCGTCATCTTCCTGACGCTGCTGTTCGCATGGCGCTATCGCGCATCGAACAAGTCCGCCGAATACCGTCCGAACTGGTCGCATTCGACGGCAATCGAAGTCGCCGTCTGGACGATTCCCGCACTGATCATTCTGTTCCTCGCCGTCCTGACCTGGAAGAGCACGCATGAGCTCGACCCGTACAAGCCGCTCGAGTCGAACGTGAAGCCGATCAACGTCGAAGTCGTCGCACTCGACTGGAAGTGGCTGTTCATTTATCCGGATCTGGGTGTCGCGTCGGTGAACCAGCTGGCGATTCCCGTCGGCACGCCGGTGAATTTCCGCATCACGTCGGACACGGTGATGAACTCGTTCTTCATCCCGCAACTGGGCGGCCAGATCTACGCGATGGCAGGCATGCAGACGCGTCTGCATCTGCTGGCGGAAGAACCCGGCGATTACGCCGGCACGTCGGCCAACTTCAGCGGCAAGGGCTTCTCGGACATGAAGTTCCGCACGCTGGCCGAAACGCCTGAAGAATTCAATGCATGGGTCGCGAAAGCGCGCGCGTCGACGGATCACCTCGACATGGACCGCTACTACAAGGTCGCGCAGCCCGAAGAGAAGGCGCCTGTGTCGTACTTCTCGTCGGTGGATCCCAAGCTCTTCAACAACATCGTAGCCCGCTACAACAACGGTCACGTCATCGACAACATGAAGGACGTGAACTGTGCACCTAACGGGACGAAGGGGTAAGCATGTTCGGTAAATTAACCCTGGCGGACATTCCGTACCACGAGCCAATCATCGTGGTCGCAGGTGCCGGGATGATTCTCGGCGCGCTGGCAGTGCTCGGCGCGATCACGTATTTCGGCAAGTGGCGGTATCTGTGGACCGAGTGGCTCACGTCGGTCGACCACAAGAAGCTCGGCGTGATGTACATCATCGTCGCGATGGTCATGCTGCTGCGCGGCTTCGCCGACGCGATCATGATGCGCACGCAGCTCGCTCTCGCGTATCACGCGCCGGGCTATCTGCCGCCGCACCATTACGACCAGATCTTCACGGCCCACGGCGTCATCATGATCTTCTTCATGGCGATGGCATTCATGGTCGGCCTGATGAACCTGGTCGTGCCGCTGCAGATCGGCGCACGCGACGTCGCGTTCCCGTTCCTGAACTCGCTGTCGTTCTGGATGACGGCGATCAGCGCAATTCTGATCAACATCTCGCTGCTGGTCGGCGAATTCGCGCAAACGGGCTGGCTCGCGTATCCGCCGCTGTCGGAACTGCAGTTCAGTCCGGGCGTCGGTGTCGACTACTACCTGTGGAGCTTGCAGCTCTCGGGTATCGGCACGTTGTTGACGGGCGTGAACTTCTTCGTCACGATCATCAAGATGCGCGCGCCGGGCATGACGCTGATGAAGATGCCCGTGTTCACGTGGACTGCGCTGTGCACGAACGTGCTGATCATGGCCGCGTTCCCGATCCTGACCGTCACGCTCGCGCTGCTCGGCCTCGACCGTTACCTCGGCATGCACTTCTTCACGAACGAAGCCGGCGGCAACGCGATGCTGTACCTGAACCTGATCTGGGCATGGGGCCACCCTGAGGTCTACATCCTGATCCTGCCTGCGTTCGGTATCTTCTCGGAAGTGATCTCGACGTTCGCGCGCAAGCCGCTGTTCGGCTACAAGACGATGGTCTACGCGACCTGCGCGATCATGGTGCTGTCGTTCCTCGTGTGGCTGCACCACTTCTTCACGATGGGTTCGGGCGCTGACGTCAACGCGTTCTTCGGCATTGCGACGATGATCATCGCGGTCCCGACGGGCGTGAAGGTGTTCAACTGGCTGTTCACGATGTACAAGGGCCGCATCGAGTTCACGACGCCTGTGCTGTGGACGATCGGCTTCATGGTCACGTTCACGATCGGCGGTATGACGGGCGTGATGATGGCGATTCCGGGCGCGGACTTCGTGCTGCACAACTCGCTGTTCCTGATCGCTCACTTCCACAACGTGATCATCGGCGGCGTGCTGTTCGGCTACCTCGCCGGCATGAACTACTGGTTCCCGAAAGCCTTCGGCTTCAAGCTCAACGAGAAGCTCGGCAAGGCCGCTTTCTGGTTCTGGCAGATCGGCTTCTGGGTTGCGTTCACGCCGCTGTACGTGCTCGGCTTCATGGGCATGACGCGTCGTCTGAATCACTACGACAACCCGGCATGGCATCCGTGGCTGCTCGTCGCCGAACTCGGCGCCGTGCTGGTCGCAATCGGTATCGGCTGCCAGCTGCTGCAAATCGTCGTCTCGATCCGCGACCGCAACAAGCCGGAAAACCGCGACCTGACGGGCGATCCGTGGAATGGCCGTACGCTCGAATGGGCAACGACTTCGCCGCCGCAGATCTACAACTTCGCTACCGTCCCTGTCGTGCACGAGCTGGATGCATTCCACGACATGAAGGCGCGCGGCAATGTCGAGACGCCGGTGTACCGCGACATCCACATGCCGTCGAACACGAGCGCCGGTTTCTTCATCGGCGTGTTCAGCCTTGCGCTGGGCTTCGCGCTGACGTGGCACATCTGGTGGCTGGCTATCGCGGCGTTCATTGGTGCGATCGGTACGTGGATCGCGCGCAGCTTCGATAACGACACCGATTACTACATCCCGGCCGATACGGTTCGCCTGATCGAAGAGCGTAACGGCGCTGGTTCGGGCGCGGCTATCGCCAAGCAACTGCCCGAAGCTGAGGAGATTGCCTGATGTTGCAAAAAGCTATTCTTGCGGAACCGCATCACGACGCGGATCACGCTCCGTCCAATTCGGTATTCGGCTTCTGGCTGTATCTGATGACCGACTGCATTCTGTTCGCGGCGCTGTTCGCGACGTTTGCGGTGATGAGCCATCAGTTCGCCGGCGGTCCGAGCGGCAAGGATCTGTTCGAGATCCAGGGCGTCGCGATCGAAACGGCCATCCTGCTGTTCTCGAGTATCACGTACGGTTTCGCGATGCTCGGCGCGCACAAGAACAACAAGGGCAGCACGTTGTTCTGGCTGGCCGTGACGTTCGTGCTCGGCGCGTCGTTCGTCGTGCTGGAAATCCGCGAGTTCTCGCACCTGATCGCGGAGGGCGCAGGCCCGGACCGCAGCGCGTTCCTGTCGGCGTTCTTCACGCTGGTCGGCACGCACGGCCTGCACGTGACGTCGGGTCTGGTGTGGATGCTCGTGATGATGATTCAGGTCGTGCGCGCGCCGGCTCTCGGCGAGCGCGAACTGCGCCGTCTGACGTGCCTGAGCCTCTTCTGGCACTTCCTGGACATCGTCTGGATCGGTGTCTTTTCGTTTGTCTATCTTGCGAGCGTGATCTAAATGAGCAGCCATTCTCACTCATCACATTCGGCGCACGCGGACGAAAGCCACGGCAGCTTCGGCAGCTACATGATCGGGTTCGTGCTGTCCGTCATCCTGACGGCAGCCGCATTCGGCGTGGTGCTGGCGGGCTGGGCGACGGGCACGCAGGCGCTCTACGCGATCGCCGGCCTCGGCCTCGTGCAGATCGTCGTGCACCTGGTGTACTTCCTGCACATGAACACGTCGTCGGGTCAGCGCTGGAACGTGACCGCGTTCGCGTTTACCGTGTTGACGGCCGTTATCGTGATCGGCGGTACGCTGTGGGTCATGCATAACGTCAGCATGAACATGATGTCGCGCTAAACCTTGCGTTAAGCGCGCATCCCGTGCCGGTTGCACATGCCGTATCGTGCGGCCGGCACGCTCCCCTCCCCCGCCTCACCAGCGCATCAGTTGCGCGCCAGCATCTCCATCGGACGGCCTCGGCCCGTCACCAGACATCCCGACCTGAACGCTTCGCCCTGACTGCTCGCGGCAGCGTCGCCAAAGCCCCGGCTCAGCGCATCCAGCTTCACCTGCTCCGCGCCTTGCGAGCACGCGAACGTGCTGGCTTCTTTCGCCTGCGCATGCAGCAATGCCTTATCGGCGACCAGATAGGCCAAAACGGCGATAACGGCGATGTGGAAAACTTTTCTCATAGGTTCGTCTCCTCGCGACTTAAGCGTATCGCGAACAACTATGGCGCAAATCCAGGGCAACCCCGGTAGGCAAATAGTCGCGCCAGGTCAGTGGAAGCGCTTCCACTGCTGTTTTTTTGTGCACCGCAAATGTCTGCACAGGCGCGCCACGTAAAGTCAAGCGCGAGTTTCGCAATAAATAAATATTGAGCTTGTGGCAGCGCAACATTATTATTTTGAGTTATCCTCGTTAACCCTGACCGTCTCATGCGTTTTGGTTACGCGCGTGCGCAAGTCTGCGCATCGTCCCGCTCCGCTCAGGGGCCGGCCGTCGAAATGTCCATGTAAGGTTTTTGATCCTTCGCCTGAGGGCGAGGGCCTGCTATTCGCGTCCTGGCGTTTCATCGAAAGAGCAAATGCACCTCCCATCAGTTCTCGACCTCCTGATCTGGGTCCCCATCGTCGCCGGTATCCTTGTGCTGCTCGGCGGCTCTGACAGCGCGCGCAGCCGCACGCGCTGGCTCGCACTGGCCGGCGCTGCCGTCAGCATCCTGCCCGTCATCCCGCTGGTAGCGGGCTTCGACTCGTCGCTGGCGACGATGCAGTACGAGCAGCAGCTCGCCTGGCTGCCCGAATTCGGCATCTCGTATCACCTCGGCGTCGACGGCATTTCGCTGTGGTTCACCGTGCTGACGTCCGTGACGACGCTGATCATCGTGATCGCGTCATGGGAATCGATCTCGACGCGCGTCGCGCAGTACTACGGCGCGTTCCTGCTGCTGTCGGGCTGCATGCAAGGCGTGTTCACGTCGCTCGACGGCATGCTGTTCTTCGTGTTCTTCGAAGCCACGCTGATCCCGCTGTACCTGCTCATCGGCACGTGGGGCGAACAGCGCCGCGTCTACGCGGCTGTGCGTTTCTTCTTCTTTTCGCTGGTCGGCTCGCTGGCAATGCTGGCCTCGCTGATCTACCTGTGGGCGCACGCGCACACGTTCGACATCGCCACGTGGCGCACGCTCAAGCTCGACTTCACGCCGCAGCTGATGGTGTTCATCGGCTTCCTGGCAGCGTTCTCGGTGAAGGTGCCGATGTGGCCTGTGCATACGTGGCTGCCCGACGTCCACTCGGACGGCCCGACGGGCGCCGCCGTGCTGCTCGGCATGCTGAAGATGGGCGGCTACGGCCTGCTGCGCTTCGCGCTGCCCATCGTCCCCGACGCGTGCCACTTCTTCGCCCCGGCGATGATCGCGCTGTCGCTGATCGCGGTGATCTACGGCAGCCTGCTCGCGCTCGCTCAAACCGACATGCGCAAGCTGCTCGCGTACTCGGCCGTCGCGCACATGGGTCTCGTCACGCTGGGCCTGTTCACGTTCGACCGGATGGGCACGGAAGGCGCCGTCGTGCAGATGCTGTCGTACGGCATCGTGTCGGGCGCAATGCTGCTGTGCACGGGCATGCTGTTCGACCGCACGAAGAACGGCTCGATCGACGCCTACGGCGGCGTGGCCAACTCGATGCCCAAGCTCGCCACCTTCGCGATGCTGTTCTCGATGGCCAATGTCGGCCTGCCGGGCACGTCCGGTTTCGTCGGCGAGTTCCTTGTGCTGATGGGCGCGATCCGCTTCAACTTCTGGGTCGGCGCGACGGCTGCGCTGACGCTGATTCTCAGCGCCGCGTACACGCTGTGGATGTACAAGCGCGTGATGTTCGGCGCGATCAAGAACACGCGTGTGTCGAGCCTGCGCGATCTGGGCCGCCGCGAGTTCGTGCTGCTCGGCGCGATGGCCGTGCTGGTGCTCGCCATCGGCGTGCGTCCGAAGACCTTCACCGACGCGATCGGCCCGTCCGCCGAAAACCTCGTCGCGCAGGCGCAAGGCTCCGCGCTGCCGACGGATACCGGCGTTGCTTCGAACAACCGCGCGGCGACGGTTTCGACTCGCCTGCCGGGCTAACCGGCTTCAACCGACTGCATTCGACGGGCGTCCATTGGACGCCCGTTTTTCTTTTAGCTAGCTGCAAACCGGGCGGCCTCGCATCGCGAGGCCGTTTTCACATGGCAAGCCAGGCACCCGACTGGTGCGCGCACGCGCATGCATATCGCGAGTGCGCTTCAACGTTGTGCATAAAAGCTGCGCGCTCAGGCGCGGATCGACGCTGCGACGGCAATGGCATGCTTATCGCTTAGTGATGTGCAGGAGCCGGTGCAGCATCCGGTTTAGCAGTCACAATCTGGCAAATGGACGACTAGGGTTCCGGTCCGCATCAATGCAAACAGAGGCATTCGTTGCGCGACGCTGGTCCGAGAGTTGTCGACCTCGATCGAGGTTACACGGCGGGATAAAAGCCCGGGAGAGAACGCGATGCGTCGCGCCGCTCCTGCCGTCGATAACCGTCCCCGCGAGGTCAACCTCATGCGCAAGCTCCGCTTTTTCGCCGCAGCCGCCGTCGCTCTCTCCCTTTGCGTTTCCACCCCTTCGTTCGCTCAAGCTCGCAAGGACTTCAAGGTCTGCTGGACCATCTACGCCGGCTGGATGCCGTGGGGCTATGCGAAAACGCAAGGCATCATGTCCAAGTGGGCGAAGAAGTACGGCATCAACGTCGATGTCGTGCAACTGAACGACTACATCGAATCGATCAACCAGTACACGGCCGGCAAGTTCGATGGCTGCGCGATGACCAACATGGACGCGCTCACCATTCCCGCAACGGGCGGCGTGGATAGCACCGCGCTGATCGTCAGCGACTATTCGAATGGCAACGACGGCGTGCTCATCAAGGGCAGCGGCAAGAAGGTCGCCGATCTGAAAGGCCAGCCCGTCAATCTCGTCGAACTCTCCGTCTCGCACTATCTGCTCGCACGCGCGCTCGAATCGGCCGGCATGAGCGAGCGCGACATCAAGACCGTCAACACGTCGGACGCCGATATATCCGGTGCATTCGCGACGCCGACCGTGCACAACGCCGTCACGTGGAACCCGATGCTCGCCGATCTGAAGGCGAAGCCGAACGTCACCGAAGTGTTCGATTCGAGCCGCATTCCGGGCGAGATCATGGACATGATGGTCGTCAACACGAAGACGCTGCACGACAACCCCGCGCTCGGCAAGGCGCTGACGGGAGCGTGGTTCGAAATCATGCAGCTGATGCACAGCACGTCGCCCGACAGCCAGGCCGCGCTCACGTCCATGGCGAAAGCGTCGGGCACCGATCTCGCCGGCTACAAGTCGCAACTGTCGACCACTGCCCTCTTCTATACGCCGCAACAGGCGCTCGACTTCGCCACCAGCCCGAACATGCCGAAGATCATGACGCGCGTCGCGCAGTTCTCGTTCGATCATGGCCTGCTCGGCAAAGGCGCGCCGAACGCGGGCGCCGTCGGCATGGCGTTCGACAACGACGTGACCGTCGGCAACAAGAGCAACCTGAAGCTGCGTTTCGATCCGACGTATGTGCGCCTCGCCGCACAAGGCAAGCTTTGAGCACCGCTTCATTCTGAGCAGGAGAGGCCCATGCGGCTCATCAACCGACATCCTGGCCGCACCGGCAGTCTGATGCTGTTGCTGCTGCCCTTCATCGTGCTGATCGCGGTGTACTTCACCGGCTCGTCGCTGCGCCTGCAGGCGAATCCCGACGACAAGCTGTTGCCGAGCGCCGCCCAGATGAAGGACGCGCTGCACGAGTACGCGTTCACCGAGGACAAGCGCACGGGCGAATACATGATGTGGGACGACACGGTGTCGAGCATGAGGCGGCTCGGCATCGGGCTCGTCGCGAGCGCGGCCATTGCGCTCGTGTTCGGCATCGTCACGGGCACCATTCCGCTTGCGGGCGCGACGCTGTCGCCGTTCATCACGGTGATATCGATGATTCCGCCGCTTGCGGTGCTGCCGATTCTCTTCATCGTGTTCGGCCTCGACGAGCTGTCGAAAGTCGTGCTGATCGTCATCGGCATCACGCCGATGATGATCCGCGACTTGCAGCAGCGCACGCGCGAGATTCCCGAGGAACTGTGGATCAAGGCGCAAACGCTCGGTGCGTCGAGCTGGACGCTGATCGTGCGCGTGATCGTGCCGCAACTGCTGCCGCGTCTGTTGATCGCGCTGCGTCTCGCGCTCTGCTCCGCGTGGCTGTTTCTGATCGCGGCGGAGGCGATCGCTTCGACGGATGGCCTCGGCTATCGCATCTTTCTCGTGCGCCGCTATCTCGCGATGGATGTGATCCTGCCGTACGTCGCGTGGATCACGCTGCTCGCGTGGCTGATCGACGAAGCGCTGCGCCGTCTCACGCAGTGGGCGTTCCCCTGGTATAACGGGGGCCGCGCATGATCGAGATCCGCAACCTGTGGAAGCAGTATGACGATCAGGTCGTACTGGAGCGGCTCAATCTGCGCATCGCGGAAGGCGAGTTCTGCTCGATGGTGGGCGCGTCGGGCTGCGGCAAGTCGACGTTCCTGCGGATGCTGCTCGGCCAGGAGCGTCCGACGCGCGGTGAGATCCTGCTCGACGGCGAGCCGCTGCCGCCGGAACCGGACCCGCATCGCGGCGTCGTGTTTCAGCGCTATTCGGTGTTTCCGCATCTGACCGTGCTGCGCAACGTGATGCTCGGGCTGGAGTTGCCGCATGCGCGCTTCACGGGCCGCCTGTTCGGCGGGCGCCGCCGGCTTGCACGCGATGAAGCCGTCGCGATGCTCGCGCGCGTCGGCCTCGCCGATTCGCTCGACAAGTATCCGCATCAGCTGTCGGGCGGCATGCAGCAACGTCTCGCGCTCGCTCAGGCGCTCGTGATGAAGCCGCGCGTGCTGCTGCTCGACGAACCGTTCGGCGCGCTCGATCCCGGCATCCGGCGCGACATGCACGAACTGCTGACGGGCCTCTGGCGCGAAGCGAAGCTGACCGTCTTCATGGTCACGCACGATCTGAAAGAAGGCTTCACGCTCGGCAGCCGCGTGCTCGTCTTCGACAAGGTGCGCATCGATCCGCAAGCGCCGCAGGCGTATGGCGCGCGCATCACCTATGACATTCCGCTCGAACGCAACGGCGTGCGCGAGCCGCAGGCAGCGACGGCGATTCCGCCGCTGCTTGCCGTGCCCGCATGACCCACGCAACCGATGCGAACGAATCAAGGACACAGGACATGAACGAAACATTGCTCGAAGAAACCGTGCCCGGCGGCGGCCATGCGTCGCTGATCGTCAGGCGCGGCCAGGTGCTGCGCATTACCGACTCACGCGGCGGCGCGAACGTCGGCATGCTGCTCTTCAACGCCGCCGAAAAAAGCGAGCGTATGAATCTGCCCGACACGCTCAAGTGTCAGCACACAGCGAAGCTGACTCAAGGCCATTGCATCTATTCCGACATGGGCCGCGTACTCGCCGCGATCGTCGGCGACACCTGCGGCTGGCACGACAGTCTCGCAGGCGTGTCGGACGCAGCGGAAGTGCTGGAGAAATACGGCGAGGGCCGCTATCAGGAGTTGCGCAACGCGTTCTATCGCAACGGCACCGACAACCTGCTCGTCGAACTCGGCAAATGGGGGCTCGGCGTGTCGGACCTGCTGATGACGCTGAATCTGTTCAGCCGCGTCGACGTGACCGACACGGGCGCGATGAAATTCGTCGAGGGTAATTCGAAAGCGGGCGACTACGTCGAACTGTATGCGCCGATGAACACGCTCGTCGTGCTGACGGCGATCCAGCATCCGCTCGATCCAAACCCGGAGTACGCGCCGAAGCCCGTGAAGCTCGCGTTGCGCGCCGCCGACAGCCACATCGCGGAACTCTGCCGCACGTCGTGCGATGAGAACACGCGCGGCTTCATCAACACCGAACGATTCTTCCTCTGAGCGACAAGGCGCGCCATGACGACATCCACACTCACAGCCAGCACGCTCAACCCCGCCGACGCGCTCTTCCGCGAAACCTTGCCCGCCGGCGAGCCGTGGCTCAAGGAACTGAAGGCGGGCCAGACGCTGCGCATCCGCGACGTCGAAGGCAATCAGGCCATCGATACGCTCTTCTACAGCCTCGCCGATCCCCGCGAACGCTACGACGCGCAGCGCACGCTGCGTCGCCAGCAGAGCCTCTATCTGACGACGGGCACCGTGCTCTATTCGAATCTCGGCAACCCGATGCTGACCATCGTCGCCGATACCTGCGGGCGTCACGACACGCTCGGCGGCGCATGCGCGCAGGAGAGCAACACCGTGCGCTACGCACTGGAAAAGCGCTACATGCACAGCTGCCGCGACAACTACCTGCGAGCCTGCGCGCACGACGGCCGGCTGTCGAAGCGGGACATCGCCGCCAACATCAACTTCTTCATGAACGTGCCCGTCACATCCGAGGGCGGCCTCACCTTCGAGGACGGCATTTCGGCACCGGGCAAGTACGTCGAATTGCGCGCGGAAATGGATGTGATCGTGCTGATCTCGAACTGCCCGCAGCTGAACAATCCGTGCAACGCATACAACCCCACGCCTGCGGAGCTGACGATATGGAACTGAGCACGCTGCGTCTGTGGCTGTACACGATGATGAAAGCGCGGGCCGAACGCCTGATTCGTTTCGATCGCTCTGCAACGTACACGAAGCACTGAACCTCGCGCGCTTCGCACACGAACGCGAAGCGACCTGCCGTGGACGACCTCGGCATGCATGTCCACGTGGCGGGACGACCCGCCCACGCATTGAACATCCACTCATGTTCGATAAAGTCCTCATTGCGAATCGCGGCGCGATTGCGTGCCGCATTCTGCGCACGCTGCGCGAACTCAACGTAGAAGGCGTCGCCGTCTATAGCGAAGCGGATCGCGCGAGCCGTCACGTCAGCCTCGCCGATACGGCATGCAGCCTCGGCGACGGCGCGGCGAGCGTCACCTATCTCGACATCGCGAAGATTCTGGAGATCGCACGTGCCCAAGGCGCACAGGCGATCCATCCAGGCTACGGCTTTCTGTCGGAAAACGCGGCCTTTGCGGAGGCGTGCGAAGCCGCCGGCATCGCCTTCGTCGGTCCGACACCCGCACAGTTGCGAGCTTTCGGACTCAAGCACACGGCACGCGCGATCGCCGCCGAACAGGGCGTGCCGATGCTCGAAGGCACGGGCCTGCTCGACGGTCTCGAAGCGGCGCTCGATGCGGCGCAGCGCGTCGGCTATCCGGTGATGCTGAAAAGCACGGCGGGCGGCGGCGGTATCGGCATGCGCGTGTGCCGCTCGGATGAAGAACTCGCCGCGCAGTTCGATATCGTCAAGCGGCTTGGTCAAAACAACTTCAGCGATGCCGGCGTGTTCCTCGAAAAGTACATCGAGAAAGCGCGCCATCTCGAAGTGCAGGTGTTCGGCGACGGCAAGGGCGCAGCGATTGCGCTCGGCGTACGCGACTGCTCGGTGCAGCGGCGCAATCAGAAAGTGCTCGAAGAAACACCCGCGCCGAATCTGCCCGACGGCGTCGAGGCGGCGCTATGCGACGCGGCGATCCGGCTCGCGCAAGCGGTTTCATATCGCTCGGCGGGCACGGTCGAATTCGTCTACGACAGCGATGCCGCGCGCTTCTACTTTCTCGAAGTGAACACGCGCCTGCAGGTCGAGCACGGCGTAACGGAACAGGTGTGGGGCGTCGATCTGGTGCGCTGGATGATCGAACTCGCAGCGGGCACGCTGGCGCCGCTCGACGTGCTGTCGCGCGATCTGAAACCGCAGGGGCACGCGATCCAGGCGCGCCTCTATGCAGAAGATCCGGGCCGCGACTTCAAGCCCTGTCCGGGGCTGTTGACCGACGTATCGTTCCCGTCCGCTGACGGCCGCGAGCTGCGTATCGACACATGGATCGAAGCAGGCTGCGAAGTGCCGCCGTGGTTCGATCCGATGCTCGCGAAGCTGATCGCATGGCAACCGACGCGCGACGATGCACGTCATGCGCTCGACGCCGCGCTCGAAGCGTCGCGCATCTACGGTGTCGAGACCAATCGCGACTATCTGCGGCAGATTCTCGCCGATGTGCCGTTCGCGAGCGGCCATCCGTGGACGCGCTGCCTCGAAGGTCTGCGTTATCGCGCGTCGACATTCGAAGTGCTGAGCGGCGGCACACAGACCACCGTGCAGGACTACCCGGGACGTCCGGGTTATTGGGCCGTCGGCGTGCCGCCGTCGGGACCGATGGACGACCGCGCGTTGCGCCTCGGCAATCGTCTGCTCGGCAACGATGCGCAAGCCGCGGGGCTCGAAATCACGATGAGCGGGCCCACGTTGCGCTTCAACACGGACGCGGTCGTCGTCGTGACGGGCGCGACGCTGCCTGTCATGCTCGACGACACACCGCAACCGATGAACACGACGTTCGCGGTCGCCGCCGGTTCGACGCTTTCGCTCGGCACGCTGCGCGGCGCAGGCGCGCGCGCGTATCTGTGCGTGCGCGGCGGCCTCGACGTCGCGCAGTATCTGGGCAGCCGCAGCACCTTCACGCTCGGCCAGTTCGGCGGACACGGCGGACGCGCGCTGCGTGCGGGCGACGTGCTGCATCTGCATGCACTGACAGAGCGCGATGCAGGCGCAACGCTGCCTGAATCGCTCGCGCATCGACTCGACGACGTGCGCGTGCTGCGCGTGATCTACGGTCCGCACGGCGCGCCCGAATACTTCAGCGCAGCCTATATCGAGCAGTTCCTCGCGACCGACTGGGAGATCCATTTCAATTCGAGCCGCACGGGTGTCCGGCTGATTGGCCCGAAGCCCGAATGGACGCGCGCGGATGGCGGAGAAGCGGGGCTGCATCCGTCGAACATTCACGACAATCCGTATGCCGTCGGCGCGATCGACTTCACGGGAGACATGCCCGTCATACTTGGTCCGGATGGCCCGAGCCTCGGCGGCTTCGTGTGCCCCGTCACGGTGATCGAAGCGGACCTGTGGCAGATCGGTCAGTTGAAGGCAGGCGACAAGGTGCGCTTCGTTCCCGTCGACATCGCGACGGCGCGCGCGGCGGCACATGCGCGTCTTCAGGAAGTCGCCACGCTCAGCGAGCAAACTGCATTGCCGGACGGCGATGTACAGAAGCCCCTGCAATCGCCCATCGTGCTGAACGTCGGCGAAGGCGACGAGCGGCTCGTCGCGCGTCTGTCCGGCGACACGCATCTGCTGCTCGAAATCGGGCCGCCCGAACTCGATCTCGTACTGCGCTTTCGCGGCCATGCGCTGATGCAATCGCTCGACGCGTTGCAGTTGCCCGGCGTGATCGATCTGACGCCCGGCATCCGCTCTTTGCAGGTCCACTATCAGCCCGAACAATTGCCGCTCGCCACGCTGCTCGATCATGTCGCGACGACATGGCAGCGCGTGCTGTTGCAAAAAGATCTGCGCGCGCCGTCGCGTGTCGTGCATCTGCCGCTGTCGTGGGACGACCCGGCATGCCAGCTCGCGATCGACAAGTACATGACCACCGTGCGCAAGGACGCGCCGTGGTGTCCGAGCAATCTGGAGTTCATTCGCCGCATCAACGATCTCGATTCGATCGACGCCGTGAAGCGCATCGTGTTCGACGCGAGCTATCTGGTGATGGGACTCGGCGACGTCTATCTCGGCGCACCCGTCGCGACGCCGCTCGATCCGCGTCACCGGCTCGTCACGACGAAGTACAACCCGGCGCGCACGTGGACGGCGGAGAACTCGGTCGGTATCGGCGGTGCGTACCTGTGCGTGTATGGCATGGAAGGGCCCGGCGGCTATCAGTTCGTCGGACGCACGTTGCAGATGTGGAACCGCTATCGCGACGTCGCGGATTTCGCGGGACGTCCGTATCTGCTGCGCTTTTTCGATCAGATCCGCTTCTACGAAGTGTCTGCCGATGAGCTGCTGCGTATCCGCGAAGCGTTTCCGCTCGGGCGTTACCCGTTGAAGATCGAAGAGACCGAGTTGTCGCTCGCCGACTATCAGGCGTTTCTCGCTCGCGACGCGGAAGAGATCGCGCAGTTTCGTACGCGTCAGCAGGCCGCGTTTCAGGCGGAGCGGCAACGCTGGCACGAAGCGGGCAGCAACGAAGACACGCTCGAACCGCCCGTTGCCGCCGACACCGACATCGCGCCGCTCATCGATGGCCAGATTGCCGTCGACAGCGAGATCGCGGGCAACCTGTGGCAAGTGCGCGTCGAGCCAGGTGAGACGGTCGAAGCCGGCGACGTGCTGCTCGTCATCGAGTCGATGAAGATGGAGATTTCCGTCGTCGCGCCGTGTGCGGGGACGATCGGCGAGATTCATGTCGCGCCGGGTTCGCCCGTGCGCGCCGGGCAACGTGTGGTCGTGATCGAACAGCACGCGTGACGCACGCATTTGACATCAACGCATTCAAGGAACCACTCGACATGGATTCATTCGATCTGCGTCTGCCCGCATTGCGGGCCGCGTATCGCGAAGGCCGCGTCACGCCTCGCGCGCTGCTCGCCACATTGCGCGAGCGCGCCGCAGCGCTGAACCCGGACTTTCATCTCTTCATTCATCTGCTGTCCGATGCGGAAAGCGAACCCTATCTCGCCGCGCTCGATGAGCGCGACATCGATTCGCTGCCGCTCTATGGCGTGCCGTTCGCGCTGAAGGACAACATCGATCTCGCCGGCATTCCGACGACCGCGGCCTGCCCCGCGTTCGCGTACACGCCGGGCGAATCCGCGACGCTCGTCGCGCAGTTGATCGCACTCGGCGCGGTGCCCATCGGCAAGACGAATCTCGATCAATTCGCCACCGGCCTCAACGGCACGCGTTCGCCGTATGGCAAGTGCCGCAATAGCGTGCATCCTGACTATCCGTCGGGCGGATCGAGCGCGGGGTCGTCGCTGGCCGTCGCGCTGGGCGTCGCGAGCTTCGCGCTCGGCACGGATACAGCGGGCTCGGGCCGCGTGCCCGCCGCGCTCAATAACCTCGTCGGCACGAAGGGAACGAAGGGCTTGCTGTCGACCGCGGGCGTCGTGCCCGCGTGCCGCACGCTCGACTGCGTGACGTACTTCACGGCAACCGCGAGCGAAGCGAGCGAACTGCTCGCGCTCACCGCCCGCCTCGATCCCGCCGATGCGTATAGCCGCGCGAATCCGCAATGGAACGACGCATCGGCGTTTGGCGCCGTCACGCGCTTTCGCTTTGGCGTGCCCACGCAACTCGAATTTGCCGGCTGCGACGAAAGCCCCGCGCTGTTCGCGCAGGCACGCGCAGCGCTCGAAGCGATCGGCGGCGAGGCCGTCGAAATCGACTTCGCGCCGTTTCTCGAAGCGGCGCGTCTGCTTTATGAAGGACCGTGGGTCGCCGAGCGCTATAGCGTGGCGGGCGAGTTGATGGAATCGCAGTCCGATGCGGTGCTGCCCGTGATCCGCGACGTGCTCGCAAAAGCACCGGGCACCACGGCTGTCGATGCGTTTCGTGCGCAGTACAAACTCCAGGCGTTGAAGCAGCATTGCGATGCCGTGCTCGCACAGCTCGATTGCGTGCTGACGCCGTCCATTCCGCGCGCGGTCACGCTGGCGGAACTTGAGCGCGAACCTGTCGGCGCGAACTCGTTGCTCGGGCATTACACGAACTTCATGAACCTGCTCGACTACGCCGCGATCGCGACGCCTGCGGGTTTCATGCGCAACGGCCTGCCGTGGGGCGTGACGCTGTTCGGCCGTGCGTTCACCGATCAATACCTGTTGAGCGTCGCCGATGCGCTGCATCGCAAGCTCGCTGTGCCGCTCATTGGCAAAGCGCAACAGGATGCCGACGTACCTGCGCGCGCTGCGCGTCACGACAGAATGAAGCTGGTCGTGTGCGGCGCGCATCTCGAAGGGCTGGCGTTGAACGGGCAGTTGATGTCACGCGGCGCGCGGCTCGTCGAAGCGACCGTCAGCGCGCCGCATTATCGGCTGTATGCACTTGCGGGCGTCACGACGCAACGTCCTGGCATGGTTCGCGACACGACGAACGGCGCCGCCATCGCCGTCGAAGTGTGGGAACTGCCCAGCAGCGAAGCCGGCTCGTTCCTGGCGGGCATACCCGCGCCGCTCGCGCTCGGCAAGGTCGAGCTTGCGGACGGTAGCTGGGAAACGGGCTTCGTGTGCGAAGCGTATGGAGTCGACGGTGCCGTCGACATCACGTCGTACGGCGGCTGGCGCGCATGGTTGCAACGCGATGCATCATCGCAGGCGGCCGAGGCTTCCGTTGCGTAGCTGAGCCGTCGCGATGCGGCGCGCGTGCGATGCGCGCGCCGTCCGCTCAACTCGTCACGCGCGTGATGCCACCTTCCGACAGCAGCCGCACGCGTTCGCCCGCATAGAACATCGGGCCATCGGTACTTTGCGTGATCGCGCGCAGTGTGCCGTCATCGAGCCGCACGGTGATTTCGACGCCGTGCTTCTGCTCGAAGTGGTGCTGCACCTCGTTGCCGGCCACGGCACCCGCCAGCCCG
Organism: Paraburkholderia sp. Tr-20389; assembly: GCF_017104565.1. Taxonomy (GTDB): domain Bacteria; phylum Pseudomonadota; class Gammaproteobacteria; order Burkholderiales; family Burkholderiaceae; genus Paraburkholderia. The sequence goes on along the minus strand of NZ_JAAGPD010000018.1, from coordinate 138,153 downwards.
CCGATGATGCCCGTCAGCAGCGAGCCGCGTCCGCCGCCGATCGCACTGCCCGCCACCCCGCCCAACAGCCCTCCACCGATTGCGCCCAGCACGCCGGGTTGACCGTTGCTCGCGTCGATCGTCACGCCCCGCACGCTTTCGACTGTACCGAAGCGCACCGTTGCTTCACGCTGTGCCTGTGACGCGCCGTACACGGTGGCGGAGCCGTCGAAGGTCGCGCAACCGCTCAACGCGAGCGAGACGACGAGTGCCGATGCGCATGCTGTAACGAATGACCTGTTCATGATGTTCCCCTCCGTGAGCAGCGCGCCGTTGGGTGCCGTGCGTTGCGGGTTCTCTCGATGCGTGCATCGTAGGCTCGAAGAATGAGAGAAAAATGAGGAGCGGATTTGCGAATTCGCACGCGGCGTTTCGTCTCGGACTGACACGCCATCGGGGTCAGTTACCGCCGTATCACACGACACAGATGCTTTAGCGCTTCAATGTTCTGACCGTGCGCGACGCATCGCAACGGTCAGTGATGTCTGTCCTTCATGGAGCGAAATCGTGAGCATCTCAAGTATCAACGGCGGCTACCCTTCTTATCGTCGTTACAGCGAAGATGATAAAGATCAGGACCCGGCACCGGAAACCCGCTCTGGCGGGGACTACGTGCGGGACGCACCCACAAATGAAACCAAGGAAAACGCCGTACCTGGGTCTGATGGCCCAATTCCACAAGATCCACCCGGCAATGCGAAGCCCGGCAACGGCTGGACAACGACTTCCGACACGCAGACGCTGAAGGGCGCGACAGCCGACGAACTCAAGGGACTATCCGACAAGTACGACACCGAGACCGTCGACGGCCGGAAGCAGTCGCGCAGCCTCGATAACGACGCCAACATCAAAAGCAAGCTGGACCCGGGTCGCGAGCTCGATTACACCGGTTATCCGCCCGATGTCGCGCATTTCGGCTTGAGCCTTGGTGATACGCAGGCGCGACTGTCTACGTTGCCGCCTGAAGTACGCGATTTCTACGTGAGCCAGCTCGCCGTGCTTCAGGTTGCTTATAGCAGTATCACCTTGCCCGAAGCGAGACACCTGCTCGAGCAAAAGACCCAGGAACTCGCAAACGCGATCCTGCAGGAATACAACCGGTCGATCAACGATCCGCTGGACCATGCGCTGTCGATCTTCAACCACCCGCTCGGCGAGGGCTATCTGAGTGCTGCGGACACCAAGCTGCTCGCGCAGGTCGACAATCTGCGCAAGGCTTTCCTCAGCGCGCCGAACGCAGCCGCTCGCGAAAACATCTTCCGACAGGCAGCGGAACTGAAGAACAAACTGCAGCACGCGGTGTCGGACGCGACGGACGCCTACCTGAAGAAAGATCGCGCCGAGTGGAACGACGCCAATAAGTATGTAGATCAGGTTCTGCAGGATGCTGAGAAGATTCACGACCCGGTCAAACGCTACAAGTCCATCAACGACGCGCTGTTTTCGTTCAATACCGGCATGGGCGAAGACCCTGTCGCCGACAAGCGCGTGCTTGCGTTCACCCAGCGCATTCGCGACGACGAGAACCTGCGTATGAAACTGGGCAACTGGCAAGTCGAGGCAGGCAAAGTGCTCAACGAAGACGGTGCGCCGACGCCATCGTCCTATGCAGACGCGATCGACCATCCGCCGCCCGCCGGCCCGGACTATGTCCGCGATCTGGCTGACGCTTACACCCACGTTGGCAAGCAAACAGCCGACAGCGAACGCGTGGCGGCTTACAACAATCCCTTCGGCCTCAAGCCCATCCATCTTCCCAATACGCTCCTCAATCGTGTGCTGGAGGGTATCTACCGCTTTGCGCAGAATATTGCGCCCACGCTGCCGGGCATGCTGCTGGACAAATACCTGTATTCCAACCTCTCTCCACAAGCGAGGTTAGGTATCGACGTCGCCGCCGGCGTCGTTTCTTTTCTGCTCGATCAACTGCCCGGGGCTGTGACGGGCGGGCTCAAGCTGGGGAGCAGGTTTGCTGCTGAGGTTGCCGACGGTGTCGGCGATGCCGGAAAGACGGTCGCGAAAAAAGGGGGCGCTGCGGTGGAGGGCGGCAGCAGAGAGACGAACGCGGCCGAGGCAGGGCAGCCGGGCCTGCGTACCGGCGGCGAGCTGGCGCCGACGACGCGTAGCACTGTGAACAACCCCGGCGAACCCGCCGCCGCCACGTACAAACCCGTCGAGGGCGGCCCCTCGGAAGACCCGAACGTTCTTGCGGTCAGGGCACGCATGAACGGCAAGCCGATGCAGATTCCCGATGAATACGCAGCCACCCCCGACACCAGCACGCTGACAACCGACAAGAAAACACCGGGCGTATACACGGGTGAGGATGGCGTGCATTACATCAAACATGGCGATACCTACTATAAGGTCTCCGAGGATCCGGCCAACGGCGGCTGGCGCATCGTCAATCCGTCTTCTCCTGATCGGTATAGCTATCCCGTCCGTTTCGATCCGGCGAGCAAGGAGTGGTCTATCAATACCGACATCGGCACGAAGGGAGGCCGTCCGCTGTCGCGACCGGTTTCGTCGCCCACCAGGGACAGTGCGGGCGATGCGGCTGGTACCGGCGGACAAGTGAAAAGCGGCGGTACGGGCAGCGCGACGCCGCAACCCGCGGCATCGGGTACGGGCTGGGTGCCCGATACCTACGAGGCCACGAGCAACGGCGGCCTGACGCCGGACAAACCGTCGCCGGGCATCTATCGCGACAGCATGGGGCAGGGATACATCAAGCAGGGCGGAAAGACCTACGCGGTGAGGTACGACCGGGACAATGCAACGTGGCGCGTGGTCTCGCCTGAAGGCGGGGCCAAGCCGTCATATCCTGTGCGGCTCAAGGGCGATGGGACGTGGGAGTTGAATCCGGATGTGGGGTTGAAGGGGGGGGCGGGGGGGGCGGGGGGGGCGAGGGGGGGGCCCACCCGCTATACCCCGGAAAAGGGCAAGATGGCCTTTGAGCTCTTCGAGGTCGGGCTCTCCTCGGAAGAAGTCAGGCAAAGGGTCGATCCTGCGGTTGGTGATGGCGTGATGTTGCTTTGGGCTCGAAAGTACGAGGCTGCAAGTGGACGCCACGTTAGAATTGCTGCACCACCCGATCGCCGAATTATTCAACTATCCGGGCCGGTTATCTATCTAAGATTGTCCCGAGGACAACCCCTTGAAGAGGTCGCGCAAGAGTATACACACGGGGACGTCGAATTAGCTCTTATGGCCGCGAAGCGCCATGCCTACCTTGAGCATCAGCCCACACAACCAATCGACCACGCATGGGTCCAGTATCAACAGGCGCATCGTCCGGCGCCCCAGGCTGTCGCTGCCGCTGCTGCCGCCGGACCGGTACCGCAACCCGAGCTCGATCCTCTGCCCGTCCTGGATTATGACGACGTCTCCCGGCTTCTCGACGAGGGCGAATCCCCGCAGCAGGTTTCGCAGGAAACGGGCGTATCGCAGGCTACGGTCGAAAACATCCAGCATGGCTGGGGCTATTATTCGCCGTCGAAGCGGGCCTACGTCGAGTCGCCTTATGACCCGGCAAATTCGCAGCCACCGACCAAGCGCCCGCGTCTGGACGATCCTTCATCGCCAGTGGCAGGCCCTTCTACGTCAACAGCAAATCCGTCATCACCCGTAGCAGGAGCCTCGACCTCAGCGACGAATCCTGCATCGCCAGCAGGCGCTCCTGCGGCGCCCGCGACCGGACCTGTCGGCGGCACTGACGCCGTCAATTGGGGACGAGCGGAGATGAGAATGTTTTTTTCCACCGATGAAAACCTCGCTAACGCAATGGACCCGCGCGCCCGAAATGCGATCCTGGATTGGCTGGCAGGCGACGCAAACGCACCGGAGGGGCTGCAACAGGAGATGATCGAAGAAGGTTTCCCGGGTCTGACGCCAGCCATCGTGCGCGATTACATCAACCGTCCCAACACGCTCACCGAAGGGCAGACGAACGATGTGTTGCGGTGGCTCGGAAGGATACCGTGATGTCGCGTCCGCAGGACCACACCTGATGCTCGCTTGTCCCGGTCGACCCTCCCGCCCGTGACAAGCGAGCTTCAATTGAATACTTATGTAGTGCATATCGAGTTCACATGCTATCTACACTTTGTTTGCGTGTTCCAGAACAGCGCGCAGCGTGTTCGGTCACGCAAGTTCAAGTCACTTCAATTGAAAATCAACCGGAACTCATTCCATGCAATCGACATTCAATAGCTACTCTTCCTCCAGCGCCATGCAGCAATCAATCAACACTCATGGCGTCACGACCCAGACGAGCACCGAGCAATCGCGCAGCAGCGTGTCCGATCGTGCCCATGGAGAGCGTGTGATATCCAGTGCAACGCAAGTCATACAATCCACGATGGGCTTCCATAATGGCAGCGCAGCCGGCCGCACCGCTTCGCAATCCTTCTCAAGCATCTCATATCAGAGGCAAGACGCGCGAAGTAATGTACACGGCAACTCGACGCAAATGCGCACTTCCTGGAACGGACGAGACGGTGGGCGCAACGACTTCAAGATGCAGCAGACCACCCAGCAGACTTCCATCCACATGGGCGACTCGAAGGGCTGCTCGAACAACAACAACTGGAGCAACACGCCCGTCACGAACAACAAATCGACGATTGATCTCGGCAACTACAAACTGGATCTGAACAAGAGCGACTCGTCGATGCTCATGACGAACAAGAAGACAGGCGAGACGACCAAGGTATGGGGCGATCCGCACATCGACACGAATGGCAGCTCGAACATGTTCAAAGGCCCGATGACATTCGATCTGCCCGGTGGCACGAAGGTCACCGTCGGAACGAAGGGGGACGGTAATGTCACCTATGCTGACAAGCTAACGATCACGAACGGCAACAACGCCTACGTCGTCAATGGACTGAGTCAAAAGGACTGCGCACCGCTTACGGTCCAACGTCAGGGCAATGGCCGCCAGCTCGATGCGCAGACCCCGGACGGTTACGAGCTGGTCGCGAACCGCAACGGCAAAGGTTGGATCGATCCGAAGACAGGCCACGCCCCGACGGCAGCCGACTTCAACGCTCACTGATGCAGTAAAAAAGGGTCGCCTTGTCACGGCGACCCTCGTTCATTTACCAACCCGATTTCACATCGAAGCACGACCAACGACAAACCGCGCCTGCTCCACCATCATTCATCGGGATCGCCATCGTCGTACTGCTCGGCCTTCAGACGACGCACGCGGGTTCGCGCGTCGTCCTCACCCAACATCTCCCGCTGCAACGCACGCGACGCGTTGGCTGCTTCAGTCTGCGCAGCCTGCTCAGCGTGCAACGCCTCCGACAACGCATCGTCGAGCGTGTGTCGCTCGTCATCGTGCCGATGCAAGGCGGTACGCCATAGCGCGGCTGCGATGTTTCCCGTCGTGCATGCATCGAGAATTCCGCCGCGCCTCGCATCGTGCCCGTCGATCGCCTCGCGTTGCCGCGCGGTATCGGCGGCAGCGCGTTCGACGCGAACACGCGCCGCATTCAACACACGCCGCTTGCGCTCGACCCTCAACCGCCGCACCTGGACAAGCAGCGTCCACAAACGCATCTGCCTCGCGTCCTTCATCGGCGCTATCCGCGGCAAAGCGTACGCAACGACATCAGGGTCTGCTGCCAGTTGCAGTACTCGTCGTGTCCTTGACGCAAGAAACGTTCGATCATCGGGTGACGATCGATGGCAAGATCGCTCGCGGCATCGTTGCCGCGCCGGTATTCGCCGATCTGCAACAACAGCTCGACTTCCTGATAGCGGCTCATCCATCCGCGAACGCGATTGGCATCGTCGCGATGCGCGGCAGCCGTCACGCGCGTCATCACGCGGCTCTTGCTCTTCAGCACGTCGATGGCGGGATAGTGACCCGCTGCGCCAAGGCGCCCCGACAGCTGAATATGTCCGTCGAGCAGCGAGCGCGACTCTTCGGCGATAGGGTCCGACATCTCCTCGTCTTCGGCCAGCACAGTGAAGAAAGCCGTGACCGCGCCCTGCTTCGTGAGGCCGGCACTCTCGATCAGCTTCGGCAGCTCGGCGAACACGCGCGGAGGATAACCCCGGCGCACGGGAGGTTCGCCCACCGCGAGACCCACCTCGCGCAGCGCGCGCGCATAGCGCGTCAACGAATCGAACAGCAACAGGACCTGCTTGCCCTCGGCGCGCAGTTCGCTCGCCACGCTGCAAGCCAGCTCAGCAGCCTTGATGCGTTCCGCCGCTGGCCGCTCGGATGTCGATACGATCACAACCGATGAGGCGCGGCGGGATCCAAGATGATCGTGAATGAACTCGCCGACTTCGCGGCCGCGCTCGCCGATCAGCGCGACGACGATCGCGTCGACATGCGCGCCGTTCGCGATCATCCCCAACAGCGTGCTCTTGCCGCCGCCCGCCGGCGCGAAAATGCCGACCCGCTGCCCGACCCCGCACGACAGCAGTCCATCGATCGCCCGCACGCCCGTCGCGAATGGCGTCGATATCACCGGACGTTCGAGCGGATTGATTTGCGGGAGCATAAGCGTCGATCGCTGGCCGCTTGCTGCCTTGGGTATGTCGCCACCATCCAGCGGCCTGCCCAGCCCGTCGATCACCCGTCCGAGCAGCCCAGGTGCGTCGAAGCGTGCCCAGCTGAGTCCGCAGCCTGCGACCTGGGTGATGTTCGACAATCCGGCGAGTCCGTCGAGTGGCACGACGAACGCACCGTCCTGCGCGAAGCCGACCACTTCGCCGATTTGCGCTTCACGCATGTCAGGCCGAGTGAGCCGGACCATCTCGCCGATACGCAACGACGCGCCCACCACGCGCACAATCACGCCGCGCGCCTCGACGATCCTCGCACTGAGTTCAAGCGGACTCGACAGCAGCGGCGCCGGCACTACAGCGACTGTTTTCATTTCGACCTTCGTCATCTGCATGCATCAACCCGGCGCGAGTCTCGCGACAACCCGCACGCGATAGCTATCGGACGGGATCTCATCGATCGCGAGCACATCGCTGCGAATGCCGAGCATACGCAGAATGCGTTCGAGATGCGGACGCAGCACAGCCGTCGTCACGATGACGCGCGTCGCGTCCTGCTGTTCGGTGAAGCTGCGCTTGATGCTTTCGAGGCTGTCGGCGTTCAGCACGCATCGCGGCTCGCCGTCGTGACCGTATTCGATCTGCGCTTCGAGGTCCGCTTCCCACGCCGGATCGAGCACGGTGGCGTCGACCTGCCAGGTGTTCAGATCCGCGTACGAGCGCACCAGTTGAGACGCAAGCGCAATGCGTGCGTCGCGCACCATGCGGTCGAGGGAACGTTCGCCGTCCGGCACGCGAAGAACGGCTTCCAGAATGGCCCGCATATTGCGGATCGACACGCGTTGTTCCAGCAGACTGCGCAACACAAAGGCAAGCTGAACCGTCGTCACTGACTTTTGAACAAGCGCCACGAGTTCGCGGAACTCGACGCTAATGAGGTTCAACAGGAATTTCGTCTCCTGCGTACCGACGAAAGACGATGCGCGCTCCTCGCATACGACAGTCAGATGTGCGCACAGCAATTCGTTGGGCGACGACTTGATGAATTGCGGATCGTCGATGGCAGCGGCTGCTTCGCGACTCACCCAGATCGATTTCTCGGCACTCGGGTGGTAACCCGGTGTGCCTTCCATCGTCACCAGCGCCGCCTCGCCGCTCACCAGCACATGATCCGGCACCAACGTACCGCCGGAGTACGGCACGTCTTCGATATCGACGATATAGCGATGCTCGTCGAGTCGCTCATCCTTCAGCAGCACGAGGCCGGGAAACGGCACGCCGAGACGCACGATCAGGTCTCGGCGCAACGCCGCGAGCTGATCGTTCAGTTCGACGCCGTCCAGCGCCTGCGATGCCGCACGCCCAAGCCGCACACGAAGCAGCGTGCTCGTGCCCAGTTCGACATCGTCGAGAATGCGCTGCACGTAGTTGCCGCCGTCGCGCGTCATCGCCGGCATCCTCGGACGCGCGGAGCGTTGCGCGGCCGCGCGCTGCCGGATCATCGCCACGGCGGCGCCGATCAGCATAGACGCGACGAGAAGAAACTGGACGTGCGGAAAGCCCGGAATCGCAGCGAGCGCCACGCATGCGACGCCCGCCATCGCGAGCGCAGGCGGATGCAACGAGAGCTGCGTGAGAATGTCGCCGCCCAGATTCCTGCTGTCGCTGCCGGACGATACGCGCGTGACCAGTAGACCCGCCGAAATCGACACGATCAGCGATGGGATCTGCGAGACGAGTCCATCGCCGACGGTCAGGATCGTATAGGTGTGAAGCGCGTCGCCGAACGACATGCCGCGCTGCCCGATGCCGACGGCAAGTCCGCCGACGATATTCACCAGCGCGACGACGAGCCCCGCAATCGCATCGCCCTTGACGAATTTCATCGCGCCGTCGAGCGAGCCGTAGAAATACGTTTCACGCTCCAGCTCGCGACGCAGCTGCCCCGCTTCCGTACCGCTGATCAAGCCGCCGCGCAAGTCCGCGTCGATGCTCATCTGGCGGCCCGGAATGCCGTCGAGCGTGAAGCGCGCCGACACTTCGGCAACGCGGTCCGCACCCTTCGCAACGACGATAAACTGGATCGCCGACAACACGATGAACACCACTATCCCGACAGCGACATTGCCTCCGACCACCATTTCGCCGAACGCACCGATGATCTGCCCGGCATGCGCGTGCAGCAGGATCATCTTCGTCGATGCGATGGCGAGCGCGAGTCGCAGCAGCGTGGTCATCAGCAGCAGCGACGGAAAGCTCGACAGCTCCACCGCCTTCGCGGCATAGAGCGTCGCCGTGAGCATCACGAAGCTGACCGTGAAGCTCACGCCAATGGACAGATCGAGTACGAACGGCGGGACGGGCAGGATCAGCAGGAGCAGCACGCCCAGCATGCCCACACCCACCGAGAGATCGGCATGGCGCAGCGCCACGCCCAGCAGGTCGATACGGCGCAACTTCGGAATGTTTTTCATGTTATCGCACCAGTTCCCTGTGCAAGGCTCGGCGGCGGCCCTTTACGTGCGGATCGCCGTCCTCGTCCTTGTGTTCGCGTTTGATTTCGTTCTTGTCCATTCTCAGCCGGCGCCGCCATTGAATACGCTGGAGCCAGATGTCGACAGCGGCTGGCGCGAGTTGCGATAGCGCCATCAAGCCCATCAGACGTGCAATCGACTCCCCTGTCGCGCTCAGTTGTCCGCCAAACGACAGCGCGAATGAAGGCAGCAACTGCGCGCACCACGTCGAAAATGCATGCCACAAGATGAACAGCAAGATCGCGAACTGCGAAAGGGTGATGCCGGTTTCGAACAGCATCTTCAATCCGAAGAGGTTCTTGAGGCCTTTCACCGGGTCGAGACGCTTCAGGTCAGGCACAAGACGCTTGAACGCGAGAACGCCGCCCGCTTGCGCAGCCTCCGGCACGATGACGGCAAGCGCGCCCACGCCGAGCGTCGCAAGGGTGATGGTCAGCATTCCGCCTAGCGCGCTCGCGACCCGCGCATAGCGCTCCGCGAACGGCAAACCCTGATCGATCTGCGTCACGGCGTCCACGACATGCACGCAAACCTGATAGATATGCGGTGCATCGACCACCAGAAACAGCCACCAGAAGAGCCCGCTGACGGCGACGGTCACATGTGTGCTCTTCGCGATGTCGCCGTCCTTGCGCGCGCGCTTGAGCCGATGAGGGGTTGGTGGTTCTGTCTTGTCGCTCATCGCAGCACCGCACTTTGCAGAAAGATCGCGTTGAACCGCTCGAACAGCACGGGCACGCAGGACACGATCGTGAGACACAACACGATCGCCTTCACGTTGCGCGCAGTCGTGAACGGGTTGAGCCGCTTCGCGTAACGCGACATCAGGCCAAGCGCGATATCGACGAGCAGCATCAGCCCGACGAGCGGCATCGCGATCTTGACGCCCTCGGCGATCGACAACGCTAGCCGCTGTTCGGACAAGTCACGCATGACGCGCATGAAGTCAGGACGCGGCGCACCGGGCGGCCAGAGCAACCACGCATCGGCGAAAAATCCGTAGACGGCCTCCAGGCCCTTGCCGGTGAAAAACGTCAGCGTGGCGAACCAGCCGAACAGGTGCTCGAAGAGTGCGGCTTCGTCGCGAAAGTTCGGGTCGTATGATGCGCCGATCGAATAGCCGCCCTGCTGATCGACGATCGCGCCCGCCGCAGAGGCCGCATGAAACACCACGCTGAGCAACAGACCCAGCGTGAGTCCGATCAGCACCTCGACGGCCATCGCGACGATGAGATTGTCCGGCCATCCCGTCAGTTGCGGCAACGTCGCGAAGAGCAGCATCAAGGGTACCCGCAACGCGACGCCGAGCGACTCATTGCCGCCGAACGGAACGAGCGAGAGTGCGATCGCGGGCCGGATGGTGCAAAACGCAAAGCCTTCGATATAGCCGATATACCCGGTCATCACTGCATCCTTGCCGCCGCGATGTACGACAACGCGTGCTCGACGAAACGCGTGACTTCGCTGTTGCCCCACGGCATCGCGACGATCATCACGAGTCCCACGCCGATGATCTTGGCGCCGTAGGGCAGCGCCTGGTCCTGAATCTGCGTGATCGACTGAACCAGCCCGATCAGCACGCCGATCCCCGTGGCGACCGCGAGCGCAGGCAGCGACAGCCAGAAGACCAGCAGCAATGCATCGCTCGACAACGAAGCAAGTGAGGGAGAGGAGTTCATTTTGCGTAACTGACAATCAGTCCATGCATCAACTTGGATACGCCCGATACCGATACGAGCACGAAGAGCTTCAGGGGCGTCGAGACCGTGGTGGGTGACAGCATCACCATGCCCATCGCCGTCAACACATTGGCCACCACGAGATCGACAATGAGAAACGCCATGTAGAGCAGAAAGCCCGCTTCGAAGCCGCTCGATATTTCGCTGATCATGAACGCGGGAATCAGCAGCGACAGATCGGTTTCCTCGACGTCGTGTCCGGGATCGATACGCTTTGCCGCCGTCACGAGAAACGCGCGCTCGGCGGGCCGCGAATGCTCCAACATGAACTCGCCGAGCGGCCCGCGCACCGCCCGATAGACCTCGGTGACATCAGGCACCTCGCCGCGCTCGATACGCTCGCCGATCGACAGCTCGGCGCCGATCTTCTCGACGGTCGGCGCCATCACGACCAGCGTCGCCGATAACGCCAATGCCGAGATCGCCATGTTGCCCGGCGCCTGCTGCACGCCAAGCGCGGAACGCAGCAGCGTCAGCACAATGCTGAACTTCGTGAAGGACGTCGTCATCGTCACGATCAGCGGCAACAGCCCGAGCACGAAGAAGAAGACGATGATCTGAAAGTTGACGACCTGGTCTTTCATGATGGCGTCTGTGCATTCGACATATGGGCGAGGTCGACGATGCGCACGCCCAGCGCGTCGTCGATGTCGATCAGCTCGCCGCGTGCAAACGGAATGCCCTGGCAGAGCAGCGTGACCGCATGCCGGCGCGCAGGCAGTTGCAACGACACGATCGAGCCGGGCCGCAGGCGCATCAACTCATCGAGCGTGAATGACAACGTACCGATCACCACGTCGAATGAAAACGCGAGTGCATGCGCGGGAATCAGCTCGCTCGTCATCTCGGCGGACTCGTTGATGTCGTCCATCAAAGGGCGGTCTATGACCATATGTTCTCCACTGGGTTTGAGAAAGATTCGACGCGCGCCGTGGTGAATCGGCAGGCGCAGGTACTGACGGGAACGGTCGACCAGCAGCGCATCGCCAGGTCTGATCTTGCGCAGGCGCTGCAGCGAAAATGCCGGGCCCACCATGCATACGGGGACGCGCACCATCAGCCGGCTCGCGAGCCCGTCGGCCTGTGCGGCAGGAATGGGCCGTTGCATCAGCCATTGGTCGACAGCCGGACTGTCGAGCGCGAAGTGCGCGGTGCGATGGCTGCGCGCATGGGTAAGCGCGAGACCGTATGCGCCGGGCGACGGCTGCGCGTCGAACGACAGGTCCGTTACGTCAATTGAGAAGCCGAACGCGCCTTCGAGTGCGCTCAGCCACTCGTCGAGCGCTTCGGCAATCAACCGTATGGCCTGATCGTCCGCTTGCGCCAGCACCTGTCGGTTCAACTCCGGAAACAGCGCCTGCGCATCGCAATCGAGCGACATGGGTTCGCCCATCGCCCGCGCGTGTATCCGCAATGGATAACTCGCACGGCAAGGCTCGAATTGCAGCGTGAACGCGCGATTGCCGACGCTCAACGGATATGCCGTGCCGAAATGCAGCGCGGCCACGTTGTGCCGCTTCGCGTGCGCGAGCGTGATGCGCGCCATGTCTTGCCACGGGCTCATTGGACTTCTCCACCATGCCGCGCTTCGACATGCTGCCCGAGCAACTGGATCACATCGCGCAACCCGCTTTCGATGACGTCGAACATCCTTGCCGACTCGCCGTCGATGTAGCGGTATTCGTTCAGCACCAAACCAATCGCGTCCCTCATCCCGCGTTCGAGCACGCGCAATTGCAGCGCGAGGCTGCCGTCGATCACGCCGCTTTCCGTTTCGACGACGAGCGAATGCGGTGGAAGCCCGGCATCCGCCAGCACCATGAACAAGGGCAGATCGAGTTCCCGCTCCAGCGTGTGTGCGATGCGTTGGGTCTGCTCGCAATCGTCGGCCGATACGCGCACCGATATGACCTGCTGCCCGCGCAGCGCGCCAATGCAGCGTCGCAAGCGGCTATGCAAGGTCGCATCGGCTGGCAATTCGCCCAGTATCTCGGTGACGGCATTCAACGCGAGACCCGCAAGACGCTCTTCGAGGCAGCGTGCCGCAAACGATGCGGCCGCGGGCGGCACGACATACTCTCGCAGCGCGTTGCGGCGTCCTGCGGCATATCCGCGGCGCACGGCGCGACGCTTGAGTTCGCGGACGCGTTCGGCCAGACGTGCAGTCTCACGTTCGGCCTCGCGAGCGCGAAACGCTTCGACTTCACGCAAGCCGGCCAGCTCGCGCAGGTCCGCGGATGACACATAGCCGTCCGACTCGACGCGCCAGTCCCCTCTTCGGCAGATCAGCATGGTTGGCCTCCACCCAGTACATAGGCGGCGTCGAGCAAGCCGCTCGCGGTTTGCGGACTCAGGTCGTCCGCGCGGAAGTGCGACGCGCGTTGCGCGACCGCGCGCGGCAGACGCAGCTCGATCAGTGCGTGCAGTGCGGGATCGGCGTGCGCATGCAACGCAATCCGCAGACCGGCTGCCGTCATATCCATTCGATCGAACACGTCGAGCATCGGACCGATGCCGGCATCGCAGCCTTTCGCCCGTGCATCGGACTGAATGGCGCGCAGCACGTGGGGTGCCACCCTGCTCGCGAAACTCTCGCGCGCGGTAGCGCTCACCACCTTGCGCAGTGAATGCGCGTGCGCAAGCGACGCTGCTACACGCATCACTTTCGCGCAAGCGGGGCGCGGCAATACAGCAAACTGAGGCACAGCCGCTATCGCACGCGCGCTGGCCAGTTGCGGCATGAGTTCGAGCAGGCTTGCGTTCGCGTCGGCCTGGGCACGCTCGCTGCGCGCGCGTTCGCCGCGCGGCAGCCAGCTATGATGTGCCCACCGGGATAGTGCGAGGATGGAAACGCGGGTCATGATGCGTCGCCTCCATCGTTAGTCTCAGACTGCTCTTCCGCGCGCTTCTTTGCAGCGCGCTTCAGCTTTCTGCGTCGAAAGAACGTCGGCGTGAACGAGCGAATGCCGCTGTCCCACACCCACACCGAGAGGATCAGCAACATCCCCATCACCGTCAGGACGATCATCGTCAGCGTTGCGTCGTGACGTGAGCCACCCGTCCCTGCCGCGATGTGAGCATCCGCGCCGCCCTTCGCGTCGACAGGTTCGGCAATCGGCGTGACGGGAATGAACGTCAGATAGACATGGTCAGGCGTCAAACCCTCCACGCTGCCCGCAACCAGTCCGCGAATCTTGTCCCTCATGTATTCGAGGTTGTAGTCGCTGCGATACCTGAGCATCACCGAGGCCGACGGCGGCGTGACCTGCCGATTCAGCGGATCGCGCTCCGGTTGCACGATATGGACCCGCGCCACCAGTACACCGTCGATCTTCTCGAGCGTTTCCGATAGTTCCTGCGTCAGGCCGTAGACATAACGCACGCGGTCTTCATCGGGATTGGAGATCAAGCCCTGGCGGCTGAACAGGTCACCCAGATTGGCGTGATTGCCATGCGGCAACGCGTATTCGCGCGTGATTTCCGTTGCTGTGACAACGTCGTCGGCATCGACGGAAACGTTCCATGTCTTGTCGGCGTTGCGCTCCTTGACTCCCTCGATGCCATGCTGGCTCAGGACGGCAATAACCTGGTTCGCCTGGTTCTCTTCCAGGCTTTCGAACAATGATGCCTTGCAGCCGACGAGTAACAGCAGCGGCAGCAAAATGAGTACGCGTCGCATTAGTTCCTCTGTGTCAGCTGTGTGATGGCCTGCCCGACCTTGTCGGCGATGTTCTTCGCCAGCATGGCGCTCGTCTGCATGTCGTCGAGGTCGTATTGAAGACGCAGTAGATCGAGCGTTCGTCCGTGCGACGAGCGGTTTTGCGCGTAGGAAGCCAGATCGCTTGCAATACGCTTGTCCTGTGCCTTGCACATCTGCTCGGCGTTCGCGATCAGCATGAGCGTGAGCGAGTTTTCGGTTTCTCCCAGTGGCTCGCCATACGGCTGGGTCTGTCGCGGCTCAGGGGGCGGCTCTGGGGGAAATACATTCATCACCACGGGCTGCAATAGCATGTCGTTGCCTCTCTTCAACGATTGATCGGGGCGAGGCGCCGCTGTCGCGACGCCTCTTTCAGGTCATTACTTCAGGTTGCCGATGACGCCCATTCGCGTCTGGTTACGTTTGGATTCCATGTTGCTTTCCTTCGTGATCTCTTCCTGGAAAGCGTTTTGCGCTTTCTGATCCTGAAGGTCCTGCATGGTTTGTCCATTTCCTGCGCTAGCTGCAGGGCTTGCGCCGCCCACGTTACCGACTGCCATGATTCGATATCCTTAATAAAAAGCGCGCGTAGTTCTGTCTGTCAATCAACCGCACACCGGTACGCACGCGAAGACCCGGCGGGCAGATCCTGTCCTGACTAGCGGCGACTGTCGATCGAGATCGCGCGGTTCATCCCGCTCATTTGCAGCGGCTCGCGTTCCTGGCGCCCTCGACGAAGAACTCGTATAGCGTTCCGTCGTCGCTGCGCTCGATCGTCACGGTGCAATCGGAGATTCCCCTTATCTTGCCGAGCGGCAAACGTGCGCCGCTGAAATAACGCTCCCCCTGCCCGTTGACGAGCCACGTGCCATTTGCCGAATGGACGAGGTTCATGCCGATCGTCTCAAGCGGTATGCGCACCGGCCCCTTGCTCGCGGCGTGTCCCTCGAACTCGAGATTGCTCAATCCGTTGACCGATTCGCGTGCGAGGCGCGCGATGCGTCCGTAGTCCCACGACTCCGGCAGCAGGTACGAATCCACGGCCGGGAGAACGACGGCAAACGAGCCCGTCACGCCCGGTTTGATCTGAGCGTCGCGATAGTACTTCTGGAGAAAGTCCGCGAGTTGCTCCCTGATCTGATCGACGACCTTCACGCGCATCAGCGGCATGCGGTTGTCACGGCGTGCATTCGCCGCCAGCCAGGCAAGCTCCGACGTGCTGGTCACGTAGCCTTCGTAGACGTATGCGTGCGTCTTCGCGTCCTCATGGACGGTCACGAAGCGAAACGCGCCGTCGAGTTGCGGCATCGCGCGGCCGGCGTCATGGGGGCCGTAGATGGACCACAGCCATCCAAGGCCTGTCCCGGCCAGCACCGTGATCAACAACAGCTTTCTGCCGCGCGATGCATGCGCCCAGCGGCGCGCAACATAGGCTAGCGGCGCATGGCTCAGCAGCCACGCGAGTTCCGCGTCGCGCACGGCATCCTGCGTCAGAGGATCGCGTCCGCTGAACTGGAATTGCGCGTCGCCGATCGTAAAGGACGCCCCGGCTCTCAGCAGCGTCGCCTTGCCCGGCGCCCATGCGTAGCCGAATACGGCGACGCCGTCGTGATGTGCGACGAGCTTCAGCTTGTCACCGACGAGGCAGATGGTCACATGCTGCGGCACGATGCCGTCATCGACGAGCAGCAGGCTGTCGCCGTCGCCGCTGCCTATCGTCAGGTCGTGGCTGTCGGACATCAACACACTTGCACCCGCGTGAATGCCGCCCGTCACTGCAATGATTCCGCCCCCGCTCATCGGATCGCCCCCTTCGTCGACGCGGGACCGGGCGGCAAGCCGGGCGGCAGCGGCGGTACCGCGCTGCTCCAGGCGGGCGCAGTCGGCCCACGTTGACGCATCATTGCCCGATTCGCCGCGTCGTTGTCCGCGAACGCTGGCGCGGGTTGCACGACCGCCGAAGGCACGTCCAGCGTTTCCTGTTTCGCGGCGAGGCCCGTCACCTTCTTGATGCGCGGCGTGATCAGGATGAGTCGTTCGAGACGCTCGACCTGGGTCTGCCTGTCGCGAAACAACGCGCCTACATAGGGCAGATTGCCCAGCACGGGGACCTGCGAGGACGATGTCTGACTGCTTTCGTACTGATATCCGCCAAGCAGCAGACTTTCCCCGTTGGCGACAACGGCTTGTGTCACGATCGAATGATTGTTGACCTTGGGAATGCCGTCGACCGTCAACGACGAATCGAATGCACCATCGTCGATCTGCACGTTCAACAGCACGTTTTGCGTACCGTCGGACAGCGGCTCGACGGTCGGCGTCACCTTCAATATCAGCCCCGTATCGACGTTGTAGAGATCGACGTCCTGATTGCCCGCGACACGCACATACACCGAGTTGCGCGAGGACAGAATCGCTTCCGAGTTGTTCAGCGTCAGCACCTGCGGACGCGACAGGATGTGGGCCTTGCCGTTCTGTTCGAGCGCGTGAATCTTCGCGAACAGGTAATTGGCCGAGCTGCCGATCATCGTCGCGAGGTTGAGGCCCGACAGGGCCGGAGCGATGAATGAATCGGGCGTCCTGGGCGAGGAATTCAGCATCGCGTACGCGCCGCCCTCGCCCCTCGATCCGGCGCCCCAGCGTATGCCCAGATCGCTCGCGGCATCTGTCGACACGTCGATGACGACCGCCGTGATTTCGACGAGATCCTGCGGCTTGTCGAGCATCGCGATCGTGCGCTCGTAGTTCGGCATCATCGAAGGCACGTCGTACACGACGACCGAATTCGTACGAATATCGGCAACGATATTGCGTTGTATCGACGCCGTGGCGAGACGCATCGTTTCTGTATCCGGCAATGGCGCGTCGATGTCGGATGCGGACGAGGCATCCGCGAGACCGAGGCCGCGCAATCCGGGAAGCGGCGGCGGACCGCCTCGCGCAGGGCGTGCCGGATTGCGCGGCCTCGCAACACTCTCTCTGTCCGGCACGGTGGCCGGCACGCCCGCCATGAGATTGCGCAACAACGACGCGACACCGGGCACGGTCTGCGGCCGGCCGCCGGACGTGTACGTGATGTCCTGTGCCTGCGCATAGTGCAGCGGAAATACGCGGATCTCGGTGTCGTCGACGGAGGGCGTCACCGTGGCCTGCCGCTGCGCCTGTGCAACAGCGTCGGAGATCGCATCGACGAATTGCGACGGCCCCGACACGACGGCGGTCGTATCCGAATAGCGGACTGGGAGATGACTGTCGTTGAGACCGAGACTCGATAGCAAACCGGCCACCTGGTCGCGTGTCATCGGAGAAAACGGGATCGTCCGGCTACGGCTGTCCGATGCGGGCGATACGTGAATCATGTGCCCGTCGAAATACCAGACCAGGCCGTATGCGTCGATCAATCTGGCGAACACACGCGCCGGCACTTCGACGAACTCGCCGTTGACGGGCCCTTTCACACCACGCGCGATCTCGACCGGGAGCCCGCCTGCACTCGCCACCTCTTTCAGCACATCGGGCAACGGCGTATTGCTCGCGAAGTAGTGCATGGTTTCCGCGCGCCACATCGGCGATGCAGCGCTCGCTGCCGATGCATGCAACACCATTCCGGCAACGACGGCACGACGAATGCCAGTGACGGCTCGATACCGTCTGACACCTCTCGCCTTGCGATTCGCCCGCGCACCACGCCGCGTCATGAACATCTGCATTTCCCCCGTGGACATGTCTCATACGACGAACGGAAATTTATCGCTCGCTGATTTCAACGGGGTCATACGGATGTATCACCTAGAAGCTTCCGAGTCTAGGAGTATGGCAACGGTCGGTTTATCGATTATCTCAATAGATTATGGTAAGTGATCCTATTCATTTTGCATCGACGACCTGATAAATACAGAAGGATCCCATTCTCGTAATGGGCGGGCACAGAGTTAGAGGAAATTGTGAGCGAAAAATGACACACAAAAGATATTGCAATTTCAGTACCGATCTCCTCAGGCCGAGACAGAGATCAATCCGTGTCAACGGCCTCGCGACTTGCATGAGGCTCGAAGAGATTTACTGGTCGATTATCGAAGAACTCGCGCGCAGCGAGTCGCTGACGGTGGGGAAGCTAATTTCGCGATGGGCAATGGAAATGGATCTCGCTGAGGAGTCTGTCTGGAATTTCACCGGGTATATCCGAGTAGTGTGCGTCGTTCAGTTAATCAATCGCATGAGTCCGACGCTTTCGATGGATTTTTCGCGACAACCCGCTTCGTCCAAGGTTCGCGACACCCAATAGGTGCTGCCGCCGGCCGGACGTTTACTCATATGCTTGCGGAGGATCCCATGTAAACAACATCGCAAATTGTCTAACTATGCGAGCATGTTCATGCTCATCGTTAATTAGCCTATTTTTAATGCGTTTTATATAGAGGAATACCAAATGTCAATGGATGTCACTCAATCGACGACCACGCAGACCTCTTCGATGAATAGCCATCAGTCTCATGGAACGGGGCATGCGGGCGGCATGCAAGCCCAGCAGTCC
Source organism: Paraburkholderia sp. Tr-20389 (assembly GCF_017104565.1). GTDB lineage: Bacteria > Pseudomonadota > Gammaproteobacteria > Burkholderiales > Burkholderiaceae > Paraburkholderia. The sequence continues at coordinate 119,082 of NZ_JAAGPD010000018.1, read as the reverse complement.
CAGACGATCTCGCCGGATGGTGGCGGCGGCGGTGACGGTGGCCAGTCGGGAGGCGGCGGCGATGTACTGCAAGACCTGATGAAAATGCTGAAGGACCTCATGAGCATGATGTCAGGTGCTTTCGGCGGCATGATGGGTGGTGGCGGCGGCGGCTGATGGAACCCCGCTTCCATTGAAACGGCCGCCGCGGGGAAATACGGCAACGCGTTTTTCCCGACTCGCGGCGGCCCAGCGAATGTGCCGAACGCGGGCTCGCCCGCTTCAATGTGCGCTCAGGATCAGCGCTCGCTTTCCGGAAAGTCCGCGCCGAGGCTCGTGTCGCGCCATGCTTCGATATCCGCGAGTGTCGAATGCACGCGCTTCGATACGGCATCGACACCGAACGCGCCCAGCACCAGATGACGCGGCGGGTGTTCCGCTTCGCTGATGAGGATCATCGCCTGCGCCGCGCGCTTCGGGTCGCCGGGCTGATGACCGCTATATTCCGCCGTCGTTTGCATGCGCTTGCCCGCCGTCTCCGCATAGTCGGCGATCTTGTTGGGCGTCTGCTTGAGCGAACGGCCCGCCCAGTCGGTGCGAAACGGACCCGGCTCGATACAGGTCACATGGATACCGAGCGGCCCGGCTTCCGTCGCGAGCGAATCGGACCAGCCTTCCACCGCATGCTTGCTCGCTGCGTAATATCCCGAGCCCGGAAAGCCCGCAAGACCCGCCACCGACGTGATGTTCAGCACATGTCCTTTGTGTCGCGCGCGCATGCCGGGCAGCACAGCGCGCGTCATCGCGAACAGGCCGAACACATTCACGTCGAACTGTGCGCGGATCTCCGCTTCGTCGCCCTCTTCGACTGACGACTGATAACCATAGCCCGCGTTGTTCACGAGCACGTCGATGGCACCGAAACGTTGTTGTGCGTGCTCGACGGCAACGTCGATCTGCGCGGCATCTGTCACGTCGAGCTTCACGCGCAAGAGCCGCGCGTCGGCATCGCTGCCTGGCTCGGCCAGATCGGCGAGCGACGCGACGTCGCGCGCGGTCGCCACGCAACGCCAGCCCCGCTCGAGCACCGCGCGAGCCAGTTCCTTGCCGAAGCCGGTTGAACATCCGGTGATGAACCAGACGGGTGTCGTAGACGTGGGCATTCAGAACCTCCTCGATGATGGAATGAGCGTTGACGCGCCGACGCGTGACGTCGACGGACGGGAGAGAAAAATAGTATCCGCTCGATGCAAACCTTGCTGACGGCGTGACCGATCCCGCCTCCATCACTTGCGGCCGACCAGATATTGAACACCGTCCGCTCCGAAGCGCTCCGAATGGCTTTCATTCGCTTGCAGATGGAATACGTCGCCCGTCTTGTACACGCGCTCCGTCGCGCCCGTGCGAATCGTCAATTCACCGTGCAAAACCAGTGCCCGGGCTTCGAATGGATGGGTAGGGTCATCCAGTGTGCCGTGGGGGTCGCGCGTGACGGTCACGACTTCTGCAAAGCCTTCGCGCTTCAATGCATCGATGAATTCGTCGCGGTCCATCACAGCCTCCCTGTTCGTCTGCACCTACGCATCGGCATAGACCCGTTCGCATGACGGGATCGGGCACGGCGCTCGCGGTAAACTTGGCCAAGGACATCGCCTTTGCACAACACGACACCGCACAACGGAGAACGACTCATGCGCCAGACCATTCGCCATCTGAACGTGAGGGCGCGCGCTCGCGGACTGTTCGAGTTCACCGATCAGGTTGCCGCATTCGTGCACGATGCGTCGATCGACACGGGCATCCTCACGCTGTTCTGCCGGCACACGTCGGCGTCGTTATTGATTCAGGAAAACGCAGACCCTTCCGTGCAGCGCGATATCGAGCGGCACTTCGCGCTGCTCGCGCCCGAAGACGCCGAGCGCTACGAGCACGACACGGAAGGCCCCGACGACATGCCCGCGCATCTGCGCACCGCGCTCACGCAGGTGCAGCTGTCCATACCGGTCGAGCACGGCCGCATGACGCTCGGTACATGGCAGGGCATCTATCTGTTCGAGCATCGCGCGCGTCCGCAGGAGCGCGATATCGTGCTGCATCTGATCGGCGAATAACAACTGAACAAACCACTTCGACAAGGAAGCGAATCATGGTCTTGCGCGCGCATCGTCTGGTCGCGTCGGCATCGCTTGTATTGCTGACGGCGGGCTGCACTCACACGGGGCCCGTCGAATTCTCCGTGACCGGCGCGGACGCGCTGACACTCAACAGCAGTTCGAGCGACCTCGACTTCGGTCCAATGGACCGCTCGATCGCGCAGTGCAAGACCGTCGCGAAGAACGCTGGAACGGGCCAATGCGCGAAAGTGCGCGCCTACGAATCTTGCATGAAAAGCAAGGGCTACATCACCGTGCTCGGCCCCGAAAACCCGCAAGGCTGCGGCGACCCCGAATGGGAGAAAGACGTACGCAAGTGGCTTCAATAGTCGCTAACAAGCGCGAGCGCTCGCGCCTTCGTCGCGATTGATTTGCAATCACGTTATCCACAGTTTCTGTTGAAAGAGCTGTGGAAAAGTTTGGGGCACGCGCGCTATCTGTCTGAGCGAACAGGCTTTCTTCCGAGTGGTAACGCAACTGCAAGCGCGTACTCCACGCAGCGGGTCCATCGATTGCGAAGTTCTATTGGCGCCCTCGCATCGCATGTCCTTCAATTCAGGATTCTGACCGACCGCTGACCGACAAGGAGGCTTGCATGAAGACGGAAGATTCGCAGAAGATCGTGCACGAAATAGCGGAATCCACTGACGCGCCGGAAGAAGTCGTATCGCAGATGTACACCGATGCCGTGCAGGCGTATCAACGCGATGCACGCATTCTCGACTACGTGCCGCTCTTCGCGGCCAAGCGGGTGCGCGAAACCTTGCGCTCGCGGACTGCAACACGCCGCTGACGAACGCGGCGAGCGCCATCCGGTTGCGCTCGCACGTTCGCATGCGCCGATCGACCGGCGCGACCTCAACCCATTCGCTCTACAACAGCTTCCCGGCGTCGCGCATACGGCGCTTGCGTTCTTGCGCGAGCGCATCGAGTGCATGCGAGGCGGCCGCGTCATCGACGTACAGGGTCTGGTTATCGCGCAGCAACTGTTCGCTCGCGACAACGTCGTTCAACGCGCCGAAGCGCTTCTGCAGCTTCTTGAGCGGCTTGATGGCCTTCAATTGCTTCTTCGCGAGCATCGGCTGGAAGAACTCGGTCAGATAGCGCAGCTTCTTGCCCGCCTTGCGGACCTCGTGATAAGACGCGTAGTCCGAGCGTTTGGCGCGCGCCGCGCGCTTCATGCGTTTGGCCATCGACTTCTGCGCCGTCGCGAGACGCTTGCGCGCGAACTTCGGCAGCGGCGTGCGTTCGTGCGCGGTATTCAGTTCGCGGTTCGCTTCCTTGAGCGTCTCGCGCAATGCGCGCTTCACATCGGCCTGTTCGAGCGTCGCGCGGCTCGCATCGAACGTTTTCGCCCGGGCGGCTTGCAGCGCGTCGCAGGGCTGTTCCCGCGCGCCGCCGATTTCGTCGAGCAAGCCGATCAGGATGTCCCAGTCGCGCGTCTTGCCGGCGGCGCTTGCGTAGAACTTGAAAAGTGCGCGCTGCTGATTGTCGAACTGTTCATCCAGCAGCGGGCGATACGCCCACAACAACGTGCGCAAGCGCCGCAGCGACACGCGCAGCCTGTGCAGCACTTCGGCGTCGGGGTCCGAGTGCAATGCGGCGGCGCAGGCAAGCGCGTTGTCGATCAAGGGTGCGGCGTAGTGCGAAAAGTGGGCTTGCGCGGTGCCGTCGTGCGGCAGCCCGTTCGGTGTTTCTGCTTTCATCGTGTTCCCTGATGGGTTGCTGACCCGGTGTGCTTGTAATGATTGGGTAAGCAAATCAGGTTCCCGCCTGCCTGAAATCAACGGCGGCCTGCAGCGGCACACGATGCCGCAGCGGCGTGACGGGTCATTGCCCGCTGAGCAGAAGGTCGCAGGCGTCCGGGGAGCAACTGGCCACGGCCGGCAGTTTCAGCGACGACGGCCACGGGCGGCGTTCAGCCGTGATGAAATCTTCGACGCGTTTGAGGATCTGCCAGAACGCGTTTTCGATCGCAGCGGCTGCGCCGTAAGCGGACGGCGTCAGCGCCCAATGATGCAGTTTCGGCGCACCGTGAAACGCGCGCACGTCGACACCCGACGACTCGTCGCACAAGGTCACGACGAAATCCATCTCCGGCGCCCATTCGCTAGTGAATTCCAGCCAGCTTTTGGGATTCAGCAGATCCAGGCTCGAAAAGCCGTGGCGCAACTCTCCCATAGCGGCAGCATGAACCCGGTCGGCGGGCTCGAGACCTGCGCTGAATGCGTCGAAATGCAATCCGTCCAGCTCGCGTAGCAAGGCTTCCGCCAGGATGCTAAGCGTCGCGTTGTCCCTGCAAAGGAACAGCACTCTTTGTTTTCTGGTCACCCTACACCCCGTCATGCAGATTCTATTTTTTTGCGGGATTCTGAGCGTCCAGTTTTTCATATTGGTGACAGAATCCCAATCGTCCAACCGATTCGCCGCAAGACCGTTTAGGTATCACGCCAATTTAGCTTCGGCCAGCCAGCGTTAACGATAATGAACGGCGGGTGCGGGCTCTGTGACAAGCCCGGCGCGACGCAGCGCAGTGGAGCGCGCTGCGCGCGAAGCAAACCCGGCCACGGGATGACCGGGTTTGCAAGAGGGTTACTTGACGATCGCGAGCAGCTCGACTTCGAACGTCAGATCGCTGTTCGGCGGAATCGTACCGACGCCGCGCGAGCCATATGCGGTCGCGGCCGGGCAGGTCAGCTTGGCTTTCTCGCCGACCTTCATCGTTGCGACGCCTTGCGTCCAGCAAGGGATCACGCGGCCGAGCGGGAACTCTGCCGGGCCGCCGTGCTTGGCCGAGTTGTCGAACTCGGTGCCGTTCGCGAGCGTGCCGCGGTAGTTGACGCGCACGACGTCGGCAGCCGTGGGCTGCGGGCCGCTTCCCTGCGTCAGGTGTTCGACGACCACACCGGAGGGCAGCTTCTCCGTCGATGCGGCGTTAGCGTTGAGCGCCACCGATGCGAGCGCGGCTGCGGCGAGCAGGGCAACAACTGATTTCACGCGTATCTCCTTGGTTAAAAAAGCGCCCCCATTCTAGCGGATCACTCCTTCCCGACAGAGACCTGAATCAACTTGCAACAAATGCAACCCTTGCATGCGATGAAACGTTGCGCGCGCAAACGTGAGATTGCCCGCGACCGGCTGGATCACCGGTCGCGGGCAAAAAAGGGCTGGCGCGTAGCTGCCCGAGTGCCGCTCGATCAGATCTTCGGGAAATCGACGACCGTGTCGTTCACGCGATTGAACAGGTTCGTGAAGGTGATGTCGGCGATGGCGAGCAGCGTTTCGGTGATTTGCTGATCGTTGTAACCTGCCGCCTTCACGGCATCGACGACGGCTGCGGGCACCGTGCCGCGCGACGTGAACACGGTCCGCGCAAACGTGGCGATCGCGTTCAGATGGGCGTCGGCGGAATCGCGTCCTTCGCGCAGTGCGGCCACGTCGTCGGCCGCGATGCCTACTTTCTTGCCCGTCAGCGAGTGAGCGGCGAGACAGTAGTCACAGTCCGCGACGCCGCTGATCGCGAGCTTGATTGCTTCCACTTCCTTGCGCGACAGCGCGCCCTTGCCGAGTGCATCGCCCGTGGCAAGCACGATTTGCAGTGCGGCCGGGCTGCTCGAACCGATCGCTGCATAAGCGTTCGGCACCATGCCGACCGCGCGCTTGATGCCTGCGAAGAGTTCAGCTGCCTGACCGGTTGCTTCGGCGACGGGTTGGCGATTGAGACGTTCCATGATGTTTCTCCATGAGTTGATCGAGGTATTTGCCTTTGCGTGACTGGGTCAGCGCATGGAAGTCATTCTAGGAACGAGCGTTGCTAGCGTGAATGCTGGTTCAAATCACGTTTATGCTCGAACGGCTCATCGCCGTTTGGGCGGGCTCTGCTATATTCGTGCGACATTCGCCCTATCACAGGGTCGTCAGCGGGAGCGCCTGAAATGAGCACTCACGGGATCATGCGTAAAACAAAACGGTTCGTCCTGATCGTTCTCGCACTATTGGGCCTGTCGCTCGGCGCGCTATCCTGGGCCGACGACAACGCCGCCGCGCTCAAGGACAAATACGATGCGCTCGCGCCGCAGCTCAAATCGAACGTGTTTCATCGGCCGATTCATCTGGATTCGGAAGAGACGCAAAACTCGTTGAAGGGCGATATCTACGCGGTGGTGGATTATCCGTTCGCCACCGTCAACAACGCGTTCAACGACCCTCAGCAAGGCCCCGCGAACTGGTGCGAGGTGCTGATCCTGCATCTGAACACGAAGTACTGCCATGCATCGGCGGGCAGTAACGGCGCGGCGATCATCAGCATGAACGTCGGCAAGAAGACGGAGCAGGACCTTGGTGACACCTACCGTGTGCAGTTCAATTACCGATCGGTGGCGACGAACCCTGACTATTTCCAGGTCGACCTGAGCGCGGCGACGGGACCGCTCAGCACGAAGGACTATCGGATCGTGCTCGAAGCCGTCGATATCGGCAAAGGACACACGTTCCTGCATCTCACGTATTCATACGGCTTCGGCACGGCCGGCCGCATCGCGATGAAGACCTACCTCGCGACGATAGGCAGTGCGAAAGTGGGATTCACCCAGGCATCGGGCGACTATATAGGTGGCGTGCGCGGCCTCGTGGAGCGCAATACGATGCGCTATTACCTCGCCATCGACGCATATCTCGCTTCTCTCTCCTTTCCTGCCGGCAAACGCGTCGATCAGCGCTTCGCCACGTGGTTCGACGCCACGGAGCAATACCCGCGTCAATTGCATGAACTGGATCGACAGGAGTACCTGCAGATGAAGAAGAACGAGTACCAGCGCGAGCAAACGGCGCAATAACTCAATTCGAGGTTGCGCGACGCGCAGTGGCGCGACGCCTAGCGGTCGATAGCCGCGATATCGTGAATGCGCAGGAAATCTTCCCGCTCGTCGTAAAGTGTGGCGAGTATTGCGCGTGCGTCCATTGGATCGAGATCGGGATCGGTGACGATCATCATGAGGTCGTACATGGCCACCGCGCCCGAATAGAACGCTGTCTCCGACGCTTGCAACTGCGCCTGTGAAACGCCGCGCGCAATCTGACGCGCGCAAAACGCCTTCCAGAACGATTCGATGGTCAATGCCTCGTTCATCGTGCCCTCTCACGCTTCAAACGCCCCCCTCGGCCAAGGCCGCCGGTGCGTTTGCTCTCTCAGGTTCCGCATGCAATCGGATTGCACTTCAAGCAGGTGCATCCGTGCACGTCTTTAGCGCGATTGAATAAGCTCATCAATCGGCTGCGCAACTTTGAATATGAAACGCTGCATTTGAAAACCGCTAACGCTTATCGCATCGAGCTTCGCGCGATGTTCTTATGATAGTAGGTTTATACCGCACTGCAACCTGTTTGCAACGCAGTCGCATTAAGCGTTTCGTTTCAATTCAAGAAGAAAGTCGATGCGCATAAACGCACTCGATAAATTACGGCAAATGCGTTTGCTGGCAATGTGAGCGGTGCGGATGAACTACGCAATCAGGCGTGGTTCATCCGCCATGCAATGTACTGCGCTCAAGCCGCCGCGAGCCTGAACGCGGAAACGGTGTCGTCCAGTTCGCGGCCCTGATCTCGCAGCGATTGCGACGCAGCCGACGCCTGCTCGACAAGCGCGGCGTTCTGCTGCGTGACCGTGTCCATCTGCGTGATCGCCAGGTTGATCTGCTCGATGCCGCGCCCCTGCTCCGCCGATGCCGCCGCGATCTCTTCGACGATCTCCGACACGCGCGCGACCGCCTGCTTCACATCGGCCATCGTCTGGCCCGCGTCATCGGCAAGCGAAGCGCCGCTCTGAACCTCTTGCACGGAACGCGCAATCAGTTCCTTGATCTCCTTCGCTGCCTGCGCCGAACGCTGCGCGAGACTGCGCACTTCACCCGCGACGACCGCGAAGCCGCGGCCCTCCTCGCCTGCACGCGCTGCTTCGACGGCAGCGTTCAACGCGAGAATGTTCGTCTGGAACGAGATGCCTTCGATGATCCCCGTGATGTCGGCGATCTTGCCCGAGCTTGCGCTGATCGCTTCCATCGTCGTCACGACGCGTTCGACGGTCTCGCTGCCGCGCTGCGAGATCACCGACGCATTCGACGCCAGCGACTTCGCATGCTGCGCGTTGTCGCTATTCTGCTTCACGGTCGACGTCAATTGCTCCATGCTCGCGGCCGTTTCCTGCAGCGAGGCAGCCTGAGCTTCCGTACGGCGGCTCAGGTCGCTATTACCCGTGGCGATTTCTGTCGTCGCACTCGACACGCTTGCGCTACTCATGCGTACGCGGCCAACCGTTTCCGTCAGCCGTTCGTTCATGTCGCGCAGCGCCTTCAGCAGTTCGCCCGCTTCGTCGTCGCGATCGACGATGATGCGGCTCGTCAGATCGCCCTTCGCAACGGTGCGCGCGACCTGAACGGCGCGCGTGATCGGCTGCGTGATCGAACGCACCATCCGCACGGCGAGCACGATCGACGCGAGTATCGCCAGCGCGCTCACGCCGAGAATGACGTTGCGCAGCATCGCGTAGCGATCTTCGAAGTTCTGCACGATCTCGTCCTGGCGAGTCTTCGTGTACGTCGCGTAGTCATCCGTTGCCTTGACGAGCGCGGCCAGCAGCGGACGGCAATGCTCGTCCATCTCCTTGATCGCCTCGTCGTGATGCTTGTCGAGCGCAAGGCCCACGATGTTCAGCGCGACAGGGCCGTAGAGTCCCTCGACGCGGTTCATCTCGGCGACCAGCGAACGCGCGGTCTCGCTCGTATCGGTCGCGCTGTTGATCATGTCGTTGAGCTGCTTGAGCTTGATGCCGACATCTGCATGCGCGCGTTTCACTGCTTCCGTCTCGAGGTCGAGGTCCGCCTGCGTCGTGACGAGCACGAGATTGCGCGCGGCGATTGCGCGGCGGTCGACAGCCGCGCGCACCTCGGCCGCCACCTGCGCGCGTGCGTCGATGCCGTGCACATACCGGCTGAACGCATGTGTCGTGCTCGCGAGGCTCAACAGCGAGACGACGGAAATAACGACGGCGATTGCCGCCATGGACAGGAAACCGACGAACAGCCTCGTCCTGATGGTTAAGGTCTTCTTCACTGTTGGCCCCCGGTTGACCAAGAAAAAATCTGCTGTCGCGATGAATCTTTTGTATGCAAAAAAACGCCTGCTCTCAGTTCAGGCGTGGCGTGAATCTCCCGCGGCCGCTTCGTGTGCGGCGCGTGGATTCGCTTTGGTTTACTGGTTATCGGACGCTGCTTCCCCAATATTTAACATTTGAGGGTTTTCCGCAGGCATTTGACGCCGACATGATGACAATCTGAAGAATTCGCCGGTCATTGTCCTTATTACGCGAGAAATCAGGGGGTGCGCGCATACCCTTCGCATCGCGCGACAGGCTCTGTGAAACCTCAGTGAAAACGTCTGGGAAGAACGCTCGACGAAATGCGAAGCGAATAGAACCGGCTAGTCCCAGTTCTCGTCGATCCATTCAATGGCCCATGTGCGCGCGCATGTCATCGCGTCGGATTCATCGACGAATGAATCGATGTCGCCCGACTGATGAACTTCGGCGGCCGTATTGCCCGATGCCGGGCGAGTGAGTTTGGCCTGGGCGACGTAATGGCCATCTTCGTCGTGCCGTGCACGGCAGTCGATATGGAATCCCTTGTAGTCGAAATGCATGGCAAGCCTCCATCAGCGAGAAAGTGCGATGCAATCCGGGTCTGGGCCTCATCCCGGCGGATGGAAGAATCCTAGCATGGCAACGCGCACGTCTCCCCCTTTCATTTGCGCTGCATCGCACGTTCGCAACCAGTGTTTCAAGCCGTGCAACCGTCGATACGCCGTGCAAAAGCTGCAATGTTGCATAACCGGCTTGCGCATTCGCTGCATCCACGCACACGGAATCAATCAACCTCGCAGACGCATCGAGTCTCCGCCCGATCAGCGTCGAGCCAATGTCCACGCGGCTTTCGGACCATGCAAGGCGCGTTGAACCCAGCACCGGACCGGCTACCGGCATCAAGCATGGAATACCTGTTGCTGTAATTGCTTAATCGACAGCGGCTTAATCGACAGCGGACATTCGCGCCGAAGAAACAGGGGCAAACATGCGCAGCAGAACCTTCACGCCAACGCGGAGTCAGGTCTGGACGGCGGCACGCTTCATCGCCCAGTCGTTCCCGCCGCGCGTCCTCATCGTCGACGATTACATCGATTCCGCCGACGCGCTCGCCGCGTTTCTCGCCACCACCGGCTTTGAAACACGCGTCGCGTACAACGGCGGCGACGTATTGGCAATCGCGAATGAATGGCATCCCGACAGCATCGTGCTCGACATCGCGATGCCGGGCGTGTCGGGCCTCGCCGTCGCACGTGCACTGCGCGAGTCGCCCGCGACCGCCTCCGTGCCCCTGCTCGCGTACACGGCCTATGAAACGGGAGACAACTATGCGCAGTTGCGCGACGGCGGCTTCGACGGCGTCTGCGCGAAGCCGATCGACCCGTTGACGGTCGTCGAAATACTCGCGACGTTTCTGGGTACGGCCGCACTCAATCTCGCGTACTCGTTCCGCTCGTCATGACGTAGCGCATCCCGCACGGTAAGGCGCTACTTGTAACGGACGTTCGGTCCCGCTAATCTGACGCGCATCGCAGACGCGGAGCGCGCTCATGATCACATTACGAAGTCTTCTCGCGGCGTTCGCCGTCGCCTTGCTGACTTCGTGCGCGAGCCTGCCGCCACAGACAGACCGTGTCCAGACGCATGCCCTGTCGGGCACGCAGAACACACGGCTCGGCATTGCGTTCGCGCCGCAGGAAAAGCAGCATCCGGACGAGTCCGCGTTCCATCTGCTGCCCGATGCCGTCAACGCGCTGGTCGCGCGCCTCGTGCTCGCCGAAGCAGCCGACCGCACGCTCGACCTGCAGTACTACATCTGGCACGACGACCTGACGGGTCGCGAACTTGCGGCGGCAGTGATGCGCGCCGCCGACCGCGGGGTGCGCGTGCGGATCCTGCTGGACGATCTCGGCACGAATGCCGACGACAAATTGCTGCTCGCGCTCGACGCACATCCAAACGTGCAGATCCGCCTCTTCAATCCCGTCGCGAACCGCACGTTCAAGAAGCTCGGCATGGCCGCCGAGTTCCTTCGCGTGAACCGGCGCATGCACAACAAGTCGATGATCGCAGACAACCAGGGGGCGATACTCGGCGGACGCAATATCGGCGATGAGTATTTCGGTGCATCGACGGATGTCGCGTTCGGCGATCTCGATGTGCTCGTGCATGGTCCCGTCGTGCCCGAGGTATCGCAGGCGTTCGACCTGTTCTGGAACTCCGCGGCGTCCTATCCGATCGACGCGCTGATGGGCCGCAAGGCGGACGCCGCGGCACTGGCCGACGCGCGCAGCAAGCTCGACGCCTATGTCGTGTCAGAGGAAAACAATCCCTATGTCGTGAATGCGCGCGAGCGGCTCACGCACGTCATTCACTCGCAGGACGCGGTGTTTTCCTGGGGCAAGGCCACGCTGCTCTACGACGACCCCGCGAAAATCACACGCTCGCCGGGCGACTCGGAAGGTCACCTGATGACGCAGTTCAAGGCGCTCGACCTGCAGCCGACTCAACAGATGCTCGTCGTCTCGCCGTATTTCGTGCCCGGAAAAGCAGGGGTCGCGTGGCTTTCCGGCCTCACGCAAAAGCATGTTCGCGTGACGGTCCTGACCAATTCGCTCGCCGCCACCGATGTCGCCGCCGTGCATGCCGGCTATCAACGCTACCGCAAGGCACTGCTCGAAGCAGGCGTGCACCTGTATGAACTGAAGCCCGTCGCCGAGGACAAGACGGAAGAAAAGAAGCATCTGTTCGGTTCGTCGAAGGCTTCGCTGCATGCAAAAACCTATGTGTTCGACCGCGACAGCATCTTCATCGGCTCGATGAATCTCGATCCGCGCTCCGTCGAACTCAATACGGAGATCGGCGTGTTTTGCGAAAGTGCGGCGGCCGCCGCGCAAGTGGTCGATACGCTGGAGCCGAGCCTCGATCGCATTGCATGGCGGCTCGAATTGCGCCCGAACCTGAACGGCACGAACAGCATCGTCTGGATCGACACCGCGCCGGACGGCACCGTGAAAGTGCTCGACAGAGAACCGGACGTATCGGTACTGCGCAAGACGGGCGTCTGGCTTCTGGGCATTTTGCCGATCGAATCGCAGCTATAGCGAGCCGCCCGCACGGGCTCCATCTTTACGCGCTCTTTACGCGCGGCCCTCGATTCTTTTGAAAATCTCGACGGCAATGTGCTTAGAGTGCTTGCATCCGGGCTCGTACCAGACGACATGCAAGAACAACAACTCGACCTCGCCAAAGTACGCTGGAAGTACGCACTCGTCAGGCTCGCATTGATGGCGGCGAGCCTCGCGCTATGCAGCGCGCTGCCGTTCACGCATGCGCAAGCGGAACCTGCGCCTGAAGCATCGCAGGCATCCGGCGCGCCGCTTCTCCCGTCGCCCGCCGACATCGTCGCGACGCTGCGAGCGCAGTTCCGTGTCTCCGCCACCGATGCACTCGTGATCGCACGAGCCGTTCTCGCCGAAGCCAACCGCTATTCGATGTCGCCCGCACTGCTGTTGTCGGTGATGGCCGTCGAATCGGGCTTCGATCCGCGCGCCGTGAGCACGCTCGGCGCGCGCGGACTGATGCAGGTGTTGCCTGCCGCGCATCCGCGTGCGTTCTCGAACGTGAAGGAACTCGACGATCCCGCCATCAACGTGCATATCGGCTCGTCGATTCTGCGCGGCTATCTCGACGCGTCGGGCGGCGACATCGATGCCGCGCTGTGGCGCTACAGCGGCGGCGGCAAGGGCTATGCGCGCCGCGTCGCGCTGCACATGCAGCGCTTCAACGCCGTGTTGCGCACGAGCGTGCAACCCGTCTCGGGCACGCTTCCCTGATATCACTCACCGAGCGTCATCAGCTGTTGCGCGAGCGCATGCGCATGCGGCGTGAGCGCGGCGAAGTCTCGTGCGCACAGATGCAGACGCCGCGTCGTCCACGCCTCCGAGAGCGGCAACACGACGATTTCCGCATCCCGCAGCGGCTGCGTGCAGGCAGCGGGCAGAATCGCGATACCCACGCCCGCAGCGATCAGACGCCCCAGATCGGCAACATTGCGCAAGCGCACGCGATACTGCATCTGCCGGCCAAGGCGCGATGCGCGCTCCGTCAGATGCCGCTCCAGCGCCGCATCGGACAGACCCACGAACGGCTCGTCCACGATATCGGCGAACGCGACGCGCGCCTCGTTCGCCACGCGATGCGCACGGCTCGCGGCTACCACCAGTTGATCGTCGACGATCATGTGCGTCTGAAGCGCCGCGAGGTCGGCGATATCCGCGACGATACCGAGATCCGCGCGACCTTCGGCAACGGCGCGCACGATGTCCGCGCTCGGACGCTCGTCGATATCGACGGACAGGTCGGGATGTGCAATCAGAAAGCGGCCAATCTGCTCGGGCAAAAACGAAGCGAGCGCAGCCGTGTTCGACATCAGATGTACGCGGCCTTTCAGGCCCTTCGCGTAGCTGCGCAGTTCGCCGCGCATCTGTTCGATCTGTCCGACGATCAGCCGCGCGTGACGCACCAGCGCCTCGCCGGCGGGCGTCGCCCGCACGCCGCGGCGCGTGCGTTCGAGCAGCGCCGTGCCCAGCGCCGACTCCATGCCCGAGATGCGCTCACTCGCCGAAGCGAGCGCGAGATGCATCGCCTGCGCGCCGCGCGTGAGGCTGCCTTGCTCGACGACCATCAGGAATAGCCGCAGGTCAGTGAGGTCAAAACGCGACGTGGTCATCTTCGTCTAAAGCGAACGCTGGCATCGGAGAATCCCGATTGTATCCGCGAAGCCCGCGCCGCTATGATGCGTCGCATGAACGATCTATTCCTTGTGGCAGGCGCCGGGCTGGTGGCGGGCGGCATGAACGCGCTGGCGGGCGGCGGCTCGTTCGTCACGCTGCCCGCGTTGATCGCGGCGGGCGTGCCTTCGGTTCAGGCGAACGCTTCGAGTACCGTCGCGCTGTATCCGGGCGGACTGGCGAGCGCGTGGGCGTATCGCGACGGACTCGGGCCAATCGGCTCCGTGCGGCTTCGCGCGCTGCTCGTCACGACGCTCATCGGCGGGATAGGCGGCGCGTTGCTGTTGCTCCTCACGCCGTCGAAGACTTTCGATTTCGTCGTGCCCTGGCTGCTGCTCGTCGCGACGCTCGCGCTCGCATTCGGCCGGCGCTTCGGCGAATGGATGCGGCGGCGCTGGCACATCGGGCAAACAGCCGTACTCGCGATCCAGTTCGCGCTCGGCGTGTATGGCGGCTATTTCGGCGGCGCGGTCGGCATCATGATGATGGCCGTGTGGGGATTGCTCGACAGCCGCGAACTGAAGCTGCTCAATGCACCGCGCACGCTGCTGGTGAGCGCCGCCAATACGATGGCCGTGGTCGCGTTTGTCATTGCGCATGCGGTGCATTGGCCCGAGACCATCGTCATGCTGATCGGCGCGACGATCGGCGGATACGGCGGCGCGCAGGTGGGACGCCGCGCGCCCGCCAACGTCATTCGCTACGGCACGCTGCTGCTGACGGCCTGCATAACGATTGCGTTTTTCGTGCGTGCCTACCGCTCAGGAAGATGACTTCAGCCACGCCGCGCGCCGCAGCATGCGCGCCGCTTCGCCTCTCGGCGTGAGCACGGCAAGCACGGTCGCGACGATGAACAGCGCCGGCACGTCGCCGAGCAGATGGCCGAGATGCCCGTCATGCATCAGCGACTGCACGGCCATGATCGCGCCGTGCACGATGCTCGACCACACGGTGAACCAGATCAGGCTCAGATGCTCGAGCGGATTGCGTGCAGCGATCAGCAGGAACACGCCGAGCGTCGCGTAAATGCCGACGATCATCAGCGGATAGTCCGAGTAGCCCGTATGCCACGCCCACCCGGACGGCCAGACGATCATCAACGGATAGAAGCAGACGAGCGCGATCAGCCCGATGCAGATGAGCGCGATGCGCAGATAGGCGATGCGTGCGGCTTGATTCATGAGGGGCCTCCCGGTAGCGGTGCGGCTGGCGCCTCTCATGATAGACGCTAGCCCGCCTGCCCCTGACGATGCGTTTGCTGTTGCGCTTCGTCGACGCGCGGCGGATGCCGGTGATCGCGCGGCGCCGGTTCGTGTCCACGACGATCGGCCACGCGCGCCGGCCCTTGTTGCGGGCCATGTTCCGCGTGCCGCATGGGCGGCGGCCCATCGTGGCGCTCCGGCCGATGCGGCTGCTGCGCATACCCGGGCCGCTCGCCATGCGGATGCGGCCGATGCTCTTCGCGGCGCGGCGCGGCCATTGCGTGAACGGGCGGATGCGCGCCATGACGAGCCATCTCGACGCGCAGATGTTCGCGTCGGCGGAAGACTTCGGCTCGGCGGTCGCCATGCGCATAGAAATGCCGATGACGCTTGCCGTCCGGTCCGACCACCCAAAGATACGTGCTGCCGCCGACGAACACCACGTCGCGATCGACGACACCCGCGATATACACGTCGCTCGGTGCGGCCACATAGACGGGCTGCGGAGCGGGTGCCGGCGCGCGCACGACGACGGCAGGCGGCGGTGGCGGCGGCGCCTGTACCGCGACGACAGCGGGACGCGGCCTTGCGGGCGCGGCAGCGATCTGCTGCTCGCTGGTGACGCAACCGGCAAGCGCGGCGAATGCGGCGATTGCCGCGAAAGATGTGGCCAGCTTCATCGTGTTCAAATGCGGCTCCCCGTTTTTATGTGGTCGTACTGATTCGCCCGCATTAACGGCACAGTCTTACAGAAGCTTTAGCGCGGCGAGCTTGCGGACTGCGCAACGCGGCCGCCTGTATCATCGGCATCAGTCGATCTCTACGATGCCGCGAACACGCGAATCGCAACGCCTTGCCCGAGGAGCACAGCGTGAACGTCAGTGAAGCCTTCACCAGCCGCAAATCCGTCCGCCAGTTTCTTGCCACGCCCGTCGCACCCGATATCATCCGCCGCGTGCTCGCGACCGCCGCGCGCTCGCCTTCCGGCGGCAATCTGCAGCCGTGGCATATCCACGTGGTAGGCGGCGACGCGCTCGCGCGTCTCAAGCACATCATGCGCGAGCGCGTCGTCGATGCGCCCGGCGGCGAGGACACGGAATACGACATCTATCCGCCAAGCCTTCATTCGCCGTATCGCGAGCGGCGCTTTCAGGTCGGCGAAGATCTTTACCGCAGCATCGGTATTGCGCGCGAGAACCGTCCCGCGCGCCTTGCGCAGTTCGCGCGCAACTTCGCGTTCTTCGATGCACCGCTCGCGCTTTTCTGCACCGTCGACCGCCGGATGGGGCCGCCGCAATGGTCCGATCTCGGCATGTTCATGCAGACGGTGATGCTGCTGTTGCGCGAGGAAGGATTGCATAGCTGCGCGCAAGAATGCTGGGCGCAGTATCCGACGACGATCGGCGCGTTTCTCGATCTGCCCGACGGCCGCATGCTGTTCAGCGGCATGGCGATCGGCTACGAAGACACGAACGCCACAATCAACCAGTGGCGTGCGCAGCGCACGCCTTTGGACGAGTTTGCACAGTTCATCGGCATCTGATCGTCCCGCTTGTTCACGACGCCTTCGCGGGCATGAACGTGAACGACGGCGTCGGCACGAACCTGCCCGACACTTCGCCGGAATAGACCTGGCCTTTGTCGATGGTGAGCTTGAGCACGGGTGCGCCCGGTTTCAGATTGAGCTTGTGGAGATCGATCCAGAACGTATCGGGCCGCGTCGACGAATCGAAGTAATAGACGAGGTTCTTCTGATCGGCGACCGTGCGCCAGATCGTCGACGACAGATTCGGCTGGTCGGGCGTGCTGATGCCGAGTGGTACGCTGACGGACCGCATCACGCTCATCACGCTTGCGACGGCCTGATACGCATACGAACGGTTCGGCACGCCGACGATATAGTTCGGATCGAGTTGCTTCGGAATCGCATCGAGTAGAAACGACGCGCGCACGAAACGGTCGGCCGCGCGATTGGTGCCGGGCAGGAAAGTCAGTCCGCCGACGCCGCGCCAGTAGGTATCCAGCGCAAGCTGCTCGCTGTAGATGGGCGAGTTCGTCATGATTTTGTACGGCTTGCCGTGATGAATCACGAGCTTGCCGTCCAGATACTCCAGAATAGCGGAGTCGCCGCTCGCATCGGAGAGCGACAGATGTATCGTGATCGGCTTGCCGTTCGGCAGCGGCGGCGCAATGATCTGGAACGGCTCCTTGCCCAGCGCGTCGACGGCTTCGGCGACCGTCGCGAAGTTGTCGAGTGCATACTGCGCCCACAAACTGATCGACATCGGCGCGCGCGCCGGGTCGGGCTTGCCGTAATCCGTCTCCGCCAGATAGAGCGCGTTCGCCACCATCCCGCGCTCGTTGATGCCGTCGACGCTGCCTATTTCATAGCCCGACACGATCACGCTGCCGTATTTCGCTTTCCAGCGCGGCGAACGCGGCCCCGCGCGCCCATCGCGCTCGATGCCCGCCGGGAACACCCACAGGTTCGACATCATGTCTTCGGACCAGTCCATCGTGCGGCCCGTAATGACGAGGTTGTCTTCGCCGACGTAGAGCGCACGCGTGCACGCATCGGCTGTCAATGCGATGAACAGCGCGGTAATGGCCGCGAGTGCCGTACAGAACTTCGCAAACGGTGTACGCATCAGCTTTCCCTTTGGCCCGCACGGGCCGTTCATGTTGCCAATACGCCTGCCAGAACAGATGGAAATCCAGCCACCGTATTCTGTACCGTGATGCGCGAACGTGCATGCCTGTGAGCAGCCTGCCGTCACGTTCCGCGCGTTGGTGAGAAAATCAATGGCACATTGCAACCAAACCGAGTGCATCCGATGTTCGAAGCTACCATCAATACCGCGCTGCCCAAGGCCGAGTTCTATCGTGAACTGGCGTCGCAGGCGCGCTCG
Source organism: Paraburkholderia sp. Tr-20389 (assembly GCF_017104565.1). Taxonomy (GTDB): domain Bacteria; phylum Pseudomonadota; class Gammaproteobacteria; order Burkholderiales; family Burkholderiaceae; genus Paraburkholderia. The sequence goes on along the minus strand of NZ_JAAGPD010000018.1, from coordinate 100,914 downwards.
CTGCTCGAAGGCGAATCGAATCAGACTGCCAATGCGGCGAATCTGTCGGCGCTGATCTTTCACAGCCTGCCGCAACTGAACTGGGCGGGTTTCTATTTCGCGCTCGACGGCGAACTGGTCGTCGGCCCGTTTCAGGGCAAGCCGGCCTGCGTGCGCATTCCGATGGGCCGTGGCGTATGCGGTCACGCCGCGCAAACGCTCGAAACGCAGGTGGTGCCCGACGTCGATGCGTTCCCCGGACATATCGCGTGCGATTCGGCGTCGCGCTCGGAGATCGTGATTCCGCTGCAAAAGGCGAATGGCGAACTGGTCGGCGTGCTCGATATCGACAGTCCCGTGCTGGAACGTTTCGACGACGAGGACCGGCGCGGACTCGAAGAAGTCGCGAAGATCTTCGTCGCTTCGCTGGGCTAAGCGACCTTTTCGTATCGTCGAAACGAAAAAACCCCGAAGACCGTTCGATCTTCGGGGCAGATCCGACATCGCGCCAACTTACTTCGCCGACTCCAGCGCAGCCGCCACGCCTTGCCCGTATGCGGGATCGGCCTTCGTGCAGTGCTCGATATGCAGCTTCCGGATCGGCTCCGACACGCCCGCCAGTGCGCGCGCCGTGTTGTCGAACAGCGTCTGCTTCTGTTCGGCCGACATCAGGCGGAACAGATTGCCGGGCTGCGAGAAGTAGTCGTCATCGACACGGTGATTCCAGTGGTCGGCGGCGCCTTCGATCGACAGCGGCGGCTCGCTGAAATCAGGCTGATCGAGCCATTCGCCGCGCGTATTCGGGTTGTACGGCGTCGCGCCGCCCATGTTGCCGTCGACCCGCATGAAGCCGTCGCGGTGATAGCTGTGCACGGGGCACTTCGCCGCGTTCACAGGGATCAGGCTGTGATTGACGCCCAGCCGGTAGCGCTGCGCGTCGCCATATGAGAACAGACGCCCTTGCAGCATCTTGTCCGGCGAGAAGCTGATGCCCGGCACCACATTCGCGGGATTGAACGCAGCCTGCTCGACATCGGCGAAATGGTTGTCAGCGTTGCGGTTCAATTCCATCACGCCCACTTCGATCAGCGGATAGTCCTTCTTCGGCCAGACCTTGGTCAGATCGAACGGGTTATACGGCGTCTTTGACGCATCCTTCTCCGGCATCACCTGCACGTACATCGTCCACTTCGGGAACTCGGTACGTTCGATCGCTTCGTACAGGTCGCGATGAGAGCTTTCGCGATCCGCGCCGATCAGCGCCGTCGCATCCGCGTCCGACAGATTCTGGATGCCCTGCTGCGTGTGCAGGTGGAACTTCACCCAGAAGCGTTCCTTGTCCTCGTTGATGAAGCTGAAGGTGTGGCTGCCGAAGCCATGCATATGACGGAACGACTTCGGAATGCCGCGATCGCTCATGACGATCGTCACCTGATGCAGCGCTTCGGGCAGTTGCGTCCAGAAGTCCCAGTTGCTTTCTGCGCTGCGCAGGCCCGAACGCGGATCGCGCTTGATCGCGTGGTTCAGGTCGGGAAACTTCAGCGGATCGCGCAGAAAAAAGACCGGCGTGTTGTTGCCGACGAGATCCCAGTTGCCTTCGTCCGTATAGAACTTCACCGCGAAGCCGCGGATGTCGCGTTCGGCATCGGCGGCGCCGCGTTCGCCAGCGACCGTCGAGAAGCGCGTGAACAGCTCCGTCTTCTTGCCGATCTGCGAAAAAATCTTGGCGCGCGTGTACTTCGTGATGTCATGCGTGACCGTGAACGTGCCGAAGGCGCCCGAGCCTTTCGCGTGCATGCGGCGCTCAGGGATCACCTCGCGGTCGAAGTGCGCCAGTTTCTCCAGGAACCACACGTCCTGCAGCAATGCAGGACCGCGCGGCCCGGCCGTCTGAATGTTCTGGTTGTCTACAACGGGTGCGCCAAAAGCGGTCGTCAACTTGTTCACGTCTAGCCCTCCAACACTGATAGGAAGCTCCGGGGACGCGCCACCGGATCGTACTGTGGGTTTTCCAGCGACGACGGCCGAACGGCAACCGCTGTCTCCGGAGGCGGAATCGGGACGGCAAACGCCGTCGAAATGAAGGCCGCGCGGTGCTCCACACGCGCCAACCGTTACTGCGGGAGCGATCTTATCGCCATTCGAATGAACAAGCAGACAAGGGGTAAGCGTTTAACCGGAGGATGCAACCGGTGCGCGATGCACGGCTAAAAGTGGAAGAGTCATGAATGACAGTCAATGCGCGGCGCATCTCGTCACTATGAACTTGCGCAATCCGATAAAAATTTTAAGTTAGCGCTCGCTTTATTGTCCTTGTCATATACATACCAGATTGCCGGCCAATGACAGATAACTAACGAGAAATCGGAACGACACTCGATGTCCACCGCGTTCGCCCACACAGTCGAAGCAAGCTTTGCGACGCTCACGCCAACGGCGAAGCGCATCGCCAGCTATATGCTGGCGAATCTGGAGCGCCTCGGTCTGGAGACGGCGGATCAGATCGCGCAGCAGACGGGCACGAGCGGCATTTCGGTGGGACGGTTTCTGCGCAGCGTCGGCTATCGCAATCTGGACGACCTGAAGCGCGAGCTTCGCGGCGCGCAGTCGCGCCCGTGGTTCATCACGGACCGGCTCGATGCTTATCGCAGCGAGCGCGATAGCGGCGACGCGAACAACCTCGACGCCATCGACGCCGCGCCGGCCAGTTCGCTCGATCTCGAAGTCGACGCGATCCGCTATGTGTACCAGCTGGCGCAAAGCGAAGCGTTCGCGCGCATCGCCCAGCGCATTGCCGAAGCCGATGCCGTTTTCATTCTCGGCATTCAATCGACGCGCGGCATTTCCAACGCGTTCTATAGCTACCTCGAATACCTGCGCCCCCGCGTGTTCTATTCCGACGGCATGTCCGGCTCGTATGTGGACTCGCTCAATTCGGAGTTCGCGTCGCCGTATCTGATCGTCACCGACACGCGCGCCTACTCGCGCATCGCGCGCCGCTATTGCGAAGCCGCTGCGCGGCGCGAGTTGCCGTTTGCGCTTGTCACCGATCTCTATTGCCCGTGGGCGCGCGAGTTCTGTTGCGATCTGATTCAGGTGAAGACGGATGTCGGCCAGTTCTGGGACTCGCTTGCACCGCTCACCTGTCTGTTCAATCTGCTGCTGACAGCGATTGTCGAAAGGCTCGGCCCCGTCATCGACGAACGCGTCGCGCGCAACCGCGAGTTGCAGCGCGAACTCGATCAATTCGACCTTTGAACCTCATGACCGACAAACCGCAACTGATCCATATCACGCCGGAAACGCATCGCGTCGAACTCGACCTCGCGTACGCGACCGCCGACAATTTCACCGGCAAACCGATCTACAAGGAAGCGCACTGCCTGTTGCTCGCGCCCGCCGAAGCGGGCTTGCGCAAAGCCGTCGAACTCGCGGACAGCGTCGGCATGACGCTGCGCATTTTCGATGCGTACCGTCCGCCGCAAGCGCAACAGGTGCTGTGGGACTTTCTGCCCGATCCGACTTTCATCGCGGAGCTGGGGCGCGGCTCGAATCATAGCCGCGGCACCGCACTCGATCTGACCTTGATCGACGGCAACGGCGAGGCGCTCGATATGGGCACCGGCTTCGATGCGATGGTCAAGGAGTCCGAGCACTTTCACAAAGGGCTGCCGCAGCATGTGCAGCGCAACCGGCTGCTGCTGCTCGGCATCATGCATGCGGCCGGCTTCACGCATATTGCAAGCGAGTGGTGGCACTACGAAATACCCGGCTCGCGCGCGCTGCCCATCATCGACAACAGCGAAAGCGGCCCGTTGAAACTGATGTAATCACGTTGATTTCTTTGCTGTTCATTGTCCGCATGTTCCCTCTCGATACGGAGCGAGTATGAATCTGGTTCTGCGCAATGCGCTAGCGGCAGTCGCCGTCGTTTCGGCACTGACGCTTACGATGACGACAACAAGCACTGCATTGGCCGCCACGCCGAAAGACATGCTGGTGATCGCCACCACACTCGACGAATTCTCGACGCTCGATCCGGGCGAAGTGTACGAGTTGGTGCCCGAAGAGTATGTCGCGAACACCTATGACCGTCTCGTGCGCGTCGATCTCAAAGACCCGTCGAAGTTCAACGGCGATGTTGCGCAATCGTGGACGGTCAGCCCCGACGGACTCACGTTCACGTTCAAGATCCGCTCCGGCCTCAAGTTCCATTCGGGCAACCCGCTCACGGCCGACGACGTCACATGGTCGATCCAGCGCTGCGTGCTGCTCGACAAGGGCGCTGCGGCCGTGCTGCAAGGCATCGGCCTGACGAAGGACAACGCGCTGCAAAACGTGAAGAAGGTCGACGACTCGACCGTCAGCATCACGACCGACCAGAAATACGCGCCCACGTTCGTGCTGAACGTGCTGGGCGCATGGCCCGCGTCGGTCGTCGACAAGACGCTGCTGATGTCGCATCAGAAGGGCAACGACTTCGGCAACGAATGGCTGCGCACGAACGAGGCGGGTTCGGGTGCCTACAAGCTCGTCAAATGGAGCGCGAACGAAAGCATCATCCTGCAGAAGTTCGACGGCTACCGGATGCCGCTCGCGATGAAGCGCATCGTGATGCGCCATGTGCCCGAGGCGGCAAGCCAGCGTCTGCTGCTCGAAAACGGCGACGCGGATGTCGCGCGCAACCTGAGCCCCGACGATCTCGCCGCACTCACGAAGGGCAACAAGGTCACTGTGAATTCGGTGCCGCAGGCCACGCTGCTCTACCTCGGCCTCAACGTGAAGAACCCGAATCTCGCGAAGCCGGAAGTGCAGGAAGCAATGAAGTGGCTGATCGACTACGACGGCATCCAGAAGAACGTGACGAAGAGCACCTTCAAGGTTCATCAGACCTTCCTGCCTGAAGGCTTTCTCGGCGCGCTCAACAGCAATCCGTATCACCAGGATATCGCGAAAGCGAAAGCCCTGCTCGCCAAGGCCGGTTTGCCGAACGGCTTCAACGTGACGATGGACGTGCGCAGCGCCTACCCGTACAACGAAATCGCGCAAGCCGTGCAAGCCAACCTCGCGCAGGGCGGCATCAAGGTCGAGATCATTCCCGGCGACAACAAGCAGACGCTCGCGAAGTATCGTGCGCGGCAGCACGATATCTATATCGGCGAGTGGTCGGCCGACTACATCGATCCGCACAGCAATGCACAAGGCTACGCGTGGAATCCCGACAACTCGGACAAGTCTTCGTACAAAATGCTGGCGTGGCGCAATTCATGGGACATTCCCGATCTGACGAAAGAGACCAACGCGGCACTCGCCGAATCGTCGACGACAAAACGCGCCCAGCTCTATCAGACGATGCAGAAGGAAATGCTCGCGAAGTCGCCGTTCGTCATCATGTTCCAGCAGGTGTCGCAAGTGGCGATGCGTCCGGGCGTGTCGGGCCTCGAAGTCGGTCCGATCAACGACCTCGTGTCGTATCTGCACGTGAAGAAGCAGTAAGCGCATAGCGACATGTCGACGACGCTCACTCCCATCGACCGGATCCGCGCTGCGTCCACGCGCAGCGCGGGCGTGCGCTGGACCTTGCGCATGCTGCGCTGGGCGCTCACGCTCGCGATCACGTTCACGGGGCTGCTGGCCGTGACGTTCGTGATCGGCCGCAAGGTGCCGATCGACCCGGTGCTCGCGATACTCGGCGACCGCGCATCGGCAAGCGCATACGCGGCCGCGCGCATCCAGCTCGGCCTCGACAAGCCGCTCGCCGAACAGTTCTTCATCTATGTGAACGCGGTGCTGCACGGCGATCTCGGCGTGTCGCTGCTGACCGCCAACCCCGTTATCGACGACATCAAACGCGTGTTTCCAGCAACGCTCGAACTCGCCACGCTGGCGACCATCATCGGCGTGCTGATCGGCGTGCCGCTCGGCGTGATCGCGGCGACCCGGCATAACCGCTGGATCGATCACGTCGCGCGTTTCATCGGGTTGATCGGCAGCTCCGTTCCCGTGTTCTGGTTGGGCCTCATGGGCCTGCTGCTGTTCTACGCGAAGCTGCATTGGGTGTCGGGACCGGGCAGGCTCGACCCCGTGTTCGACGGCATGGTCGATACGCACACGGGCAGTCTGCTGATCGATGCGCTGATAGCCGGCGAATGGGATGTGCTCTTCAATGCGCTGTCACACATCGCGTTGCCTGCCGCGATCCTCGGCTACTACTCGGTCGCGTATCTGAGCCGGATGACGCGCTCGTTCATGCTCGACCAGCTGAGTCAGGAATACATCACCACGGCACGCGCCAAAGGCCTGTCCGAGCGGCGGGTGGTGTGGGTCCATGCGTTCGGCAACATCGCCGTGCCGCTGCTCACGGTGATCGCGCTCTCGTACAGCTTCCTGCTCGAAGGCTCGGTGCTGACGGAGATCGTGTTCGCGTGGCCCGGCATCGGCTCATATCTGACGGGCGCGCTGCTCAATGCCGACATGAATGCCGTGCTCGGCAGCACGCTCGTGATCGGCGTGACCTTCATCGCGTTGAATCTGCTGACCGACGCGCTTTATCGCGTGTTCGATCCGCGCGCCCGCTGATGCAACGGAGACCTTCGACGTGCGACCCCCTGTTGACCGTTCGGCTCGGGACTGGCCGATGAACGCGCCGCGTCCCACATGGAAAGAATGGCTGCTCACGGACACGCCCGCGTCGCGCAGACAAGCGGCGCTTGGCCTTGCGTACCGGCGCTGGCGGCGCTTCGCGGGCAATCCGCTTTCGGTATTCGGACTGTCGATTCTCGTGCTGCTCGTGATCGTCGCGATCATCGGGCCGTGGATCGCACCGCACGATCCGTTGCAGCAAGTTCTCTCCGACCGTTTGTTGCCGCCCGGTTCCGCATCGCATTGGCTCGGCACCGATCAGCTTGGCCGCGACATTCTCTCGCGCATCATCTACGGTTCGCGGCTCACGCTGTCGATCGCGATACTCGTCGTCGTCGTGGTCGTGCCCATTGGCCTGTTGATCGGCACGACGGCGGGCTTCTTCGGCGGCTGGGTCGACAACGTGCTGATGCGCGTGACGGACATTGCGCTGGCGTTCCCGAAGATCGTGCTCGCGCTCGCGTTCGCCGCCGCGCTCGGTCCGGGCGTGATCAATGCGGTGATCGCGATTTCGATCACTGCGTGGCCTGCATATGCGCGACTCGCGCGCGCCGAGACGCTGCGGCTGGTGCAGGCCGACTTCATCCACGTGGCACGGCTGCAAGGGGCGTCGAACACGCGCATTCTGTTGCGCTATATCGTGCCGCTGTGTTCGTCGTCGGTGATCGTGCGCGCGACGCTCGACATGGCCGGCATCATCCTGACCGTCGCGGGCCTCGGCTTTCTCGGGCTCGGCGCGCAGCCGCCGAGCCCCGAATGGGGCTTCATGGTCGCGTCGGGCCGCAACGTGCTGCTCGATTCCTGGTGGGTCGCGACGATACCCGGCTTTGCCATTCTGCTCGTGAGCCTTGCTTTCAATCTGCTCGGCGACGGCTTGCGCGACGTGTTCGATCCGCGCCACGGAGACTGACATGAGCATGAACGAAGCACAGATCCCGCTGTGCGAAATCGACGATCTGCGCATCGCGTTTCGCGCTCACGATGGCTCGATGAACGAAGCGGTGCGCGGCCTTTCGCTGACATTGAACAAGGGCGAACGGCTCGGCATCGTCGGCGAATCGGGTTCGGGCAAATCGTTGACAGGACGCGCGCTGCTCGGGCTGCTGCCACCCGCCGCGCATTGCACCGCGCAAGCGCTGCGCTTCGACGGACAGGACTTGCTGTCGATGCGCGCCGACAAACGCCGCCGTTTGTGCGGCCAGCAGATGGGCATGATCCTGCAGGATCCGAAATACTCGCTGAACCCGGTGATGACCGTTGCGCAACAGATGCGCGAAGCGTTCGCGCTGCATGACCCGAAACTGGGCCGCCGCGCGATGCGCGAGAAGATCGTCGCCGCGCTCGAAGCCGTGCATATCCGCAACCTCGAACGCGTCGCCGATTCGTATCCGCATGAACTCTCGGGCGGCATGGGACAGCGCGTGATGATCGCGATGATGGTATCGACGGGACCGCGCCTGTTGATCGCCGACGAACCGACCAGTGCGCTCGACGTGCTGGTGTCGATGCAGGTGCTCGCCGTACTCGACGAGATGATCGCAAAACATGACACTGGCCTCATCTTCATCAGCCACGATCTGCCGCTCGTGATGTCGTTCTGCGATCGCGTCGTGGTGATGTATGCGGGGCGTGTCGTGGAAACCTGTGCGGCGCGAGACCTCGTGCACGCGCAACATCCGTACACACGCGGCCTGCTCGCCGCGAATCCGCCGCTTGCCAATCCGCCCGCCGAACTGCCCGTGCTTTCGCGCGATCCCGCGTGGCTCAACGACGTGCAAGGAGCATCCGCATGATCGACGTCGATGCATTGACGGTGCGCTTCAAGACGGCGGCCGGCGTCGTCGACGCCGTGCGCAACGCAAGCTTTCATGTCGCGCAAGGCGAGGTGTTCGGACTGGTCGGCGAATCGGGCTCGGGCAAGTCAACCATCTTGCGCGCATTAAGCGGACTCACACCCATTGCGCAAGGCACCATGCGCATTGCGCTGCCAGATGGACAGGCGCAAAAGCGCGGCGTGCAAATGGTGTTTCAGGATCCATACGGCTCGCTGCATCCACGCTTCACCGTCGATCAAACCTTGCGCGAGCCTTTGCGCATCAACGGCATCGCGCAGCATGAAGAGCGTATCGTCAATGCGCTGCGTGAAGTGGGACTCAACCCGTCGTTTCGCTTTCGCTATCCGCATCAGCTATCGGGCGGACAGCGGCAGCGCGTCGCCATCGCACGCGCGCTGATCGTCGAGCCGCGTGTGCTGCTGCTCGACGAACCCACGTCGGCGCTCGACGTCTCCGTACAGGCCGAGATACTGAACCTGCTCAAGCGCCTGCATCACGAGCGCAATCTGACGATGATTCTCGTCAGCCACAATCTGGCCGTGGTCGGCTTCCTGTGTTCACGCGTTGCGATCATGCGCAATGGCGAGATTGTCGAAGAACTCGATATCGAGCGGATTCGTGCGCAACAGGTCGACAATGATTATTCGCGCAGCCTGCTGCTTGCGACGGGTGGTTATCAACGAAAAGCCGTCGAGGCGATGGGCGTCGACACGTCGCTTTGAGAAGAAAACGCGGCCCGTTTAGGGCCGCGTTTTTTCATTCCACGGCCGGCGTCAGTTTTCCTTCTTCGCGGTGCGACGCGCCCGGACCCCGCGCCATGGCGAACACGCCGAATGCGGCGATCATCGCGGGTACGGCAAGCAGGCTGAACACCGAGCCGAACTGCCAGCCCAACCCCATCAATGCTGCGCCGACCAGCGCACCCGCCACGCCGCCGATGCGCCCCACGCCGAGCATCCATGCGACACCCGTCGCGCGCCCTTGCGTCGGATAGAAACTCGCCGCCAGCGCGGACATCGACGTCACGGCGGAGGTGATGACCGTGCCCGTCAGGAAGATCAACGTGCCGAGCCAGACCTGATGCCCGATCCCGCGCCCGACCAGCATCACCAGCAAGGCCGCGACGACATACGTGCACGCGATCACGCGATTCGCCTTGAAGCGGTCCATCAACCAGCCGACGCTCAGATTGCCGAGTATGCCGCCGAGTGGAAACAGCGATGTCATCAGCGCAGCGTTCTGCCCGGAAAAGCCGGTGTCCTTGAAGAGCGTGGGCAGCCAGTTGGTCAGCAGATAGTAGATCAGCAGGCCCATGAAGTACGCGAGCCACAGCATCAGCGTGCCGAAGCGAAAGCGCGTCGACAACACCACGCGCAATGCAGAGCCGCGATGCCCGGCGACGGCCTCCGCGGTGACGAACCGGCATGCTTCGAGATGTGTGTGCCTGGCGATGCGCGAAAGAACGCGAGCGATCCGCGCGTCGCCACGTTGTCGCGTCACCATGAATTGCGCGGATTCAGGCAGCAGAACGATGAGCACGAACGTCAGCGCGATCGGTCCGATACCGCCCGCGACGAGCACGCTCTGCCAGCCGAAGTGCGGAATGAGCCACGCCGACGCCACACCGCCGATCGCGAGTCCGCATGAGAAGCCGCAGAACATCGCATTCACGGCCACGGCACGAATGCGCGACGGTGAGTATTCGGACATCAACGTCACCGCATTGGGCATCGCGGCGCCGAGTCCGAGGCCTGTCATGAAGCGAAGCACCGTAAGCGATTCGATCGAGGTCGCATGCGCGGCAGCGAGACTCCATACGCCGAAGAAAAACACCGACAAAACCAGCACCGTTTTGCGCCCGATGCGATCGGCAAACGGCCCGGCGGCCAATGCGCCGATCCCGAGGCCGACGAGAGCGGCGCTCATCACAGGCCCGAGTGCCGAACGCGCAACGCCCCAGTCCTGCACCAGCGAAGGCGCGATGAAACCGACCGCAGCCGTGTCGAAGCCATCGGCAGCGACAACCAGAAAACAGAGGACAAGAATCGTCCATTGAAAAGGCGAAAAGCGTTCGCCGTCGATGAAACTCTGCACATCGACTGTACGTTTGTGCTGGCTCATTGCGTGTCTCCTTGATACGCGGGTGCTACGTCTCCATATGTTTGTGATAGCGCTGGCTGTTTCTATTTTTCTAGCGCAGCGCAGTGAGGCTTCTGAATTCGACGCGCCGGATAATCCGGCTTTCCTGCGCGACGATCAGATGCGCGGACGCCTGCAAATACGCAGGCCATTCCGGGTCTGCATCGCGCGCGGTGCGGCGATGGTCGTAATCGGCAATGCTTTCGTAGCCCCACAGATGCACGACCTGATTCAATGCGCCGATATCGCTCATATAGAAACCGACGGGTGCACCGAGATACTTCAACTGAATCGGCATCGCGAGACGATCGAATACCTCGATGAACTCGTTCATGCCACGCGGCCGGATCGTATAAATGCGGTGATCGACAAAGGGTTGGGTGCTGCTCATGATGCGGTCCTCTATACGGTTGCGGATTGCCGCGCGTTTTGCGCGTGCGTGCCGGCAGGCACGTCGGCCACGCCCGCGAGGCGGCGGCCCGTGATGTAGCCGAACGTCATGATCGGACCCAGCGTGATGCCCGCGCCCGGATAGTTGCCGCCCATCACGCTCGCGCGATCGTTGCCGACTGCGTACAGTCCTTCGATGGCGCCGCCGCGTGCATCCAGCACTTCTCCCGTGACAGCTGTCGTGATGCCGTCGAACGTGCCCAGGTCGCCCATTACGACCTTGAGCGCGTAGTAAGGCCCGTCGCCGATGGGCGCGACGCATGGATTCGGCTTGTGTTCGGGATCGGCGAGGTATCGATTGAAGGAAGTCGAGCCGCGTCCGAACTCGCGGTCTTCGCCGTGTTTCGCGCTTTCGTCGTAGGTGCGCACCGTCGCTTCGAGCGCAGCGGCATCGATACCCGCATGGCGCGCAAGCTCGGCGAGCGTGCGCCCTTTGACGAGGTAGCCATTGCGCAGCAGCGGCCTCAACGGAACGGGCGCGGGCTTTGCAAAACCCAACCCGTACTTGCGGATCGTCGCGTGATTGCAGATCAGCCACATCGCCGTTTCTTTTTCGTGTCGGCATGCTTCGATCATCGCAGCGCCGACATCGTGATACGAGTTCGCTTCGTTCGTGAAGCGCATGCCTTTGCGCGTCACGCCGATGATGCCCGGCTTGTAGCGGTCGACGAGATGCGGAAACACGCCGAACGTGCCGTCGCGCATCGGCACACGCGACACGGGCATCCACGCGGCCGGCTGCGGATAACGGATCGGCACTTGCGCGCCGACGCGTTCGGCCATGCGCGCACCATCGCCTGTGTTGCCCTTCGGTACGGGCGAACAATGCTCGCCGCCACGCATCACATGCGGATACGCTTTGGCGATGCGCGCTACATCATGCGAGAAACCACCGCATGCGAGCACCACACCGCGTCGGGCAGCGATGCGACGCTCGCCGTTCGGACCTTTGACGATTGCGCCCGTTACGCGCCCGTTCGACACGATGAGTTCCTGCGCAGCAGTATCCGTGTGAATCGGAATGCCCATCGCAAGCGCTGTTTTCGCGAGCCGCGCCGCCAGCGCATTGCCGCTCGTGATCTGCACACCGCGCCGGTAGAGCGCGAGATCCTTCAGGTGACTTCCAAGGCGCTTCGCCACATATAAAGCGGACTTGAGCGAGCGCGTCGCGTTGAAGAAGTGCTTGAGGTCGGCGTTCGACGAATTGAACATCATGCCGATGAATGTGATCGTCTTGAGCGGCGGACGCAGACGCGCGATGTCGTCGCCGAGATTGCGCGCATCGTAGGGCGCCGCGACGACCGAGCGTCCGATGTTCACGCCGCCTTGCACAGTCGGGTGATAGTCGGGATAAAGCGTGGGGACGAATTTCACTTCCGTCTCGCGCTCGAAGAAATCGAGCATCTGCGGACCGACGTCGAGGAACGCATCAACGGCCGCTTCGTCGAAGAACGCGCCTGTTTCATTGCGCATATACGTCTTCGCTGCTTCACGCGTATCGTTCACGCCGTTCGCGCGCGCATGCCGGTTGCCCGGGATCCACAGCACGCCGCCCGAAAACGCCGTCGTGCCGCCGAAATACGCTTCCTTTTCGATCACCACGACATCGAGGCCATGCTTGCGCGCGGTGATCGCCGTCGAGAGTCCGCCTGCGCCCGAGCCGATGACGAGTACATCGCACGTCAATGGTGAGCCTGAATCAGTTTGAGTAGCCATGCTGTGTCTCCTGCTCATGTCCTTTTGCTTTAGCGTGTCGCGCCTGCCTTTGCTTCGTAACCGGGGCGCGGCACCAGGTCCATCAGCATGCATTCCAGTCCCCCGTCGACGGTCAGTTCCGTGCCATTCACGTAGCTCGCGCGCGGACTCGCGAGAAACGCGACCGCGTCCGCGATATCGACCGGTTCGCCGATGCGGCGGCTCGCCGTCATCGCGCTGCGGCGCTGTTCGACGTCGCCTTGCGCATAGAACGACGCCGACAGCGGCGTGCGGATCATGCCTGGACATACGGCGTTGCTGCGCACGCCGCGCGCGCCCCACTCGGCCGCGATCTGCTTCGACAGCATCGTGACGGCTGCCTTGCCGGGGCTATACGCGCCGCTCCATGTCTGCGGATGATGCGCAGCCACCGACGCCACATGCACGATGCTGCCTGCGCCCTTGCGCAGCATCGCGCGGCCGAATGCCTGCGCGCATAGCATGTAGCCGGTGAGATTGACCTGAAGCATCGCGTTCCATGCGTCGAGCGCAATGTCTTCGATGCCGCCCGGACGCAGCAAGCCCGCGTTGTTCACAAGCACATCGGCTGCACCCAGTTTTGCTTCGACGCGTTCCGCAGTCGACTCGACGCTCTTCGCGTCACCGATATCGCATTCGAATGCGTATGCTTCGATGCCGTTCGCGACCAGCGTCTGCGCAAGGTCTTCGCACTTTCCCGCTTCGCGGTCCAGCAATGCGATGCGTGCACCGCTTTCGCCGAGCACGCGCGCAATCGCACTGCCTATACCGCCCGCCGCGCCCGTCACGACGCAAACCTTTCCTTGGAGCGCCAGCCATTCCGCGTTTATTTGTTTAGTCATCCCAATCTCCATGTCTTCATTCCGATCGGCGATTCATCGGTACGATCGCGCGATTCATGGAGAAAAGTATAGGGACGCACGGTGTGCCTGGATTGGACAAAGAGCACGCATCGCAGGACAATCCGTACACAGGAGACGAAACGGCATGAGGAAAATCCCTAACTACGATCTGTACGGCGAATCCGCGCGCCCGCCCTGGTTCGACGCGTTCAATTTCGAGTGGATTGCCGAACGCAGCCGGCCGAATGACTGGCATATCGCCGCGCATCGGCACGACGCGCTCTTGCAGATTCTGTACATACGCAGCGGCAGCGGGCATGTCGTGATCGAGAGCGAGAAACACGCGCTCTCGCCGCCCTGCGTCGTCGTTTTGCCCGCGCAAACCGTGCATGGGTTCGTGTTTTCGCCCGACATCGACGGGCTTGTCATCACGGCTGCGCAGCGCGCGCTTGAATCGATTTCGAAGGCAGTGTCGCCCGGTCTGCTGCCTGTGATTCAGCGTGCAGGCGTAATTCCCGTGAGAGCGTCGGCGGGTGACGACACATTGATGCCGCTCTTCACGCTGCTCGAACAGGAATACCGCGGCAATGCACGCGGTCATATCGCAGCGGGGATGTCATTGATGATTGCACTTTTCGTGCAAGTGTCGCGATTGAGCGACGCGGCGGCAATGTCCGCGACGAGCGCCGTCGCCGACCGCCGCAGCGGGCAGATCAAGCGCTTTCGTGAACTGGTCGCCGCACACTTTCGCGAGCATCGTCCCGTTGAGTTCTATGCGGAGAAACTGGGCATCACGACGGCTCAATTGAGCCGCATTTGCCGCGACGAACTCGGCCATTCGCCGATGTCGCTAGTGAATGAACATCTGATACGCGAAGCACAGCGCGATCTCGTCTATTCAGGCCTGACGATCAAGCAGATCGCGCATGCGCTGGGCTTCGAGGATGCGGCTTATTTCAGCCGCTATTTCCGCAAGCAGACGGGCGCGACGCCCAAAGAATTTCAGGCCGCCGCGCACACCGATCTGTCTTTGAACTGAAGCGTCTTAAAGCTTAAGCCTTAAACCGCGACCGCACCCACATAGTTCTCGGCCATCGAAATCGCCGCGCTGCGCGATGTTGTCACGTGCTCGAGTTCCGCAACCTGCAATTGCTGCTCGAATGGCGATGCATCGTCGAGTCGGTGCATCATGCGGGTCATCCAGTACGAGAAATGCTCTGCACGCCAGATGCGCTTGAGCGCCGTTTCGCTATAGCGTTCCAGCTGATCGCTGCGATCTTCCTTGTAGAACGCGCGCAATGCATCGGACAAAATGCGCACGTCGGAAACGGCGAGATTCAAACCCTTGGCGCCCGTGGGCGGCACGATATGCGCTGCATCACCGGCGAGGAACAGACGGCCGTGTTGCATCGTCGTCGATACGAAACTGCGCATGCCGACGATGTTCTTCTGGAAGATCTTGCCTTCTACCACCTTGTGACCTTCATCCGAATCGACGCGTGCGTGCATTTCCGCCCAGATGCGATCGTCGGACCAGTTGTCGACGTTGTCCTTCGGATCGCATTGGAAGTACATGCGCTGCACGTTAGGCGAGCGCGTGCTGACCAGCGCAAAGCCGCGCTCGTGACGCGCATAGATCAATTCGTCGGAACTCGGCGGCGCTTCGGCCAGAATGCCGAACCAGCCGAACGGATAAACACGCTGATAATCGCGGCGCAGTGCTTCGGGAATCGCGTTGCGTGAAATGCCCTGCGAGCCGTCGCAGCCGATGATGAAATCGCATTGCAACTCATGCGCTTCGCCTTGATGGCGATAGCGGATAGTCGGCGTCGTGCCGTCGATATCGTGCAGCGAGACATCCGACACGCCGAAATACAATGCGCCTTGCGCCGCCACGCGCGCGGCGACCAGATCCTTGATGACTTCGTGCTGCGCGTAGACCGTGATCGATTTGCCCGTGAGGTCGGTGAGATCGATGCGGCGGCGCTTGCCTTCGAATGCGAGTTCGAACCCGTGATGCAGCGCACCTTCCGCTCTCATCCGCTCGCCTACACCGGTTTCCGTGAGCAGATCCATGGTGCCCTGCTCGAGCACGCCAGCGCGGATCGTCGATTCGATCTGCTCGCGGCTGCGCGATTCGAGCACGACTGAATCGATACCCTGCAGATGAAGAAGATGGGAGAGAAGCAGTCCAGCAGGACCAGCGCCAATGATGCCGACTTGGGTACGCATGAGTGTGTCTCCTGAATGCGTGGTGCGTTGCTTTGATGTGGGTCAAAGTGTGCCGTCGGCGCCTCTATCGAGCAACGCAATAGCGTGAATAAGCGTTATCTCCAATCGCGATAGTAGATGAGTGCGGGTTTTCCCTAGGCAAACAAACGCAGCGTTGGCGGAAGCGGATTGTTTGCCTATCTTTACTGAGCGGTCCCGCTAAGCGGTCCCGAACGCAAACAAGGAGAAGCAATCATGAAGATCCGCAGGGCTCTGCAATGGCTTGCCGTCGTCGGTTGTGTGACGCTGACGTCAAACGTGTATGCGCAAGCGAGCGATACGTCGATGGCGTCCGCTCCCGCTACCCATTCAAAGAAGGCGACATCTGCGGACAAGAAGCTCGCCCGCGACGTACGCAAGGCTTTGTCGAAAGCACCGGGCTTCAACGTGTCGAACGTTTTCGTGAAAGCGCGCGGCGGCGCCGTGACGTTATCGGGCAGTGTCCCTGAGGGATCGCAGATCGAGGAGGCGGCGCAAATAGCGAAAGGCGTGGAGGGCGTGACGTCCGTCACCAACAAGCTGACGCTGTATTCGCACGGGAATAATTGATCGTTTGCCGGGAGGGCGGACAGGCTTGTGTCATGTTCGCTTGCCCTGCCCCGTCGCTTCGAGAATGGCCTGCCTGATGCGCGGATAAGTGCCGCAGCGACAGATGATGCCGTGCATCGCGCAGTCTATTTCCTTTACGCTCGGTGTCGGATTGCGCTGTATCAGCGCACTTGCCGCCATTAATTGAGCGCTCTGGCAATAGCCGCATTGCACGACGTCGACGCGCATCCATGCGTCTTTCAATGCGCGTGCTTGCGGTCCGTGCAAACCTTCTATCGTCGTGACCTGATTCGCGCCGATGTCAGAGAGCTTTTCCTGACACGACGTCTTCGCGTCCTTGCCGACGTGCACCGTGCACGCGCCGCACACGCCGACGCCGCAGCCGAATTTCGTCCCCGTCATTTTCAGTTCGCAGCGCAAGACCCAAAGCAGCGGCGTGTCGGGCTCGGATTGCACCTCGACTGTCTTGCCGTTGAGATTCAGCTTGAGCATGTTGCACCCCCGGCATACAGCTTCGTTTTGAGCGGCAACGCGTAATCGCGCGTGCCCGTGAGCGCGTACAGCGCGTTCGCGACGGCGGGTGCAACAGGCGGCACCGCAGACTCCCCGACGCCTTGCGGATGGCTTTTCGACGGCATGATCTCGACGGAGATATCCGGGCACTCGTCCATCCGCACGACATCGAATTCGCTATACAGGCCCTGAACGACCGCGCCGTCATCGAGCGTGATCTCTTCCTTGAACGCGGCGGAAAGGCCGAAGACGACCGCACCTTCTACCTGCTGACGGATGAGATTCGGATTGACGGGCAAGCCGCAATCGATCGCGCAATACACATGCTCGACCTTCACCGTGCCGTCCTTCTGCAGGGATACATCCACCACCTGCCCGACCACGCTGCCGAAAGCTTCGTGCAGCGCGACACCGCGAGCATGCTTGACGCCCTTCTCCGTCCACACTGCAGGCATGCGCCAGCCGGACATGCTCGCCACTTTCCGCAGTACGGCGAGATGCCTCGGATGCTTCGTCAGCAGGCTCGCGCGAAACGCGACGGGATCCTTGCCCGCCAACGCAGCCAGTTCGTCGATAAAACTTTCGATAAAGAACGCCTGATGCGAATGGCCGACGGAACGCCAGAATCCGACGGGCATCGGCAGTTCTATCGTGCGTTGCCCGATCCACACGTTCGGCATTTCATACGGCTGATCGAACGAGCCTTCGGAAACGGTCTTGTCGATGTTGAGGCCGAGATCGGGAATGCGATAGTTGCGCGCGAGCCAACTGGCCACCACCGACTGGCTCACCGACGCGTTGTGCCACGCTATCAACTGCCCCTGCTCATCGAGTCCCGCCCTGAAGCGCGATACGCATGCGGGCCGATAGAAGTCGTGACGCATGTCCTGCTGACGCGTCCAGAGCGTTTGCACCGGGCGTCCCTCTGCTTCGCGTGCGATAGCGACCGCCTGCGCGATGAAGTCGACTTCCAGCCTGCGCCCGAACGCGCCGCCCGGCATCTGCTGTTGCAGATCGACCTGATCCGTGCCGATGCCGAGCACTCGCGCGACATGCATGCGCGCGACGGCAGGCACCTGAGTCGCCGCCCACACCGTCGCCTTGCCGTCCTTCACTTGCGCCGTGCAATTCACGGGCTCCAGCGGAGCATGCGCGAGATAAGGCGCGCGATACTCCGCCTTCAGCGTGTGCGCAGCGCGGCCCAGTGCGCCGTCGACATCGCCGTGGCTATACCACGCGTGCCCTTCGCTTTCGTCGAGCGCCTTCGTGAGGCGCTTCTCGATCTCCGGAACGGTCAGCCCTTTCATGGGACCCTCGTTCCAGCCGATCTTCAACATGTCGAGCGCTTTCATCGCGATGAACATGTTCTCCGCGATCACCGCGACGCCGCCTGTGCCACCGTTGTACGCATCGACGGCGAAGATCTTGTGCACGCCGTGCAGCGCCCCTGCCGCCGAAGCGTCGAAGTGCGCAACGGTGCCGCCGTGCGTCGGACACATCGCGATGCTCGCGTAGAGCAGCCCCTCAGGGACGACATCGATACCGAAGACCGCGCTGCCGTCCAGCTTCGATGCGGCTTCGATGCGCGTGAGCGGCTTGCCGATCAGTTGAAATTTCTCGGGATCCTTCAGCACGGGTTTGCGCGGCAACGGCTGACGCGCCGCCTCCATCGCGAGTTGCCCGAACGCGGCCTTGTGCCCCGCGTCGTGCACCACCATGCCCTTTTCGATGCGGCAATCGGCAGCCCTGACGGCCCAGCGTTCGGCAGCCGCCGCGATCAGCATCGCGCGCGCGCATGCGCCTGCTTCGCGCATCGGCTGCCAGAGATCGTTGATCGTCGACGAGCCGCCCGTCATCACCGTGCCGAAATCACGCGCAAGCTTACGCGTGAACCACACGACGGCTTCCTTGACGACACCGTCATCGTCGGGGCGAAACGGCAGATCGCCCGCCACGCTTTCGATGTTGTTGTAGATCTCATCAAGCGGCGCATTGGCCACGCGGATGTCGGCCCAATTCGCGTCGAGTTCTTCCGCGACGAGCATCGCAAGCCCCGTGTGCACGCCCTGCCCCATCTCCGTCCTGCACATCATCACGGTGACGGTGTCGTCGGCGGCGATCTTCACATAGCCGTTGAGTGCCGCTTCGCCGGGACGCACGGGCATCGGCTCCGACGCGACCAGCCGCTGACGCGGCGGCAGCGCCGACCATCCGATAACCAGCGCACCGGCTACGCCCACGCCGCCCAGCAGGAAGGTTCGACGCTTCAGCATGGCATCTCTCAGAGGAATCCAGCATGGACACCAGTAAAACGCACCAGCCGCGGCTCAACTGAAAACCCTGCGAATTCAAGCACTGCCACTGCGCCGCTGCGCGCGTCCGCCACATCTGCAATCTGTCCGGTTCGACAAGCGCCACTCATTTCCGTCAACGTTCATATTAGTGCGCGTTGCGAATTTCGCCGCATTCAATGAACGGAAAATAAAGGCTGAAAAGATTGCGACGATGCGGCAATTCCCGCATCGTCTTTTGGCGCAATGCGCGTGCGAAGTGCAATAAGCGCATTCGCTTCGATGTCGGGCAAAGGCGTTTAAAGCGCGCTGCGACAAGGCTTTGGCGTATGTCTCCCTGCATGCTGCACTGCGGTTGAAACGCAGTGGCATATCGCTTGCATTATTGATCGGCAAGCGCTGTGTCACGACGACCGCCTGGTCTCGGCAGTCGCACAGGGAGAGGAGAGATGCCTTATCTGATTGGTTGGTTGCTAGGTGTGCCGCTTATCGTCCTTGTGATTCTGTATCTGATTTTCCACTGAGGACGCACAGCCAGCGCGATCATTGCGATCGCTTCCCAGAAGTACAAACGCGGGGTACGCCCATATGGGGTACACCCGCGTTTCATTGCCTTCTTTTCTAACAGACTCCGCTTCCGCTTCTCATCAGGCTCCGTTGGCCTGCTTTTTCAATGCATTGAGAATGCGTTTTTCAAGCGCGGCATAGTCGTGTCCGAAGTGATGATCGCCCGTGGTACGGATCACTTCGACGCCCGTTTTCGTGAGCGTCGGGCAAAGCGTGTCGTCCTCGTGCTCGCCGTAGAAGCACTGCACGATCTTCGGCGGCAGGCGCGCGAATTCCGGCTTCACCGACAGAGCCTTGTCGCTGGCGGGCATGCCCAGCCAGCCGGTCACGCGAATCTGGAAGTCCGCCGAGGGTGCGAAGCCCAGCAGCGAGATCAGCGAGACCTTCGCGCGCACGGCATCGGGCAGACGGTTGTACGCGAAGGGCATCACGTCGGCGCCGAACGAATAGCCGATCAGCGCGACGTGATCAGCATGCCAGCGGGTCGTGTAGGTTTGCAGCACACGCGCGAGATCATGGCTCGTCTGCTGCGGCGAGTGCTCGGACCAGAAGTAACGCAGGCTGTCCCAGCCGATCACGGACACGCCGTCCTTCTGCAATTCTTCGGCGATCGTCTTGTCGAGGTCGCGCCAGCCGCCGTCGCCGGAAATCACGATTGCCATCAAGCCCGTCGGATGCGCGGCAGGCAGTTCGATCAGCGGCAGATCGGAGACGTCTTCTTCCTTCATCACCGCGACGCGCAGATGCGGCGTCGTCAGTTCGACGATGCGCTGCGTGCCCGCCGACGTATTCGCATCCGTTTCGGCGAAACCGGGCAGACCAGGACCGTGCGTCACGGTCGGGTCCGGCGCACACGGATTGAAGCGCTTGTCGAGATTGCCCTGCGCCGCGACGGACACTGCGCCCGCCACGGTATTTTCAGGCGCCTGCTTGAGCACCTGCATTGCGAGCGTCGCGCCCTGGCCCGTGCCGGCGACGATCGGCATGAAATAGCGGTTCGACTGCACCTGCCGTTCGAGCTGATGGCTCACGGCTTCGGCATCGCCCACCAGCTGATGACACGCTTCCTTCTTTGCAGCGAGATTCGCCACGTACTTCGCGGTATCGACGCCGACCACCATCGCGCCGTTCTTCGCGAGCGCGTCGGCCGCCTGCTGGTCGGCGGGTTTCCAGCCGCTTTCACGCGAGAACAGCACGACGAAGCCGCGCACGTCGCCCACGGGCTTCGTCACCGTGACGTCGCCATAGCGGCCGCCCGATACCGTCTCATACGCATGCGCCGCCGGCACGACGCCGGCGAACGAGCACAACGAAACGCCCGCCAGTGCGGCGAGCCGGTAAAACTTTTGCATGATCATGAACGCCGGCCCCCTGCCAGCAGCGAAAGGTCGGCAAGCGTGAAGAACACGCCGACTGAACCAGATGCAGCGAGATAGCGCGGCTCCCAATGAGGCTGGAATTTGCTCTTGAAAGCGCGCAGTCCGCGGAAGTTGTAGAAGCGGCCGCCGAAGCGCCACACGATGTTCGCAAGCCGATGCCAGCGCGACGCGAGCGGCGTCGGCGACATGCCGGAGAACGGCGCGATGCCGAGGCTCAGCGAACGGAAACCCGCCTGCTTCAGATGCAGCGCGAGCTGCGTGAACAGATATTCCATCGCATACGGCGATGCCTGCGGCACGTGGCGCATCACGCCGACGGTCGCCTCGGTGTTGAGATCGGTCGTCATGAAAGTGACGAACGCAACGGGCTCGCCGTTCTGACGCACCAACATCACCGATTGCGCGGCCAGATAGTCTTCCGTGAATGCAGCAACGGAGAAGCTCTTTTCGCGCGCATCGCGGCTGTCGAGCCAGCCATCGGAAATCGTGCGCAGCGTCGCGATCGATTCGGGCACGCGCGCCGGCTCGATCACTTCGACCGAGAAGCCGTCGCGCTCGCAGCGCTTGAGCGCATAGCGCAGATGCGCGCGATGCGAGCCCTTCAGATCGAATTCATCGAGCACGACGTGCGCTTCCTCGCCGAGCTTCATCAGCGTGAGGCCGGCGTCGAGATACAGCGGCAATGCATTCGCGCGCACCTGATAGAACGCTGCGCGGCCGCCGTGCGCATGCGCGAGCGCCACGAACTTGCTGATCAGATCCGCCCACTCCGCGCGCGGTCCGACCGGGTCGTGCAGTGCCGCCCACGTGCGGCCGTACTTCGCGTACATCAGGAATGCCTGGCGCGACTCGGAGAACAGGAAGCTCTTGTCGCCCATCAACGCGAGGCCCGCGTCGCTGCGCTCCTGCGCGCGGAAGATACGCGCGGCGTCCGCGAGATCCTGTTGCGCGGGCTTCACGAAGCGGCCCGCAGCAGGACGCAGCAACTGCCAGAAGCAGAAGGTCGCGGCGAACAGGCTCGCGGCAAGCGTCGCGCGCAGCGCACGCGGTGCGCGCTCGTCGAAGGCGAACTGCCACCACAGATCACGCGTATAGGGCACGTCGCGGAACGCGAACAGCATCACCCACACCGCGAGCATCAGCACCATCGCCACGGAAACCAGCCAGCCCGCCGTGAAGGGCTCGGCGAACAGCGACGAGCGGCGGTTGAAGCGCGAACGCGTCGCGATCAGCAGCGCGATGAGCGTCGTCAGGACGCCCGCTTCGACGAATGCAAGACCCTTCGTCAGCGACAGCGCGAGACTCACGACAGCGAGACCCAGCGTCAGCCACCAGGCCGCATCGAGACGCCTCGACAGGCCGCGCGCGACGAACAGCAGCGCGACGCCGACCACACTGCACAGCATCTGCGAGCTTTCGAGCACCCACAGCGGCACCAGGTCGCGCAGGATTGCGATGCGTTGCAAGAAGGCAGGCGTCGCGCTCGAAATCACCAGCATGCCGCCGACCACGAAGGTCAACAGGCTAAGAAACAGCGGCGCGAGTTGCGAAACCGTGGCTGCGTGATGCAGCGGCAGGTGCTTCTTCAGCGCGCGTCCTTCGAAGCCGGCCAGCAGGCCCGCCGATACGATGAGCGGCAAGCCGAAATAGATCGCGCGATACGCGAGGAGCGCGGCGACCATCGAATGCGTCTGCACGCTGCCGCCGAGCGCGAACACCATCGCCGCCTCGAACACGCCAACGCCGCCCGGCGTATGGCCGATCAGGCCGAGCAGCATCGCGGCCGCGTAGATCGTGATGAACGACACGAAACCGACATGCGCATGCGGCAGCAGCGCCCACAGCGCGAGACCGGCTGCGACGACGTCGAGCACGGCCAGCAGAACCTGCGCGATGAAATCGCGGCGGGCGGGGATATCGAATGAGAGCCAGCTCCAGCGTGTACGGATTTGGCGCGAGGTCTTGCCGCACGCGAGCGTCATCAGACCGAGCATGGTCAGCAACGCCGTGCCGCCCCATGCGAGCGCGCCTGTCGGGCTGTGCAGCATCGGCGCGAGCGTCGACGCATCGCACAGCATGCCCAGCGCGGTCATCAGAACGAGCGCCAGTGCGAGCGACACGCTCGTGAACACCGTCATGCGGCCGATTTGCGCCGGCGTCACGTCGGCGACGGCGTAGACGCGCGCGCGCACCGCGCCGCCCGTCAGCGCCCCGAAGCCGGTCGCGTTGCCGAGCGCCGAGCCCGCCGTCGCGCCGATCCACAGCGCCGCGCGCGGCACCGCCTTGCCGATGTAGCGCAGCCCGACGGCATCGCGCCCCACGAGGGCGATATAGCTGAGGATCGTCGCACCGAGCGCAGCCGACCATTCGCCCGCCGTCAAGTGCCGCAGATGACGGATCACCGAGCGGTAATCGACTGCTTGCGACAGATGCTGGAACACGATCAGAAGCAGCACGCAGACGCCGAGCGACAACGCAGGCGACAGCACGCGGCGGCTGCCGGCCGCGGCGCAGGCTCGCTGAAGCAGCACGGCCGCGCGGCTAAATGAAGAACGGGGGTGGTCAGACATGGATGAATCCGGGTATTGCCTGATGCAACAGCAATGGTCTCGTTGCTGAAGCATCGAATAAGGTTGGATTTCGGAGCGCGCCGGACGCTATTACTGTCCGAATTTCGCCTGTTTCAACTCTTTACAAATGGACAACGGCAAATTGTCCAAAAGGTTGACATCGGGAACGACCCGAAGGCGATTTTTTGCAGTTTTCGCTTAAGAAATCCTGATATGGAGGATGGCCGACCTGAAATTGAGTCGAATTTTCCTGAGCTTTAGGGCGGTGCGGCTCGCGGCTGCCAGCCGGGCGCCGCAGCGGCAGCCCGCGTGCGGACTCGCTTTCCAGCCGGGGCGGCGCGGCGGATGTACCGGCTGGTACAAACCCTGACGACGCTCGCACCCCATTTCATCCATTAGAGCCCGGACGCACGATACCAGATTTGACCTTACGTTTACCCTTATTTAACGTTCCACGGGCTTTCAACACCCTACGTTTCCGCGACGGACAGCCGCCCGATTTCCGGCGTCCCAATGCGAAAGGCCCCGGTTGCGTCGCCAACCGGGGCCTTCCATTTCAATTCGCGTGCGCCGTGCTCAGTGCGCGCCCGACGCCGCAGCGCCACCGCCGCCCTTGCCGGGCTTCGTCAGCCAGATCAGCGGAATGATCACGATGAAGATCATCGACGACAGCCAGAAGATGTCGTTTAGACCGAGCATCGCGGCCTGCGCGTTGAGCGACCGTTCGAAGAATGCAACGGCCTGATCTGTGCCGCCGCCGAGCGTCGCGTGGATGCTCGCCAGCGCGTTCCCGTAATCCGGGTTGTTGACGCTGGACTGCTCGGCCAACTGCGCATGATGCAGGATCGTCCGGTTGTTCCAGCCCGTCGTGATTAGCGACGTGCCCACGCCGCCCGCGAAAATACGCACGAAATTCGACAGGCCCGCTGCCGCAGGAATCTTCTCGGCGGGCAAGCCGGACAGGATGATCGCCGTCAGCGGCACGAAGAACAGCGCCATCGGAATGCCTTGCAGCAGTGTCGGAAGAATCAGGGTCCACTGATCGACGCCCGTCGTGTAGTGCGAGCGCATGATGAACACCCCTGCAAAGCCGATGAAGGCGAGCGTCGCGAGCACACGCGCATCGGACCTGGGCATGATCTTCGCCATCACGGGCGCGAGCAGCACGGCGAAGATGCCGAGCGGCGCCGTGACGAGACCGGCGTCGACCGAACGATAGCCGAGGTAGCCCTGAATCCATTGCGGCAGGATCACGAGGTTCGCAAAGAACACGGCATACGCAACCGAAATCGCGATCGTGCCGCCACGGAAGTTCTGCCCCGCAAAAAGCCGCAAATCGATGATCGGGTTTTTCTCCGTGAACTCCCAGATCAGGAAGAACAGGAAGCTGATCGCCGCGATGATCGTCAGCGTCCAGATCACCGGCGAGTTGAACCAGTCGAGGTCCTTGCCCTTGTCGAGCATGATCTGCAGCGTGCCGACCCACACGGCGAGCGACAGCAGACCGACCTTGTCGATAGGCAGCTTGCGCGTCACGGATTCGCGGTCGCGATAAAGCATCCAGGTCACGCCAGCGGCGAACAGGCCCACGGGAATGTTGATGTAGAAGATCCACGACCAGCTGTAGCTGTCCGTAATCCAGCCGCCGAGCGCGGGGCCCGCGATCGGACCGACGGTCGCCGTCATCGCCCACAGCGACAACGCCGTCGAGCTTTTCTCCTTCGGATATGAGGCGAGCAGAATCGCTTGCGAGAGCGGCGTCAGCGGCCCCGCCACGAGGCCTTGCAACACCCGCGCGGCCAGCAGCACGACGAGATTCGGCGCGACGCCGCACAGCCACGACGAGAACACGAACAGCAGGATCGACAGGACGAACAGCTTGATCTGCCCGACGCGCTGCGTAAGCCAGCCAGTCAGAGGAATCGCGACGGCGTTGGCCGCCGAAAACAGCGTGATGACCCACGTGCCTTCATCGACGGATACGCCGAGATTGCCGGAGATGGTCGGAATGGCAACGTTCGCGATGGACGAGTCCAGCACGTTCATGAAGGTGGCGAGCGCGACGGCGAGCGTCGCGAGCACCAGCTTGCCGCCCGTAAACGGCGGCGGTGCAGTTTGCGTCGAAGGATTCATGGTTTTCTATCTGACCTGTCAGGTAATCGTGTACGCGAAGACGCGTCGATGAACCGAGTGTCCGCTCCGCTTTAGCCCGCGTGCTGCGCCGGGCCGGCTTTGTCGCCGGGCTCGCGCTTCGCCAGCGGGCGGGATTCCGCACGCGTCGGCACCATGTTCTGCGCGATGATCCTGTCGATCTCCGCGTCGGCCTGCGCGCCGTATTCGGCGAATACGTCCGTGCGATACGTCGTGTTCTGTGCGGCACCGAGTTGCGCGCCCGTGTTGTCGCGCGTGTCCACGTCGACTTCCATCGACAGCCCGATACGCAGCGGATGCGCTTCGAGCTCCTTCTCGTCGAGCTGGATGCGCGCGGGCAGGCGTTGCACGACCTTGATCCAGTTGCCTGTCGCGTTCTGCGCGGGCAGCGTGGCGAACGCGCTGCCCGTGCCGGCTGAGAAGCCCACAACGCGGCCGTGATATTCGACCTTGCCGCCGTACACATCGGCCGTTAGCGTCACGGGCTGGCCGATGCGCATGTTGCGCAACTGGCTTTCCTTGTAGTTCGCGTCGACCCACACGCCGTCGAGCGGCACGACGGCCATCAACGGCGTGCCGGGCGATACGCGCTGTCCGACCTGCACCGAACGCTTCGCGACATAACCGGTGACGGGCGCGGGCAGCGTGTTGCGCGCATACGCGAGGTACGCATCGCGCACCTTCGACGCCGCGGCCTGCACGTTCGGGTGCTGCGCGACCGTCGTGCGATCGGTCAACGCACGGTTAGCCTCCGCCTGCTGACGCGCGGCGTCGAGTGCGGCCTGCGCGGCCGTCACGGTGTCGCGCGCATGCGCGATGTCTTCGGCGGATACGGCACCCGTGCCGGCAACCGCCTGGCGGCGGCGCAGATCGTCCTGCGCGCGCGACAGATCCGATTGCTTCTGCGCGACGTTCGCCGCATAGAAGTCGTTGTTCACGTACAGGCTGCTGACTTGCCGCACGGTCTGTCCGAGCGTCGCTTCGGCGTTGCCGAGCGCGACTTTCGCGTCGGCATCGTCGAGCTTCACGACGGAGTCGCCCATCTTCACGATCTGCGTATCGTCGGCATTCACGGCGATGACGGTGCCCGTCACTTGCGGCGTAAGCTGCACGAGATTGCCGCTCACGTAAGCGTCGTCGGTAGTCTCGTGGTAGCGCGCATACGTCATGTAGTACGCGCCGTAAGCAGCAGCCGAGATGACGACGGCCGCGCCGAGCAGCGACAGCAGCAGCTTGCGTTTGCGCGTGTTGGGTTCGGCGGCGCTCGCAGCGCGGGGCGCCGCCGCTTCCGGCTTCGCGTGCGGTGCTTGCGGCGTTTGCGTCGTATCGCGCTCGGTGGTTTCGATTTCGCTCATGTTCTGTTCTCCTGGCAATTCGGTCGGTAGGCGATCGGTATGCGCTCAGTGCGCGGCGTTGGCAGACGTTTCAGCGGCGGACGCGACGTGCGCGTTCTGATCGCTGTTCGACGTATCGACGAAGCCGCCGCCCAGCGCGGATGCAAGCGCGATCTGCTGATCGCGGCGGTCCATGCGCAGGTTCGCGACGGCCTGATCTGCGGCTAGCGCATTCACGTCGGCATTCAGTACGGTCAACTGGTTCGTGAGGCCGGCCTTGTATTGCACGAGCGCGAGTGTGTCGGCCTGGCGCGCGGCGTCCTGCGCGGTTTGCGCGTCGCCGAGTTGTCCGTCCGTCGAACGCACGCCGGCAAGTTGCGTGGCAACCTCGCTCAACGCGGTAACGAGCGTCTGGTTATAGGTCGCGACGGCATAGTCGAAATCGGCGTAACGGCCCTTCAGTTGCGCGCGCAGTTCGCCGGCATCGAAGATGGGCAGATGAATCGCGGGACCGACCGACGCGGTGCGGCTCGCCGCCGTCAAAAAGCGGCCGAAGCCGAACGCGTCGAGTCCGATCGCGGCGCTCAGGTTGATGTCGGGATAGAACTCAGCCTTCGCTTCCTTCACGTCGTGCGTCATCGCGTCGACGCGCCAGCGCGCAGCAACGATGTCGGGACGGCGGCTCACCAGATCGGCCGGCAGGTTGTCGGGCAGATTCACGTCGTCGCCGATGCCGAGCGTGGGGCGTGCGATCTGAAGTCCACGGTCCGGCCCTACGCCGAGCAACGCAGCAATCTGATAGCGCGTGGCGAGGATCTGACCGTCGAGCGATTTCAGCGACGCTCGGCTCGTCGCGAGATTCGCCTGCGCCGTCTTGCGCTCGACCTCCGTATCCAGGCCCGTCGCGATGCGGCCCGCCGTGATCCTGTCGATCTGTTCGCGCCGCGCGATTTCCTGCTGTGCGATATCGCGCAACGCATACAGACGCGCAAGCTGGTTATAGGTGCGGGCGATCGACGTGGTCAGTGTCAGCTTGACCACCTCCGCATCGGCCTGGCTCGCCTGCAGTTGCGAAATCGCCGCCTTCAGTGCCTCGCGATTCTTGCCCCACAGGTCGAGATCGTACGATGCGGTCAGCAGGCCCTTGTTCTCCGTCTGCCACGAGCCGCCCGTCGGAGGCGGCACGAGCGCCGTGCTCGAATACTGCTGGCGCGTGAGCGAATAATCGGCGTCGACGCGCGGCATCGTGCTCGCCTTCGCCGTTTCGCTATAGGCCGCCGCCGACGCCACACGGGCGCGCGCCTGCTCGAGCGTCGGACTGCCCTTCAGTGCCTCGTCGATCAACGCCTTCAGTTGTGCGTCGCCAAACTGATCGGCCCAGTTGGCGGCGGGCCAATGGCCCTGCTCGGCGGGAATGCTTTGCTGCGTCGCGTACTGCTGCGGCTCAGCCGTCTTCGCATCGCTATGAATGCCTGCATAGTTCACGCATGCCGACAGCACGGCAGCGAACATCACCGAGACGCCGATTTTCAGTGCGCCCGAAGCGCGCCGTCCGGCATTTGATTGATTGCTCATTGTCTGACCTATCAGATAATCGGATAAAAAAAACGCTCAATCGTTGAGAAACTTGCGAAGCAGACGGCGCAGTTCATCGAACTCGTCCATGGTGAAGCAATGAAGCCGCGCATTCAGCACGTCGGGTGCAATCTCCGTGATCCGCAGCGCAACCTCGCGGCCTGCATCCGTCAGTTCGAGATTCACCACACGGCGGTCGTCCTGATTGCGCGTACGAGTCAACATGCCGAGCACTTCGAGTTTGTCGAGCGTACGCGTCATCAGGCCCGTATCGATACCCAGATGCCGCGACAGCATCGCCGGCGTGGTATCCGTGCCGCGCAACAGCGACATGAAAATTCCGACATGGTGAGCCCGCACGTTCAGCCCCTTCACCGCAGCGTCCATTTGCCCGACGATCAGATTGCGTGCCTTGCTGATCGCGAAACCAACGTTGTCGGTCAAATGAAAATCTTCCTTCGAATAGTGCGACATCTCTGACTCCTCGCTATTTGCACGAACAATACTTGACAGGTCAGATATAGTCAACGGCACTTGAGCGCAACTCATTGTTACGTCAGATGCAACAGCACTTATCTTTCAAACGGATAATGCGGCGGAGGCAGGCGGGAGACAGAAGGGAAGCGGCGGCTTCAGTCGCTGAGGAATTTACGCAGCAGGCGGCGCAGTTCGCTGAGTTCGGCCTTCGTAAAGTCCTTCAGACGCGCATTGAGCACGTCGGGCGCGATTTCGGGAATCTGGTCGGCGACCGCGATGCCGGCTTTCGTCAGCGCAAGATTGACGACGCGACGGTCTTCTTCGTCGCGCGAGCGCACCACCAGCCCTTTCGCTTCTAACTTGTCGAGCATGCGCGTCATCAGGCCCGTGTCGATGCCGAGCATTTTCGACAGTTCGAACGGCGTCGACGCGAGCTTCTGCCGGAGCATCAGCATGATGCCCATTTGCTGGCTGGAGATATCGAGATCTTTCAGCGCCGCGTCCATCTCGGTCACGATCAGGTTGCGCGCCTTGACTAGCTGATAGCCGACGCTCTCTGTGAGCCTGAAATTGTCTTTGGTGTAGTGACGCACGCGTAGCCTCCTGAACGATCGATCGGCGATCTGACTGACAAATCAGATACTACCAAATCAGATCTCCGCGGCACTGCGAATGGGCGGCTATTTCAACCCGAGGCGCTTGGCAAGCCGGTTCAGGTTCGCACGATCCATGCCGAGCGTGCGCGCAACGGCCGCCCAGTTGTGGTTGTTGCGCTCCAGTGCTTCGCTGACCAGCGTGCGCTCGTAAGCGGTGACGGCACTGCGGAAGTCGGTGCCGTTCGCTTCGCCGGCAGCGGCGGAACCCGCATTCGATACCGCTGCAGGCAGTTCGCCGCCATTGTTCGCCGACATGCCGAGATCCGCCGCCGTCAGCGTGAGGATGCGCGGGCGCTCGCGGTGGCGCGACAACGCCTTGAACGCGCTACGGCCGATCATATGTTCCAGCTCGCGCACGTTGCCCGGCCAGTTGTACGACAGCAGCGCAGTTTGCGCGTCCTGCCCGAGACGGATGCTGAGCAGCCCGAGCCGCGCGCGGTTGTCTTCGAGGAAAAAACCGGCGAGCAGCAACACGTCGCGTCCGCGCTCGCGCAACGGCGGCACGCGCAACGGATACACGCTCAGCCGGTGATACAGGTCCGCGCGAAAACGCCCGTCGCGCACTTCTTCAGCGAGATCGCGATTGGTCGCCGCGATAAGCCGGACGTCCACCTTGTGCTCGCTATCCGAGCCGATGCGCTGCAACTGGCCGTTCTGCAGCACACGCAGCAGCTTCGCCTGCACGCCGAGCGGCAGTTCGCCGACCTCGTCGAGAAACAGCGTGCCGCCGTCGGCGAGTTCGAACTTGCCGCGCCGGTCCGACGATGCGCCGGAAAACGCGCCGCGCACATGGCCGAACAGTTCGCTTTCGACCAGCGTATCCGGCAGCGCTGCGCAGTTCAGGCTGATCATCGGCTTGTTCGCGCGCGGCGAACCGCTGTGGATCGCGTTCGCAACCAGCTCCTTGCCGACACCCGTTTCACCCGTGATCAGCACGGTCAGATCGCTGTTCGCGACCACGCGGATTTCATTGACCAGTTGCTGATGCGCCGTACTGCTGCCGATCAGCTCGCGGCTGCTCTGCCCGCTCGCCTGGCGGTAAGCCTCCGCGCGCTGACGCTGCTCTTCCGTATTGCGTTCGAGCGTGTCGATGCGCTCCGCGACACTCACCGTCGCCGCCGCGAGACTGAGGAACGCCTGCAGCGTATTCATGTCGATGCTGTCGAAACGCTCGGGGTTTAGCGAATCGAGCGTCAGCAGACCCCACGGCCTGCCGCCGATCAGTAGCGGACAGCCGAGGCAATCGTGCACTTCGAGGTGGCCGCTCACGCCCTGCACGAGACCGTCGTAAGGATCGGGCATGTCCGAGTCGGCGGGAAAGCGCGTCGGGTGCTCGCTCGACAGCAGCGCTTCGAAACGCGGATGGTCACTCACGCGAAAACGGCGGCCGAGCGTGTCGCCCGTCAGCCCGTCGATCGCGAGCGGCACGAGGGTGTCGTCATCGAGACGCAACAGGGCCGCTGCATCGCCGGGGAAGAGCGTACGCAGCGTGGTCAGAAGACGGCGATAGCGCTCGCGCTCCGGCAGGTCGCGCGACAGGTCCTCGACTAGCGGAATCAGCGCGTCGAGCACCTCGGATGCAGTCAGTTTAACCTCTATAGAGGTCGTTTTAACCCTTGTCATATCCACGCCTGATATTTCTAAGCGACTGATTTTACGACGATTTAAAGCTGGCCCGATAGCTGCATTAGAAACTGCCGAAGCCCGCTGCATTTGCGCGGGACCCACTCACCCCAACTGCGAGGAATCAACTCATGCTGTCAGCCGAACATCGCGCAATCGTCAAGGCAACCGTTCCGCTGCTCGAGAGTGGCGGCGAAGCGCTCACGACGCACTTCTACAAGACCATGTTGTCGGAGTACCCGAGTGTG
Source organism: Paraburkholderia sp. Tr-20389 (assembly GCF_017104565.1). Lineage (GTDB taxonomy): Bacteria > Pseudomonadota > Gammaproteobacteria > Burkholderiales > Burkholderiaceae > Paraburkholderia. The sequence goes on along the minus strand of NZ_JAAGPD010000018.1, from coordinate 69,089 downwards.
CGCCCGCTGTTCAATCAGGCTCACCAGCAATCCGGCGATCAGCCGCGTGCGCTTGCGAATGCGGTGCTGATGTATGCGCGTCATATCGAAAAACTCGAACAACTCGGCGGACTGGTTTCGCAAATCGTCAACAAGCACGTCGCACTGAACATTCTGCCCGAGCATTATCCGATCGTCGGCACATGTCTGCTGCGCGCGATCCGCGAAGTGCTCGGACCGGAAATCGCAACGGACGCCGTGATCGAAGCGTGGGGCGCCGCGTACGGTCAACTGGCCGACCTGCTGATCGGCCTCGAAGAGAAGGTGTATGTCGAGAAGGAAACGTCGAAGGGCGGCTGGCGCGGCACGCGTCCGTTCGTGGTCGCGCGCAAGGTCAAGGAGAGCGACGAGATCACGTCGTTTTATCTGCGCCCCGCCGACGGTGGCGACGTGCTTGAATTCCAGCCGGGTCAGTACATCGGCTTGCGCCTGATCGTCGACGGTGAAGAAATTCGCCGCAACTATTCGTTGTCGGCTGCGGCGAACGGCCGCGAATATCGCATCAGCGTGAAGCGCGAACCGAACGGCAAGGGCTCGAACTTTCTGCATGATTCCATCAAGGAAGGCGACACGCTGGATCTGTACGCGCCGTCGGGCGACTTCACGCTGGAACACAGCGACAAGCCGCTCGTGCTGATCAGCGGCGGTGTCGGCATCACGCCGACGCTTGCGATGCTGAATGCCGCGCTGCAAACGTCGCGCCCGATTCACTTCATTCACGCGACGCGCCATGGCGGCGTGCACGCGTTCCGCGACGTGATCGACGAACTGGCCGCGCGTCATCCGCAGCTCAAGCGCTTCTATGTGTACGAGAAGCCGCGTCAGCAGGACGAGGCGCATCACGCCGAAGGCTTCATCGACGAAGACCGTCTGATCGAATGGATGCCGGCGACGCGTGACGTCGATGTGTACTTCCTCGGGCCGAAGCCTTTCATGAAGGCCGTCAAGCGTCACCTGAAGGCGATTGGCGTGCCGGAGAAGCAGAGCCGTTTCGAGTTCTTCGGCCCCGCCGCCGCACTCGATTGATACCGCGTTTTTTGTTGTAGTGGTTGTTGTCTGTTGAAGCTACCCAGTAGTACTTTGGAAGAGACGATGTTTCGGGTCTCTTCCTTTTTCATCTGGGCTTGCGCATAAAAGGCGCTTAGCGATCGTCGTCGTGAATGGACGACGGATGACGGCACATCGCATCGACGGTCACTTCCATATACGGATAAAGCGGCAACTGCATCAGCAGATCGTTTAGCTGCGCCGGACTTTCGACATCGAACACACTGTAATTGGCGTACAGCCCCGCAATGCGCCACAGGTGTCGCCAGATGCCTTCTTTCTGCAGACGCTGCGCCATTGCCTTTTCAGTGGCCTTCAATTCATTGGCGCGTTCGACGGGCATATCCGGCGGCAGCTTGACGACCATCTTGACGTGAAAAAGCATGCGTGTACTCCCTTAAAGGTTCGTTGCGCGGCGTTCGTCGCAACTCGCGCGATTCAAACAAAAGCGGCCGCCTGAAGCGGCGGCCGCGTTCACACCACTATGTGCCCTGCTGCCGTGCAGCGCGATCAGGCACGCACGCGTTCCACTTCGCTCGTCGGCACGTCGTTGCGGTCCTTCACGAGGCTGAAGTCGAAGTCGATCAGCGCAAACTGGCCGTCGATGCCATAGGGCTTGCCCGTTGCGCCCTCTTCCTTCTTCACCGCGGGCACGAGACCCTCGCGCGTCGCGAATGCGAAGTCGTCCCACAGATACGGATCGCCTTCGATGTTGATCTGCGTGGTCAGCTTGCGGAAGCCGGGCGCCGATACGAAGAAGTGAATGTGCGCCGGACGATGACCGTGACGGCCGAGTTGATCGAGCAGCTGTTGCGTCTTGCCGCCCGGCGGCACGCTATAGCCGATCGGCACCACGCTGCGGAAGCTGTACACGCCGTCTGCGTCAGTGCGAATCGAGCGGCGCAGGTTGAACTCGGCTTGCGACTTGTCGAAGTGCGAGTAGTTGCCCAGATGGTTCGCGTGCCACACTTCGACGAGTGCGCCCTTCACCGGCTGGCCGTCGTCGTTGAGCACACGGCCGCGCATCACGAGCGTTTCGCCCGGCTCGTTGCCGTTGTCGAGACGCGCGTGGCCCGTCGACTCCGGCGCGCCCGCCACATACAGCGGACCTTCGATCGTACGCGGCGTGCCGCCCGCGACGCCTGCCTTCGCTTCCGCTTCGTCGAGGCGCACGTCGAGGAAATGCTCGAAGCCGAGACCCGCTGCCAGCAGGCCCAGTTCGCCGCTTTGGCCCGCTTCGCCGAGGTAGTTCAGCGCGGCCCAGAATTCGTTGGGCGACACGTCGAGTTCGTCGATCGTGACGAACAGATCGCGAACGATGCGGTTCACCACTTGCTTCGTGCGTGCGTTGCCTTCGTGCGTGGCGCTTGCGTTGATCTTGTTCAACAGCGCGTCGATGGTTTCGATGTTCATGGGGATGTCTCCTTTTAGTCCAATCACTGATGACGATGCCAAATGTGCTTTACGGGCTGCGGATCCAGCACCGTCATAGCTAACCTTTGACCACACTCGCGCCGTGCTTCGAATCGCGGCGCAGTCTCCCGATCTTGTCGAGGTCGAGTTGAATACCGAGTCCGGGGCCATGCGGCAACTGCAACGAGAAGTTCTCGTAGCGCAGCGGCTCCGTGAGAATTTCTTCCGTGAGAAGCAGCGGCCCGAACAACTCGGTGCCCCACTTCAATTCGCGGAACGTGCTGAACAGTTGCGCGGATGCCATCGTGCCGATCGCGCCTTCGAGCATCGTGCCGCCATACAGATCGATGCCGGCAGCGAGCGCGATGGCCGCCACGCTCGCCGCACCCGTCAGGCCACCCGACTGCGCGATCTTCACGGCGAATACATCGGCGGCGTGCGCGCTGGCGATGTCGAATGCGTCGACGGGACCGTGCAGCGCTTCATCGGCCATGATCGGCACCTTCGACAGATGCGAGAGTCGCTTGAGCCCGCGCTGGTCTTCGGCGGCAATGGGCTGCTCGATCAGATTGCAGCCTGCGTCCGCGAGGCGCTCGCTGGCCCAGATCGCTTCCGTCTGGCTCCATGCCTGATTCACGTCTACGCGTACTTCGGCGCGATCGCCGACGGCGGCCTTGATCGCAGCCACATGCGCGATGTCGTCGGCGGGTGCACGCGTGCCGATCTTCAGCTTGAACACGCGATGCCGCTTCTTTTCCAGCATCAGATGCGCTTCGTCGATATCGCGGCCGGTGTCCCCGCTTGCCAGCGTCCATGCAACTTCGACGGAATCCGTCACGCGGCCGCCGAACAGTTCCGACAACGGCACGCCGAAGCGTTGTGCCTGTGCGTCGAACAGCGCGGTTTCGATGCCGCACTTGGCGAAGCGGTTGCCCTGGAAGCATTCGCGCAGCTTCGCCATTGCCTGGCCAGGACGGGTCGCGTCCATGCCCTTGAGCATCGGCGCGAAATAGGTGTCGATATTGGTCTTGATGCTTTCGGGGCTTTCCTCGCCGTAAGCGAGACCGCCGATCGTCGTCGCCTCGCCCCAGCCCGTTATACCATCCGCGCATTGAATCCGGATCAGCACGAGGGCCTGGCAATTCATGGTGGCAACCGACAGGCGGTGCGGGCGAATCGTCGGAACATCGACGAGAATGGTCTCTACGGCTTGTATCTGAACGGGGCTTGGTATCATACGGCTCTCCTGCTGTTGTGCTCATACTAGGGGCGCCGGCGGAATCCGTCCAAGACCGATTGAGTCTATTTCCATACCTTCGGGGCATAGATGGAACTGCGTCAACTTCGCTATTTCGTGGCCGTCGCCGAGGAAAGGAACTTCACCCGGGCGGCCGAACGCCTGAACATGACGCAGCCGCCGCTCTCGCGGCAAATCCAGCAGATCGAAGACAGCGTGGGCCTGGCGCTGTTCGAACGCGGCGCGCGTCCTCTCAAGCTGACGGAAGCGGGCCGCGTGTTTTACGCGCAGGCGAAGCGCCTGCTCGAAGAGAGCGATGAACTCTTGCCGCTCACGCGGCGTCTCGCGCAGTTGGCGGAGCGCATCGTGGTCGGCTTCGTGCCGTCCACGCTATACGGCCCGCTGCCCGATGTGATCCGTGCGTTCAGAGAGGCCGCGCCGCTGATCCAGATTTCGTTGATCGAGATGTTCACGATCGAGCAGCTGAGCGCGCTCAAGGGCGGTCGTATCGACGTGGGCTTTGGCCGCCTGCGCTTCGACGATTCGCAACTGGCGCGCGAGGTGCTTGTCGAAGAGCACCTGATTGCGGCCCTGCCTGCGGGTCATGCGCTCGCCGATGCATCGAAGCTGACGCTCGACGCCCTGTCGAAGGAAACGCTGATCATCTATCCATCCACGCCGCGTCCGAGTTACGCAGACCAGCAGCTCTCCGCGTTTCGCGATCACGCTGTGGAACCCACAGCGATCCACGAAGTGCGCGAACTGCAAACGGCGCTCGGACTCGTGGCCGCGCAAGTGGGCGTGTGTCTCGTGCCGGAAAGTGTGAGGGGTTTGCGGGCGCGCGGCGTGACGTACCGGTCGATCGACGAAACGCAGGTGTCGTCGCCCATCATCATGAGCCGGCGTTTGCAGGATCAGAGTCCCACGACCGATCTGTTCTGTTCGATTGCGCGCGATCTGTTCAGGAAGCCGACCGCCTAGCGAAACGTACGCCGCGTTTATGGCTTCTGGGTGCGGCCGTTGTCGTCATTCCACGCGACGTAGCCGATGGCCGCAGGTCGCGTGACGCGCGACAAACCCAGCGCAAGCAGCGCACCCGCCTTCAGCACGCATTCGACAAGCGATTGCGCGAAAATCCACGCCGACCCGTTCAGTTCGACAGGCAAACCCGGCACGATCGCAACCAGGCTCAGTCCGCAGAGAAACGAAAAGATCCATTGCGCACGCCTGATTCCGCATGCGGCTGCAATGCCGATCACCGTCCATACGATCTTCGCGAACGCGAGTGCCGCGATGCCAACTTCGCCCGCAGAAGGATCGAACTCCGCGGATGTTTCGATCAGCGACCAGCCGCACACGCCGAGAATGAGCAGGTGCGGTACGAGTGCCAGGCGCGTCGACGGCGATGGCACGGCCGCCGACCGCCGCGAATCGGCGTCGTCCGTGTCATTCCGGAACGAACGGTCCACGCCTGCCTTCACGTTCTAAACCTCCGCGTCGATACAGCTGCATGCGCACGTCATGCCAAAAACTGGATGAGGGCATTGTCGGCCGTCGAGGGCGCTGTCGGTAGTTAATCCTTGTTAACGTGAAGCGCCCGCTCATCCTCATTAGACGATCTGATCGAGCGTTCTTTTCAAACGAAGCGTGTGCTATGCATCGTTGCGATCTCGTGCGAGCCACGGCGATGCAAAGTCTGTGATCACGAGCAACACGAGTGCTGCCGCGCCAATCGCAAACAGCAGCCGGTGATTGCCGCCGCTCGCATTGAACAGCGCCGAATATGCATAGCCTGCGACGGCCTGAAACGCCGCAAAGGTGGTCGTCACGCGGCTCCAGACCCTCTGCTGCCTGGCATGATCATGCGGTACGACTTCATGCACACGCGTAAGCATCATTGGCACGACGCCCGGCGGGAAGCTGCCGATGACGAGCGTCAACACGCCAATTACGATCTGGTTGCCGGACACCGCCAACACCGCGACGACGAACACCTGCAGCAGCGACAGCACGCGGATCGCGAAGCTTCCGCCGAAACGATCGGCCACGAAACCATATACAGGGGCGCCGAAAATTGCGCCTATGCCATACAGAATCCAGTATGACGCGCCTACGTGTGCGCCCGCTCCGAGCCCGCGCGCGATGAAGTCGACCAGAAAGACCATAGTGGGAACAAGGCCCAACGCCATCAATGCGTATTCGGCGTACAGCACGCGAACGATCGAGGGGTCATGTGTTTTCTCCGTCGACAGCCCATGTCCGGCGTGTACATGTTTTGTTGCGGATGGCCAGCCGTACCAGGTCGCGACCGTCAACGCCGCCGACAGGACGGCAATACCGATCCACGTATTGCGCAAGCCGAAGTTGAGCAGCAGCGGCACGATGGTTCCGGATGCTGCAATGCCGACGCCAAGTCCGAGAAAAATCGAACCGCTCGCGAGCCCTTTGCGATCGGCGGGCACATGCGGCAGAACCGTGGCGGCGACCAGCACCATGATCGCTCCGCCCGCGACACCCGACAACAATCGCCAGAAGAAAAACCACGCGACGGATACCGGGAACGCGCAGGCGAGAAACGCCGCCGAGACCAACACCATCATTGCGCGCAGTGTGTAGGTGTTCGTCAACCGATGCGCAACAGGACGTCCCAGCAGCGCGCCGAGCAGATAGCCCGCAAGATTGGCTGCACCCAGATACACGACATCCGATGCGGCGAACCAATGCGCCTGAATCAGCGGCGGAATGAGCGGTGTATAGGCGAAACGCGCCAGCCCGATTCCGACAAGGCTTGCGCTGAAGCCCGCAAAGATGTGCCGCCAGATGGCAGCTCGACCGCCGAGGGCGGTCGTTGAACGTGATGCATCCGTAGACATGAAAACAGCTTCCGCGTGAAGCCGCGCGACGCGCGGCGGTTTGCCGGTAGCGGAACGAGTCGCCCGCCATCTTTGACAAGACTGTCAATTTCGCGAATTCTAGACATCAATGACAAAGATGACAAGAATCCATTTCGATGAAAGGGTGAAATGGATCGACTGCGGCATGGCCAACGGAACGCCTCCTTGCACGTAAGCGCAAAAGTGATTATTCTCCGAACTACGACAACACAAGTCGTAGTTACTGCAGTCGATATCTTTTATCGGAGAGTCAAGTGAAATTTGTTCATACCGTTCTTGCATATACAGCCACCGCCTGCATCGCGCTGAGCGCAGCACACGCGGCGCACGCGCATGGCGTCGATGGCCCGCGCGAGCACATCAGCCCGGCGTTCCAGACGGCAATCGCAAACGTGCCGGGCAAGACCATGACGGCCATCGTCGTCGATTACAAACCGGGTGGCGTGTCGCCATCTCATCGTCATGGGCAGGCATTCGTGGTCGGCTACGTTCTGCAAGGCGAGATCCGAAGCAAGGTCGACGATGGCGAAGAGCACGTCTATCACGCAGGTGAAAGCTGGACGGAAGCCCTCGGCGCGCATCACATGGTCAGCGAGAACGCGAGCAAGACCAAACCCGCCAAGCTGCTCGCGATCTTTGTCGCCGACGACAACGATAAGGACCTCGTTACCTGGGACAAGAAGTAATAGCGATGCATATTTATGCCGATATCAAGCCCTCAGGCCATGCGCGTAGATAGCGCACGCGCTTTGGCCGGGCTTAAGAAGTTCAGCGACCTGAAGCGCGACAAGATTACGTTGCGCATTCCGGTTAACAACGCTTAACTTGCTGTATGGCCGCCTGAACGTCCAATATAGAGTCACGGCGCGTTGATGGCGGGAATCGATTTCGCGCATAACTGCGCGCCATGCAGGCATGTCGCTGGAACTGCCTTGCGAGCCACACCGTACAACACGTCAGCAGCAGCACCTCGGCCGCGTCAGAGCGTGCCGCCAGCCAAACTCTGTGACGGAGGTGAATGATGACTCGTCCGGTTGAAGAAGATATCGTTCGACGCGCATTGGTGGGCGTCCTGATGCCCACACCCCTTGAATCGATCAAGAAAGCACAATACGGTCCAAAGAAAAAATTCCGCATGACCAAGCGGCCGCCGCCGGAAGCACTCGAACCTGCTCCCGCCGAGCCGCCGCCGGCGCATATCTCCATCCTCGAACAACTGTCGTCGAAGACGTTGAGCGTATGCTGGAGCGATCCGCGCTCAGGTCATTACGCGGATCAGGTGTGGCGCATCGGTCTCGCACGCATGGATTCGTTCTGTGTATTGACAGGCATGCCGATACGACGCGGCGACCCGGTGTTTCGCCCGCGAGCATGCGAGAGCTACTTCCCCGCCAATCGAGACCGGATGATTCTGGCATCCGCGGTACCGTCTTGTCCTAGCGGTATCGTGCTCGATTGAATTCGAACGCACGGTCATTCGCATACTGTAGAGCCTGAACAAATCTTAAGCGCCACGGGCGGCAAAGCCTTTGGCGCTTCCTGTCATCGGTGCTGCACGTCGCTAAATGACGCACGAGCCGCGCAACATTCGTTGCAGGTGCAGCATCGAATCTTCACGCATGACCCGCAGGGTTTGTGTGTCTTTGTCACACGCGTGACTTTTGGCTAGTCCATAGCCGCCAGTCTGACTAGACATCGAAGCGACGACAGCACGGTGGCACCTTGGTCGCGACCGGCCCACATAGTGGTGTCGCAACCGCATGCATACGCGAAACACTGAATCTCGTTTTCCTCCCCTATCCGTCGCACTACATGCTAAAGCTTCCGCGAGAGCCTTATTGCGCAAGGCCGCGGCGCTTTCTCACACGTGTTCGAAGTACATGCGCACGGTCAATCGCTTGCGTCCCGGCAGTTGCAGAGTTCTGCCAATTTCCCTATCCTCTCAACTACGATACGTATAGTCGTAGTTAATGGAGAAAGAAATGAAGATTTTCCACGTCGATTCGAGCGCCAAGCGCGAGCGATCCAATTCCCGCGCGCTGTCGCGCGAGTTCATCGAGAACCTGCGTGCCGAAGGCGTGGATGTCGAAGTCGACTATCTCGACGTCACCGTCGATACGCCCGCGCACGTCACCGAAGCGTTCGCCATCGCGACCTACCACCCGGAGCACGAACGTACCGAGGCCATGCGCGGCACGCTGGCGCCGTCCGATGCGCTGTGCAAGCGGCTGCTGGAAGCCGACGCCTTCGTCTTCGCGATGCCGATGTACAACTGGTCCATGCCTTCGGCGTTCAAGGCGTTCATCGACAACGTGACGCGTACGGGCGTGACCTACAAGAATTCCGAGGAGGGCACCATCGTCGGCCAGTTGAACCGACAGAAGACGCTGTTCATCACCACGCGCGGCGCCGATCTGCGCCCCGGCACGGTGTTTTCGTCGATGGATGCGCTCACGCCGGCGCTCAAGGCCGCATTCTCTTTCATCGGGGTCAACGAGCCGTGCTTCGTCGACGCGCAACCGTTGCAGTTCTCCGATCAGGAAGCGCGCACGGAAGCACTGAAGCGCGCCAAGGCAGAACTTGCCGGCGTGGCCGCCGAGTGGGCCGCGTGGGAACGGGCACGCGTCGGCAACGCACTGGTCGAAGCGGCTTAATCGTCAGCACAAAGTCGAAAAGAAAAGGCCGCAGCTTTTCAGGCTGCGGCCTTCGTCATATCGACTGCCTGTATCTCAGGAGCGTTGGCCGGAAGCCGCCCCGCTGCGATCGCGCCGCCGGCCTGTCGCACGGCCATCCAGCCATTTGACGACTTGCGGCCCATACGTGCGCGGCGCCTTCGCGGACGTGCGCACCGCGAGGTCATGAAGCGATTGCGAAGCCAGTGCTTCACGCATGCGCTTTTCCGCGTTCTGCATCACGGCGTGAATCGAGCAGACGCCGCTGGACGCCCATGCCGGTGCCGTTTCACCGAATACCGCACAGCGCGTGCGCACCTCCCTGCATTCGAACAACTGTTTGTCGCCGTCAATGGCCGTCACGACGTCGAGTACCGAAATCTGATTTGCCGGACGCGCAAGCGCAAAGCCGCCCTTGGCGCCTTCCGTCGCAATGACTAGCCCCGCTTTATGCAGCTTGGTAAATAGTTTCGCGACGTAGTCGGCGGGCACGCCCTGCAACTCGGCCAGATCGCGCACGCTCGCCTCGGAAACGCCGCCAGGCGCCGTTTCCGTGAGATAAAGCAGGCAGTGCAAGCCGTATTCGACACCTGCGCTGATGTGAGACATAGCCACTCCGACAAAGTTAATCGCAGTTAGGCTACCTGCTTTCGGATGCCGGTGCAACTCGTCGTACGGCTAAAGTCTGAACAATCGGAAACGGAGAGCGATGCTAAAGCGGACGAAGACTGTCTAGCGGATGCAGTTCGAGCGTATCGTCGACGGCCAGCTCACGCGCAATGAAGTCGATCAGCGTACCCACCCGCCGGCTCGGCATCGCACCTGCATAGACAGCGAACAGATCGACGCGCTCGCCGATGTACTGATCCAGCGCCGTCTCGAGCCTGCCCGACAACAGTTCGTGATAGACGTCCCAACGGTTTTTCAGTATCACGCCATAACCGTTCACGGCCCATTCGCGCAGCACGCCGCCATCGCTCGCCACGCGATTGCCCGATACCCGGACGGCGATCTGCTTGCCGTCGACGACGAAAGGCCAGTTCGCGAACGGCGCATCGGGCCGCGCGAGGATCAGGCAGTTATGCGACGACAGTTGCGACGGATGCATCGCCTTGCCATGCGTCGCCCAATAAGACGGCGCGGCGCACACCACGCGCGGCCCCGTCAACAGCAGCCGCGCCTTGAGCCGCGAATCGATCAGCGGACCATTGCGCAATGCGAGGTCCAGATGTTGATCGACTAGGTCGATCACGCCATCCGTCAGCAGCACCGACACCTGCACTTGCGGGTACAGGCTCATGAACTTGTCCAGCAGCGGCACGACACGCGTGCGGCCGAAATCGGTGCTGGCCGTCAGCCGGATGGGGCCGTTCAATGGACCGTCTTCGCGCAGACTGAGAATCGCCGCATCCCAATCGGCAAGCACACGGCGTGCGTCGTCGAGAAAGCGCTGACCTTCGTGCGTAAAAGCCAGGCGTCGTGTCGTGCGCATGATGAGACGCGCGCCGACTTCCTCTTCGAGCTTTTGCAGCGCGAGCGTTACCGTCGATGTCGACACCGTGCTCTTCCGCGCAGCCGCGGAAAAGCTCCCGGCTTCGGCGATTTCGACAAACAGCCTCAACGCGTCAAGCCGGTCCATCTTCGTGTCCGTTCGAAAGGGCTGGCAATATGGAGTTGTTTCGATTCGACGGCCCTGCTGGTATATGCGTGCGCATATGAAGGCAGTGGCGCGCCCTTGCACGTCACGAATCGACTCCTGAGTATCGAATACTTTGATCGGTCTCTAAAGACAAACTAGCGCCCAAATCCGTCCATCACGCCAACGCGTGAGCGTATGTGCTATGGCTGCAGACGTCCGCGAATGCAAACGAAACAGGCCGGTCACGTCCTGCGCGCGATTCGCATCATGACGACGTACAACAACGCACCCGCCACGGCGCCCATCAGCCAGCCAAAGTTGTTTTCAGGCAGCACGTGCAGTAGTTGCGTGCACAATTCCCAGCCAATGGAAATGCAGCCCGACAGCACGAGCGCCGCCACGCCCACCCGGTTCCAGCCGCCGTCGTAGTAGAAGCGGCCCGTGGGCGCCATCGTGTACAACTCGGCAGTTTGTACCTGCTGCTTCTTGATCAGGTAGAAGTCGGCCATCATCACCCCGTATAGCGGTGCGAGCACGGCGCCGAACACGCTGACGAAAATCGTAATGGCCTTGGGACTGTCGACGAAGATCCACGGGCAAACGACGACTGCGAGAATCGACGCGATCAATCCGCCGCGCTTGAAGTCGACATGTTTGGGGAACAGGTTCGCCACGTCATACGCAGGCGAGACGAAATTGGCGACAATATTGATGCCCATTGTCGCCACGATGAACGTGAGGCTGCCGATCACCACGGCTACCTTGTTCTGAATGTGCGCGACGATCGCGACGGGGTCCATGATCATCGAGCCGAACACGCTTGCGCTGCCCGACGTCACGATCACCGTGATGATCGCAAAGACGATGAAGTTGACGGGCAGTCCGAGAAAATTGCCGATCTTCATTTGCTGCTCGCTCTTCGCAAAGCGCGAGAAGTCGCCGAAGTTGAGCAGCAGCGCAGCGAAATAGCTGATGACGAGCAGCACCGCATTGCCCATGCCCGCGAATTGCTCCGAGCCCGTTAGCGTTTTGCCGCCAAGCGTCAGACTCAGGCTGCCAAGCCCGGCCTGCGAAAGAATCCACGCCATCAGCGCAAACATCACGACGTACACGGCAGGCCCGCAAAAGTCGATGAACTTGCGGATTGTCTCCATGCCTCTTTGGAAAATGATCAGCTGGAAGATCCACATGAAGAGGAAGCTTACCCAGCCCAAACCGTCCAGGCTCAGGAAACTGACGTTGCGCAATGCGACCGAAGCCGGAATGAACAGGAGCAGCAGCGTCGCAACCGCTTTGGAAGCGAAGTAGGTTTGCACGCCATACCAGACGATGCCCACCACGCCGCGTATCACGGCGGCGAGGTTCGCGCCCATCACGCCCATGCTCACCCGCGCCATCACGGGGAATGGAATGCCGTGCATGTAGCTCGGCTTGCCGACCCAGTTCATCAGCACGTAGACGACAAGGATGCCGACTGTCAGCGCGATCAGCACCTGCCAGCCGGAAATCCCGAGCAGGAAGAGACTCGCCGCGAACGTATACCCGCCGACGCTATGCACGTCGGACATCCACATCGCAAAGATGCTATAGCCCGTCCACGTGCGCCGCGTATGAGGCACGGGCGCCAGGTCGCGATTGTGCAAGCGCGAATCGGCCTGTTCGATGGAATCGCCGACACCGTGCGGTGCATCGAAAAGCGGTGAGGTGGACATGGCTCCCCCTGCTGAAAGAAGCATGGCCGTCTCCCGAAGACCGCCATGGCATGACGATGCAACGTAGCGCGAAGGCACGGATTAAGACCCGGTCGAAATCGCAGGCTGCGATGAAGGGTCCTGTTTCTGCAATATAGATTGTTCTAGTAATAAAAGCGCTTGTCGATATCGTCAAAAATGGGCTGGCAGCCGATTTTTGAGGGGAGATAGCCCCGAACGCGGTCCCCGCGAGAGTTAGCGATGACAATACGCCTGCTATATCTTCAGACGATATCGCAAGTCTTCAAGTAGAACCCAACCCCTTGGGAGGCCTTGCGCGCCGAACGAATCCTCAATTCTCCATTGAAATGCGTTTCGCCTGCGCTGGAATCGCACTTTCAATTTCCGCCTGTTGTTGAAAATCCAAAATGCGCTTCCAAAAGTATATTCAGTTGACGGGCGATAATCGTCCGTATAAGTTTTTGCTTTGTAATTCAAAAATCAAAAACAGTGGCTTCAGCTCAATACGACGAGAGGCGACCGCTTACCGTTACGGTCGCAGGGATCACACACACGGGCTCCTATCGGGTAATCGACGGAACCGTTATTGTCTATTTCGGTTGGGATATCCGCTCCGCTCAATGCGGAATGGACCGTCCTGAGACAGTCGCGCGCTGGTTATTACTCGACATTTGCAAAAAGGCCGAGGCGAAAAAGCGCAAAGGCGGTGACGTAAAGCGCCAATTGCGCCTGACCTGATTCATCGCTTTCAAGGCCCGAACTGCCCGAAGTACGCCTCGCGCTCGACAATGACGAGCGCCGCGCGCTTGTGCGGAAAATCGAACTCCTTCAGCGTATAGGCGCCCAGCCGATGCATCCACGCGATATGCCGCGTGTGATCGATGCGCGGCTCGCCGACCACGCGTTGCGTGCGCGGATCGTCGATGAACATGTAGTGCAGGATGCCGTTGAACCACGCGCGCAATTTCCCCGCGCTCTGATAGTCGCTGTTACCCACCAGCAGATGCAGGCCGCGATCGAAATCACCGGCATCGTAAAACGGCGCAACGCGATCTTCTTTCGCCCAATACACCTCGAAGTACGCGAACGGCACATCGTCGAAACAACCTATCAGAGGATGCACGTGCGGGTCCGCGCACTGCTCGGTCAAATATGCCGCATGCTCCTCGCGCGTGCCCTTGAAGTCCCAGAAGTGCGCGACGCGCTCCTGATTCTGCCAATAGTGAAAGATATCGGTATCGCGCTCCACATCCACCGTGCGCAGGCTGAACGTCATGCCCACGGTCGGCATGAAGCGGCGATACACGACGCCCTCCGGCTTCGGCGCGCGCACGGGATGACGCCGCTTGTGATCGACCGTATAACGCACCGGCATGCCCGCCGATGAAGGCGCGGTAAGCCACAACGACGGCTGCTGCCAGAAGGTCGCGCGCGATGCCGTCAGCCGTAGTGTCGAACCCACGCATTCCGCCGTGTCGACGATGCCCTCGCGAATCGCGCGCGTGACGAATGCATGCGTCGCGTCATCGGCGGGTTCGAACGGCACGTTCAGCGATACCAGCTGCCGCTTCGCATCGCGGCAAAAAATCTCCGCGAGCGCGGGCAACAACTGTTCGGGCGCCGCATCGCGCGGCCACGCCGTCAATGCAAATCCGTCCGGCGTCGGAACAAGTTCCTCAAAGCCCACGCGAGCGTTCATGCCTGTCTTCCTTTCCTCAATTGATCCAGCTGATCGGGTAGTCGATCGGTTTGCCAGGTCGGCATTATTTTCAAAGAGCGAACGCCACGCGATCGCCGCTCTGCGCCGTCCGCGCTTGCACTGCAACGCCGCCTTCGTTCTTGCCCGCTTCTAGCGAGCCGGCGATCTCGTCTGCGCGGCGCGCGAGCACCGAAAGCAGGGTGTCGCTCAAGCCGTGACTGTCCTCGCAGCATCCTTGCAGATAGATGCGCGGCTGAAAATGCGCGGGCGTCGCGAGCAGATAATCGCGCGCGACTTCGCATTGCTCGACGGGCTTGCCCAACGCCTCTGCGAGCGGATCGAGCAGCGTGTGATGCGCATCGCGCCGATAGCCCGTCGCGAGCACAACGGCATCGAAGCGCTCCATCGCCGCATCGCCGTCCATGCGATCGCGCACGCGCATTTCGATCTCGTTTCCGTCTGCGGTTTGCAATTCACGTACCGATTCGATCGCACAGTTGTTCAGCAGACGATGACGCGATGCACCGCTCACGTTCTGCACGTACAGCAACTCGTAGATCTGTTCGATCAATGGCCGGTCGACCACCGAGTAGTTGGTGTCGCGGAACGTATCGAGCAGCGAGCGTCGCGCGTCTTTGGGCTGCGAGTAAATAAGGTCGGTGAACGACGGATTGAAAATTTCATTGACGAACGGACTGTCGTCGGCGGGCTTCAATGCCGGCGCGCGCATCATGAGCGTCGCATCGACGTGCGGGAAACGGCGCGCCAGATCGATGAACACTTCGGCCGCGCTCTGGCCGCTGCCTACGACGGCAACGCGTCGGCGTTGCGCAATGTCGCGCGTTCCGCCGCCGACGAGACCGTCGATCGACGTCAGATAGCCGGACGAGTGAATCACAGCGGCCTCGCGCAACGCCTCGAACGCAGCCGGAATCTGCGGCACGCCCCCCATCCCAACCGACAGCGCGCGCGTCAAACGATGACGTTCCTTGCCTTGCGCATCGCGCGAATGCACGCGCAGATGCGTGACGGTGCGCGGATCGTTGGCGTCCATCACAGGCTCGATCCTCGTCACCGACTCGCCGTAATGCACCTGATCGTCGAACGCGCTCGCGACCCAGCGAAGGTAGTCGTGAAACTCGATTCGCGTCGGATAGAAGTTCTTCAGATTGACGAAATCCTGCAGACGCCCACGCTCGAATAGATAGTTGATGAAGGTGAAGCGGCTCTTCGGATCGCGCAGCGTGACGAGATCCTTCAGAAAAGAAATCTGCATGCGACTATCGTCGAGCAGCATACCGCGATGCCAGCCGAATTCCGGCTGCCGTTCGATATAGCAGTGCGCGGCCGGCGCACTGCCGGTCTCCGCGAGGCGCACGGCCAGCGCCAGATTCGACGGCCCGAAGCCGACGCCGATCAAATCGTGAATGTGTTCTCGTTGAGTCGTCAAATGAGTCATCAAATGTCTCCCTTCTACCAGTGGCGACGGACGTTATGGTTGCAATCCAGAATGCGGCGGAACATCACAGATGCCTGCCGTCGAAGAACCCTTCGCGGATGACACGCATCAGCAGCGCGCGCTTATGCGGAAAATCGAAATGCGCGATGCTCGAAAAGCCGTGTCGTTTGAGGTAATCGATCATGCGTGCGTTATCGTGGCGCGGCTCGCAGACGACGGCCTGAGTACGCGGATCATCGAGAAAGAGGTAATGAACGAGCGACGGCAGCCAGGCCGCGACACACTCGGCGCCGCGCCAACGCGTATCGCCCACCAGCATGTGCAGGCCGCGATCGAAATCCGTCGATGCCGCGAACGGCGCAATGCGGTCCTCCTTTGCCCAGTACGCTTCGAAGTAGCCGAACGGCTCGCCATCGAACGCGCCGATCAACGGATGCATATGCGGGGTCGCCAACGCGCGTTCCAGATACGCTCGATGCGCGTCGAGCATGCCCGCTTCGTCCCAGAACGCATTGACGCGCGGCTCGTTCATCCATGCATGCAGGTGTTCGAGGTCTTGCGCGACGGACGCCGTGCGCAACGTGAAGCGATGCCCAAACTCCGGCACGTCGCGCGCATACACGATCCCGTCGCCATACGGCGCACGCCGCGGATGCCGTGCGCCATCCGTCATCGCATAAGACAGCGCCGTGATGGGTGTCGATGCGGCACGCGTGAGCCACAAATCGGGCTGCTGCGCCCACGCGTCGCGCATGCAGACGTTCTGCGCCGTCAGCACGCCGCTGTAACGCAGCGCGTCGAGCGCATCGCGATGCAGCTTGCCGGTATCGAGCGCAACGCTCTTGCTGTCGCGGCTCGCACCGAACGCCGCGCGCAATGCAGCCAGCACCGCGCGACGCTGTCCGAGCGGCGAGATGCCCTTGCACCATTCGACGATGCGCATACCGTCTGCGCGCGTCCAGCTCGCATGCAGCACGATCCCTTCGGCGCGGCCGTCTTCCGCCACGGTGATCGCATCGCCTTCCAGATAAGCTGCCAGCGAAGGCTGCTTGAACGTATTCATGTCTTCCCGTGTGAATTCAGCGTGCATCGCGCACCTCTGTAACCGTTTCGCGTGCGTCCTGTTCGACGTGCATGTCGAGTCGTTGCGCCAACTCGCCTGCAAGCGTTGCCAGCGTTTGATGCACGAACACGTCGTCGATCGCGATGCCGTACCCTGCTGCGTTCGCCGCATCGACGAAGCGCACAACGTCGAACGATGTCGCGCCGGCTTCGAACAGGTTGTCGCTTACCTCAGGCGCTTCGCCTTCAAATGTGCGCGCCCACAATCGAGCGAGTATCTGCATCAGTTGCGCGGCGCGCGGCGACGACTCACGAAATGCATCGGCTTTCTTGACACGGGCAGCCGCGAGGCGCGTCCCCGAAATGACAATCGCTTCATCCGGCGCATCAATAAAACGCGTGACAGTGGCCAGGTAATCGGCGCACAGACGCTCGACGAACGCGCCATCGACCAGTTCGCGTCCATATGAAAACGCACCCGTCACGCGGCCATCGTGATGCTCGACGATGTCGAGTTCGAGATCGAACACGACGCGATGCCGCACGTCGTTGAACTCATCCACCGCGATACCGTGCCACTCGCGGCTATCGCTCTGTGCGGGACGCAGATAGTTGAACATCACCTGGAACAGCGGATTGCCGTTCGCCGTTCGCGGTGCGCGAACCGAGTCGACGATCTGCGCGAACGGCGCCGCGACGTGCGCATAGGCGCCCAGTGCGGCTTCGCGCACAGCGGCGATCACGTCGCGTGGCGAGCCCGATTCGCGCATCAACGTGCGGACGACGACTGCGTTGATGAACAGACCGATCACGTCGTCGGTATCGGCATCGCGCGTGGATGCGAGCACACCGACGGCCTGATCGAGCGCGCCAATCTGACGCGCGAGCGCCACGTTCAGCACCGCATGCAAGAGCATCGGCAACGTCGCTTGAGTGGATAGGGCCAACGCCTTCGCGCGTTCAATCGAACGAGCATCGAGTGCGAATGCCATGCGCCCCGCACTCCAGTCGGGCGATACGGGACGCGTCGCTGAAGGTTGCGGAAGATGCAGCGTATCGACGCCGCGCAGCGCGTCGCGCCAGAAGGTCATGTCGGCTTGCCGGATCTGCGTACGGGCAGCGAATGCGGGCTTCATCGCCGACGCAATCGACGGCTTGCCCGTCGCGCCCGCGACGTAAGCACTGTGCACGTCGTCGAGCCACACGTCGATAGACCGGCCATCCGCGACGATGTGATGGATCACGATCGACAGCACGTGATCGTCGTCGGCGAGACGGATCAGACGCGCGCGCCACAACGGCGCTTCGGCCAGATTGAACGGTGTGAGCGCGTCCTCGTCCGTGAGGCGTGTAGCGGCCGCGAGCCGATCGTCCATCGACGCAAGCTCGCACAACTCGACAACAGGCAACGTTGCACGGCAATGTTCGTCGATCACCTGACGCACTTCCGGAACGTCTTTCGTCGAGACGAGACGTACACGCAAAGCAGGATGCTTCCGCGCCGCATGATCGAAAGCGCTCCGCAATGCACTCACGTCCAACGCGCCGCGCAAACGCAATGCGACGGGAATGTTGTACGCGGCGCTCTCCGGCTGCGCGCGCCACAAAAACCACAGCGCACGTTGCGCATCGCTCAATGCGAGGTCACCGACATCGCCCTCTTCCTGCACGTGACGCGTGCCCTCGCGCGGATCGACGCGCGCCGACTCCGCCACGCGCTGCGCGTACGCAGCGAGCGTCGGTGCTTCGAACAGCGTGCGCACGGCAACATCGTGCGAGAGGCGTTCGCGGACCCGCGTGGCCACGCTGACGGTTGCCAGCGAATGACCGCCCAGTTCGAAGAAGTGATCGGCACGGCCCACGCGCTCGACGCGCAGCACCTCACCCCAGATCTTCGCGAGCGCCGTCTCGATGCCGGGTGCAGGCGCATCGAATGCGCGCTCGGCTCGCACCGGCTCGGGCAATGCCGCGCGATCGATCTTGCGGTTCGCATTGCGCGGCAACGCAACGAGAACGACGATATGCGGCGGCACCATATAGTCAGGCAACGTGCGACGCAGATGGTCCGCGAGTGCATCGCCGTCCGCACGCTTACCGCGCTTGCCTGCCTCTTCGCTCAACTCGACGTACGCAGCGAGCGCCGCATCCGCACCGCTGCCACGCACGACCGCCACCGCATCGCGCACATCGCCGTGCGCCATCAGACGTGCTTCGATTTCACCGAGTTCGATACGCAAGCCGCGCACCTTCACCTGATGATCGATGCGTCCCACGAACTCCAGCACACCATTCGCGCGACGGCGTACCAGGTCTCCCGTTCGATAAAGACGCGCACCGGGCGCGCCGAACGGATCGGGCACGAAGCGCTCGGCCGTCAGCGCGGCGCGCGCGTGATAGCCACGCGCGACACCTGTACCACCCAGATAGAGTTCACCCGTCACGCCGATCGGCAAGGGCCGCAGATTCGCATCGAGCACGTGCGCGGTACGCTCGCCGACAGGCGTGCCGATGGGCAGATACGCAGCATCGGCGATATCGCTCGCGTCTTCGTGCGCGTCGATCATCCACAGTAGCGGCGTGATGACCGTCTCCGTCGGACCATAACCGTTGACGACGCGTACCTCGGGAAACGCCTGACGCAGCGCCGCGAACGCTTCGCGCGAAGTCGCTTCGCCGCCCACCGTGAGCGAGCGCAGCGAACGCGGCGCGCCATGCGTGCGCGCCCATTCGGCCATCTGCAACGCGTAGCTCGGCGGAAACGCGGCTATCGTGACCCGCTCGCGCGCAATGGTTTCGCACGTTTGCGCGGGCGGCCACAGCGCGTCGTCGGTAATCCGAATATCGACACCCGCCGACAACGGCGCGAGCCAGCACTCGTGCGCGCCGTCGAAGTTGATCGACATGAAATGCAGCACGCGGTCCTTTTCGCGCATGCCGTAACGCGCGACGATCGCCGCGCAGTGCATCGCAATCGATGCATGATCGACGACGACGCCCTTCGGTTTCCCCGTCGAGCCCGACGTGTAGATCAGATACGCAGCTTGCGTCGGCGCAATCGCCGGTTCGCGCCACGCGATGTCTTCCTGCTGCGCATCGTCGTCTGCATCGATCAGCCATACTCGCGTGCCATGCCGTAACGGCAGCCTGGGCACGTGACGCCGCTCGGTCACGACATGCTCGATCGACGCATCGTCGACGATATGCGCGAGCCTCTCGCGCGGATGCGTCGGATCGAGCGGCACGAACGCGCCACCCGACTTCAGAATCGCGAGCAGACCGACGAACAGATCCGTCGAGCGCCCGACCGCGATACCGACCCGCACTTCCGCGCCGACACCCGCCGCCATCATGCGAGCCGCGAGACGCGTGGCGCGCGCATCGAGTTCGGCACGCGTGAGCGTTCGCTCCGCGTCCATCACCGCGCTTACATCGGGCTTATTCTTCGCATGCTGCGCGAGCTTCACGTGTACGGGCACGAACGGCGCATCGGCAGGTTCGTAGACATTCCACGCATCGATTTGCGCGCGCTCGGCCTCGGTCAACCATTCGAGATCGCCGACGGGCGCCTGCGATGAAGCCAGCGCGCTATCGAGCAACTGCGCGTACTCGTCCGCAATGCGCTGTACGGCCTGCGCGTTGAACAGATCGGCCGAGTAGACGAACGCGGCGTCGAGTGCGCCGTCTTCGCGATCTTCGAAACCCAGCGTCAGATCGAACTTCGCATACGGCGCGCCGAACGGAAGATCGGTGACGCGCACGTCATCGAACATAGGCAACGCGCGGCGCGCCGCATACGACGCCATCACCTGAAACAGCGGATGATGACTCGCGCTGCGCGGCACGCCGAGCGCCTCGACGATCTGCTCGAACGGCACGTCCTGATGCGATTGCCCATCGACGAGCGCGCGCTGCACCTGATCGATCAGCGCATCGAACGGCTTGCGCATATCCACGCGTGCGCCGACCACCAGCGTATTCACGAAGAAGCCGATCAGCCCGGCGGTTTCCGCGCGCTCGCGATTCGCAGCCGGGACACCGATCTGGATATGCGTCTCGCCACTCGCCCGCGCGAGCAATGCGTGCAAGGCCGCGAGCAACACCGCGAACGGCGTCGCGCGGCGCGCCTTCGCGAGCGCGCGCACGCGCTGCGCGATGGGGACCTCGATCGTGAAGTAATGCCGCCCGCCGCGTGCGCTGCGCTGCATCGGCCGCGCGCCGCTGCCGGGCAATGCGATCACGCCCGCATCGGCTTTCACCTGCTCACGCCAGAACTGCAACTGGCGCTCGGCCTCGCCCGCATCGAGCCAGCGCCGCTGCCACAGCGAAAAGTCCGCGTATTGAACAGGCAACGGCGCGAGCACGACCGTTTCGCCGTTTGCATACGCGCGATAGAACGCAGCCAGTTCATCGAGCAGCACGTCGATCGACCAGCCGTCCGACACGACGTGATGCATCGTCAGCACGAGCCAGTGTGTCGTGTCGTCGAGCGCGATCAGATGCACGCGCACGAGCGCGTCGCTCGCGAGGTCGAAGGGCTGGTCTTCGTCCTTTACCGCGATGTCAGCCGCGATGTTCTCGCGATCGGCCTTGGCCACACGCGACAGATCCGTGAAGCGCCAAGGACAGCGCGAAGGCGCATGCACGATCTGCTCGACGCCGCCATCGGCGGATTCTGCGAATGTCGTGCGCAATGCTTCGTGACGTGCGATCAGCGCATCAAATGCGTGACGCAGCACCGCGCGGTTCAGTTCGCCGTCCAGGCGCAGCCGGCTCGTGACGTGATATGCGGCCGGTTCGTCGATCATGCGCGCATGCAGCCACAGCCGGGTCTGTGCGAACGATGCGGGCATGGCGGACGAGCGGTCCGAGCGCGCCGGAATCGGCAGCATGCGAAAGTCGATGCCGGCTTCGCCGAGCTTCGTGATGAACAGCTTGCGCTGTGCATCGGGCAATTGCGCGAAACGCGCGGCCAGCGCCATCAGATCAGGGGTGGATTTCATTCGATCGTTCCTCATTGCGCTTCGAGTTCGCCGAGCAGCGCGTCGATCGCGCGCGCTGCATCGTCGAGTGCATGGGCGCCGCGCGCTTCGAGCGCCGCGTCGATGGCCGCCGCGCAGCGCGCCAGCGTGCGCGCGTCGAACAGCGTGCGCAGCGGCAGCGCGAGCGACCAGTGCAGATTGATTTGCGCGTTCGCCTGTGTGGCGAGCAGCGAGTGACCGCCCAGCGCGAAGAAGTCGGCATCGCGGCCCATCGCGTGGCTTTCGTCAAGGCGCAGCACGCGCTGCCAGATCGCCGCGAGTTCGCGCTCGGTGTCGGTGTTCGGCTCCACGATCTCTGCCGATTGCAGCGACGGCGCAGGCAACGCGTTGCGGTCGCACTTGCCATTGGGCGTGACGGGCAACGCGTCGAGTTCGATCACGTGCGAGGGCACCATGTACGCGGGCAATTGCGCATGCAGCGCCGCGAACAGCGCGGCTTGATCGAACGCTTCTTCGGCACGTCGCGCGACATAGCCGATCAACTGCTCGTCGCGCACGATCACGACGGCATCGTGCACGCCGGGCGCGGCACGCAACAACGCTTCGATTTCACCGGGCTCGATGCGCAGGCCGCGCAGCTTGACCTGCTGATCGGCGCGGCCGAGATAGTCGAGCACACCATCCGCGCGTCGGCACACCAGATCGCCCGTACGATAGAGGCGCGCGCCGGGCGTGAACGGATCGGGCACGAAGCGCTCTGCCGTCAAGGCCGCTCGCCCGAGATACCCGCGCGCGAGTCCGACGCCGCCCAGGTACAGTTCACCCATTGCGCCTGCTGGAAGCGGATGAAGCGCAGCATCGAGCGCATGCAGCTGAATGTTCGCGATCGGCTCGCCGATCGGCACCGCGACGGCTCGCGCGTCGTCGTCCGTGCAGGTCCAGTGCGACACGTCGATCGCAGCTTCCGTCGGACCGTACAGGTTGTGCAGTTGCGCTTGCGGCAACAGAGCACGCGCGCGCGCCACGAGTTCCGGCGAAAGCGCCTCGCCGCTCGCCACGATGCGCGCGATGCTCGTGCATTGCGCAGCGGCATCGAAGTCCTTCAGATAACCGAGCAACGCGCCCAGCATCGACGGCACGAAATGCAGCGTCGTCACCCCGTATGCGTCGATGGCAGCGGCGAGGCGTGCGGGGTCGCGATGATCTCCGGGCGCTGCAATCGCCAGCGTCGCACCAACCGACAACGGCCACACGAATTCCCACACCGACACGTCGAAGCCGAACGGCGTCTTGTGCAGCACCACGTCGCGCGGCGTGAGCCGATACGCGCTCTGCATCCACGCGATGCGGTTCGCAAGCGCGCGATGCGTGTTGCCCGCGCCCTTCGGCTTGCCAGTGGAGCCCGACGTGTAGATCAGATAGGCAAGCTGATCGGGTTCGACATCGACGCTCAGTTCAAGCGCAGAACTCGCATCCAGTTCTTCGACACACAATACTCGTGCATCCGCGTCGCCGATCGAATCGACAACCCGTGCATAAAGCGCACGTTGAGTCAGCACGACGGCGGGCCGTGCATCGTCGAGCAGATACGCGATGCGCTCCGCCGGATAGTCGGGATCGACGGGCAGATATGCAGCGCCGGCCTTCAACACGCCGAACAGCGCGACGACCATTTCAATCGAGCGCTCGACGCACAGCGCGACCACGCTGTCCGCCTTCACGCCCGCTTTCAGCAACGCACCCGCGACGCGGATGGCGCGATCGTCGAGTTCGGCGTAGGTCAGCCGTGTGCGAGCCTTGTTCGCGTCGATGAGATCGAGTGCGATCGCATCGGGCGTGGCGGCCGCATGGCGCTCGAACTGTCGATGAAGCGGCGATTGCAGTTCATCCGGCCACGCGTGAGCCGTGTCGTTGCAGCTTGCAAGCTGCACGCGGTCGTCTTGCGTCGCGATCGACACACTGCCAAGCAGCGCGTGCGGATCGGCGATGAACGCTTCGATGCATGCGTCGAACGCGCGATGCAACGCACGCACGCGAGCTTCATCGAGACGCGCGGTGTCGTAGCCGTAGTCGATCGTCAGCGTATCGCCTGCCTGAACGATCAGCGTGACGGCGAGATCCGTCGATTCGACGTTGCGAAGTTCCGACAGCCGCAATGCGCGCTCGTCGTTCGCCGACCATGCCGGATCGACGGGATAGTTCTCGAACACAACCAGCGTGTCGAACATCGCGCCGCCGCCTTGACCCGCCCAGCGCTGAATGTCGAACAGCGGCGTGTGAGCGTGTTCGGCGTTCGCCGCGTTGTCGCGTTGCAGGCCGGCGAGCCAGTCGGCGATACGCCGTTGCGGCGCGGGCGTCGCGATGACGGGCAACGTGTTGATGAAAAGACCGAGCACATCGTCGACGTCGGGCAATGCATCGGGTCGGCCTGCAACCGTCGCGCCGAACGCTACTGTCGCGTGATGGGTCATTCGCTGCAAGGCGAGCGCCCACGCGCCTTGCACGAGCGTGTTCACGGTCAGCTTGAGATTGCGCGCGAGGGTCGTCAGCTTCGCGGTCGTCGTGGCATCGAACTGTGCGCGCCACGTACTGCTCGTTGCAGTCGCGGCGCTATCCGGCGATATATTCGGCGCAACGAGGGTAGGTTCGTCGAAGCGCGCGAGGCGGTCGAGCCAGAATGCCTTGTCGGCTTCATGATCACGCGCGTCCAGCCACGCGATGAAATCGCGGTAACGCAAACGTCCTGCTTGACCGAAAGACAACGCGCGACGCTCGCTCATGTAATCGCGCAGCACATCGGCGAACATGCGCGCGGTGCTCCAACCGTCGAGCAGCAAGTGATGGCGCGTCCACACAAGTCGCCATTCATCGTCGCTCAGGCGGATCAGCGTCACGCGCATCAACGGCGCCTGGCTCAGATCGAAGCCTTGCGCGCGGTCTTCTGTCAGCCATTGCTCGAAACTCACTGTCTGCGCGTCACCACCGCACCAGTCGAGCACGGCGACGGGCAGCTTCGCCTGACGATGCACGATTTGCAGCGGCACATCGCCGTCGTGCCAGAAGCTCGTGCGCAAGATGTCGTGCTGCGGCACGATACGCTCGAATGCAGCCGTCACACGCGCAATATCCGGCGACGTCAACGTCGCGACGAACTGGTTCACATAGGTCGTGCGATCCGGCGCATACAACGAGTGAAACAGAATGCCCTGCTGCATCGGCGACAGCGGATAGATATCGTCGACGCTACGCAAATCGAGTTCGAGACGTTCGAGCATCGGTTGCGTGAGACCTGCGCGCCGCGCAAGCGGGAAGTCGGCGGGTGTAGCACTGGCTCCACGCTTCGACACGCGTTCGATACAGCGCGCCGCGATGTCACGCAACGCCGTTTCGAATTGACGCGCAAGCTGTTCTACCGTGCCCGCGTTGAACATCGCCGAGCTGTACACCCAATGCACCTTGAGCTTGCGAGCGCCGTCGATGTGCGCGTGTATCGCGAGCGCATTCGACATCGGTCCGGCCGGGTCGCGCTCGCAGCCTGCTCCGCCGAAACGTGCATTCAGCGCGCGGTCATTCGATGCATCGCCGAACTGACCGAGATAATTGAACGTGACGCGCGGACGCGGCAACGCGGCAAGCGCGGCGCGAGTCGATTCGTCCGCCAGATAACGCAGCACGCCGAAACCAAGCCCTTTGTGCGGCACAGCGCGCAATGCGTCCTTGACGGCCGAGAGCGTGTCGGTGCGCGATTCGTGTACGGGCAACGCCATCGGATAGTGACTCGTCAGCCAACCGATCGAGCGGCTCGCATCGCAGTCTTCGAACAATGCTTCGCGTCCGTGGCCTTCCAGTTCGATCAGCAGAGAATCAGTCTGGACGCTCATGCCGAGCGTGTGCGCGAGCGCGGCGACGAGCAGGTCGATGGTCTGCGTGCGCCATGCGCCGTTCGCATCCGTGAGCAAGGTCTGCGTGAGCGTTGCGTCGATCGTCCATTCGACCGTGCACGCATCGGCATTCGTTGTCGTGCCGTGCGGCTGATCGAAAGGCAGCGCGGTGCTGGCTCGCTGTATCGACGTCCAGTACGGCAATTCCTTCGCAAACGATCTAGCGCCAAGACGTCGCGCCCAGTCAGACGCGCGTACGCCTTGCGCAGCGAGACGCACGGAGCGGCGTTCGCGCGCCGCGAGATAGGCGGTGTCGAGGTCTTCGAGCAGCACGCGCCACGACACGCCGTCGACGATCAGATGATGAATCGCGACCCACACGCGCGGCGTTCCATCGGGCAACATCGCGACGAGCGCACCTGCAAGCGGACCGCGCGCGAGATCGAAGCCGCGTTGCAACTCGTCGAATTGCGCGAGTGCATCGTGTTCATCGCGCGCTTCGATCGCGACGAGGGGCAGCGTGTCGAACGGCTTGTCTGCGTATCGCGCGCTCCATGATTTAGCCGAGTCCTGCGTGAAGCGCAAACGGAATGCGTCGTGATGGGCGAGCACCACGTCGAACGCCTGCGCGAACGCATCGAGATCGAAGCGCTCCGGCGCATGCAGTTCGATGGCCTGATTCCAGTGGTGACGCTTCGGCACATCCAGTTCGAAGAAGCGATGCTGCGCGGGCGTCAAGGCGACGCGCGAATTGTCCGCAGATACTGCTGGTGCACGCGCTTCCGCTTTTGGTTCAGGCGCTGCAACCGCTTGCGCGACCTGCGCCAGTTGCGCGACGGTCGGCTTGTCGAAAAGCTGCTTCGGCGTGAAGCGCACGCCGCGTTTGCGCGAACGGGCGATCACCTGCAGCGCGAGAATCGAGTCGCCGCCCAACTCGAAGAAGTTGTCGTCGCGGCCCACGCGCTCCGCGCGCAGCACTTCTTTCCATACGTCCGCGAGAATGCGTTCAGCGCCTTCGAGCGGCGCGTCGCCTGCCGACTGTACAACAGGCTGCTGTGCAAGTTCACGCAGCTTCGCGCGGTCAATCTTGCCGTTCGCCGTGACTGGAAACGCGTCGCACAGCGTGAGCGTCGCGGGCACCATGTAGTCGGGCAAACGCGCGGCGAGCGTGGTATGCAGCGCCGCTTCATCGCGCGAGCCTTCTACGACGACGAATGACGCAAGACGTGCGCGCCCATCCTCGACGATTGCGAGCGTTTCCGCTTGCTTGACGCCATTGATCGCGCGCAGTGTCGCGCTCACTTCGCCCGGTTCGACGCGATAGCCGCGAATCTTCACCTGATCGTCGAGACGGCCCAGGTAGTCGATCGCGCCGTCGGCGCGCAAACGCACGCGGTCGCCCGTTCGATACAGCCGCGCGCCCCTCGGCCCGCTGGCGTCGGGCACGAAACGCTCCGCCGTCGCTGCAGCACGACCCATATAGCCGCGCGCAACGCCCGGTCCGCCCAGATACAGTTCGCCGATTCCCCCGACAGGCACCGGCGCGCCATGCGCATCCAGCACGCAAGCGCGCGCGTTCGGCAAAGGACGGCCCGTCGGTACACCCGTCGATGCGTTTGCAGCGCGAACGCTCGCCGTCGCATCGAATGTGAGCGCGCCGACCGTGGCCTCCGTCGGCCCATAGTGATTGATCACGCGGCACGCGGGCCGCAACGACGCGATCCGTTCGACGAGCGTCCACGGCAGCGGCTCGCCGCCCAGCACCAGCGCATGTGACGGCAACACGTCGGCGGGGTGTTGTGCTTCCAGCAGCGCGTGCAGATGGCTCGGCACGATCTTCAGCACGCCGACTGCGCGCTCGCGCATGGACGCGGCGAAGCGGTCGGGATCGAACGCAGATTCTTTCGACAGGAGATGCAAAGTGCGGCCCGAGCACAACGCGCCGAACAGCGTCGTGTGACCGAGATCGGCGGCGACGGTCGAGACCATCGCCATGCTCGCGCCGGGCGCGAACTTCAATTCGTCAAGGACGCCCTGAACGTAATCGACCAACGCGCGATGCGATACCACGACGCCTTTCGGTATGCCCGTCGAACCCGATGTGTAGATGAGATACGCAGCCTGATCCGGTGCAATGACTGCGAGTGCGCCGCTGTCGCCCGCTGCGATCAACGCGTCTAGCGACACGACGCGTGCGTCGGTTTCGATGTGCGGTGCGCTGCTCGTCACGATCACGCAGCGCGCATTGCACGCGGCAATCGATGCTTCAATGCGCTCGCGCGGCGCTGCGGGATCGAGCGGGACGGCCATCGCGCCAGACTTCAACACCGCCAGCAGCGCGACAACGAAATCGACGGAGCGATCGATACATAGCGCAATGGCCCGCTCCGCCCCCGCGCCCTGTGCGATCAACGCATGCGCGGCACGCGATGACGCTTCATCGAGCGCTTCGAACGTAAGCTGACATTGCGCGTCGGTGACGGCGATCTGATTCGGCGTCGCGTTTGCGTGATGTGAAAGTGCCGCCACCACGTGATCGAATTCGAATGTTTGCGCACGGCCTTGCAGCGTCTTGCTCAGTGAACGGGAGCAATCGAGCGAGCTAACAGGCGATGCAGGATTCGCGACGCTGTCCATCACCAGTCCAATGAAGCTGTCGAGCCACGCATGTGCGGTCGCGTCGTCGATGCAATCCGTCGCCCATGCCGCAACCAGTTCGATGCCGCGCGCATCGTCCGTGAAATCGAGCGCGAAGTCGAAACGCGCTGCATTGTCGGGACCGGGCGTCAAGGTCGCGACGGCACCGGGCAACGCAACGGGTTCATCGAACACGAACTGTTGCGCGAACTTCACACGCAGCCATTCCTCGCCGCGTCGCACGGGCGGCTTGACAGCATCGATCACCTGATCGAACGGAACGTCCTGATTTGCGTAAGCGCCGAGCGTCGTGTCTCGCACTTGCGAGAGCAGAGCAGAAAAGGACTCATACGGCGACACGCGCGCGCGCAACGCAACCGTGTTGATGAAGAGACCGAGCATGCTGGCCGTTTCCTCGCGCTGCCGGTTCGCGACCGGCGCAGCGACGACCACGTCTGTGGCCGCCGTCAAGCGATGCAGCCACGCATGCAATGCGGCAAGCAAAACGATGAACGTCGATGCATGCGCGACGTTTGCCAGGTCGCGCACAGCAGCAGACGCGCGCGCGTCGAGTCGACGCGATGCGCGCTTGCCGACGAGTGTGCGATCGGCAGTCACGCTGCGATCGACGGGCAATGCGAGCGGCGCGGGCGCGTCGTTCAAAGCCTCGCGCCAATAGGCGAGTTGCCGATCGCGCTCCGCGCCGTCCAGCCAATCGCGCTGCCATTGCGCAAAGTCCGCGTATTGCGCGGCAAGGGCAGGCAACCCGGTAACGCGCCGCTCGTTCAGCGCCGCATAGATTTCGGCCAGTTCCGCAAACGCGCAACGCGACGACCATCCGTCGCTGATCGCATGATGCGCAGTCAGCATCAGACGATGCTCGTCATCAGCGAACGTGACTAGCGACGCGCGCAGCAACGGTCCATTCTGCAGATCGAACGGCCGCGTTGCGTGTTCGTCGGCAAGCTCGGTGCCGCGTGCGTCGCGCGATTCGAAGGGAAGCTCGCGCAGATCGATCTGCTCCATAGGCACGGCGATGCGCGCATGAACGCGCTGCATGACGATGCCATTCTCATCTTCGTGCAGCGTGGTGCGCCACGCCTCATGACGTTCGATGACGTGCCCAAGTGCGCTTTCCAGCAACGCGGTATCGATCGATCCGTGAATGTTCCAGTGCGCGGCGATGTGATAAGCATTGCCCGCGTCGCGCGTTTGCGCGAGAACCCAGAAACGCTGTTGCGCGAATGACGCACGATGATCGACGAATGCGAGAGATGCATCGCCGCGAGCGATCGTCTTCAAAGGAAACATCTGCACGGCAGCTTCATGCTCGCTCGCATCGACGAGCGCTGCGAGCGCTTCGAGCGTAGGGTCGGCGAACAGTTTATCCAGCCGCAGATTCACATGCAGCTCCTCACGAATGGCCGCTTGCAGACGCATGATCGCAATCGAATCGCCACCGAGCACATGAAACCGGTCATCGAGCCCGACAACGCGGTCGTCACCCAGAATCACATGCCAGATTGCGGCCAGTGTTCGTTCGGTTTCGCTTTGCGGCTCGCGAATCGATGCTTGCGTGGCCTGCGCTGCAACGCGCACACGCAACGCCTCTCGGTCGAGCTTGCCGTTCAACGTATAGGGCAACGCATCGAGCAACGCAAAGCGATGCGGCTGCCACGCGTCCGGCAAGCGCTTCGACAGATGCTCGCGCAACGCGTTTTCTTCAATGGCATCCGTAATGACGACACAAGCCGTAAGCTGCACGCGCCCCGCAATCTGTTCAACGAATACGGCGGCATCTCGCACATGCGGATGCAAGCGCAGACACTGCGCGATCTCGCCCGGTTCGACGCGCACGCCGCGAATCTGCACCTGATCGTCGGCGCGCCCCATGTAATCGTAAGCACCGTCCGCACGCAATCGCGCAAGGTCGCCCGTTCGATACACGCGCGATCCCGGTTCGCCATCGGCATCCGGAATGAAGCGTTCGGCCGTTTGCGCGGCGCGTCCGTGATAGCCGCGCGCGATGCATGCGCCGCCTAGCAGCAACTCGCCGCAAGAAGCCTCGTCGATCGCAGCGCCATCGGCGGAAGTGGCGTCCGTCACGCGGGCCGTGCGCAAACCGATCGGCTTGCCGATCGGCAACGATGCGCACGAGGCGTCCTCATAGTCAGCATGTGGATCGAGCGGCCACAGCATCGGCGAGATCACCGTCTCGGTCGGACCGTAGCCGTTGATCAGACGCACGTTGTTAAACGTTTGCCTGATTTCGCCGAACACATCGCCCGGCATTGCCTCGCCGCCGAACGCGAGCACACGCAACGCATCGGGCACACCATGACGCCGCGCGGCTTGCGCGAACTCACGCAGATAGGCAGGCGGGAATGCGGCAATCGTCACGCGCTCCTGTTCGACCAGCAGACGCGCATCGTCCGGCGCAACGGTTCCGGGCGCGGTGATCGCAATGCTCGCGCCCGCAGCAAGCGGCGCGAGCCAATACTCATGCGCGAGATCGAAGTTCACCGACGCGAAATGCAACACACGGTCTGCATCTGTCATCGGATAGGCGTCGATCACGGCATCGCAATGCGCGGCAAGTGGACCATGTTCGACGACGACGGCCTTCGGCGTGCCCGTCGAGCCCGACGTATAGATCATGTATGCGGCCGAACGCGGATGCACCTGCGCATCGTCGGACTTGACCGGTTCCTCGGTGTCGATCGCATCGACGTCGATGCAATGCTCGAACCTCGCGCGCATCGCCGCGTTCGCATCACGCGTGACGATACCGTGACGCAAGCCTGCATCGCGCGCCATCCAGTCAAGCCGTTCCGCGGGGTGTCGCGGATCGAGCGGCACGAACACGCCGCCCGCCTTCAACACCGCGAGTAACGCGACGAACAGATCACACGACCTGTCGATGCACACGCCAACCCGCACCTCCGCGCCCACGCCTCGCGTGCGCAAGGCGGCGGCGACCCGCGACGCGCGAGCGTCGAGTTCGCCGCGCGACATGCGTACGGTATGCGGCGAAAACGCAGCGAGCGCAGGCGCATGAGGCGCACAGCGAGCGAGTTCGCGAAGTCGAAGATGCAAGGCAGTCGGAAAAGTCGTCATTCGTGTGAAGTCCTTCGGCATGGCCGCTATGCCGCCGCATCGGGACATGGTTTGTCCTGGTCCCGTTTCAGCGGCTTCACACAGGTGACGAATCGCGCGCAAAAAAATTTACCCCTTTGACGGAATAAATTCTGTGCGCGCCTTACCGGTTCGCGCTCGCCGTCGTTCGACTAAAGTTTTGTGCCGCTCAAACGTCTATTCCGTTGACACCCTTTCATGCGCTTTCCGCGCATTCACTCTCACGCCAGCTTTCGATGACTGTTTCCAACGCACCGCCCATGAATGGTTCGGATCGCCCGAACAAACCCGCCACCCGTCTGCTGTTGTCGCTATTGCGTCGTTCGCGCGGCGCGCTCGCGCTCGCGCTGATCGCATGCATTGCGAACGGCGTGTCGAGCGTGCTTCTCGTCGCGACGCTCAATCTCGCGTTGAGTGCGCCCGCCGCCGCGGATCTCCCGCTTGCGCTGCGCTTCGGCGCTTGCGCGCTGGTCGCATTGGTCGCGCGCATCGTGTCGGGTGTGCTGTTCGCCGGGTTGTCGCAGGACACGATGGGCCGCATGCGCGAGCATGTATCCGCACGCGTCGCGGCAGCGGAACTGCGCGACGTCGAACGCGTCGGCGCAGCACCCGTTCAATCGATCCTCACGGACGATGCGACCAACGTGTCGATGCTGTTCTTCGCGTTGCCCAACATCGTGATGCATGGCTCGATCGTCGCGGGCTGTCTCGCGTATCTCGCGTGGCTGTCGTGGCCCGTCTGCGTGCTGGCGCTTGCTGCGATCGTGATCGGCTCGCTCGGTTACCGTTTCGGCGACATTCGCGCGATTACATCGCTCGAAGCAGCGGGACGCGCACAGGACCGCCTGTTCGACTATCTGGGCTCGCTGTTCGCGGGCGCGAAGGAACTGAAGCTGCATCGCGAACGGGCGCGGCAGTTCGTCGATGGACAGCTCGGCTCCGCGATCACCGAAGTGCGCGACCATCGACGCCGCGCGTTCGTTGCGTATGCGGTCGGCGTCGGCTGGATCATCTTTCTGTTCTATGTTTTTCTCGGCGCGGCGACCTTTCTGCCGTCGATCGGTGTGCACGCCGACGCGCATGCGGCAGCGGGCTATGTGATCGTGTTCCTGTTCATGCTGGTGCCGCTCGACGGCCTGCTGAACAATCTGCCGACCGTCAACGCAGCGCGCGTGTCGCTGGATCGCATCGAGCGCGTGCTTGCCGAGTTCGAGGAACCGGATCGCGGAGCAGTGCCCGCAGGTGCATCGGGCGCACAGTCCTCAGGCTTCGAAACGCTCACGCTGCGCGGCATCACGCATGCGTATTTTCATGAGCGCGACGAGCGCATGTTCCGCATCGGGCCTATCGATCTGAGCTTCAGGCCGGGCGAGCTGGTGTTCATCGTCGGCGGCAACGGCAGCGGCAAGACGACGCTCGCGAAAGTGCTGACAGGTCTCTACGAGCCGGAAGGCGGCGTGATCGAAGTCGATGGTTTGCCCGTCACACGCGACACGCGCCCCGCCTATCGTGAGCGCTTCTCGACAGTGTTCAACGACTTCCATCTGTTCGATACGCTGCTCGGCATCGTCGATCCCGACGATACGAACGGCGATGCCCGCGCCGCCGCCGATGCGCGCGCCAACGCATTGCTCACGAAGCTCGCGCTCGATCACAAGGTCAGCGTGGAAAACGGCACGTTCTCGACACGCGCCTTGTCGACTGGCCAGCGCAAGCGTCTCGCGCTCGTCGTCGCGTATCTGGAAGATCGGCCGTTCTATCTGTTCGACGAATGGGCCGCGGATCAGGATCCTTCGTTCAAGGCCGTGTTTTACGAGCAACTGCTGCCGGAGCTGCGTGGCCGTGGCAAGACCGTCGTGGTGATTACGCATGACGACCGCTACTTCCCGCTCGCGGACCGCGTGCTCAAGCTCGACAACGGCGCGATCGTCAACGAGACGCATGGCGTGCCGCATGCGGTCGCGGGACATGGCGCAGCGCGTACGACGATGCACGCCGACGTGCAACAGCCGAAGCTGGATGCAAGCTGAAGTCTTGTAGCTGTAAATACGATGAAGTGAAAAGCGCTTCGGGACGACACATCCCGAGGCGCTTTGCATTCGAGCGAGCCGATGCGTAAAAGCGACTCAGCGCGACGCGGAAGCCTGCGACGGCGTAACGGCAGGCAACGAGAGCAGCGCATCCGTCAACGCGTGAGACAGCTTTAGCGCCGACATCGGACCGCCAAAGCCCCATACGTTGCGTTCGACCAGCGTCACGCGTCCGTCGCGACGCGCGGGCACGAAACGCCACACGGGCGAATCCAGTTTCGCGTCGAGCTTTACTTCCGGACCGGTCGCGCTCGTCAGCAATACGCTGGTTTGCGGTCGCCTCAACAGGTCTTCGGAGGTCACGTAGCGTGTGCCTTCACGCGTCGGTTGCGCGGGCCACAGCGTCAGGCCGAGTTGCTTCGCGACGCCGCCCGCCATGCTGTTTCCCGTGTAGGCCCAGTATCGATCGGGCAAGCCGAGTTCCTGCAACAGCGCGAAATCAGCATGTGTGCGCCCGGCATCGGCGAGACGCTTTGCATCGCGCGCGAGCCCCTCGTCGAGTTGCCGTTCGACGGCCTGTGCCTGAACCATACGCCCCGTCATGCAACCGATCGTATCGAAGATCCTGCGCGCCCATTCGAGCTGCGTCGCCATTTCGCCGTCGAGCTTCATGTCCGGGCTGAACTGGAACAGCACCGTCGGCGCAATCGATTTCAGCGCCCCGAAAATAGGCGCATGCCGGAAGCCGACGCCGATGATCAGATCCGGCTTGAGCGCGGCAATCGCTTCGAGGCTCGGCTCCTGGCGCGTGCCTACATCCGGCACCGACTGCATGCGCTCGACGCCATAACCGATCCACGAAGGGTAATACGCCGTGTCGACCATGCCGGCAGGTGTGATGTCGAGCGAAAGCAGCGCTTCGGCAAACATGAACTCGAGCACGACGATGCGCTTCGGATGCGCCGGCAGCGTGTCGCTCGCCTGCGTCACGGTGGGATTCGCAGACAGCGGCGTGCAGGCGAATGCAGACGTGCGATCCCGCGTGCTCGTGACGCCCGCTGCTCCCGCAGAACAGGCAAACGCAAAGCAAGCAGCGCAGACGGTTGCGCGCAACGCACGCTTCATCGCAGGCATTCTTGTAGCGCGAGCTTCTCGTCGCTCATCGTGAGTAGTAGCGGACAGCTCGCACACAGTTGATCTTCTCCGGGGATTTCATAACGCACGCAGCAGACACGGCGCGCGCGGAACGGCGCGGGCAACAGCTTCGAACGCGGCGTCGCGTTACGCACAGGCGTGCGCAGCGGATTCGGCTCGTCGCCGCCGAACAGCACGCGCGATTCGAACATCCACGCGGCGTCACGCGACGCGCCCGGCATCGCTGCGCATCGTTCGAATAGCGAGTCCAGCAGATTGCCGACGTTGCTCCACAACACGCGCGGTGCGATCTTCGTCATGCTCGCGAGCTGGTCTATCACGCCGTGCAGATGTTCATCGATTAAAGAGGCATACCGTCGCGCAGGATCGTCGGCTGGCTCGCCGAGCGCGTCGTGCGGCAGATACAGCGCTTCGGGCATGCCTTCGTTCAGCAGCACCACGCAGCGCGCGGGCGCCATATCGAGCGGCCGCTGCAAGACCAGCGCGGACACCAGCGCGGCCGGCACGGCAAGGGCGAAATAGTATTTGCTCCACTGCGATAGCAGCGCGCGAGCATGGCGCTCGGCATCGCCGCCGTAGCGCAACGTCATCGCATCGAGGATCGCCGCGCGCTGCGTCGCGAGTTCAGTGAGCGGCACACGGACCTGCATGCCGCCGCTGATGTCATGTGCGTTGCCACGCATGCCGATCCACACGCGTTCGACGTAAGCGGCAAATGGCGTATCGGCGGCGAGTGCGGCGAAGGGCCTGGCATCCGAGGACATCGTCATCTTCCGCGCCTGCGTTCGCGCCTTGCCTGCACGATCAGCAACCCGAGCAGATACGGCGCGCCGATCAGTGCCGTCAGCACGCCCGCCGGAATTTCGCGGGGCGCGAGCAGCGTGCGTGCGCCGATATCGGCGGCGGCAAGAATGGCGGCACCGCAGGTCGCTGCGAGCCACAAGCGCACGCGATGCGCGCGCGCACCGAGCATGGCCGCGAGATGCGGCGCCATCAAGCCGACGAAGCCGATCGGACCGACTGCCGCAACGGCGGCGCATGCCGCGATCGTCGCAACAGTCAGCGCGAGCGGACGCAACAGCGCAACGGGCAAGCCGAGCGATGCAGCCTGATCGTCGCCGAGCGCGAGCAGATCGAGCGGACGTGCGAGCAGCACGAACGCAGGCAGCGCCAACGCACACCACGGCAACAGCGCGAACACGTCGCTCCAGCTGCGCCCATACGTCCCGCCCACGAGCCACACGACGAAGCGCGCGGGCTGCACGCTTTCCTGCACGATCACCCACTGCGCGAGCGTCGTCCATAGCGTGCCGACGACCAACCCCGTCAACGCGACCGCGAGCGGTGCATAACGTGTGCGCCGGTTCAACGCGAGAATCGCGATGAGCGTAACGCCGCCGCCGATCAACGACGAGACTGCAATGGTCGCGTGTGCAGCGAGCGGCCAGAACAGCAGCGCGACGAGTGTCGCGAGCGATGCGCCTTGTGTGACGCCCAGCACTTCAGGTCCCGCGAGCGGATTGCGCACGACGCTTTGCATCAGTACGCCGCTCGCCGCAAGCATGGCGCCCGCGAGCAACGCACATACGACGCGCGGCGAACGCAGATCGAGCAGCATGCGCGCGACAGCATCGTCGCCGTTCAATGCAGCGAGCCAGCGCGACGGACCGAGCCAGGTCGGGCCGAGGGTGCCTGCCGCATAGATCGAAACAACGGCGACAGCGGCAACCATCAACGCGACGCCAAATGGAGAAAGCCCCGCAATCCATGCGGCAAAACGGCCACGCGCCGATTGCGCGGTGCCTTCGGCGGTGTGCGCGAGCGCTGACGTCCATGCGCCGCCGTGACGGATCATCGCGAGCATCAACGGCGTGCCGACGACGGCAATCGCGACGCCCGTCGACAGCGTACCGTCGAGATCGAGCGCAAGCACCATGCTGTCGGTCGCGAGTACGAGCAGCGCGCCGACCAGCGCGGATAATGGTGCAAGCGCGACGAGACGCGTCGAGCGCGAGCCGCGTACATGGCGCAACAGATTCGGCGCGATCAATCCGACATACGACATCGGTCCCGCGATGCTCACTGCCACGCTCGCAAAACCGACTGCGACGAGCAGCGCATAGAAGCGCGCTGCGTCCACGCGCACGCCGACAGCGAGCGCCGCATCGTCGCCCAACGATATCGGATCGAGCGGGCGCACGACGAAGGGCAGCGCAGCAAGCGGCACCAGCAGCCAGAGAACGGCAGTCAGCAATCCGTCCGCGCCCGGTTGATAGAGACTGCCGCTTGCCCACAACGCGACGCCTGCGATGCTCTGCTCGAAGAACGCGAGCGTGAGCGTCGAAATCGCCGAGAACAGCAGCATGCAGACGCTGCCCGCGAGCACCATCCGCAACGGCGTCGCGCGCCAGCCGCCCGCCGCCGCAGCGACGCATGCCGCAGCGAGCAGGCCGCAACCGAACAGCAACGGCACCGAAGCCGTGCCTGCGAGCGCTGGAACCAGCATCGCGGCAAGCAGACCGAGTTGTGCGCCGCCCGTGATGCCGAGCAGATCCGGCGACGCGAGCGGATTGCGCGTCAACGCCTGAAACAGCGCACCCGCGACGCCGAGGCACGCGCCCGCGACCAGCGCGGCCAGCACGCGCGGCACATGCAGGTTGAACAGCAATACATGCGCGAGCGCGTTGTCTTCGCCGGCGTGCGCTGCGTTCGAGGTTGCGGATTGCAGCAGCATCGACAGATCGGGAGCGACGCGCAGTGCTGCGACCATGATGAGCCATGCCGTCAGCGACACCGCCAGCACGCCGACTCGGCTGCGCTGCGCATCGCGCCAATGCGATGCGGCGTGCGGTTTAGCGCGCTGCATCCGCTTTCGTGCGGCGAGCGTGGTCATGCGGCGAGATCCTTGTCGTCGGCGGACTCGGTCGTCACTGCGTCGCTTTCGGGATGCGCGGGCACGCACATGGGCGCGCCCGTTTGCGGATGCGCGATGCGCAGCATCGGCACGCCGAACGTCGCTTCGAGATGCTGCGGGTCGATGATCGCATCGGGCGTGCCTTGCGCGACGATGCGGCCGTCGCGCATCAGCACGATTTCGTCGCTGTAGGCGGCGGCCTGATTCAGATCGTGCAGCACCCACACGATCGTCAGGCCGCGCTCGCGATTCAGCCTGCGCAATTCGCCGAGAATGTCGAGTTGATGATGAATGTCGAGATAGGTGGTCGGTTCATCCAGCAGCACGATGGGCGCGCGTTGTGCGAGCGCCATCGCAATCCACGCGCGCTGACGCTCGCCGCCGGACAGTGCCGCGACGTCGCGTGCGGCATCGTCGGCGATACCGCTTGCAGCGAGCGCGTCGTCGATGGCAGCGTGATCCTCTTTCGACAAGCCGCGCATCCAGCCGCCATGCGCGTAGCGTCCATAAGCGACCAGTTCGCGCACCGAGAGCCCGGCGGGAATCTGGTTGAACTGGGAGAGCATCGTCAGCGTGCGCGCAAGATCGCGCCGCCGATACGACGCGAGCGCTTTGTCCGCCACCGTCACTTCGCCTGCAAGCGCCGGCTGCAAACCGGCGAGCGTACGCAGCAGCGTACTCTTGCCGCAGCCGTTCGGCCCGCACAGCGCCGTCACGCGATGCGCGCGAACGTCGATGTCGAGCGAATCGAT
Source organism: Paraburkholderia sp. Tr-20389 (assembly GCF_017104565.1). Taxonomy (GTDB): domain Bacteria; phylum Pseudomonadota; class Gammaproteobacteria; order Burkholderiales; family Burkholderiaceae; genus Paraburkholderia. The sequence continues at coordinate 30,733 of NZ_JAAGPD010000018.1, read as the reverse complement.
CACGATGTGATCACGATACCCCACTGTCAGCGAACTCGCCGACAGTGCCATGTTGGAACTGCTCTTCATCGTCAGGTGGTGGTAGCGAATGTCTTCGGTTGTTGCGCGTTCGCCGGCACACGATAGCTCTCCGCCATCGCGACCACGACCTTGCGCGGGCCTTCGAACGGATCGCGTGCATGCGCGGTCAGCATGTTGTCGAGCATCAGCACGTCGCCGCCTACCCACGGAAACACGACGCGCTGCTGATCGAGCACGCCGCGAATCTCTGCGAGCGCATCGGCTTCGAGCGGTGCGCCGTCGCCGTAATACACGTTGCGCGGCACGTTCTCTATTCCGACCGCATCGACGAGCGCTTCCTGCATGTCTTCGTCGAGCGCGGACAGATGGAACAGATGCGCCTGGTTGAACCACACGCGATCCCCCGTGCGCGGATGCATCGCCACCGCCTGGCACCGTTCGCGGGTACGCAGCAGCATGTCGCCGTCATCGCCCTCGCGCCATTCGCATTCGATGCCGCGCGCCGCGCACATCGCATCGACGGCGCGCGGCTGATCGGTGCCGAACGCGTGCTGCCAGGGCAGATCGAGGCCCTGCCCGAAGTTGCGCACGTACAGCAGTTCGCGCCGCGCGAAGCGTTCGATCAATGCAGGATCGAGCGCGCGATAGATCGCACGGCTGTCGGCAATCGGCGTCGCGCCGCCCGTCCGCGCGGCAAGCGCGCAGTGGAACCAGATACGCATCGGCCACTCGCGCGTATACGACTGCTCGTTATGCAGCGGAATCGAGCGATGCGGCGGATATTCCGTCGACGTATACACAGCGCCTTCGACCTGGCTGCGCGGCGTCGACGCAAACTCATAGCCGATCAGCGGCGAACCGAACGACGCAGCGAATTGCTGGAACGCATCGATCGACGGCACGGCGAAGCCAGTGAACAGCACGCCGCCCGCACGCTCGATGCAGTTGTTCGCGATGTCCCGCAGCAGCGGCGCGGCGGCTTCGAGCGTCAGCGTGCTGTCGCCGCGTGGCGAAACGATGGTTGGCAGGCCGGGCTCGATGCGCAGATCGTCGAGTGTCGGGAGAGTCGCTGTCATGACGTGTCCTCAGTGGCAAGCCGCGTCGATCACGCACTGCATGCGTGGACGCGGCTCGAACAACGGTCCCGCGCGGCGCTCTCGTGGCGCGCGAGAAGGTATGTGTCGCGTTCGGCCATCCGCATGGCCGCGCGCGGCTCAGCGCGTGTTCGGCGCGGCGTCCATGTGTCGGCGCAGGCTCGCGGGACGCATGTCCGTCCACACCGCTTCGATATGTTCGAGGCACGCGGCCTTCGGCCCGCGCACACCGACCTCGCGCCAGCCGGCGGGCACGTCGCGAAAGGTCGGCCAGATCGAGTACTGTTCTTCGTCATTGATGACGACCGTGTATTGAACGTCGTCCTGTGCGTCTTGATGCGTGTTCTGGGTCATATCGTGTCTGCTTGCGTATCGGATGAGATGCAGTTGAACGTTTGCCTTCGTCGGATTACGAGGCCGTCATCTGCTTGACGTTCGACGCGCAGGTTTTTTTACTGCGCCCCGCCGTCTTCGCATACGCGACGTTTTTCGCGCCTGCGTGCATGCACTCCGCGCAATGCTTCGCGGCGTCGCGGACCATGAAGTGCACGAGCGTCTGCGAAACGTTCAATGCACGCGCGGTCTCCTGCAAGGTCTCTTCGCGCAGACGCACGCGCTCGAACGCACTGCGCGTGCGTTCGGGCAACTGCGCGAGTGCATCGAATGCGTGACGCAAGGTGTCGCGCGTGACAAGCGCGGACTCGGGCGTAGGTTCCGGCGACGGCACATCGAGCCCGTCTTCCTCGCACGCGTGCCACGTGTTTTCGAGGGACTGGCGGCGGCACGCGTCGATCGATGCGTTGCGCACCATGCGCGCGACATAGGCGAGCGGTTGACGCACGTCGTCCTGATTCGGAAAGCCTGTGAGTTTGATGAACACGTCATGCACGACGTCCTCGGCACGGCTCGAACATCCGACGAACGAGCGCGCCAGCTGGATCAGCGAGCGCCGGTTTTCGATCAGCACATCGAGCAGCAATCCTTCACAGCCGGGTTGGCTGCACGAGCGCGCTGCGCGCGGCTCTGCTGACGTGCGTGTTGCGCACATCGGCGGCTCGCACTCCATGTCGTCCAGTACGCCAGGTGCGAACGCCGCCGGATGACGTTCGACACGCGCCGCAAATCCCGCCATTGATTCAGCCATCGACTCGTCTCCATCTTGCCTTTCGATCAGATGGAAGCGAATCTAACGTAAACGCGAATCATTCTCAATATTGTCACCGACTATTCTTATTATTTTTTGGTGACATTCACGCGTTCTGAGTGACTTCGGCGGGACTTTCCGACCAGGCGATGCAGGCCGCATAGCCTTGCGGGGCTTGGGTCCAGGCGGCCAGAAAGGTTCGGACAGCAAGAGGCCGCTGCTTCCGCGGCACGAACCCGCCGATGCACGACGGAAGGACGGTTAGTTGCGTGAGATGCTCCGATATTCCGACGCCCACCGCCTTCAGCAGCGCCTCTTTTGCAACCCACGCGTCGAAGAACGCATGCTGGGATTGCGCTGCGTCGAGACCTTGCAGCCACGCGAGTTCGTCGGCCGTCAGCGTCGATCTGGCGATGCTGCGCCAGTCGAAGCCGGGCGCGCGCGTTTCGATATCGACGCCCACGCGTCGCCGCGTCGACAATGCGATCAAGCCGTGCGCGCCCGAGTGCGACACGTTGAAGTCGACGGACACGGGCGAATCGAGCATGCACGGACGCCCCGCTTCGTCCGCTGCGATGCGAATGCGCCCAGCGTCGATCTTCGTCGTGTGGGACAGCACTGCGCGCAACGCGGCACGCACGCTCGCGAAGCGGATCGCGTCCTGATGACGGTGGAATCGGGCCGCGCGCTCGCGTTCTTCGACAGATAACGTGTCGAATGCGGGTGCGGCGAGAGTCCGGTCAAAAGCGAAATCGACCCGCCACAACGCAACGTCGTGCGGGCCGGGATGCGGCAGAGGAATACAGTCAACAAGGTTCATGCGATAACAAAACGCTCACACAGCCCAACGCTGCATGAGCATTGACGAACGAGCGGCGCGCTTTTTTACCCCGCCGCCCGCTGCTTCGGCACCCCGCGCAACAACGCGATGCCGCTCATGAACAGCAAGGCCGTCAACAGATACAACGCATTATCCATGCTGCCCGTGCGCGTCTTGATGATTCCGATCACCCAAGGGCTCACGATGCCGCTCGTAATACCGATGCTGCTGATCAGCCCGATGCCCGCCGCAGCCGCCTTGCCCGACAGATAACCCGACGGCACCGTCCAGAAGATCGGCAGCGCAGCGAAAATCAGCACGGCGGCGATCGACAGAATACCGAGCATCGCGGCAAAGCTGCTCAAATGCAGCGTCAACAGAGAAAGCGCGACCCCGCCGCCGATCGTACAGGCCGCGAAGTGCTTGCGCCGCTCGCCGTGACGGTCCGAATGACGCGCGATCAGAATCAGTCCAACCGCGCCGATCGCGTTGGGGATCACCGTGTACAGGCTGATCCACAGCACGTCGTGCACGCCGAAATCGCGGATCATCAGCGGCATCCAGAAGTTGAGCGTCAACGACGCGCACGTCAGCGAGAAGTAAATGAACGCGAACAGGTAGACGCGCGGATTGCGCAAGGCATCGACGAACGCGCGCGACGAATGCGAACTGGCAGGACGATGTTCCGCGTCGCGTTGCGCGACGAGATGCACCCTCTCCTCCTGCGTGAGCCACTTTGCTTCCTGCGGGCCGTCGACGAGCCAGAATGCCGCCACCAGTCCGCACACGAGAGCGGGCGCGCCTTCGATCGCGAACATCCATTGCCAGCCGTACAGGCCCATCACGCCGGCCATGTCGCGCATGATCCAGCCTGAGACGAGACCACCGAGCACGCCCGCCACCGCAACGCCTGCGAAGAAGATCGACAGGATCACAGCGCGCCTTCGCGCCGGATACCAGTACGTCAGATACAACACGATGCCGGGAAAGAAGCCCGCTTCGAACACGCCGAGCATGAAGCGCAGCAGATAGAAATGCGAGGGTTGCGAGACGAACATCATGCATACCGACGCGGCGCCCCACAGCAGCATGATCCGCGTGAACGTGCGGCGCGCGCCGAAGCGTGCGAGCAGCATGTTGCTCGGCACTTCGCACAGCACGTAGCCGATATAGAAGACCGCCGCGCCGAGTCCATACATCGCGTCGCTGAAACCGAGGTCGTGCTTCATCTGCAACTGCGCGAAGCCGATGTTGATGCGATCCAGAAACGAAATGACGTAGCAGAGAAACAGAAACGGCACGATACGCAACGTGACCTTGCGATACAGCGCGGTGTCGTCCTGATGCGAGGCGGCGGACCCGCCAGGCTCGTAGGCATGCGTGATTGACTGACTCATCGAAGATCTCCAGGCAATGCGGGTCCAACGGACCCATTGGGTCCGGCGTCTGTTGCGCCGTGTTGTCAGGTAAGACGGCTCGCGCTTCGCTTGGCGGGCGAGCCGTGCAGGATCAGGCCGCGACGCGCGGAGCGTCGGCCGTATGCTGTGCAGCGCTTGCGCCCGGTTGATCGACGCCTTCGCGCGCGTATCGGATCGCTTCCATCAGCGTCGCGTAATCGCCGATATGATTCGCGAGCAACAGAATCAGTTGCGCGTTCGCAGCCTGGCTTTGCGCTTCGTCGAAATCGCGATGCATGTCGATCAGCGCTTCGTAGAAGTCGTCGGGCTGCGTCAGATTGAGTTGGGTGATGAGTGCCACGGTTGTCTCCTGTGTCTTGTCTGTCTGTGCCGTTCGTTCAGGCAACGCCTTCGACACATAGTGCCCGTTTCAACGCAGCGTCGACATGTGCGGCATCGAGCGTGCGCCAGCGCGCGCACACATGCTGATCCGGACGAATCAGATAGAACGTGCCGGGCTTCGCGTCATAGCGCGAGGCAGCAAGCCCTTCGGCATCTTCGAGCACGACGGTATCGCTCAACTCATGTGCGATGTCGCCGACGCCATGCGGCGTGACGATGACCAGCTTCAACGGAATCGCGCCCGTTTGCAGCGTCTTCAGCGTGCGTAGCCTGGCCGCGTCGAGGCTATTTTTCCCGCAGAACAGGACGCCCGTGAAAGCGTCGCCGAGTTGGGCGAGCAGCCACGCAGGGGCGCCATGCAATGCAACGGGTGCATCGACGCACGAAGCGCCCGGCACCATCTTGCCTTCGAAACTGTCGTGATCGGCGGTATTGAGCGCCGAGTCGTGCAGCACGGCGGGCACCGAAAGCCGCCCGCTGTTTGCAAGCGAACGTGCAAAGGAATGCTTGCGTGCAAGCTTCAACACGGCATCGCGGAACGTACGGCTGACGGGCGACTTCGGCGTGATGAAATCGGTGGAACGCGTTGAGTTGCGGATGTTTTCGTCGGCGGCGTACTCGCGTTCGCTCGCATACGTGTCGAGCAATCCATCCGGTGCACGGCCGCCCAGCACCATCGCGAGCTTCCATGCAACATTCTCCGCGTCCTGGAAGCCACTGTTCGCACCGCGCGCGCCGAACGGCGAAACCAGATGCGCCGCGTCGCCGACGAACAGCACGTTGCCGTGCCGGAAACGCTCCATGCGCAGGCACGAGAACGTATAGACGCTGACCCATTCGAGCTCGAACTTGACGTCCGGCCCGAGCAGCGCGCGCACGCGCGGCAGCACACGTTCCGGCGTTTTCTCCAGTGCAGGATCCGCGTCCCAGCCTAGCTGGAAGTCGATGCGCCACACATTGTCCGGCTGTCGATGCAGCAACACCGACTGGTTCGGATGGAACGGCGGATCGAACCAGAACCAGCGCTCGCTCGGAAACTCCGCTTCCATCTTCACATCCGCGATCAGGAAGCGGTCCTTGAACACGCGGCCCTTGCTGTCGAGGCCCATCATGTTGCGCACGGGACTGCGCGACCCGTCTGCCGCGACCACATAACGGCCGCACAATGGATACTCGCCGTCGGGTGTTTCGATGGTCAGCGTGACCGATGCATTGGCCGAACCCGGCTCGCCGTGTTGTTGCAGACCGACCACCTTGCTCTTCCAGCGGATGTCGATATTCGGCAGCGCCTGCGCACGTTCGAGCAGAAAGCCTTCGACGTAATACTGCTGGAGATTGATGAACGCCGGCCGATGATGCCCCGCCTCGGGCAGCAGATTGAACGTGTACACCAGTTCGTTTTGCAGGAACACCTTGCCGACGTTCCAGCTGATGCCCTTGTCGACCATGCGGTCGCCGCAGCCGAGGCGATCGAAGATATCGAGTGAACGCTTCGAAAAACAGATTGCACGCGAACCTGTTGCAAGCGAACAATCGTCGTCGACGAGCACGACGCGCACACCATGCTGCGCGAGATCGATTGCCGTCGCGAGGCCGACGGGTCCCGCGCCGACCACGATCACAGGATGCCGCGCCGCGTCTGCCGCCGCTGCATCCTGTTCGGCGCAGCGTTTGTATTCGAACGACAAGGTCTGGTAGTTGATGCTGCTCATTCTGCTGTCTCCATCCATCTGCGTTGTGTTGTGTGCTGCGTGATCAGGCCTGCAGCGCGTCCCACATGTCCTTGTCGCGCTGCGCGGTCCAGATGCGCGGATGCGTGATGCCGCTCGCTTCGTCGAATGCGCGCGACACGTCGAACGGCAGGCAATGTTCGTAGATGAAGACATGGCCGAACTTCGGATCCATCGCTTTGCGCGTGTGCGCCATTGCGGCCTTCAGATCGAGCTTGTCAGCGAAGGCTTCGCGGCCGCTTTGCAACAGCGTCGTGACGAAGTCCTTCGTGTAGTCGAGACCCTTGTGCACGTCTTCGGGCGTCGTCAGCGCGGGGCCGCGGCCCGGCACGAGCTTCTCGGCGTTGAGCGCGCGCAGCGCTTCGAGCGTAGCGGGCCACTGTTCGAGTTGCGCGTCGCCGCAATAGCAGGCGGCTTCGTATTCGACGAGGTCGCCGGAGAACAGTACCTTCTGCGAAGGCAGCCACACGATGGTGTCGCCCTTCGTATGACCCGCGCCCAGATGCGCGATTTTCACTTCGAGCTTGCCGAGGAACAGCGTGATTTCTTTCTCGAACACGAGCGTCGGCCACGTGAGTCCCGGCACCGTTTCGACGCCGGCGAACAAACGCGGAAAGCGCTCGATTTCCGACTTCATGTCGGCTTCACCGCGCTCGACGATCATTTCATACGTGCCGCGACTGGCGATGACCTGCTGCGCGCCTTCCTTGAAATACGCCGATGCGCCGAGCACGCGCACCGCGTGGTAGTGCGACAGCACGACGTATTTGATCGGCTTGTCGGTGACGCTGCGGATCTTCGCGATCAGGTCTTGCGCCATCGCGGGCGTCGCGGTGGTGTCGACGATCAGCACGCCATCGTCGCCGATGATCACGCCCGAGTTCGGGTCGCCTTCAGCCGTGTACGCGTATGCGTTCTCGGACAGTTGCGTCCACGTGATCTTCTTTTCTTCGACGTCGGCTTGCGATGCAAATGCCTTGGCCATGCTCGTCTCCATCAAATTGAGGGGGTGCAGGGCGAGACGGCGCACGCGTGCGCGGCGTTGATGAGTTGTCTCGCTCTGTCTGGTTGGAATCATGTCCGACGCCTGTCGGGCCGGCGTGATTTCATCTTAGACTCTGCCGATTATTTGTCAATGGCTAATCGTGTTGTTATACGCTAATCTAGAGTTAACCCTGGCGACGGAGTGATCGGCAGCGCCTGGATCGCGGTCCAAGGCGGGCGTTCGTTTAACATGGATCTTTTTTCGGCACGGATGGGCGGCGCAAACGGCATGGCGAAGACGGCGAAAGACGGCGAAACGGGCGCGGGCAAGCCGCAGCGTGGCATCCAGAGCGTCGAGGTCGGCGGACGGGTGCTGCATGCGCTCGCAAAGGCCCGCGTGCCGCTCGCGCTGTCCGACCTGGCCGCGGGCGCCGACATCGCGCCGGGCCAGGCGCATGCGTATCTGGTGAGCCTGACGCGGCTCGGACTGATCAAGCGCGACGAGTTATCGGGGCGTTACGAACCCGGTCCGTTGTCGCTGCGGCTCGGCCTGATGCAGTTGGCGAACCAGCCTGCGTTTCGCGCGGCCGTGCCGCGCGTCGGCGCGCTGGCCGAGGCGATCGGCTTCAGCGTCGCGATCTGCACGAGGGGGCCGCAAGGTCCGACCATCGTCCGTTATGAGCACGCGGGTTTTCCGCTGCATGTGAACTTGCATGTGGGCACGGTGATGTCGCTGCCCGCCACGTCGACGGGACGCTTGTTTTGTGCGTTCCTTTCGCCCGACGCATTGCAGACGATGTGGACGAACCAGTCGGGCGGCACGGACGATATGGTGACGGCTGCGAATCGCGCGTCGTTCGATGCGACGCTTGCTGCGATTCGCGAGCGCGGCATCGAACGTGGCATCGATGCGCCGAGTCCCGGCATCAGCAGTCTTGCTGCGCCCGTGTTCGATGTCGAAGGGCAGTTGTGCCTCGCGTTGACGGTCATCGGGCCGAGCGGCGCGATCGATGTCGACTGGGACGGACCCATTGCGCGCGCGCTGCGGGATACGGCGCGTGCAATCGGCGCGGACATCGCGTCGCACTGAACATGAGCGAAGCATTGAATACGTCATTGGCCGCCGGCGGCGACGCGAAACAGCAACGTGGCATCCAGTCGCTCGACAGCACGGGTGAACTTCTGACTGCCCTTGTCTCAGCGGGCAAGCCGTTATCGTTGCGCGATCTCGCGGCGGCGGCCGGCATGCCGCCCGCGAAGGCGTTTCCTCATCTGGTGAGCCTGCAGAAGATTGGCTTGCTGGGCCGCGATGCGTCGGGTTGCTTCGAGGCGGGGCCACTCGCGTTCGAACTGGGGCTGATCGGTCTACAGCGCCTGTCGCCGACGCGCGAAGCGGAGCCGGAGATCGTCGATCTCGCGGTGACGACGGGCATGAGCGTCGCGATGGCGGTGTTGGGGCCGCTGGGGCCGACGGTCGTGAGGCTGGAGGAATCGGCGCGGCCGCTGCATGTGAGTTTGCGGGTGGGTACGGTGATGTCTCTCGTCAATACTGCGATTGGGCGCGTTTTTGCTGCTTTTGTTGCCGACGATGTGCGGCAAGGTCTGCTTTTGCAGGATTCGTTGCGGCTCGCTGGTGTTGGGCCTGGCGATGTTGCTGATGCTGGTTACGATGAGCGGCTCGCTCTGATTTGCGAGCAGGGCATCGATACTGCGCTCAACAAGCCGATTCCTGGGATCAATACGCTGGCGGCGCCTGTGTTCGATCACACGGGTAGCATCGTGCTTGTTGTCGCCGTGATGGGTACGGCTGGGAGCTTTGATAGCGATACGCGGGGCGGCGCAGCGCAGGTGTTGGTTGCTGCGACGCAGCGGTTGTCGCGGAGGTTTGGGTTTGTGGTTTGATGTGTCCGGTTTTTTGTTGTCTGCGACGCAGTCGCCATTCTTGCCTTCTCGGCGCGGGCTTCGCCTTTTGGTTTTGGTTCTGCGCTTTCGCTTTCGCTTTCGCTGGCATCCGCTCGATGTTTCTGGTTTGCTGGCGTTGCCCCTGTGCGGGGCGGCACTTACTTTCTTTGCCGCCGCAAAGAAAGTAAGCAAAGAAAGCGGGCTCACACCGCCAGCCCGTGTTCTTGCCTGCGGGCCCCCAACGGGTCCCGCACTCCACACGGCAACACATTGTTCTGCGCCCGTTGCCAGCGCCCTGAACAGGCGCATCACCCGCTCCAGTCACCCGCAGGCAGCCAGCGGCAGCGACTCGTCGGCGCCGCCCAGGTGGCAAACTATGTGTAGGTTGTCGCAACGCATGCGTTCGCGCTTCTACGACACCGATCCCGCTTTTCGGTCCGGAGTGGTGCCCTTCCGTCGCGATGGCCTACACACCGTTTGCCACCTGGGCGGCGGTGGACGTCTGGTAACGCAGTCTGTGACGCGTGAGTGTGAAGCGGGTGATGCGTGAGTGAGCACGCTGGCAACGGGCGCGAACAAGCACGTTGCCGCGTGAAGTGTAAGAACTGTTGGGGGCCCGCAGGCAATCACTAGCACTGGCGGTGTGAGCCCGCTTTCTTTGCTTACTTTCTTTGCGGCGGCAAAGAAAGTAAGTGCCGCCCCGCACAGGGGCAACGCATGAACTACGAAGGCAAATCGCGGATGCCAGCGAAAAAAAAAGACGCGCGCCAGCAAAAAAACCCGGATGGCGACTGCGTCGCAGACAAAAAAACCAATCGTTAAACCGGCGGCTCCCCCTCAGCCGCCACATCCCCTAATCGTGCTTTAGCATTCCGCATCTTCTCGAGCGTAGAAGGCTCGACCCTAAGCGCAACACCAATAGCGAGCGCATCCATCACGCAAAGATGGACAAGCCGGGAAACACCCGGCGTATTAGGATCGATGGGACTCGGCACGCGCAGCAGCAAAGGAATATCCACAAGCCAGGCAAGCCGCGAGCCGACATTAGTCAAAGCAATCGTCGTCGCACCGCGCTCTTTAGCGATCTGCATACTCTCATTCACCTCGACACTACGACCCGAATGAGAAATAGCAAACGCAACATCGCCAGGCTCCAGCAAGCCTGCATAAAGCCGCTGCAAATGAGCATCCGTAAAAGCAGCCGCGGCAATATCAAGCCGCAAAAACCGTAATGCAGCATCCTGAGCAACAAGCCCCGATCCAGAGCCGACACCAAAAAAATACACACGCCGCGCCCCAGTCAAAGCAGCCAGCGCAGCATTAACCGCTACAGGATCGATCGCACCACGCGCCTGCGTGATGCCCTCGACGGCCGATTCGCCGACCTTGTCGAATAACGTCTGCGTGTCGTCGTCGCGCGCGACCGCCGTCGACGCATACGGCATCCCGCCCGCGACGCTCTGCGCCAACTGCATCTTGAAGTCGCGCAAGCCGTGCGCGCCCACCGCGCGGCAAAAACGCGTCACGGACGGCTCCGACACGTCCGCGCGCTGCGCAAGCTCAGTGATGCTCGCGCGCATCGCGAAGTCGACATCGGACAACACCATGTCGGCGACCTTGCGCTCGGCCGGCCGCAGCGATTCAAGCGCGCTGCGGATGTGAGGAATCAGGTTCGGTGCGGACACCCGTGCGTTCCTTTCGATGGAAGGTGAATCAGCGTCGTGCGATCCCGTCGCTTGCCGTCAACCCAATCTGCTCCCACTCTCCGTATCGAACAGATGCATGTGCTGCTCGGGAAAGCGCACCGTCACGCGCTGGCCCGGCTCGATCGACGCGCGCTGGCGCGTCGTCACGCACCACGCCGCGCCGCCGATCTTGCCGTACAGATGCGTTTCCGCACCCGTCGGCTCGATCACCTCCACATCCATCGGGATGCCTTCAGTCGAGGTTTCGATGTGCTCCGGCCGCACGCCGAGCGTCACTTTCGCGCCAGGCGTCACCGCTGCGCCGGGCAGCGGAATCTGCACGCCATCACCGAGCTTCAACGCGACGCCGGCTGGTGCGCTCACCACTTCCCCTGCGGAAAAATTCATCGACGGCGAGCCGAGAAAACTCGCGACGAACAGATTGGCCGGCCTGTCGTAAAGCTCCAGCGGTCGCCCAATCTGCTCGATGCGCCCCGCGTTCATCACGACGATGCGATCGGCCATCGTCATCGCTTCGATCTGATCGTGCGTGACGTAAATCACCGTGTTCTTCAGCCGCTGATGCAGCGCCTTGATCTCCGTGCGCATCTGCACGCGCAGCTTCGCATCGAGATTCGACAGCGGCTCGTCGAACAGGAACAGCGACGGCTCGCGCACCACCGCGCGCCCCATCGCGACGCGCTGCCGCTGACCGCCCGACAGCGCGCGCGGCAAACGGTCGAGATAGCCGCTCAGGTTCAGCATCTTCGCGGCGGCCTCGATGCGCGGCTTGAAACTCGTCGATGCTTCCTTGCGGATGCGCGGTCCGAACGCGATGTTGTCGTAGACGGACAGGTGCGGATAGAGCGCATAGCTCTGGAACACCATCGAGATATTGCGCTGCTGCGGCGGCAAACTATTCGCGCGCGTACCGCCGATCGTCAGTTCGCCACCACTGATTTCCTCGAGGCCCGCGACCATCCGCATCAGCGTGCTCTTGCCGCAACCCGACGGGCCGACCAGCACGACGAACTCGCCGTCGTCGATATGCAGGTCGATGCCGTGCACGACCTGCGTGTCGCCGTAACGCTTGTAGATGCCGCTCAGTTGCACTGCTGCCATGCTTTCCTCACCGTCGTTGCGTGTTCTCGCGTTCTCTTTTGAGCCCGGTTTCAGGTACTAAAGCGATTCGAGCGTCAAGTCTTCCGCCATCAGCCGGTTGCCGGCCATCAGGCCGCCATCGACGGGCAACACGACTCCTGTGATCACGCGCGCCATCGGCGACGCGAGAAAGAGCACCGAGTCGGCGATATCGTCGGGCGTCGCGAAGTCGCGCAGCGGATACCACTTCCTGAGGTCTTCGAACACTTGCGGGTTCTTGTCGACACGCGCCTGCCACGCCTTCGTTTTCACCGTCCCCGGACACACGATGTTCGCGCGTATGCCGTAGCGGCCAAGCTCGATCGCGAGCGATTTCGTATAACTGATGAGTCCCGCCTTGGCCGCGCTGTACGCGGGATGGCCGAGCGCCGTCATGCCGTTCACCGAGCCGATCAGCACGATCGATCCCGTCTGCCGCCCGATCATCGACGCACGCACCGCCTCGACCGTGTGGTACGCGCCGTTCAGGTTCAGGTGCACATCGCGCTGCCAGCTCGCAGCGTCCGTCTTCGCGAGCGTCATCGCCTCAGCTGCACCCGCGTTCGCCACCAGCACGTCGACCGGGCCGCGCGCCGCGACCGCCTGCGCGACGCATTCGCGCACGGCGTCGGCGTCGCCGAGATCGACGGCGACAGGCGTCACGCTTTCGGCGCCCAGTTCCGCAACCAGTTGATCGAGCGCGCCCGCATCGACGTCGAGCGCGAGCACCGTCGCGCCGTCCTCGACGAAACGCCGGCACAACACGCTGCCGATCCCGCCGCACGCTCCCGTCACCAGCACGACACGCTTCATGGGTTGTCCTCTCCGCGTTTCCCGACAGCCGGCGCGCAAGCCACGCCGCCGCGTTCAATCATGAAAATTTCCTACATATTGCACATTTTCAGGCCAGGCGAAGCATGCATCCGCTCCAGACACGACGTACCCTGCACCGCACAAAAAGGCCATCATTTACAGCATGTTATGCAAAAAACGGCCGAACAAAAAATATCGTCAGCCCTACGTGACAACATTTTTTTTCGTGTGTAGGATTTTTTCAAACAATTCAACCCAAGCAGCCGGCTACGGCGGCGGACCACCCCAGGAGAGACGAAATGTCGTTGCATGCACGTGCTTCCCTTACGCTCGGCAAAGTCGCCGCAGCGCTCGCGTTTGCAGGTCTAGCCCTTTCGGCGCACGCCGACACGGTGCGTGTGACGGTCGCTCACTACAGCGATGCGACGGCGCCGTACTTCGAGAAAATGGCCCGCCAGTTCGAGAAGGCCAATCCCGGCACCACGATCAAGATCGAAGACGTGAACTGGGACACGCTGCAACAGAAGCTGCAAACGGATATCTCGGGCAACGCCAACGCCGACCTCGCGATCGTCGGCACGCGCTGGCTGCTCGATTTCGTGAAGGACGACGTGGCCGAGCCGCTCGACGGCTACATGGACGCGAACTTCAAGAACCGCTTCATCGGTCCGTTCCTCGCGCCTGGCCAGATCAACGGCAAGACGTACGGCCTGCCGATCGCCGCGTCCGCACGCGCGCTCTACTACAACAAGGACCTGCTCGCGAGCGTCGGCTATCCGAACGGCCCGAAGACGTGGAATGACGTGATCGACGCGTCGAAGAAGCTGAAGGCGAAGGGCGTCGCCGGTTTCGGCCTGCAAGGCAAGGAAATCGAAACCGACGTGTACTACTACTACGCGCTGTGGACCAACGGCGGCGACGTGCTGAACAAGGAAGGCAAGGCCGGCTTCGATTCGCCCGCGGGCATCAAGGCGGCGACGCTGTACAAGTCGATGATCGATCAGGGTCTGACGCAACAGGGCGTGACGGGCTACAGCCGCGAAGACGTGCAGAACCTCTTCAAGCAAGGCCGCGTCGCGATGATGATCTCCGCGCCGTTCCTCGCGAAGCAGATCAAGAAGGAAGCGCCGAACCTGAAATACGGCATCGATCCGCTGCCTGTCGGCACGAACGGCGCGACGTATGCCGTCACCGATTCGATCGTGATGTTCAAGAACTCGAAGGTGAAGAAGGACGCGTGGAAGTTCCTCGACTATCTGTTCACGAAGGAGCCGCGCGTCGAGTTCACGAGCACGGAAGGCTTCCTGCCGACGACGAAGGCGGAAGCAGCCGACCCGGCGTTCAACGATGCCGACACGAAGGCGTTCATCGCATTGCTGCCGCAAGCGCGTTTCGCGCCGACGGTGACGGGCTGGGAAGACACCGCGAAGGCCGTGACGAACGCGATGCAGGCCGTGTACCTCGGCAAGGCCAAGCCTGACGATGCGCTGAAGCAGGCCGCGAATCAGGCGAACCAGGCGCTCGGTCACTGAGCCCTTGCCTTGACGATCCGTTAGCGCAGCACCGGAAGCCGCATCGATTCGACGTCGATGCGGCTTCATATTCGATGAGCGCGCTTCTTTTCAAGCGAAGCGCTGTGTTGCATCCGGCCCATTCCGTCCTGAGGGCTTCATGAGTTCCAACGCCCAAGCATCCGCCGATCGAGCAGGCATGAGCCGTTCCATCGCACCACGCGCCGCCGCGCCGTGGTGGCTGATCGCGCCGAGTCTGATCCTCGCGCTGTTCATCATCAGCTATCCGATCTTCAACATCGTGTGGCAGTCGCTTCACGAGGTATCGCGCTTCGGTGCGATTCGCGATTTCACCGGACTGAAGAACTTCTTCACGGTGTTCGCCGACCCGGTGTTTCTCGATTCGCTGCGCCGGACCGTCGTCTGGACCGCGTGCGTGGTGGGCGGCACCGTGGTCATTTCCGTGCCCGTCGCGCTCGTGCTGAATCAGGACTTTCACGGCCGCGGCATTGCACGGACGATCATTATGCTGCCGTGGTCCGTGTCACTGACGATGACGGCCGTCGTATGGCGCTGGGCGTTCAACGACGACTACGGCATGGTCAACGTCACGTTGCAGCGGCTCGGTCTGATCGGCGGTCCGATCCACTGGCTCGCGACGCCCGAACTCGCGTTCCCCGTCGAGATCGCAGTCGGCATCCTGGTGTCGATTCCGTTCACGGTGACGATCCTGCTGGGCGGCCTGTCGTCCGTGCCCGGCGATATCTACGAGGCCGCGCGCATCGACGGCGCGAGTGCGTGGCAGCAGTTCCGCCAGCTCACGCTGCCCTTGCTGCGCCCGTTCGTCAATATGGCGATCCTGCTCAACGTGATCTACGTGTTCAACTCGTTTCCGATCATCTGGGTGATGACGCAAGGCGGACCGGACAACGGCACGCATATTCTCGTGACCTATCTGTACGAACTCGGCTTCAGACTCGGACGTCCCGGTCAGGCCGCGGCCGTGTCGCTCGTGATGCTCATCATGCTGTTCGTGTTCTCGGTGCTGTACCTGCGCGTGCAGCCGTCGAAGGAAGGAGAGCCCGCATGAACGCGAAGATGAAACGCACCGTGTGGTGCTGGCTCGCGCTGTCGCCGCTGGTCGTGGTCGTGCTGTTTCCGTTTGCCGTGATGCTGTTCACCGCGTTGAAACCCGCGCAGGAAGTGTTCATTTATCCCGCGCGCTGGCTCCCCGTGCACTGGCAATGGCAGAACTTCGCCGACATGTGGACGGCCGCGAACTTCGGCGTCGCGCTGCGCAACAGCACGGTCATCAGCCTGCTCTCGACAGCGCTCGCGCTTGCCGTCAGCCTGCCTGCCGCGTATGCGCTCGCACGCTTTCCGTTTCGCGGACGCGGGTTGTATCGACAGTTCCTGCTTGTCACGCAGATGCTGTCGCCGATCCTGCTGGTGGTCGGCCTGTTCCGTCTCGCCGCGATGATTCCGTACGGCGACGGCAATCTCGTCGATTCGAAGATCGGTGTGATCGTGTCCTATGCGGCGTTCAATATCGCATTCGCGGTGTGGATGCTGTCGTCGTATTTCCAGACCGTGCCGCGCGATCTGGAAGAGTCGGCATGGCTCGAAGGATGCAGCCGCACGCGCGCCGTGTTCAAGGTGTTCCTGCCGCTCGCCGTGCCTGCCATCGTCGTCACGGCCATTTTCACGTTCATCAACGCGTGGAATGAGTTCGCCGTCGTCTATACGCTGATCCGCTCGCCCGAAAACAAGACGCTGACCGTGCAGGTCACCGATATGGTGGCGGGCAAGTATGTCGTCGAATGGCATCTGGTGATGGCCGCGACGCTGTGCGCGACGTTGCCCGTGTCCATCGTGTTCGCGTGGCTGCAGCGCTATCTGGTGAAAGGCCTCGCGCTCGGCGCGGTCAAGTAGCGTCTTCTTGCTGTCACACAAGGGCCGCCCGTGAACGGCGGTCCTTCGTCTGCACTTTCTCCCGGCGCCTTGTAGAGTCGTTCCGCTAGACACGCTCTGCCATTCATAAGAAGAAGAAGCGGATACGCAGGCGCCTCGCTCCCAAAGTGGTTACCTGAAATTACCGATAATTGGCCATTTCATATGGCCAGTTTCACGCCTAATCTTCATGTGTCGCGCAAGCCAATGCGTACTCTCACTGAGGAACCGATCATGGAACAACGTCTCGACTTCTACAAAGCCAACCCGCATGCGATCAAGGCGCTGCTCGCGCTCGAAGAGCGCATCAACAAGAGCGACCTCGAAAAGTCGCTGACGGAACTGGTGCGCCTGCGCGCATCGCAGATCAACGGTTGCGCGTTCTGCGTCGACATGCACACCGCCGATGCGCGCAAGGGCGGCGAAACCGAGCGGCGTCTGGCGACGGTCGTCGTATGGCGCGAAACACCGTTCTTCACGGCACGCGAGCGCGCGGCGCTGGAATGGACGGAAGCCGTGACGCTGATCTCTCAGGATCATGTGCCCGATGCCGTGTGGGAAGCCGTCAAGCCGCATTTCAGCGAGGCCGAACTGGTCGACCTCACCCTGCTGGTCTCGGCGATCAACGCATGGAACCGCCTGGCGATTTCGTTCCGGAAAATGCCGGCGTAATGCAGACGTTCACGTAGTACGTGCTGTGTGAAGAAAGCGGGCAGTGCCCGCTTTTTTTGTTTTCGAAGCCGGCGCGCCGCAGTCGGACGCACGAAGCCGCTTGCAGTGCGCTTTCATTTCCTGTGAGTCCGCGAACCTGCATGTCGCGCACGTTGGCGCTATGCTAGTGGGTCCATTCAACAGGAACACAACCATGAACACGACGACGGGATCGACGATCACTTTTAGCCGCCCGGACGGCAAAGAATTGCAAGGTTATCTCGCGGCGCCCGAGAAAACGGAAGGCGCGCCCGCAGTGGTCGTCATTCAGGAATGGTGGGGCTTGAACGATCAGATTCGCGGTGTCGCGGATCGTCTTGCGGCTGCCGGCTACTTCGCGCTCGTGCCCGATCTGTATCGCGGCAAATCGACGGTCGAAGAAGAAGAGGCTCATCATCTGATGGATGGTCTCGACTTCGGCGATGCCGCATCGCAAGACGTTCGCGGCGCCGTGCAGTACCTCAAGCAGCGCTCCGGCCGCGTCGCCGTGATGGGCTACTGCATGGGCGGCGCGTTGACCTTCCTCACGCTATGTCAAAGCCCCGAGGTGTCGGCGGGCGTCGTGTTCTACGGCTTCCCTCCGCTCGAATACATCGACGCGTCGAAGATCAAGGCTCCCGTGCTCGCGCATTGGGGCACGCAGGATGTGTTCTTCGCTGCCGCGACGGTCGATTCGCTGGAGTCGAAACTGCGCGAAGCGAAGGTCGACGCCGAGTTTCATCGCTATCTCGCGCATCATGCATTTGCTAACGAAACGGCCGTCGGTCATAGCCGCATCGCCGGCACGCAGTACGACCCCGTCTGGTCGCAAATGGCCTGGGACCGCACGCTGACGTTCTTCGGCCGCACACTTTGGGACAAGTAAGCGGATGAACATGGCCCGCGCGTGAGCGTTTCGATCCCGCGCCGCGCGGCGCCCCTCACATGTGGTGTGTTCCAGCCGTGGATAGATCCAGGCCGCGAGCCGTTACTTGCCGTACATCTTCGCAAGCTCAGCCGCTTCCGCGGCAAGCTCGGCACGCAAGCTCGCCGGACCGAGCACTTCGACATTCGGGCCGAACGAGCGCAACCACCAGCGCAGCCGCTGGCTGAGCATCACCGTGCCTTGCACGTGCAACGCATCGTCCTTGCGCGAGTACTTCTGGTCTTTCGACATCGGCGCTTCGAGCAGATGCTCGCCCGCACTGCTAAAAAACTTCAGCTTGAGCAGCACCTCTTTCTCGACCATGAAGTCGAAGCTGCGCTGCTGACGCACGTACGCATCGAGCGAAAACGAAGCCGGATACGCGAACGGTTCGAGCAGCGCCTTCGCGCTCGTGAGGCGGTCCATGCGGTACATGGTCGGATGCGGCTTGCCTTCCATGCCCGCCACCAGATACACGAGGCCGCCCACCTCGACGAGACCATAAGGAAGAACGACTTTCGGCCGATCGTTTTCGGTGTTGTGACGCGGACGATAGACGATCTCCAGCTGACGCTCCTCGAACAGCGCGCGCGACACGGTGGAGAACAGCTCGCGATCGATCACGGGATAGTGCAGCGCAAAGCCGCCGCTCTCCACGGCCACCTTGCTCGCCCAGCGCGAATACTTGCGCTCGGTTTCGTTGTTGGTCTTCTGCAGCCGGGTGTCCGCGATCTGGAACAGCGGCAATAGCGACTCCGCCACCAGGTCGGGAATCTGCCGCGACGAGAAGCGCTTGAGCGTTTGCAGCGCCAGTGCCTCGTCGAAATTCATCATCGCGCCCGCCTTCGCCGCCATGCCGCTTGCGCCGGCCTTCTTGCGCCATACGGAAGCCGTGCCGCGTTGCTCCATTTCGACGAGGCCTTCTTCTTCGAGCCTCGCGAGATGCCGGTGAATCGTCTTCGACGAGGGCATGTTCTGCACCGTGCCCGTCAACCGCCGGTGGATATCCGGCGTGCTGAGATAGGCGCTTTGCGTGGCCGCGTCGGGAAGCACACGCATGATTTCGCGATCGATATCGGACATTGAACGATGGTGTCGCCTGAATGGATGATCCCGAATTTATCGGCACCTATGCATGTTTCTTGAGATCGGGGCACTGCGTTCCATCCCTGCAGCCCCCTTCAATCAAGGACGTAAAGCGTCACTGAAACGCGAACCCCGCAGAAAGTCCGCTCGCACGCTGCACCTGAGCTTCGACGGCACGCTCGACGATCGCCGCGCCGCCCGCGCTCGCGATCGTCAGAAAGCTGCGCGCGCGCGTGATGCCCGTGTAGACGAGTTCGCGCGTCAACACAGGACTGAGCGTGTCGGGCAAGACCAGGGCCGCATGCGTGAACTCCGAGCCTTGCGACTTGTGAACCGTCAGCGCGAACACGGTTTCGACGGCTTGGAGGCGGCTCGGCAGCACCCACTTGATGCGGCGCGATCCGTCGCCTGCCGGGAACGCGACGCGCAGACTCCACCCGTCGCCTTCCACGGGCAGCGCGAGCGTGATGCCGATGTCGCCGTTCATCAACCCCAGTTCGTAATCGTTGCGCGTCACGAGGACGGGCCGCCCCAGATACCATTCGCCCGTCGCCGCGATCAGATGCTCGTCCTGCAACAGATGCGCGACACGCCGGTTCAAGCCTTCGACACCCCACGCACCGCGCCGCAGCGCGCACAGCAACTGAAACTCGCCGTGAGCATCGAGCACGCCGTCGGCCCATGCATCGAACGAGTCCTGGTCGGCATCGTGCGGCGGCTGCCCATCGCGCAAGGTTTGCAGATAGTGGCGATAGCCGCGCCGCGCGTGAATAGCTCCCTCGTCATGCACCGCACCGCGCACGACACCGTCCACGACGAGCGCCTTGAACGCCGCATCGCCCTGTTCCGCGCATTCGAGCAGTGCGAGATCGGCGTGACGGTACGCCCACACTTTCGCGACCTCCGTCGGCTTGCCGCTGTTGACAGCTTCCGCCAACTGGCCGATACCGCTCTCCTTCGAAAAGCGATGGCTGAAGCGCAGCATCGCGATCGACTGATCGAGCGCGCTGCCCGCCGCGTCGACCAGTTCCGCCTCGATCTGCTCGCCCGTCGCCGCCTGCAGCCACGCCTGCGTCGCGTGCGTGTAGTGGCCTTCGTTGGCGCGCTGGCACAACTCGCCCAGCACGGCGCCCGCTTCGACGGAAGCGAGCTGATCCTTGTCGCCGAGCAGAATCAGCCGCGCCTGTGCGGGCAGCGCATCGAGCACCGCGTTCATCATCTCCAGATCGACCATCGACGCCTCGTCGATCACCAGCACGTCGAGCGCCAACGGGTTGCCTGCGTGATGCCGGAAGCGACGTGTGTCGGGCCGCGTGCCGAGCAGCCGGTGCAGCGTCGTGACGGCGACGGGGATCGCGTCGCGGATCGCCTCGCCCTGCGCGAAATCGCTCAACGGCAAACGCGCGACGGCGCCCGCGATCGATTCGTTCAGCCGCGCCGCCGCCTTGCCCGTCGGTGCGGCGAGACGGATGCGCAGCGGGCGGGCTTCGTCGCCCGTGAGCGCCAGCGACTGCAACAACGCGAGCAGCTTCACGACCGTCGTCGTCTTGCCGGTGCCCGGACCGCCCGTGACGATGCTGAACCCGCTGCGCGCGGCGAGCGCACAGGCGAGCTTCTGCCAGTCGGCGTGTGCGTCGTCACGAACCGGCCGGGGAGGGAAAAGCGTATCGAGTGCGCGGCGCAAGCCGTCGACGGGCAACGCGCTTTCGAGTCGCACGCCCGCTTCGAGGCGCTCGCCGACCGCGCGGCAGACGTTCTGTTCGTACTGCCAGTAGCGGCGCAAATAGAGCCGCATGCCGACAAGCACGAGCGGCGTGTTGCCCGCGCCGCCGCCGACGAGCGCGGCGTGATCGAGCGCCGACAGCCAGCGCGCCAGCGTGACGTCCGCGAGCACCTTCGACGGCAGCATCACTTCTTCGGCGTCGTCGATGTCGCGCATCGCGACGCCATCGGGCGGCAGCGAGAGCACCGAGGTCGGATCGTCGAGCGTCGCGTCGAGATCGAGACAGGCGTGGCCGCGCCCGAGCTGATGGCTCGCGAGCGCGGCAGCGAGAATCAGCAGCGCTTGTGCGTCGGGCACTTCGCGCCCGAGGAAACGCGCGAACGCCGCGTCGACCTCGCGCAGCCAGCCGCGCTCGACCCAGCCCGCAAGCAGCCGCTCGATGCGCTCGCGCGATGTGAAGTCATCCGCCATCGCAACGCCGGTGTCTGAAAGAATCGCGCTCATGCTGCCTCCAGGTCATCGAACGAAAGCTCGCCCGTAAAAAGTGCGTCGAGCCGTTCGATCAGCTCGCGCGGCGGACGCTCTGCAAACACGCCCTGCGTCGACGCGTTCAGACCGCGCAGGAACAGATAGACCGCTCCGCCGATGTGCGTGTCGTAGTCGTAATCCGGCTGACGCGCCTTCAGCAGCCGATGCAGCGCCAGCAGATACAGCACGTATTGCAGGTCATAGCGCGAGCGCAAGATTTGCGCGCGAATCCGGTCGTCCGTGTAGGCGGCGTCGTCGTTGCCCAGCCAGTTCGACTTGTAGTCGGCGACGTAGTAACGGCCCTCGTGCTCGAACACGAGATCCATGAAGCCCTTGAGCATGCCGTTCAACTGCGTCGGCTCGATCGCCTGGCGTTCTGCCTTGTCCATCGTGTATTCGCTGACGAGCCTGTCGATAGCGGCCGTGTCGACGCGATGCGCCGTCAGCCAGAACTCCATTTCGGCAATCGACGTCCGCAGCCCCGACAGCGCGACCGTCGTCGCTTCGATGCCGCCGCCTGCTTTCAGCGCGAGCGGCGTCGACACGATCTGCTGGATCCATTGCGTCAACGGATCGATCCAGCGCTCCCAGCCGCGCACGCTGCAACGGCGCGCAACCACCTCGCGCAGCGGCGCGGCGTCTGCCGCGACCTGCGCGAAGCCATGCTGCGCGGCCCATTCGAGCAGATCGTGGAGGAAGCTTCCCTCGTCGGAGCCACGCGGAAAATCGTGCAACACGCGTGCGCCGGGTTGCGTCGCGGCGATGCGCGGCGCCTGCGTGAGAAGCGGCGCGTCGGCTTCGGCGATTTCCGTCTGCGCGTCGCGCGCCTCGATGAAGTCCTCTTCGCTCGATGTGTCCGGCGCAACGGGCACACCCTGATTCAGGGTGCCGTAGCTCATCTTCTTGAGGCTCGAATAGCTCGAGACCGACCACGGCTCGCGCATCACGCGCGCCGATTTGCGCGCCGCGCCTTGCCGTGACGTTTCGTTTTGGCGCGGAAGCTTTTGGTCGCCGGCTTCGGGCGCCGGTGCAATCGCGATGTTGGGCGATGCGCCGAACGCGTCCTGCAGACAGGATTCGAGACCGCCCGCCGCCACCACGTTTCCGCCGTTGAGCAGATAGCCAATCGCGCTGCGTTCGAGTTCCTTCATTTCCGCGAGGCCGATCCACGTCGCGTAGCGCGCGCGCGTGAGCGCCACGTAGAGCTTGCGCAGGTCTTCGCCGAGCCGCTCGCGGTCGACCTTGGCGAGCACGCCGCCCGTATCGGCGAGCGCGACCTGCAAGTCGCCGTTTGCGTCGTGCCATTTGAGCGGCACGTCCTTTGCGTCGGCGGGCCGATGCGCGCAGACGAACGGCAGGAACACGAGCGGATACTCTAGCCCTTTCGACTTGTGGATCGTCACCACCTTCACGAGATCGCCGTCGCTTTCCAGCCGGATCTGCGGCGCGTCACCAGCGCCATTGCCGTCTTCCGCCGCCTGGCGCTGTTCGGCGAGATGGCGGATCAAGCCATGTTCGCCTTCGATCATCGTGCTCGCCTGTTGCAGCAGTTCGGCCAAATGCAGCAGATCCGTCATGGTCCGCTCGCCGTCCTGCATGGCCTGCGGCGCTTGCATAGGTTGCTTCTCTTGCGGGTGCAGACCGAGCAGACGCGCAGGTACGCCGAAGTCGTTGAGCAGGCGGCGCAGCATCGGCAGCACGCCCTGGCGGCGCCAGCATTCGCGATAGCCACGGAATTGCAGCACGCATGCTTCCCACTTCATTTCATTGCTGTAGAGCGCATCGAGTTGCGCCCAGCCGAGGCCGAGCGTCGCGGTGGCGAGCGCGGTGCGAACCAGCCGTCCGTCGTCCGGATCGGCGCAGGCCGCGAGCCAATGCTGCAGTTCGGCGGCCTGCGGACTCTGGAACACGGAATCCTTATCGGACAGATAGACCGTGCGCACATTGCGCCGCGCGAGCGCCGCACGAATTGCGTCGGCTTCCTTCCGGTTGTTGACGAGCACGGCCATATCGGCGGGGCGCAGCGGCCGAAACGCGCTTGCGCCGTCCGTGGCGGCAAATCCGGCGCTGCCGCGCTGTCCGAGATCGAGCAGGCGCACCATCTCCGTCGCGCAGCATTGCGCCATGCGCTCGATATACGGCGTTCTCGCGATCGGCTTGCCATCGCCGGAAGGCTGAAGCCACCAGACCGTCAGCGCACGCGGCGCTTCGCCATCGACGACGAACACATCGCTGCGGCCCTTCGCGTCGACATGGACGAACGGCACAGGATTGCCGTCGCCGCTGCGAAACAGAAAAGCGCCGTCGCCTTCGTCGCGCTGCTCGGCGGCGTTGAAGCAGTGATTGGTCGCGTCGACCATCGCGTGCGTCGAGCGGAAGTTCGTCGCGAGCGTGTGCAACTGCGCACCGCACGAGCGCCGTGCAGCGAGGTACGTGTAGATGTCCGCGCCGCGAAACGCGTAGATGGCCTGCTTCGGATCGCCGATCAGGATCAGCGCGTTGCCCGGCATGTCGACGCCGCCTGGCTGATAGACGGTATCGAAGATGCGGTACTGGAGCGGGTCCGTGTCCTGGAACTCGTCGATCAGCGCGACGGGAAACTGCTTGCGCACGATCTCGGCGAGACGCTCGCCATTGGGACCGCGCAGCGCTTCGTCGAGACGCGTCAACAGATCGTCGAAGCCCATCTGCGCGCGGCGTGACTGCTCGCCGGCGAAGCGGTCTGCGACCCAGCGCGCCGCGTGCGACAACAGGTCGCTGTGCGCGTCGGGAAGCGCGGCGAGTTCGGCGGGCAACGTCACGAGCGCGTCGAAGCCGGCGTGCGAAGGCGGCGTGCCGTGCTGGCACTCGTCCACGATCGCCTTGGGCGTCAGCCTGCTCCATGCTGTCTCGGTCAGATCCGGCTGGCGCTTCTCAGGATCGTGCGCCCACGCTGCCAGTTCGTTCAGCCAGCGGTCGCAGTTGCCCTTCGCGAACGGCCGGCCCAATTGACCGGCCTCGCGCGCGACATCCAGCACGCCGATCATCTCCGCAGGCCACGTCTTCCACGGCGCCTTGAGTGCGTCTAGCCGGCGCACGCATTCATCTCGGCTTACGCGCAATGCATCGGCGGGCGCTGCGGCATCGTTCAGCAACGGCGCGATGTCGATCAGGTTGCCCAGCTTCTTGCGCAGATCGTTCGGCCCTTTCAACCACCGGGCGACCTCGGTTGCGTCGGCCGCATCGAGCGGCGCCATGAAGGTGCGCCAGTAGTCGCGCACCACCTCGGCGAGCAAATCGGACTGGTCGGTTTCGAGCGTCTGCGTGAACAGGCTGTCGCTGTCGAACGCATGCTCGCGCAGCATGCGGTTGCACCAGCCGTGAATCGTCGAGACGGCCGCCTCGTCCATCCATTCTGCCGCGAGTTGCAGGCGGCGCGCGCACGCGGCCCACTGTTGCGGCGGATAGTCGCCGCGCAATGCGTGCAGGAGATCGGTCTCGCCGGGTTCGAGATCCATCACGTCGTCGGGATCGGCCTGGAAATACGCGGCCGCTTCCGTCAGCCGCGCACGGATGCGGTCGCGCAGTTCCTTGGTCGCGGCATCCGTGAACGTCACGACGAGAATTTCGGGCGGCGTGAGCGGCCGCGCGCGTTGATTCGACGGATCGTGTCCGAGCACAAGCCGCACATAGAGCATCGCGATCGTAAAGGTCTTGCCCGTGCCGGCGCTGGCTTCGATCAGGCTGCGGCCGGAGAGCGGAAAGCGCAGCGGATCGAGCGGCTGCGGCGAGTGCATCGAGTGAATGGGAGTGATGGGCGCGTTCATTCTTCTGCTCCTGCGGCGGCGGTTGCCGTCTTCCTGCTCTTCGTGGTCTTCCTGGCGTCCTTCTCATCTTTCTTCACCGCCCGCTCGAGCGGCAAGAGCAGCGTTTTGGCAAGCGACTCGAACTCGCCGCTCGCGGTCAGTGCATCGAAGTCGGGATACGCACGTCGCAAGCTCGCGCTCGTTTCCATTTCGCCCTTCGCGTAGTCGCTGCCATCGCCTTCATACTTTTTGCGCGAGACCGCCTGCGGTTCGGCGTGCTGTTTCGGGCCATTGCCCTGAATGGCGCCACTCGCGAACAGCCATTCGAAGCCCGTTGCAACAGCGAGCGGCAACGGCCGGCGCATCCCTTCTTCCCACATGCGCAGCAGCGTGCCGAGATGCGTCTCGGCGTCGCCCGCGTTCAATGGAGAGAACTCGATCGTGCCTTTTTTGCTGACGATCACCGTCGTCACGGCGCGGCCCGCGAGATTGGCCGCGAGATGCTGCACCCACGGTCCGACGAGCTTCGGATAGCGATAGCGCTGCGCCGCTCCTTCGACGAGTTCGCTCGTCTCGATCAACACGCGCGCGAGCCGCCCGTCCGCATCGGTGCGCCACTTGCCGAGCCAGTCCGCGACGGCCAGCAGCCCAGGTTCGCCCTGTGCCTCGTAGCCGATCTCCTGTTCGCGCGCAATGGCCGTCGGCCAGCGTTCCAGCTGCTTGCGGCACGCCACGAGAAACGCGTCCATCGGCTCGACCAGCTCGCCGCTCGCGATATCGCCGAAGCCGCCCGCCACCACGTCGCCGCGTCGGCGGATCACCGCAAGGCGCGCTTCACGCGCGGCCACGATCAACGCATCGTCCTGGTTCGCATCGTCGAGATCGGCGGCCTGCGCATGGATCAGCTCGTCTTGCAGCTTCCATCTGGCGAGCCCGTCGAGTTCGAACGGCTCCTGGTCGTCGCTAACCGCTTCCTCGGCGTCGAGTGCGACGCGCAGGCGCTGGCCGAAAAAGGCCTTGACGGGGTTCTTCAGAAAGTCGGCGAGTTCGCGCAACGACAAAGGCTCATCGCGCACGAGCGCGGGCAGTTGGGCATCCGCCGGCGGCTTGCCCGTTTCGCGCGGCGCCGTGCGCCACTCCGCCGCGTACGTGAAGAGCGTCGAAGCGTCGGCATCGACGGGGAAGTACTCGATGCTGAACGGCTGCAAGCGATGCCCGATCGTCAACGCATCGACGAGCGCGGCGCTATCGTCGTCTTCCGCATCGGCGAGCTTCCAGCCTTTCGCGAGGTGATCGCGAAGCTGGCCGATCAGCACGGACGGCGGGCGCTCGGTGTTGTCGTTGATGCTGCGCCCGACCCACGACACATGCAGATGATCGCGCGCCGACAACACGGCTTCGAGCAGCAGATAACGATCGTCCTCGCGACGCGAACGGTCGCCCGGCCGGTAGTGGCCGCGCATCAGGTCGAAATCCATCGGCACGCGCGTGCGCGGATAGTCGCCGTCGTTCATGCCGAGCAGGCACACGCGGCGGAACGGAATCGCGCGCATCGGCATCAGCGTCGCGAAGGTCACCGCGCCCGCGAAGAAGCGCTGCGACAAGCCGGTTTCGTCGAGCTGGCTCAGCCAGTAATCGGCGACCACGGAGAGTGGCAACGTGTCGGTGAGATTCGCTTCCGTGCACGCGTCGAGCCACGTTTGCAGGATGTTGTCGAGGCGCGCGAGCGTGTACGCGTCGTTGCCGTCGTTGCCGTCGTCGGTGCTGAAGAATGCCTGCTTCAGCGCGCGCAGGCGTTCGCACCACTCGGCGGGCAGCGCGGGCTCGCTCATCGTGCGCCACGCATGGTCGAGTTCGTCGATCAGCCTGACGAGCGGACCGAGCAGCGCCGCGTCCAGCCCGCCCACTTCGCCGAACGGTTCGATGTCGCACCACGCCTGCGCGTCGCCGCCGACTGCGTAGCCGAGCAGCATCCGCCGCAGGCCGAACATCCACGTATGCGGCGCCGCTGCGTTCGCGTCGCGCGGCAGGCCGAGCCGCTCGCGATGCTCCGCATGCAGACCCCAGCGCACGTTCGCACCGCGCATCCACGCACGCAGCTTGGGCAGATCGCTTTCGTCGATGCCGAAGCGCTGGCGCAGCGCGGGAACGTCGAGCAGGTCGAGCAGATCGCTGACCGTCATGCGTGAATGCTGCAAGCCGAGCAGTGTCTCGAACGCGCCCACCAGCGGGTCAGCCTGGCGCTGTCCGCGATCGGCGACGCTGAACGGGATGTAGCGCGGGTCGTCGCGGTCGAGCATGCCGAACACGGCCTGGATATGCGGAGCGTAGGCTTCGATATCCGGCACCATCACGATGATGTCGCGCGGACGCAAGCTCGCGTCCGCGTTGAACGCGTCGAGCAACTGGTCGTGCAGGATTTCGACCTCGCGTTGCGCGCTGTGCGCGACGTGAAAGCGGATCGAGTCGTCGAACTCCGGATCGACTTCGGGCCATTCGGTTTGTGTTTCGCGCAGCGGACGCAGATCGCGGATGTCGTCCTGCAGCTGTTGCAGCAGCGTCTCCGCGTCGCGCTCGTCGAACAGGTCGATGCGCTGACCAATACCCGCAAACTGCGGACGATACTGCTCGCGCGCCTCGGCGCTGTCGAACTCGTCGAGCAGGCCGATGAAGTCGCGGCCCTGCTTGCCCCACGACGCCAGCAACGGATGCGCGTGCAGATGCAGTTCGTCGGCATGCAATTCGGCGGGCGCGCCCTCGCGGCGCTGCTGCCGCGAATGTTGCGCGCGCAGCAGTTCCTTGTCGGGCACGATGTCGGCCCAGTAGTGCGCGCACGGATTCGGCACGCACAGCAGCACCTGGCTCCAGCGCGCGAGCGCGGCCAACGCTTCGAGCGACTGGCGCGGCAGGCTCGAAATGCCGAACACGACGATGCGCCGCGGCAGGCCTGCCGGACGCGCTTCGCTATCCCATCCGTCGATACGCTTCAGGAACGCCTCGTGGACGGCCGCGCGCCCGCTGTTCGACATCGCTTCCTGCGCCGACCCGCCGCGCGTCGTGCGCTCCACATCGGCAATCAGTTCGCGCCACAGCGCGGCCTGCCAGCGCTGTTCGTCGGGCAGCGGCTGCGGCTCGCCCCGCGCGTCGAGCACGATGTCGTCACCCTGCGCCCAGCTCGCGAGCCAGTCGGAGCGATACATCTGGTACTGGTCGAACAGATCGGCGATGCGCTCGGCAAGCTGAAACCGCTTGCGGAGGTCGTCGTCGCGGCTGATGAAACGGCGCAGCGGCTCGAAGGCGGGAAGCCCGATCAACGCCGGCAACACGCGCATCAGGCGCCATACGAGACGCGACTTGTCGAACGGCGACACCTCGGCCACCGACGACCCACCCAGCACCGCGCGATACGCCTGCCAGATGAAGCGCGACGGCAGCGTGATTTCCAGCGCGGCAGCAATGCCGCAGCCGCCCGCGCCCGTCTCTGGATCACGATCGGCGGCCAGCGCGAGCTTCAGCCACTGCGCGATGCCGTTACTCTGCACGAGGATCGTCTCGTTTTCGAGCGGCGCGAGCGGATAACGCTTCATCCATTCGACCAGCAGATCGCGAAGCCGCTCGGACCGGTTGCCGTGAATCAGCATCAGGCCGGGTGAGATGGAGTTCGAGGTCAAGAAAGGCTCCGAAAACGCGGATGGACGGACTGAGCGTATGCGCGTCGCGTGGGCGCGCAGTCGCGAATCGTCCTGAGTGGAATGAGGTTGCGCATGCTACCTGTTGATGCGCGGTTGTGGTACTGGGCGATGCAGGCGCGGGTCAGGGTTGCACGTGCCGGTGGCGTTCGGGACGGGCGAGCGCTCGCTGATGACGAAGGCCGCGTGCCGCTGCTCAGGCCGCGTTCGACGCAGCGTCGTATGCGTCGCGGCGAACCTCGTCGATGTACTTGCCGAGCGCGAGTGTCGACAGGACGCCGGTGGCGAAAACGATGGCAAACGCTGTGAGACTTTCAAGTGGAGAATTGTTATTCATCGTGTTGATCTCTTCCAGGCTGAGGTTGCATGCTGCGTCGCGATTGCCTGCGTCTCGCTTCCATCATTCGCTGGCTGCACCAGCGCGATTACGGCACATCAACCGGTCTTCTTTAAACGCCTTGCTGACAAGCCAAATCGGCGTTAGCGCGTGGCTACGGGCTGAGGGGAATATAGGCGGGTATTGGGACAAATCGTGTCCCGTAGAAAGAGACAGCGAAACGTCGGGACGCGATCCGGGTGCGACGAGCGTCTACACCTGCCTGCGCGGAAAAGCGGAGAAGAAACGGGAATCGAGGATCAGGACGAAATCGATGCCGCGGGCGATCGGAGGCGGCGCGCGTAACTCACCGCCCGCGCCGCGGATACCTCAACAGATCGTCCGCGACGGGCACGACGGCCAGCACGAGCAGCAGCGCTGCCATCGGCACGGTCGCAACGAAGCCGACCTGCTTGAACGCGATCGCGCCAGCCAGTCCGCCAGCGAGAAACATCCCCAGCAACGACGCGAGCAAGCCGAGCCGGCGCATGTCGGCGCCGACATAACCCGCGTCCGTCGCCGCGACGCCCCGGTTCCAGTACAGGCCCTTGCCGATTTCGATGCCGAGGTCCGTCACGAGACCTGTGACGTGCGTGGTGCGGATTTCCGCCTTGGAGATCTTGGTGATCATCGCGTTCTGCAGGCCCATCACGTAACAGAGCAACGTGACCGTGGCCGGTACGAACAGCAGACGATGTTGCTCGAGATTCGCGCCGAGCACGCCGAAACACAGCAGCAACAGCCCTTCGAGCACGAGCGGCATCGCGTACACGCTGTGCGTGCCTCTGCGCCTGCCCCAGTTGATCAGAATGGCCGAGCTGGCGGCGCCCGCGAGAAACGCGACGATCGAACTCGCCGCCGACAGCACGAACGCGAGGTTGCCGAGCGCGAGGTTGTCGGCCAGCGACGACACCATGCCCGACATGTGCGACGTGTACTGGCCGATCGCCAGAAAGCCGCCGGCGTTCGCGGCGCCCGCGATACCCGCGAGCGCCAGGCCCAGCCGCCGGTTGGCGGCATCGGTGCGAGCGGCCGAGGTGAAGCCGCGCAGGTAGTTGACGGGCACGATGATGCCTGCAAAAGAAGGGAATTACGTCAATCGTACCTTCAAATCGCGCTTATCTCATTTTGATCGGCCACAGGGGCCTGCGATGATTTGTCGCAGACCCCTGTCAGACCCGGCCCGTCAGGCCCGCGAGTTCGCGCTTTGGCGAACCCGCGAGCGTCCAGCCCAGCGATCAGTCGTCGTGATGGTGACGCTTGTGCTTGTGGTGGTAGCCGCGCGAATAGTCGTCGGCGTACGAGTTCGAGCGCGAAATGTTGCCGCCGAGCGCGGAA
>NZ_JAAGPD010000017.1 GCF_017104565.1 Paraburkholderia sp. Tr-20389 | reverse complement strand
GAGCATTAAAAAAAAAAAAAAAAAAAAAGTCAATCGTATGCATCCCTACTAAACAAAAAAAAGTGTAACAAGACATTAGTAGATTAAGATAGTATGATTATCTCCAATTATAATGCTGTACTCCACTTACTCACATTCCGTATATGTCTTGACATACTCCACACTGCTCGACTGTCTGAGCACACGCTTGTAGTCACCACATGATACCAAGTGGACGATCGCGTATAGTGTGCAGACATT
>NZ_JAAGPD010000016.1 GCF_017104565.1 Paraburkholderia sp. Tr-20389 | reverse complement strand
CTGCCCGCCATCGCGCTCGAATGGCTGGCGCGTCGGCTGCTGCGCCGCGCGCGTGCCGCGATCATCGCGCGCCGCGAAGCGCGGGAAGCACGCGACAAGGCGCGCGAAGCGGCCGCCGATGCCGCCGTTCATCCGGATGCCGCCGCGGCACAGGCAGCAGTGTCGATGTCGACGCCGCCTGCCTCATCGGCTGCCTCCGGCGCCGCCGCCTCGAAGTCCGACGGCCCCGATGACCAGCAGAAGGAAGCGCGCAACAAGCGTCAGGCACAACATCACTGGACCACGCTGCAGCGTCTGCCGAGTGCGGCGCTGCAACTGTTCGTGCGGATGCTGCCGCTGGTGGTGTTCGTCGCCGCCGCGAGCGCGCTGATGTCGTTCTTCACGGACGACGGCACGGTTCAGGACGCGGCGCTCAACGGTCTCATCGACCTGTACGTGATCTGCCGCGCGATCGTGATCGCCGCGGGCTTTTTCCTGCAACCGGATGCGCCCGGGCTGCGTCTGTTGCGGCTGCCCGATAGCTGGGCCCTCTTCATGCAGCGCTGGGTGATCCGCGTGGTCAGCGTGATCGGCGTGGGCGGCGCGCTGATCCAGATCGCCACTGCGCTTGGCCTGAGCGACGCGGCACACCTGCCGCTCGTCAAGCTGCTCGCGCTGGTCGGTCACGTGATGGTGTCGACCATGATCCTGCAGTGCCGCGCGCCGATCTCGGCGCTGCTGCGCGAGCGCACGGGCGACACGTCGAGCGACACCTCGCGCCCCGTGACGATCCTCGCGCACGGCCTCATCGACATATGGGCGTGGGTAGCCGTGTTCGTCGTCATGGCGTTGTGGTTCGTGTGGGCGCTCGACGTGCACAACGGCTACCGCACATTGCTGCATCTGGGCGGCCTGTCGCTCGCCGTGCTGCTGGCCGCGCGGGTCGTGTCGATCGTGCTGTTCGGCGCGCTCGGCCGGCTGTTCCGCGCCGAAGACAGCGACGAGAACCGCTCGCTGGTCCATCAGCATGCGTACCGCTACTATCCGCTGGTCCGGCGTGTCGTCTCGACGCTCATGGTCGTGGTCTGCGCACTCGTGCTGCTGCAGGTGTGGGGCATCGACGTGTGGCAATTCTTCGAACCCGGTGCGATCGGCCACCGGCTCACGTCGGCTGTGGTCACGATCTGCGTGGCGGCCGCGATCGCGCTGGTGGTGTGGGAAGTCGCGAACGTGTCGGTCGAAAAGCGCCTCGCGCAGTGGACCAAGAGCGGCGACCTGGTGCGCGCCGCGCGCCTGCGCACGCTGGTGCCGATGCTGCGCACCGCCCTGTTCGTCGTGATTGCGCTGGTGGTCGTGCTGACGGGCCTGAGCGAACTTGGCGTGAACACGGCGCCGCTGCTCGCGAGCGCGAGCATCTTCGGCGTCGCGCTCGGCTTCGGCTCGCAAAAGCTCGTGCAGGACTTCATCACGGGCATCTTCCTGCTGATGGAAAACGCGATGCAGGTCGGCGACTGGGTGACGCTCGCGGGCGTCTCGGGCACGGTCGAATATCTGTCGATCCGCACCGTGCGCCTGCGCGGCGGCGATGGCTCGCTGTTCACCGTGCCGTTCAGTTCCGTTTCGACCGTGAACAACACCAACCGCGGACTCGGCAATGCTGCCGTCAGGGTCAGCATCGCGTATGGCCAGGACGTCGATCTCGCCATCGCCTCGCTCAAGGAAATCGGCGCGGCGCTGCGCGAGGACGATCAGTTCAGGAACGGCATCCTGTCGGACTTCAGCTTCTGGGGCGTCGATGCCGTCGACGGCGCATCCGTCACGCTCGCGGGCCAGATTCAATGCCGCGACACCGCGCGCTGGGGCGTGCAGCGCGAATTCAACCGGCGCATCTTCGATACGTTCCGCGCGAAGGGCATCGAGATCGCGAATCCGCAGCGCAGCATGCTGATCTCGTCGAATCCGGCGGGCAGCGGCTCGGCCCCGAATTCGAACGACGACGAACTCGAAGGGCCGCCGCGTCCGGCGAATGCGCAAGAAGACGCACAAAGGGAAAGGCCTTCGTCGAAGACCGCGCGGCACTGAGCATGGAAGCGCGCATGCCGCAATCGATCACGACGAATGCTCGATGCCCAGCAGCCGCGCATCGAGCAGACCGGCAAGCGCTTCGCCGCCCTGCTGCATCACGTAGTCGTGGTTCCATTTGAAGAACGGACGCGCGAGCGGCGCAACGAGGTTCATCCAGCCGCGCTTCGTGCGCACGCGCCACTCGTAGCGCACGACCGTCACCTCGCCGCGCGTCGAGAACTGCCAGCGCCCCGTGCCCTCGACATCGCCGCACGCTTCGCCTTCCAGCACCGCGAGCGGCTCGATGCGCGTCACGCGCATGTCGAACGCGACGCGGTACGGCAAGCGGCCTTTCCATGTATAGCGGTGCAACGCGCCGACGCCGTCGCTCGCGCCCGGCTCCACTTCGATCACGCGCTCGACGCATGCCCACCATTGCGGCCAGCGGGCGGGATCGTGGATCGCGTCCCACACGGCCTGCAACGGCGCGTCGACGCGCCAGATCGTCGTGAAGCGGTATTCGCTCGGTTGCACGGCGTGTCTCCCGTTCGTGTGCCGACGCGGCACGCGAGGAAGCCGCTTACCTCTTTATAGTTTTTTGGGCTCGCTTACGTCAAACGGTTCGAGCACGCGCCTACGCCGACGTAAACCGTTCGGTTTCGAACTGCGTAGCCGGAATCCCGAATTCGGCGATGATCTTCTGCGTCTCGCTGACCAGTGCGGAAGGTCCGCACACATAGAGGTCCGGCTGTACACCCGCACTCGCCAATGCCGCGCGCAGCGCGTCCGTCGGCGTGCCGTGGAAACCTGTCCAATCCGGCTGCGCCTTCCATACGCACAACTCGACTTTCAATTGAGGCAACTGCGCCGTCAGCGAATCGAGTTCATCCTGCACGAACAGTTCGTCTTCGCCGGTCACGCCGAAAAAGAGCCGCGCGGGTTGCGCTTCCTGGAACTCGGCCATCCTGCGCAGCATCGACAGGATCGGCGCCACACCCGTGCCGCCCGCGACGAACCAGCGCTCGCGCAGACTGTCGTCGCGTATGCCGAACGCGCCTGCCGGACCTTGCACCGTCAACGTGTCGCCAGGCTTGGCCCGTTCGCGCAGATAGCTCGAAAAGCGGCCGCCCGGCTGCAGCCTGATCAGAAACTCGAGCCGCCCATCCCAGTTGCTCGTGTTCGCCAGCGAGAAGGGCCGCCTGTCGTCGCTGCCGGGAATTTCGATCTCCATGAACTGGCCTGGCTCGAACTCGGCGGCGCAGCCTCCGTCGGCATCGGGTTCGATCTGCAACTCCAGACGCAGGGTGTTCCGCGCAATCGTCTCGAGCGCAACGATCGACGTCGAACGGCGCGGCACCGAATGCAGCAGCACTCTCGCCTCGTCGTAGGGCAGCGCGATACGCAGATCACTGCGCGGCGTCGTGCTGCACATCAGCACGGCGCCCTCGCCGGCAGGCAGTACGTCCGCGTTGTGTTCTTTCGCTTCGTATCGACCGTGCGTGACGGTCGCGCTGCACGCGCCGCAACTCCCCTTCCTGCACTGCGACGGCAATGTGAGGCTCGCGTTTGCGGCGGCCGTCAGCAGATCCTGATCGGGCGCGCAGTCGAAGCTGAAATGCCCGTTGTCACGGGTGGTGAGCTCGATGTGATAGGTCATGGATGAGTCGATGAAGAGCCGGGCGCACGAAGGCGCCCGGCAGTCTGTGACAACGGATGAACGTCAGGCAGCCTTGCGCGCGAGCGCTGCCGCGATGTCGGCGCTCGCGTCGCCGATCGGCTGGATGCCGAACTGCTCGACGAGGATGTTGAGGATGTTGGGCGTCAGGAACGCGGGAAGCGTGGGTCCGAGGCGGATATTCCTGATGCCGAGCGCCAGCAGTGTCAGCAACACGGCCGCCGCCTTCTGTTCGAACCACGACACGACCAGCGACAGCGGCAGATCGTTGACGCCGCATTCGAAAGCATCCGCCAGCGCAACGGCGATCTGGATGGCCGAATAGGTGTCGTTGCACTGACCGATATCGAGCAGACGCGGAATGCCGCCGATGTCGCCGAAGTCGTGCTGATTGAAGCGGTACTTGTTGCAGCCGAGCGTCATCACGACGGTATCGTCCGGCGCCTGCACGGCGAAATCCGTGTAGTAGTTGCGCCCCGGCGCCGCGCCGTCACATCCGCCGATCAGGAAGAAATGACGGATTGCGCCGGCCTTCACGGCTTCGATGACCTTGTCCGCCACACCGAGCACCGCATGACGTCCGAAGCCGACCGTGATGGTCTTTTCTTCGGCTGTTTCCTTGAATCCGGGCAATGCCTTGGCCGCCTGAATGAGCACCGCGAAGTCGTGATTCTGCAGATGCCGCACACCCGGCCAGCCGACCGGCCCCGTCGTGAAGATGCGCTGCCGATACTGCGGAGCAGGTTCGATCAGGCAGTTGGACGTCATCAAAATCGGACCGGGGAAATGGGCGAAATCGGTCTGCTGGTCCTGCCACGCGCCGCCATAGTTGCCGGCAAGATGCGGGTACGCCTTGAGCTTCGGATACGCATGCGCCGGCAGCATTTCACCGTGCGTGTAGATCTGGATGCCCGTGCCCGCCGTCTGCTCAAGCAATGCATGCAGATCGCCGAAGTCGTGCCCCGACACGAGAATCGCCTTGCCCGCCACGGGCGTGACGCGTACCGCGCCCGGCTGCTGCGCGCCGAAGCGGCCCGTGTTGGCTTCGTCGAGCAGTTCCATGACCTTGAGGTTCAACTCGCCGAGCTTGAGCGCATGTCCGAGCAATGCGGACACATCGGCGGGATCTTGAGCGAGAAACACGAGCGCGGCTTCGACGCCCGCGTAGACCTCGTCGCTCTCCTTGCCCAGCACCTGCGCGTGATGCGCATACGCGCACACGCCCTTCAGGCCATAGACGATCAGCGCGCGCAAGCCAACCACGTCGGCGCCCACGCTGTCGATGCCCGCGTTGATACCGACGCTTTGCGCCTGTGCCAGCAGACCGGCGAGATCGGCGGCGGGTTGCCACGCGGCGGGACCCGCCTTCAGTTGAAGCGCCTCTTCACCGACATGCGCCTCGCACTTCGCCTCGAGCCGGTCGCGAAGCTCCGCGGCTTCCTTGAGCAACGCGACGAAGCGGCTCGCATTGAAATTCACGTTGGTCAGCGTCGTGAACATCGCATGCAGCATGAAGCGGTCGGCCTCGCGATCCGCCTGACCGGCTGTACGCAACATCGCGTTGCACTGTGCGATTCCCTTGACGGCATGCACGAGCAGATCCTGCAGATCCGCCGTCGTTGCATCCTTGCCGCAATTGCCCTTCGCCGATGCACAGCCTGGCTGCGCGCCCGTGCGGTCCGTTTGCTCACACTGATAACAGAACACGTTTTTCTCCGTTTCAACCGTTTGACAAGTCAGATGCATTCCCGACTGCATAAGATGCATATTACTTGCGCATTTAGACGGTCACGGCCGCAGAATCCTCATGTCTTGATATAAATCACCGGATACGAATTCGCGCTACCTGTATGCGTTTTTCAGCGAATCGAGCGGCTATACTGCCCGCTCGCAACGCCTGGCGATCGATACATCACGCCTGGCACATTGCGCGAAACCATCCACAACGGCAGACAGGCAAACTCGCGCCACCACCTGCTCACGTGCCACACGCGGTCAACTGAAAGCGATACGCAGCGGTGAAGCTCACCACATTTTCTGATTACGCACTGCGTGTGCTGATTTTCGCGGCCATCGAGCCCGAAGATGGGCTCACGGTTTCCCGCGTCGCGGACGCTTATGGCATCTCGCTTAACCACTTGATGAAGGTCGTGCAGTTCCTCGGGCAAGCGGGCTGGCTCGACACGGCGCGAGGACGAGGCGGCGGCTTCACGCTCGCGCGCCCAGCGGGCGAAATCCGCCTGGGCGATGTGATCCGTGCGACGGAAGGCGATCAGCGCTTCATCGAATGCGTGGACAAGAACGGCGGCAAGTGCTGCATCCTGCCCGCCTGCACGCTGCCCGCCGCGATTCACGCCGCACAGGAAGCGTTTTATCGCGTGCTCAATCAGTACACGCTTGCGGATGTCGCGCAGAAGCGCAACCGTCTGGCCCGGCTGCTCGAACAGACCTGAGATGAAGCGGGCGCCCCGTTCACGCCCGCCCCACCCTCCACCAGCGCGGCAACAGCCGCCTGACATCCGCGCGCGTATAGCGGTCGTCGATCAGATGCACCACGCCCGCATCGTGCTCGGTGCGAATCACGCGCCCCGCCGCCTGCACGACCTTCTGCATGCCCGGATACAGATACGCATAGTCGTAACCGTTGCCGAACTGCGCATCGAACGTCCGGCGCATCTGTTCGTTGACGTCGTTCATCTGCGGCAAGCCGAGCGTCGCGATGAACGCGCCGATCAACCTTTCGCCGACGAGATCGACGCCCTCGGAAAACGCGCCGCCCAACACGGCGAAGCCGACACCTGCACCGTCCGCTACGAACCGCGCGAGAAACGCGTCGCGCGCCGCTTCGTCCATGCGCGGCGCCTGCGTCCAGATGGGCACGTGCGGATGCCGCTCGCGCATCGAGTCGGCGACGCGTTGCAAGTAGTCGAAGCTGCTCAGAAAGCCGAGATAGTTACCGGGACGCTCGGCATATTGTTGTGCGATCAGATCGACGATCGGTTCAAGCGAGCGCTCGCGGTCGCGCCAGCGCGTCGACACGCGATGCGCGACCCGCACGTCCAGTTGCTCGGCCCTGAACGGTCCGTCGACATCGACCCAGCCCGTGTCGTCCGGCAGACCGAGCATGTCGCGATAGAAGTGCTGCGGACTGAGCGTACCCGAGAAGACGATCGTCGCGCGGGCGGCCGCGTAGCGCGGCTTGAGGAACGGCGCGGGAATGACATTGCGCACGCAGATCGACGTCGCGGGCTTCGCGCGCGCCGCGCCTGAATGCGAGTCGAGTGTCACGTCGACGATCGAATGATCGCCGAACTGCTCGACGAGCGACATGAAATGCAGCGCGTCGAAATAGAAGCGCAGTGCGTTTTCGTCGACGGATTGCGGCGTTTCCGCAAGCTGGTCGCCGATCGCCGCAATCAGGTTCTGCACCGCCGATTGCAGCTTCGCGGGTACTTCCGTCAGCACCTCATACGCCGCGTCGCGCTCGCGGTTCAATGCATTCCATTCGCGATTCAAACGGTCGAACGGCTTTTTCAGCGCAGCGGGCGCAGTATGGCGCGCGCCACGGAACGCGGCCTGATCGAGCGCCGCGCTGTACATCCGACGCGCGCGGTCGGGTAGATTGTGTGCTTCGTCGGCGAGCACGGCCACGCGCCAGCCGTTCAACTGCGTGAGCGCATACAGCATCGCGCTGCTGTCGAAGTAGTAGTTGTAGTCGCCGATCACGACGTCGCACCAGCGCGCCATTTCCTGCGCGAGATAGTACGAGCAGATGCCATGCGCGAGCGCCGCTTCGCGCACGGCGGCGCGATCGAGCGTGCGCGCCTGCAAGGCCGTGTCGCGTGCAGCGGGCAAACGGTCATAGAAGCCGCACGCAAGCGGACACGATTCGCCGTCGCAGGATTGGTCGGGATGCTCGCACGCCTTGTCGCGCGCGACGAGTTCGAGCGTGCGCAACGGCAGCGCGGCTTCGCTACGATGCAGCGACTCGATCGCGTCGAGGGCGAGCGCGCGCCCCGGCGTCTTGGCCGTCAGAAAGAACACGCGGTCCAGATGATCCGCGCCGCACGCCTTCAACAGTGGAAAGATCGTCCCGAGCGTCTTGCCGATGCCCGTCGGCGCCTGCGCCATCAGACAGCGCCCATCGCGCGCGGCACGGAACGCAGCCACCGAAAGTTCGCGCTGGCCGCTGCGAAACTCGCCGTACGGAAAGCGCAGCGCATTGAGCGCGGCATTACGCGCAGCGCGATGCGCTTCCTCGCGCGCGGCCCACGCGACGAAGCGCTCGCACTGATCCTCGAAGAACGCGCGTAACGATGCCGCCGTGTGCTGTTCCGTCAGCACCGTTTCCTTCTGCTCGCCGATATCGAAGTACACGAGCGCGACCGTCAATGCGTCGAGGCCGCGCGTCTCGCACAGCAGATGGCCGTACACCAGCGCCTGTGCCCAATGCAGCGCGCGGTGATTCGCCGGCATCCGTTCGAGGTCGCCGCGATGCGTCTTGATCTCTTCGAGCCGGTTGAGCGCCGCATCGTAGCCGTCGGCGCGGCCCCGCACGGTCAGCCCGCGATGCGTGCCCGTCAGCGTGATTTCCGCTTCATAGCCGGACCCGCGGCGCGCCGTCACCGCCTGATGCCCGGCGATGCCTTCGAGCGCGGATGGCGCGGGCGTGAAGCGCAGATCGAGATCGCCGCGCCGCGCGGTGAACTCGCACAGCGTGCGCACGGCGACGACGTACGTCATGCCGCCTCCGCATCAGCTTCGCCGACCTGCGCGCCATCCACGCTGTCCGCCCAGCGGACGTCGAGCACGCGCACGGGCATGCCGTGCTGCACGCAGTACGCGAGCCAGCGGATCTGGTTGTCCTGCAGACGATCGCCCGGCCCTTTCACTTCGATCAGTTCATAGCGCCGCTCGTGCGGCCAGAAGCGGATCAGGTCGGGCAAGCCCGAACGGTTCGCGCGAATATCGACGAGCAGACGCTCGAACCACAGCTTTAGATGCGCGGCGGGCAGGCAATCGAGTGCGAGCGTCAGCAGGTCCGGCGTGAGCATGCCCCAGAACACGAATGGCGACTGCAGCCCGGCTTTGGTTTCGAAGTGGCGCAGGATCGTTGCGCGATAGGCACCGCTTTCCAGTTGCGCGAAGCACGCGTCGAATTGCGCGGCGCGGCGTGCGCGAAAGTCGGGGGCGTGAAGATCGGCGGGACCGCGCTGGAACGGGTGAAAGAACGCGCCCGGCACAGCCGCGAACACGGGCTCCCAGCACAGCAGACCGAACAGCGAATTGATCAGCGCGTTTTCGACGTAATGCACGGGTGCGTCATCGGACGACAGATGGTCGCGCACCGCATATTCGACGGCGATGGGTTCCAGCGGACGCGGCAGTTCCAGCATGCCGCGTTGCGCGGCACGCACGCTCGTCGACTTTTGTGCGGCAACGCCGAGCCGCCGTTGCAGGCGCGGCAAGATACGCGCGAGACGCTGCTGTTCCTCTTCGCTTTCGGGATCGGCCGATGCGTGCAGCGCCAACGCGAGCGCCGCTTCGTCGCGGCCGGCGCGCTCCAGCACGCGCATGCGCCGATGCCGCGCGCCAGGCCACGTGCAACCTTCATAGACGCGCAACGCCGTGTCCCAATCGTGCCGCCGCTCCGCATGATGTCCGATCGCGAACAGCAGCTTCGCGCGGCGCAAGGCGAGCCAGGCATTGTGCTGGGTATCGATGGCATCGACGGCTGCGAGCAGCGGCTCAAAGGCTTCGTCGCCGTACAGTTCGAGCGCCTCGCGGCACGCGTGCAGCGCCAGATAGCAGTCCACGTCCTCGCGCTGCTGAAATGCCCGCGACGACGACTCGAACGCGACGCGCTCGTACTGGAACACGCCGAGATCGGCGAGCACGAACTCGGACCAGTCCTGATGCAGATTGCCGAAGAACATCAAACGGAAGCGCTCGCACACGGGCGCGACGCGTACGCGCAACGCGGCTTCAGCTGTTGCGGCATCCCACTCGCGATAACGTTTCGGCTGCGCGTGCGCGGGATCCGACGCACGTAACGCGTCGAGCCATTCGGCCTTGCGCAAACCCTTGAACGCAGGTGCTGCGGCAAACGCGCGCTGAAGCTCGGGACGCGTCGCGAGCGCGAACAACTCGTCGAGCGACACGTCCGCATCGTCATCGACCCAGCCGAGCGCCGCAAGCGGCGCCGCCGCCTGCACGGGACAGCCGATCTCCGCATATGCGAGCCGCCCGGTGCGAAACAGCGTGCCCTTGCGCATCAACATGCGCACCAGCAGCGCGCGCGAGGCTTTCGGCAGGCGCGTGCCGTCGTGCAGAAACGCAGCGAGAAAAGCCTGCTCGCCGTCGTCGAGCAGATCGTCGTAACGCTCGGCGATCCACGCGAGCGCGCGCTCGAAATTCGACAGGTAATAGAACGGATCGGGTGCGTCGGTCGGCACGGCTATCGGACACCAGGAGGCTGTATATTTATACAGTCATCATAGCAAACCCGGCGGCCCCGGCGTCCACCTCATGCGCTGCGCACTTCCGTCTCTGCATACGTGACCTGCACGGCAGGCACGAACCACGCGAGACACAGCCCGATCAACGCGGCGAGCGCGGCGACCGCGAGCCCGATGTGAATCGACGCGATCAGCGCTTCGCGCGCCATGTGCATCATCGGATCGCCGGAATGGCCCGCCGCCACCAGATGCTCGATCAACGCCGACTGCTCCGTGCGATCGACCAGCAGTTCCGGACTCGCGAACGACTTGAGCCATTGCGTCGCCTGATACGAGTCGAGCGAGCGGTTCACGCCCTGCGTGTACAGATGCCCGAGCAGCGCGCCCGTGATCGCCGTGCCGAGCATGCCGCCGAAAATCCGCAGCGATTGCAGCAGCGCCGTCACCGCGCCGATGTGATCGCGCGCGACGATCTGCTGCGAACAGATGGTCAGGTTGGTCGCGACGAGCCCGAGCCCCAATCCGCTCAAACCCATGCACGCCATCCACACGACGTGCGGCTCGTGACCTTTGAGCGTGACGAGCGGCAGGCAGCCGGCTACGAACAGCGCAAAGCCTATGTGCATCAGCCCGTTCGCACGCCGGATGCGCGTGACGATGCGGTTGTTCACCACGCTGCCGATCGTCGTGCCGAGCAGCAGCGGCGTGATCAGCATGCCGGACTCGTGCGGCGACATCGCATAGCCGCCCTGGAACAGCAGCGGCACGTAGAACACCATCGAAAAGAGTGCGAAGCCGCCGAGCACCGACATCGCGAACAGCGCCACCAGCTTG
The DNA here is from genome assembly GCF_017104565.1 of Paraburkholderia sp. Tr-20389. Lineage (GTDB taxonomy): Bacteria > Pseudomonadota > Gammaproteobacteria > Burkholderiales > Burkholderiaceae > Paraburkholderia. The sequence goes on along the minus strand of NZ_JAAGPD010000016.1, from coordinate 179,611 downwards.
CGGTCGAGCAGCACGTCGACGGGCACGACGGGATAGCCCATGCGCTTTTCCCAGAAGTACAGCGTCAGGCCGCAGACGGTTGTGATCGCGAACAGCAGACCCGTCGTGCCGCTGATGCCTTCTCTCGGCAGCAGTTCGATCAGCAGTTGCAGCGCGCCGAACGTGACGGCGACGACGAACGCGCCGAGCCAGTCGAGCTGGATCGGTCCGCTCGGCTTCATATGGCGCAGTTTCGGCACAAACATCAGAACAAAGATCAGCGACACGATGCCGATCGGCACGTTCACGAAGAACACGAGCCGCCAGCCCTGCATCTGCGTGAGCATGCCGCCGAGCGTCGGCCCGACGACGTTCGCGAGGCCGAACGACGACGTCACGAACACGAGCCAGCGCAGCCGCAGCTTCGGATCGGGGAACAGGTCGGCGACCGTCGCGAACACGGTGCCGATCAGAATGCCGCCACCGATCCCCTGCAAGCCGCGCGCGGCGATCAGAAACAGCATGTTCGACGCGAGCCCGCACAGCACGGACGCGAGCGTGAACAGCACGACGGCCGCGATCAGGAACGGCTTGCGGCCGAACAGATCGCCGAGCCGTCCGAAGATCGGAATGGTGATGACGGACGCGAGCATGTACGAGGTCGCGACCCACGCATAGAAGTCGAAGCCCTTCAGATCGGCGACGATGCGCGGCAGCGCGGTGCCGACGATCGTCTGGTCGAGCGCGACCAGCATCGTGACGAAGGCGATGCCGAGCATCGCGAGCAGCGACTCGCGAAACGGCAACAATTGCCGGCCGGGATCGTGAGCGGCGATGGCGGACTTCATGGCGTGCTCCACCGTAAAGACGTCCGCGCGTGCAGCGGACCAGCATCCAGGCATATCACTCTAACGAGAGTGATACCCGCGTTTGAAAATAGCAAGCCGAACGGAGCGCAACGCCCGCATCTCACGACGCAAACCTTTGCGCATTGCCATTAGCGGCGATTGAGAAGTGTATTGACGCGAACTGAAAAAAATTCCCGAATGCGTTCAAAAACCGCTTTTAAAACAGGGCGCTACCGCTTGTTCAACTCCTGTCCCATTGTTTCGGCCAATACGGGTATTCGCCGCTCAAGTCGCGATTCGCCATTGCCGTTAAGCGAAAAGTCAGCCGGTGCGCCGTCCATCTATCGAGCGATCCGACGCGCCCCCGGCCGACGCGATAAACCCACCCGTTATCCACCCGGCGACGGCGATCCAACGCGCTGCACGGCCGGCCACGAGCCGCCGCGCGTCGCACGCACTCTCTTTCGATCAGACGACATGCGTTGCAGAATTTCCGCAAGTTCGCTGGCGAGCGCCCTGCTCACGGCACTTGTGTTCCAGTCCACGGCCGCCCGCGCCGATGCGCCCGCCGCCGATGGCGCACCCGCCGCTCCAATGACGGGCGGCAAGCTGCTGCTGACGGGCGGTGTCACCGAAATCGAAGGCGCGGCGGGCGGCGGACTCACGCCGTGGGCCGTGATCGGCGGCTATGGCACGGCATCGCAACTGGGCGCAAACGCCTATGGCACCTATGTGCATACGCAGGACTACGCGCTCGCCAGCTATGGCGCGCTTGTCGCCGTCGCGAATCGCGTCGAGTTTTCGATTGCACGCCAGGTGTTCGACACGCGCGACGTCGGTGCGCAGCTGGGCCTCGGCTCGGGCTTCAAGTTCAACATGGACACGATCGGCCTGAAGGTGCGCCTGTTCGGCGACGCCGTGCTCGATCAGGACACGTGGCTGCCGCAAGTCGCGGCGGGCATCCAGTTCAAGCACAACGAACAGGGCGACATCGTCAAGGCCGTCGGCGCGACCAGCAACTCCGGCACCGACTTCTATCTGTCCGCCACCAAGCTGCTGCTCGCGCAAAGCCTGCTGCTCAACGGCACGCTGCGCTTCACGAAGGCGAACCAGTTCGGCCTGCTCGGCTTCGGCGGCGACAAGTCGAATGCGTATCACCCGGAATTCGAGGCTTCCGTCGCGTATCTGCTGTCGCGCTACGTCGCCGTCGGCGCGGAATATCGCAGCAAGCCCGACAACCTCGGTTTCGCGCGCGAACAGGATGCGTACGACGCGTTCATCGCGTGGGCGCCGACCAAACATGTTTCGATGACGCTCGCGTACGTGTCGCTCGGCGACATCGCGACGATCCGCAACCAGCGCGGCGTCTACGCGTCCTTGCAAGTGGGGTTCTGATGACGCGCACGCTCTCGCCTCTTCGCCGTATCGCGCGCGCCGTTTGCGTGGCGCTGCCGTGTGCGCTGCTGCTCGCCGCCGCGCCCGCCGCACGTGCCGACGACTCGCTCTATCAGACCTTCGGCGGACAGCCCGGCCTCACGAAAATCATCGACGACTTCTACGACCTGCTGCTCAAGGATCCGCGCACGCTGCCCTATTTCGACGGCGCGCCCATCAAGCGCATCAAGCAGAAGCTCGGCGAACAACTCTGCGAACTGATGGGCGGCCCGTGCACGTACACCGGCCGGCCGATGAAACGCACGCACGAAGGACAGAACATCGACCGCGCCGCCTTCAACGCGCTCGTCGAAGATCTGCAAACGGCGATGGACCGGAACGGCGTGCCGTTTCGCGCGCAGAACAAGCTGCTTGCGAAGCTCGCGCCGATGTATCGCGACATCCAGGACCGCGAATGACCGACAGCCTCTTTTTACGCGCCGATGTCGAGGCGCTTTGTCCCGGCAAGGGATTCGATCGTATGCTCATGAACAAGCGGGACCACAACCCGAAACACAAGCGCGCGTGGCTCGCGGCCGCCGTCGTCTCGCTTGGGTGCCAGGCCATCGTTGCAAATGCGGCGAGCCTGCAGGTGAGCGTCGTCGATCAGTCGGGCGCGCCCGTGCCCAACGCCGTCGTCTACGTGACGCCCGCTAGCGGCAAGGTGCCCGCGCCGAAACCCGCGACGGCCATCATCGATCAGGTGAAGCGCCAGTTCGTGCCGCTCGTGTCCGTCGTCCAGACAGGCACGGCCATCACGTTTCCGAACAAGGACAACTTCGAACACGACGTCTACTCGTTCTCGCCGCCGAAGAAGTTCGAATTGCATCTGTATCACGGCGTGCCTGCCAATCCCGTGGTGTTTGACAAGCCCGGTCTCGTCGTGATGGGCTGCAACATTCACGACACGATGGTCGCGTATCTGCTCGTCGTCGACACGCCCTGGTTTGCGAAGACGGACGCGGCCGGTCACGCATCGATCGACAACCTGCCCGCCGACAACTACCGGGTGACGGCATGGCACTACCGCCTCGCCGATGCAAACGCGCTGCCCGTACAGAGCATGAGCGCAGGCGCCGATGCGAAGGCCGCGTTCAAGCTGAAGCTGTCGGCGCCGACGGAGTAAGCACACGATGCGATTCCACAGCCTGCGCGCCCGTATCGCGATCGTCGTCGTGCTGTTGATGCTGGCCGTGCAGCTTGCCGGCTATGCCGTCATCAGCACGGTGATCGGCGCGAACGCGCGCAGCAGTTCGGAACGCCAGCTCGCGATTGCGGAGAACGTGTTTCGCCAGGTGCTGCGCGCGAACGGCGAAAAGCTGACGCAGGCGGCGACCGTCGTCGCGGCGGACTTCGGCTTTCGCGAGGCCGTGGCGTCGCACGACGAAAACACCGTCGCATCCGCACTGAAGAATCACGGCAGCCGCATCGATGCCGACATCGTGATGCTCGCCGATCTCGACGGCATGCTGACGGCCGACAGCCGCGGCCCCTCGCACGGCGGCGCGCCCTTTCCGCTGCGCAGCCTGATCCGCGCTGCGAGCCGGCAAGGCGACGCTTCGTCGATCGTGACGGTCGACGGCAAGCTGTATCAGGTAGTCGCCGTGCCCGTGAAAGCGCCCGTGACGATCGCATGGGTCGCGATGGGCTTCCGGATCGACGACGACACCGCGCGCGATTTCGCGAGCCTCACGTCGCTCGACGTCTCGTTCCTCGACCGCCTGCCCGACGGACGCTGGAGCGTGCTCGCCAGCTCGCTGCCCGACGCGCGGCACGCGCATGCGGGTATCGCCGATCCCGCCGACGAAAACTACGCGACGCGCATCGTGCTGCTGCAATCCGGCGTCGAGCCCACTGCGGTGATGCTGCAGCGTTCGGTGCAGGAAATCATGGCGCCGTTCCATCGCCTGCAAACGGCGCTCGCGATCATCACGGTGCTGGGCGTGCTTGCATCGATCATCGGCAGCATGCTGACGGCGCGCAGCGTCACGCGGCCCGTCGAAGCGCTGACGCGCTTTTCGCGTCGTGTGGAAATCGGCGACTACGATCAGCCCATCGACCTCTCGCAGCACGACGAACTCGGCAAGCTCGCGAACGCATTCGATCACATGCAGCGCGCGATCTCCGAACGCGAGCGGCGCATCACCGAGCTTGCGTACATGGACCGCCTGACGGGGCTCGCGAACCGCGCGATGTTCAACGACCGCCTGCAAGAGGTGATCGCGGCGATGCAGAACGGCGCGCAGCCTGCGTCCCACACGTTCAGCGTGATGATGATGGATCTGGACCGCTTCAAGTACGTGAACGACACGCTCGGGCATCCCATCGGCGACCAGCTGCTGTGCGAAGTGGCGACGCGCCTGCGCAACAACCTGCGCAGCACGGATCTCGTCGCGCGGCTGGGCGGCGACGAGTTCGCCGTGCTGCTGCCGGGCGACGCGAACGAAGGCGCGCAACGCGTGGCCGAGCATCTCGTGAAGACGCTCGAAGCGCCCATCACGATCGAAGGGCAACTCGTCGACGTGGGCGCGAGCATCGGCATCGTCACCTTCCCGCAGCACGGCACCGACATGAACGTGCTGATGCGTCGCGCCGACATTGCGATGTATGTCGCGAAACGCGCGAACACAGGCTACGCGATCTACGACGAGAAGCACGATCACAACAGCGCCGAGCGGCTGTCGCTGATGAGCGAACTGCGCCAGGCCGTCGAGCACGACCAGCTGATGCTGCACTACCAGCCGAAGCTCGATCTCACCACAGGCACCGTCAAGTACGTGGAAGCGCTCGTGCGCTGGGAACATCCGACGCGCGGCTTCGTCGCGCCCGACCAGTTCATTCCGTTTGCCGAGCAAACGGGCTACATCAAGGCGATTTCGCACTGGGTCGCCGACAAGGCGATCGGCCAGTGCGCGGCGTGGAAAGCGGCAGGACTCGAACTGGCCGTGTCGGTGAACGTGTCGGCGCGCGAGCTGATCCAGTCGACACTGCCCGACACCTTCGGCGCACTGCTGAAGAAGCACGGCGTCGCGCCCGACATGGTGTGGATCGAGATCACCGAAAGCGCGATCATGGACGACCCCAATCACGCGATCGAAACCCTGGACCGTCTGCACGCGCTCGGCATCCGTCTCGCCATCGACGACTTCGGCACGGGCTACTCGTCGCTCGCGTATCTGAAGCGCATGCCCGTCGACGAACTGAAGATCGACAAGTCGTTCGTCATTGGCATGACGGAGCACAAGGACGACGAGACCATCGTGCGCTCGACGATCGATCTCGCGCACAACATGGGCCTCAAGGTGGTCGCCGAGGGCGTCGAAAGCGAAGACGTGCTCGACCGGCTGCGCGATCTGCGCTGCGACCTCGTGCAAGGCTTTCATCTGAGCCGCCCGCTGCCGCCGTCGCGGCTCGAAGCCTGGCTCATCGATTGGGAAATCCGCCAGGCGACGGCGCAGGCGTAGTGCCGCGCGGCTTCGTTCTGAGGCGCCGCTTCGGCGCCGTCATTGCCTATACTTTCGTAGCCGTTCCAAACACACGCACGCGACCAGCCGCCCCGCCACGTCCGCTTGCTGACACGAAGGCGTCTGCGACACGCGCCATGGGATTCCATTTCTCGCGGCGCACGCACCGCCGACTCTTTTAATCAGAAGAACGGAATATTTTCATCTGCGCTTCGTTGCGTGCCGCCGGCTTTCAAACACGAAGAAAATAGCCCGCGTTCCAGAGGAATAAAATCCGCGCGCGGCTCGTTTTCTTGACCGTCACGACCTTTCGGCAAAGCAAGGAGTGCGGTCATGAAGTCTCTATTCGAGGTACTCGGCATCGCGGCCTGTGGCGCGGCTCTGGCGACGCTCGTTTCATGCGGTGGCGGTTCCGGGTCGAACAACACGGGATCGTCGACACCAACGCCCTCGTCGTTCACGGCAACGGCGCTCGTGTCGGACGGCGCGGTGTCCGCGCCTCACACCGATCCCAACCTGAAGAACGGATGGGGCGTTGCATTCAATCCGAAAGGCTTCGTGTGGGTCGCCGACAACGGCACCAACCTCGCGACGCTCTATGACGGCAACGGCGCGCCGCAATCGCTGGTCGTCACGATACCGGCGGGCACGAACGGTGACGCCGCACCGACAGGCATCGTGTTCAACGGCACGCAAAGCTTTACCGTCACGCAGAACGGCAAATCGGGCGTCCCGGCCTTCATCTTCGCGGGCGAAGGCGGCACGATCACCGCGTGGGCGCCCGCCGTCGGACCGACCAACGCATTCACGATGTTCGACGACGGCACGGGCGGCGCCGTCTACAAAGGTCTCGCACTCGCGGCGAACAACGGCAGCAACTTCCTCTATGCCACGGACTTCCATAACAACAAGATCGACGTGTTCGACAGCAACTTCACGAAGGTCACGATGCCGGGCGGCTTCAAGGATTCCGCGATTCCCGCCGGCTTCGCGCCGTTCGGCATCGCGCTGATCGGCTCGAAGCTGTTCGTCACCTACGCGATGCAGGACGCGGCAAAGCATGACGATGTAGCGGGCGCAGGCGTCGGCATGGTCGACGTGTTCGACACGGCGGGCAATCTGCAGCAGCACTTCGCGACGGGCGGGCCGCTGAACGCGCCGTGGGGCATCGCGCAGGCGCCCGCCAATTTCGGCACGCTGAGCGGCGCGATCCTGATCGGCAATTTCGGCGACGGCACGATCAACGCGTTCGATTCGTCGAGCGGCAAGTCGATGGGACCGCTCAACGGATCGAACGGCAGCGCGATCGTCGAGAAGGGCCTATGGGGCATCGCGTTCGGCAACAACCTCAGCAATCAGCCTTCGAATACGCTGTTTTTCGCGGCGGGACCGAACGACGAAGCGGACGGCGTGTATGGAAGAATCGATCTGAATCCGGCTTCCAGCCCGAGCGCAAGTTCGGGTTCGGGTACGGGAACGAGTTCGGGCGGCGGGACGAGCATCGGCATGTAGCGGCGCTACACAGCCAGCCTGCACAACCAGAACGGCCGCCACGGGCGGCCGTTCCTGTCATTCTGCAAGCCACGCCGTCACACCTGACGGCGCAACTCCGCGGGCGGCACTTTCATCAGGTGGCGATACTTCGCGACCGTGCGTCGCGCGACGAGCACGCCCTGATCCGCGAGCATCTTCGCGAGCGCGACATCGGACAGCGGATCGCGTGTGTTTTCCGCCGCGATCATTTCCTTGAGCAGCGCACGCACCGCGGCGGCCGAACAGGTTCCGCCGCTTTCCGTGCCGAGTTCGCGCGGGAAGAAATGCTTGAACTCGAAGATGCCGCGCGGCGTGGCCATGTACTTGTTGCCCGTCGCACGCGAGATCGTCGATTCATGCAGGCCGAGTTCTTCGGCCACGTCGCGCAATACGAGCGGCTTCAGCGCAATCTCACCGTACTGGAAGAACGGCTTCTGATGCGCGACGATGCACTCGGCCACGCGCTGGATCGTCTCGAAGCGCTGCTGCGCATTACGGATCAGCCAGCGCGCTTCCTGCAACTGCTGCGCGAGCGGCGAACGGCTCGCACCCGCCGATTGCGCGAACAGCTCCGCATACATGCGATGGATGCGCGCACGCGGCAGCACGGCAGGATTCACGGTCACGACCCACTTGTTGCGCACGCTGCGCACGATCACATCGGGGACGATGTAGTTGTCATCGGCGCGGCCATATGAATTGCCCGGCTTCGGATCGAGCTTGCGCACGAGCGCGCAGGCCACGCGCAACGCTTCCGCGTCGCAGCCGATCTGCTTCTGCAACTCCGCGTGTTCGCGACGCGCGAGCCGGTCGAGATGATGCTCGACCACCTGTTTCGCGACATCGCGCCCCGGTGTATCGGCGGGCAAGGCATCGAGTTGCAGCGACAGGCACTCGGACAGCGAACGCGCCGCGAGTCCAGGCCGGTCCAGCGTCTGCACGAGACGCAGCGCGACCAGCAGTTCATCTTCCGTCAGCTCGGGTTCGATGTCGACGATGTCCGTGAGATCGGCAAGCTCCTGGCGCAGATAGCCGTCGTCATCGAGCGCTTCGATCACGAGACGAGCGACTTCGCGGTCGCGGTCGTCGAGCCGGTAGAGACGCAGTGCGTCATGCAACTGTTCATGCAGCGTCGGCTGCACGCGAGCCCACTCGGTGGGGTCGGCGGCTTCAGAATCGCCGTTGTAGCGCGACGGCCCGCGGCCATACGCATCGCCTGCATAGTCGCCGCTGCCTGCATAGTCGCCGCCGTCGTCCGACGCAGCGACGCTCTCCGCTGCGGGTTCGGCCTGCGAGCTTTCGAGCGCGCTGTCACGCTCGGCGGCGGGCAGCGCTTCACCGTCCGCGCTTGTACCGTCGGCCGTCTTGCCGGCTGACAGCTCTTCCGTGACGGACGGATCGTATTCAAGGAAGGGATTGGTGTCGAGTGCGTTGCGCAGTTCCTGCTGAAACTCCAGCGATGACAGTTGAAGCAGACGCACGGACTGCTGCAGACGCGGTGTGAGCGCAAAAGTTTGCTTCGCGCGTAGTTCGATTGTAGGCGGCATACAGACTCTTCCTGTGTTTATTCAACAGAGCTTCGCGCAGCACTCACGCAACTGTCGTACCAGGTTTCACAACTGTCTGTTTTGATTCGCCTTTGTCCATTTCTGATGCATGCCGTATGCCCACCCGGTGCGCGCATTTTACAAACGTTCTGAACTTCGGACCGAATCATTGCGCACGGGACCACGCTCCCATATGCCGGGAAGCGCGGCGTGATCGGAGCCTCCGCCAGGCATAACGCTTGCTGTCTGGTCGACAGGGACGCGACTTCCGCGAGGGAGCAGAAGTCGATCGAAGCGCGGCGCGTCCTGTGTCGGCGACGGACCAGATGAACCGCGGCGGCAGTGACCGCAACCTTGTCATCCATCGAGAAGGAGAAAACCATGAAAACCATCCAGTTCCTCAAGGCCGCAGGCAGCATCGCATGTGTGGCATTCGCACTGAACGCGACGGCGCAAACGACGGCATCCGCACCACCCGCCACGTCGGAATCCGTCGGTCAGCACATCGACGACGGCACGGTGACCACCAAGGTCAAGGCCGAACTGCTCGGCGCGAAGAACGTGAAGTCCACGCACATTCACGTGAAAACCCGCAAGGGCATCGTCTGGCTGTCGGGCTCGGTGCCTTCCGCTGAAGACAAGACGTCTGCGCAGGACGTCGTGCAAAACGTGTCCGGCGTGAAGGGCGTCAAGAACCATCTGAAAATCGCAGCCGATTAAGCTGCGCATTCTCGCCCTCTCGCGAGTTCTCACCTGAAAGCGAAAAGGCCGCCCTCGTTCGGGGGCGGCCTTTCCTTCTGTGGATCGCGCAGGGTCACGCTTTCATCGCCGCATACTGATCGCGCATCGCACGTATGCGATCGTGATTCTGCACGACACCGTGATAGAGCCGCTCGACCACGGCCCGCACATCGGCAGGCAGGTCCTTGTCGAGCGCGTCGTGAAAGTGCTTCTTCGCGGTGTCTTCGCCCTTCTCGCAATCCGCGAGAATCGCATGATCCGCTCGGCTGCCGACCGCCGACTTCACGTCGAGCCATCCGCGATGCAACGCACCTGCGACGCTGCCGCCGCTCTCCGGTTTGCCGCCCAGCTTCAGCACGACATCCTGCAATTCGCGCGCGCCCTGCGTGCAGCGATCCGCGCTTTCGAGCAGCGCCGCCTTGACGCTCGCGTGATGCACTTCCTCGGCCGCTTTCATGAAGCCGCGCTCGCCATCTTTCGATGTCTCGATCAGATCGTTCAGCACGGCAATGACATTCGTCGCCATACGTCGCTCCTTTGGTTCATGCATGAAGATGCCAGCCCACCTGCACTCGTCGTGCCCGATCAGCCCCGCCTCGACAGCGGCGCAATGTGTGCGGCGCGGCATGTCGTCTTTGCCATCGTGGCGTAATTGCTTCCGGCGTTCGAGCCGCCGCCGTGCTGCGGGCCCACACCGGCAAAGGCGCAGCGCGCTTTGCACGAAAGGCATGGTTATTGCTGTCTTTACATGCTGGACCCGATTGCGCCGCGCAAAGCATTGATACAAAGTGCGGCCGATACATAACGCGGGCCGGCATTCGACAAGGGAGAACATCACCATGAAGATCAGGAGCGCGGAATGCCTGCTGTTCGTGGCCATCGTCACGTCAGCCGTCGTAGCCCCGATACGCGAGCGCACGTTGCCGTCCGCTCAGACCAACGCACCTGTGCATGCAAGCACTGACCCGCAAGCCGGTCGCATGCAAACATGCGAGGACGAGCACGGCACGCTGCTACACGCAGCGTGCGCAACGATGCGAAGCGAGCGTCGTTCCAACGACAGCGGCGATCGCCCGATCAACCGAATCGACAAGCCGCGTGCAAGCAAGCTCTGGGTTTGATCCGACATTGCTTCAGATGCGGATGCCGGCATGCGTGGCGCCGGCCGCATCTGCATTCGCGTGTCATGACTTGAGTCTGCGATCCAGCTAAATGCCCTCGACGCGGAACAAACCGCTGTGCAGGATCACACTTTCGCCGCGGTTCTCGTCGAGCGCTTCCGCGCAAACCGAACGGATGCGCGCGCGGCCGCGCTCGAACGCGCCGATCAACGCGTCTTCGAGCGGAGAATCGGCGCCGAAGTGATCTTCCAGCGCCTCCGCCGAAATCGCACACACGACCGTCTCGCCGTCGACGCACGCCGTGAAGCGCACGGTCAGGCTCGACCCATCGAATACGGGAGCATCATCGGTGAATGTGATGTGCATGAGAGAGTCCTCGTACGCCGCACGCGGCATGAACACCTTCATGATCCCGTTCATGACGAAGCCTTGCGTGCATTGGCGAGTTGCTGGGCCATCGCGAGATGGTGACGGATAGTCGGCAACGCGCGCGTCGCCGCTGCCTTCAGTTGCGTATCGGTACCGCTTTCGCTTTCCTTCTGGAACAGTTCGACGGCTTTCTGATGGCCGCCCACGGCGACCTCGTCGATATAGACCTTGTCGAACTCGTCGCCCTTCAGGCCCTGTAGCTTGCCGACCAACGCGGAGTCCGCACCCGGCGATTTGCCGAGGCCCTTTTGCGTCGCCACGACATCGAGGGCGCGTGCGAGCTTCGTGTGATCCGCGATCATCTGCTGCGCGAACTTTTTCACCTGCGCGTTCGACGAGTTGGACAGTGCGAGCTTGCTCGCCGCGATCTCCGTCGCGTCTCCTTGCGACGCGTCCTGCGCGAACTGCGTGTCGCCCGGCGAGAGCTTCGTCTGCGCGCTCGCGGGCAGACAGGTCATCGCGCCGAGCGCGATCGCGACAGGCAGCGCACAGGCTCGAATCAAAGGGCGGAATGGGCGAATGGTCATGCGTCTCTCCGGGTTGCGCCGATCGCGCAGCGCGCGTCGCCGTCAGGCTGCTTTCTTCTTCGACAGTTGCGCGATCAGCGTTCTGTTGAACGCGGGCAGATCGTCGGGTTTGCGGCTCGTGATGAAGTTGCCGTCCTCGACCACTTCCTTGTCGACCCACGTGCCGCCCGCATTGCGAATGTCGTCCTGCAAGCTCGGCCAGCTCGTCACCGTGCGGCCCTTCACGAGCCCCGCCGACACGGGCAGCCACGTGCCGTGACAGATCACGGCGATCGGCTTGTTCGCCTGATCGACGGCCTTCACGAAGGCCTGCGCCTGCGGCAACAGACGAATCGCATCGCCGTTCACCACACCGCCAGGCAACACCACGGCGTCGTAGTCGTTCGGCGCGGCCTTGTCGAAGGTCGCATCGACGTCCACGCTATCGCCCTTGTCGACATGCTTGAAGCCCTGGATCTTTCCGGCTTTGGCAGAAATTACGTGCACGGTCGCGCCTGCTTCCGTGAGCGCGCGGCGCGGCTCGATCAACTCCGCCTGTTCGAATCCGTCGACGGCCAGTACGGCCACCTTGCATCCTGTGAGTGCGTTGGCCATGTGCGTCCTCCCTTGCTGTCCGGCTTTGGCAAAAACCTTCATGCTGGAGTCGAGCAAGTTCGGTGCCCGCGTCACCGTCGCACACCCCATCGCGCGCCTCATGCGACGCGCGCGACCCTCAGGCATTGCTATTGCACGGCGCTTTCGTACAAGGCAGGCACCCTGTCGCACGGATTCAAGAACTCGAATGAAAACGATGGCACGCAGCACGATCGATGCGATCGCTCAAGGACTCGCGAGCGGACTCTCCGGCACGTTGCCCGCAGGGCTGCGGCACGCGGACGATACACGTCCCGGCTTCAGCCGCAGGAAACAGAGAAACGCGTTCGTCTATTTCGATCTCGACGGCAAACGCATCGACGATGAAGCGCAGATCGCGCGCATCGACGCCCTGGCGATTCCGCCCGCGTACACCGACGTGTGGATCTGCCCGGACCCGCGCGGCCATATTCAGGCAACGGGACGCGACGCACGCGGCCGCAAGCAGTATCGCTACCATCCGCAATGGCGCGAAACGCGCGACGCCGACAAGTTCGGCCGCATGGCTGCGTTCGGCCAGGCGCTGCCGAGGATACGCGCGCGCGTCGCACGCGATCTCGCGCGTAAAGGCATGCCGCGTGAAAAAGTGATTGCGGCCGTCGTGCATCTGCTCGATACGACGCTGATCCGGATCGGCAGTGTCGAATACGCGCGCGACAACCAGTCGTATGGACTCACGACGCTACGCAAGAAGCACGTGACGATACGTGCCGGCGAAGTGCGCTTCCGGTTCGCGGGAAAGAGCGGCATCGAACACGACGTGACGGTCGACAATCCGCGCGTCAAACGTATCGTGCGTCAATGCGCGGACTTGCCGGGCCACGATCTGTTCCAGTACGTCGACGAAGACGGCACGCGTCATACGATCGGCTCGGCCGATATCAACGACTATCTGCGCGAAGTCAGCCACGCGGACTTCACCGCAAAGGACTACCGGACGTGGGCAGGCAGCGTGTACGCGATGGCCGCGTTGCGCGAACTGGTGTGCGAGAGCGCGGCCGACGCGCGCCGCCATGTCGTCGCGACCGTGAAGGAAGTCGCCACGCTATTGCGCAACACGCCCGCCGTTTGCCGGCGGTGCTATATCCATCCCGAGGTGATCGCAGCATTCGAAGCGGGCGAATTGCAGGCATTGCAGGCGCTCGCGCCGCCGCGCGCGAAACGGCACATGAAGGTCGACGAGGCCGCGTTCGCCGCGCTGCTGGCACAGGTGGAAAAACGCGCGCGGCTGGCAAGCCGCCGCTCGCGAAAAAGCGGCGAAACGTCTGCGGCTGCGGCCGTGGCAACGGACATCGAAAACAGGCGGCTCTCGACGCTGCTCAGAAAATCGCGCGCGCTGCACAAGCAGACGAGCACGCGAAAACGCGCCGCCGACGCCGCCTGATAACGTGTGTCCGCTCTACTCTTCGTACGCGGCCATCACGAGCCACACATCGCGTTCGTCGTTGTGAATCTGCGCGGCCAGCGCGTAGGTGTCGTTCGGACCGCACGTGTTCAGCAGCGTACGCTGCGCGACTTCGGCATCTTCAAAGACGCGGTCGCCGGCAAGCGGCCGAACTTCGCGCTTGCCTTCGAACATGTGCTGGTTCATCCGGTACACCAGAGGCTGTTCCTTCCATACGTGGAAGCAGTCCTTCACGTGCTGAAAATCGCCGCCGCAGATGTTGCTCTGATAATGAATCTTCGATCGCATCGTATTGCCTCCACATGCGGAGCGGTGTCCGTTGCCGCGGCCGATCGTCGTGCCGCGCAACGCTGGATCGTCGGTCGAACACGACGTCGGAATGGTTCGCCCCTTCGCCGTCCGCCGAGCGGATCGCCACCTGCCGCAGTCATGCCGTGCCCTTCAAGTCCTCAATGAAGCAGCACGGCGTCAATCGATTCGTCCATTCGCGTTCGCATCGGCGTGTGCCGCCGGTGCGAAGGCGAACCCCGTCTTACTGGCTCGCGCCCGACGCAGCGGCGGTGCCGCTCGCGCCCATTCCGCCCGTGGCCGCAGCCGGCGCGCTGGCGCTCGCCGCCGTGTCCGCGCCGCTGTTGTCGGCCTTCTTGCAGCCCGCACCCAACGACAGCGTCACGACAGCGAACGCAAGCAATGCATATTTCCAGGTTGGCTTCGTCATGGATTCTCCCGTCTTCGTCGCAGGTCCGGCGCAGTCCGCGCGCCGGACAAAACCGTTACATCACCACAGCCGCGTCACTGCCCCTTCGTATCGCTGCTGGCGTCCGCGCCCGGCATGTTGGTCGTATCCGTGGCCGGCTTCGCGTGCGATGACTTCTTGTGATGAGACTTCTTCGTCGCATGGGTGCCCGAAGCAGCCATGCCCGCGCCCGTCTGATCCGATGAACTCATGCCGGCGCCGTTACCGCCGCCGCCCGCCGAACCACCGCCGTTGCTGCCGTTGCCTTGAGCAAATGCCCCGCCTGACAGCGCGAGCAATGCCGCAACGATCCATGCCTTGCTGTTCTTCATGTGCGTTCCCCTTGTGAGTGATTGAGCGGTTGACGACCGCGAAACCTGTTGCTGTCAACGATGATTCGAGCAAGCGCTGTGCCCCTGCAAAGCCGCGCCGGCTCTCGCTTTGCGGCCTGGACAGCGGTCTTGCAGCGGCGCTTTTGCGCACGCTTGCAGCATGCATACGCTCGCGGCGTTTGATAATTACAAAGAGGACGTAAATCTTTCGTGCGATAAATGGCGCAATATGGCGGCAACGCCGGGCCTGCAATGCCTGAGGCCGCTTGCAATTCGCGACGATCGCAGCCATTCACCCTTCACGAATCAACCCAGGAGAACACTTCATGCGCATCTCGACATCGTTTCTGTTCGACCTCGACGGCACGCTCGTCGACAGCGTGTATCAGCACGTGCTCGCATGGAAGGAGGCGCTCGACGAAGAAGGCATCGAGTTGTCGGTGTGGCGCATCCATCGCAAGATCGGCATGAGCGGCGGCCTCTTCACGAACCAGCTGTTGCGCGAAACGGGCGGCGACATGAGCAACGAACGCGTCGAGCGTCTGCGGCGTTCGCATGCGCGTGCCTATAAACGGTTGCACGCACAGGTGCGCCCGCTGCCCGGCGCGCAGGCGCTGCTGGCCGCGTTGACGGAGAGCGGCACGCCGTGGGCGATTGCGACCAGCGGGCGAATGGAAACGGCCGCTGTCAATCTCGAAGCCCTCGGCGTCGATCCCTCGAAGACCGTCGTCGTAACGCGCGACGACGTCAAATATGCGAAGCCCGATCCCGATCTGTTCGTCGCGGCGGCGCATCGCCTGAAGGTGCAGATCGAGCACGCCGTGGTCGTCGGCGACAGCATCTGGGACATGCTCGCTGCCCGCCGCTGCCGCGCGCTCGGCGTGGGTCTGCTGTCGGGCGGCTATGGTCAGGAAGAGCTCGAGCGTGCCGGCGCGCTGCGCGTCTATGAAGACCCGGCGGATCTGCTCGAACATCTCGACGAAATCGCCGCACGCCCCTGAGTCTCCGCCCTTCACACGCCCTTCCATCCTTCTTCGAACTGCACGGCGTGCCACGTGGCACGCCACGTGCAGCGCTCCTGTCATGGACATTCACGCACAGACAGGAGCGACATCATGACTCGCGACCAGAACGCCGACGACACTGCACAGACGCGCCCGGAGCACGCTCCGCGCGGCGAGCCGCTGCCGCCCGACACGTCGAAGGACCTGCCCGAACTGCCCGATCCCTCAGAAGTCGGCGAAGACGGCTAGGCGCCCGGCATCGATCCGGGGAATAGCTGTTGCTCCTCCATGTGTGGCTCCGGCCTGGCCGGATACACCATCCGTTTGAACGAAGTTTCGACGAAACCAGGGAGAACATCATGACCTTGCAGAACCAGACGAGTACTGGCGCCGACATCGTCGGCTCCAGCCCCGGCAAACATCGCGGCCCGGGCCCGGATGTGATGGCCGTCGACACACTCGACGGCGATAAGGTACTGAGCGCAGACGGCGACGACCTCGGCAAGATCAAGGACATCATGCTCGACGTGCGCTCGGGCCGCGTGGCGTATGCCGTGCTGTCGAGCGGCGGCTTCCTCGGCATCGGCGACAAGCTGCTCGCGATTCCGTGGAGCGCACTTACGCTCGACATCGATCGCAAATGCTTCCTGCTCGACATGCCGACGCAGAGCGTGAAAAACGCGCCAGGCTTCGACAAGGATCATTGGCCGTCAATGGCCGATCCCACATGGGCCACGTCGATCCATCAATTTTATGGACGCGAGCCGTACTGGGGCAAGCACGACTGGCGCAGCGACGAATTCGGCGCCGGCGATCTCGAACCAGGTTCATCGGACGCGCCCGAGGCCGGGGGCGTCAAGCTGTAGCGAGTCGATGCAACGATTTCGGCACGCGTCCGGGGTCGCCCGGCACCACCGCGATTGCAAGTCGGTCCGCTCGCTGCGCGAAGTTCGCATAGCGGGCGGATGCGCTTTTACAGGGGGAACATCATGGCTACCAGCACAAAACGCAGCGGCACCTCGCGCTCGAAGAAAACGGTCGCGCATGCCTCGACGCGCAGCAAAGGCGGCCACCCCGCGCGTCAACGTCACTCGCAGGCGCAGGCGGCGCATCGCGAACGGTCGGCGGCATCGAGCCGTTCGAAGAGCAAGTCGAAGTACTGGTCGCATCACGTGATGGAGACCAGCGACGCGATGGACATCGAGAAGGACATCTTCAAGACGGGCTCCGCCGATGAGATCGCGCAATCGCTGAAGCGCTCGTCGACGCACAGCAAGCGGCGCAAGGGCACGCCGTTCCAGTCGGCGATGTCGATGCTCAACTTCTATATCAACCGCGCGGGCCGCAACCTGCCGAAGACGCGCAAGGACACGCTGCAGCAAGCCAAGCGCAAGCTGCGCGAAGCTTTCGGCCGCGCGCCATGATCGAACGGCGTGTCACCTGCTGATGCACGAAGCGACTCTCTGGTGGTATCTGATCGTCGGGGGCGTATTGATCTTCATGGGGGTCGCCGCGACGACGTTCAAGCGCCTGCCGCTGTCGGCGGCGATGCTCTATCTCGCGATCGGTTTCGCACTCGGTCCGTCGGGATTCGGTCTGCTGCAACTCGATATCGCGCGCGACGCGCATATTCTGCGGCCCGTCACGGAAGTCGCGCTGCTCGTTTCGCTGTTCGCCATCGGTCTGCGCTTGCGCCTGCCCCTTGCCGCGCCGATGTGGGCGCTGCCGCTGCGGCTAGGCTTCGTCGCGATGCTCCTCACCATCCCTCTGCTGACGCTCGCCGGCGTGCTGCTGCTCGATCTCGACTGGCGTCCGTCGCTGCTGCTCGCGGCGATGCTCGCACCGACCGACCCCGTGCTCGCGCATGACGTGCAGGTGCAGGATTCCGACGACGTCGACCTGTTGCGCTTTTCGTTGTCGGGCGAAGGCGGATTGAACGACGGCATCGCGTTGCCATTCGCGCTGCTGGGCCTCGCGCTGTGTGCGTCCAGCGCCGCGAACGGCCACGATGCGCCGGGCTGGCGCTTTGCGTTAGAAGCGACGGTGGGGATCGCGGGCGGTCTCGCGATCGGCGGCGGGCTCGGCTGGATCACGACGGGCTCGGTCGCATGGCTGCGCACGCGGCATGCGCAGGCGCTCGGTCTCGAAGGCTTTTTCGCGCTCGGTCTGATCGGCCTCGCGTATGGCGCGGCGCAGCTCGCGCATTGCAACGGCTTTGTCGCCGTATTCGCCGCAGGCGTCGCGATGCGCCGCGTCGAGCATCGCGCGAGCGGCGGCCGCTCGCCGCGCGAAGCGATCGGCACGGTCGATTCGGAAGACGTCGTCGCGACGGCCGCCGATCCGCAAAAGGCTCACGCCTATATGGCCGAGTCGGTGCTCGGCTTCACCATTGAACTCGAACGGATTGCCGAAGTTGCCGTGATGATGATCGTCGGCAATGTGCTGGCGACGTCGGGCGCTTCCCTCTTCACGTGGCAAAGCGGCGTGTTGATCGCGGTGCTGTTCGTCGTGGTCCGGCCTTTGGCAGTGGAAACCTCGTTGCTCGGATCGAGCGCTTCGCACGCGCAGCGCCGGTTGATGAGCTGGTTCGGCATTCGCGGCATCGGGTCTTTCTATTACCTTGCGCTCGCACTGGAATCGACGCCGGCGGGACACATGCAAACCCTGCTGCCCCTCGTACCGCTGACGCTCGCGGTCATCACATCATCGGTGATCGTGCATGGCGTCACCGCGACGCCTTTGATGAACTGGTATCACCGCATACGCAATCCCAAAGACTGATTTTCAGCCCGATTCTTTGCTAAAGCGCCTTTAAGCGCTTTATTCGCTTTAGCACAAGCCGTCATGCAAAGCGAATACAAAAGCGCGTCACTTTTAAAACACGTGTTCATTTACGACAACGCGCTTTTCCAAAGCAAGAATGAGGCTAGGCGCACACTTGAATGTTGTCTATGATAGCCGCTGACGCAATTGAGCAGAACAAGACGTCACAACATCAATCTGCCATTTTCATAGCAGAATACTTTCCGTCAATGACGTTAAGCGACTTGCATCGTTATCTAAGGGTATTCATTTGCGCATTCATGCGAATGCTTCCCCGGGCGGTTTGCACTATGCGCTTGCGTTCCATTTGCCCGCAAAGCCGCTTTGCAAAGATCTTGCCGGCCATTGCGCTGGCATTGACCATGCAAGCCGCGTGGGCCGATGATCTCCCACAAGCCGTCACGCAACCGTCTTTTGCGCTCTTTTACGGCAAGACACCGCCCGTCGAAATGCTCTCCGCCTTCGACGCCGCCGTGGTCGAACCCGATAGCGGCTTCGATCCGCTTGCACACCGCTTGCCGCATACCACGTGGTTTGCTTATGCGAGTGTCGGCGAAGTCCTCCCTTCGCGCAGCTATTACGCCGATCTGCCGAAGAGCTGGCTCGCGGGACGCAATGAATCGTGGGCATCGCGCGTCGTCGATCAGAGTCAGCCCGAATGGCCCGCGTTCTTTGTCGAGCATGTGATCAAGCCGCTGTGGGACAAAGGCTATCGCGGCTTCTTTCTCGACACGATGGATTCCTGGCAACTCGTCGCCAGAACGGACGACGCGCGTGCCCGCCAGGCGGAAGGGCTCGCGAATGTGATTCGCGCAATCAAGGCGCGTTATCCGGATGCGAAGCTGATCTTCAATCGCGGCTTCGAGATTCTTCCGCAAGTACACGATCTCGTGTATGCCGTCGCCTTCGAATCGCTGTATCGCGGTTGGGACCAGGCAAAGCAGCGCTACACGGAAGTGCCCGAACCGGACCGGGCATGGCTGCTCGGCCAGGCGAAGACGATACGCGAGCAATACCGCCTGCCCGTCATATCGATCGACTACTGCGCGCCCGCCGACCGCGCCTGCCGGCAAGACACCGTCGCGAAGATCAGGGCGCAGGGTATCGTGCCCTACGTGACGGACGGCGCGCTCGCGACGATGGGCGTCGGCGCCGTCGAGCCCGTCAGGCGGCGCATTCTGGTCATCCAGGACCCGCCGCCGCATACCGACCTGAACGTGTCGCCCGGCGTGCGCTTCCTGGCGATGCCGCTCAATTATCTCGGCTACCGCATCGACTATCGCGATGCACGCGAACCGATGCCGGAAGGCGATCTGCGCGACCGTTACGCGGGCATCGTGCTGTGGCTCGAAGGCCAGGTGCCGGACAGCAACGCATATCGCGAATGGCTCACCGCGCAGATCGACGCGAAGATGCCCATCGCTGTCTTCACCACGTTCGGCACGCAGATGGATCCCGAACTCGCGAAGAAACTCGATCTCGAAACCGTCGCGGGCGCGCCTTCGAATGGCAAGCTCGAAGTCGAGTCGTACGACCCGAAACTGATGGGCTTCGAAATGAAGCCGCATCCGCTTGCGCGCGATTTCACAGCCGTCCGCGTAGGACCGCATAGCCGCTCGCTGCTGCGCCTGCGTTCGGGAAACTTCGTGATCGACGGCGCGGGTATCACGCCGTGGGGCGGTTATGCGATGCGCCCGTTCGGCGTGTATGAACTCGATGCCGTCAATCAGGCACGCTGGGTCGCGCAACCCCTGGAATTCTTGCGCGCCGCCTTGCATCTGGACAGCGACATGCCGGTGCCGGACACGACCACGGAAAACGGCCTGCGCCTGCTGATGTCGCATATCGACGGCGACGGTTTTGCGTCGCGCGCCGAGTACACCAACTACACGCCGCCCAACAGCGATATCACGCCGCAATACTCAGGCGACATGCTGTATGAACTGCTGCGCGAGTCGGGCATGCCCACCACCGTTTCGCTGATCGAAGGCGAAGTCAGCGACGAAGGCCCGTTCAAGCGCTTCGCGCCGCATCTGCGCAGCATCGGCAGGAAGATTTTCGAATTGCCGAACGTCGAAGTGGCGACGCACACCTATACGCATCCGCTGCAATGGATGCGCGTCACGGGGCTCGGCGTGACGGCCACGCGCGACACGCCGACGGAAGGCAGCAGCCAGACCAACAGCAGCGGCCTGTCCATCGACATACCGGGCTACCGCTTCAACATCGACCGCGAAATCAGAGGCTCGATCGACTATCTCGACCGCAACATCGCGCCCGCTTCGAAGCCGGTGCGCATGGTGTTGTGGAGCGGCGACTGCCAGGTGCCCTCGCCCGTGCTCAAGGCGGCCTATGAAGCGGGCGTGCTCAACCTGAACGGCGGCGACACACTGATCACGAAAAGCTTCCCGAGCTGGACGGCCATTGCGCCGCTTGGCGTGATGAAGAACGGCTACTTCCAGATCTTCGCGCCGAACCAGAACGAAGAGCTTTACACGGACTTGTGGCACGGACCGTTCTATGGTTTTTCGCGCGTGCTCGAAACGTTCGCGATGACCGACAAGCCGATCCGCTTCAAGCCGATGGACATCTACTATCACATGTTCACGGGCACGAAGTACGCGTCGATGAAAGCGCTGCAGGAGATCTTCGATGCCGTGCTCAAGCAACCCGTCACGCCCGTCTTCACGTCCGAATACGCGCGCAAGGTGCTCGACTGGCTCGACACGAGTATCTATCAGGAACCTGGCAAGGAGCCGGGCAGCAAGGTATGGGTCGTGCGCAACGAAGCGAATCTGCGCACGGTGCGGCTGCCTGTCGGCAAGGTGCCCGACATGGCGGATGAGAGCGGCGTCGCGGGCTACCTGGCGGGACCGGGCGGCACCTACGTGCATCTGACGGGCGAAGGCATCGCGCGTTTTGCCGTGATCGACCAGTCGGCCGCGCGCCGTGTGCCCTATCTCGCGAGGCCAACGGCATGCTCGACCATTTCGTGCGCACGCGCAATGGCTTTTCGTTCGATCTGCGCTCGCATATCGCGCCGATGTTCCGCCTCGCCAACGCGGGTGCATGCCGCGTGACGAAGCGTCCCGTGATCCGCACCGCCAACGACTACCGTCAACTGCATGTCGACGTCGCCTGCGACACCTGACCGCCAGCGGCTCTTCTCGCCCGCTGTGATTCTCGTGCTCGGCCTGCTGGTCGGCGTGATGCTCGCGCTCGCCTTTCCGCGCGAGAAGATCGAATCGCGGCTGCTCGCGGGCGCGAAGGTGGACAGTCTCACGATCGCCTATCTCGAAGCGTGGCTGCGCGTCGATCCCAACAACGCCGACGTGCTCTCCGAATTGACGCGCGAATACCTGAAGGGCCAGCGCATTTCGGATGCGACTCACGTTCTCGAACGCCTTTCGCACTCCAACGATGCGAACGCGCGGCAGCGTGCGATGGCGATTCGCGTGTCGATTGCGCAGCAGCGGCTCTATGCCCTCAAGCCCAATGATCCGACGCGCCCTGCCCGCCTTCGCGAACTCGATGCGCTGCTGCACGAGGCGCTCGACTACCAATGGGACAACGAGCAACTGAAAATGCTCGCGCAACAGGCACGCGGCCTGAGCGACAACGATCTTGCCGCGCGCTATTACACCGTGCTCGCGAAGTCCGACCCGGCGCACGCACGCGAGTGGCTCGCTGCGCTCGCGCAAACGCAGCTCGGCAATCAGCAGCATCGCGCGGCCGCCGATGCATGGTTCGCCGCGCAGGCGCAAGCGACCACGCGCGACGAGAAGCGCGCCGCCTTCATCGCCGGTCTGCGCGCGCTGCAATCGGGCAACGACATGGCGGCGACGATGCAGGCAGCCGACCAGCATATCGGCGATCTCGCGGACGATCCCGACACCTTGCGCTTCCTCGCCAATCTCGCGCTGGCGGCGGGCCGTCCCGATCTCGCGGCAAAGTACGTGAAGCGGCTGATGAAGATGTCGGCGCTGGACCGTGAACTGGTCTTGGCGCAACGTGCGGCTTACGAACCGAAGCGCACGCGCGACACGGATGTCATCGAACGTCGCGCCACGCATGGCGTTTGGCTGCGTGCTGCGTGGTATCGGCCGCACGGTTCACGCGGCGCGGCATTGCGCCGTGCGCTGAGCAACGCTTCGGACGAGGACACGCAGGGTGTGCACCTCGTACGCATCGCCGCAGCGGAACCGTCCGCGCCCACCAGCGACGCGACCGCCGCCGACTACGAACTCGCGTATCGCGTGTTCCTCGCGAACGGCGATGTGGCGAACGCGCAGCGCATCGCACAAGCGGCGGTCGACCGCGACCCGCAATCGATCGAATGGCGCGGACGTCTCGCGCAGGTCGCCGAATGGAATCGCCGTCAGGACATCGCGCTGGCCAATTATGTGGCCATTGCCAGGATGCGCGGCACCGACGACGACTGGAAAAAAGTCGCGCGTCTTGCACCCGGCCTCAACGACAACGCAGCGATGCTCGCCGTCACGCTGCACCAGGCCGATCAACAGCCGGGCAATCTGAAGCTGCTCGATGCCGTCGTGTTCTCGTACGAGCGCATCGCCGATCCCGACTCGGCGCTGCGCTTCTTGCAGTCGCGCTTTCAAGGTCCGTTGCGCCGCGAGGCGATGGAACGTTATGCGCAAGTGGCCGAGCGCAAGGGCGATGACGATCTCGCGCTGCGCACGTGGCGCGAACTCGAACGCAACTACGGCCCGAACGCCGCGTACGGATTGAAGATCGGCACGATGCTCTATACGCGCACGCAGTTCGACGCGGCACTCGCCGCGATGAACGAAGCGAAGCGCGCCGCGCCCGCGTCGAACGACGACTTCTGGCGCTTCTATGCGCTGCTCGCCGATTCGAACCAGAATGCGCGCGATGCACGGCTCGGCTATCGGCAGCTGATCGCGGGCGGCAAGGCCGACCCGCAAGACTACGAGACGATGACGAACTTCTTCAACGATTCGCCGCTCGATGCGGGCCGTCTCGCGGAATACGCGTATCGTCACGGCGGCCCGCCGCGCATGCTGTCGGAAGCGCTGTACGGCTATCAGCGCGCGCATGCATGGGGGCGCATCGGCACGCTGCTCGCATCGCTCACGCCGGAGCAGTTGCAGGCCGCCGAACGATCGCCGGCGTTCCTGCTCGCGCGCGCGGAATACGAACGGCAGACGGGTGCGAACGATGCCGCGCTGCGCGACATCGAACGCGCGGCCACGCTCGATCCGAACAACCCGGAAGCACGCGCGGCCTATATCTGGGTATTGAACGAGCGCGGCACCGAGGCCGCCCTGCTCGCCGCGCTGCGCCGCCATGCCGGCGATGCCGAAACCGATCCGCAACTCTGGGCCGCGTATGGCGCAGCGTGGCTGCGTATCGGCGATGGACGCAAGGCGCTGCACTATCTGCACAAGCAGGCCGCGCAAGCGCAGCAAAGCCCGCTGTGGCGCCTCACGTTCGCGGACGCCCTGGAACTGAGCGGCCGCGTCGACGAAGCCTGGCGCGTGCGCAAGCAAGTGTGGCTCGAACTGGCGCGGCGCCGGCGCGATCCGTCTCACGCAACGCCGCTGTCTCCCGCCGAACAGGACGATCTGCGCGGCCGTTACGTCGCGCTCACGCAGCTCTATACCAACGGCGACCGCTCGCGCGCGGTGCTGGTCGACATGCTGCGCGCGGACCGCAGCGGCACGGGCAGCGACGAGCCGGCCACGTCGGAACTCGGCGACATCGGCCAGTTGCCGCCCGCGAAGCAGGACGAGATTCGCAAGCGCCAGCGGCTCTACTCGTCGATCGCGCGCGAAGCGGCTATTTCATGGGCGCAAAACGAAGACGCGTCCGACATGGAGCGCGCATGGCTCGACAAGCAGTACATCGACGATAGCCAGCGCCCCATCTACGCCGAGGCGCAACTCGCGATCAACGACGGCGACGTCAACGAACTGGCGCGCCTGCTCGACACGCTGCCCGATCTGGTGCCGAGGCAGAACCGCGTCGATGCGCAGGCGCTCACGGGCCGCACATCGGCTGCGCAAACCAGCGCGTTCGAATCGCTCACCCGCGAGCCTGACGACGAAGTGATGCAGGCGATGGCGCGCGAGCAACTGCTCAGCAATGCGCAGGCGCTGGCGGGCGCGTTCCGTTACGTCGATCAGGGGTCGCTGCGCTTCACGGAAGAATCGGCGACGGGCAGCGTGCGCCTCACGCCTTCGCAAAACCTGCAGTTCCGCTATCAGCAGCGCGATCAGAACGTGGACGGTTCTCAGCTCGCGTACGCACCAAAACACGACCGGCTCGCCGAGGCCATCTACGGCCACAAGGGGCAATACGACGAAGAGCACGTGACGCTCGGCCGCCGCAATGCGCTCGACGACTTCACGACGGCGCGCATCGAAGGCACGTACAACGTCACGCAGCGCCTCACGCTGACCTACGCGTTCGGCTACAACCAGGCCGCGACGGAATCGACGCAACTGACGGTCGGCGGCACCAAGGACCTCGCGACACTCGGCTTCAACTACCGGCTCGATCCGCACTGGTTCGGCGGGGCGCGCTACGAATATGCGCGCTTTCATGACCAGGACCGCTCGTACCTCGGCAACGGCGGTCTCGTCGAAGCGAACCTCGGCTACAAGATCAAGGCCGATTACCCCGACTACACGATCCGCGCCGTGTTCGCGCACGGCCAGTACAACGCGACGGGCACGCCGGGCGAGCGCCTGCGCGTGCTGCTGCCGGACAACACGCCGTTCACGGCGGCCTCGTTCATGCCGCAGACTTTCACGCAAGGCGGCCTGCTGTTCTCGTTCGGCGACGATCTGCCCGAACAGTATTCGAAGGGATGGCGGCCGATGTTCGCAGGCGGTCCGATACGCGATTCGCGCGCGGGCTGGTCGGGACAGGCCGAACTCGGCGTCGCGGGCAGTGTGTTCGGCCACGACCAGATGCTGATTTACGGCGCGTATCAGGGCGTCTCGTCGAATCATTCGACGTCGGTGAAGGAAGTCGGCGTGCGGTATCGCTATCTGTATTAATCGAAGTGTCCTGAAGGAGAACGACATGGATCACAGCAGGAATATTCGCGCGCGCGCGACGGCGGCAGTGATGTCCGCTATTGCGCTGGCGGCGCTCACGCTCTCGGGCTGCGCCGTCGTCGACCGCAGCGCGCCGCCCGCGATGGCGAAGAACGACAGCGTCGCGATTCTGCCCATCGCGAACAACACGGAAACGCCGCAGGCGGGCCAGCGCGCGGCATCGATCGCGCAGAGCTTGCTCGCGTCATACGGCTACACGAATCTGTCGCGCTACCCCGCGAGTGCCGACGACGAAACGCTGTTCGACGCCGCGAAGCCCGATGCGCAACAGAACGCGCTGAACTGGGCGCGCCAGCAGAATGCACGCTATGCGCTGACGGGCGCTGTCAACGAATGGCGCTACAAGGTCGGCGTGGACGGCGAGCCGGCCGTCGGCCTCACGTTCGACATGATCGACGTGCAGACGGGCAAGATCGTGTGGACGGGCACGGGCAGCCGCACGGGCTGGAGTCGCGATGCCGTGTCTGGCGTCGCGCAGAAGCTGGAGCGCGACCTGCTGTCGCCGCTCGCGCGCTGAGGCACGCATTGGTTTACGCGCCGATTTACGCGTTGAAGCACCCGTTGCTGCGGGCGACTATCATCGACACCACGGTCCGAGTCCCAGGACGAACGCCATGAACACGCAGGCCAACGAACACTCCGCACCGCGCGCGCGGCATCGACGCCGCCAGGCGCAAAGCGTCGGCGCGGGCTCCTGGTGGGCGCGCGTGATCGCGCCGCCGCGCGGCTCCGCGCATCGCCGCGCCATCGCCGCGCTGGAAACGATCGTCGCGACGCTCCTCGCCGTCGTCCTGTGCTGGGCATTCGATCACGACGACCCGCTGCTGATCAAAACTGGCTTCGGCTGGATCTGGATCATGCCGCTCGTGATCGCGCTGCGTTACGGAACGATCGCGGGCGTGTTCTCTGGGCTGATCCTGCTCGCGTCGTGGTATGCGCTGTATCCGGAATACGGCGGCGCGTCCGCGCCCGTTTCGCTCGCACATGCGTTGATCGCGCCGCCCACGACACGGCTCTTCCCCGTCAGCTTCTTCCTGGGCGGCTTCGTCATCACGATGCTGTGCGGACAATTCGGCGACATCTGGATCACGCGGCTTCGCCAGGGCCGCATCGCAAACGACTATCTCGCCGAACGGCTGTCCATCCTCACACGCAACCAGTTCATGCTGCGCATCTCGCACGAACGGCTCGAACAGGATCTGCTCGGGCGTCCCGCGACGTTGCGCGATTCGCTCGCACGGTTGCGCACGGTGATCCTGAATCAGGAGCCGACCGATGCGCAGCACGGCATCGTCGATCTGCGCGGCGCGCAACCGTTTCTCGAAGCGGCCGCACAGGCATGTCAGCTCGAAAGCGCGAGCGTGCATGCGTGGCGCGGCGGCAAACCGTCGACGGCGGCGGCGGCATCGATCGGCGGTCCGTCCGCGTTCGAAGCCGACGATCCCCTCGTGCGCGAAGCACTCGATACGCGCACGCTGGTGCATGTCGAATCGAAGACGAATCTGGACGCGTCGATCAGCCGCTATGTCGCCGTCGTGCCGCTGATCGACGCGCAGAAGCATCCCGTCGGCGTGCTCGCCGTCGAACGCATGCCGTTCCTCGCGCTCACGCGCGACAACCTGCAGTTCCTGCTGGTGCTGTGCAACTTCTATGCGGACGGCGTACAGCATGCCGTCGTCACGCGCGACACGCTCGCCGCGTTTCCGACTTGCCCGCATACGTTCGCGCTCGACTATGCGCGGCTCGTGCATCTGAAACGCGATACGCAGGTGCAGTCGTCGATCGTCGCGCTGGTGTTCCATAACGACGAGCGCGGCAACACACTGTTCGAACACGTGCTGCGCACGCGGCGCGCGCTCGACGTGCAATGGCCGCTGCGCGACGAACGGAGCCGCGTGGTGCTTACGCTGATGCCGCTGTCGGGCGAGAGCGCCGTCGACGGCTATCTGCTGCGTATCGAAGAGAATCTGCGCGCGCAGCATGGCGTCGATTTCGAAGCCGCGCGCGTCGCCGTGCATTCGATGGCCGTGCCCGCCGATGAACCCATCGCCGAGTTGCGGCGCTTGCTGGAGCGCTGCGATGTCCGCTTCTGACGGCGTCACGGTCGATCGCACGAGGCCGCAAGGCGCGCGTCTCACGTTCGCCGGCGTGCTGCTCGTTTTGCTCGGGCTGGCGCTGCAATTCGCGGTCTTCATGCTTGCGATACGCAGCGCACCCGACACATCCGCGGAATGGCTCGGCGGCCTCGTGAATGCGGACCTTGCGACACTGCGCAACGCCGCGAATCTGAACACTCAGACCGTGTTGCTGTGCCTGCTGCTGCAAGCCGCCGCCGCGTTCGCCACGGCGCTCGGCCTCGCGACGATGATGCCCGCGCGTTACCGGCTGCCGCGCGCGGGGCTGCTGGTGTCGCTGTGGTTCCTGAACTTCGCGGTGCCCATCGGCGGAATACTCTGCTCGATCGGTGCGCTCGCGATTGCCGCTGCGTTGCCGCGTCCGCGCGCGCAACTGCCCATCGTGCCCGTCGAGGAACCCGAGTTCGCGGCGAATCTGATCGGCACCGTGTCGTATGGACGCGGGGCACGCCTGAAAGCGGAGTTGCAGAACGCCGAAGCGGGCACGTCGTTTCGCATGACCGCGCTGCTCGCGATGCAGTCGATGCCCGCGCGCACCGTGTCGCCGCTGCTGCAAGGCATGCTCGCCGATCCCCTCGACGATATCCGGCTGCTCGCGTACGGCATTCTCGACAATCGCGAGAAAGTGCTCACGCAGCAGATACTCGTGGAGCGTCCGAAGCTCGATCGCAAGCTGCATCCGGACCTGAGCGACGCCGAGCGCGCGCATGCGAACAGGACGCTTGCGCAGCTATATAGCGAGCTGATCTACGAAAATCTCGTGACGGGCGACGTGTATCGCAATGCCGCCGATCAGGCCGACGGCTTCGCGGCCGCCGCGCTCGAACACGATCCGAACGACGCGGCGCTGTGGCGTCTGCGCGGACGTCTTGCCATCGCGAGGCTCGATCTCGACGGCGCGGAAGCGATGCTGCAGCGTGCGATCGATTGCGGCTTTCCACGCGACCGCATGCTGCCGTGGCTCGCCGAAACGGCTTACCTGCGCCGCGATTTTGCGCGCGTGCGCGCGCTGCTCGGCGAAATTGACAGCCGCGCGACGACACCGACCTTGTCCGCCGTGCTCGAATTCTGGAAGCCGCGCGGCCCGGGCGCCGCGCGGCCCCGCACTATCTGAGACCGCCCTCATGTCTTTATCGAATACGCCCTCGCTGCCGCACGCGGATTCCGCCGATATCGCCCTGCTGCTGGAAGGCACGTTCCCCTATGTGAGCGGCGGCGTGTCGAGCTGGGTCAACCAGATCATCCGCGCGTTTCCCGAGTACTCGTTCGCGCTGTGCTTTTTGGGCAGTCGCCCGCAGGACTATCCGAAGATGCAGTACGCGTTGCCCGACAACGTGGTGCATCTGGAGAATCACTATCTGTACGATTTCGCACCGCCGCCGCTGGTGCAGAAGCAGCGCGGCGATGCGTCCGCGTTCATGCGCTCCGCGCATCTGCACGACGCGCTGCGCAATCCCGCGATGCGTCACGCGGCGGGCCGCATGTTGAAGGACATGCTGAAGGACTTGCGCCCCGGCGGCGCATTGGGCGAAGACGCGTTTCTCTATTCGAAGGAAGCCTGGCATTATCTGACCGACCAGTACCGGCAGTTCTGCACGGACCCTTCGTTCGTCGATTATTTCTGGACCGTGCGCATCATGCACAAGCCGCTGTGGCAGCTCGCGAAGATCGCCGAGAGCCTGCCGCGCGTAAAGATGTTTCATACGGTGTCGACGGGTTATGCGGGCTTTCTCGGCGCGCTCGCGCGCTATCGCCATGCGCGTCCGCTGCTGGTGTCGGAGCACGGCATCTACACGAAGGAACGCAAGATCGATCTGTTCCAGAGCGAATGGATTCGCGACAACCGCAGCATCTTCGAGCGCGACGTGTCGCAGATCGGTTATTTCCGCGACCTGTGGGTGCGCTTCTTCGAGACGCTCGGTCATGTGTGCTACGACGCGGCGGAAGACATCATTGCGCTCTATGAGGGCAATCGCCTGCGGCAGATTCTCGACGGCGCGCCCGAGGATAAAACAGCCAACATTCCGAACGGCGTGAATCTGCCGAAGCTTGCGCCGCTGCGTGCGCAGCGCGCGCGTGACGTGCCGAAGACGCTGTGCCTGATCGGCCGCGTGGTGCCGATCAAGGACATCAAGACCTTCATTCGCGCGATGCTGACCGTGGTGCGGCGTATGCCCGAAGCGGAAGCATGGATCGCGGGCCCGGAGAACGAGGACCCTTCGTATGCGGCCGAATGCCATGCACTCGTCGAGAGCCTTGGCTTGCAGGACAAGGTGAAGTTTCTCGGTTTCCAGAAGATCGACGAGTTGCTGCCGAAATGCGGCGTGCTCGTGCTCAGTTCGATCTCGGAGGCCCTGCCGCTCGTCGTGCTCGAAGGTTTTGCCGCGGGCGTGCCGTCCGTCACGACGGACGTGGGCTCATGCCGGCAGCTGATCTACGGGCTCGATGGCGACGACGCGGCGCTCGGGGCGGCAGGCCGCGTGGTGCAGATCGCCGATCCGCGCGCGCTTGCCGAAGCGGTGCTCGACCTGCTCGACGAGGACAACTGGCGCGCCGCGCAGCAGGCGGGCATTGCGCGCGTCGAGCGCTTCTATACGCAGGAACAGATGGTCGGCTCGTATCGCGATCTGTATGCACGGCTCACGGCACAAGCGGATCTCGCGGATCCGCCTGCATCGGCAGCCGATCTGATGCAGATCCCTCACTGAACGGGAGCGCACGACTATGGCGGGCATTGGATTCGAACTGCGCAAGATGCTCCGGCGCAATACGCTGCTGGGGCTGATGCAGGCTTACACGTACGCGGGTCTGATCGGCGCGGGACCGTGGGTGTTGTCGATCGTCGGCATTCTGCTGATCGGGGTGCTCAGCATTCCGTTCGTGCTGCCGACGGGGCTCATTACGCAGTTTCAGGTTTCGGTCACGTATCTGATTTCGCTGTCGCTGGTGCTGACGGGACCGCTGCAACTTGCGTACACGCGCTTCACGTCCGACCGTCTGTTCGAGAAGCGGCGCGACCTGGTGCTGCCCAATTTTCATGCGGTGATGTTCATCGTCACGGTTGTATCGACACTGCTCGGCGGTTGTGCCGTGGTGTTCCTGTTTCCGCAGCAAACGACTGCGTACCGGTTGCTGATGCTCGCGGGCTTTGTCGTGATGGGCAACATCTGGATCGCGACGATCTTTCTGTCGGGGATGAAGCAGTACATGTCGATCATCGTCGTGTTCTTCATCGGTTATGCGATGACGACGGGTGCGGCGCTCGCCTTGAACACATTCGGACTGACGGGCTTGCTGTCGGGCTTCGTGATCGGACAGACGGTGCTGCTGATGGGTCTGCTCGCGCTGATCTACCGCGATTATCAGAGCGATCATTTCATTTCGTTCGAGATGTTCCGCAAGGAGTATCGCTATCCTTCCTTGATGCTGGTGGGGTTTCTGTACAACCTCGGCATCTGGGCCGACAAGTTCATGTTCTGGTATTCACCCGGTACGGGGCAACCGGTGATCGGTCCGTTGCGCGCGTCGATCATTTACGACATTCCGGTGTTTCTTGCGTATCTCGCGATTATTCCGGGCATGGCTGTGTTTCT
This sequence comes from Paraburkholderia sp. Tr-20389, assembly GCF_017104565.1. Taxonomy (GTDB): domain Bacteria; phylum Pseudomonadota; class Gammaproteobacteria; order Burkholderiales; family Burkholderiaceae; genus Paraburkholderia. The sequence continues at coordinate 148,221 of NZ_JAAGPD010000016.1, read as the reverse complement.
GATGCGGATCGAGACTGACTTCGTCGAGTACTACGACGCGTTTTATGATGCTGTGCGCGAAGGGGCGTCGTTGCAGCATATCGAGCGTATGCGGAATGCGATGGTCGAGGCTTTGCGCAATGGCATCTGGGAAATCATGAAGGTGCAGGCGATCGCAGCGATGATGCTGTTTGCCGCCGGCACTATCCTGCTGCAATGGCTGCAGATTTCTACGCTGTATCTGCCCTTGCTTTATATCGATGTGATCGCCGCCAGCATGCAAGTCGTGTTCATGGGCACCATCAATGTGTTTTTCTATCTCGACAAGCGGAAGATCGTGCTGTTTCTCGTTGGGTTGTTTGTGGTTTCCAACGTTGTGCTTACGTCCGTTACTTTGTCTTTGAATCCTGCTTTTTATGGGTATGGGTTTGCCGGCTCCCTCCTTCTTGTTGTGCTCGCCAGCCTTTATCTGCTCGATCGGAAGCTTGATTCTTTGGAGTATGAGACTTTTATGTTGCAATGACGTGGGCCTTGGTCGGAACGGGGTTTTTTGTGCTGGCGAGCGCCTTTTTTTCGCTGGCATCCGCGTTTTGCTTTCGTACTTCACGCGTTGCCCCTGTGCGGGGCGGCACTTACTTTCTTTGCCGCCGCAAAGAAAGTAAGCAAAGAAAGCGGGCTCACACCGCCAGCCCTTGTTTTTGCCTGCGGGCCCCCAACGGGTCCCGCACTCCACACGGCAACACTTTGTTTTGCGCCCGTTGCCAGCGCCCTGAACCGGCGTATCACCCACTCCAGTCACCTGTAGCGCAGCCAGCGGCAGCAATCCGTTTGCGCCGCCCAGGTGGCAAACTGTGTGTAGCTTGTCGCACCATACGCGTTAGCGATCCTACGACACCGATCCCGCTTTTCCGTCTGGAGTGGTGCACTTCCATCGCGACGGCCTACACACAGTTTGCCACCTGGGCGGCCGTGGGATTCCTGGCAACGCAATCCGTGACGCGGCAGTGTGAAGCGGGTGATGCGAATCTGAGAGCGCTGGCAATGCGCGGAAAATAGCACGTTACCGCGCAAAGGACGGGGACGTTGGGGCTCCTGGGCAATCACACGGGCTGGCGGTGTGAGCGGCTTTCTTTTGCCTACTTTTCTTTGCCGCTGCAAAGAAAAGTAGGTGCCGCCCCGCACAGGGGCAACGCATGAACCAAGACGTGAAATCGCGGATGCCAGCGTTAAAGCACGCACACAACCCCAGCTCTAACCACGCCGCGCAGCGACAACCTGCTCCCTCCGCGGCTCTCCCTGCCGCTCCAACATCCAACCAGGATACTCAGCCGGCAACCGGCTAACCTCATCGAGCCTGGCAAGCTCCTCCGCACTTAAAGAAACACCCGTGGCAGCAATATTGTCATCAAGCTGCTCGACGCGCTTAGCGCCGACAATCACACTCATCACGGACCGCTGATGCAACAACCACGCAAGCGCGATCTGCGCGACAGACACCCCCTTGGCGTCGCCAATACCACGCATCGCATCGACGCAATCAAAAGCCCGATCCCGATTCACGGGCGGAAAATCGAACGTCGTGCGGCGACTACCCGCCTCGCCCTGCTGCTCACGCCCATACTTGCCGCTCAGCAAACCGCCCGCCAACGGGCTCCACACCATCAATCCAAGCCCTTCACTTTGCAGCATCGGTACAAGCTCGCGCTCCAGATCGCGCCCAGCGATCGTGTAATACGCCTGCAACGTGTCGAAGCGCGCAAGCCCGAGCCGCTCCGAGATACCCAAAGCCTTCACGATTTGCCACGCCGCCCAGTTCGATACACCGATATAGCGAACGTGACCATGCTGTACGAGCGTATCGAGCGCACGCAGCGTCTCCTCGATCGGCGTCGCAGGATCGAAGCCGTGGATCTGATAAAGATCGACGTGATCCAGCTGCAAACGCTGCAGGCTCGCCTTGATCCCGTCCATGATGTGGTAACGCGACGCGCCACGCGCATTCGCGTGCTCGCCCGTCTGACCGAATACCTTCGTCGCCACGACCACGGAATCGCGCGGCACCTTCAGATTCTTCAGCGCCTGCCCCGTGATCTGCTCGGAGACGCCCGATGAATACACGTCGGCCGTATCGATGAAATTGATGCCCGCGTCGATCGCGCGGCCAATCAGGCGTTCGGCGTCGTTCTGCTGCAAGTCGCCGATCTGCTGCCAGATGCCGCCCGTGCCGCCGAATGTCATCGTGCCGAGGCACAGTTCCGACACGAAGACGCCAGTGCGGCCAAGCTGGTTGTATCGCATGGTTCGAGACTCCACGTTGGTGATAAAGCGGTGCTGGGTCCACCAGCATACTCAATGACCGCACATGCTGCTGATACGCTGCCATCGCATCGATCGCCATATCGTGCGCCGCAGCGTGCAGATCCCGCCAAACCGGATTAGCCTGCGCGCGACGGTCTGATTGCATCGAACAGAACGCAGGCATAACAGGTACCGCCGTGCATGCTGCCGTGACGCGCAGAGAATTTGCAGACCGGTAGTTGCGTTATCGCAATCGCCATTTCTGCAGAGCGCCCACCGCAGACGCGCGCCGCGCATAGCCGTCGTTCCGTGCAGGCACGGTGGCCCGATCGCTACGAACGGCATGCCTGCAAGGAATGACAGCTATCGCCGGAGGGCGACTTCTGCCACGCCGCTGCGGCGACGATCATTCGCTCATCGTCAACGCTGACCTAAGGACTATCGAATGAACAAGCTCTTCAGCCGTACTCATGTCGGCTCTCTCGAACTCAGTCACCGTGTCGTGCTTGCGCCGCTTACGCGGATGCGTGCCGCAGAAGGCAATGTCCCCGCCGACCTGATGGTCGACTACTATTCGTAGCGCGCCTCCGAAGGCGGCCTTCCGATTACCGATGCAACGGCCGTCGCGCCGCTGGGCATCGCGTATGTGGACGCGCCCGGCATCTACACGCAAACGCAGGTGAAGGGCTGGAAACGCGTGGTCGATGCCGTGCACGCGAAGGGCGCACGCATCTTCCTGCAGATGTGGCACGCAGGGCGCCAGGCACATCCGGCCACGAGCGAAACCTTCAACAGAGAAAATCGCGGGTGGCCGTTCTGAACGGCGGCCGCGCTTACTCGCACAAAAACGCGCACAAAGCGCTCCGGATCACGTCCCCTGGACAGCCGTTCGAGGCCGTAAGAGGTCGCCGGCGGCCACTACCCGATTTCGGCCCGTGTGCTTCGCGCTATACAGAGCACGATCCGCGGCGCGCACCAACGCGTCGACGTCGTCCTCCTGGCCGGGGCACAGGCTGGCGGTACCAACGCTTGCGGTCAAACGCCCATCGTGGCGGCTCGCGGAGTGATCGATGCACAGATCGCTGATCTGCCGACGTATCTTCTCCGCCATCATCGCCGCGCCGGACTTGTCCGTATCCGGCAACACGACGACGAATTCCTCGCCGCCATAGCGCGCGGCGCTATCGCCGGGCCGGCGGATGCAGCCGCTGATGCACCGTGCGACCGCGGCGAGCGTGTCGTCTCCCGCCTGATGACCATAGGTGTCGTTATAGGCCTTGAAGCTGTCGATATCGATGAATAGCAGCGAGAGTGGCCCGTGGTTACGACGCGCCCGACGCCATTCATGTTCGAGCGTCTCCATGAGCGTACGGCGGTTGTGCAGCCCGGTGAGGCCATCGGTACGGGCCAACATCTGAAGCTCGGCCTCGACACGCATACGGTTTCGCTGCTGTACGCCGAGACAGACCGAAAGCACGACGAACGCGGCACCGAAGAGCAGCATGACGGATCCGATCCGGATCGCCCGCGCCCGCCATGCCGCATAGAAGTCCCGTTCGGCCTCGGCCACCATGACGATCAGCGGCAGATTCGGGAAATTCTTGAACACGTAAAGACGTCGTACGCCGTCGATTGACGAGGTTTCGGAGAAGCTGCCCTCGGGGGCGGTGCGGAACTGCCTGAACGTGCTCGCCTGGCGGATGTCTCGACCGACGATCTTTGGATCGTACGGTTGACGCATGAACATCGTGCCGTTGCTTCCGATCAGGGAAATCGCGCCGTGCGGGCCAAGCGACAGTCCGCCAAGCAGCGTGCGGAAATAGTCCAGGTCGACAGCAATCACGACAATGCCCGCGAACGAACCGTCCGGGTTCGAGATGCGGCGGCTCAACGCAATGCTCAATGCACCGTTGCGCAGTCTGGAGACGTACGGATCGCTGACGTAGAGCCCCACATTGGGATTATCCCGCTGCACGATGAAGTAGGGCCGGTCCGAGAAGTTGCCCGAACGGGGTGTATCGTTGGCAGCATCGAGAATGATCTGCCCGCTCGCGTCGATCACGAGCATCGCCGTCAGGTAGCGGGCTGTCGCCGCACGGTCGAACAGCGCGAGGCGTTGCAGATGCGCGGAAGAGCCGCGCACCTCCGGGTCACGCAGGCCCTCGACCACGGCCTGCATCGACAGGTCGTAGAGTTCGAAATTGCGCTCAATGTCGCGCTCCGCCAGCAGCGCAAGGTTATGCGACGTCTCGCGCGCGCGATTCAACGCGTCGACTCTGGCCTGGAACAGGATCACACCACAGATGCCCAGCATGCTGAGCACGACCAACAACCCCGCGCAGAAAAGCGCGCGCGGGCCAGTCAGGTCCAGCCGCGTGCCCCGGAATGCGCGTCTTCCATGAAAATCATTGCTGCCGGCAGTGCTCACCGCGTCGTCATCCTCGATTTGTCAGGACGTTACCGACCAGCAACATACCACACGCTCGCCCTCCCCCGAGGGCCAGACCCGCGCGCACGATCCCAGCAGCGTTCCGGGGCCTCGCTCCAGAGCACGGCAACTGCTTGCGGACGCGGAAAAACGCCCACCCGCACCAGCTATTTCATCAGTGATGCTCGAACAGCGTGTTGACGTTGCCACTCCTGTCTCGCGATCCCGATTGCGAAAAATTCAGGGGCGGCGCACCGTACTCGCCCGTCGATCGTGGCCCTGCTTCCGAAGCACGCGAAGCGTATTCCGGGTAATGCACCTTCGACTGATGCAGCGTACCGTCCTTCTCCGCTTGCACGACCTGTGCATTGACTTCATCGCGCGTCAATCCGTTCGAATCGACCTTCGCGTAAGAAATCATAGGCGTCGCGAGCGCGACGGCGATCAGTGAAATGATGAGTGAAGTTTTCATCAGGCTCTCCTTTGATGAGCAAATAATCCGACCAGCACCGCACTGCTTTGCTAGACGTCGAAACAGTGCTGCTGCAAATTCAGAATAATTCCGGGTAACTTAGCAATTCCTTATATGCTCGCCATTGCATCCACGTCGAAAGCACTCCGGTTGCTAACGACGTGCGTGATGACCAGATTGTCGTCATGCCCGATAACCCGGCGATGGCTTTCCGATTACGATTTTGTTATTTAGTGAATCGCTGGATTCCATTCTTCCCTAAGCATTCGATAAGCTACGCGCCCTCATAGTGCACCCTGAAAACCGGACATGCTTTAGCAGCGTGTCGAATCGCTTAACGTGAAAAAATGGGTGCAAGAAAAATGTCGCGCGAAAACAGCTCAGCGATGCAAAACAAGGTACCGGAGGTCACGGTTGCGTTCTGGACGATCAAGATCCTGTCCACCACCGTCGGCGAGACGGGAGCCGACTACCTCGCCGTCCATGCCGGCCTGGGTGCCGCATTAACGATAGCCATCACACTTACGATGCTCGCCGCCGCGCTCATCGCGCAATTGAACAAGCGGGCCTACGTTCCGTGGATATATTGGCTGACAGTCGTTCTGGTGAGCATCGTCGGCACACAACTGACTGACGTGCTCAGCGATGTGCTCGGGGTGAGCCTTTACATCAGTACTGGCGTATTCGCGGCGCTGCTCTGTTTCATCTTCGCGATGTGGTACCGCAACGAAAAGACCCTTTCGATTCACACGATCGTCACCCGCCGGCGCGAGCTGTTTTATTGGGTGGCCATTCTGGTTACTTTCGCGCTCGGCACTGCAGCCGGCGATCTGGCAACCGAAGCGCTCGGACTCGGCTTCGGGCTCGGTGTACTCGTATTCGGATTCCTTCTTGTCACGATGGGCGTAGCCGCCTATCTCGGTGCGAATCGCGTCCTGACATTCTGGCTTGCCTACATTCTGACCCGTCCCTTTGGCGCCTCACTCGGCGATCTGCTCTCTCAATCCAGAGAGTATGGCGGTGCGGGCATGGGCACGATCGTGACCAGCGTCGTGTTTCTCTCAGTCATCGTCATTCTCGTCATCGTGCACACAGCGGCGAGAACGCGACACGTCAAAGCCAGCACCACGTGACCACACGCAAACGCCCTTCTTTGCCCATTTACCTTCGTCGATCCAGTGGAGATTGAACAATGAAACGAGCCATCGTCAGTTCGGGACTTTTTATCGCAACGGCCGCAGCCGTCGCCGCGATGAATCCATCCGCACACGCGCCCCAATGGGTTGTCCAGCTATCGCCCATCTCATACGCAAATGCAGCGACAGAAGCCTCGAAGCTTGGAGATCTGTCGAAGTTTCGCGTCATCGTTGCCGACACGTCGAAGCTGGTCGACAGCAACGACCTCGCGGGCGCGAAGAAGCGGATCAAAGACCTCGAAACATCCTGGGACGATGCCGAGCCCGCATTGAAGCCACGGGCGGCTGCGGACTGGCACAAGCTGGACAAGTCGATCGACGGCGCACTCGAAGCGCTTCGCGAGAGTTCGCCGAACCAGGCGAAGTGCAAGCAAACGCTCTCCGACCTGCTTGCACTGATGGACCGTATGAGCGGAAAGATCTGAGCGAAGGCATTTCCCGTTCATCCTGGCCGAATCGTCGACATGGCGTTTTGTTCTTAAGCCGCCGATAAGCAACCGATCGCGACAATCCTGTGATCAGGAGAAGTAGCACTATGCGACTGTTGTTGCTGGAAGATCACGCGATGAGCGGTGCGCCTGTCGCAGCCACATCACGCGGCCACGAATACCGCCTCGGGCAATGCGTATGACATCGATTCGGCGCTGGCTGCTCGGTTGGTTGATTGCCGCGCTTGCAGTCTCGGCATTGACCGCGGGCTATGGCATTTTCCACACGGCACGCGAGGAAGCCGGCGAGCTGTTCGACTATGAACTCCGCACGGTGGCCGAATCGCTGCCCGCCAATATCCGATCGACGGAAACGGTCCTGCAAAGCAAACCTGATTTCGAAGGGCTATCCGAAGACCGACTTTTCATCGAGGTTTGGGGGCAAGCAGGAGGAAGCGTCTACAAATCGCTTGGAGGAATCGATCTGCCTCGCTTCCCTGCCGGCCTGCGCACCATCGAACGCGACGAATATCACTGGCGCGTGTACGGCATTCAACGCGGCAATCGCTTCATACAGATCGCGCAACCGATCTCCGTGCGCGAAGATCTGGCGCTACGGATGGGTTTGCGCACCCTGGCGCCGCTGGCGCTGTTCATTCCGATCATTATCGCTATCGTGCTGTTCGTCGTCGGGCGAGGACTTGCACCGCTCGCCGATATCTCTCGTGCATTGACGCAACGATCCTTCGACTCGCTCGAACCTTTGCGCCTCGCCTCGGGTACGCCGGTCGAAATCAAACCACTCGTCGACGCGCTGAATGATCTGCTCCATCGACTCGACGTCGCATCGCAAACGCAACGCACCTTCGTTGCCGATGCGGCACACGAATTGCGCTCGCCGCTGACCGCATTGAAGCTCCAGTTGCAGTCCGGTGAGCGCGACGGGTCGCTGGTTGGAAACAAACAAACCTTCCAGCGTATCGAAGGCCGGTTGAACCGGCTCATCCATCTTGTCCATCAGTTGCTGACGCTTGCCCGCGAAGAAGCGCAAATGGGTGCGAGAGTCCAACCGGTCGGCCTGCGCAGGTTGTGCGAGCGTGTCGTAGCGGACATTTCACTGCTCGCGGAGGCAAAACAGATCGATCTCGGCCTGGAATGCAGTCCCGCCGCGCAGCTCGACGAGACATTCAAAGCCGACGTGGAACCTGCCGGGATCGAAATATTGCTGAACAATCTGATCGACAATGCAATCCGCTATACACCGCAAGGCGGCAAGGTGGATGTGATTCTGCGGCGGGACGGCGACGCGATCAGCATTGCGGTATCGGACAGCGGACCGGGCATCCCCGATGAAGAACGAAGCCGCGTGTTCGATCGCTTTTATCGCAGCGCGGGCACCAAGGAACAGGGCAGCGGACTCGGGCTGGCGATCGTGCTCAAAATCGCACAGCGTCACCACGCCGAACTCGACATGCGGAACAACGCGGATCGCCCCGGTTTGCGCGTCACGCTTTCCGGCTTGCGCCCCTCGGTAAATGTGTAGTGTCGTGGCGTGAGGTGGCGAAACTCAACGGCAATTCATTCCGGGCAATATACTGCCTACAGCTTTTCGATTTCCGACTTTCCTGTTGAGTAACAAGACTGAGCGGGTCTATCGTTTCTACTGGCACGAACGGACCGCGCACTGGATATGCGGCGCCGCGCCCTCATGTATAGCGTGATGACCTCTCCTCACTCTTCAGCCGATGCTCTGGACGCGTTCCATCCCGCCGTCGCGGGCTGGTTCAGGAAGACCTTTGCTGCGCCGACGGACGCGCAAGCCGCCGCGTGGCCGCTGATCCGCGGCGGCCGGCACACGCTCGTCGCCGCGCCGACGGGCTCGGGCAAGACGTTGACGGCCTTTCTCGCCGCGCTCGACGAACTCGTGCGCGACGGGCTCGCGCACGGCGGCGCCCTGCCCGACGAAACGCTCGTGGTCTACGTGTCGCCATTGAAGGCGCTGTCGAACGATATCCGCATCAATCTGCAAACACCGCTAGAAGGCATCGCGAAAGAACTCGCCGGACACGGACTGTCCGTGCCCGAGATCCGCACCGCCGTGCGTACGGGCGACACGACGCAGCAGGAGCGCGCCGCGCTGAAAAAGCGCGCGCCGCACATTCTCGTCACGACGCCCGAATCGCTCTACGTGCTGCTGGGTTCAGCGTCGGGTCGCAAGATGCTGTCGACGGTGCGCACGGTGATCGTCGATGAAATCCACGCGATGGCGGGCGGCAAGCGCGGCAGTCATCTCGCGCTGTCGCTCGAACGGCTCGACGCGCTGTGCGGGCGGCGCCTGCCGCGCATCGGCCTGTCGGCGACGCAAAAGCCGATCGAAGCCGTCGCGCGTTTCCTCGTCGGCGGCACGAGTCCGGACGGCGATGCACCCGCCGACTGCGCGATCGTCGACGTCGGTCATGTGCGCGAGCGCGATCTCGCACTGGAAATGCCACCCGTGCCGCTCGAAGCGGTGATGTCGAACGAAGCGTGGGAACTCGTCTACAACCGGCTCGCCGAACTCGTCGCGCAGCATCGCACGACACTCGTGTTCGTCAACACACGGCGCATGGCCGAACGCGTCGCACGGCATCTCACCGAGCGCCTCGGCAAGGAAGCCGTTGCCGCGCATCACGGCAGTCTCGCGAAGGAACATCGCTTCGACGCCGAGCAGCGTCTGAAGCGCGGCGAATTGCGCGTGCTGATCGCAACGGCATCGCTGGAACTGGGCATCGATATCGGCGACGTCGACCTCGTCTGCCAGATGGGCTCGCCGCGCGCGATCGCGCCGTTTCTGCAGCGCGTCGGCCGCTCGGGTCACCATGTGGGCGGCATGCCGAAGGGGCGTCTCTTTCCCGCTTCACGCGACGATCTGATCGAATGCGCGGCGCTGCTCGACTGCGTGCGGCGCGGCGAACTCGATCTGCTGCATATTCCGCGCGCGCCGCTCGACGTGCTCGCGCAACAGATCGTCGCCGAAGTCTGCAATGCCGAATGGGGCGAGGACGCGCTGTTCGATCTGTTCCGCCGCGCGTCGCCTTACGCCACGCTTGAACGCGAGCAGTACGATGCCGTGCTGCGCATGCTCGCCGAGGGCTACACGAGCCGTCACGGTCCGCGCGCCGCGTACGTGCATCGCGACGCCGTCAACGGCACGCTGCGCGGGCGGCGCGGCGCGCAGCTCTATGCCGTCACGTCGGGCGGTACCATCCCCGAGAACGCCGATTACGCGGTCATTCTCGAACCGCAAGGGCTCAACATCGGCACGGTCAACGAAGACTTCGCGGTCGAAAGTCTCGCGGGCGACGTGTTCCAGCTCGGCAACGCGTCGTACCGGATCATGCGGGTCGAAAGCGGCCGCGTGCGCGTCGAGGATGCGCAGGGCCAGCCGCCGAATATTCCGTTCTGGCTCGGCGAAGCGCCCGGACGCAGCGACGAACTGTCGGCGGGCGTCGCGCGGCTGCGTGCGGAAATCGAGCGGCGCATTCCGAACGCGGCAGTCGCCGTGCCCGTCAGTGCACATGCCGATGTGCTCGCCGCTCGGCACGAAGGCGTCGCGACGCTCGCTGACCGCGAAACAACGGCCACGCTCGATCTCGAACCTGCCATCGCGTGGCTCGCCGCGCACACGCAGGTGCCCGAACCGGCCGCGCGGCAGATCGTCGAGTATCTGGCGCGCGCACGCCAGGCGCTCGGTGCGCTCCCGACGCAAGACACGCTCGTGATGGAGCGCTTCTTCGACGAATCGGGTGGCACGCAGCTCGTGATCCACACGCCATACGGCAGCCGCGTGAACCGCGCGTGGGGACTTGCGCTGCGCAAGCGTTTCTGCCGCACGTTCAACTTCGAGTTGCAGGCGGCCGCGACGGAAGATGCGATCGTGCTGTCGCTCACAGGTGCGCACAGCTTCGCGCTCGATGAAGTGTGGCGCTATCTGCGGTCGGCGACGGCCGAGCACGTGCTGGTCCAGGCGCTGCTCGACGCGCCGCTGTTCGGCGTGCGCTGGCGCTGGAACGCGACGACAGCGCTCGCGCTGCCGCGCTACACGGGCGGCCGCAAAACGCCGCCGCCGTTGCAGCGCATGCGCAGCGACGATCTGCTCGCCACCGTGTTTCCCGATCAGGCGGCGTGCCTCGAAAACATCGTCGGCGAACGCGAATTGCCGCGTCATCCCCTCGTCGATCAGACGCTCGACGACTGTCTGCACGAAGCGATGGACACGGAAGCCTGGCTCGCGCTGCTGAGGCGAATCGAGAGCGGCGCGATCAAGCTGGTGTCGCGCGATCTGCCCGCGCCGTCGCCGCTCGCCGCCGAAATACTGACGGCCAAGCCATACGCCTTTCTCGACGATGCCCCCCTCGAAGAGCGCCGCACGCAAGCCGTGCTGAATCGCCGCTATACGACGGGCCCCGATTCCGCCGACGATCTCGGCGCGCTCGATGCCGATGCGATCGCGAGCGTTCGCGAAGAAGCATGGCCGCAAGTGCGCAACACCGACGAGATGCACGAAGCGCTGACGGGACTCGCGTGCATCGCCGAAAGCGAGGCGCAACGCAACGAAGGCTGGTCCGCATGGCTCGCCGATCTGGCGAAAACAGGTCACGCGACGCGTATGCAGGTCGCGCAGCACGACGCCGTGTGGTTGCCCGCCGAGCGCCTCATGTGTCTGCGCGCGATCTATCCGCATGCCGACATCGAACCGGCAATCCGCACGCCCAAAGGTTTCGACGAAGCCTGGACGGAAGACGACGCACTCGTCGACGTGGTTCGCGCGCGGCTCACGGGCTTCGGCCCGCTGCCGCTGCCGTCCATCGCACGTGCGCTTGCGCTGCCCGCTTCGGCCGTGGCGCAGGCGCTCACGCGCCTCGAAGCGGAAGGCTACGTGATGCGCGGCCGCTTCACACCCGGCGCGATCGAAGAAGAATGGTGCGAGCGGCATCTGCTCGCGCGCATTCATCGCTATACGGTGCGGCGTTTGCGACGCGAGATCGAGCCCGTCGAGCGGCACGACTTCATGCGCTTCCTGTTCGCGTGGCAGCGTCTCACGCCCGACATGCGCGGCGAAGGACGCGACGCGCTCGCCGCCGTGCTCGATCAGCTGGAAGGTTTTCAGACGGCGGCGAGCGCGTGGGAAGAGGACCTGCTGCCCGCAAGGCTGAAGGACTATTCGATCACGTCGCTCGACGATCTGTGCCGCTCGGGCAAGATCGTGTGGATGCGGCTCACGGACCGTGCGCGCGGCGCGAGCGGTCCGGTGCGCAGCACACCCATCGTGCTGTTGCCGCGCCGCGCGCTGCCCGTGTGGACCGCGCTGCTCGATACGTCGAAGCAGCCGGAGTTGTCGCCGAAAGCGCAGATGGTGTTCGACACGTTGACGCAGCACGGCGCGATGTTCTTCGATGAGCTTTCGGGCGACGTGCATCTGCTGCGCGTCGAACTGGAAAACGCGCTCGGCGAACTGGTCGCGGCGGGGCTCGTCAATTCGGACAGCTTCGCGGGCTTGCGCGCGCTGCTGAAACCCGTCGCGAAGCGCAACGCATCGTACTTTCCGAGCCGGCGTCCGCGTGGCGCGGGCGCGCTGATCGGCGGAATGGACGATGCGGGACGCTGGGCGCTGTTGCGGCGCCCGTCCCCTGTTGCCGCTGCGGCGCTGGAGGACAAAGCGCAGTCGTCTTCGCACCGTTCAACGTCGCATGAGCCGGAAGTGATCGAGCATGTCGCGATGACGCTATTGCGGCGTTATGGCGTGGTGTTCTGGCGGCTGCTCGAACGCGAAGCCGAATGGCTGCCGCCATGGCGCGATCTGCTGCGTGTGTACCAGCGGCTCGAAGCGCGCGGCCAGGTGCGCGGCGGCCGCTTCGTCAACGGCCTCGCGGGCGAGCAGTTCGCGCTGCCCGAAGCGATACCGCTGCTGCGCGAAGTGCGCCGGCATGCGAACGATGGTGCTTTTGTATGCGTCGCGGGCACCGATCCGCTGAATCTCGTCGGTACGCTGCTGCCGGGCGACAAGGTGCCCGCTGTCGCGGGCAATCGCGTGCTGTATCGCGACGGCGTGCCCGTTGCGTCGCTCGTCGCCGGTGAATTCAATCTTCCAGACGACGCCGACGGCGAAACCAAGCAGCTGATGCGCATGCGTCTCGCGCGGCGCTACTAGCTGTTGAAATCACAAGCGCAGCCGTTGCACGCACAACTGCCGTGCATCGGCTGCGCGTTACGCCTCCGTTAGCGCATCATTCGCCCGGCGCGTACAGATCGAGCAGTTTCAGCGTCACGCCGTTGGTCCAGCCGAAGCCGTCCTGCAGCGGATATTCGCCGCCGCCTCCGCCGCCCGTGCCCGATCCTTCGACGACATACTTTTCGACCAGCTTCTGCTCTTTCGCATAGACGTTCTTCACGTCCGCGAGAAAGCGCGTGCCGATCTGCTGCGCGAGATCGCTGCGCCCATAGCGCCTGAGCCCTTCGATCGCGATCCAGTGCAGCGGCGCCCAGCCGTTGGGCGCGTCCCACTGCTGGGTCGTGTCGTAGGTCGACGTCGTCAGACCGCCCGGCTTCAGCAACACGGCCGCAACGACGTTCGCCGTCTTGTGCGCGCGATCGGGCCACGCCGCGCCCGCGAACAGCGGATAGAGCATCGCGGGCGTCTGGTTGTCGCGCGCCTTCGCGAGCTTCCAGTCGTAATCGCCGTAGTAGCCCTTGCTATTCCACAGATAGCGGTTGATGCCCTCCGCACGCTTGCCCGCCTTGCCGATGAACTGCACGACACAGCTGAAGTCGCGCGCTTCCGAACAGCCGCGCGCGATCGTCGTCTCGAGATGGAACATCAGGCTGTTCAGGTCGACGGGAATGATCGAAGTAGTGCGAACGGTCGTGAGATTCATGTTGTCGCCGAACCAGCGCGAACTGAAATCCCAGCCGCTTTCCGCCGTCGCGCGCAGATCGCGATAGACCTCGTTCGGCGCGCGGCCCGTCGCTTTCTGCGCCGTCTGCACGTCTTCCAGATACGACTCGTCGCGCGGCGTGTCGAGTTCGTCCCAGTAACGGTTCAGCACTGTCCTGTCGGGCAGCACGACGACGTTGCGCGTCGCTTCGCCGGGCTTCGTGCTCGACGCGCCCTGCATCCAGTACGCGTATTCCTTGCGCATCTGCGGCAGATACTTCTGATAGACGCGCCCGCCCTCCACTTTCGCCGCCAGCTCGACCATGTACGAAAAGAACGGCGGCTGCGAGCGGCTCAGATAGTAAGTCCGGTTGCCGTTCGGGATGTGGCCATACGTGTCGATCATGTACGCGAAGTTGTCGAGCATGTTGTCGACGAGATCTTCATGTCCCGACTCCTGCAGGCCGAGCATCGTGAAATAAGTATCCCAGTAGTAGCCCTCGCGAAAGCGGCCGCCCGGCACGACATAGGACTTGGGCATCGGAATCAGCGAACTGTACGAGGGCGCGCTCGTCGTCGTGCGCGTGAGTTCGGGCCACAGCCAGTTGATGTGATCGCGCAGCGACTGGTTCGGCGGCGGCGTGATGACGGGCTCGGAAGGCGGCGTGAAGTACTGGTCGACGAAGGCCTTCAGCGAAAAGTTCGCCTGATTCTTCTGCGCGTCATACGCCTGCAGGATCGTTGTGGGATCGGTCTTGGGCAGCGCGTCGACGAAGGTCTTCTGGTCGGGATAGATCTGCTGGGTTTGTACGGCAACGAACAGGTCGCCATACAACTGGTCGGGCGGCGGCGGCAGCGTTCCGCCCACCTGGGTATCGGCATTCGCGATCTGCGCAAAACCGGCGAAGCCTGCGAACAGCATCAAGCCCGACAATGCCACGGCGCGCGCCGCGCGTCGTCTGCGCACAGGCGGCCCGTTTGGCGGCCCGTTTGGCGGCGCAGTGCGCTGCATCGATTGAAAAGAAACCGCGGTTGAATGATCCGTTTCGACGGCCCAGCCACGCATATACGACAGCGACAGCGTCCTCATGTCTCCCTCCTCGGAAAGGTGGACAACCGGTCTGGTCTGCCGTCGCGCTTTTGTATCGCGAGGTGAGGATCGCATAGGAGCACGCACGTGCGCAATCGCGCGTGAACGTTTGCGGAACCCGTGTCGCAAGGGCATCAATTTTTATATGCTTTCTGGTTAAAGAAAGGCGTTTAGAAAGTCGTTAATCAATTCGGAGCCGGACGTCCGGCTGCTTCGTTACAATGAAGCGAGTCAGTCAATAAGAATCCTTCGCCGCCGCGTGCTGTACTCGTATCCGGAGCTCGACTGGAGGCAAATTTTGCCCGGGGACCCCTCATGAACGACGACCACGATCAGGTGCTTTTCGCCCGATTCGGAACGAGCAGTCCTTGCTGGCGGCTTTCGAGCGACAGCAATGCGCTCGAACTCACGCCCGAAACGGAAGACGACGCCGCCACGGTCGCGATTGCGCTGTCCGGTGCGCAGGCCGCACAGATCCGCCGCCTCACGGGCGTGACGTCGCATCTGACAATGGACGTTCGCCTGTTCGGCGAAGCGCTGCGTCTGCATCTCGTCGGCAAGAAGCTCAATGGCAGCACCTGGGCAGGCACGGCATCAGCCTACGAAGATACGGAATCCGTCGCACGCGATCTCGTGCATGGCCTGTCGTTTGCCGAGCAGGTCGTGTCGGAAGTCAATTCCGTCGTCGTGATCGTCGACCGGGCCGGCCGCATCCAGCGCTTCAACCGGCTCGCCGAAGAACTGACGGGCATGAAGGAAGAAGACGTGATCGGGCGCAACGTGTGGGCGCTGTTCATGTCGTCGGAAGCGGGCGCGGCATCGAGCCAGAATATCTCCGGCTTTTTCCAGCACGGCGTCGCCTATGAAGTCGAGCGCCGCGTGCGCACCGTGCACGGCGAGCGGCTCTTTCTGTTTCGCAACAAGTTCGTGATGAGCGGCAGCGGCGTCGACGAGCAGTTCCTGATCTGCTCGGGCACGGACATCACGAAAGAACGCAACGCCCAGGAGCGGCTGTCCGAACTCGCGAACACCGATTCGCTGACGGGCCTGCCCAACCGCAACGCGATCCACGACAAGACGCGCGCGGCCATCGCCGGCGCCGCGCCGGGCGACGCCGTCGGCATCCTGTTTCTCGATCTCGACAACTTCAAGAAGGTCAACGACCACTACGGCCACGTATTCGGCGACCGGCTGATCCAGGACGTGTCGTCGGCCGTGCGTGAATGCCTCGACGATGCCGACACGCTCGCGCGTCTCGGCGGCGACGAGTTCATCGTGCTGTCGCCCGTCGCGACGGTCGCGTCGATGGAGGCGATGGCGCAGCGCATTCTGGAGCGGCTGCGCACGCCGTTCAGTCTCGGGCTCGTCGAGGTGTACACGGGCTGCTCGATCGGCATCGCGATGTTCCCCGAACACGGCGACAGCCTCGAAGCGCTGATCCGCGCCGCCGACACGGCCATGTACGTCGCCAAGGACGACGGCAAGCGCACCTATCGCGTGTTCTCGCCGGAGATGAACCGCAAGGTGGCCGAGTACATGTGGCTCGACACGAACCTGCGGCGCGGCCTCGAAGAAGGCCAGCTGACGCTGCACTATCAGCCGAAGCTGTCGCTCGCGACGGGCACCGTGTACGGCGTCGAGGCGCTTGTGCGCTGGAATTCGCCGGAGCGCGGGCAGATCATGCCCGCCGCGTTCATCCGTTACGCGGAAGAGTCAGGGCTGATCGGGCCGCTCGGCCGCTGGGTCATGCAGACGGCCGCCGAACAGGCGGCGCAATGGAAGGCGCGCGGCTTGTCGCTGCGAGTCGCGATCAACGTGTCGGCGCGGCAGCTGGTGGGTACGGCCGTCGTCTCGCACTTCACCGAGGCGCTGGAACGTGCGCAGCTCGATCCTTGCCTGCTCGATATCGAATTGACGGAAAGCTGCCTGATCGAAGACGAAGCGGCTGCCATCGACCTGATCACGCAATTCCGCGATCTCGGCGCGCAGGTTCATCTCGACGATTTCGGCACGGGCTATTCGTCGCTGTCGCAGTTGGGGCGCATTCCCCTCGACGTCATCAAGCTGGACCGCAGCTTCGTGAGTTCGATCAACGCGGACAGGAAATCTCAGGCGCTGGTGCGCTCGATGGTGGCCGTCGCGCAGGCGCTGCAACTGAAGGTGGTGGCGGAAGGGATCGAGACGGAGCAGGAGGAGCTGTTCATGAAGGGGCTGGGCGTCGAATACGTGCAGGGCTATCTGTACGGCAAGCCGATGCCCGCGGCCGATTTCGAGCGCTGGCTGCATGACAGGCAGAAGATCCGGTTGATCGCCTGAACCCCCGAAAAGTTCGCTCGACCTTGGGAATCCCCTGCCTGGCCACTGCTCATACGGCGGACTACAGATTGCATGCTGCGTACTACCTGTTTGCTACGTTGAGGGTTGCGTCAATTTCCGACGGGTGCAGACGGAGCGCATGAATTGCAATGCGTGGGGGCGTTCTGCGATCAGACCTTGATCCTGTACGTGCTCGTGCAACCTTCAGGCAGCATTCACGGCAGCCGGGCGCAGATTGCTCGCACGGCGGTTTTGCAGCATCACGAGCCGCTCCATGAACGCGAGGTCTTTTTCCTCGATCGTGAACGCGGCCTGCACCCAGTCTTCCGTGATTTCCATCAGCTCGGCGCGCGACAGCTGCAACACGCGCTGACGCGCCCGCACCATCGCGCGGATGCCGTTGAGCTTGGGACGCAGCGTGTCGATGAAGGTGCGCGTGGCGATGTAAGCGTCGCCCGGTTCGAACAGCTGGTCGACGAGGCCACGGCTTTCGTACCACTCCGCCGTATGCGACTCGCCGCCGCCGATCAATTCCTCCGCGAGACGCATGCCCGCCTTGCGCGCGACGAGCGAATAGCCGCCCATGCCCGGAAACAGGTTGAAGGCGATCTCCGGAAAGCCCATCCGCGCGTCGTTCTGCGCGAGCACGAAATGATGCGCGAGCGCCGCTTCGAAACCGCCGCCGAGCGCCGTGCCCTCCACCATTGCGATCGAAATCGCGCCGGTGTCGAAACCGCGCGCCGCGGCATGCACGCAATCGACGCACGCGCGCGCATACGCCATCAGCTCCTGGCGATGCCCGCCACGGATCGCATCGGCGAAGAAACTGAGGTCGCCGCCGACGTTGAACATGGACGGAATCACCGAGCCCGTCACCCAGAAATCGATGCGCACATTGGAATCGCGCGCGGCCCGCGCGAGTTCGAGTATGTCGTGCACGAGTTCGAGGTTGAAGCACGGGCGCGGTTGCGCGCGCAACATCATCCACATGATGTTGCGCTCTTCTTCGTAATACGCGGCGATTTGCGACAGCTTCCCGGCTTCGAGAAACGGACGGCAGGCGTGGTGGTTTTGCAGATTCATTTTGAACGGTCCTTTTAAAGTTAAACACCCGGGTGAAGCAATGCGAGCCTAAAACAGACCAGAATCCGCCAGGAGGGGGTAACGAACAGATGTGCGCAGTTCGTCATAAGTTTGGCGACGCCCATTTGGCGGGGGTCTTGCCAGGCGCGGCTCGCGCAAACGATTGCGTTTCGGGGGAAAACTTCAAACAGGCGTTCTTTGCGACACCGGAATAAGGGAGCAAAGCAGCAATTAGAATATCTGTTTTAACTTTTGCGAATTAATCGCAAACGTTTTAGAGCAATCCACAGTTATTCCAATTGCATTTTTTGTGGAATCGGGGCGAGCAGCGGCAAAAAGCGGCAAATGGGACTTGTTGCCGCGTTCAAACGGCGTTTTTTCAGACGCGCCAGGTGACGCGCGTATGTCGATGCGCGTGCAACGACATACGCGCCGTGATCGGAGTGAAGCGCTCGCGCATGGGCGAGCGTTCAGGCGTTAGCGCAGACGCGCGGACCAGCTATCGGCCTGCTCTTGAGACAGACCGGCCGCCAGCGCCGCGTCGCGGATCTGCTGCCAGGTCTGCGGATCGACGGGAATGCCGTTGGCCTCGCGCTCGGCGCGCGTCACGCGTTCGGGTTCGCCCGGCGCGTAGATGCGTTCGGCGCCCAGGGCGAGCGGCGACGCCTTCACCCATTCGACGAACGCATCCGCCTCGGCTTCGGCGTTGGGCGCGTCGAACGCGGCGGGATCGACGATCACCGACATCATGCAGTTGATGATCGCGTTGGTCTGTTGCAGCGTGTCGTCGTGCGTCGTGTAACCGCCCGACAGCGCGCCGCCGAAGATCTCGCACATCGCCGCGAGGCCGAAGCCCTTGTGGCCGCCCGCCTGTCCGCCGACGGGCATGAGCGCGCCGAACGGCGCTTCCATCATGACTTTCGGATCGACGGTCGGCTTGCCTGCGTGATCGATCAGCGAACCGGGCGGCACCTGCTTGCCCTGGTTGTACGCGACGCGCGTCTTGCCGTACGCGACGGCGCTCGTCGCGAAGTCGAGCACGAGCGGCGCCTTGCCTGCGCGCGGAAAAGCCGCGCAAAACGGATTGGTGCCGATGCGGCGATCCGCGCCGCCGAACGGCGCGACGAGCGGATCGCCTGCAACGTTCACGAAATGGAACGACACGAAGCCCGCCTTCGCGCACTGCTCGGCCCAATGCCCGATCCGGCCGATATGGTGTGCATTGCGCAGCGCGACGGCGCACACGCCGAGCTTCTTCGCGCGTTCGATGCCGTGCTCCATCGCCTCATGCGCGACGACCTGGCCGAAGCCCTTGCCGCCGTCGATCGTCAGCACGGCGCCGACATCCTTCACGACACTCGCGTGACCGTTCAGCTTCAGCTCGCCGTCGCGCAGCGAATCGACATAGCGCGGAATCATGCCGACGCCATGCGAATCGTGTCCCGTCAGATTGGCCGCGACGAGGTGATCGGCGACGAGCTGGGCTTCGCGCGGCGCACTGCCCGCCTGCTCCCAGATTGCGCGCACGTATTCGTGAAGTTCAGCGGCGGAAATGCGGGCAGCAGACGTCGTGGCAGCGTTCATTCGATGAAAGCCCTGGTCAAGGTCGTGCATGGAAAGCGGAAGGCACCGGCCGGTGCCTTCCGTGTGTGCAACAGTCAGCGCAAGCTGGTCAGGGCGCGGCAGCGATCACTTCGGCGACGGACGCCGTCAGCTTCTTGCCGTACGGCACGTGCAAGAACTCATTCGGACCGTGCGCGTTGGACTTCGGTCCGAGCACGCCGCACACCATGAACTGCGAAGTCGGGAAGCCCGCCTTCAGCACGTTCATCAGCGGGATCGTGCCGCCCTGCCCGATGAACGCGACGTCCGCGCCGAAGTGCTGACGCGACGCGTCGTTCAGTGCCGTCCCGAGCCACGGTGCGAGTTCGGGCGCGTTCCAGCCCGTCGCGGCGCCCGCGTCCGGCTTGAACGTGACCTTCGCGTTGTACGGCGGATCGAACTCCAGCAGCGACTTCAACTGCTGCACCGCATGTTCCGCATCGACGAGCGGCGGCAAACGCAGCGACAGCTTGAACGCCGTGCGCGGACGCAGCACGTTGCCGGCATCGGCCAGCGACGGCAGGCCCGCCGCGCCCGTCACCGACAGCGACGGACGCCACGTCGAATTGAGCAGCGCTTCTTTTGGGTCGGTGGTGGTCGGCAGCACGGGGCCGCCGTCCTGGCCGCAGGCCCACGGCAGCTTCTTCCACACGTCGTCGCCGAGAATCTTCGCGGTCGCTTCCGCCTCGCTTAGACGATCGAGAGGAACCGGGCAATGGAAGCCCTTCGGCAGCAGCGTGCCGTCGGCGGCGTCTTCGAGACGCTCGAACATCTGGCGCATGATGCGGAAGCTCGACGGCGCGATGCCGCCGTAGCCGCCCGAGTGGATCCCTTCGTCGAGCACCTGCACTTCGAGATCGCCCGATACGAGACCGCGCAGCGACGTGGTGAGCCACAGCTGATCGTAGTTGCCCGCGCCCGAATCGAGGCACACGACGAGGCCGACCTTGCCGAGCCGCTCGCGCAATACGTCGACATACGGCAGCAGGTCGTAGCTGCCCGATTCTTCGCAGGTTTCGATCAGGCCGACGCAGCGCGGCCGTTCGATGCCTTGCGCGTCGAGCGCCGCCAGCGCGGTGACGCTCGCGTAGATCGCGTAACCGTCGTCCGCGCCGCCGCGGCCATAGAGCTTGCCGTCCTCGAGTTTCGGCGTCCACGGACCGAGGTCGTTGCGCCAGCCATCGAATTCCGGCTGCTTGTCGAGATGGCCGTACAACACGATGGTTTCCGTGCTGCCCGAACGCGTGGCGGGCGATTCGAAAAAGATCACGGGCGTGCGGCCCGGCAAGCGGACGATTTCGAGCTTCAGGCCGCGCACGGGCTGCTGTTCGGCCCACTTCGCGGCTTCCGTGATGACGCGTTCGATGTAGCCGTGCTTTTCCCAGTCGGCATCGAAAGCCGGGCTCTTGGCGGGCACGGCGATGTAGTCGGTGAGCGCCGGCACGATCTCATCATTCCATTTGCGATCGACGAATTCGCGCAGTGTGTCGTGATTCAGCTTTTGAGCCTGCTTTTGATCCTGTTGGGTATCGTCGGAGATCATGATGGCCCTATGCGGTGCAGTCGAAACGCACATGATAGACCCTATGGCCCGCGTTGCCGAATTCGTGTGAACCATGCCGCGCAACGGCAGAAGCCTTGCAAACGGCCTTCAGCGCCGCGAGCGGACAATGCCCGTTCGCGCGACAATGGATGGATAACCACCGCGCCTGGGGAGGCTTCGATGAGCAACAACATCGTCGTTCAGGGCGTGGCGACCGTGGCCGCGCTGGGGCTGTACTTCCTGCCGTCCATCATCGCCGATCGCCGCAAGCGCTACGACATGCTGACCATCGCGCTGTTCAACGCGTGCATGGGCTGGACGGTGTTCGGCTGGCTGGTCGCACTGTACTGGGCGTTCCAGCCGAATCCGCCCGTCAACCTGGAAGGCGACGTGGTGCGATCGCGGCGTGTCATCAGCATGAAAACCTTCACGAAGATGCTGGGCGAACGGGTGCAAATGCGCGAGTCGCGCGACCATCCGCCGAAATAGCGTCGCCCGCACGCTCAACGACAAGGGACATAACCCATGCAAATCACGCCGTTCCAGATTTCGATTGCCGATTTCGAACTCGACGCGCTGAAGACGCGGCTCAAGCAAACGCGCTGGCCCGATGCGTTCGATAGCGCGCCGTGGGCGCTCGGCATCGACCTGAACTATCTGCGCGATCTCGTCGATTACTGGGCGGGCGCCTACGACTGGCGCGCAGCGGAAACGCAGCTCAACCGGCAGCCGCAGTTCGTCGCGCAGATCGACGATCTCGCCGTGCATTTCGTGCACCGGCGCGGCATCGGTCCGAAGCCCTACCCGCTCGTCATCACGCACGGCTGGCCCGGCTCGTTCATCGAGTTCACCGAACTGCTGCCGCATCTGTGCGATCCCGCTTCGGTAGGCGCGGACCCCGCCGATGCGTTCGACGTCGTCGTGCCGTCGATGCCCGGCTACGGCTTTTCCGAGCGGCCCGCGAAGCCCGGCATGACGGTGTACGCCATCGCGGACCTCTGGTCGCAGCTAATGCGCGGCCTCGGCTACGAGCGCTTCGGCGCGCAAGGCGGCGATCTCGGCGCGGCAGTCTCGATTGCGCTGGCCGCGAACCATGCACAGCGGGTCGACGGCATCCACCTCAACTTTCTGCCGAGTTCGTACGCGCCCGTCGCGCCCGACGACCCGTCCATCACCCAGGAAGAGCGCGACTTCCTCGCGTCGAAAGCCGTGTTTGCGGATGCCGAAGGCGCGTACGCGCATATGCACGCGACGAAGCCGCACACGGCAGCCGTCGCGTTGAACGATTCGCCGGCCGGACTCGCCGCGTGGATCGTCGAAAAGTTTCGCGCGTGGAGCGATTGCGAGGGCGACGTCGAGCGTGTGTTTACCAAGGATCAGTTGCTCACCGACCTGTCGCTGTACTGGCATACGCAAACCATCGGTTCGTCGATACGGCTCTATGCGGAAACGCGCGCGCGGCCGCTGCGCTTCGAGCCGGGCCAGCGCGTCACCCCGCCGCTCGGCTTCGCACGCTTTCCGAAGGAAATCAGCCGGCCGCCGCGTTCGTGGATCGAGCGCGTATTCAACGTCACGCAATTCGCCGACATGCCGCGCGGCGGACACTTCGCCGCCATGGAACAGCCCGCGCTGCTCGCCGAAGAGATCCGGCGTTTCTTCCGGCCGCTACGCGGCTGACGCATGGTGCCGGTCGCCGCCGCTGCGGCTGCGGCTGCGGCTGCGGCTGCGGCTGCGGCGGCTCTGAAGTGTATCGACAGCCGAGGCCGCTTCTGTCTCTGGCCTGTGTGCGCGCCACGCGCAACAATGACCCGGTTCGCGCGACTGGCGCTTAATTCAGGTGGATCACCACCGGGGAACGCGAACCGGGAGTCCATCGCCGCCGGAGTCGTTGTCGATGCCCCGTTCGAGCCGCGCGCCTGGGCCTTGCTGCGATTCTTCGACCGGTCTTCCATCAACGGAGCTCACGCAATGCCCCACACCTCGCATCTGCTTGCATTCGCCCTCGTCGCGCTCGGCATGGCGCTCACACCGGGGCCGAACATGGTCTATCTGATCTCGCGCTCGATCTGTCAGGGCCGCACAGCCGGCCTGACTTCGCTCGGCGGCGTCGCGCTCGGCTTCGTGGTGTATATGTTCTGCGCGGCATTCGGCATCACGGCGCTGCTGCTGGCCGTGCCGTTCGCGTATGACACGCTGCGCTTCGGCGGCGCGCTCTATCTGCTGTATCTCGCATGGCAGGCGGTGAAGCCGGGCGGACGCTCGCCGTTCCAGGTGCGCGACCTGCCCGTCGACAGCCCGCGCAAGCTCTTCACGATGGGCTTCGTCACCAATCTGCTGAATCCGAAAATCGCGGTGCTGTATCTGTCGCTGCTGCCGCAGTTCATCGATCCGCAACACGGCAGCGTGCTTGGACAGTCGCTGATCTTCGGCGCGATTCAGATCGTGCTGAGCATTTCCGTCAATTCGACGGTGGCGATGACAGCGGGATCGATTGCCGTATTTCTCGCGCGCAAGCCGACGTGGCTCGTCGTGCAGCGCTGGCTGATGGGCACCGTGCTCGCCGGTCTCGCCGTGAGAATGGCCACGGAAGCGCGACGCTGATGAACGGCCAATGAAGAACCGCTAATGCACGACGCCGGGCTGGCTGATGCACCCGGCGTCCGTGATGAAAGCGTAGAAGGAAGAATGCGAGGGCGCCCTCTGGCGCGTCGTCGCGTTCAAGGCGAAACGATGCGAACAAACTTGCGCAATTGCACCGAGCCCGCCGGAATCGAGCGCGGCTGAAGCCGCACCTCTTCTGGCGCGAACGTTTCCTGACGCAGTTCGCCGTGGTCGTCGAACCATTGGCAAACAAGCCATTCACCCGTTTTACGGGCAATCGGCCCGGCATACGTCACCGTCATACGTGAGCCGCCCGCTTTGAGCGTCACCACGTCCCCGACATTGATTTGCACCGCTTGTTGCGTCGCTTCAAATGCGTCGAAAGTAGCAGTCAGCATGGATGTCCCCGTTATAAGCATTAGGCTGGCTGAAAATTCACTGCCATAAACGCACCGCGGTCCAACGGAATTAATAAGAGTGGACGAAGATTAACAATTGAATATTTCGCCAGCAAGTATTTTTTATTGGAAGCGTTTTCAGCGATTCGGGAATAGAAATCACTTTATTGCGAACGTTCGTTTGTTATTGTTTAGTCCGTGAATCGCCTTCTGGCAAAGGCGCGATGCTGTCTCGCAGCATACACGACGCAGCCGTTTAGGGCAGCCGTTACGGGTAAACGTAAATACGCCGGATCACCCGCTGTCATATGGTTGACATTTCGCAAGTCGGGGCGATTTAAAAGCCGTCTAGCCGAGATAATCGACGCCATCTGTGAATAAGTGCATCACTGCTGAACGGGGAAAATCAGTTGCAATGCGCAATGCAAGGCGTCTCGAATAGTAAGACTGTAGGCGATGAAAACGTTATCCCGCGATTTTCACGTGTATTTTTGTTCTGTCGAATCACAAAAATGCGCTGACTCGGGATTTTCCCTAGGCCGTTTTGATCGTGCGCCGATAAGCGCGCTGTTGATGCCGGACCAGCGTCACGCTGAGTGCAATGCAGACCACCATCAGCACGGCGTTGATTGCGAGGCTGCGCTGGAACGCATAGGCATAGCCGGCCGCCGACGCATGTGTCGACAGCGCGCCGAAGAACGCGCCGCTGATCGCGGCCGTGCCGAATGCGGAGCCGATCTGAAGCGTCGAGGTCACGACGCCCGACGCGAGCCCTGCCTTCGCCGGCTCGACTTCGCCGAGCACGATACGCATGATCGACGGCAACACCAGCCCTTGCCCGACGCCGGCGAACACGAGCCCTGCATAGAAGAGCGTGCCGAGCGGTTCGTGCGTCGCGGCCCAGCCCGTCACCGAAAAGCCGGCCGCCATCATCGAGAAGCCGAGCGTCAGCACGTGCGCGCCGATCTGCCGCACGACGGCGGGCGACGTCAGTGGTCCGGCGACGAAGCCCAGCGCGAACGGCATGATCGCCAGGCCGGATTGCAGCGGCGTCCAGTGCAGGCCGGTTTGCAGATAGATGCCGTAGGTGAGGAAGAACGCGCTATTGCAATAGAACAGAAACGCGATCACGAGCCCCGTCGAAAACGCGGGGTTGCGGAATAGCTGCAGATCGACGAGCGGACTGCCGCCGCTGCGCTCGACGCGACGCTCGATGGCGACGAACGCGGCCAGCGCCGGGGCGGCGAGCGCGAACATCGCGAACGTCCACCATGGCCAGCCGGCTTCGCGGCCATGCGTCATCGGATAGATCAGCAGCATCAGCACCAGCGACAGCAACGCGACGCCTTTCAGATCGACGCCCTCGCGCGTGTCGGGCTGATTCTCCGGTACGAACTTCCACGCGCCGACGAACGCCAGTATCCCGACGGGGATGTTGATCAGGAAGATGGCCCGCCAGTCGAGGCCGAACGGCCGATACGTAATGAGCGCACCGCCGCCCAACTGCCCGACGATCGACGCAAGACCGAACACGAAGCCATAGAAGCCCATCACGCGCGTCTGCTGATGCAGCGGCACGACGGCGCGCACGGTGGCGAGCACCTGCGGCGCCATCACCGAGGCCGCCATGCCCTGCACGATGCGCGCGATCACGAGCACATGCCCGTTCGGCGCGAAGCCGCACAGCGCCGACGCGACGACGAAGCCCGCCATCCCCGCCATGAACATGCGCCGCCTGCCGAACAGATCGCCGAGGCGTCCGCCCGTGATCAGCAGCACCGCGTACGCAGAGGCGTAAGCGGATACGATCAGCTGCAATTGCGCGTCACTGGCGTCGAGCCCCGTGTGGATGGCCGGCAGCGCCAGATTGACGATGAAGTAGTCGAGCGGCGCCAGAAACGCGCCGACGAACAGCACCGTCAGCGCAAGCCCCTGGCGCTCGAAACGCTGATGCCCTTGCGCTTCGGCACGCTTACCCGATGCGGACGGCAGACCCACGCCCGACGCTTTCATGCACCTCTCATTCATGACTGATCGTTCAATAAATCGGCAAAAAATTTTCAGGTCAGCGCACGCATGGCGACATCGACGACGGCTTTCAGTTCGTCTTCCTTGCGCTTGCATTTGCCGAGCACGCGCAGGCCTTGCGTTACGCACAGCAGGAAATCGGCGACCGCCTTTTCGTCGAGGTCGCCGTTGAATACGCCCGCCGCCTGCCCGCGAATCACGGCGGCCGCCAGCAGCGTGACGACACGCCGCTGGATGGCGCGGATTTTCGCGTGCAGCAGTTCGTCTTCGGGTAGCAATTCGAGCGTGCTGTTGGTGATGAAGCAGCCCGTCAGCGACGACGTGACGCGCGTGTGATGCAGCAGCGCATTGCGCAGCGCGACTTCGGGCGGCACGTTGGCATTCAGGCGTTCGACCAGACCATTGACCGCGCTTTCCGCGTAGTGATCGAGCGCCGCCATCATGATGCCGTGCTTGTCGCCGAACACGCCGTACAGGCTGCCGCGCAGCACGCCTGTGGCGTTGCAGAGATCGTCGACGGAGGTTGCGTGGAAGCCCTGACGCCAGAACACCTTGCTCGCGGCGGCGAGCACGGCATCCGTGTCGAATTCGCGCGGACGGCCACGCGCGCCTGCGGTTTCCGCTTTCGCGGCGGGCGCGCGCCTGGAATCAGTGGTATCGGTCATAGAGCCGAGTTTATGACTGATCGTTCAATAATTCAAGGTGAAATGAGAGCAAGCCTCGACTCTCCAGGTGTCCCTGCACAATAGACCCCAGAAATTGAGCAATAGACTCAGAAACGCCGCTGAATGACCGTGCAATAGACCCTGAAAAATGAAAGCTTCTTTTAATGTTTCACGTATCATTCGCCTTCGCGCAGGGTCGACCATGGGTATTCATCGTTGCGGTATTTCATAGCTCTTTCGCCCGCCCCGCGGAGCCGAGACCTAGGGCCCGATGAGCGTCGCGTTTCTCTGCGCAGCAATTTCCTCGCTGCGCTGGCACATCACGACTAACTCGCGACGGACGAGCGCGCGGGCGCCAACAACTCTACGTTAGATGAAGCGCAGCGATATCGCCATGACACTTCGCACAGCCAGATCGACAAATCGAAGCACCCTCTTGCCCCGTCATCTCCATTCGCCCGGCCAAACACCGTGACAAAAAGAAGCCCGTGCAAGCTTGAGACTTGAACCCTTCGTAGCATGAAATACATTCGGAATGTTTGCCGCCTTCAGTGCGTGCAGTGGGTCTCGGAACGTGTCGGCGACGACCGATAGTCTGCTGGCGTGCGCTCGCAGCGTAGATGGCTATTTGCAATCTCGCCGGTGAATGGGGCAACCCATTGACTCGATATCGGCCTGAGCTGACGTTCAGGCGCAGGCGTTCGTGAGGCAGCTTCAGGTCGCTCTTCCGCCATTCGTACCTTAGCGAACGCCCACCGCTGGCAGGAACTTCTGGCCATGGGCACGAGCGTTCAATCGGATCACGAAAAGCTCCGGAGATAATATTGCCGACTACTACATGGCTCTTTCGAAAAAATAGAGCAACCGGTTTGAGCAACTTGGTTTCAACAGCCTTTGTTGAAGCCTCATTGACTGTCCGCGCAGACCACACTGCGGCGCGCGTCCAAGCGCGACGGTCAGCACACAGTCATCGTTGCAGTCAATCGTCTCGACCGATGCCATATTGCAACCGCTGAAATCACCGTTCGAGGCAATGATCTATAGCTGAGCCGCATGTCGAGGCTGTCCCGGCGGGTCAGGCAGACTATTGACAGCTCAGATTGAGGAGGTTGATCATCCTCCCCAACACTGTAAAATCGGGGCAGTCGATGGAAGAGACCCAATCCAAAATGTGGTTTAGTGGTGTAGCGCTCATACCATACTTGGTGCTCGCTGGCATTTGGACATGGTTTATCGGCGGCCATCAAAGAGACTTCTGGACAGCGGCAGGCGTGCTGATCGGTGGGCGCGTTTTATACGCTGTACTAGACAGCATCACATCCTCGATCGCATGGCACGCGTACGCTCGTAAGCGGACCGCTGGCAATATGCGCAAGCTGTTCGAGGACGCCGAAATGCCTTTTCGTGCATATCCCGCCGAAACCTTAGCTTTATATCTGTTTCGTATCGACCAGGACGACCGCGAGCATACTGTCGCCGTCAAATGCGCCGCTCGACAACTTAATACCCTGATCGCGCAGTCTAAAGCCGATGGCATCCTCCAAGGTGCTCGGATGGAACGAGCGATTAACGACGCGTACAACCGCTACACGATCAGAAGCACAATTCAAAATCCACTTGGCGTGTGAAGTATATGCAGTGGTAGGCTGCCGTGAGCGAGCACAATCCAATGCCCGGTCGGTTACCTGAATAGGCATTGGATGTGTGGATCAACGAAACGTGCTGCCAAAACATTTATTGCGGAACGCAATCTCATGTGCCACATGCGATCCGTTATTTCTTGACCGAAGAGACAGCGTCCTTCAGCAATTCGATCAGCTTGTCAGGATTAACCTTCTCAATTGCACGTTCGATGGCGTCATTGAGCGGGGTAACCGGTTCGTCTTTCGACAGTACTCGCGTCGGGTTTGAGCCGAAGTTCTTGATCGCGTTCTCGCGCAACATTTTTATCATGTCCGCATCGTCGCCCATCTCGCTACGGTAGCCGACGAAAGCGTGCGCAGCGGCTTCTTTGAAGGCGTAGTCCTCAACGAGTCTGAGGCAGTGTCCGTACTGGCGCGCAGAAAACCAGGTGAACCAGATAACGGGACTGAGAACGAAAAAGCGAAGCAGTACGCCCACAAATCCGGCAAGCTGTCCCTTCAATGCGACACCGGTTTCGAGGCCGGCCGACGCACCCGCTGCCGACGCGGCGGACGAGAACACTGCTGCTGTTGGAATCAATGGGACGCTACTGATCAGTTCGTGGGTAATGTAGATCCCCGCGCCGATCAGAGCGAGGATGCCCATAGTGAACGCGCTGGCCCACCCATACTGGGCTCTCGTAAGCGCAGCGCGCCTTCGTTCGAAAGACTTCGCTAACGCGACCTTGCTGGCTCCTTGAAGCGTTCCCTCAACCTGTTCTCGATACTTTTCGAATTCGTCGAACAGTTCTTTTTTCGTCGTCACCGATTCGGCCAATTCAAGCATGTATTGAGAAACCAGATCTTTCTGCGATTCGGCGGTTGCTGCGCTGGCCGAGGCCGAGGTCGTTGCTGTTGCTGCAGCGCGCTCGTGACCCCTGACTTCTTCGACGATGTTTTGCAGATCATCCAACTGTTTTTTCGCGGACGTCTCGGTTTTTTCGACTTCTCGCTTTGACTCGAAAGCCAGTTTCGCAGCCGATTGCACGTAATGCGCCTGAGAGATTATCTCTTCGACGCCAGGGCTCAGAGCCTGTAAAGCATCTGCCGACACAGGTATAAGCCACACCAGTGCAGATCGAATGCCCCACAACGCGGAAAACGCTTGCGCCGAACCCGACTGCAGCCACGCCGCCCCGCTTTGACGTGCATTGTTCCGGACGTTCTCTAATGTAACAACGTGGTTTGAAATTCCTGACCAGTGCAGGGCCTTCATCGCGGGGTCGAGGGCAGATGTCTCTGCACGCTCCAGCGTGCCGACGACTACGTCAAACCAGCTAAATAAAACGTCCTTCTGCACCTGCTCATTGTTGAATGACGCCAGCGTCACGGTCTGGTTATCTAGAATTCCGAGCACGTCGTCGTAAACACTGTTGACGCGCTCGGTGAGGGGAGTCTCGATGCTCATTATTTTTCTTGCCGTTATGGTCCAGTGCGTCTTATCGACCCTCGGAAGAGAAACTTTAGGGCGGCTGTTGCTTCCGATCGAGGAGGCCGTGCGTTATCAGCTTTGGCGTGAGCACGTCTTTCGCCCGTCGATAGTGGGCATCCTGCGTGGCGGGCCAGCGCGGGTTATGCCAGACCTCGATCCAGGGGCGAGGTTTCGCACGGCGGTGTTGATGGCAATGCGGTAGGCGTATGTCGAGTTCGAGCACGAGCGGCTCAATCATCCGTGCAGTCTGCTGGCGGAGATGCCGCTCAACTCCGTCGTTCAGGTCGTCAACGCCCAGCCATTGTCTGCTGCTCTGGAAGCCGTCAACGAACCCCGCATCGCGGATGGCCGGGAACGGGTTCCCACCCGAGGTTCCTGGCGAAGCGACTGGACATCGCTCATTGTTGTACTTGGCCCGCGTAGCGCCATTGTCGACGATTTTCCTGCAGACGTCGAACGGCCGCTTCTGGGCCGTTAGTTCCCGTTCGCGTCAGTTGCCGGTGCGTAGCCATTGAAGGTCTCAATGTCCGATCTGCAGAGCGTTCTCGAATTGGTGCTATCGTTTAGGTTTGTTCCCCGCCATAAGCCGTCGTTCACATGCGTCGTCGGTCCGACGTTCAGTCGTCAGCTCCGCCCCGTAACCCGCCATCCGAATGTTAACGACGAACGCTCTTCGTCACCCAATGTGGCGTCGGCGTTCGTGTCTTCACTGTTCCAAATCATCGATGGCTTTCGGGCTTCGCCGGCAGCCCAGTAACTCCTAGTCGGACATGTCGGGTCTCAGACGGGCGATCAACCACGCCCGTTCCCATCCGATCGCTAATCAGTGGAGTCCAGAAAGAGCTTGGCGTGCGCTACGAACAGCTCAGGGTACTGAAAATGCGCCCCGTGCCCGGCGTCGGGGTAGAGGATGAGTTGTGCGTCAGGAATGCGCTGGGCTAGCGTGTAGGAGTTGATCGTCGGAACCATGACGTCGTTGCTGCCGTTCACTACTAACGTCGGTTGCTTGATCGTCTTCAGCGCGGCATAGCGGTCGCCGCGCGGCTTGTTCCACTCCATGATTGCCGCGACCTGCGCCATCATCGTCTGGGGTGAGGAAGGCGGATCGGCGTCCTTGCGCAGGTGCCGTCGCTCCCAGAATGCTCGTCCGGCCTGCTGGCTTCGCTCGGACGGCGAGAAGAAAAGGAACAGGAAGTCCTCGAGGGTGGGCGTCGGATTGCCCGCGACCTGCGAGACGCGAGGGTCGCTGCGCAATTCCCCGTTCCGCGGGCCTGTGCCCACGAGCACCAAGCGCCTGACGAGATCGGAATGCCGCAGCACGAAGGCCTGCGCGACATAGCCACCGATGGAGAAGCCGAGGACGTCCACCTTTGGAAGTCCGAGCGCCTTGACAAAAATTGCGACGTCGTCGGCCAGCGCATCGACCGTGTCCGGCGTCTCCCCGCTCGAACTCGCCACCCCCGCATTGTTGAAGAGGATAACGGGACGCCCTTCGGCGAGGCCGTCCGTCACGAGCGGGTCCCAATGGTCAAGTCCTCCGCGAAAGTGCTGCAGCAAGATTAACGGCGTCCCGGTGTCAGCGCCGAATCGTCTGTACGCATACTTGACGCCCCCTGCCTCCACGAAACGTGTCGGGGCCGTGTTGTGGTTATTGCCAGTCATCGTTCAATCTCCAGTTGGCGCGACACGCGCACCGTGGCGCTGCCTAGGGCGGCGATCCTTCTGTCAGGCGTGTCGCTATTCATTGCGGTCGAAATGTGCTCAGGCGCTCCGGCAGCTTCAGCGCGGCGGCGGCTCGTCCAGATAGATGCCTGCCGACAGACCGGCCTTCGCCTGCCGCGTGAACTCGTCGGTGGACACTTCCTCCGCTCCGGCCTCTATCGCGTCATAGGCCTGGCCCACGACGTCGGCCGGCGTCGCCTTCGCTACTTCCAGGCCGCTCGTCAGATCCGTATCGATGAATCCGGCATGCAGCCCGACGACCTGCGTGTGCTGCTCGCGCAGCGAATGACGCAGGCCATTGGTCAGCCCCCACGCGGCTGACTTCGACACGCCGTAACCCGCGAGGAGCGGCCGGTTCATCCAACTCGCGACGGACAGCACGTTCAGGATCGCTCCACCGCCATTTGCTGCGAGCTTGCCCGCGAACGCCCGCGACATCGACAGCATCCCAAACACGTTGGTTTCGAAGTGATCGCGCAACGCCTCGGGCGCGCCCTCGTCCATCAGGCTGCCGTACCGCGCAATGCCCGCGTTGTTGATCAGCAGAGTGACGTCGCGCGCCGCGTCGGCGGCCGCAGCCACGGCCGCCGGATCGGTCACGTCGAGCTTGACGGGCACCACGCCCGGCAGCGTCACGCTGGCCGGATCACGCGCGCCCGCATAGACCTTGCGCGCGCCTCTTTCAAGCGCCTGTTTCGCGAACTCGAGGCCAAGCCCGCGGTTCGCGCCCGTCACGAAAACAACTGCACCTTCGATCTTCATCTCTCATCCTTTCGCATGATGAATCGCATGCGCGCCGGCTCGCCGCGCGCGTGTGATCCGGTGAAAACAAACCTGCCATTGCTTACCGAACCGTTGCACCGCCCGGTGGCGCCAATTCGCCCCGCCCGGCGGCCTCAAAGACCTCAGTAGAACGCCATCCGAAGCCGACGTTGCTTCGCGTTCTGCGCGAAAGTCGGCTACACTCATGTCAATGTCGATCACCATCGTCTTGTGGTGCATTCTGTCAGCGCGATCCGGGCATGTCAATGGTGATCGACATTGTGTTTTCCAATCGACGCGATCGTCTAGATAAGGGAGGGATCGATGGGTGTGACACGACAGCAGGCCGCCGAGAACCGGAACGCAATCGTTGCGGCTGCCGAACGGCTGTTCCGGGCGCGCGGTGTTGATGCTGTGGGGCTGGCCGAGTTGATGAAGGAAGCTGGCTTCACGCAGGGCGGCTTCTACAACCACTTCAAGTCGAAGGACGCGCTGGTCGCCGCGGTGATGGAAAAGGCGATGCACGACTATGCGGATGCGCCAAACGCCGGAAGTCTGGAGAAGCAGGCGGCGCGCTATCTGTCGACCTCGCATCGCGACGACATCGAGACCGGGTGCCCGCTGTCCGGCTTCGCGGGCGACGTTCCCCGGATGACCGACGAGGCGCGTTCGTCCTTTGCGCGCGGCCTCGCCGTGTATCTCGACCGGCTGGCTGGCATGATTGCCACGGACGGCGCGTCGACGGAACAAACCCGTCGCGACGCGATGGCAGCGTTCAATCAGATGGTAGGGGCACTTGTGCTGTCGCGCGCCGTCGCCGGCACAGATCCGGCCTTCGCCGACGAAATCCTCGACGTGGGTCGGCGCACGCTCGTCGACGCGCCGGACAGCGGGCGCCGCAGCAGCTCGAATGACTGAGACGCCGCCTGCGGGCCCGGGAGCCCTGGGTGCGAATGCGGCGCTCGCCGGGGGTAGCACGATTGGCTCGCAAAGGCTCAATCCTTCAGCGCGCCAGTGAGCGGCGGGTTTGCGTCACCGTCACCCGTCTGCCCGAGCGTAGGCAGGTATCTGCCGAAGTTCATTTCGAAGTCGCTCGGCACGCCATAGGCCAAGTTACGGAGCTTGGCGCGGCGGGCCTGCCCAGCTGGCGAGGCCAGGGCCGGGAAGAACAGGTCAATGCTCGACTGAAGTTCTGCAGCCGTCGGCACTCCGAAACGATTGATTTGGGCTTTCGCTGTGCCGAGCGTTTCACGGTCGAATGTGGCCAGACGCCGGACAAGCGTATCGACAAAGGAGTCGAGGTCGGCATCGTCCAGCGTGCGGTTCACCCAGCCATATCGTTCGGCGACGGCGGCGTCGAAATCATCGGCACTGAGGGCAATTTCGAGTGCCCGCGAGCGGCCGACCACGCGCGGGAGCCATTCCAGCGCGCCGCCGGCCGGGACCAGGCCGACGCCGACCTCCGGGTTGCCGAATATCGCATTCTGCAGACTGGCGAAGCGCATGTCGCAGCCCAGCACGAACTCGTTACCGATGCCGCGCGTGCGGCCGCGAATCTTGGCGATGCTCACGACCGCCGTTGACGCGAGGCGCAGTACGCAGTCGCGCCACAGTCCCAGCACCTCCGGCCGTTCGGCTGCTTTGGCTACGTCAAGATGGGCGACGAAAAAATCGGGATTCGCCGACTGAAACAACACGACCTTCGCGGACGGGTCCGCCTCGCGGTCGGTCATTAGCGCGGCGAATTCGTCGATCGTGGCAGGCGTAAACATGTTGATCGGCGGATTGTTGAAGGTGACCGTCCACCGGTTCGGATTGGTCCGGTCGATGTCGAATTGCGAAGGATCGGGCATGGCGCTTCTCCTGAGGCGTAGGGTAGACCAGCGCTGCGTTCGAGCGGTCTCGGTTCGCTCCGCCTGGCACGTCGGGACCTCTGCAGGCCGGTTGAAGCGCCTTCCAGCTCACAAAGGCAAGTCCCTACCTGCCTGCTCACTTGCCATGTACTCGGCATACCAGTCCGGCCAATTTTCGTCGCGCTGGCCGCCGGTCCGCTTCTCGTGTTCGCCGTGCGCTACCTCCGCCCGCCGGAGCGCCGCCGCGAGATCCGCTGTAGAGGTGAAGGTTGTGGCGTCTGTGTCCAAGCGGCCGGGCACTCGCTGCGTGAGTTCCTGGAACAGCCAGCCATTGCCGTCAGGATCGCTAAACGAGGCGAATGAGCGGTAGCTGCGATGCTCGGGGTCCGGACCGCTAACGCGGATTCGCCCGAACAGATAGGGATCATCCGAGCCGCTGTACGCGCCAGCAGCATCATGGAACACTTCACTTATATCGATCCCACGTCCCAGCAGCTCTTTCCGAGCCGCCTCGACATCGGAGACGACCAGGTACAGCCCTTGTGCGGAGCCGGGTGTGGCCGCTGTGACATTCTTGCCGAAGATAACCGAGCACCCGGAACCGGGCGGCGTGAACTGGATGACGCGGAAGTAGCCGTCGTCAGAGGCAAAGTCCGCGTCGAGCCTCCACCCCAAGCCGTCGTAAAACTGCTTGGCGCGATCGACGTCAGAAACAGGGACGACGATGACCTCGAGCTTCATGTCGACACCGGGCACATTCGGGGTCCCGATTGCAGCGACGCTCATGTGAATCTCCTACTGCTTGGGCCGCAACGCGGTCGTCGAGATTGACGACGGCACCCGCTCAGCGAACCGAGTCGGATGTGCTTGGGCGGATGCAATCGCGGCCTGACGTTAGCGATATGGTAGTTCGACCGGATTACGAATTCCTCTCAGCGTGTTGCCATTAGTTGGCGACGGCGCCGGAATATTCGCTATCTTCGCTTGCTCGCGGCCGACATTGGCGGCGAGGGCATATAACATAGCCGCGGCATGCTCAGTCGTGGTACTCGATAGACTTGATGAGGTTGCCGCGCAGTGCCACTACGGCCTTTTGCAGTTTCGCAAAATCGTCCAATGTGAGTCCAGTCGCCTTGGTGAGGTCCTTTTTCAGACTCCTTTCGCTCAGTCGTCGCCCACTTTTCGTCAGACTCACGCGCACCTGTCGCTCGTCTTCAGGGTCGCGACGTCGCTCCAGGTAACCCATCGCCTCGAGCTTTTTCAGCATCGGTGTAAGGGTGTTGGACTCGAGAAATAGCTTCTCACCCAACTCGCTTACCGTCTGGTTGTCCTGCTCCCACAACGCGATGATGGTGATGTACTGTGGATAAGTGAGCCCGAGCTCCTCAAGGATCGGCTTGTACGCCTTGCCAAACGCCAGATTTGTCGAATAGACGGCAAAGCATAGGTAGTCGGAGAGCGGAAAGGACACGGTTGCCGGGAGGTCCGAGGATTTCATTTGTAGCATCTTTAGCAGATGCCGGTAGATTTGCACTAGTTCGCCGCTAGGACGCCTGCGTCGCGACGACGATGCGAGACGGCAAGCGACCGCGGCGTGCACGGGTTAGCGGTGCACAAGGGCCCCGCTGCGCGGCGTCCGATGGCGCAGCGCGCCGCCGAACGCGTCGGCGCGTCCGGCGGCGAGCGTCTGCTCGCTGTGGCCTCGACTACGCTGTAACGACGGTGAGGCCCACCTCGATATTGCCGTGCACGGCCTTCGAGTATGGGCAGATGTCATGCGCGCTGCGGGCGATCGTCTCTACAACGTCCCCTGCGAGTCCCGGCACGCGAATCCTGAAGTGAGCGCCGATGAACCAGGCGGCGCCGGTCTGGCCGAGGTTCGCCTAGATATCCACTGAGTAATCCGGTGGCAGCGCGACTTTCTTCAGCGAAGCGGCGATCTCAAACGCAGTGATGTAACAGGCCGACCAGGCCCCGGCAAACAGTTGCTCGGCTCGCGGGTGCGGCTCCGTTGCGATGAGCTCGAGGCTTTCACCGCCGGGTGCCGACAGCTTGAGGTCGACGACGCCGTACTCGCCACGCTGCACACTCGGGTCACGGTTCACGGTGGTATGTGTGTTACCAGAAAAGAGAACTTTGTCGATCGTGGTCGTGATTGATTCCTTGCAAATATAGGGTTTCTGGGAAACATCGATTAGTGCACAAGTTAATCGCACGCGATATATGGTGGATCAGATGCTGGACGATGTCAAGCGGTCGCGATTCGATCGCATGCGAGATATGTAATGCGCCGAAATGCTTCCCGCCCGAATCAGATACCGGCGAGACTGATGACATGCTGGGCTGGCGATCGAAGTCAACGGCCGCTCATCCGGGCGAACCGGCCGCTCGCCTGGCGACACGACGAATGTCTCATGTGGGTCGCAAGTACTCGTTCGCTAGGAGTGAACGCTGACGTTCGCCGCCGCCGAACTGGGAATGTCGGCAAAGCGACACGTTGCTGCCTGACAGATCCGATACCTGAAGGTCAGCTATGGCCGATCTATGCTCGACGTTCATCGGGCGGGTCTTTGATGCGCTCCGGTCATTCGTAGCGCGGCCTTGTCGAGCCACGCGCGGACTGCCGACCGGGTCGGCTCAGTCAGCTCAAATTGCACGGGACGCTGTGTCTTTCGCTGAACGACTTGCGCCCGCGGTACGACCTGATTGACGTGGGTGACATCGTGAACTCGCAGACTGACAAGATCACAGCCACGTAGTTTGCTGTCGATCGCGAGGTTGAACAAGGCAAGATCGCGGACAGAGTGAGCGTTCTGGACGTGAATCCGGATGGCCCAAACGTCTTTGGGTCTGAGCGGCGGCTTCTGGCCGACCAGCTTGCCTTTGTTCCAAGCTTCACGGGGTTGTTCGGTCTTCATGGCAGACTCCCACAAGAAAGATGGGAGTTCAATTGTGGAACGACGCTCCCGCCGTTACTGTTCACAATCTTGCCGATTGTTGCCGCCAGCGCATCCTTGACCATCGCGACTCAAGACTCAACGCCTGGTTCACATCGAAACGCGCCTGATGAGTGGCGGAGGTGTTTCGGCCATAGCCGACGTTCAGGCATGGCATCCGTCGGACAGCAGTGAGTCGCTTTGCCGACATTCTCACTTCCCCGACGGCGAACGCCAACTTCACTCACGCGAACGCGTACTTGCGGACGCACCGCAAACCGTCGCGTGGTAAGCGATCCACAGGCAGCCAACGATGCGGCTCAGTCCTCCAAGGCGGCTCCTCGGGGATAGCAGATCGGCCAACGCGATGTTCGAGAGTTTGGGGTGGACGAGGCGGATTGCCCTATTCGCCAACATACGGAACCGCGCTGCGCATCTCTCACAAACCGCCTCGCCTGGCCGGAACCCCCTACCGCGTGTGCGGTTTCGTTCAACGGCCGATTGTTGTGGTTGCCGTTCGCGCATTAATCGAGTACAAGGCGCAACTGTTAACGGGAAATTTTTCAAGGAAGGTGAGCCGCGAGGCGACGGTCGGTTGCTCGATGGTTATTACGGTATCGGAATTTTTCTCTGTCAAAGCCGTTTGTCGACTAAATTGAATGGTGATTAGATTGCCGTGAGAAAATCGAAAATGGCCATTCACCCCGCGAGGAAGCCACACAAGGTGCCACCGTGGCGTGGCGCCGCGCTGGAATTATGGGATAGCTTAGCGGATACACTCAGTTTCCCGACACCGTTTAAGGATATTAATGTTGAGCGGGAGTTCCTCGACGATCATGGCCGGCGTTTTGAGCGATTCCGTCGTGTCGCTGTAATTCTGGGGTTCTTCGTGTGGACGTGCTTCGCGTGGGTCGAACTCGACTCTGCGAGCCGCAATGCTGCGTTTCATGCTGTTCTGGCAACGGTCCTGGTTTTGCGTTTCATTGGAATTGCAGTTTGTGGAATCGTCATCGCACTCTCATTTCGAAGCACGTTTTCGAGTGAAAAGACGGCACAACACATCTTCTTGGTTATGGTTGGCAGTGCGGCCGGATTGCTTTTATTAATGGTTTTGGTTGTTCCGAGTCCATTTAATGTCTTTCCGTTCTTGGGAAGCATGGCGCTGGCTCTATTCTATTTGTTTGGCATGCCGCAGCTGATGGCTAAACCGGCGTTCTGGCTAGCATGCATCATCGTCTCAACTATCGTACTCCTTCAGATCACGTTACACTTTCTGGATATCGAGAGCTTCCTGATCGAGATGTTCTGGCTGCTTAACGTAATGGTAGTGGGACTTTGCGTGAACGTTCATTCTGAACGCCACGCGCGTCAAAGATTTACTGCAGAGAGAGAACTCGCCTTATCGAAGCATAGTCTGGAAATTCTGAATGATGATCTGACTCGTAAGCAAAAGGCGCTGGAAGCATCACACAACGAGCAGACTGCGAAGAAAAACGCCTTGATCAGATTAAAGGACGATCAGAAGCGCGCTGCTGAAGACGCCAGTTCGGAGAAGTCTTCTTTTCTTGCAGCGGCAACTCATGATCTCCGGCAACCGATGCATGCGCTTCATATGTTCCTTGCCGCCGCCGCGGAAGCGACAGAACGCGGCGATCTCCAAGAATCTCAAAAGCTGGTAACCCAAGCGCGGAAGTCTTCCGTCATCATGGCACGCCTTTTCGACGCGGTGCTAGATTTATCCAGACTCGAGGCCGGTGGTGTGTGTCCGGATTATTGCATTTTTGACTTATCGCCCCTTGTCCATGAGGTGGTCGAAGAGGCTCTGCCATTTGCTGCAGAGAAGCACATTGCGCTACGGCTGAAATGTGCAGCAAACGCAAGCATCTGGGTGCGAAGCGACCCGCATTGGATTCGGAGGATTCTGGCAAACCTCATCTCCAACGCCGTAAAGTACGCGGACACAAATAAAGCACCTCGATGTGCTGTCGTCATAGGCGTTGTCCGCAGCGTGAATCGCGTCAGAATCGACGTCGTGGATAATGGAATCGGAATTGCACAGCGACATTGGGACGCGATTTTCAGACCATTCTTTCAGATTGGTAACCCCGATCGCGATCGAGAGAGGGGATTGGGCCTTGGATTGGCGACGGTCAACGCCATGATTTCGATGCTGGACGAACATCGGATCGAGCTTAAATCCGCTCAGGGCAACGGCTCACGCTTCTCGGTCGAAGTCCCGATCTGCCAAAATCCTATCCTCAAGACATCCAGTGCGGCGCCTCTCGAATTAAGCCCACCGATTGGTGAGATATCGGGACTGTACGCGCTGCTGGTGGAAGACGACGGGCTTGTAAGGGCGGCGATGGAGGCGCTCTTTCGGCAATGGGGGGTGCTTGTGGAATCCGTGAGTTCGGCCTCTCAACTCGACGAGATACTCGGGACGATTGAACGCTACCCGGACTTCATAATCACGGACTTCCGGTTGGCCGATTCCACGACAGCCCGCGATGTCATTGAAATTACGCAGACTAGGCTCGGTCGATACATCCCGTGTTTGATCATCACCGGCGAGGCTCGGTTGGAAGATCTGGAGATTCTTCAAGAACGCTATATCTTGACGAAGCCAGTCACAGCTGAATCGCTAAAAAAGAAAATCCTTGAGATCGTGCCAACTACATCGTCGTCTTCCCCTTCCGGGCTAGTCACGTAGAGATGTCCGGACTTCCCTTTGGAATCTCGATACCACGCCGCGCCATTTCTACAATCAGAAATGTTCGGCGCGTCACATTAAACCGTGCGAGCAAATCGCTTGAGTATTCCTTTGCGGTATTTTCAGTGATATCCATCTTTCTGGCGATCGCTTTGTTGGAAAGGCCTTGTAGGACGTAGCGTAAAGTCACAGCAAGTCTCGGCGGAAGGTTCAGCGTTTCGACTGAAATACCGCGATTAATCGTGGTCGGTCGCGGGCTATGACCTCCTTTTCCCAGCACCGTGTTTGGCAAATAGATCCGCCCTCTTAGGATTGTGTGCAGAGCTTCCTGGAACACAGCGCCACCTTCCTCACTGGCCTTTGAGATAAATCCGCACGCCCCATTCTTGATGCATTCGAACACTGTCTCGCGGTCGTCTTGGCTGGAAAGCATAATGCAATGGACTTCGCGATCCTGTTCTTGCATCCACTTGAGCAAGTCAAGGCCTGATTTCTCGCCAGTCAATCTGTAGTCCAGGAATACTAGATCGTAAGCCTTACTTTCAAGCCGAGTCACAGCCTGCTCAAAGCCATTCGCTTCGTCAATACACAGTTCCGGCTCGCTGGCCAAAATGAGGCTCTTCATGGCGCTTCGTGTAAGGCCCTCGTCTTCGACGAGCAGTACAGTTCCGAAATACCCGCAGCCCATATTTGCCTCCTTTTCTAGACCGATCATAGTGGCATTCAATCTGGAGTGACACCCCTCATTTGGAGGGGTCCTTTTAGTAGTCTTCTAGAAACGTCGAATCCCCCTCAATATCGACGGTATCGAAAAAGGTCTCCGTCGACGAAAATATAATCATTGACGTATCCAAAGTGCGTCGACGGAACCATAGAACAGGGTGTGCAATTGATTCTTTGATACAAAGCGAAATAACGTTTCTTCAAGCGCAATTCGATATTCGATAAGCATATAAATGCAATGTTTCAATTCGTTTGGATAATTTCTCGGGCAATCCTTAATCGGAGATTTTAAAATGAAAAAGACTGTAGTGAAATTTATGGCGATCGCCGCGGTTTCAGCGGGATGGATGGTTGTAGCCCAAGCACAAACATTCGTTCTCGACGGCGTTCTCATGGGCACAGTATGCCGATACGGTCCATATTTTACTCGTTACCCATCAGTCGACGCGCAACCGGTTGGGTCGGCGTGCCCGATTCGCGACAATTTTGGAGACATCATCGGACGGGGAGTCGTTACCGACGAATAAGACCTCTATTAGATCAACCTATGCGCAGACTATCGCCGAATGAAAAAAGAATTGATCGACCTCAAAGGCCAAGAAGGGGCGGAACACTGCCCCTTCTTGGCCTTTACGTGATTCCGATAGTGGCACCGGTTACTCCAGGGACAGGTGTCATCTTCGCGCGGGAGAAACTGAGATGCGCAGTAGCTCATACTCCGACACCTTTAGAGAAAATAACGGCGTGCAGGGCCGGGAATCACGTCCCGCGACGTAAGGACATATCATTTGTCTTAGGGTGACAGGAGGGAATGGCCGTTCGGTTCCATTACCTACCCTTGCTACCGTGACGGCCTGGCGGACCGAAACGGATCTCGAGATCTGGCGGACTCGACGGAAAGTAGGCAATGCATTTTGACCAGCGTGACTTGTCACCTGCGATGTCCGCTGACTGGCGAACGCCTGCGGAGGGCGGCTCTGTACTCGCCTATCGCCAGATTAACAAAGGTACGATTACCTCATGTCCGAACGACAGGAAAGCAAGCTGAATCGGCCTCACAAGCGATGCGCCTGAGCGTCAGCTAAGGCCGAACTGTACTCGACGGTCCTCGCTTGGATCCCCAATGCGCTGCCGTCAATCGGATGAAAGCTCCGCGAAAGGGCCTGGCGGAAGCAACTCGGCTGCTCCGCCAGAACGGCGGCGCGACGGTAAGTGGCCGCACGAGTGCGCATGCAACATCATGTCGTGCGGCCAGCCTTGACTGCGCTAGAGTTCAGTCTGTTCCGAAATCTCAAGCGCGTCATCGACTTCGATACCAAGGTATCTGATTGTGCTTTCAATCTTGCTATGGCCGAGCAGCAACTGGACGGCTCGCAGGTTCTTCGTGCGTTTATAGATCAAGGTCGCCTTCGTCCGGCGCATCGAATGTGTGCCGTAGACTGTCGGATCAAGTCCTGCTGCGCCCACCCATCGACTTATCATCCGGGCGTATTGCCGGGTAGAAAGATGCGGAGACGTCGACAGTCGACTCGGGAAGAGGTACTGCTCCGACCGTAGCGCGGCCTTGTCGAGCCACGCTCGGACTGCAGAGCGGGTCGGCTCAGTCAGCTCGAATTGCACGGGACGCTGTGTCTTTCGCTGAACGACTTGCGCCCGCGGTAAGACCTGATTGACGTGGGTGACATCGCGAACTCGCAGACTCACGAGATCGCAGCCACGCAGTTTGCTGTCGATCGCGAGGTTGAACAAGGCAAGATCGCGGACAGCATGAGCGTTCTGAAGGTGGATCCGAATGGCCCAAACGTCTTTAGGCCTGAGGGGTGGTTTCTGGCCGACCAGCTTGCCTTTGTTCCACGCTTCACGCGATTGTTCGGTCTTCATGGCAGACTCCCACAGGAAGGATGGGAGTTTCATTGTGAAGCTGCTGCACTCTCGCGAATGTTCACAATCGTGGCGATTGTTGCAGTCGGCGCCTTCTCAACCATCGTGACTCGGTGGCCCATTCAGGTCGAAGTTTGACCAAATGACCGGCGGAGGCGTTTCGGCTATGGTCGGTGCTCGCCGTTCAGCCGCCATGCGGCTGTACTACGCCGCTTTGCTGACGTTCGCGATGACATGCGGTCGAACGTCGGCTTGCCGTAACGGCGGATGAGTCTTGACGGCCAATTTGAGACATTCGACGCAGCAGCCTACTTCGTCGACAATCAGGACCGAGCGCCGAACGATTTGCGAGGCGCCCGACGGTCAATGAGTGGAGCATCCATGCGACGTATCCTTGCCATAGGTGGTGGCGGCTTCATGATGGAAGATGGGCCATCGCCTATCGACAAGCACCTCGTCAGCCTAACAGGAAAGGCACGACCAAACATTTGCTTTCTCGCGACACCCAGCGGTGACCTTCCGGCGCATTTGGACAAATTCCACGCCGCCTACGGCGACTTAGGCAGCGACACTTCCCACCTTGCATTCTTTCGCCAACCCGAGGCCAGGTCTATTCCCGTCGCCGAATTTCCTGCACGACTTCTAGATCAGGACGCGATATTCGTTGGTGGCGGCAATACCAGGTCTGCGCTCGCCGTGTGGCGCGAGTGGGGAGTCGACACGGCGTTGCGGAAGGCTTGGGAAGACGGCGTTCTAATTGCGGGCATGAGCGCGGGTGCCATGTGCTGGTTCGAGGCCGGTCTCACTGACTCATTCTGGGGGCCGACGTACCGTCCGCTCGACTGTTTGGGGTTACTACCGGGCGGCTGCGCTGTTCACTACAGCAGCGATCCGAAGAGACGTACGTCGCTACACGCCGCCCTCCAAGCTAGTGCGATTCCTGCTTCGGTTGCGATTGACGATTTTTCGGCGGTCTTGTACGAGGGCGCCTCTATCGACCGCGTATTTTCATGGCGACCGGGATCGACAGCGCATAGCGTCTTCCGTGAAGCCAATTCGGTAACCGAGACCGCACTGCCGACCGTTTGCATCGGCTGACGTGGCCCAGAGCCGTCGACACGCTAGCTGCATTGAGTCATGCGACGCAATGCGGCCAGCGGCCGGTCGACACCAATATCCAGATCGCCGACAATCATCGACGCTGTTTATCTCGTTGGCTTGCACCAAGCCGCAAAAATCAACAATCACCCAGGATGGCGCCATGTCCCAACCTCCGCTTCGCTTATATGCTGATGCACAGTTCGCAAGCCCATACGCGATGTCTGTGTTCGTTGCTCTCCGGGAAAAGCAACTGGACTTTGAGCTCTCTGCGGTTGATCTTGGAATCGGCGCTAACCACGTAGAGCGCTACGCTGTCGAATCGTTGACTCAGCGAGTACCTACATTGCAACACGGCGATTTCTCGCTATCCGAGTCAACGGCAATCACCGAATATCTGGATGAGACATTCCCTGAAACGCTGATTTATCCTCGTGACCGAAAACTTCGTGCAAGAGCGCGCCAACTTCAGGCGTGGCTTAGAAGCGACCTGATGCCCATTCGTCAGGAGCGCTCGACGGAGGTAGTGTTTTATAAGAAGGAGGCTCCGGCGCTTTCGGCCGAAGCGGAGCTGGCAGTGCGAAAGCTGTACTTTGCAGTCGACCGGCTTCTCTCAGAGGATGCATCGAATCTCTTTGGTGAGTGGTGTATAGCCGACACGGATCTGGCGCTCATGCTCAATCGCCTTGTCATGAATGGCGACAACGTTCCCGCGAGGTTTGCATCGTATGCAACGCGCCAATGGGATCGAGAGTCCGTGCAGCAGTGGGCCGAGCTAAGCAGGCCTCCGCTTTGACAACAATACGAGCGGCGTTGTTCGTCGCGAGACGGGAGCCGGCCACAATCGGCCGTTCGACATACCGGCGTAAATCCGCGACAATTTGGCGGGATTCACACCCTGGAAAACGACCGATGAAATGCCGGATATGTGGACGAGCACTCGATCAGCCCGACGACCCCTTGTCGATGA
The DNA here is from genome assembly GCF_017104565.1 of Paraburkholderia sp. Tr-20389. GTDB lineage: Bacteria > Pseudomonadota > Gammaproteobacteria > Burkholderiales > Burkholderiaceae > Paraburkholderia. The sequence goes on along the minus strand of NZ_JAAGPD010000016.1, from coordinate 103,412 downwards.
ACTGTGGCGGTGACTGCTGGGGTTGCGTTGGCGAGATTGAGGCCGAGCTAGGCAATGCGGAATCGATCGAGCGGGTCCGAGAAGAACACGTTCGCGGACTTCGCCCGGGATGGATTGACCCGGCGAAGCAGTGACACCGATCTCCTGTTCGGTTCACTGTCGGCCACAAACGGTCATTTGACGATCGCCCTCTGATTGCTGACAATCCGACGTCTTTCGCCGATCGACGACTTGTCAATCCATCCAGTTTTTCGCTAGACAGCGCCACGAGAGTGTTAATGACCATCTCCAGGATTCTCGAACTTTACGCTCGGAGCGGACGGTCGCTTGAAGTTATGGGCCTAAAGGAAGCCGCGCTAGATCTCTCTGAAGCAGGGCAAGCGTTGGACCTGTTTGCAGGCCAAAAATGGCTGGTCCTTGGCGGGGACGTTTACCGCGCAACGTCAGACGGACGAGGTCTTGAGCCCACGCACGACAATTGGTTCTACGAGGGAAACAACGTCGACGAGGGCATCTCTGCAGCCCGGGATTTCTTGCATTCCTTGCGAGACCGTTCGTTATTCGTTGTGTTTGTCGTTACTGGCCGAACTCCACCCCCGTGAATCACCGCCTCCTCGAAGCCAGCGGGTGCTCATGGCGACTCTGCAGTCCTAGGTGCCGGCCCGCTACGCGAATGTTATAAGGCGACGGTCGGCCAACAACGGTCAATCGCGAAGGCGCCTCAGATTGCTAACAACCGGCTTCGCTAACATCATTCGCAACACGAGGGCACGCCCCCTTTCAAGGACTCGAATGTCGCAACACGCGAATCGCTTCATAACATTTTGGCGGGCGGTTATCGCATATCCGATTGCAATGGCTGGGGGCGCGGCGGCATTCTTTCCCGCCCTTGAGGTAGCCGCTGCCGTTCGTCGGGGCAGCCTAATCCTAGCCTTTCCGCGGTCGGACGTTGGTCACCATGTCCTACGGCTCTTGCAGTTGGAACTTGGCGCAGTGATTGGCTGCTTCGTCTTCTTTGGACTTCCAGTACTGCCCCTCTACGCGACCGGAATTTTCTTGGCGTGGAGGCTTCGCGTCCAACACTTGACTTACTATATCTTCCTCGGAAGTCTGCTATCGCTGTGGGCGTGGCTGTGGCCTTACATATTCAGCAGGAACGTGGGAAAGACGGTGCACTCGTCGATTAACATAGGCTTTACTTGCTTACAGGTTGCAGTTGGGATCATCGGTGGTTCGGTGTGCTGGGGTTTCCTCCGCCTTACTCATCGAGAGTGCAACGATCGTAAGGAACTGAACTAAGTCGTCGCGGGTCGGCCGATCAGCCGGCATTTAGCCGGTCGCGTTTTTGAGCGAGATCGGCCAGGAACGGTCACTCGCACTCGGTACCAGAATCGCCGACAATCCGTCGATGCAGCAGCAAGTGAGGCTACTTGGCACACCAGGAGAGCGGGACAATGCGAGAGAGATTCATTGCGATCGACGTCGTATGGAAGCATGATTTCGAGGCAGAACCGGTCCGTCTGCTCTCCGTGCTCGACTCGGATCGCTACGAGATTCGCAAGCTGGAATTCTTTCGCGATGGGCGAGTTGGATTTGCGGACGGTGAGCGGACTGCATCAGGAACACAACTCGGATTGCTGCCAGTCCCCCGTTTTGACTGCGATAAACGCTGATCCGCAGGTTCCAGGCGCGAGAAACGACGATGGAAGAGTTCAACACGTTATGGTCTTGTCATGTTCCGAGCGTTGGTCATCTTGGCTGAACAATCATATGTCTGATACCGGTTATGTTGTCGAGGCATCCTCCTCGCAGGTGGTTGTAAAAGCTTCCCATGTTGGACTTCAAGATGCGCTTGTTGCTATGGGCTTCGAATGTCGAAACGACGAGTCGGGGACATACGCGATTAACGTCGGAGGCGATAGCGAGAAAGCTGCGCTGTTCGATCGGCTGCGCGCGCACGAGTTCTGTTTCGCCGCAGGTCCGGGGTGGTCCCCGGCAGAAATTTTCGAACGCTTTCGCGATGAAGGTTTGCTGCAAGGAGCCTATCGACGAATCGCGTGGCGCTCACTGGGTAGTCCGCTGGTCGAAGAATGCTGACATCTCTGTTCGGCCATGAACGGGCGTTCGACACTGCCGCCCTGATCGTGGACAATCCTGTTCGCCGCACTCGCCGATACCAACCGAACTTTCTGCAAAACGCAGCGAAAACCTGACGGAGTCTTTTGTGGCATGTGCACGATGTAAGGATCTTTGCGTTCGCTATGCAATCAGACATCCTCGTGAGCTACGCAAAGCGATACAAATCGGCGCGGAGAACATCGCCGACGGAACACTCGGTGAGGTAGTTCCCGACAGTCCTTGGGTCTCCGTCTCGTTTGCCGAACTCGCGAAGGGAGCCGCGTGGGACGACTACATCGAGTACCATTTTCGCTGTCTGCATTGCGATGAGATGTTTTGGCTGCACGCAGAAACGTATCACGGCAGTGGCGGGTACTGGGAGCCGAAAGACTCTAAATCGATACGCGACAACATTACAAACTAGGCGAGGAACATTGCCGCTTGCATCAACGTTAGTCACACTTTCGGTCTGGTAGCACGTGGATTTCTTCGTCATGACGAACACCGAACTCTTACTCAAGATCGATGCAGCTCTATCAGCTATCGGGCCTCTGGTGGCTCCCACATGGCCAAATGTACAGAGCATTCATCGGCAATTGACGTGGTGCCGTGCCCAAATTTCCGGCGAATCGTCGGAGCCAAAACAGGGGCCACTCACAATGGGACTGATTGCCACTCGGGAATTCGACATGTGGGGCGACAACGCCGAACTTGCAGCCCTGATCAATCAGATACAGCGCGCTTTTGAGTGAGTTGAGTGACCGCTTTCGGCAACCTTGAACGTCGGCTCCGGGTCGAGAGTGTGAGTTCGGTCACATTGAACAAGACATTCGCGATCGCACAGATCCCAACGACAGGAAAGGAATCTGAAGCGGCCTCACAAACCGCAATTCATGAACGTCAGCTCAGGCCGATTCGCCTCGTCACGCATCCAGCAGGTTCCGAAGTGAATAGCCATTGGAATGACGGCCTTCAGCGTTTCGTGTTCGGCAACTATTGGCCGGTTGTACGCGTCGATCGACTGCGCCATGAGCCGAAGCTTCACCATCGACAGGTACGTGGCCTCATCGCCCAGCGCGGGCAACCGGCCGTTGCTTCCGCTCGCCGCACACATGTGTGGTCACTCGAACGAGCGGCGCGCCTCCGAAAACCCGCCGAATGCCTACTACACTAACTTGTAGATGTTGAAGTCGCGCAACTTGCCGATGCTTGTGCGCCTCTGACAGATTTGCCCCGGAATGGACTTGAACAGGAAGAAGGGGTTAAAGATGGGCAGCAGGAAAAGCAAGCCGTCTGTCCGTGATGTTCTGCTGGATGCGCCGTGGTGGGTTTCGGCTTTGCTGGCGTTGGCGAGCTATGTAGCCTTTTACGCCGTTCTGCCGGCAGCTATGGCTTCGAATCGCGTCCTGCGCGGTGTGGCCGGGATGAGTCGATTCTTTGCATGGGCTCCGGCAACGATGTTTGCCATTCTTGGGCTGCTGGCCTATCTGCGTGCCCGGAAGCGTAAGTTGGCGTCCGATTCTGCGCCGGGTTCGGTATGGCCCTTGCGCAAGGAACCTACTCTCCGTGTTGTCCGCACGAGCGTACCCGTCACGAGGCTCAATTCGGATAGAGCAGGCCGAATCGACGAAGCCAGCTTGGTGTCGCTTGCGAAGCCCACAGAATGGACCATCGATGCAATCAAACAACTTGAATGGAAGCGATTTGAGATGCTGTGTGTCTGGTACTACGAGGCCCTGGGCTTCACCGTAAAGACGGTGCCATATGGTGCTGATGGCGGTATCGACGCCACCCTATACCGGGAGGGGCGGGAAGCTCCGATTGCGGTCGTCCAGTGCAAAGCATGGCGGACCCCTGTGAAGGTGGAACAAGTGAGGGCTCTCGGCGGCGTCATGCATTCGAAAAAGGTAAAGCGCGGCGTCTTTTGGTCACTCGCAGGGTTCATCGGCCAGCCAGTTCGGGACTATGCCTCTCAGGCTGACATTTTATTGGTGGATGGCGCAGGCATTGTCGAACGCATTCGTGCCCTTGACGCCGACAAACAGGCAAAGCTACTTGCGCTGGCGTTCGAAGGCGACTACGAGACGCCAACTTGTGCAGCCTGTCGCGTGAAGATGGTGGAGCGACAGGGGAAGGGCGGATTGTTCTGGGGCTGTCGCAACTATCCCAGATGCAGAGTCACTATGGTACGTGCGGCGCAAGTTCTAGACGAGAGGCGGATTTAATTTGCGATGCCCGACTGTAGACCACTCCGTTGAATTGGTGCTCTCGGCCATGAACGGTCGCTCGACGCCGACGCCTAGATCATGGACAATTTCCGTGTCCGTCTCTTGATGGGCGAGTGGTGAGATAAGGGAAAGCTGATGGGACACAAGTTGGCCGATGATGAACTGGAACTGTACCGCCGAGTGGACGAAGTTCTGTTCTATGTTTGGGACCCGATTGGCGTCGCGAACAGCCCGGCGGCACGCGACGAATATTATGGGTACCTGCCCAGCGTTTTCTCAATGCTGCAGGGTGAGGGAGCGAATGCGTCGATAATCGCGGCATACCTTGACAGCATCGCGAGCGAGCGAATGGGTCTGGATGCGAATCCTGAACATTCCAACTGCGTCGCCCAGTTGCTGCTCGACTGGAAAACCGAAGTCCGAACAATTTTTGCACGGCCGAAGTGAGCCTACGGACCAACTCAAGCCCTCAGCGTCGATGAGATTCAGCTTCCACAAACGGCCGGTTTCGGTCAATCAACGGCAGGGCCATGAACGTCGATAATGCGCGTCGAAGGCTTCCGACTGCGGCTCGATTGCGTCGCTGGCTCACAAGCTTGGCGCTAACCGCCAGTGAACAAATGGCGGATATGGTGCGTCACAAAGGAACGCCAGAAATACTTCCACGACCTGATCGGACGTGAACCATTCATCGGATCGCATCGGGATGTTGCCCGCTCGAAAGACGAGGATCGTGCCGTCCGGCCGTACAGGTGAAGGCTTATCGTGGAACCCTCTCCATCGTTTGCCGCCGAATTCGAAGCGCTCGATCATGCAGCTTACACCGCCGCCAGCTACCTGCACGTAGTTTCCTGCATCGTCAGTCAATGACGCATAAGACGACTTGCCGTAGCTTCGCAGCGACTTGAGCGCGCGAGCGATCTGTGTGTGCGTGGGCGCGGTGATGGCCGCTTTACCCTCGATATCGAGTCTCATTCGTTGTTCAATCTCGTTTCCTTTCGATCAAATCAGAATCATACCAACGCACAAACCCAACAACTAATGACCGCTACCGAGAAGATCGACGGACAGCTCCGGGTCGCTTTATGCTTTTTGCATGAAAGGCTGCACCTGCTACGATCGGCGCGCCTGGTTGCCGGACGCTTGCCACTACCGTCATTCGACGCCAGCGGCTAAATCGTTCAATGCGGCTAGGACGGACGTCCTGACGATCAGGGCAATCCGAAAACAGCCTCTAGTCGATCGCTCAAGTTTCACGCCAAATTGCCGTAGAGCCGGTGTGAGCGCTCTATGTTTGGATATGGACGGGGGGCCGACGTATCTGGTTGAGCGTGATAATTGTTATCGATTACTTGAATTCCCTATGAAAATCACAACTCGAAATCTGTTACTTTTTGCGGTTCTTCTCTCCGTATCTAATCTCGCCTCGGCTCTCGATGATCGTTTGGTTGGCACCTGGCAGGGGCAGAGGGACAAGGATGGCAAGTGTTCCTATATGGCGTGGACTATGAAAAGATCCTCGGACGGCAAGTTTGAAGTTGCGTTCTACAACAATCCTGAAAGGACTCAATTTCTGAATGTGGAGCGGGGCCAGTGGGAAACAAAGGGCGACAAGATTTCACTCACCACTGTGGGCGTCCCTACACCCGATGTCTACACCTACACTCTTACAGACAAAGATACCGTTCATGTTTCGGCTATTGAGCGAGACCCTTCGGCAGACTGCATGGCCGACTATGAATTCACGGATCATCGGGTTAAACCGTGAAGGTCTCTCTGGTCAAAGTTAAACGCACCCGCCCATCCGCAAGGAAACCGTCCCGCGGCGTACCGGTAACCCTGTGCTGAGATCAAGAGTGTCTTTGCATAACGTTGTGTCGCTTCCATTCACGTTACTGAATCGCGGTCAACTTGGTGGCGCAGGTGTGCTTTTCTTCTTCTACGCGGTCATCGTCGCCTGTGTCGCCAAAGCGTTGTTCGAGATTGCCAATTTTGCTGGAGTGAAAGCACAGACTGGAATGACCACGATCGTAGCCAAGCGAACTGTGCCGGCCCATTGGGAGTGGCAATCTCGTGGACGATTTTTGACGTATGCCTATGTTACGGAATACGAGATACTGGACTTAATTGTCAATGGCCGGACGATGACGTATCGGCCGATTCCGTGGATTATGGAGCGTACAACTGCAAACACCACAGAGCCAGTTCAGTTCAAAGCTGCCCGATTCAATAGCAAAGTGCAAATCATAAAATTCAAGTACCTCTAGCCGGGTAGAGCCTCACCGGCGATCTGAACGGCCGCTCCTGAGAGGGTCGAAAGTCTCCTGAGGGTCGGCAAGACTCACTCGTTGACGGCGAGAAGTGCCATTCGCCGACCTAGTTTGCGAATGGCAGCAAACTAATCCGCAGCCGACGCACCCCGCCTATCTTCGAGCGTCAGCTCTGGCCGATCACCTCCATCATGCTAGCGCCCTCCTCCTTGCCCGGCTTGGTCTCCAAAGCAAACGGCATGACTACTCCTGCGTCGGAGCATCAGACTTGAAAACTTCCCGAGCACAGATACGATGTACAGAGAACGTGTATCCACGAGGGAAACCATGCAAGTCGAAAAATGGGGTAACAGCCTTGCTGTTCGGTTGCCCGCGCGCGTCGTAGAGGCGCTCGGACTGCAGGAAGGTGACGACATCGAAATCGTCGCAGACAAGTCTGGTGCGCTCTCTGCGAGCAAAAGGCCCACAGTCGATGAACGGATCAAGCGTCTGCGGAACTATCGTGGTCGCCTGCCCGCCGACTTCAAGTTTGATCGTGAACGGCTCAGCGAGAGGGAGAACGCTGAATGACCATTGAAGCACAGACGCCGTTCGCCGTCGACAGTAACGTTATCGCGTTTTAGTCTTCTGACGATCAGGGCAAAGGCTGAACGAGCCGAACCGCTGGTTGCGAGCAACGAGCCGGCGATCGGCACGGTGATCGCACTGACCGATCGGGCGCTGAATTCCGCCCCCTCCCCTCCCCACAGACATGACGCCAGCCCCCGACATGTTTGCCGCGATAAGGCGCGGGTTATCGCGGCTAGCTGTATGTTAGGCGAAGCAGATTTTCTATGGGGCCGGACCGCAGCACGTTCGCGATCCACGCCATGCTGCGGTCGTCGACCCAGTCGCGCAACGCCGCGTGCTGTCGGCCTTAGCGCGGTAACCGCCGGTGCCCGCAGATATACAAAAAGTTGTCGATCGCCGGGGAGACAATGCTATTGATCCCAGGATCGATCGCTAAAGGGCGTCTGCGCGGACCGCTGGCCGAGTTTGGTTCAGTCTGGGAGGAACAGCGTGACCTGCATCTCGCGCCAGTCGCAGAACCCACGACGCGTTTACAGTTGAGTGTGCATGATGCTGACGCGGCACATAGAAGAAAAGTGCCACTTGTTGGCGGCGCTCCGTTACGGCAAGACTTGTTACGATTCTGAGGCTGCAGTACGTCGCGTCCGCAGTCGCGCTGTCGCGCGATAGGTCTCACGAGCCTTCTGTTCCGTCAATGCGCCGCTCTCGGCCGCCGCCTCCGTACGTTGCAGGATCACGGCAACACCGCGCTTCTGCAGCGCTATCACCTTCGGGCGCAGTTTGCTAGATCCCTTCAAAGCCATAGACACCTCCTTCGTCTGATGCACGCGGTGTCACGCAGCGAAATGTTGCTCCCATATCACCCGCCCGCTCGAATTTCCTCGCAAGCCTATTATATGGCGCGTCCAGTTTGCCGGTCTGCGACATGCAAAAGCATGCGATGCCGGTAAGGCGTCGGCATGGGCGACGAGCACCATCCCGAGCGCCTCGCTGAACTGCCAGATCATTGCCGAGTCCTGCAGCGTCCATTGGGCGCGTAGAACATCGTCGCGCGATTGATCTCGGCTCGGAAAAATTTAACGCCGATGCCGCTAGCCTCGATGGCGGCGTTCATGGCTACCCGGCCCGCCAACGCGCAAGACTCCCGGACCGCCAGTCCCCCGTGAGAAAGGCGCTGCCAGCTTTCCCACCATTTTCTGTCATACTATATATAGTTATCCTACATAACTTTGCTAACTTTAATTATGTTAAATACGGTTGACGAAGAGGGGCACAGTCGATGCGCGTTCGTATTTTTGTTCCCCTTTTGCAAGTAGTTTTGTACCCTGCACCCAAGCGAGCGACTAAGCGTGAGCTTCGCTCGCGCGCGGCGCCGAACTCACAGGCGTACGCGACAACCTTCACGATTCGGCGATCACAACGACTCCACCACTCGGGCATCTCTTTCCAAGGCTCTCTCGGACGACAAACTCCAACTCGTCACGGCGGCGACGCATACTTTCCGTAGTGAAGAATGCAGGGGAGAAGTCAAACACTGCGCGCCGAAGAAAAGCCGAACAACTTTGCTGCGTTATCCACAAGCAGCTCTTGCCTGACCGGCTGGCTCGGGGCCCATTGTTTTACCAGAGACAAGTTTTGTCCCTCATCTTCGTTTCGGAACGGTTCGATGTCGGTCGGCTTTGCGTTGTCAGGTCTTCTGGTTCCGCCCGTATGCGGCCAATTGCTTCCCCAAACCACCTGATCAGGCGCGGCGCTGACTAATGTTCCGGCGATAATCCCGGCGTCCGTGTACCCGCGCCCCTGCTCGGAAATGTAGTAGGGGCCCGACAGCTTCACGTACACCTTCCCGCTTGCCATCAACCCTGTCAGCGCGCTGAAGCCCTCCTGTTCCGGGCCTTTTGCTGCCTTCGCCAGACCAAAATGGTCAAGAACGATAGGATGCGGCTGCGCCTGTATCCGCGGCGCGAGTGCATCGATAACGTTCAACGCCGCAAATATCTGGATGATCGCAGGCCGGCCGTGCAGCGCATCGACAGTGTCCATCAGCCGCCGGTACGCGTCGTCCACGTTGCGATCTTTTCCAACTTCGAGATTCACCCGCACTCCGCGCCCCCCCGCACCGATGAGGTCATCGATTTGCTGCGCGGAGAATGACCTATCGATCACTGCCATGCCTCGCGCGGAATCACCGAGTTGCTTCAAGCTGTCCAGCAGGCATGCATTGTCCGTTCCATACACGCTCGGCTGAACAAGCACTGTTCGTTGTATGCCGATTGCAGCATGAAACTGCTCCAGATCACTTACCGTGGCAGGCGGCGGCGTGTAGTGGCGCCTGGGCGAGTAAGGGAATCGCGCCGGATCGAAAATATGACAATGACAATCCACTACGCCCGGTGGCACCTTGAAACCAACCGGCGAGACGTTGCCAAGCGTCTTCGCATACGCTTCACTGATACCTCGCAGCGAAAATGCGCCAACAGCGGCAGCCCCTGCAATAAGAAACTTCCGGCGATCTGGCAAGTGTTGTCTCCTCGTGTTGCGATGTAGGGATATGTGAGTTTTGCAAGCGGATATGCCTGATGACGTCCCTTGCTCATTAACCTGAGAAAGGTGCGCTTATTCGTCCTTCACCATGGACCTGAGAACAGCAGTCAGAACCGTCGATACGAGCAACATCGCCGCCATGCCCAGCATGCCCATCGCGAATGATCCCGTCTGATCTTTCAGCCAACCCACGAGAAACGGTCCAGCAAAGCCCCCGAAGGTGCCAACCGAGTTGATGAAGGCCAGGCCACCGGCAGCCGCCGCGCCGGACAGGAACCGCGTCGGGATGCTCCAGAAGACAGCACGTGCGGTCGTGACGCCGATGACTGCAATCGTGATACCGATCAGTGCCGGCCAGAATGCACTGAACAACGCCGCGACGATCATCCCGCCAGCGCCGAGCAGACAGGTAAGCAGGAGGTTCGCGATCTTTTTGCCGTTACGATCGACCATGCGCGCCCAGGTCAACATCGCCACCGTCGCGAAGATGTACGGAACCGACGACACGAGGCTGATGGCCGAAATCGTGAGGCCGTGCGATTTGAGGATCGTCGGCAGCCAGATGCCAATGCCGTACGAACCCAGTACGAAGCCAAACTGGATGCCCGTCAGAATGAGCACACGCGGGTCCTTGAGGGCCGCGCCCAGATGCTTCTTTTCCTTTTCACGTCGTTCGCTCGCCAGCATGCCGATGAGCGCCTGACGTTCAGCTTCGGAGAGCCAGCTTGCCTGGGACGGGTTGTCACGCAGCATCAGCAGCACGACGATACCGATGATCGAGGCGGGCAAGCCCTGGAGGATGAACATCCACTTCCATCCTGCGAGTCCCAGCACGCCGTCCAGATTCAACAACAGGCCAGACAGCGGCCCACTGAGAATCGATGAGACGGGTACGCCGACCATGAACCAGGCAAGCATGCGGGTTCTGAACTTCGCGGGAAACCAGGTCGCCAGGTAAAACGTGACGCCGGGAAAGAAGCCGGCTTCGGCGACACCCAGCACGAACCGCGCGAAATAGAAACTCTTGGGACCGACGGCGAGTGCCGTTGCCGCAGCGGCAAGGCCCCACGTGATCATGATGCGCGCGAGCCAGCGCCGTGCCCCGAAGCGGTAGAGCATCAGATTGCTCGGCACTTCGAGCAGACAGTAGCCTGCAAAGAGAATGCCCGCGCCCCATCCGAACTGCGTGGCAGTCAGACCGAGGTCGGAATTCATGCTCAGCGCGGCAAAACCTACGCTGGTCCGGTCGATGTAGTTGAAGATGAAGGCAAGCGTCAGAAGCGGGAGAAGCCGCCACGCGGTCTTCGATACCGCTTGCTGCTGAAGCGTTTCCAGATCGGTTGAAGCCGCTGGAATCGCGTTGGGTTGAGATGCAGACATCATGGGGTGTCTCCTGCTTGATGCAAATTGAGCTGCGCACAACGCCCGGGACAACTAGGCAAGTGCCGTTTAAAACTTGTGGCGAATACCGACGCGCACTGCGACCTGGTTGCTGGTCGCGGATGGCGTCATGCCGGTAATGGTTGCAACGGCTGGCTGATTCAACGAATCCGTTCCACTGGCGTGTTCGTAGACGGCAACCGAATACACATCGGTTCGCTTCGACAGCAGGTAGTCCACGCCCAGGCTGGCGAGTTCATACTTCGCGCCCTCCTTGCCCGCGGCGCCACTGCCTTTTGTATAGTCGAAAGCCGCACCAACCTGAAATGCGGGTGTGACCAGATACTTCGCGTTGACTTCGATGTTGTGGAAGTAAGCCGTACCCGAGTAATGAAACGGATTCGGACCGGACGACGAACCCAGATCCTGAAAGCGCGTATTCGAGTACCCCGCTCCTACCGTCGCCGCACCGAACGAATAGTTGGCCGCCACCGCTGCGATCTGCAGGGTTTTCGCCGACGCGTAGCCTGCGAAGATCGGATTGCTCTGTGGCGAGGTAGCGGAACCCGCTGAGCCCAGGTTATTCGACGAGGCGGGCCCGGCATTAGGATTCGAGCCGAAGAACGAGGTATTGGGGTTGCGCGCATTCAGATAGCCGGCGCCGATCGTGAATGGTCCCGCTGCGTACCCTGCCCCGACCGACCAGATACTGTTGCTGCCGAACGACCCCGGCACGCCGCCGAAACTGTACAAGCCGCCGAACGTCAGTCCCGCGATGGTCGGCGACGTGTACTTCACCGAATTGTTGATGCGCCGCGTGTTCGACGCGTTGTCGAGATCGCTGGGATGCTCGACCATGTATCCGCCCCATTGCGGCGCCGCGAGAAGCGGCGCATAGAAGTCGACGACCTCGTCGTACTGACGACCCGCCGTGACGCGACCGTAGGGGCTGGCCACGCCCACCCATGCCTGGCGCCCGAATTCAGCGCCGCCCTGGCCGAGCGTTCCGTTGTTGGCATTAAAGCCGTTCTCCAGCAGGAAAACAGTCTTGTAACCGCCCCCAAGATCTTCCGAGCCTTTCAGCCCCCAACGACTCCCCTGCAGTCCGCCTGTGCCGCCGTCCATGACCGCCCATTGGCTTGCACCTTTGAGTCCGGATGCTGTCCGCCCAGTCTGCACGTTGTTCACGTAGTTGACCCCGATATCAACGATGCCGTACAACGTGACGCTACTCTGAGCAAACGCACAGGCACACGGTAGTGCGAGCGCAAGAGGAAGTGCTTTTTTCATCGATTAAGTCTCCTGATTGTTGTCTATATTTTTAGTTGGGAGCGGCGTGTGCCGCTCCTTCATTCACACGGTTTCAGCAGGCTTCGCTGCCGACTTCTCCAGCAACGAAGACAGCACGTAAGGCAGAATGCCGCCATTGGCAAAGTACGTCGCCTCGATCTGCGTATCGATCCGGGCAAGCAGTGTTACCTCTCGAACCGTGCCGTCCCGACGCGTGATAACAAGCGTCACCTCCTGGAGCGGCTGCACGCCCTGTTCGATGCCGACCAGGTCGAAAGTCTCCGTGCCGTCGAGCCCGAGCGATTGAACACTGTCGTCGCCGAGAAACTGCAGCGGCAGGACACCCAGCCCGGCGAGGTTGCTACGATGGATGCGTTCGAAGCTCCGTGCGACCACTGCCTTCACGCCCAGAAGACGCGTGCCCTTCGCTGCCCAGTCCCGGCTCGACCCCGTGCCGTACTCTTCACCCGCGAAAATCAGCGATGGAACGTTGCCCGCCATGTAGCGGCGTGACGCTTCGAAAATAGTCGTCCGTTCGCCGCTGGGCTGGTGGACGGTATAGGGGCCTTCATCGGCGGCGCCGCCTGGCTTTGGCGCAAGCATCAGATTCTTCAGTCGCACGTTCGCGAAGGTGCCGCGGACCATGACTTCGAAATGGCCACGCCGTGCGCCATAGGTGTTGAAGTCCGATTGCGCGACGCCGTGTTGCGTCAGCCATTCGCCTGCGGGAGATTGCTTCGCGATCGATCCGGCCGGGCTGATGTGATCGGTCGTGATCGAGTTGCCAAGGATCGCCAGAGCGCGAGCACCGCGAATAGCCGTGTCGCCCGACTGCGCGTCGCCGAAGAAGTCCGGTTCCGCCGCATAAGTCGATTCGGGCCAGTCATACACGGCGCCTTCACTGCTCTTGATTTCGTTCCACAGGTCGTGCCCTGCGGTGAAGTCAGCGTACAGTTCCTTGTAGTGCTTCGCGTTCGCGGCATAGACGCTGAGCGCCTTGATCTCGTCACTGGTCGGCCAGATGTCGGACAGCATGACCGGCTTGCCGTCTCCGTCGATACCAAGTGGCTGCGACGTCAGATCGATGCGTGTGGTGCCCGCCAGCGCGAACGCGATCACCAGCGGCGGGCTCGCCAGGAAGTTCGCGCGCAGATTGCCATGAATGCGAGCTTCGAAATTGCGGTTGCCCGAAAGTACTGCACTGCAGACGAGATCTTTCGCTACAACGACCTCTTCGAGCGCGGGATCGAGCGGGCCAATATTGCCCACACATGCGCCACAACCGTACGCGGCAATGCCGAAGCCCAACTGCTCAAGCGGCTCGGTGAGTTCAGCGTCCTCCAGGTACGCGGTCACGACACGCGAGCCCGGCGTGAACAGCGTCTTGACCCATGGCTTGGCCTTCAGACCGCGCTCCAGTGCTTTCCGCGCAACGAGGCCCGCAGCGACGAGCAATTCGGGATTGGATGTATTGGTGCACGACGTGATCGCAGCCACCAGCACATCGCCATGGCCAACATCGTATTGTTCAACGGCACCCGGTGCGCCCGCCGGTTTGGCGGAAACCGGGTATGACTCTTCCAGTTGAACCGAGGTCTTTCCATAGCCGCCGCTCTTGACGTCCTGCATCATGACTTCGTCGAAGCGTTGTCCGAGCTTGTCGAGGTCGACGCGATCCTGCGGTCGCTTCGGACCGGACACGCTCGGCCTGATCGCGCCGAGATCGATGCGAATGACGCTCGAATAGTCGATATCGCCCGATTTCGGCGCGCCGAACAGGCCTTGCGCGACGAAGTACTGACGTATCAGTTCGACCTGTTCGTCGCTACGTCCCGTCTGGCGGTAATAGCTCAGCGTGCTTTCGTCGACGGGGAAGAACCCGCTCGTCGCGCCGTACTCCGGCGCCATGTTGGCGATCGTCGCGCGGTCCGTCGCGCTGAGCGAAGCGGCACCCTCACCGAAGAACTCGACGAGCTTGCCGACGACTTTCGCGGCGCGCAGCGTTTCCGTGACCTGAAGAACCGCATCGGTGGCGGTCACGCCGGCTGCAAGAGAGCCCGTCAGTTCGACACCGACGACATCGGGCATCAACATGTAGACGGGTTGGCCCAGCATCCCTGCTTCTGCTTCGATTCCCCCCACGCCCCAGCCGAGCACGCCGATCCCGTTGATCATCGTCGTGTGTGAATCGGTGCCGACCAGCGTATCGGGGAAGACAATGTCGTCCCTGGCGATTACGCCTTGCGCCAGGTATTCGAGGTTGATCTGATGACAGATGCCGATGCCCGGAGGCACGACCTTGAATGTATCGAACGCCTGCATGCCCCACTTCATCAGTTCATAGCGCTCACGGTTGCGGGAGAATTCCACTTCCATGTTCCGGCGCAGCGCATTCGGCACGTTCGAATATTCCGTCTGGACCGAGTGGTCCACGACCAGGTGAACGGGCACCAGCGGCTCGACCGCTTTGGGATCCGCATTCCGCTTCTTCGCCTGGCTACGCATCGCGGCCAGGTCGGTCAACAGCGGAATGCCGGTGAAATCCTGTAGCAACACACGGCCCACGACGAACGGAATCTCGCTTTCACGCGGCGCATTGGGCTTCCAGTTCGCCAGATCGCGGACGTGCGATTCGAGCACTTTCTGACCGTCGCAATTGCGCAGTACGGACTCGAGCAGAATACGGATGACGACGGGCAGACGGCCGACATTCTCGAAGCCGGCTGCTTTCAGCGCTTCGAGCGAGTAGTAGCGGCGCGACTGACCCGCTGCGTTTGCCAGTGTGCGCACGCTGTTGAAAGTGTCGGCGGAGTGTGGGGCCATCATGGTGTTACCTGTAGAAAAGAAGATCGGGTTCGCACCGATCAGAACTTGAAGAGGCTGCGCGGGGTATCGGAGAGCACGGTCTGACGCTGCTGCGCATCGGGCAGCCACTCGTTGATGGCTGCGCGCTGCGCGCCATAGGTCTGGGTCGATTCGTATTGCGTGAACGGCCAGTCGCTCGCCCACAGCAAACGACCGGCACCGAATGCGTCGAGCAGCTTCGGTGCCGCTGCCCGCGCAATGTCGAAGCTCGTGCGATATGCGCCGGACAGCTTCACCCAGACCTTGCGGCTTCCGGCATAGCCCAGCAGGTTGCTAAAGCCCGCATCAGCGATACCGTGGTTGCGATCCGGCATGCCGAAATGATCGACAACCACGTTCACGCCCGCATTGACGAGCGGCGACACCGACTCGTGAAGGCGCGCTGCGCGGTCGTTGATCTCGATGTGCCAGCCGCGCTTCACGCATTCGGCGACAGCTTCGGCCCACGCACCGGCTGCCAAATCCGGGACGGGTAAATTGCCGGTCAGATTGACGCGCACACCCACCACGCCGGCGGACTCGAACTCATCGAAATAACCGAGATCCGTCTCGGGGTTGATTGCGACGACGCCGCGAAGACGCTCAGGCTGCGAGCGCAGGCAATCCAGCAGATAGCTGTTGTCGTTGCCCAGAATGCTCACCGCAACGAGCACCCCGCGCGCGACTCCATGCGCATCGAGCTGGCCGAGGTAGGCGTCGAGAGGCGCGTCGTAGTCGGGCGTGAAACGCCGAGACGGGACAAACGACAACCCGCGATGGAAAACATGCGCGTGCGTGTCGATGACGGGAGTCTGTTGCGTTGACATGGCTGATGGTCTGTATTGACGATTTTCTATCGAAAACGCAATCAGCTTATTTTTTAGAACTGTCTTTGTCAACGCAAAAACGCAAAACGAGTGCGTCTGCGCGAAAAAAAAGCCGCCCTAGGGCGGCTGCGCGGGCGTTTGCGGCCCGAACTATCGTTTACCCGCTAAGCACCGGCGTCTGCCGGTTGCGCGGTCTCCTGGCGGTCGAACACTTCATGGATGGCCTTCTTGGTCCTGGCCGCATCGATGTGCCGCTTCATCAGGCTTGCGGCGGTAACCACGTCGCCGCGCTCGATCGCATCGAGAATGTCCAGATGCTCCTGCGCCAACGCCTGCCGTGGCAGCCGCTGCTTCGCCTGACGGTATTCCGCCAGCCGGCGCATCTGATCGAGCCGTCGAAGCGTCTGTAGCGCAAAGCGATTGCCGGACCAGGCCGCGATCGTTTCGTGAAGCCGCGCGTTGGATTCATAGCGCTCGGTCGCTGTCATCGCTTCATGCCCGCCGTCCAGAATGGCCTGCTGTTCCCGCCGCAGTTCACGCAGTTCATTCAGGTCCGGCTTGAACTTCGGGCTCAGGATGCCGGCCGGCTCGATTGCCGCACGCAGCGAATACATGTCGTCGTAGGCTTCCAGCGAGTCGATCATGGGCAGGAAGCGCCAGCCGTAGCCCGCTTCTTTCTCCACCCAGCCTTCGCTTTGCGCGCGCACCAGCACTTTGCGAACGTCGCCGCGTGACGCATCGAGCAGCCGCGTGAGATCGGCTTCCGTCACGGATTCGGGAATCGCGCCGCCGAAGCGGGCCTCGGCGAGCTTCAGATAGAGCGGATCGTCCGCTGAATTGACCTGTTCAAGAACGTCCGCCGGCAGCTGGTCGAACGACGCGCCGACCGAGTAGCCACGATTCTTGTCGTAACGCATCACACCCGATTCCACCAGCCGGTCGAGCGCCACCCGAACGGGGGATCTCGATGTGCCGATGAGTTTCGCCAGCGTCCACTCCGGCAAATGCGTGCCGGCCGGCAGCCGTTCGCGCCTCACGTAGGCGACGATTTCCCGAAGCGCCTTCTGCTGGCTCTGTGTCAAATCTGAAGTCATGGTCCGATGATCAATGCGTCTTTTTCGCCAATATACCTCTGCGGCCTGGTGCGAAACGACTTTTTGCGGACGCCGATACAAAGCCGCTTGCACCGATCATGCGTTTGTTGTTAAATAAACGCAATCGGCGCGAACCATCGTTCGAGCCTGACTTTTGGAAGGATGATCGTGGCTCAGACGAAGATTCAAGCCGTATACATGCGCGGCGGCACCAGCAAAGGCGTCTTTTTCCGCAGCGACTGGCTGCCCGGCGACAAGGCGGTTCGGGACCGCATCCTGATGCGCGTGATCGGCAGCCCTGATCCGTATGGCCAGCAAATCGACGGGATGGGCGGAGCGACGTCGAGCACCAGCAAGGTCGTGATCGTCGGCCCGTCGTCTCGAAGCGACTGCGATGTCGATTACCGCTTCGGCCAGGTTGCCATCGACAAGCCGGTCGTCGACTGGTCCGGCAACTGCGGCAATCTCACATCGGCGGTCGGTCCGTTCGCGATTACACAAGGCCTCGTAGATGCCCCGCGCGACGGTATCGCCGTCGTCCGGATCTGGCAGGCGAACATCAACGCGACGATCGTCGCGCACGTGCCCATGCGCGACGGTGCGGTCGTCGAAGAAGGCGACTTCGAACTCGACGGTGTGACGTTTCCTGCTGCCGAGATCAAGATTGAATTCCTCGATCCGAGCGGTGACGGCGACGACGAAGGCGGCAGCATGTTTCCGACGGGCAACGCATTCGACGTCCTTGAAGTGCCCGGCGTCGGCGCGGTCGAAATGACGATGATCAACGCCGGCAATCCGGCCATCTTCATCGATGCCGCGACACTGCGACTGCAAGGCAATGAATTGCAGCGCGACGTCAACGGCGACAGCGAGTTGCTTCAGAAGGCCGAGGCGATCCGCTCGCACGCAGCCGTCCGCATGGGGCTCGCGAAATCCGCAGAAGAAGCGACGCAACTGCGTCCACATACGCCGAAACTGGCCTTCGTCGCGAAGCCCTTGGGGTATGTGGCGTCGAGCGGAAAGGACATCGATCCGGCTACGCTCGACATCAACGCACGCATCTTTTCGATGGGCAAGCTGCACCATGCGATGACGGGTACGGGCGCGGTCGCCATATCCGTCGCTGCGGCCATTCCTGGCACGCTGGTTCATCGACTGGTGCCGCAGGCGCAAGGCACGGTTCGGTTCGGCCATCCTTCGGGAAGTCTGCAAGTCGGCGCCGAAGCGCAGCAGTCGAACGGCAACTGGACCGTGACGAAAGCGATCATGAGCCGAAGTGCCCGTCGGCTGATGGAAGGATTCGTTCTGGTTCCGTCTTGGGCGTTCGACCAATGACGGTAATCGACAGCGCCCTCCGGCAAGCCTTTGCGCCGTCAGGCGTACTGCGCGCCTCGATCAACTACGGCAACCCGGTGCTCGCGACGAGAAAAGCGAACGGCGAGCCGCAGGGCGTGTCGGTCGACCTCGCGACAGAACTGGCGCGGCAACTTGCCCTGCCCCTCGAACTGATCCCGTTCGATGCCGCCGGAAAGGCGGTTTCAGCCTTGTCAGCGGGACAAACGGACATCGGCTTCTTCGCGATCGATCCGGTCCGTGGCAAAGAGATCGCGTTCACCGAGCCGTATATCCTGATAGAGGGCTGCTACCTCGTTCGCGCGGACTCGCCGATCAAGGGGCGGGAAGACGTGGACAAAAGCGGCATCCGCGTGGCAGTGGGCACGGGCAGCGCATACGATCTCTTCCTCACACGCGAACTCAAACACGCGGAGATCGTTCGTGGCTCGACATCGCCCGAGGTCGTGAATACATTTTTGAGTGAAGGATTGGATGTAGCGGCTGGCGTCAGGCAACAACTGGAGGCTGATGCCAATCGACTGGACGGACTGAGGTTGCTTGACGGCAACTTCATGGTCATCAGACAGGCGATGGGCGTTGCAAAATCTCGGGGACCACGCACCGCCGCCTGGCTCGAAGAATTCATAGCCGGGATGAAACGCAATGGCTTCATTCGGGAAGCTATCAGGCGGCACGCTCTGGATGGTGTGTCTGCGGCGATTTGAATGTCGCGCACGCCATACGCGACGCGAGTACGAGCAAAGATCGAAGCATGCACGTTGGTAGTCGTCGGTTCGCCGCCGGACTGTGCTCCGCTTGAGATCTGGCTGTCTCAGAAGGCAGGGTGCCCGGACCGTCAGTCGAGAACCTTCTTGGCTTTGAAGCAGAGTCATGTTGACAGCGGCGTAGTCTGAAGAAAAAGACTGCTTCGCCTTGGCATGTCAACTCCTTGCAAACCCGCAGCTCCGTTGCACCCGCTGCCACGCGAAACTCACCCATGGACCGATTCAAGTCGATGTGATTTCGCTAACGGAGGAAAATCGCTTCGAGATCAACTTCCTCTTCGGTAGCTTGGAGTTTGAGCGAGCCTTCGATGTGATCCAAATGCTCCAGCATGATCTGTGCAGCGGCCTCCCCATCCCCATTGGCCAAGGCCGTCACAATTCTCTCGTGTTCATCGGCCCGGCAACTTGTCGCGATGGGCGCGTCATACACCAGGATGACAAGGCACGTCAGCGTTGACAGTTCCCTCAGGCTTCGGGTGAAAGAGGAATTCCCCGCAAGCGAGGCCGCCAGGTTGTGAAATTCGCCCGACAGCCGGATGACCGCGCGCTTGTCGCCCGCCTTGCGCGCCTCCATTTCCTGTTGGGTATGCGCGCGTAACGCCCGGAGCTTCTCCGGGTTCATTCCTTTTGCAAGACGTCGCATTACCGCCGGCTCAATAACCCTTCTCGCCTCGAAGACGTCACAAGCCTGATCTACAGATGGCTTGGCGATAAACCAGCCCTTCTTGGGAAACACCTCGACGATCTGCTCATATTCCAGACGGCTCAGCGCTTCGCGCACGCGTGCCCGGCTCGCATTGAAGATCGAGGCCAGCCTCTCTTCGGCCAGCTTGGTTCCCGGCATCAGACGATGTTCAAGCAACGCAAGATAGATGCGCTCGT
The DNA here is from genome assembly GCF_017104565.1 of Paraburkholderia sp. Tr-20389. GTDB lineage: Bacteria > Pseudomonadota > Gammaproteobacteria > Burkholderiales > Burkholderiaceae > Paraburkholderia. The sequence goes on along the minus strand of NZ_JAAGPD010000016.1, from coordinate 83,245 downwards.
AAATCTCGTCGCTTGAACTTTCCGTTGCTCCGGCTTTTTTAATCGGAGGCTGTGATGAGGTCTTCGGCATGTTGATCAGCAATTTCTCTCTGTAGCACTTTGTCCGTCGGCTACCTGTGATAACTCGCCGGTGAGTGCATAAGGGTGCTCCTTGATCCAGTGGTGCGCGATGTCAATTCGACGTGCAAACCACACGCCGTCATGGCTCATGACGTGATCAAGAAACCGTTCGAGTCCGGCTGCTCGCGCGGGATGGCCGATGAGCCGAAGATGAAGACCGACAGACATCATTTTTGGTGACGTCGCACCTTCCCTGTAAAGCATATCAAACGAATCCCGCATGAACTCAAACCACTGTTGCGACGTGCCGGTCGATGCGGCGTACTGTCCGTCATTGGTAGTCAGAGAGTAAGGGATCACCAGGTGTGGACGCCCTTCCGCTTGCGTCCAGAATGGCAGCTCATCTCCGTAGTAGTCGGAATCGTATAGAAAGCCACCGTGCTCGACAAGAAGGCGACGCGTGTTGACCGACGGCGAATACCGGCAGTACCAGCCTTGCGGGCTTTGGCCGACCGTCCGCCTCAACGACTCAACCGCCTTCCGGATGTGTTCCCTTTCGTCATTTTCGCTGAGACCGTAATGTTTGATCCAGCGCCAGCCGTGACTGCAGACATCGAATCCCGACTCGCGTATCGCCTCTGCGGCGTCAGGGTTGCGCTCGAGGGCAAGCGCACACCCGTATATCGTCGCAGGAAGCCCCCTTTCCTGAATGATGCGCATCAACCGCCAGAATCCGACCCGGCTGCCATATTCAAACAGCCCTTCCGCTGCCAAATCACGGCCGACGACGCCTGAGTTCAGGCCATGCGACTCAGTGAACCACGTTTCTGATTGATTTTCACCGTGTTCGATGGACGGCTCAGACCCCTCCTCGTAGTTCAGCACGAGATTAATCGCAATACGGGCGCCGTTTGGCCACCGCGGATCAGGAGGAGTTGCGCCGTAGCCGACATAGTCGCGTTGTGTAGTCATATCTCACATCCTCTCTTTCAGAGCATGACGTCGCCGCCATTGGGCGAGAGTGTCTGGCCGATGAAATAGGCGCCACCGGTCTCCGACGCCAACAGCAGCGCGGTCGGGGCAATTTCGTCGACTTGGCCGAAGCGCCCGGCAGGTAGCTGCGCGAACTTCATCGCGCGCCACTCATCTGTGAAACCAGCAAGCATTGCCGTCTCAACCGGGCCCGGCGCGATCGCGTTCACCGTTACGCCAAATGGCGCGCCCTCGTACGACAAGGCTCTGGTGAAACCGACAACGCCAGCCTTCGAAGCGCAGTAGTGCGCGGAGTCGACGGTACCCTTGTAGGCAAGCTGGGATGCAATATTGATGACGCGCCCGTATCGACGCTCTTTCATCCCCTCGAAAAATTGCCTTGTTACGAGAAAGGTACCCCGCAGATTCACCGCCATCATTCCGTCCCACTGATCCACGGACAACTTGCCGAACGGAACTTCGCCGCAGATCCCCGCGCCGTTGACCAGGATGTCGACGGCATCCAGATTTTCCTCGGTCCACTGGCCAAGCCGCTCGACTGACTTGTCATCGGTAACATCGCACTCCACGACCCTGACGGTCCCACCTCGATCGACGAGTTCTGCCGCGAGCGCTTCGGCGCCTGCGGCGTCGCCAAAGTGAGATACAACAACCGACGCTCCATGCGCGGCAAACAGCTTCACTATCGAGCGACCGATGCCGGTGCTTCCGCCCGTCACAACAGCGGTCCGGCCCTCAAGCGTGAATGATTCCATGTCTTATCCCTCCTTGCGCATTGTCTCTTCGAGCCAGCCAGCGTATTCGCGAATGCCATCCTCGAGCCGGTACCGCGGCACGAATTCCAGATCACGGGCCGCCGCGCGAATGTCGAAGGCCTCCTGAAACTCGTCGACGGGGTCCGGGCCTGGAGCAAGATCGATGTCCGCGGTTGGATAAATCTTCTTGACGATAGACGCCACCTCAAGCAGGGTCACTCGGCTTCCTCCCGTTATGTTGTATGTCGTACGCGGGAGGGTGTGAGCGTCGAGTGCCTTCAACACAGCATTGCTCGCGTCATGTACGAATATGAACTGACGATGAAAGTCCGCGCCGAAGCCGATGCGCGTGGGTCGACCCGCCATCGCGTCCGTCAGCATGGTGCGAATCACACAGTCTGTCGTCCGCCGTGGCCCATACACCCAGGAAAGTCTGAGGCTCAATCCATCGACCCCATATTGCCTGGCGTACGCGGAAACAATCTGTTCACTCGCTACCTTGCTCGCGCCATAAAGACTCTCCGGCCGCATCACGGTGTCTTCGGATACGGGACCGGAGGAGGCGGTATGGCCATATGCGCTCGTGGAGGAACAGAAGACCAGCCGTTGGGCCTTATAGATACGCGCCAGCTCCAGAACATTCGCTGTTCCGACAATGTTCACCTGCACCATTGCGTAGGGATTGTCCCGCGCAACCATCGGTCCCGAGAATGCGCCACAATGCACTACACCTGCCAATCCGGGTCCCACGACAGCATGAAGGTGATGGATATCGTTGAGATCACACTGCTGGATCAGGACATCGCCGATCTGGCCACCGACACGATCGATTGCAATGACCTCATTACCTCGCTCCTGCAGGCTACGCGCGACCGAACTGCCGATCAGGCCACCGGCTCCTGTGACAAGGATTTTTCCTGTCCTCATTGTTTGACCCCGACGACATCAAGATGATGATGAGCACGTGCCTCGCATTCGATGGGAAGCTCCGCACGCAGCAGCTTCCGGGTGTACTCCTGTACCGGACTAGCGAATATCGATTCAGTTTCGCCCGTCTCAACAATCTTCCCGTGTTGCATGACAGCCACGTAATGCGCAAGGGATCGGACGGAATTCAGGTCATGCGTGATGAACAGCGCGGAGAGACCCATTTCCGCCTGAAGGTTTCGAACCAGGTCGATGATCTGCGCCCGTACGCGAATGTCCAGCGCGGTCGTGCACTCGTCGAAAACCACGAAGTCTGGCTTCGCAGCCAACGCCCGCGCGATGCCGATCCGTTTCTGCTCCCCCGCTGTCAGTTCATGGGGATAGCACTCAATTCGGCGGGTCGAAACGCCGACCAGCTGCAGCAGCTCCTGAATGCGCTTTTGGCGATCTGCCCGTGTCATCCTCGGCAACAATCCAAAGGGCTCCGCTATGAGATCACACGTCTTCCATCGAGGGTTCAGCGAGACATACGGTTCCTGGAAAACCATCTGCATCTTTCGACGAACACCTCGGAACTCGCGGTCGCTCATCTCCCGGGTGCACTCCCCGTCGAATCTGATCGTGCCTGAGTCGGAATCAAGCAGGCGCAAGAGGCATTGCCCGGTTGTTGTCTTTCCCGATCCGCTTTCGCCTACCAGCGCCAACGTCTCTCCTTTCGCGATGGAGAACGACACATCGTCAATGGCTCTGACGACGCTATGCGTGCGATCCGACTTGAAGGTCTTTACGAGATTCTTCACTTCAAGCAGCGCGACCTTGTCCTCGCTGGTCCGTGTACCAGGCGCGGCGTCCAGGCGGATTATGGAGGGCCGGACTTTTGCTGCATCAAGCAACTCGCGGCTGTATTCGCGACCGGGCGCCTTGATGAATTCGTCAACCTGCGCGAGCTCGATGAGTTTGCCGCCCTTCATGATCGCTACCCGGTCGCAATAGTTCGCGACGATACCCAGGTCGTGGGTAATCAGGAGTACACCCAGCCCGAGGTCTTTGCCCTTCTGAACCATCAAGTCGAGGACCTGTAGCTGGATGGTGGCGTCCAGACCGAGCGTGGCATCGTCGGCGAGCAGGACCTTGGGCTGTGCGATCAGAGCCATCGCTATCACGACGCGCTGTGCCATGCCGCCCGACATTTCGTGCGGGTATGCATGGGCCCGTGCCTCGGGATTCACGATACCGACCTGGCGGAAGATTTCAATTGCCTCCTTCCACGCCTCCTTTTTGCTGATCCGCTTATGGTCCCGCAGTACGCGGACCACCTGCGCGCCAACTGTTTCAACGGGATCGAGCAGGAGCTTTGCATTGGTGCCAATCAGGGCCACGTCTCCGCCTCGATAACGGCGTCGGTCATGCTCGTTGAGCTTCAGAATGTCACGCCCCAGCATGCGGATCACACCACCCTCGACATGCCCGCCGTGCGGGAGCATGTCGATGATGGCGCGTGCCAGCACTGATTTTCCCGCTCCGGTTTCGCCGACGATACCGACAATCTCTCCTCTCCCAAGGGAGAAACTGACGTCGTCAAGAACCTTGGTCTCAGGAGTCTGCTCAAAGCTCACGGAGAGCTTCTCGACTTCCAGCAGCAACGAATCTGTCTGTGTGTTCAATTTCCGCTCCTTGACGCAGGCTCGGCAAGACGTTTCAACGCGTCACCCAGTATGGCGAAGGTCAATACAGAGACCACAATGGCGAGACCCGGGAAAAGTGCAGCCCACCACACCCCCAGAATCATCTGCTGCGCACCGTTCGCGACCATCAATCCCCACTCTGGGGTGGGCATACGCACGCCCGCACCGACAAACGACAAACCCGCTGTCAGCAAAATTGCCATGCCGATGCTGATGGATATCTGCACGATCGCGGGCGTGATGGCGTTTGGAAGGATATGCCGGAACATAATCGTGCCGTTCGTTGCGCCGCTGCACCGCGCCGCACTGATGAACGGCCTGTCGCGCAGCGATAGCACCTCGGCACGAATCAGACGCGCAAACATCGGCACAAACAGAACCGCGAGCACAATCGCGACGTTCCAGATTTCCTGCCCCATCACGGATACGAGCGCCATGCCGAGCACAAACACCGGAAACGACTGAATAAAGTCGAATACACGCATCACGAGGGTACTGACGGCGTTTTTGTAGAAGCCGATGAACAGACCAACGGGGACGCCGACCACGAAGGCGCCCGCGACGGCAGTAACGCTGATCAGTAGATTGATGCGAGTTGCGTAGATGATGCGCGACAGGATATCCATGCCGGAAACATCGGTACCGAACCAGTGGCTCCACGACGGCGCCTTGAGCACATTAAGCGGATCGGCATCGACCGGGGAGTACGGTGCCAGTAGCGGCGCGAACACGATCAGTACGATCTGCAAGGTAAGCAGGAAGCAACCGAACAGCAAAGCGATATTCGGCCTTCTTCCGCAGAGGAGGTTAATAGCTTTCATATCTCGATCCTCGGATCTGCCAGGCCATAGAACACGTCCACGGCGGTGTACACGAGCAAAATGAAGCCCGCCGCGACCAGCACGAACCCCTGCAGGGCCGGGTAGTCGCTGTTGACGACTGCTTGAACGGCGTACTGGCCGAGTCCACCCCACGCAAAAATCGTTTCAACGAGAACGGCGGCGCCGAGAAGAAAGCCGAACAGGAAGCCAATCATTGTGATGATCGGTGGAAGGCTGTTTCGGAGCGCGCTCAGGCCGATTTTCTTCTCCGACAGCCCGGATGCCCGCGCATGGCGAATGAATTCACTCTTGTAAATCTCTCCGAATACGGACTGGCTAAGCTTCATCAGACCACCGGCATTGACGATGCTCAAGGTCAGAACCGGAAGGAACAGATGCGATACCGAAGATCGGAAGGCCGACCAATCACCTGTCAAGACGCTGTCAATCGTGTAGAACCCAGTGATCATCGGCGGCGGATTGATGAACGAGTCGATCCGTCCGAACGGCGCGGGGGCAATACCCGCCAGATGGAACAGCGTGTAGATCAGCAAAAGGCCGACCCAGAAATCAGGGATCGCACCCGCCGCGAGCCCGTACATTCGTCCGATCCTGTCAATCGCCCCCCCTTTCTTCACGACAGAAATGACGGCGAGTCCGACGCCCATGAGAATCGTAAGCAGCATCGAGTACACGATCAGTTCGAGCGTGGCGGGTACGCGTTGAAGCAGATCAACCGTCACCGGGTTCGAAGTGAACATCGATGTGCCGAGATCACCTTGCACCAGTGCCTTGAGGTATGCGCCGAACTGCGACCAGATCGAACCATTCAGATTGAGCTTTTCCCGAAGTGCTGCTATCGCCTCAGGCGTGGCCATGTTGCCCAGCATCAGCAATGCGGGGTCGCCAGGAAGCATTCGCACCAGAAGAAACGTCGCGAACATGACACCGAACATCTGCGGCACGAGCATGCCGAGTCGCGCGAGTACGATACGGAACGATCGCGGAAACGATCGCCAGAAAGAAAGTAAAGCCATCATGACCTCACAAGCAGATCCAGGACCACAGGGTCGTCAGGGACGACCCCACCGTCAGTTTTTGGAGAAGTCGTACCAGGTGTTTCCGTTCGTTGTGTTCCAGCTATAGCCCTTGACGTTGGTTCGCGTCGCGAGCTGATACCCCGGGTTAATCAGGAAAATCCAGGGGGCCTGTTGCATCACGAGTTGCTGCACGCGCTCCATCTGCGTTTTGCGCTTGGATTCGTCGGTAGAAGAAAGACTGTCGTTGATCAGTCGATCGACTTCTTCGTTCTTATAGTGCGAATAGTTGATCAGGGAAGCGCTGTTGAGCCAGAGGTTAGCCACATAACCTGCGTCCGGGACGATGGCCATGTCCCGGAAGAAGTACATCGGCATCGTCCCCTTCGAATACCGCTCGACTAGCGTAGACGCCGGCAACTTCTGCAACTCAACGTCAACACCGATCTTTGAAAAAGCGGTCTTCAGGATGATTGCCAGTTCCTCCTCGGTCTGATCCCCTGTCGGGTATCCGAGCTGGGTCTTGAAGCCCTTTTCGAAACCTGCCTCCTTGAGGAGTGACTTGGCTTTCTCCAGGTTGTACGAGTAATCAAAATATTTGTCTGTGAAGGCAGGATAGATCTCGGAGATCGGGCTCTTGGTTGGCCGAGCGGTTCCGTAAAACACCGCTTTGAGAATGTCATCCCGCGGGACCGCGTAGTTCAGCGCCTGACGAACCTTCTCGTTGTTGAAAGGCGGCGTGTTGTTATTCATTTCGACACGCTGAACGTAGTTCCCGTAGACTTTCCACACCTTCACGGTCGGGATACTGGACAGTGTGTTCAGTTCGCGCGCAGGCAGCCATTCCGCGACGTCAACCGCTCCGGCCTGCAGCGCCGCCAGCCGGTTCGCGGAAGTTGGCATCTCTCGAAAAATAATGCGAGTGAGCTTCGGCACACCACGGTAGTAATTTTTGTTCGCTTCATAGACCACCTCCTGTCCCGGCGAATACTTGGTGACTTGGTATGGGGCATACGAAGCGGAGTGGTTCGACAGCCAACGGGCCGCCCATGGGTCCTCCGTTGTAGCGTGCTTCTTTGCTTCGACTGCGTCGATGATGCCCAAATCGTTGTTGACCCAGATCCTCTCGATCAGCGGAGACGGCTTCGGAAGTGTTACCTTCACCGTCTGGTCGTCGACCTTCGTGAACGCGGTCTTGAAGTCCTGGATTTTCAGAACCTGTGTCATGTACCAATGGAAGTTCGCCTTCATGTTCCAACCACGCTCGAACGTCCACATCAGATCATCTGCAGTCAGTGTGTCGCCGACATAGCTTTTCACGCCTTTGCGCAGATGAAATGTGATCGAGGTCTTGTCCGGCGACGTCTGCCACGACTCTGCCAAGGCGCCCTTGAGTTTGCTGAAATCTTCAACCATGACGCCGCCCTCGCCTGACTTCATTTCATAGGTCAGGAGGCGCTCGTAGATGTTCCTCCGAGCTTCGTGACTTGCCTCGGTGGGCGGATACTCCTGGTCCAGCGACTCTGGTGTACGGGGGCCCGCAACCAGCAACACCGAATTGTTGTTCTGTGCCATAGCCGGCACACTGCCGCCCATGAGGGAAAGTAGAACCGCCCCACACACGGCAGCGTCGGATATGCGCAGCCGCTTCACGGGAGCAGGCACAGCGTCGATTCTTGGCATGGTAACCTCGTTCATTGACTGGTTTTCTTTCACTATGATTACGTACTACTTATTGTTTGGATCAAAATCGCGGGCGGCTTGCCGCGTGATCGAAGGCAGTCCCCGTTTCAGAAACTGACCCGTTCCTGCGGTTCCTGTGAAGTGTTGACCGTCCCACACGACTTCGCCGCGCGAGATCGTGCAGCCAGGCCATGCGCCGAGCCTTCTCCCCTCATAAGGCGTGTAGTCCACCGCGTGATGAAGCATTCCGTTGGTCAGCGTCAGGTCACGACGATCCCAGATAACCAGATCAGCGTCGGCGCCAATCGCGATCGTTCCTTTTCGGGGATGTAAGCCGTACATCTTTGCCGGATTCGTCGATGTGAGTTCGACGAACCGGTTTAGCGAAATCCGCCCTTCGAGCACGCCCTCCGTATAGAGCAGCGGAAGCCTGGTCTCGAGGCCGGGGATGCCGTTCGGAATATAGGGAAACGCGACTTTCTCGCCGTTTGGATGCTTGCCTTGCTCGTCATCAAACGAAAATGGCGCATGGTCGGACGAAACGATCGTAAACGTCCCATCGACGAGGCCTCTCCAGATTGCCTTCTGGTTAGAGGCGTTCCGCGGTGGCGGACTGCAGACGCATTTGGCCCCTTCGTAGGTGTCGTCGATGCCCAGGTCTTCTGCTGTCAGGAAGAGATACTGCGGACAAGTCTCCGCGAGGATATTGATGCCCCGGTGTCGCGCCCATTGAATCTGCTCAACTGCCTCGCTGCCCGAAACGTGAACGATGAGCACTGGCACGTCAACGAGTTCCGCAAGACTGATGGCGCGATGGGTCGCTTCGCGTTCGACGAGCATGGGTCGCGAGGCACCATGGTAACGTGGTGCGACCAATCCCTCGTCGAGCAGGTTCTGGGTGAGCCAGCCGATACATTCCGAATTCTCGGCGTGAATCATCGTCATCGCGCCGTACTTCCGCGCAGCCGTCAACACTTCGAGGATCTGCCTGTCGTTGAGACGCAGGTCTTCGTATGTCATGTAGATCTTGAACGAGGTATAGCCCTCCGCGATCAACTGCGGCAGCTCTCTTTTGACGACATCAGGCGTTGGATCAGTAACGATCAGGTGAAAGCCGTAGTCGACGCTCGCCCGCCCGGAGGCTCGCCGGTGATACTCATCGACCGCTGACCGCAGCGACTCGCCCTTTTGCTGGGCGGCAAACGGGATCACCGTTGTGGTGCCGCCGCACGCGGCCGATCGCGTCCCCGAAAGGAAGTCGTCTGCCATCCTGGTGGGCGGAGGAATGACCTGGTCGAGATGGCAGTGCCCATCCACCCCGCCCGGCGTCACTGTTCGCCCCGCGGCGTCGATTTCTCTTTCACCGGCTGGCAGCGACAGCCCCAACTGAACGATCCGACCATCCTTGATGCCGACGTCGGAGGAAAAGGTGTCGCTCGCCGTTGCTACTTGTGCATCACGAACCACCAGATCGAATGCGGAAGTCATGCGAATCCTCGAAGGGTACCGGTACGTCTTGTTGACAACACGGAGGCAATTTAACGCGTCAAAAAAGCCTGAACAAGTTTGTTCATGACGTTAATATTCGTTTCTAGTCGACATGCTTGTCAACATCGTTAACCCCAACAAATCAATGTTTTGCATCGCATCATTGAGGTGCATACCGTGCACGTTTTCGGATACTTGTTGATCACGTAAGCGCACGGCGCGCGAAAAGATCGCCCCAGTCGGGGAGGCGTAGGGTGAGAATTGTCTGGAAAAATGCGCAAGTGCCGGGCAAGAGGTGCCAACGGAATCCGTAGTGCGCGTGCTGCACACTAGACGTGCCAGGTCAGGCCGGAGCGCGGCTTCACTACTGAAGCATCACGACCGTCGACGTTTCGTGGCCCGTTCGCGCGATCAGTGATCGACGGAGATACTTCTTCGGGTGACGACCGATGTGAGCGATGCCTTAAACACCTCGTAAGGCGAATCCCCCCACGCGGCGGCCGCCACATTAGCTGGCAGGAACCGCACAGTGCATGTGCTCAACAAACGCCGAGATCAGACTCGATTTATGAGCACGGGGATTCCAGACGACGGAGATTGGCTGCTCCAGCGACCTGTTCCGGTCCACGACCGGGACGCTTACACAGCCGCGAGGAGCCGACTCGTACGCAGAGGACACGATCGCTACTCCGTGACCTGCCGCAGCCAATGCACAGAGCGTATGCGTGCTAGTGCTCTCAAACACAATGTTTGCCCTTACCTGTGCTCTCGCGCACGCGCCGTCAAACAGTGCCCGGGTGGTAAAGCCTTCTCTGAGGGCGAGCACCGGAGTTTGCCTCAAATCCTTCACATCGAGCCTGTTCTTGCCTGATAACGCATGCTCCTTGCGAAAAACGGCACAGACAGCGGATTTGAAGAGTTCCTCACCCTCGAGGTTGCAGTGTTGCGGCAGGTTCGCGACGGCCACGTGGAGCTTTCCATGTTCTACTGCCTCAAGAAGCTCCGCATTTGAACCTTCCTGGAGATGCACGTCAATCGAGGGTCGCGTGGTTCGGAACGATACCAACGCCCGTGAAAGCAACGACTCGATTGTCTGCGGTGTCGCGCCTATTCGTAAAAGGCCCACCTCCCCTTTCGCACTCATGCCGATGTGCTCGGAAAGCTCCGAAGCGTGCGCCAGCAACGCCTGGACTTTCGGCAGCAGACTCTCGCCTTCGGCAGTGAGATGCAAACGCTTTCCGGACCTGTCAAATAACTGGAACGACAACGTCTCCTCCAGCGCTTGAATCTGTCGGGAAAGGGCCGACTGACTGAGATGATTTAGTTCAGCAGCACGAGACATGTTCCTCGTTTCGGCCACCGAGGCGAAAAGACCAAGCGCGCGTAGATCGAGCATAACTATGTTCTCTTTGCATGAATTCGTTTGCAGATTTTGCATTGGACACATAGATGGATCAACGATAAATTTCGCTCCGACTGAGGGTCCGCTTCCGATGGCGTTGTCGCCCATCGACTCTTCTCATCTACCGTCTGAATGACCGTCAATGGAAAATACGATTCGAATTTTCTCAAACAGCCTGAAGCACAGAACAGTAACGTCCGTTGTGGTTTGGTCTCTGTGCTTCGGATGTCTTGCTATATTGATCGCGCTCGCCAGGAACAGCACCTCAACGAACCTTCAGGCATGTATCGGCGATCATGCCCAAGCGCAGGGAATTCCACTCAGTTCGTTGATGACCGATCCGGCTGCGTATGCAGACCTGGTACAGATAATCTCCGAATGCAACCAGTAGGCGACACTTCGCGCACCGTTCGAACGATTTGAATCCCTACATTCGCGGCTCAGTGTGAGGATGAGAACGCGAGTTTCGCACCGAAGGCAACAAAAATCCCACCGGTCAGGCGATCCAGACTCCTGACGACTGAAGGCATACGGAGGAATTTGCTGAGCGGGCCTGTAGCGGCTATTACTGCGCTGAACCACAAGAGCGTCAGAGCGACATGCACGCAGGCAAGAAGAAAGCCGTAGGCGGCCGCGTTGCTGCCCACTGGTATGAACTGCGGCAGGAAAGTGACGTAGAACACGCCCACCTTCGGGTTAAGCATATTAGTCAGAAAGCCGCGCCAGAACGCATCATCGCCGTTCCGCGACGACTTCAGGGCTATGTCTGAATTGAGTGCGGCACGCGGCCTTAGCAACAGCTTGGCACCCAACCAGAGCAGGTACGCTGCACCTGCGAACTTGACGACCGTGTAGGCCATCTCGGAGGCGCGCAGCAGAGTTCCAAGCCCAAGCGATACCCCTGCCCCCCATATCAGACAGCCAAGCGCTATGCCGATAGCCGCCATGCTCGCGGAACGGCGTCCATCTGCTGCCGCAGCCCGCAAGACCATAGCCGTATCTACGCCAGGTGTGACGGTCAGGACAGAGGCAGCGCCGATAAAGGCGAGGAGCAACGGAAGATTGATCATATCGGAAGGATTCAGGAAAGACGTATGCATGAAGGCGTGCATTCGGCTGGATCGCTGGCCCCTGTCACGCCCTCTCCGATGAAGCGCAACGAACCATGCCGACGCAGTCTCGTGCTGATTGGCAAGTCAATGTATACGCTTCATTGATGCACATCCGCGCTTATGCACGCAAAAGGCCATGGCGGCAAAAATGGCGCCGAGCGCACAGACGGCTGTCCAGCCAGCCTGGTTCCATGCAAAGCTCGCAGCAGCGGAGCCGGCGGCACCACCCAGAAACATGCCGCCCATCAGTATGGCATTCAGCCGGTTGCGAGCCTCGGGGCGAAGCGCCTGGATGACGTGCTGATTCGAAACCTGCGAACCCTGTGCGCCAAAATCCAGAAGGACTACGCCTGCAACCAGCCCAGCGACCATGCCCCATACACAAAAGACCGCCCATGACGCGATCATGGTGACGCTTGCGAGGCCGATAACAAAGTGAGGGCCTCTTCGGTCGGCAATTCGTCCTGCAATGGGGGCGAAAAGCACGCCCACCGCGCCAATGATGCCGAAGAGTCCCGCAACGTCCGCACCGAGATGATATTGGCTATCAAGTTGCAAGGCGAGCGTGGTCCATAGTGCGCTGAACGAGCCGAACACGCACGCCTGGATCATGGTTGCGTTTCTTAATTGCGGCTCTTCACGCCATAACGCGGCCAGCGACCGGAGCAGTTCACCATATGTCGCTTGGGTTTTCGGTGGGCTCTTGGGAAGGGATACAGCGAGCACCAGGCCCGCGAGAATAGCCAACAACATCCCCAGCCAGAACATCGCTCGCCAGCCGAAATGAACGGCTACTGCTCCGGCAAGAGCCCGACCAAACAGGATGCCGCATAAAAGCCCGCTCATCACAATTCCAATCGTGGCTCCGCGACGCGCAGGCGACGCCAGCGCCGCCGCAAACGGCAGAATCTGCTGCGCAACACTCGATGACACTCCGACAAGTGCGGATGCAAAGACGAGTGACCATGCGTCAGGCGAGAGCGCAACCGCAGCCAGTGACAACGCAAGCGCCACAAACTGGATCACGATGAGACGTCGCCGTTCAATACGGTCGCCCAGCGGAACAAGAAGCAGCAGGCCCAGCGCGTAGCCAAGTTGCGTCATTGTCGGTACAAATCCCGTCAGCGACCGCTGCAGGGGAAAAGTGCTTTCGATGATGCCCAGCATCGGCTGGTTGTAGTAGATGTTGGCGACTGCCATTCCGCATGTAACCGCCATGATCAACGTTAATCCCAGGCTGATAGACGAGACCTGTGAATCACTCGCCATAGGCTCAGGACGGTCGCACGAAGTAGTGTCCACGATAGAAACCTTGTCCAATATTTAATCCATCTCTTCTCAAACTACAAACCAATGACCGTTACCGAAGCTCACCGACAACACCCGGCACTTCGAACAGATTTGCCGTATCGCCCGTATGCAGAAAGGCAACGTTACTGCCTGGCGCGATCCGTCCCGTGCGGATGTGGTCCAGCAGACCGGCAAAGCCCTTTCCGGTGTACACCGGTCCAAGGAATATGCCCTCTGCCCTTGCGAGCTCCTTGATCGCAGCGGTACTCTCCGACGAAGGAAACGCATAGTTTTCACCGATGAACCGGTTGTCGACTTCGATTTCACTGAGAATGGCCTGATCGGAAGGCGGCTCGATCGAGAACGTGCGGAAGATGTGTTTCACTCGCTCCGTGATGATCGCTTCGTTAATCCAGAAGTCGGGCTGGTAGTGCGAGATAGATATCGAGCGGAACTTGACCGGGTGCCCTGTCAACAGCTTGGCTGCGAGCATGCCGGGCAAGGCGGTTCCTGTCCCCGTCGTGTGATAGATGTAGTCGAGTTCGACACCTGCGTCGCGAGCCTGTTCGATCATTTCCTTGAATGTACGGACGTGTGCGGCAAATCCCGTGGGATAGGCTCCGCCAGTCGGAACAATCAATACGTTGCGGCCTTGCGCTTCCAGTTCGTCCTTTCGGGCGTTCATTGCGTCCAGCACACGCTGCTTGTCGTCCGGACGATTCACGTAGGCACTACCAGGCGCCACCAGATAATGCGTTTCCACGTCCATCAGCTTGTCGAGCAACAGGTTGCCCCGGTAATCGGCCAACTTGCCGTGTTGCTCTTCGTCACGTGTAAGGAACAAGATGGGCGTGAGGCCGGCGACGCGCGCAGCCGTCGCAAACTGCATCCCTGAATTCGTGAGATACGCGCCTTGCGTAATGATGGTGTCGACACCATCCTTGAGTGCTTGTCCAATGATGAGTTCAGCCACCCGCATCTTGCTGCCACTCAGAGATCCGGGACCAGCCATATCTTCACGCTTCATGAAGAGGTTGATTCCGTGAATACGGGACATGTTTTCCAGCTTGTGGAATGGAGTCGGATAGAACCCAATTCTTTTTCTCGGCAGCTTGCCGAGTAGGTCATCCAGTTCAAAGAGTTGCATAGGGCACTCCCGTTAGTCTGCTTGATGATGCATTTCTCAAAAACCGACTGCCCCTTTGGGCGCCGGAGTGACATCCTGACAATTCAGGAAACCTGCTCAACATCCTTTATCTGTCTCAGGTAGGCTTGCCCCTTCTCGTGGTCATATTGCCCTTCCCATTTGGCGATGACCAGGGTTGCCAACGCGTTGCCGACCACGTTCAAGGCCGTGCGGCCCATGTCCATAAAGCGGTCGATTCCCGCGATCAGCGCCAGCCCTTCGAGAGGCAGTCCTGCACTCGACAGGGTCGCGAGGAGAATGACAAACATGAATCCAGGCACCCCTGCCGCCCCTTTGGAGGTCACGACCATCGTCAGGACAAGGACGATTTGCTCTTGCAGCCCGAGATGGACGCCGTAAATCTGTGCGACAAAAAGCGTACCAATTCCCAGATAGACCGAGGCACCGTCGAGGTTGAACACGTAACCCGTCGGAATGACGAACGTCGTGATGGCCTTCGGAGAGCCGAAGTCCTCCATCTTTTGCATCAGTTGGGGAAGAACGGTCGCCGAGCTGCAGGTCGTGAAGGCAATAAGAAGTTCGCTCTTGATGATGCGCAGGAGCGTAAAGATATTGAAGCCAAAGGCGCGAGCAGTAACGCCGAGGACGACAACCGTGAAGACGATGATGGCTGCGTAGGTAACACCCAACAGTTTCAACAATGGCAGCAACGAAGCGAAACCGAAGTTTGCGACAGTGACGGCAATGAGTGCGGCCACTCCAACAGGTGCATATCGCATTACCATGCCCGTGACTTTGAACATGGCGTCGGAGATCCCGCGCAGCGTATCGATTACCGGTTGCCGGAAATCTCTCGGCACGCTTTGAAGTGCCAGCCCAAAGACCACGGAAAAGAACAGGACTGGAAGCAGGTCTCCGCGCGACATGGACGCGAGGATATTGTCTGGAACAATCCCAAGAATCAGATGCATGAAGCCATGATGTTGTCCGGCTTGCGCAGCTGACCGCTGGATGTTCGAAATATCGGCATGACCAAGTTGCGACATGTCAGTGCCTACGCCCGGCTGCAGTATGTTGCCGAACCCTAGTCCAATAACAATTGCGATTGTCGTGACAATCTCGAAGTAGACGATCGTTTTGAACCCGATGCGCCCCAGGGACTTCCCGTCGCCTACGCCTGCGATTCCTACCACCATGCTCGTGAAAACGATCGGCACGACCACCATCTTGATAAGCCTGATGAAGAGATCGCCTGCCGGCTGGATGTAATTGGCGATAGCCGTGCTTCGAACGTCCGGATACTTGCTTAGAGCGAAGCCGACCAAGATTCCGACGAACATTCCTATTACGATTTGCCAGGCAAGGCCGACGCGCAATGAGCTTCGCGTCGAGGGAGCGACCACTTTCTTTGCTGAAATGTCCATACGTCTCCTATCTGCTTTATTTGCGGCCGTAGCGAGGTTGTTCGATAACCGAACTGCCGATGCCGGGGTGCTGAATTGATTCGCAGCTTTAGCGGAATATAGGAGTCGCGGCTGTTGCAGGCTAGTGCTGATCTATCATCGGGGCGTTGCATTTTTCGCAACACAGATGAATGGGTTCCTGCTTTCCTTTTATCCCCCGCGCCGTTACATGCGAAAGCGGGCCCCTCGCCCTTCCTTCGTAGCGTCACTGCCCGCGACACAGGGCGAACGCAGCGGGGTGGTAAGCCGATGCGGCCATCAGAGACATTTCTGGTAATCTAATGCGAAGCACGCAACGCCTGCTGCATTCTGACTGGGACCTTAATGAGACATCTGCAGATATACCGCTTCATCGCAGAAGTCGCGCGTCGAGGATCCATCCGCAAGGCAGCCGACCATCTTCACATCACGCCGTCGGCGTTGACCCGAAAGATCCAGGACTTCGAGGAAGAACTCGGGACGGCTGTCTTTGAGCGATTACCCCAAGGCATGCGCCTGAATGCAGCGGGGGAGCTTCTGCTCCGTCACATCCGTGATCAGAGCGCTGATTTCGAGCGGCTACACGCCCAGCTCTCCGACCTGGCCGGTGTCCGTCGTGGCCATGTAACGTTGGCCTGTTCGCAGGCTTTTGTCGACAGCGTGCTGCCGGACGAGATTGCAAAGTATCGGTCGCAATATCCGCAGGTTACGTTCTCTCTTGACGTCCGCGACAATGTGCTAGGGATCCGTGCCCTTGCGAACTACGAGGCGGACCTCGCGTTGCTGATTGACCCGCCCCCTTCCGCCGACGTGCAGGAGTTGCTCATCAAGCATCAACCGCTCTGTGCCGTGGTCGGCAGATCGCATCCGTTGGCACGGCTGGAGTCGGTCAGGCTTCGGGAGTGCCTCAGACATCCCGTCGCTATGCCTAGCCAGTCCCTTGCGATTCGAACGCTGCTGGACGAAGCGTCCTGGCGGCTGCAGCTTCAGGCTGAGCAAGCGGTAGAGTCCGACTCCCTGGAATTTCTGCGTGGCTTTGTTGTGCGGGAGTCCGTGATTACTTTTCTACCGTTGAGTGCCGTACCCCAAGCCGACGAGAGAATATGCGGCGTGCCCATCAGCACACTCGACATTGACCATCTCCGGGTGGTTTTAGGACAGCTGAAAGGGCGGACCCTGTCGATCGCAGCGGAAAAATTCGCGGACCAGCTTAGCAGTCAACTAGCTGATTTACCATGAGATCGGAAGTGGGCCCGGGCCACAAAGCAAACACAACACGGATCCCCCAGACAACACCGCTCGCATGGCAACCCCTTCATGAGAGACAGTTCCTCCGGTCATTCCCCGAATATGGATGATCCGCCGGTTGGCATAACCTGGGCCGCGTGAGCGGGCTACCAGCGCGCGCCGAACACCGTGCGCAACTCGTCGAGCGCGGCTTCGCCGAGCGGCGCGGGGCGCGGGTTCGTCATCAGCCACAAACGCGCCGTCTCTTCCAGTTCTTCGAGCACGTAGGCAGCCTGCGAGACGGAACGCTCCCACACGACCGGGCCGAGCCGTTCGAGCAGCACGCCGCGCACGCTGTCGGCCAGCGCGGCGATCTGTTGCGCGACTTGCGGGTCGCCAGGACGGCGGTAGCGGATCAGCGGAATATGACCGACCTTCATCACGTAGTACGGCGTGATGGGCGGCAGCACGTCGGCGTCGCTCCACACGCCAGTCAGCGTCAGTGCGACCAGATGTGTCGAATGCGTATGCACGATGCCGCGCGCTTCGCGGTTGCGCTCGTAGACCCCGCGATGCAGCGCGAGCGTTTTCGACGGCTTGCCGCCTGACACGGCGTTGCCGTCGAGATCGACCTTGGCGATCTGCGCGGGGTCGAGTCGGCCGAGGCATGCATCCGTCGGTGTGATGAGCCAGCCGTCGTCGAGCCGCGCGCTGATGTTGCCCGCGCTGCCGACGGTATAGCCTCGCTCGTACAGGCTCGCGCCCGTCACGCAGATTTCCTCGCGGACCTGTGCTTCGTTGCTGGTGTGAATGGCGAGCGTCATTGCGCGCCTCCGTCGAGATGACGCAACGCCTTGGCGAAGAAATCGATTGCACCGAAGTTGCCGGACTTGAGCGCGAGCGCAAGCGGCGCAGCGCCGATGGTCGCCGTCGCGGGCACGCCCGGGTCGATCTGCTTGCCGATGCGCAGCATGTCGACGCCAAGCGCCTGGACTACCGCGCCCGAAGTCTCGCCGCCCGCCACGACGAACTTGCGCACGCCGAGATCGTGCAACCCACGCGCAATCGATGCGAGCGTGCGCTCGACCAGCTCGCCTGCTTGCGCAACGCCGAGTTCGTGCTGCGTGGCCTTCACCTCGTCGGGCGATGCTGTCGCGTAGATCAGCACGGGCTGCGGTTGAGCCGCGTTCATGTGCTCGCGCGCGAAGGCCAGCGCCTGTTCGACGACGGGCTCGCCGCGCGCGGCCGCGAGCGGGTCGATGCGAAACGCGGGGCGCGACTCGCGCCATGCCGCGACTTGTGCATTGGTCGCCTTCGACGCGCTGCCCGCCAGCACCGCCGACGCGCCTTCGATACGCGGCAACTCGCCTGCGTCGATAGCTTCGTCGAGCAAACCGGCACGGCGGAAATTCGCGGGCAAACCGAGCGCGACGCCCGATCCGCCGGTGATCAGCGGCAAGTCTGCGCACGCTTCGCCGAGCGTGTAGAGATCAGCATCGGAGACGGCATCGGCAATCGCCATACGCACGCCGTCGTGGCGCAATGCATCGATCGATGCACGCACCGCGTCGGCACCTTGCGCAACGGCGTCATAACGCACGAGACCGACTGTCGAGCGCGTCTGCCGCTGGAGCACGCGCACGAGATTCGCGTCCGTCATCGGCGTCAGCGGATGATGCTCCATACCCGACTCGTTCAGCAGCACATCGCCGACGAACAGATGCCCGCGATAGATCGTGCGGCCGTTCTCCGGAAACGCCGGACACGCGATCGTGAACGGCGTGCCGCCGCCGATCGGCGACAGCGCATTGAGCAGCGCGTCGGCGACGGGGCCGATGTTGCCTTTGTCGGTCGAATCGAACGTCGAGCAGTATTTGAAGAAGAACTGGCGGCAGCCTTGCGCGCGCAGCCATTCAAGCGCGGCGAGCGATTGCGCGACGGCGTCAGCGGCGTCGATGGTGCGCGACTTCAGCGCAATGACCAGCGCATCGGCTTCGATACGCGTGTCGGCAGCGGGCACGCCGATGCTCTGGACCGTGCGCATGCCGCCGCGCACCAGCATGTTCGCGAGATCGGTTGCGCCGGTGAAGTCGTCGGCGATGCAGCCCAGCAAGGGCGTGTTAGCAGAGGGCGTCATGTCGTCTTATTCCTTTGATCTTGCGGTTCGCCAACACATCGATGCTTGGAAATCCTTGGCGATGACCGCTTCGTCCTTTTTGCTGCCGTTGTGTTTCCATATTCCGAAATACAATGACAGATCGCTGATATTAGTCACGCAAATGATCGCCCGAGAGCCCGTCGCTGCGCTTAAGCTTGCGGAGACGAGAGGGTCAGTGGGCTGTGCACCGATGATGTCAGCTTCCGGGGGCGTCGAGGTATGCCGCTAGATAACGCAACCCGCCTACTGTGTCGCACAGCGGTCGATACTCACATCCAACCCAGTGTTGATATCCGCATGCTTTCAAGCGGGAGAAAATCTGGTCGAAAGGTAGTGCACCGGTACCCGGCTCGTGCCGACCCGGAAAGTCGGAGATCTGGATGTGGCCGATTCGGGGCAGCCAATGCTCCAGCGTTGCCAGCAGATCGGGCTCCAAGACGGCCGCGTGGTAGGTGTCGAACAGAAGCTCGAGATTCCGATTCGGTATCGCCGAGAAAAGTGCCTCAGCTTGTTCGAACGACGACATCAGGTATCCGGGGACCTCCTGCGGACTCATGACCTCGACTAGCGTCTTGATCCCGACGCTACTGAAGGTCTCTACTGCCCGCTGCAGATTTTCGACGTAGGCGTCCCAGTTTCCTGCTGCGTCGTCGGTCCGAACACCGGCCATGATATGGACACGAGGACAGCCGAGGGCCAACGCTGCCTCGCGGGCAATGCTCACGCTTGCCACGAACTCGTCCCGGCGACCCGCAAATGACGCGATGCCCTTTTCACCCGCCGCGGTGTTACCCATCGGCGCACTGATTTGCACCAGCTTGAGCTCGTGGGCGTCCATTAGGTTCTTCAAGACACTCACCGCATAACCATACGGTGCAGGAAACTCCACAGCGCGGTAACCATACCGCGCAGCCAGCTCAAAGCGTTCCAGAAAGGGAACCTCGTTGAACTGATATCCCAGATGAGCGCTCAGTTTCATACCTGCTCTCCTACGTTAGGTGTGCCGTGCGTGGCACGGTCGGCAGTGACAGAGCGTCGCCGTTTTGTGCCAGACAGCATGGCTCACGTTGCCCGAGCTTCCCGACGCGATGGTCCTGGAAGAAACCCTGGATTGTTTTTCCGAATTGTAACGTACAATCGTATCGAAATAGAAGACGTCCCCGCAGAGGCAACGTATGCAACAAGACAACTCTCAAAAGTAGCGCCCGAGGGTGTCGCACGCGAAATGATTTAACCGTAATCAGGAAGGTACGAAATGAAACTTGCAGTGCTCCCAGGTGATGACATCGGTCCAGAGATCATGGACGCGACCCTTGCTGTCGTCCGCGAAGCAGACAGACGGTTCGGACTAAATCTTCAGCTCGAAGTGTATGAGGTTGGGATGGCGCTCCACCGCAGGCTTGGAACGACCCTGCCCCCGGAAATCGTCGAGGCCGCCCGAGCTGCCGACGGCGTGTTGCTCGGACCGGGTGGAATGACCCTTTACCCGCCCGTCAATGAGGGCGGCATAAACATCCCTGGCACCATCCGCAAACAGTTGGACCTGTATGCCAACATACGGCCGGCGCGTTCGCGCTTTGGCGTTCCGAAAGCGCATCCCGGGCTGGACTGCGTCATCGTGCGCGAGAACACAGAGGGCTTCTACGCCGATCGCAACCTCTTCCGAGGTTACGGAGAGTTCATGCCGACCCCCGATTCAGCCATCTCCCTTCGTTTGATAACCGCCAAAGCATCGCAGCGAATCGCGGAGGTGGCGTTCCGAACTGCCATGATGCGACGCAAGCATGTTACGGTCGTCGGCAAACGCCATGTCATGCAAATAACTGATGGCCTGTTCATGGCAGAAGTCAACAAGGTAGCTGAGCACTATCCCGACGTGACGCTCCGCGAGATTGACGTCGACGCCATCGCCGCCGAGCTCTACACCAAACCCTCGGCGTTCGACGTTGTTCTTACAACGAACATGTTTGGCGATATCCTGTCGAACCTCGTCAACGCGCTGGCCGGCGGCCTTGGAATGGCATCAGCGTTGAATGTCGGCGACGTGCATGCTGCTGCCAATGCCGGGCATGGCTCCGCGCCCGACATCGCAGGAAAAGGGATCGCTAACCCCATTGGCCTGATCCTTTCTGCGGCGTCGCTGCTGAGCCATCTTGGACTCCGTTCCGGTGCCGAGGGCTTTACAGCTGCGGGACGATCCATCGAACTCGCCGTTGATTCAGCGCTTGCCAAACCTGAAACGAGAACCGGTGACCTCGGCGGCACCGCCGGCACCATGGTCGTAGCTGAGGCAGTTTGTCAGAACATGCGGGACTCGCGCGCGTAGTGGATGTCCCCTTAGAGCCGGGCGAGAGATCGAAGAGTGGATCAATCTGCACGCGTGCGGGCAGAAGCGTCTGCCTGCAGTCCTCTACTACGATCGTCGGTCGTGGAATCGGTCTGCCGATCTAGTATCGAGCGCGCAGTCTCGGTAAACCGTCGCGGACCACATTTCAGATTGCCAGGACGCCGGGACAGGACACACCTAGAAGTGATCACGACGACAGGCGACGTTACGAATGTGACGCCTCGCCTGCCTCACATCTGCAGTCTGGCGCAGGCCTCCGGAGCGAGTCACTTTCGAGCCAGCGGCACGCAAATCGGTGCATACAGGAAGGCGCCACGATTTAAGTATCGATAATAATTTCTTTGATTAAATTAGGAGAACATAGTGAGCACCAGATCGTCTGACGAGTTAGCTACGAACGCAGATGTCTCGTCGCCTGAGAGCTCCGCTATCCGAAAAGCGGCGCTTAGGCTAGTGCCATTGATGACTCTTTGCTTCCTCGTCAACTATATTGATCGCACCAACATCGGTTTCGCAGCCCTGACCATGAACAAGGCGCTAGGACTGACAACCGAAGCTTTCGGCTGGGGTGCCGGCATCCTTTTTTTTGGGTATTGCTTCTTTGAGGTCCCCAGCAACTTCCTGCTTTATCGTTATGGTGCCCGAATCTGGTTAGCGCGGATCATGATAACGTGGGGACTTGTCTCTGCGGCTACCGCGCTGGTCACCGGCCCGACGAGCTTCTATGTCGTGCGGTTCTTGCTCGGTGTGGCGGAAGCTGGGTTCAATCCGGGCGTCATGTTCTTCTTCCTGGCGTGGTTTCCCAAACGCTTTCGCAGCCGCGCGCTAGCGTGGTTCCAGATGGCGATCCCTCTGTCCGCAGTAGTAGCAGGCCCACTGTCTGCGGCAATCATGCAGCTTGATGGCTTGTTGAATCTTGCCGGCTGGCAGTGGATGTTCATTCTCGAAGGGTTGCCTGCGACTGTCCTCGGAATCGTCCTTCTTTTCGCGCTTGCCGACCGGCCCGATGTCGCCTCGTGGCTTACCCCTGAAGAACGCAAAGCGCTGACGAAGGCCGTTGCAAACGAACACCGCGCTCACGCAAGCACGAACTTCCGCGCGGTAGTGCGCGACATGCGTGTCATTGCCCTTTCAGTGCTTCAGTTCGGCTTTACCGTCGGATCGTACGGAATCGGCATCTTCCTGCCGCAAATTCTGCGCGAGCATCACTTGTCGATCATTACGATTGGGCTGCTGTCTTCAGTGCCATATCTCTGCGGTTGCATCGCGACGATCCTTTGGTCCGGCGCTGTCGATCGGGGTGGGCGTCGCAGCATTAACCTCGCCGTGACCTGCGCACTGGGTGCAAGCGGTCTACTCCTGGCTGTGTGGATCCCAAGTCTGTCTGTAGCGATGATCGGACTAACAATCGCAATTGTCGGAGTGACTTCCGCACGAGGCATTTTCTGGTCAATTCCACCTCAATTCCTTGTAGGTGAGGGAGCGGCCAGTGGCCTTGCCCTGATCAGTTCAATCGGTGCCTTCGGCGGCTTCATGGGGCCGGTACTTATGGGTTGGCTGAAAGCCACAACCGGATCTTTCTCTGCGGGGCTGTTATGCATGGCAGCTCTGATCGGAATCTCAAGCGTCCTGGCAGCGCTACTTCCGCGGCTGCTTCGCCCTCGGCACCAGGCGCAGCCTTCGGATGTCAGCGTCGGCTAACCCCGAATTGCATTGCGAAGTGGATAGAGAGGTCATTGACGTGCGTCGGCATTACATCGATATGTCTGTGATGTTGATGCCGCCGTCCGACTTTGACAGCCCTCCGGCAGCTGATCAGATCGCGACGCGCGATCTGGACAGATGACCCGCAAAGGCATTTCAGTCGCCTGAAGACCTGAAGACACAACAAACCAACGGAGTAGATGTGGTTACCCGTCGCAATATGCTAGAGACAATCGCCGTCGGCTGCGCCGCCGCGTCCGCAACTCCACTCATTGCCGCCGCCTGCAAACCGGCTCCCGCGCATTCTGCCTTGTGCCTGCCCGCGCATGCGTGCGACTGTCATTCGCACGTGATAGGTCCGTACAATCGCTATCCGATGGTGAGCTCACGGGTTTACACACCACCCATGGCTTCGGTCGGCGAGTTGAGATCCATTCATGCAAAACTCGGGATCGAGCGCTCTGTTCTCGTTCAGCCAAGCTTCTACGGGACTGACAATTCATGCCTTATGGATGCCCTCAGCGAACTCGGCTCCGCAGCCAAGGGAATCGCCGTGATTTCCTCCAACCCTTCCTCGATAGAAATAGATCGCCTACGGGCGGCAGGTATCGTCGGTATCCGGATCAATCAGACCGGCGGGATCAAGGAGATGCCTGTACTTAAGCGTGTGCTCGAGAGATCCGCCAAACAGGCCGCGGAACTAGGCTGGCACGTGCAGGCATTCTTCCCCTTAAAGATCATCTCGTCATTAGCAGACGTGATTCGGGCATCTCCCGCTCCGTTCGTCCTTGATCACTTTGCCGGGGCAGACTCGACGGGGCTGGATCAAGATGGGATGCGTTCAGTACTAGAAATGCTGATCGAGGGCAATACGTACGTGAAGCTGTCCGCGATGTACCACGTGTCTGCTCCGTCAGAATATCCGGGCATGCGCGAACTCGCTACCGCCTTCTTGAACGCGAACCCCCATCGCGTATTGTGGGCAACTGACTGGCCTCACACTGATTCACGGAAAGTTACCGGTCGCGACCGCGACGATATTAGTCCCTTTTACCCCGTCGACGACAGGAACCTGTTGGCAAACTTTTTCGCATGGGTACCAGACGGTGCGACACGAAGAATCATCCTCGTGGACAATCCTGCACGCCTGTTCAAATTCGCGGAATGACACTGTTGCAATCTGCGTCCCTACGCTGCCCAGAGACATATGTCCTCGGTCCATTCGTACAGGATTCGGGCCCTTCCGTTTTCCCACGCGTTTTATGATCGGTCTACCGGGGTCATGAGAATCATCTTTAAATGGCGTCGCAGGAACTGGATACCCCATACAGCGAGACGTGCGCCGAACGCTTTCCCCAACACGGGCCGAGCGGGCAAGCTCGCACGGTTTTCAAAATGAAGACTGTCCAAGGCACATTTCTGCAGTGCCCCACAGGCTTCCCGGCAGAATCGGGAGCAGCGGATACCCATGAGCCATGACCCGCCGATCTAGAAATGCGCTTCGGGGATAGAACGCACGGACGCTTTTCGTTCCCCGTGCAGTTCCGCCTCTTCCTGCTCCTCCTCCCTTGCCTTGATCTTGCTGACAACATCCAGATGCTTCCGCATAAAAGCGGCCGCGTGATCGCGGCCACCACTTTCTATCAGATCGAGCATCTCGAGGTGCTCCTGGCACTGCCGAATCAGGCGGGTGCGGTTGGTCGCGGCCTTGTATTCCATGAAGCGGCGAAGCTGATTCTGACGTTCCATTGCTTCAATGAAGAATCGGTTGCCCGAGCACCTTACGAGCATCTCGTGAAACTCCGACCCGTGCTTAAACAACATCGGCCGCGGCAACTTGAAAATGTCGCCTTCAAGCATCTCCAATTGAACCTTTCTCGCCTTGGCGAAGCCTGCTTTGTCGATGCGAAAAGCAGGTTCGAGCAACGCCGCCGGTTCAATAGCCATCCTGAACCGGTAACTTTGGATATACGCTTCGCGATCATGCACGAATGGATTGATTTTCCACCCCTGCCCCGGCTTGCGGGAGATCATTCCTTCGTTGGCAAGCCGCGTGAGCACCCTAAGCAGCTGTCCCCGTGGTACGTCATACCGTCTAAGCAATTCCGCTTCGTAAAATTCTTCGCGCAACTCCTCTGTCAGACAATCGTCCGCCAAGCGTAAATAGAGGTCTTCGAGCGGATCGACGCCGAATGGCAGTTTGGAGATGTCGATCCCGTGCGCGTCGAGGGCCAGGAAGATTCCGCGATTAGGTTCCTTCACGACAATGCCATGCTCTGCGAGCAAGGCGAGACCTCGTCGCACAGGTGAACGGGAAAGTCCCAGCTCGGAAGCCAGCGCTTCTTCGCGCAGATGGTCTCCCGCTCGAAGCGAGCGCGTGCGAGCGATATCAACGATTTTCGCCGCTACCTGGTCAGCGAGAGCGCCTGTTATGTCAGTTTTCATGGTGGGCTGGACAAGTGATTCCCTGTTGTTATCATAGATTGTAGTTTGATGCAAGGGAACACAGCCGGGCTACCGTCGACAACCAAAACGGCAGCAATTCCGACCACGGTAAGCAATTTCGAGCACCCAATTTCATACAGTCTATTGTACTATCGGATGTCTCCGTACAATTTTATAACGCGAGGGTTTATGAGCAGCGGCGCCCGGATCAGCCTCATTCACGCAACGCCCGTTGCGATTGAACCAATTACCGAAAGCTTCCGGCGGCTATGGCCAGATGCTACAACTTGCAACCTTCTTGACGAGTCCCTTACCGCGGATCTCGACCGCGCCGGAGGCGACATCATGTCTCTGGCCCCCAGATTTTCAGCGCTCCTGCGGTACTCGTTGGATACCGGTGCGGATGGAATCCTGTTCACTTGCTCATCGTTCGGACTAGCCGTTGAGTCGGCCCGTACGGGCATCGATATTCCAGTACTCAAGCCAAACGAGGCGATGATTGAAGAGGCCCTCGAAATTGGTCGAAAAATCTTGCTGGTTGCGACGTTCAAACCCGCACTAGCCCCGATCATGCGGGAGTTCGACGAACTCGCGTCGAGCAGAGGCGCCGCAATCGCGGTTACACCGATTTTCGTCGATGGTGCGTTGGATGCCCTAAAGGGGGGTGACCGACAGACCCATGACCAACTGATTGCCCAGGCCTGTGCGGACGGTTCGGGCGACGACGTCATATGTTTCGCGCAGTTTTCGATGACAAGTGCACATGCCGCTGCTGAACTGACCTCTCGACGCCCGACACTGACGACGACGGACAGCGCGGTAAAACGGCTCAAAGCATTGCTCGGCCAGAGCTGAGCGAGCGCAAGCCGCGTGTAGCCGGAAGCCGCATGCGACGCTTTGCACAGAATCAATCGCGCCACGCAAGTCACGTCGCGGTGTGATGACGTGAAACTAAGCCATCAAATCACACAGGTCATCCCCGACTAAACTCTCCCTCTTTTAAGGCCGAGACGTCAGTTAGACAGGCGCGGTGCTACGTGATATCGGTATGAGCGTAGTACGCAGGCTCGAAGACGGTCGATCAACCTTGCATTGCCGCACGCCATAGGAGCGGAACTCGTTGTCGTGTTTTCGAGGATTGATCCTTTCGCATGGCGTATTCATTTCACCACGCGTCTCCTGAAATTTTATCTTTCGGAACGTTGAATAATCATCCAGTCGCGTTAGCCGATAGTCGCGCACGCACGCCCCCAAGAAAACCAAAGTGAATACCTCCGGCGTGTTGATTCATTTGAATATTTCGAAAAAAATCGTGCTCCTCGACTGTGCTCGTCTCGTTGTGGACGAAGCATCTAACTAAACAGACAGTAACCAGCTTTTCGTCTATGTGACATGCTTATGTGAATCAATGCTTAAGCGATGGATGCACGATTAACTAGCATTCGTTCCTGCCGCACTCTCACGCGGTCTTTAAACCCAGGACTCGAATGCAAAACAAACCTAAACCTTGGCTCGCGCGCCCCACGTGGAGCAGATTAACCAGCACAGACGCCCGTGAACTACACCGCAGTTTAAAGCGCATGCGGATGACCGCAGACAAGGCGGCTGGAATCGCTGTCGGCATAGCACTGTGCGTCGCCACGAGCACGGCACGAGCACAGAATAGTTTGAATATGTACGGGGTGATCGACGCGGGCCTCCTCTATAACAGCAACATCAAGGGCAGATCATCCTATGGCGTTTCCACTGCCACCCCGTCGCGTTGGGGGCTTCGAGGTTCTGAGTATCTCGGGGATGGTCTCGACGCAATCTTCAACCTTGAGAACGGATTTACAGTTGGCACTGGAGCATCGGGTCAAGGCGGCCTACTATTCGGCCGGAAAGCGTTCATTGGCTTGAGCAGTGCATCGTGGGGGACGCTCGCTCTAGGCCGCCAATACTCGGTCAGCAACGACACGACGAGCGTGTTTGCGTCTGGCGCGGACTGGGCCGCCTGTGGCCTGGGATACGGCACGCGAGCAGCTGACGTCGACAACGTTGATACGTCGAATCGCATCCAGAATTCTGTGAAATACACGAGTCCGAACGTCGGCGGGTTCACGCTCGGCGTGCTCTACGGATTGGGGAATGTAGCAGGAAGGTTCGCGCAGAATTCGGTAAAAGACATCGGGCTTGGCTACGCGAACGGCCCGCTGAAGCTCGGCGCGAGCTACATGTTCACGAAGGACCCTTACTATGCGACGTTCGGCGACCAGGGAAACTCCTCGACGACAGCCGCTGGCTCCTCTAACAATATGCCAAGCCGAATCTTTGGTGGCTACGCATCCGCCGGCTCACAACAGATTGTGACAGCCGGTGGATCCTACGTCGCAGGTCAATTTACAGTCTCCGCCCTTTACTCAAACACCCAATTCCGGGATCTGGGCGCGGTAAATGCCGGTGGAAGCTATGGGATCAAATACAACGGTGGAAGCGCAACATTTAATTCCGGAGAGCTGAACGTAAAATATGCTGCGAGCCCCGCATTGACACTTGCAGCAGCCTACATCTACACACGCAATTCCGGAGCGGGCGACTATGGTAGTGCGCATTACAATCAGGTCAATATCGGCGCAACCTACTCGGTAACGAGACGCACTTCCCTATATGCTGATGGCTTCTTTGAAACAGCCTCGGGTACCGACTCCACTGGAAAGGCAGCAGTCGCGAATTTCTACGGATCGACCTACTCAAGTACCGGTCGCGCCGTAGCTGCCATCGTCGGCATGACGCATAGGTTTTGAAAGTTGAGACTGGCTCGGGACCCATGCGGTCCCCAGCCGCACTTGCGGCACAGCTCTCCAGCCCGGCCCCGCTTCTTGACCCCCGGCCAGTAACTATGACGCCCTCCGGAGCATGATGCTTCAATGAGGCGTCGAACTCATCGTTAGACGAAATTTAATACGGGCAAGCCTTCGGATAGATAATCCAGACCCTTGCCGACAGACCAATACTCGTCGCTCGAGGCTCAGTTTGCGAGATTAAACTTTCTTCACAATGACGCTTCCTTTCTGATACCGCCTTGGGAATAACCTGTTCACAACGGTTAGCCAACGATGACAGCCGCTAGTGACGACTCAACCACCAAGGATCGATATCATGAAAGCAATGATGATTGCAGCAGCATTCGCAGGCCTCGCAACGGCCACCAGTGCGTTCGCACAAACCCCCGCTTCATCGCCGAACTACGCGGCATATCAACCGACCATGACGCAAGTGAAGCTCGTCGGTGCCGCCGCGCAGGCCGGTCACTGGATTCCCCCTTACGGCACGGCGGCTCAACAAGAAACCCACGCACAGGTGTATCGCGACCTCGTCCATGCGGAGAAAGACGGCCAGCTCGCCTACCTGAACTCAACCGTCTACGCTCACCAGTGATGACGATCAATAATTCCAGCGCACCTCCCGCTTCAGCATTTTATTGAACGACGCCTGGACAGGTGTGGGGAGCAAGATTCTGCCATGCTGCCCGCTAAAACACCGGCTTCGCGAGTCCACAAACGTCACACAGTCCGATCTGACATCCGTGTCGGATACGACCCGAGACCCCGAGCGCGCTCCCAAGACTCAAGGGGCGCGCTCGTGAACATCGTTCTGAGTCCGCCTCCAAGCTGCCTGCGCAGCCAGATCTCCCCTGTCACGACCTCTGTCGCAAGAAAGGTTCGCCAATCAATAGTTGCGCGGTCCGTCTTACGTTTTGAAAGTAAATATTTCAAGCATGACCGTTTATGCGTTTTTTCAACACGTAATGCATTTACAGCGAGCGAACTTCTTCATGATCTAGCCCGATAGCCGCAAACACCCGTGTAAACACCGATCCCAACGTCTGCGCTTTGCGTTTTATGATCATAAAACGCTGTGAGAAACGTCGGATCGCGTGAATGAGTGCCGAAACGGTCTGCCTGCAGAGAGTCCGCTGCCGACAGTCTCGCGAAGGTCCCGTCGCTCCGCGCCCGTTGTTCGTGAACGAAGTCGAATTAAGGAGACGACCAATGCAACAAACGCGAGACCTGGCATCTAGCCAGGCTGAAACGGAACGTACTTCGTTCTGGCCGTTCGGATGGTGGGCGATCGTCGAGATCAGGGTCGGCATCATCCCTCTTCCGATCTATCTTCTGCTGCTGGCACTGGTCGCCGGCTTCGTGATCACTGGAAAGGTGCCAGGCGAGATATCCATGGCGATCGCCGTTCTGGTGCTTTGCGGCTTCACATGCGCCGAACTCGGGAAGCGCCTTCCGTTCTTCAACAAAATCGGATCGGCGGCTATCGTTGCGACCTTTCTTCCGTCATTCCTCGCGTTCCATCATCTGCTTCCGGAAAAATTGCTCGGCATGGTGACCAATTTCACCCAAGTCAGCAATTTCATGTATCTCTTTATTGCGTCGATCATCGTGGGGAGCATCTTCAGCATGGACCGTCAGGTCCTGATACGAGGCTTCGCAAAAATATTCTTCCCCCTCGCCGCTGGGTCTATCGTGGCCGGAATCGTCGGAACCACCGTCGGCACGCTACTCGGTTTGGGAACAAAGCATACGTTGCTGTATATCGTCATTCCGATCATGGCAGGAGGCGTCGGAGAGGGTGCGATTCCCTTGTCCGTTGGTTATTCTGAAATCCTGAATATTCCCCAAGGTCCCGTCTTTGCTGAGGTTCTTCCCGCAGTAATGATCGGCAGCCTTTGCGCCATTCTGTTCTCCGGGCTGCTAAGCTGGATTGGGGAAAAGCGGCCGCATCTCACGGGCCGCGGGACACTCCAGCCCGCACAGGACATCCCGAAGACACCTCGGTTTGAAGCTGCACCGACCACGCCAGACGTAAATACCGTCGCAGCAGCTGCAATTACTGCAATCAGCCTCTACCTCGTCGGGTTGCTGGGCCACCGGGTGCTTGGCCTTCCCGCTCCCGTCGCAATGCTATTCGTAGCGGTGTTCATTAAGGTCACACGCCTCGTATCGCCGAATCTCGAAGGCGGAGCAAAGATCGTCTACCAATTCTTTTCGACCGCGGTGACATATCCTCTGCTGTTTGCGATCGGCACTGCTATGACCCCATGGGACAAGCTGATGGCCGCGATCAACGTAGCGAACGTCGTCACAATTGCCTGCACCGTCGCAGCACTGATGAGCACTGGCTATGTCGTCGGTAAGTGGCTCAAGATGTACCCAATCGACACGGCTATCGTCAATGCTTGCCACAGCGGCCAAGGCGGAACTGGCGACGTTGCCATCCTCACAGCATGTAACCGGATGAGCCTGATGCCTTTTGCGCAAATTGCGACACGGATAGGAGGGGCAATCACTGTGACTATAACGTTGCTGATCCTCTCGCGACTTTCGTAAATTCCAATCACGGCCAGCGATAAGCTGGCCGTCGGCATTTAAGAACCTGCGACCTTCTCACACTCGATTACGTCGACTGATCACTGCGATATGCCACAGCATCGAGATAAGCTTTAACTGGATTCAGTCCTTCGAAGTCGCGCCCAACATTCACGTTGTAGATCCCGAGTTGGGTCAAAGCCATGCCAGCGTGGTCCGTTTGCGGCGCATTCTGCAGCCGCTAGCCTCGGTGGCCAGTCAGGTCGCCGATCAAGTCTTCCTAACACCCTCATCTAACAGGTAATCCTTCATGCGCATTCTCGTCTGTCCCGGCGATGGGATCGGCCCCGAAATCGTAGCCGCATCTATCGAGGTGCTCGATCGAGCCGACAAAATCTTCAACCTCGGCCTTCGGTACGACTACGAGGACATCGGATTCGCTAGCCTTGAAAAATACGGCACGACGCTGCGCCCCGAACTCCTCGAAAGGGCGCCAATGTACGACGGCTTGATTCTCGGAACGGTCTCGCACGCCGACTATCCACCGCCCGACAAAGGCGGCCGCAATGTGTCCGCCGCGTTCCGATGCGTACTAGACCTTTATGCCAACGTCCGACCGTCATGCACCCGCACTTTCCTCAGGTCTAACATGCGCGAAGGAAAGTGCATGGACCTCGTCATCATGCGCGAGGCGACAGAGGGCTTTTATCCAGACCGTAATATGCACCTCGGCTGGGGCGAGATGATGCCGTCCAAGGATATGGCGCTTTCAGTGCGAAAGATCACCCGTCATTGCAGCGAGCGCATAGCGCGTCGTGCGTTCGAGCTGGCAATGAAGCGAAGAAAAAAAGTGACGGCCATCCATAAGTCGAACAGCTTCCACATGACAGACGGACTTTTCCTCGAGTGCGTGCGCGACGTTGCCAAGGATTTCCCCGAAGTGCAGTTGAACGACATGCTCGTAGACGCTTCGACTGCACATCTCGTGCGTAATCCGGAAACATTTGATGTGCTCGTCGCGACGAACTTTTATGGCGACATCCTCAGCGATCTCGCCGCGGAGCTGTCCGGAAGCATTGGTCTCGGTGGCTCTATCATGGCCGGCGATCATCTCTGTTGCGCGCAGGCGCAGCACGGCTCTGCACCCGATATTCAAGACCAGGACAAAGCAAATCCGACGTCGATGATTCTCTCGGTCAGTATGCTTTTACGCTGGATCGGCGAGTACCGGCAAAAGCCGAGTCTCATCGCAGCCGCTACCGCTATTGATCTGGCCGTCGACACTGTCCTCGGGAACCCGGCAGACCAAACTGCCGATCTTGGCGGCACGACGGGATGCAACGCGTTCGCACTGAAAGTTGCAGCTTGCGTGCGCATGAATTGAACCGCAGAGGCTGACCGGCTTGAACTTGAGCGTGGACCAAGGACAAGCCGCTTGGTCATTAGCGCAGTCGACGATCAGAATACGCTCTCGACCACGCCTGTGCGTCGCGGCGCAGCTTCGCGGCCATTAAACCGCGAAGAACATGCGATTGAAATGTCGCTTGCTTCTATCACCGGATGATAAATATTATTTCATACTTCTGCTTCTTTTCTTATAACGTCTGAGGAATATTCTATTCAAAGCGATTTGAAGCGACGATTCGAATTGAGATCGACTGTCCACAGCCTCCCGGCTAAGATGAAGGTGAAGTTGAACTCGAATGGACGGTTTGGCTAGTGCGGGTAGCATCCAGAGAACGAGTAACAACTCACCTCATTTAACGATAATCAAAAATGCTTCCCCGCTTCCCTTCAGCATATCCGTTGTAAGCCGATATTCAATCCAGTGGTTTTCATTGATCGGTTGAAATGTAGCTGCTGACTCGATGTGCCATCTTCATCCTCCTTAAAATCACAGGTAATCGGTACGTGTTCACTACAATCAAAGGCCGCCTCGCACTGGTCATGGCTTTCCTCAGCGCTCTGCTTGCAGCCGTTGGCATTACCGGACTGATTGGCATGCAAAATGCCGATTCGAACAATCTCGATCTTTTCAGGAACCAGTTGCCCAGTGCGGTTGAGGTAAGCGACGCCGTTACTTATGTTGGCCGAGAACGTCTTTCACTTGATCGGGCTGTCCTGAGTTCGAACTCTTTAGCAGTAGACGACGCCATCGCGCACTCCGCGGCACTGCGGAAGAAATCCGATGAGGCGTGGAACGCATACGCAGCCTTGCCTGCATCGCCTGAGGAAAAGGCGCAGGCCGACGCATTCAATGCGCAACGCATCAGCCTGCTCCGTATGCTCGACCAAGGTTATGCAGCGGTGCGCGCGAACGACCACGACAAGGCAGCAGCGATTGCCAGCGCTGTTCAGGACGATTATTCAAAGCTCGAAGACTCAGGCGACGCGCTGCGGCAACGTCAGATCGACGATGCAAAAGAGTCCTACGAGCAAGGGCATGCGCAATACACTGCCTTTCGAACACTCAATATCTGTGCAATTCTTATCGGAATTTTTTCTGCCGGGATCTCGTGGGCTAGCCTGCGCCGACGGATTTCACGTCCTATCGAGACCGCGCTCGAGCAATTTGACACTATCGCGTCCGGTGACCTGCGTGTGAATATCGAGGCGTCCACCAACGACGAAATGGGTCATTTGCTGCGCGGGATCGCAAAGATGCAAAGCGGTTTGGTTGACACCGTTAATTTAGTCCGTAAAGGCACGGAAGCGATCGCCTCTGCCACGCGCCAAATCGCGGCCGGCAATCTTGACCTGTCGAGCAGAACGGAAGAACAGGCCGCAGCGCTCCAGGAAACTGCGTCGAGCATGGAAGAGATCACGGGCACAGTGAGACAAAACGCGGACAATGCCCGACAGGCAAGCGTCCTCGCGGCCAATGCTTCGGATGTCGCGGACCGTGGTAGCCACGTCGTTTCCCAGGTGGTCACGACTATGAGTGATATTACTGCAAGCTCCGAGAAGATCGCCGACATCATCAGCATCATCGAAAGCATCGCCTTTCAGACCAACATACTGGCGCTTAACGCGGCCGTCGAGGCCGCACGGGCTGGCGAAGAGGGCCGCGGCTTTGCCGTCGTCGCTGGCGAAGTCCGCTCCTTGGCACAGCGCTCGTCCGGTGCTGCCAAAGAGATCAAAGAGCTCATCGAAATTTCAGTGGAGCGCGTCAAGGCGGGCTCGACCTTGGTCGACGACGCGGGACGCACGATGACGGAAATCATAACCGCGGTCCGACGCGTCACCGACATCATGGGTGAAATCTCAGCCGCCTCCCAAGAACAGAGTAGCGGAATAGATCAGGTCGGGCGAGCTGTCACACAGATGGACGAGGTTACCCAGCAAAACGCAGCGTTGGTCGAGGAGGCCGCCGCTGCCGCGCAATCGCTCGAAACGCAGGCAGACGGTCTTCGCGCCGCAGTAGCGGTGTTCAAATTGAGCGGTGACGACCCGTCTCCGCAACAAGCACCGCGTTCAAGCCGCCGTACGCAGTCGGTAGGAGTGTCTCTCTCAAGCCAGCGCCGTGCCCGCGAGGACACAGCAGCAGCGCATGAATCGGCCAGTACGGAGTGGGACAGGTTCTGATCCGGCTTTTAAGCGTACACACGATACGCCCCGCGCCCTGCTTTAGTACGCAGCCCTAGATGCCGATGCAAAGGCAGATGCTGCCCGCATACCGCTTTCAACCTGACCCCTACGACACTCTCGCATGGCAGTGCGCACATGGGGCCCGCCGCGACCCCATGTAGCGGCGCTGCAACAGGTACTCTTCGGGCATTTAGCCGATCGCGGTTTCCCTGTTCCAGCGGAAGAGCTCACGCTGCCCGGAAGCCTTGAACATCTCATCCCACGTTGCAATGAGTTCGTCACTCACGGGCGTCATAGGGGGGCGGAGCTCGTTCCGGATCAAGCCGCATCGCGCGAGCGCCGCTTTGACCGGACCGGGATTTGGTTCAGCGAAGCTTGCTCGCACAAGCGGAACAAGTGCATGCCACAGCACGCGCGCATCGGCTAATCGCCCTTCCTCCAGCGCACGCGCCATTGCGACAAACCGCTCCGGCAAAAGATGGGCAGATGCGGCGATTGCCCCGCTCGCGCCCACGCACAATGCGCCGAACATCTCGAGATCCTCACCGCACAGCACTTGCAAGCGACCGTCAAGAATAAGCGCCAGCGTCTTGTCCAGTTCGCCGCCACAATCCTTCAGGGCCACGATGCGCTCGTGTCCTGCAAGCTCCAACAGCGTCGGCAATTCAAGGCGGACGCCAGTTCGCGCGGGAATGTCGTAGAGGATGACAGGCACGCGGCTTTTATCGGCAATCGCCTCAAAATGACCAACTATGCCCGCTTGCGACGGACGGATGTAGTATGGTGCGGCTGCCAGCACTCCCGCGATCGACTTGTCGTTGAGAGCTTCCAGTTTCTCGCAAACAGACGTCGTGTTATTCCCGCTCACGCCAGCGACTACAGGCAGGGTGCCGGCTGCAGTAATCACAGTCGAAAGCACCGCGGTCTGCTCCTCTTCACTAAGGCCGGCAGGCTCGCCGGTGGTGCCAAGCGCGACAAAACCAGACACGCCAGCGCCGGCGTAGTAGCGCACCAGCCTGTCAAGGGAAACGTGATCGACAGAGTGGCCGTCGAACGGCGTTACGAGTGGAATCCATATTCCGGAAAAAATCGACATAACAATCTACAAAGGAACCAAAAAAAAGACCCGGCGGTGCCGGGTTAATGGCTCGAGAAAGTACTAAATCGAGCCGACGTGGAGAAGTCTTCAAATACAAAGTAACAGCTGACTCGAAACGAGTCAGACGGGTATCGATATGCAGCTTACCGATGGCGAAGCCCGTGCCCCGAGCACGCTGTCGCAAAAACGCCCACTAGCACGGCCGCTACAGCCACCGGCTCTTTATCGTCAAGGGAGAATGCCCCGTTGGAAACGCACCAGAGTCCGACTCCCGCAACGGACATCAGCAACCCTCGCCAACCCCCAAAGTTGCCAGCTTCGGTATGAATCGAGCTTGCAGCGGTATTTCATCGTTATCCTTAGCTCGCAAAAAGGAACGGCAACACGATCGGTGAAATGCGTTAGCAGGGTCGATGCTTAAGCGAGTCGATCGACGAAATCCACGAATTCACGGCGCTATTCCAGTCATGCGATGCTTCCATCATCGGCGTGTGGCCTGCATCGAGCATCGCTATGGATGCCTCAGCGATTCCGCTTCTGAGGGCTTCAACGTCTCGTTCAGTTCGAACAGGATCAAGCCTGCCGAACGCAAGCAAAACAGGACAATCGATCTGTGCCAGCGACGGCGCGAAATCGAGCCGGCGAAGGCTGGTCGCTGCGGCGAAAACGCCGTCTCTGGGGCACCTGTCTGCATACTCGTCAAGCATCTGGAGCGATTCGGTAGGAGGCATCCTGACGAAGCATCTCCTGATTTGAGCCCTTCGCATCGTCTCGTCCCACGAAACCAGAATACGCTGGGGATAGTTGGGATCACCGTGAGTGGCCGTGTTCGCGCCGGTATTCGACAGAACCAAACCGGCGAGCTTTCTGCGTAGGGCTACGCTCAGGCAGATTGCCCCGCCCGCCGAATGCCCAACCAGAAACACTTCGGGGAGTTCCAGTCGATCGATCAACGCTAGAATTTTTGACGCAACACCCTCGATGTCCCACGGTCCTGATTCTGTCATCCACGAGACTGCCGCTAGTTGGAAGCCCTTCGGCCCGGCATACGCCTCAAAGATACGCGGCGAGATCAACGTTCCGGGAATGCAAAGAATTGTGCGCTTGCGTGGTTCGAGAGCTGCAGTGAGGCTCAACTTTTCGGAGACGGGATACAGGATCGACATGGCTATACCTTCACGATCCCAAACAGCACGGCCGAGCCGACCATGATCAAACTGACCACCCATACGGTGAACAGGGAGCGGCGCATGAACTCGCCAATCTCACATCCCGCCAGTCCCGCAGCCAGGTATGCGGTTGGCACAGCCGGGCTAATTGAGAAACCGATACTTTCGCCGATCATCATCGCTCGTGCTACCGAATCGGATGGGACGCCATGCGCGCGTGCGATGCCGTCCACCATTGGCATAAGACCAAGGTAGAACGGGTCCGGGCTGAACAATGCGCCAATAAAAAGCGACACTGAGCCTATGAGAATATGGATATAAGGACCGACGAAACCCGGCATCAAATTGGTAAGGGCTGCGGAGATCCGGGGCAGCATGCCGGAACCGTCCATCACACCTAAAAAGCAACCTGCGGCGAACATCAGTGCGCCCATTGTCAGCGCCTCCGAGGCATGCCCTTTTATCTGCGCGAGTTGGGCTTGCGGTGTTCGAAAGTTCAGCAACAGAGCTACAGCGAGAGCACAAAGAAATACAATAGTCGGCGATATGTGTGTCAGCACAAGGCATGCGATGGCGCCGACCGTCAACGCTACATTGCACCAATACATAGCGCGTCCCGTACGCATATCCGCACGCGCGGCACCCTTCACGGGCGAGGGAGACTCGGTATCAATAGCGCCCTGATCAACGCTGACTGATTCAGGCGTCGTCAACGCGAGATTGCGCTCGGCGCGTTTTCCGACCATGAACGCGACGGTCAGAGCGCACACGACCCCAACGAGTTGGACAGGAATCAACCCTGTCCAAAGCTCAACTGGATTCAGGTGCATCGCCAGCGCCGCCCGCCCGATAGGGCCACCCCACGGGGCAAAGTTGACGACCCCTGCCGATAGGCCGGTAATGAGCAAGAGATCGTATTCGCTCATGCGCAGCCGACGGTAGACGGGCAGAAAGGCTGGGATTGCTATAAGAAAAGTCGCTGCGCCGATGCCCTCGAGATGCGCGATCATAGCGACAAGCGAAGTTGCCACCGTGACTCTGACGACACGATCTCCTGCGAACCGGAGGAGCGCTTTTACCAAAGGCTCGAATATGCCGGCCTCTCGCACCGTTGAAAAAAACAGAATTGCGAAGATGAACAGACTCGCTATTGGCGCTACGGAAAGAGCCCCTTTGTTGGCGAAGTCGCTTATTTGCTGAGGACCAAAGCCCGCGAGCGCGGCGGCCCCGATCGGGACCAGTGTCAACACGACGAGAGGCGCGGCCTTTCCTTTCACTAAGGCGTAGACTACGAGCAACATCGCTGACAAGCCGATGGCGGTAAGCATCATTAGTTCTTTTTCCTTAATCTAGTTACGTTAGCGGATTGCGCGAGATCCATTCAACTAGTCACCGTCCGACTGGATCTAGACGGCATCGGCCGCTTTGTCCGCCTGGACTGACGATTGAGGCAGAAGAACCCGTCACGCAAAAAACACACGCTTTCTTTGACCGCTGCTCACAAACTCCCTGCGTGGACAAGGCAACACCGGTGCCTGGAGCATCTCCTCTCGCACCGACGGCACCGAGCGAATTCGTCTACGGGAGGAAAATTACCTCGTGAACTAAAACTGCGGCCCGATACCCTCGACCGGCTGTCCGTCCTTATCCTTGCTCGCGACATCGAGATGTCGCCGCATAAACGCAGAAGCGTGCTCGCGGCTGCCACTCTCGATAAGATCCAAGATCTCGAGGTGTTCCTTACACTGCTTTGTGAGCACACAGTGCTCCGGCGCAGCGTGATATTCGATGAACCTTCGGAGTTGATTCTGACGTTCGACGGCCTCAATGAAAAACCGGTTGCCGGAGCATCGGACTAACATTTCGTGGAACCGACATCCGTTTTCAAAAACCTCTTCCGCCGGAATCGCTTCTCGCTCCAGCATGGCCATCTGCACGCTACGGATTTCCTTGAACGCCGATGTGTCGATTCGAAAATCAGGCTCCATGATCGCTGCCGGCTCAATAGACATCCGGAATCGATAGCTCTCGATGTGAGCGTTGACGTCTCGCAGGAAAGGGCTGATGCGCCAGCCATGTCCAGCCTTCCTGTTAACCATGCCGTCATTGGCCAGTCGGCCCAACACCTTCAGCAGTTTTCCTCTCGATACGTTCAGTTTGCGAATCAGTTCCGCCTCTGAGAATTCCTCCGCGATCACCCCTGAAGCACAATCCGCCGCGATCCGCAGATACAGGTCTTCAAGCGGGTCATCACCGAACGGCAGGGTGGATAGATCAATCTGCTCGCCTTCTATCGCGAGCCGGACTGTCCTATCCGACTTTACGGCTATTCCATATTGCGTAAGAAGGGTAAGACCGCGTCTAACCGGTGTGCGAGATAAGCCCAGCTCGCTCGCAAGTACAACTTCGCGCAGAGGATCGCCAACATGCATTGATCGCTGGCGTGCAAGCTCCGCAATTTTCGTTGCGACTTGCGCCGCCAGCACACCCTTTAGTTTGTGGACCATGTCAAATGATGTAGTGCCCAACATCGAAAACGTGAGCATTCCTTCCCAGTCGCGTACGCCCCTGGGCATGCGCGGCTTTCGACAAAGGCGCAAGCCGGCTCCCATCACGCAAATCGCTGCCATGTAGAGCCAATAGCCCGAACAACCCGAGGCGAGCTGCCCGTTGCATGCGTAGACATCGAAAAACAAGGCGCCTAAAAACCATTAATGCGTTTTATTATCCATAAATGCATTTAGAGATGATAGCGCCCGCTTTCCCGAAAGACTTTAGATATTAACCCCAGTATAGATGAAAACTTCTTTATGGAGAGAACGCGCGGTCACCACCTTCGGCCAATTTAATGCGTTTTATGATCTTTAAACTCATTCACAAGTGGATGCTTCGAGAATAGCATCGATCCGGCGCATCAGACTCCAGCGCATTGGTGGCATATTGGCGACGCCTGACCGGGTCAGTGAAGCTTGACACGAGGCAATGTGGTGCGTCGTAGCCAGTGCGCGATCGTATCGAGCACCATGCGTGGGTAGCCGTGCATAGCTGCGACGTGCATCCTGTACAGTGACATGTACATGAAGCGGGCAAACAGGCCTTCGATAAACATATTGCCCCCAATCACCCCGCCCATCAGATTGCCCACAGCGCTAAATCGGCCGAGAGAAACCAGCGACCCAAGATCGCGGTAGGTAAATTCAGGCAACGCCCTTCCGTTCAATCGAGCATCGAGCGCCTTAAAGAGGAAGCTCGCTTGCTGATGCGCAGCCTGTGCACGGGGCGGCACATTGCGGCCATCGTGGTCAGGCCATGGGCATCCAGCGCAGTCGCCGAGGGCAAAAATATTGTCGTCGATCATCGTTTGCAGAGTACGACGCACTTCCAGTTGGCCGAGACGGTTTGTCGAGAGGCCGTCGAGTGTGCCCAAAACTGCTGGCGCTTTAATGCCCGCTGCCCAAACTGTCAGGTCCGCGCGAATCGTTTTGCCGCTTGCCGTATGAACCGATCCGGGCGTCACCTCTGCGACCGTCTCTCCAGTCATCAGCTTCACACCGAGTTTTTCTAGCAATTCTCCCGTGGTCTTCGAGACTTTTTCAGAAAGCGCTGGCAGGATCCGCGGGCCCGCTTCGATCAGAACGATGCCAACGTCATGGCGCGGATCGAGTTTGTGCAATCCATAAGCGGACAGCACCTGAGCCGTATTTCTGAGTTCCGCAGACAGCTCGACGCCCGTTGCGCCGGCGCCGACGATTGCAACCTGAATTTTTGGTTTTTCGCTTTGGTCTTCCCGTGCGTTATCGGTGGCGCCAAACTCAGCACGCACACATGCAGATATCAAACGTTTACGGAATCGCTCTGCCTCGCCAACGGTGTCCAGTGCGATCGAGTTTTCCGGTGCGCCTTTCACCCCAAAGAAGTGAGTGGTGCTGCCGATTGCGATGATCAGCGTGTCGTATTTCAGGTCTCGTCCCGGTAGCAGTTCGGCTCCGTCGTCGTCGACGATGCGACCCAGGGTAATCCGGCGAGCGTCACGATCGAGGCTAACGAGTTCGCCGAGCTGGAACTCGAAGTTGTGCCAGCGGGCCTGCGCCGCGTATGACAACTCTTGCGTGAACGGATCCATACTTCCGGCAGCGACTTCGTGCAAAAGGGGCTTCCAGATGTGAGTCGGGAAGCGGTCAACCAGCGTTACGCTGGCTTGCGCAACACCTTTGCGGCTTTTGCTATAACGATCGCCTAGACGTGTCGCTAGCTCCAACCCGCCAGCCCCACCACCAACTACGATGATTCGGTGCATACCACTCTCCGTTGCTGCCGTTCCTGGTTGAACCCGCAGTTGCAAAAATGCATCGTTTGACCGACGAGCGCTACGAAGGTCATGATCCACGCGCCTTGAGAGAGGCGGGTTCATTACCCGTGGGCTGGTCTGAGCGAATATAGGCGCTCGGTAGAGGCCCACATCGAGGAATCATGAAGCGCAGCGACGCGGCGCACGTCGCGTGCAACCCGCGCTGCTACTCCAACTGGCGCAGCGTGAGGTCGCCGCTGGCCTCGCGTTGCTTCGTTCGTAACGCTTGAAAGTCGGCGCCGCTATCGAACGTTCGCCAACGGCCTGAGTAAAAAAGAAGTGGCTGCCGCTCGATGCCGCCGTCGTCGTTGAGACGACGACGGTACCGAAGCGGAAGCCACCGGTCAGGAAGCTTTACGCTGGGAGCCTCCAGCGCTGAAAGAAAGGACTCGGCGACTTAGGCTTTTTGTTCAACTGCCCAGTACGTACGCGCGTTCGTGAACTCCCGAATACCCGCCGCTGCCAGTTCGCGACCGTAGCCCGACTTCTTGGTACCGCCAAAAGGAATTCGAGCATCCGACGCAGTTACCGCATTGATGAATGCGGCGCCACTCGTCACGCCTTTGGCCACAGCAAACGCCCGATCTTTCGATTTCGACCACACACTGATCGAAAGGCCAAACGGCGAAGCATTGGCGAGACGGATAGCATCGTCGTCACTCTTCGCTACGGCGATAGCGGCGAGCGGGCCGAACGTTTCCTCGTCGAAGGCCACCATGCCGGGAGCGGTTGCGCCCAGCACCGTCGGCTCGTAGAAAAAGCCAGGGCCGTCAACCGCCTTACCGCCGGTCAGCAGCACCGCGCCAGCGGCGACCGACTCGCGCACCTGACGATTCAGCGCGTCGCGCAAATCACCACGGGCGAGCGGACCGACCTGCGTATTGGCCTGGCGCGGATCGCCGACAACCAGGGCCTTTGTCGCTGTGACGAATTTTTCCGTGAACTTTTGGGCGATTGCCTCGGATACGATGAATCGCTTCGCGCACACACAGCTCTGACCAGCATTGTGAAAGCGCGCCTTCACGGCAGCCGCGACCGCGGTGTCGAGGTCCGCGTCATCCAGTACAACGAACGCGTCCGAGCCACCCAACTCCAGAACCGACTTCTTCGATGCTCGTCCCGCGGCAGCACCAACAGCCGCGCCTGCGCGATTGGAGCCAGTCAGCGTCACCGCCGCGATTCGATCGTCGTTGATGAGACGATCACTAACTGCTGGGACGTCCGGTTCGGCAACGACAAGGGTCGTGACGAGGTTCTCAGGCAGACCTGCGTCAACGAACAGTTGCTGAAGTGCAAGCGCACAACCGGTCACGTTCGGCGAATGCTTGAGTACGATTCCATTGCCCGCAGTAATCGACGGAATCGCGAATCGCATGACCTGCCACACGGGGAAGTTCCACGGCATCACCGCGAGCACCAACCCGATAGGTTCATAGCTCACCCATGCGTCAACGCCGTCGATCGACACCTTTTCGTCGCCGAGGATACGCGACGCGTTGTCGGCATAGTAGAGCGCCGTCACGGCAGACTTCTCCATTTCGCCCGCAGCTTCCGCCGAAACCTTGCCCATTTCGGAAGTTATCAGCTCGGCGAATGCGCCCGCCTGCTTCCGCAGTTCTTCAGCAAGCCTTCGGACCGCAGCGACGCGCTCGTCCAACGGTCGCTGGCCCCACGACTTCGCAGCCGCGTAACCTTTGCTCACCGCGCTTTCGATAGCGGCGTCAGACATCGACGGATATGTTTCGAGTTGCGCGCCGTTGATCGGGCAAATAGTAGCAATCTGGGTCGTCATGACACTTGTACCTTACTTGGGTGTTCGCTGCGGGCGCCGCCGTCGGACGGACGATTTGACGCCTCGGGGTTATACGTGGTGGAAAAGCTGCTTGCAGATCGTGTTAACCTGGCTACCTTTAACCACGCATTCGTCAGCCGCCTCGCGCCATTTCGCGAAATGCGGAGCCGCTCGGTGTGCATCGATTGCGGCTTCATCTTCGTAAAGCTCGTAGAAGATGAAGTGAAGTGGATCCTTCGTGTCCCGCGTGACATCGAAATACGTGCAACCGGCCTCGTCGTTAAACGTACGGGCAGCGTTTTCCTCGATGGCTGCAAGGAACTTGTCCAGCTTGTCCTCGTGGACTTGAAGCGAAACGATCAGAGCAATCATGTCTTTCCTATCTTTCAGGCTGCCTTGGTTATGGGGAGTGAAACGCCAGCCTCTTGCGCCAGCTTTTCCATGCTGTGCCACGTCGTATCTGCCAGCGTGATACCGGACTCGCGCAACCGAACCGTGTTGCGATCCTCAATCTCACCGGGAAAGAAGATTTCCTCCACGCCGTGAGCAGTCGGCACAGCCTTGATTTCGGCGATCAACTCTTCCATTCGCTGCGCGAATTCCGCCTCGGGCATCATCGACTTGATATCGATGGTGATCAGCATATGACCGGCACCGGACACCTTGTTCGCTTCGTACGGCCCCGCGACCTTCGTACCGAAGTGACTGCCCGTCAGCACCCCGGCCAGCACGTCCATCATGAACGAGATGATGTAGCCCTTATGCGCGGCCATCGGCAGGACGATGCCATGAATCGCCTTCTTGGCATCGGTTGTCGGGACACCGTTCTCATCGGCGGCCCAGCCTTCGGGGATCGACTGGTCGCGCTCGGCGGCGAGATAGATCTTTCCACGCGCGACCGCTGTGTTGGCGATGTCCAGTACCGCGACGCCTCGCTCTCCCGCCGGAGCCGCGATCGACCAGGGATTGGTCCCGACACTCTTCTGACGGCCACCCCACGGCGCCATCGCTGGGCTCGCGTTCGTCGCGAGGATCGCCACGCAGCCCTGCTCAGCCGCTTTACGCGTGAAATAGGCGGCGGTACCGAAGTGATTCGAGTTGCGCACACCGATCGCGCTGATGCCATGTTCACGTGCACGTGCGATCCCGAGTTCTACAGCCTTTGCCGTAAGAACCTGACCGACGCCTTGATGCCCATCCATCACTGCAATCGCGCCGTTATCGACGACGAGTTCCGGCTTCGTCTGCGCAGTCATCACTCCGCTGCGCAGACGGTCAACGTACCAGGGCAGACGGAGCATGCCGTGCGATGAATGGCCCCAAAGTTCAGCAACGACCAGGCTATCAGCCAAAAGGTGTGCATCGGCGGCAGGGACGCCCAGAGTTTCGAGAACGGCTTCGCCAAATCGGCTCAACCCTTCCGCCTGAACGAGGTATGGCATGAGATCTCCCGGTCAAACAGACAACTAAACGGATCTATATCGTGCGTAGCAAGCTTCCATGCAACATGGCAAGGAAGTGAATTGTCGGCACGGTAAAAGAAGATATGGAATGCACCAGACGACCAACGTCGCTGACGCCTTGCGCGATTTAGCGTTTCACGTGCTCAGCCGACACCGGTGCCGTTGCGCCCGACTCGGTGAGCGTACGCGTAGCTTCTGTGTTCGCGTAGATCCAGAGAATCTTCATCGGGTTCGTCTTGGACAGGTTACGAAAGCGGTGATTGACGTTCGGCGGAATGAAGGTCACGTCGTGGGCCTTCAACTGATACTCCAGCCCGTCGATGTCGAGCATTGCCTCACCCTCCATCAACACGACACTTTCCTGACAGTTGTGGCTGTGGAAGGGGATTTCGA
The DNA here is from genome assembly GCF_017104565.1 of Paraburkholderia sp. Tr-20389. Classification (GTDB taxonomy): domain Bacteria; phylum Pseudomonadota; class Gammaproteobacteria; order Burkholderiales; family Burkholderiaceae; genus Paraburkholderia. The sequence continues at coordinate 38,313 of NZ_JAAGPD010000016.1, read as the reverse complement.
CACCCGGGTCAAACGACGTGTAGCCGGTGATGAAGCTGCTCGTGCCGAGTTCGCCGTTCACGAGCGGCGTCGTGCGTGCACCGCCGCCCCGCTCGTAAGTTACGAGGTTTTCCGGTTTGAGCAAAGCTGCGCCAGAAGGGGTACGCATCGTCATGATTGACTCCAAGGTTTTTGATGGCCGGTCCGGTCATCGTGGGTGACTCGCCCGGGCATCGCATCTGGATCCAAGCAAGGTGCAAGGGCCTTTCGACCACTTCATGAGCCAAAGTATAGCGTTTTGTGATTATAGAATGCAATAAGGAGAGCACCTATGGCTTACCCTGGAGTCAGCTATATTAGTAGGGTCGGAGTTAATTTGAAGCGCGCCAGCCGCTTGACGCGGCCACGGTCTGCAAGCCTTCTGAAAATATATGGCTCCCTAGCGCAGATGCGGTGGTCGCTAGCCCTGCAATCAACAGCCGCCCCTGGGCAGTTACTGGAATCACACCGATCAGCTTTACTGTCAGCTTTTTATGACCATATAATGCACTTATGTTTAGACATCCGGACGATGGCAGAGTCGCGTCATAGATCGCCAACAACCGGACATCAGAGAAGGCGGATACAGAATGGCCAGGAAGTTTGCTTACGTAGGTTGTCGCACGACGCGTGAACGCAACGCACGAGGAAAAGGCATTGCGCTCTATCAGGTAAGCGCTGATACCAAGAGATGGACGCTTGTCGACGTATTTCCGACACTCGACAACCCCTCTTTTCTGGTCATGAATCGAGCGCAGACCATGCTCTATGCCGTGCACGGCGACGGGGAAATGGCAAGCAGCTTTCGCGTTGACGCTGAGTCGGGGCGACTGACTTTCGTAAACTCTGTGGCTTGTAATGGCCGCAATCCGGTTCACCTCGCATTCTCGGCAGATGAACAATGGCTTGCTATCGCGAACTACGCAACGGGATGCATCGCCCGTCTTCCGATAGCGGGAGACGGTGCCTTGGAATCATCGAACGAGATCGTAACGTTCACTGGCTTACCGGGCCCTCACACGAAGGAGCAGAAAGGCTCGCATCCGCATCATATTTCGCGTTACCAGACACCCTTCTGCGACTCGGATTGGCACATTGTCCCCGATAAAGGAATTGATTCGGTATCGGCGGTTCGCTGGCACCCGGACGGGACATGCGAAGTTCACACAGAGCGCTGGGAGGCTGGATCAGGACCTCGTCATGCTGCGTTTCACCCGAAGCTACCGTTCGTGTATATCGCAAACGAACTGAATTCAACGGTGACAGTGTGGAACTTCGACGCTGCGTCCGGGAAACTAACGTCGCTGAAAACGGCGCCTGTGCTCCCACCTGGGTTCGCTGGCGAATCGACCGCAGCGGGCATCGTCATCACCGCGGACGCACAGCAGCTCCTCGTATCGAACAGGGGTAGCAACACAGTTGCTGCGATAGCACTTGACGAAAATGGTATGCCCGGCGAGACCGACTGGGTCTCCTGTCAGGGAGACTTCCCACGCTTCATCGGACTGGACCCCGAGAGCCGGCATCTTTATGTGGCCAACGAACGATCCGACACGATCGTCGAGTTCGCGCTCAAGGATACTGGACTCGCGGCAACAGGTCAGGTGATCGAGACGGGAAGCCCCGTCTGCATTATCTTCAGCACAAGGGCTTAACGGGTTTCCAATCGCGCTGCCGGGCCTAACTTTCTGCGACTCCGAAACAAAACGTCCGGCCCGTATGACCTGCGGGCCGGACACTACCGGTTAAATGCCGCGTTCGACGTCCTTTTGCGCCAGGCGCAATCAGAACTTGTGGCGAATGCCCACGCGCACGAGCGCCTGCCGGTCGTTGCTGGACGGCGAAGACTGGTTGTTGATCGATGCGATCGCCGATTGATTCCGGGAGTCCGTCCCCGATGCCTTCTGATAGATGCCCATCACATAAACGTCAGTGCGCTTCGACAGGAAATAGTCCACTCCAAGCATGCCTTGATGGTACGTTGCGCCATTGTTGGTACCACTACCGCTGGAGATCTTGCTGCTGTTCGTGTAGTCGTACGCGACGCCGACGATCAACGCAGGCGTTACCTGATATTTGAAGTTCGCTTCCGCGTTGTTGAAGTGAACACTGCCCGCGTATCGCGACGGGTTCGGGCCCGAGCTCAGATCGCCGAGATCCTTGAAAGCCACGTTCGAATAGGTGAAGCCCAACGTGGCAGCTCCAAGCGTGTACGCTCCGCCCGCGCCGATGACCTGATAGGTGCGTGCGGACATGAAGCCGCTGTAAATCGGATATGTGACATTGGATGTTGAAGCCGATGGGGTACCAGTCGTAGCATTCCCGAAGAAGCTCACGTTCGGGTTGCGGACGTTCATATAACCGACACCCAGGGCCAACGGGCCATTGGTGTAGCCCGCACCAACAGACCACGCCTGATTGCGGGTTACGTCACCCGCGACGCCGCCGAGGCTGTACATCGCGCCAAACGAAAAGCCCGCGTACGAAAGGCTTTTGAACTTGATCGAGTTGTTCGTTCGGACGGTGTTGTTGAAGTTGTCGAGGTCGCCGGGGTGCGCGCCGACATTACCACTCCATTGCGTACCTGCCTCGAACGGCCCGACGAAATCCGCGTCGACGTCGTACTGACGGCCGAGAGTGAACGAACCGATGCGGTCACTCGTCACACCGACGAATGCCTGGCGCCCAAAGAGCAGTCCGCCCTGTCCGGCTTTGCCGTTATTCACGTCGAAGCCACTTTCCAGTACGAAGATCGTCTTCAGCCCGCCCCCGAGGTCTTCCAACCCGCGCAAGCCCCAACGGCTACCTTGCATCACGCCGCTCTGTAACGCGTACGACCGGCTTCCTTTCATGTTGCTGTTGTAGTTGAAACCTTCGTCGATGATCCCGTACAGGGTCGCGCTGCCTTGTGCATGAGCAGCAGCTGCGAACATTCCCATCATCGACAACACGAGAGCCGAAATCCCAGTCTTCTTCACGCTTCCCTCTCCTCCGCTTTTCAGCGATTGCAAAATCGATAGCACGTCTTTCGCATGCCTAAATTCATTCCGGCTATGACGTCGGCGACACCAGTCACCACGCCGTCTCGTAACGGACGGATCTAGACAGCAAACTGACTTTTTATTCACACCCCAAAATTTACGGTTGCATTTTATGTATACACAACGCACTTTCATGTTGGTGGATACCCTAGCCTAACAATCGTCGAGGGAGAAGACGCCGGCTCGCGAGCAGAAATTGGCGCCAGCGCGCAGATTGTCGAGCGTTAGCAATTCGCCCGTTAATCAAGCCTTTACAGCCGTTCTAGACCATTCGCAGGTTGTGATCTCAATGCATGCGTCAGTTACGGGGCCGCGTGCCGATTTGCGGCGATACAACGTCAGCCAATTTTATAGTTCGTTTGCATTGCGTTTTAAGATCATGAAATGCTATAAGACTGGGCGATGCGCAGGACGCCGCCGCAGCGGAAGCGGTCCCGCTTGATCGCCCGCAGCCAAAGAACGGGGGCGTCTCGACGCGCTTGCCCTCCCTCGCCGTACGTCCTTGCAGGTCGGTTAAGGGCTGCGCCGCCGCGCCCTCGACTAGGTGACGTCCTCACGATCCGAGACATGAGAATTGCGACGGGCGCATATCAAGTTTGGAAATTGCTTGCCGTTAAGTTGCAACGGCAAATATGGGAGTTGCTGGGACATGATCCACTTGTCGTTTCACCGCAAACTATGGTCACTCGTCGGTGTCGTCTGGCTGACGTTGGCTTTCATCAGCGTCCTTAGTGTCGTTCAGCATCGTCGTACGATGATCGAAGATCGCAAAGCGACCCTCGATACCGTGCTCGACGCTGCAAACCATGTCATCGACGCGTACAAACGCAAGGTCGGAGCTGGTGAATTGTCGCTAGCCGACGCCCAGCGTGCGGCGCTCGCTGAACTGGGGCGTCTCCGCTATGGGACAGACGGGTATATCTTTGCGGCGACCCGCGAGCCTGTCATGTTGCTCAATCCGGTTCGCCCCCAGATGGTCGGAACGAATGTGGCCAACCTGACGGACAGCAAGGGCAACCGCATTTTTGCTGCGATTTTCGACGCCGTGCGAACGGGGCATGGCTATGTCAATACCAACACTCCAAAGCCTGGCGAGAAGGTCGACTCAGCGAAGATATCGGCGGTTCGAACCGTGGGAGATTGGGACTGGATCATCGGCACCGGTGCGTATGTCGACGATATTGATGCCGCATTTCTCAAGGCACTGATACTGCAAGGGTTGGAGGTGCTGCTTGCCGGCTCCGTCGCTTCTATTTTCGCAGTGTGGATAATCCGCAGCCTGAGCAGAGAAATCGGCGGCGATCCGGCTTACGCAAGAGAAGCTGCGTATCAAATCGCCCAAGGCAACCTCGCTTCCCCGTTGGTGACCAGCCGAAATGATGAGGTAAGTCTCATTTCGTCGATGGCAAAGATGCAGGGCAACTTGTCCCACACGATTGGCACGATCAAGGCATCGACGACTGCGATCGCCGATGCAGCGCGCCAGATAACGGCAGGCAATATGGACCTTTCCTCGCGCACCGAACATCAGGCGGCGTCACTAGAGGAAACCGCCGCGAGCATGGAACAGCTCACTGCCACAGTTAAGCAGAACTCCGAAAATGCTGAGCGCGCGAGCGGATTTGCGAAGGAGGCGCGAAGTGTGGCCGGGGATGGTAGCGCAATCGTCCTCGACGTCGTGAGAACAATGACGGAGATCAGCGAAAGCTCGGACCGTATGGCTGAAATCATCACCATGATCGAAGGCGTAGCTTTCCAGACCAATATCCTTGCGTTGAACGCCGCAGTGGAAGCCGCTCGGGCCGGCGATCATGGGCGCGGCTTTGCCGTCGTCGCCGGCGAAGTACGCTCCCTCGCCCAACGCTCAGCAGCAGCCGCAAAGGAGATTAAAACCCTTATCGAGACATCTGGTTCGCGGGTGAAGGTCGGAGCTCAACTCGTTGATCAGGCCGGTCAAACGATGGGGCGCATACAATCGTCAATCGAGCGCGTGACCGCAATAATGTCTGATATTGCTTCCGCCTCTTTCGAGCAAACCCGCGGGATTGAGCAGGTGGGCATCGCTGTCGGCCAGATGGATGAAGTAACACAACAGAACGCCGCGCTCGTCGAAGAAGCGGCTGCCGCAGCGGCGGCGCTCGATGAACAGGCCGACCAACTCCGATCGGTTGTGAGCGTGTTCCGTATAGCGTGACAAGACCAAAGGGTACGTTGGCTATAGCAGTTGACGTGGTGGTCACTGGCGACTGTCGCGAGCCTGTCTTGATGCGAAGTGACGGCATCACGACCGGCTGCAACCTTTTCGGGTAGGCTCCACTGCTCGGAACGGGGTTCGGGCCCTGACACAGGCAAAACCGAAGGCGGCCCGGAGCTATATCGACGCCGCGCATGCCGCCTTCTCCAGCCAGGTATCAGGATCGGCTCCCGCCCAGCCAACGGAAAGAGGCGAAGGAATGGACGGCAAGATCTAGATGATAGTTGCGACGCGGATTGCCAGACAACACACCGCGTCGCACAAGCCACCTATTTTGCTTCTGTCACAAACGAGTTCGTATAAGTTTCCGACAGGTTAATGTGCTTCCCCTTGATGTTGGGATTGAAGGCGCTCATCACCTTAAGCACAGTCTCCGGCCCTCCATCGGGCATTTTTCCATCCGGGGAATACATCGGAAGCGAGGCTTTCAGAGCCTGCACATAGAGAGCCTTATTCCCGCCGTAATAGTCGGTAGGCATCTTCGCTGCGATCTCCTCAGCGGGATGAGTCTGGATGAACTGCAGCGCCCTGACAAACGCTCTCGCGAGTTTTGTCGCTTCAGTCTTGTGTGTCCTGGCCCATCCGCTCTCGACGTACAGACTCGATGCCGGATAGAGCCCACCAAGCGCGGCCTTGGTTCCGTCGACAGTGCTGAGGTCAACCAGCACCTTTGCGTCGCCGCTTGCCACAAGCAGCGAAGTGGTCGGCTCAGTCGTCCAGGCTACTTCCACGCGTTTCTGCTTGATGGAAGCCATCAAACTGTTTCCGGCACCGACGGGCAATATCGAGAAGTCGGAACTTTTCAAACCATATTTGCCCGCCATGTACTGGCCGAGATAGCTCGAAGAGGAGCCCAATGCCGTCACGCCGAGCGTTTGCCCCTTGAGATCACCCATATTGCGGATGCGATCCGCGACGTCCGATCGAACCAGCTCCTTGCTTCCGGGGACCAGGCCGAAGACGACAATACTTTGAACGCTCTTTCCCTTCGACTGCAGATCGATCGAATGATCGTAGAAGCCGACAACTGCCTGGGCCGCACCCGCGAGCAACTCGTTCTCGGCGTCAACCCCCGCCTGCTGCGACTGCAGTTCGACGTCGAGCCCCTCATCCTTGAAATAGCCCAGGTTCTCGGCGAGCTTGGGTGGCAAATAGATGAGCTTGTTGATGCCGCCGACAATGATGGTAATTTTGTCCGCAGCCGATGCATCTGCGTTGTGGAGGGTGAAAATAGCTGCTGCGATAACGGCAGTACTGCGAAGCTTTAGCTTCATCTGGTATCTCCTTTTTGTGTAATTTCTCATCTCTGCAACAACGACAGCTTCTCGATCACGGGCTCAGGCCTAGGTTCCCGGCCAGCGATGCCCCAGAACCGGCTTCATCCAACTTCCGCCCCCATTTCCGATGCGTATTTTTCGGCGAGCGCCGGATCTCGGGGTTTTCGCCAGGACCAGCATCCACAGGTTGCGTTTCTGTGTCATGCATTCTATGATCATAAAACGCATCCGCAAACAGCATCACACTCGGTAATTTCCCTGATCGGCAGCAAGCTGGCAGTTACCGGAGGAACGAGGCAATGGCAAAATTGACATCCGGCATTTCAGTTGCACCGCCGCATCCGGCGGTCGTGAACGGCCATTTGCCGCCCTCTACCATGGAATCGTCTGCTGATACCCCTACTGCCCTGTCGCCGCTCCAAACCCGGGTGGCGCGTGAAATCCTTGCTCTGGCTCGCCGCGAAGATCTCGCCATCGGTGACCGGCTTGCCGAATCCGTCCTGGCCGACAAAATCGGGACGTCCCGCACGCCGGTCAATGTGGCATTGCATCATCTCGCCTCGCTTGGAGTGGTCTATTACGACACCAATCGCGGCTTCTTCATGGCAAAACCGGCTCGCGACGTAACGGACATCGCCGAGCAGTTTTTCAACGAACCTGACAATCCGCTTTATCTGAAAATTGCGGACGACAGACTCGCGCGCCGGCTATCGGATGTCGTCACCGAAGCTGATCTGATGCGGCAATACGACGTTTCGCGGAGTGAACTTCGTCGTGTGCTGTCGCGGATGCAAGAGGAAGGCTGGCTCGAACGGCAGGTGGGACATGGCTGGCAATTCATGTCCATGATCGATTCCGTTGAAGCGTACGAAGAGAGCTACCTTTTCCGTGCAGCCATCGAACCGACGGGCATCATGTCGCCTACTTTCAGCGTGAACCGTGTGGAACTCGAGGAACTGCGCCGTCGACAGCAGTTCATAGCTGGTAGTGGCTACCTGACCATGAATTCGGTTGAACTCTTCGAGGCCAACAGCGATTTTCACGAGACCATTGCGAAGTGGTCGGGAAATCGGTTCATCGCGCAGTCAGTGCGACGGATGGACCGTCTGCGCCGCCTTGTTGAATATCGACAGGCCCGCGCTCGCAAGCCACGCCAAGGGCAAGCGCTCGAGCACCTTGCGATCCTGGACGCCATTTCACAACACGATCTTCTTCGTGCCGCGGCGCTTCTTCGAGATCACATCGAAGGTGCGAGACGCGCCAAGGTTCACGCTACGGAGGTGTTCACACCATCCTCGTAACCCGATTTACGGTCACCGCGGCCTCCGGCCGCTTTTTTTAAAAGTTGCACTGCGTTTTGTTGTCACAAAATGCTTAAAAGACATTGATACCGGCCCGGGCACAGCCCGCGCCCCTGGAGACAAGCATGTCGTATCGCCGTGGCTGGATAGCCCTCTTCCTCTTCTGTCTGTCCATGATCAACTACATGGACCGCATCGCCCTTTCGATCGCAGCGAAACCGATCGCGGCTGAGTTCAAGCTGACCTCCGTGGGCATGGGGTACCTGTTTTCATCGTTCATTTGGACGTATGCGCTGTTCCTGCTGCCGATGGGATTTTTGGTCGATCGTTTCGGTACGAAACGTATGGCCGGCGTCGGGATCTTCATCTGGTCCGCAGCTACTGCTCTCACGGGTGCAGCTTCCACCTTCGTCAGCCTCATGGCAGCCCGGCTGGTAATGGGTGCCGGTGAATCGGTGAGCAATCCGGTCGGTGGAAAGGTAATCCGCCAGTGGATCCCGGCGAGCGAGCGTGGCATGGTGACGTCGATGTTCAACAGCGGTTCATACGCTGGCCCAGCCGTCTGCTCTATCTTGCTGGGAGCACTTGTCGCTGCCTTTGGCTGGCGCATCTCGTTCGTGATCGCTGGTGGGATCGGCTTCGTTTGGCTCGCCGCATGGCTCATGTTCTTCAACACGCCGGAAAAGGCTCGTTGGTTGAGCGAGGCGGAGCGTGACAAGATCATCGCCGAGCGCGATTCAAAGCCCGCAAAGGCGAACGACGAGGGCAAGGGTCCGACAGGTCTTCTGGCTCTGTTGCGTACGCCGACTCTGTGGGGACTTGCGATTACGCAGGGATGCAATGTCTACACCCAGTATCTTTTCCTGACATGGCTGCCTAGCTACCTTCAGGCTACCCGACACCTTAGCATCTCGCACACGGGGATGTTCTCGGCCGTTCCGTACGCTGCGTCTGTGATTCTGTGCATTCTCGCCGGACGACTTAGCGACCGATATGTAAAGAGCAGTGGTGCCGGGACGGGCCGCCGCCGCAACGCCGTGGCTCTCGCGATGCTGACAGGCGCCACCATCCTCGCAGTGCCCTTCACGTCCAACCTCGGCGTGCTGCTGGTCATCTTCTCGATCACGCTTGCTGGTATCGCGTCGACCACGTCACTGAACTTCGCCCTGCTCAATGACCTGCTGCCCAGCTCGCGTGACGTGGCAAAGGCTATGGCGTTCGTCGTTGTCGGCGGACAGATCTTCGGCACGATCGCTCCGATCGCGACAGGTTATGTCATCTCGATCACGGGAAGCTACGACTGGGCGTTCGGGATCGCTGGGCTTCTCCTCGTCGCAGGAGCGACCGTCGTCCTGACCATGACCCGCTCGCCGATGATTCGTCCTCAGACTTCCAACGACAATCAAGTGCCGGCATAAATCTCGTGGCAAATCATCAGCTGCCGAGAAACAACCCATAAGTTCATCGTGCGCGGCACGAACTAGCTTGTCACTGCACTAAATGCCACCGCTTCGATGCGGTGGCATCAAATTGCCGGGGCTCTGGTCTGAGTCAGGCTGCCGTTGAGCCCAAGTACCCCACCTTACCTTCTCCAGATCCTCGCCAGCTTCGCCCGACAGCAATCTCGCGGCCGCCTGATCACCCCGGAAACGATTGCCGACGGTCGAACACTCGGCCCGAGGCGGCGGCGACAGGAAATATTTGAATGTATCCCGTCTCACATGGGTGAGCGTATCGTGACTGCCCGAAATGGGACGTTCAAAGGGAAAACGTGGACGTCGAATGAAGGGAGGGGTCGGTGATCGCTACTACAAAGGAACTGCAGCCCTCGATCACCGGGAAAGGATACTGATTGACTACCGCGTCGTAGCGCCGCAGTTCGATGACTGGGACGCTCTGTGACGGGCGTGATGGTAGCTGGCGTTTTGATCGATCTTCGCAAAACTGGCCAGTGGAAGCATCAACGCACAACAGACTGATGCTCTGAGTAGTCTTATTACTGCTCGTCGCGGTTCGACTGCAAAATGACTCAATTCGACGACATCTGAACGTTGTTCGAACGTCGCGGTTTAACGCAGTCCCGCTGAAACTTCGTATGTAATCGGGCCTCGGCCGAATCGAGATCGTTCGGATATTCCGGGTCACTATTTCCCGGCTTGTAGCCCACGGACTCGAGTTCGCTCAGCTCATTCATCAGCTGCGTATGGGTCACCGGATGATTCAATTTCGCAAACGGGTAGTCGCCGCATTGCTGCGGCGTAAGGTGAGACGATGCGAATGCCGGCACAGCGGCGGATGCGAGCAGTGTAAGAGCAGCCATGCGGATAAAGGTCTTCATTTGGATTCTCTCCGTGGTTGAGTCAGTGCATACAGCTTACGGAGTACACTAGGTCGAAGAGGTAGCAGGTTCATGAAACTTCTTTCATTCGAATGCGTCGCGTCAAGCGCGATACCAGCCGTCATCTCGAAGTGGGATCATCGATGGCTGGAGAACTTAAATAATCTTTCATTCAACGGTCGACGTTGCTCCCATATCATGTGGGTGGCCTTCAGGAGCGCGCCTCGAGCACTTCCCCGGCTCAGGCGCTCACGCCTCTTTCTTCGACCTCCACGTTCGCAGGGAAAGCCCGACAATGGCATCATGGATTTCCGCCGATCACCAATCGTGTTCGCAGCCCAAGCTCACTGAGGCCGCCGTGGCAGACGCAAGGACCATACCGCGAGTTCTCACCATAGAAGACGATGAGATCACCGCAAACGAAATTGTCGGAGAGCTGACCAGCCGCGGTTTTACGGTCGACTGGGTCGCGAATGGCCGCGAGGGCATGGCCCGAGCACTCAGCGATGACTACGACGTCATCACACTAGACCGGATGCTGCCTGGTGTTGATGGCCTCACCATCCTCACCACGATGCGCAGCATTGGCGTACAGACACCCGTACTGATGTTGAGCGCGTTAGGCGATGTAGACGAACGTGTGCGCGGGCTTCGCGCAGGTGGCGACGACTACCTCACCAAGCCGTTCGACCCCGACGAAATGGCAGCCAGAATCGAAGTCCTGCTACGGCGCCGCACGTCACCGCAGCCTCAGTCCGAGGTTATGTTGCGAGTCGGCCCTATCGAGCTCGATCTGATCACACGCACCGTTAAACGCGACGGCGAAGAAATCACCCTGCTCCCCACCGAATACCGCGTCCTCGAATACATGATGCGCCACGCAGGGCAAACGATCACGCGCACGATGTTGTTCGAAGCCGTATGGGGCTATCACTTCGATCCAGGCACCAATCTTATCGACGTGCACATGGGCCGACTGCGTAAGAAAATTGATCCGCCCGGAGTTACGCCGCTGATCCAGACGGTACGCGGGTCCGGTTACATTTTAGGTTGATCCCATCTTGACGGACTCTACCCTCCCCGCCCCTTCCCGGGGTCGCCGCTGGCATTCCACGACGTTCCGCCTGATCACGCTATATACCGTGCTTTTTTCGGTCTGCGTGATGTTGCTTCTTGGATATATCGGCCTATCCGTTACCAATACCATGGAACGCGCGACCGACGTCGTGATGGACTGGCAGTTGATCTATTTCGACTCCATGCCCATCGAGGAACTGCCCCAGGCAATCCATCGAAGACTGGAACATGAGCGGATGCATACGAACTACTACGGCCTGTTCGACGCCAACGGCAAGCATATCGCCGGTGACGTGATCGAGATGCCGCCGTCAGTATCAATCGATCGTCACGGCAAGACGCTTGACCGTACATTGAAAATTGCTGGCAACGAACAGGCGCCTGTTGTACGCGCAAAGGCCGAGCTACGCGCCAACGGTGAAACACTATTGATCGCGCGGGATCTCACGCATATCTTCGGCATCCGGGAAACAATCTTTCGAGCCCTCATTGGCGGAGGCTTCTTGTGCCTGACCGCCGGGGTTCTGAGCGCTTTGGCACTCAGCCTCAACCAGATGCGGCGCATCAAGGCAATACGTCGCATCACCCAACGCATCGCCCAAGGCGACCTCGGTCAGCGACTACCGGTCGGCGGCCGGGATGAGATCGACATGTTGTCAAGCCTCGTTAATCATATGCTTGATGAGGTTGAGCGCCTGATGAATGAAGTGAAAGGCGCGTGCGATGGAATTGCGCACGATCTTCGAACGCCTCTCGCACATGTCCGTTCGCTGTTGGTGCGCATATCTGAGCGCGGTGGACGACATCAAGACGAAGCGCTCTACCAACTGATTGATGACGCACGTCGCGAAACGGATGCGTTACTGGATCGCTTTCGAGCGATGCTGCGCATCTCCGAGATCGGCACGCTTCAACGCCGGGGCGGCTTTGGCGAAGTAAATCTCGAAGCACTCGTACAGGAGGTAGGCGAACTGTTCGAACCCTTGGCCGAGAGCCGCGAGATTGGCTTCGCCGTGACGACATCGCCTGTCGAAGCAATCCATGGCGACCGCGCGCTTCTTTTCGAGGCACTCAGCAACCTGCTTGATAACGCAATCAAGTTCACACCGGATGGTGGCAAGGTACGGATTGAACTGAAAAGGATGCCATCTGGCGCGCAGATCGACGTGATCGACAACGGCCCTGGCATTCCCGCCGACGAACGCGATGCGGTGCTTCAGCGCTTCTATCGCGGCGAGCGTACTCGCCATCTCGCGGGTTCTGGTCTCGGCCTGAGCATCGTGTCTGCCGTCATCAATGTTCACGACTTTTCGATGCACATTGCTGACGCGAGTCCGGGCACACGGATCACTATCGAATGCCGGACAAAGACACTAACCTGACCCTTCAAATCGATCTGCGTTGAAAGCATGCGTATTCTGTTGGTAACCACCTCGCAACCTGAATCGGCCTGGCTCTTGAAGGCTTTCCAGGAAAGCGCGCACAGCCTCCAGCGTGTCGATGACTTACGCGACGCCGCCTTTGTTGCGGGACAGGAAGTGTTTGACGCAATCGTGCTGATGTCCTCCGAACCCGCACCTCACGTCGACCTGCTCAGCGCACTTCCGAATTTCACACGGCATGGGGGCGGCGCCGCTATCCTTGTCATCACGACTGCCGCAAGCCCTCAGCAGCGCACAAAGATACTACGTGCCGGCGCCGATGCCTGCTTCTGCCAGCCCATCTCTTATATCGAGTTGCACGAGCGGATGCTCGCCTTGTATCGAGCGTCACCCGCTATGTCACTCAAATGCGACTATCGATTAGCGCTGGACGCCTCGACGCGCGAATTCGTAGCCGGAAACGAAAGATTTCTGGTGACTCGCCGTGAATACATGCTGCTTGAATGCCTGCTACGCCAGCCGAACGCTCCTGTCGCCCGCGATCAGCTGATGCGCTACGCCTGGCCCGACGAGGAAGACGTCGATCCGTCAAGCGTCAATCTCGTTGTCTCGCGACTGCGACGAAAGCTCGCCGATCACACACCCACCGTGCAAATTGAAACGGTTAGCCGGTTTGGCTATCAGATCACGGCGCCATTGCGCTAACCTCTAAGAACAACATCGTTCGCGGGTAGTCGGGCACTTCTCATCGGCAGTCAATCCCTTCACATGCAATTCCCAACACAGAATCTGAAAGGGACAATTGCATGCGCGTCGCATTCTGTCATCGATATATTGACACCGTTCTTGAATCGGGTCTGGCTGATCCGTTACTAAGACATCCTCAATCACGACAAATGGATCGGTGTTTCTGATGAAGATAAAGCATATTATGGGCGCGTTACTGTGCGCCGGCGTCGTCGCATCGGCGCATGCCCAAAGTAGCGTCGCGTTATATGGCCTGCTCGATACAGGCATCGACTTCGCAAACAATGTGAATGGCGAACATCTCTGGCAGATGGCAAGCGGCGTCAGCGCAGGTAGCCGCTGGGGACTCCGCGGCAAAGAAGATCTCGGAAATGGACTGAGGGCCGTCTTCGATCTCGAGAGCGGCTTCAACTCGGCCAACGGCGGTCTCGGCAGCGGCCTCGCGTTCTCTCGCAATGCCTACGTCGGGCTAGCGAGTGAGACTGCAGGCACGGTGACGTTCGGTCGACAGTGGGATCCTGTCGTCGATCTGCTCGAACCGTATTCGCTCAATAGCCAGTACGGAGGCTGGTACTTCTCACATCCGAACGACATGGACAACCTCGACAACGGATTCGCAATCAGCAATGCGGTGAAGTACACGTCGCCCACTATCGGTGGCTTCGTTGGCGAAGCACTGTATTCGTTCGGCGGACAGGCTGGTCAGTTTTCAAATGATGCAGCGTATAGCGCAGCGGGCTCTTATACCAATGGGTCATTCTCGGCGGGCGTAGGCTACCTGCGAGTCAATAGTCCCGAATCTGCGATTCAAAGCTATCAGAGCGGCGACGGTTTCACAAATGCTGTCTATGGCGACTATCTTGCGCAGGCGCGGAGCCAAAACATCTTCGTAGCGGGGGCTTCGTATCAAGTCGGCTCGCTCAAGCTGATGGGCAACTTCTCGAATGTCAACTTTCAGCAGGGCGACGCCGGGCACGACGTGAAATTCCAGAACTACGAAATTGCTGGCACTTATGCCGCTACGAGCCAGCTCTATCTTGGTGCGGGATACACCTACACCAACGGCCGCAACCACGCGACAGACCAGGAGCCGAAGTATCAGCAATTGAACCTCAGCGTCGAATACGAAGTCTCCAAGCGAACAGCCCTCTATGCGCTCGCAGCGTTGCAGAAGGCATCTGGCGGCGCTGTGGCGCAGATCGCAGGCTTCAATCCTTCATCCGATGGAAAGCAGGCTGTAGGACGGGTTGGAATCCGCCACACGTTCTGATTGGAAGCCGACGTGCTTCCCCTGTACGGGAAGCACGCTTTTTCACGAGCCAAAGTACGGTACGCAAAAGCCAGCCGGACCAACGCAATTTCCCGGCGTATTGGACGGGTTTGCGGCGCAGCCCGACATCAGCATCCCCACCGCGATTGCGAGCGTGCTAGCCACGGCGAACTTGATTAGCCAAAGTATTTTCATCAAATTGGGGAGAAAGTTCCTTCAATTCTCGGCAATCGGGCGCGGGACCTCACCAGCGGAGATTGGCTTCGTCCCGGCCTGATTGTTGAATAACGCTCAGTGTGCATAGAGTGTCGAGTCGAGATAAGCGAGCTGCCCGTCCTTTTCGGCCTTCACCAGCTCGTGATAGACCTGCGCTCGGGTCTTTTCTGCAGTCGGCTGCCCATATGGGGCCACCCATTGCCCTGCCTGCGAGGCGGATGGCGCCGAGACCGATGCGAGCTGCGTTGCCGCCGTTTGCGCGGCCGGCGACTGGGGCGCCGAGTGCGCAAACGCGGAAGCTGTCGAAAGAGCGCCCACACAAGCAATAGCAATCATCAAAGACTTCATTCTCTAACTCCTTTAATTGTCCGGTTAGCGGACCGGCCAGCCCTGATAGGTGTGGTCCGGTTGATAAGCAGGATAGCCCTTCGCCCGTAGCAGACTGGTTGTGCGAACATGAAAGTATCTTCATAAGTGGAGTCGACACTCGTGGCATCTCGGTTTAAATCGTTTCGTTAGTCAACCGAAAAATATCGCGTCGGCAACATGAAACATATGTCATAAAAACGCCGGCTTTTATCATCTCTGCTTCATCACCACCGAATACATTGCCGCTACCCGCATGAGAAGCGGGAACGCTGAAGTCACGCTCCCCTGGACGTGAATGCAGCGCACGACACTTCACTCGGAAACGGCATATGAAGAAAGCAATAGCGATAGCGTGCATGACGCTCGCGGGCACGCTTGCGACCAACGCACACGCACAGAGCAGTGTGACGCTCTACGGCACGCTCGACGCCGGTATCGACTACGTCAGCAACCAGAAGGCCGCAAATGGAGCAGGTCACAGCAACTGGCTGCTGCAAAGCGGCAACCTGAGCACAGACCGTTGGGGCCTGCGGGGCAACGAGGATCTCGGTGGTGGCATGAGCGCCGTATTTGATCTCGAAAGCGGCTTCAGCATCGCAAACGGCAAGTTGAGTAACGGCGGCGACCTCTTCGGTCGTCAGGCATGGGTAGGACTGTCCAGCAACACGTGGGGCACGGTCACGGTGGGGCGGCAATACGACCTTCTCGTCGATTTCGTGGCGCCGTTGTCGGCGACGGGCTCAGGCTTTGGTGGCAATCTCGCGGATCACCCGTTTGACAACGACAACCTGAACAACGACTTCCGCATGAACAATGCGGTCAAGTACCGCAGCCCGACCATCGACGGCTTGACGTTCGGCATGGCTTACGCGTTCAGCAACGCGGCAGGTGGCTTCAGCAACAACAACGCGTTCAGCGCCGGGGCACAATGGGCGGGAGGCCCCGTCACGCTCGCGCTCGGCTACTTCCAGGGCAATCAGCCGGGCGGCGTGAACGAACCGACGAACACGGGCGGCGCCTTGAGCAGCAGCGACGGCGACGCCACGATGACGGGCTCGCGCCAACGTATCTTTGGCGCGGCGGGACGCTATGTTTTTGGTCCCGCGACGGTCGGTCTCGTGTTCACGCGCACGATGCTCGACGATCCGCGCCAGATTGCACAAGGCGGATCGTATGTCACGCTCAATGGTGACCTACTGACGTTCAACAACTACGAACTGAACGCGCGCTATGCGCTCACGCCTGCATTGAGCCTCGGCGGGTCGTACACGTTCACGGACGGCCACTTCGGCACGGCAAGCGGCAGTGCTTCGCCCAAATGGAATCAGTTTATGTTGCAGGCAGATTACGCGCTGTCCCACCGCACTGACGTGTATCTTGAGGGCACCTACCAGCACGTTTCCGGCGCGGAAGGCATCAATGCGCTCGGCAATGCGTCGATCTATTCGCTGGCCGCTTCGTCGAGCAACAGGCAGGCTGTCGTCGCACTCGGCATGCGCCATCGTTTCTAAGCGTTGCAAAGTTCATGCTGAAAGGCCCGCGGCGCTGCGCCGCGGGCCTTTTTTTGCTTTAGGTTTAAGGAGCGGTCAATCTGCTTTCGCCAGTGTGGCGGTGCTCTCTTCACGGTTGGGTGAGGCGAGATTGACGCCCTTCGGCGTATCGGATGACCAACCGCCGCCCAGTGCCTCAATCAGTCCGACTGAAGCGAGCAAGCGTCGCGTGTGCAAATTCAACGCAACGGTTTGCGTCTGCAACTCGGTCGTCTGCGCGGTCACTACATCGAGATAGCTCACCACTCCGTCCCGATAGCGTGACAGCGACAGCGTCAGCGTGCGCTGTGCGGCGGTGAGCGCGTTGTCCTGCTGGACGGCCTCGTCTCCAAGATGATGCAGTTGCGCCAGATTGTCTTCGACCTGCTGGAACGCCTGCAATACGGCTGCCTTGTACTTTGCGCCGTTCTCGGCGAGTTGGGCGCGCGCCTGCTGCGTCGCCGCCGCGCGCCTGCCGCCGTCGAATAGCGTCATCACCAGATTCGGGCCGATCGACCAGATCTCGTTCGGGGCCATCAGCCACGGCGACAGTGTGTCGCTCTGATAGCCGCCATCCAGTCCCAGCGAAATGTCCGGGAAATATGCGGCCTTCGCGACACCGATCTTCGCATTCGCTTCGGCCGCGCGACGCTCCGCCGCCGCGACATCGGGCCTGCGTTGCAAAAGCGCCGCAGGCAAACCTGTCGGAATCGACGGCAGATACGCATCGCCCAACTGAGGCGCAAGCGTGAACTGCGATGCGGGCGTGCCTGTCAACGTCGCAATCGCATGCTCGAACAGTGCGCGCTGCGCCTTCACGTCTTCCGCCGAGGCGCGCGCCGAATCGAGTTGTGTTTGTGCACGCGACACGTCGAGATCCGAAGCAATGCCGCCGGCGTGGCGGCTTTCCGTCAGCTTCAATGCGCGCTCGTAAGTGTTTATCGTGTCGGCGAGCAACTCTTGTTGCTGGTCGAGTCCTCGCAGATTGAAATAGGCATCGGCGACATTGGCTTGCAGACTGAGCAGCACCGATTGCAGATCGTCGGCGCTTGCCTGCGTACTGGCCTTCCCCGCGGCCACTTCGTTGCGAACCTTGCCCCACAGATCGAGGTCGTAGCCGATGCCAACGTCCAGCGTCGCCGAGTTGTAGACGGACGGTTGATTCGCGCCGCGCAAAGGTCGATTGTCCGACTGCCGCTGACGCGATACCTGTGCCTCTGCCCCGATAGTAGGAAAAAATCCCGAGCGCGCCTGCGCGAGCAGCGCCGCCGCTTCGTCATGTCGCGCCATTGCCGCCGCGACATCGGGATTTGCGGCAGCTACTTGTGTCTCCAGGCGATCCAGCACAGGATCGCGATAGACGTTCCACCAGGTGTCTCGCGGCACGCGGTCTGCCGGGCGTGCCTGCTGCCAGGCACCACCTTCCTTAAATGCTGTCGGAATGGCAGTGACGGGCGCGTGATACGTAGGTGCGAACGAGCATCCGCTCACAAGCGCGACGCCAGCCAGCGCGGCACATAAACGGCGCTTAACCATGTCCGCGCGCTCCCGTTTGCGCAAGCGATGTCGTGGACCGCGGAGCCGCCAGTCGTATGCGATCGCCGGCTGACAACGAATCGGGCGGATTGTCGATAACCTTGTCGCTCGGATTCAGTCCCGACCCTATTCCCACCTTCGTGCCGAGGTCCGTCGCGACCGTGACGGGCTTCAAAACTGCGCGATCATCCTTGCCAACCACGGCGACCTGCAGACCGCTCTGCCGGAAGATCAGCGAACTCGCCGGGATTGTCAGCAGGTGACTATCGTTCGGCAGCGAGAAATGCACCTCAGTGTATTCGCCTGGAATTAGCAAACCGTTCGCATTGTCGACCGAAAGCTGTACCAGCAGCGTGCCTGACGACTGCGAAATCGAATCGTCGGTATCGACGAGCTTTGCATCAAAGGTCATGCCTGGGCGTTCGGGCACGGTGAGGGTCGCCCGCATGCCTAGCTTGATCGCGGCCGCCTCGCTTTGCGGCACGCTCACGTAGACCCGCAATTGCCGCGCATCGGATACGGAGAACAACTCCGGCCCATTGCCGCCGCCCGCGTTGATCAGCGCGCCAACATCCGTGGTCCGGGCCGTCACGACGCCATCGAAGGGCGCGGTGATGCGCTTGAACGATTCGAGCGCTTCGAGCCGCTTCACGTTCGCATCGTTGGCAGCGACGGTCGCCTGTTTGGCCACGAGGTCGCTGTTCTTTTCGTCCGCTTCCTGCTGCGAAACGGAATCCTGTTGCAGCATCTCAGTCCAACGTTTCGCGGTCGACGCCGCCAGCTTTTCGTTCGCCTGCGAGTTGCGCAAATCGGCCCTGGCCTGGGCAAGCTGCTGGTCGAGGTCAGGCGTGTCGATCTCGCCAAGCAATTGTCCCGTCTTGACGTGCGTGCCGATGTCAGCATACCACGCATGCAGATAGCCCGACACCCGCGCGTAGATCGGCGCATTCACGTACGCCGACAGATGCCCCGGCAAGACGAGCGCCTGCGCCGCGCTATCACGCGATGGCGTGTAGGCGACCACAGTGGGCACGGCTTCCTCGGCAGACCATGTGGTCATCTGCTGTTTCGCGTGCACACGGCTCGCGATGCCCGTCGCGACGATCCCGGCCGCGATTAATAGGGCGGCAATACCCGCCAGTTTCAGATGCCGCAGACGGCTCGGCGCATTGATCTCGATCTCAGTTGACATGGAGCGCTCCAGATTCGGAAGAAGGATGGTCGTGCGGCTCGCCATGCGGCGCGCGCGGCACAGGATCGTGGCGGGCGGCATCGCGCCGGTGCACGAGGCTGAAGACGACGGGCACGAACAGCAGCGTCGCGAATGTGGCGCAAATGAGGCCGCCGATCACCGCGCGCCCCAACGGCGCGTTCTGTTCGCCGCCGTCGCCGAGACCGAGCGCCATCGGCGCCATGCCGATGATCATCGCGAGCGCCGTCATCAGCACAGGCCGGAAGCGCGTGAAGCCCGCTTCGAGTGCCGCGACGAGCGCATTGCCCGTTACCGCAAGCCGCTCGCGCGCGAAGCTGACGACCAGCACGCTGTTCGCCGTCGCGACACCCATGCAGAGGATCGCGCCTGTAAGCGCAGGGACAGAGAGCGGCGTGTGCGTCGTGAACAGCATCCACACAATGCCCGCCAGAGCCGCAGGCAGCGCCGTTACGATCACGAATGCGTCGCCCCACGAATGAAAATTGACGACGATCAGCAGGTAGATCAGCACGATCGCGCCTGCAAGACCCAGCAACAGGCCGACGAACGCACTGTTCATTGTCTGCACCTGGCCGCGCAGCGTGACCGTCGAGCCCTTCGGCAAGTCCTTCGCGGTCGAGTGCACGATTTGGTTGATATCCGCTGCGACAGCACCGAGATCGCGCCCTTGCGTCGTCGCGTAGATGTCGTAGAGCGGTTCGATGTTGTAGTGCGACACCACCGCGCTGCCCTCGCCGCGCGTAATGCTCGCGATGCCGCCGAGCAGTTGCGCCTGCCCGGTTTTACCTGTCACGGGAAGGTTCTGCAGGCTCGACAGTGTCTCCATCCGGTACTGCGGCGTCTGTGCGACGATCGGATACGACACGCCATTCTTCGGATTGAGCCAGTAGGTGGGCGATACCTGGCTCGTGCCCGACAGACTCGCGACCACCGAATTCGTCACGTCCTGTTCGGTGATGCCAAGTTCTCCCGCGTGCGATCGGTTCACCGACACCGTGAACTGAGGATAGGTCGACGCCTGCTGGATCCGCGCATCGGCGATCCCGGGAATCATGCGCACGCGGCGCAATAGTTCACTCGCGTACTGACCGTTCCCCTCCTGATTCGGTCCAGCAACCTGGATATCGATCGGAGCCGGCGATCCGAAGTTAAGGATCTGGCTGACGATATCCGCCGGCAGGAACGAGAACGTCGCGCCCGGAAACGCTCGCGGCAGTTCCTCCCGCAGCTTCTTGACATAGTCCGCAGTCGGCGCGTGGTTCTCGTTCAGCGAAATCAGGATGTCACCATCCTGCGGGCCGATCGTGCCACTATTGTTGTAGGTCAGATTGATGCCGCTGTTCGGTAGGCCAATGTTGTCGATCACGTTCGCCAGCTGATCGCGCGGAATCACCCGACGCACCGTGTTCTCGACGTGATCAAACAGGTCCGCCGTGTCTTCAATCCGCGTGCCGACAGGCGCGCGAACATGAAGCGCGATTTCACCCGAATCGATATCCGGAAAGAAGTTACGACCGAGCCATGGAGCCAGCAGGAACGATGCGCCGACCACCAGCAAAAAGCCGCAGATGAAACGCTTGCGATGGGTGAGCGCCAGACCGAGCACGATCCGATAAGCCGCGCGAACCCGCTCGAAGCGGCGTTCGAAGGCACGCTGGAAACGCACCAGTGGATTGCGCGAAGGGGTGGCATGCGAGACGCCGCCATGCGCATCCATGATCGCTGCCATTTCGCCCGACGCGTGTCCGCCCGACGCATGCGGTTTCAGCAGATACTGCGCCATCATCGGCACGAAGGTACGCGACAGAATGAACGATGAGACCATCGCAAAGATCACGGCTTCCGCCATCGGCACAAACAGGAAGCGCGCGATGCCATTCAGCAGCAACATCGGCACGAAAACAATACAGATGCACAGCAGCGACACGAACGCAGGGGCGACGATCTGCTGCGCACCTTCGATGATCGCTCGCTTCACATCCTTGCCCTGTTCAAGATGCCAGTTGATATTCTCGATCGTGACGGTTGCATCATCGACGAGAATACCGACCGCGAGCGCCAGCCCGCCCAACGTCATCACGTTCAACGTTTCGCCCATTGCCGCGAGTCCCGCGATGGCCGCCAGCACAGCAAGAGGAATGGACGCCGCAATGATCAGCGTCGACCGCCAGCTGCCAAGGAAAAGCAGAATCATCGCCGATGTCAGCGCGGCCGCAATGACGCCCTCACGCGCCACTCCACTCACGGCGCCTTTGACGAATGTGGACTGGTCGCCCATCGTCACGAGTTTGAGCCCGGGTGGCAAGGTTGCTTCGATGCGCGGTAATTGCGCCTTCACGCCCGCGATGATATCGAGTGTCGATGCCGAGCCATTCTTCAGAATGCTCATCAGCACCGCACGATGACCGTCGACGCGCACCACGTTCAATTGCGGTGGGTAGCCGTCGCGCACATGCGCGACATCGCGGATATAGATCATCGCACCGTCCACGACCTTGATGGGCAGCTCGTTGAGCTCCTGTAGCGCGAGCGGGCTGTTGTTCAGCTTGATGTTGTATTCGAACCGGCCAATCTTCTGCGTGCCTGCGGGCACGATCTGGTTCTGCTGCGCGAGCGCAGTTGCCACGTCCTGCGCCGACAGCTTCTTCGCCTGTAAGGCCTGCGGATCGAGGTCGATCTGCACTTCGCGCGTCTTGCCGCCATACGGCGTCGGAATGGCGACGCCCGGCACGCTCAGCAGTTGCGGACGAATGAAGTTGGTCGCGTAGTCGGCAAGTTTCTGTTCGTCCAGCGTGTTGCTCGTCAGCGCGATCTGCAGCACGGGGACCGTCGACGCGTTGTAGTTCAGGATCTGAGGCGGCGTCGTGCCGGGCGGCATCTGCTTGAGCACGGTCTGCGACACGGACGTGACCTGCGCGGTCGCCGTGCGAATATCAACGGTCGGCTGGAAGAAGATCTTTACGATGCCGTAGCCGCGGAACGATTGCGACTCGATATGCGCGACGTCGTTGACTGTCGTGCCGAGCGTGCGCTCGTAGTATGTGACGATTCGCCCCGACATGTCGTCCGGTTGCAGGCCCGTGTAACTCCAGACGACGCTGATCACCGGAATACGGATGTCAGGAAAGATATCGGTCGGCGTGCGCAGCGCGGACAAAGGCCCGATCAGCAGTATCAGCATCGCGAGCACGATGAACGTGTAGGGCCGGGTCAACGCCAGCCGGACTATTTTTAACATCGGAAACGGTTCCGTTTTAGTGAGACGCGGTCAAGATTCTGCCGGGCAGGCGCTAACACCGCGCTACTAGAAAAATGAAAATGTTTTTAGTCGGCGATTAGCCGATCAGATATCCCGCGCCCCGTATCGTGCGGATCATCGGGCGTTCACCGGGGACATCGACCTTCTTGCGCAGGCGACCCACGTGGACGTCGATCAGATTTGTACCGGGATCGAAGCGGCAGCCCCACACGGCTTCAAAAATCATCGTGCGCGTGAGCACCTGGCCTGAGTTGCGCATCATGAATTCGAGCACGCGGAACTCAGTCGGTTGAAGTTCGAGTTCGATGCCGCGGTTCGTCACCCGTCTGCGCATAAGATCAAGCTGTAACGTCCCGAGCGTAAGCACCGTTTCGGATTTCGCTCCGGCGGGCTTGCGGCGAAGGAGAACCTCTATCCGTGCCACCATTTCGTCGGGTGCAAAGGGCTTTGTGAGGTAATCGTCACCGCCGGCGCGTAAACCTTTCACGCGTTCGTCGACATCAGACATTGCGCTCATCACCAGCACCGGCGTCTCCATGCCGATGCCACGCATTGTCGAGATTATCGTCAGGCCATCAAGATCGGGCAGCATGCGATCGAGCGTCACAAGATCGTAGTCGTCAGCCATCACCTTGCCCATGCCCTCGCGCCCGGTGTTCGCGACGTCGACGATGAAGCCGTGCGCGCGCAATGTTCCTGCTATGTCATTCGCGATCAGATGGTCGTCTTCTATGGTCAGAATTCTAGGCATATCAATTCCATCTCCCCTCTAGTCACGCGACAACCCGAAGAGCCGTTTGACGATCCGGCGTGCGGTATTGGGCAACCACAAAGTCGACGAAACTGCGTACTTTCATCGATAACTGCGCAGGCGCAGCATAGAGAATCGACAGATGCCGTTGGCTGGCACCGATATCGAACTGTTCCAGTAGCGGCACGAGAGTACCGCGCTGAAGGTCCTCTTCCACCGTCGCATGCGGCAGCAGTGCGACCCCCATGTGCTGTAGCGCTGTCGCCCTCACCATCCCGTAGCTGTTTGACGTCAGCGCCCCGGCCGCGCTGATGCGATAGGCACCCTCCCCATCGACAAATTCCCAGTTGCGCGAAGCACCATCCGATCTCCCGATCAGCGCATGATGATTGAGGTCAGAAGGATTTCTCGGTCGCTCATGCCGCGCCAGGTATGTCGGCGTTGCCACGACAACCTCACGCATCCGGCTAAGGGGGCGACTCACCAACGTGGACCCGAACAGATCGGGCGTGTCGGTAAAGCACACGTCGAAGCCGCCTTCGATAAGATCAATGTCGAACTCGAAAGTGGTGACCTCGAACGTTACCCCGTCATGAAGTGCCCGGTACGCAGCGAGCAACGGTGCAAGACCTGCGTGCCCGTATGTCGCGACACTCGCAATGCGCAGCGTGCCGCGCAGATCGCGTGTCGCTTGAACAAGGCTCGACTCCATCGTATCGAGACGGTCGATGATGTCCCGACATCCGTCGAGATAGTCGCGACCTGCGTCGGTGAGTGAGAGGTTTCGCGTATTCCGGTTGAGCAGACGCGTGTTCAGATGCGCTTCTAGCATACCGATGCTGCGAGTGACTGCCGCTGCCGAGATTCCGAGCTGTTTTCCAGCGAGACTGAAGCTCGTCAGTTCGACGACCCGGGTAAAGACGCGCATCGCTTGAAGTTGGTTCATGGTGGCAATTGCGTTTAGTCAGTGACCTCCGAATCTTGAGTCATTGCCAATGAACGCCGGCTACCACCTTCATTAAGTGTTTTTTAATTTCGCGTTTGCACGTTGTCCCGGGGACAAAAAAAGACGCCCATATAACAGGCCATCTTGTGGCTCGTTGTATGGTCGTCCGAGTGATCGACAGTGTTCGCGCACTAGCGCGTCGACGTCCGTCGCTCGTTGAGCGCGGCGCGTATCATGCGTCAGGGCTCAAAGCGGCTAGTTTGGCAGGCAGTGCTCTTCTGCCAATGCTTCGAGATGCTCGGTCAACACATCGCGCAACTTTTGCATGCTCTGAGTTGGCAAAGCAAACCCCGCCCAGCCGAGTCCGCTGTGACGAAGAATGAGTACGGCGCCGTCATAAAGAGGATGCTTCTCGGAGTGCCAGCACGGATCCATCTCAATCACATATTGATGCATCCGCGACGGCTCCTTTTCAATTTCGGGTCGCATCGCTGCCCGGAGGTAGCTGAGATGCCGGATCACCGCGTCGACATCGCTCGGGTCGAGCAGCACGGCAGACTCGTCAATGGCAATGCGTACCGTGTGTCTGCCGTATTCGTTGACCAGTTCGACACTCATTGGACGCTGCATGATTGGCTCCTCGCGCGATTCGTGTTGCGAGCATTATGTCGCGCATGTGTACGCCCGATTCTGAAACATCGTTATGCTGGAATGAAATTTTGTTTAATCTGCGCGTTTCAACCCTTGTAAGCGATTGCACCGTGGAGGGTGTCGTTAGCTGATCGCTGTTGAAGCAATACTGAAAATGCCTCGTCGAACGCTGCTCCCGTTGTCAAAGCGCAGCGAGTTCGCGTGACACCGCCGCCCGCTTGAACCGCGCTTCATAATTAGCGGCGGCAGGTCATCGGTCTGGCTTTTCAGCAAAGTGCGGCGAATGCGAATCCTTGATGACGTGTCCGGTTGCCGGCACGGTTCAATCTGTTTCGGGAATGGGCGAACTGGCTGTTCCGTGAAGGAACCGTGCGAGCTGCCGCTCGGCGTCAATGACCTTATGCAGCGGCACAACTGTCAGTTGCGAGTCATGCAGCGCGAGCAGTTTCTCAAAAACCGGTAACGCCTCGTCTGCGAGCAGCCATTCGCCCGATTCATGCGCAAGCGTGAGCGCCGCTTCGACCGCATACTCGGCCCGCTTGTACAGGGCGACGGGTTCGTCACCGTACCCCGCCCGCTGGAGAAACCACGCGACATACACGGTGCGCATCAGTTCGTTGAACAGATAGCTGTTCCCGTGACCACTCCGACACGTCGCAAGCGCCAGATGATAGGACAGCGACTGCTCCCGCGCGGACGTCGCGTCCATGGGTAGCAACATTGCTTTCGAAAGGGGACGTCTGGGCCGGCTCGCGCTGCCCGGACCTCGCTTTGAACTCATGTGATGTAGTCAACGGCCATGGCTGATCGGTACCCCTATTGTAGCCAAGCCCGAACCTGGCGCGCAGTGTCAGCACTGCGGTCGGCCCGGTGCACGCCATGGCCCGGGCCACGGTGATCCCTGATCGCCGACTGCTACGGAAGGCCGAATTTGCCGGCCCTCGCGGCCACCCTCCCTTGCCGACTGTCGCCGGCTCCACAGGCCGCGGATGCCGCGATCTCAATCAAACGGCCTATGTGCTCGGCGTGACAGTGGTCCAGCCCATCTCAGCCCATGGGGAAACTGGCTGGACCGGTGGCAACGCTCAACTCAACGACTCAACGCGCTGACGGTTACTGGCCGTTCAGCGCGTCCTTGAACGCCTTGCCAGCGGTGAACTTCACCGTCTTTGCCGCAGCGATCTGGATTTCTTCGCCGGTGGACGGATTGCGGCCAACGCGCGCGGCACGTTGACCCGTCGAAAACGACCCGAAGCCGATCAGCTGCACAGTCTCGCCCTGCGTGACCGCGGTGGTGATCGCGCCGATCAGCGCGTCGAGCGTGTCGGCGGCGGCGGCCTTGCTCGAGCCGGTTTCAGCGGCGACGGCGTCAATGAGGTCCTGCTTGTTCATGGGGGCTCCTGCTGGTCGTGATGGATGCCGTCACCCTACCCGATCCGCGTGGCTCCGCGCAATCGGCGCACGGCAGTCGCGAACGAAGCCTGCCGGACGCGCGTGCTGCGCACCGCCGACCGGCTGCCCCGTTAATGGAGTAATTTGTTAGCTAAAAAAATGTCCAGAAATGAAGGGGTAGATAGCCCCAACTATCTACCCCTTCACTTCGCCGTTCTTTACTTCCCCACCAGAGGCTTTGATTGCCCTCTTCATTCTGCATGACCAGGCGCCCGCTGAAAGGTATCGTGGACGCGACCAATCGCGAAGCGACAGCCAAGCCGAGATAACTGCCCCGTTATCACGGCAATCACGCTCACGATGATCGGTCATCGGACCGGTGTCGGACCCGTTGCTGCCGTTCAAGCTCGCGTTGCAAGAACGGCAGCTTCCGAGGGTGCATCCGGCACTCGCAGGCAAGTTGGTAAGGACGGCGCATCCGCCATCAACGGAACGCGCTGATCGAACCCGAATGTCTGACGAACCGTTGGAGCATCCGGTCGGTCCAACTAAGTGAGCGCCGGCCGACCGGGATCGCATTTAGAACGTGTGGCGAATGCCAACCGCGACCGTGTTGCCGGTGGGGTGGGCGCTCAGCTTGTCGTAAGAATAGATCGCGTAAATGTCCGTTCGTTTTGAGAGAAGGTGGTCGTAACCAAGCGAAGCGGTGTTGCGAAGGGTGTTGGTCGCATGGGTAGGTCCCGAACGCTGCGTACGTGCCCACTCTGCAAGCAGAAAGTCGGCTGGCGAGAAAGGGATCGACAAACCCGCTTCGTAGGTGTGACTTCCCGTCGGCGTACTCACGTCACTTGTCATCGCCCACGCCCCGTACAGCGTCGCAAGCTTGAAGTCGTACGCGGCGCCCGCGAGATAGGCGTACTGCGCGCCGACCGGCCCTGCCGCGGTGTACCTCACACGCTGGCCGGACAGCACGGCTGTCAGACCGTGACCTTGATAATTCAGGTGAACACCGAGGTTGGCGGTACCCGGAGAACCCGCAACGCCGCCAAGGCCGTAGATCACTGTCGCGCCGAAACCCTTGTAGGTCGGGGTCACGTACTTGGCAGTGTTGTTCCACACCGTATCTCCAATGATCGTGGCCCCGTAGTTGGTCACGAACGTCTGAAGAACGAGCGGAGAGAAGACAGTGGATGAACCGAACGGATTGACAAGGGATTCCGCGGTATAGGTGGGATTTCGATGTCGCCCAAAAGTGAGTTGACCAAAATCGCCTTTGAAGCCCATGTACGCGTTGCGCGACCAGAAGGGGTCCGCCGTACTGCGCCCTAGTGCACCGTTCTGCGGTTGAAAGAAGCTCTCAAGGGCGAAGATCGCGCTGAGGCCGCCGCCAAGGTCCTCCTTGCCCCCGATTCCCCAAAATGATGTGGTCAGTCCACCGCTTCCCATCAGTACGGTCGACTGCGGCGTGTCGCTCCGCTTGACACTACCGACGTACGTCCCGATCAGGCCGTACAGCTGGACCTGCGAGCCGCTATCGGCTCGCGCGCCGCCGGCAAAAGTCAATGCGAGGCCTGAGCAGAGTAACGCTGTCACTCCAAGCCGACCGGCTGCACGTGCAGGAAGGCGGGCCGTGATCCGTTGTGCCTTTTTCATTGCGATTGTCTCCATTGATATTTTTGTGATTTTTTTCTCACACACTCAGTACTACTTAGCGAGTACTTTTGGGCGGTGGCTTACAGCTAGCGTGTCACTGAAGATGCTCTGTGACGGCGCGAGGTAGCTCCTTCCCTTAAGTCATGGGGAAGGAGCCGTCAGGGATTGAGCGCTACTACGGGGAAATCTCTTCGAGCGCGCGATTGGTCGTCTCCACCATTCGGGCAGCGACGAAGAAGCCCACCGCACTGACCGCGGCAAACATGACGAATACCGCAGCGATGCCTCGTCCGGTCAATACGACGCCCACGATTGCGGGGGCAGCAGCAGACGCTGCTCGCAGCCAGGAAGTCGCCAGACCGGTGCCGATGGCGCGCATACGTGTCGGATAGATTTCCGGGGTGTACAGGTACAGAAGGACGGTTGTCGTCGCCATTACTGCGTAGGCCGATGATCCAAGGAACATCACGGACCAGGCGCTACCGGCACCATAGATACCAAGTGCGGCCAGTAGGACTCCGCTGATGATAAAACAGGCCATTGCCCAGCGGCGGCGTCCTACCCGGTCGATAAACAATGCGCACGCAAGTACGCCGCACGTACTGAGCACGTTTGAGATCGACGCCATGTGAAGCGAATCCTGCAAAGGCAGGTGGTAGACGGTCTTGTAGAGGCTCGGCAGCCAGTTGTTGATCCCATTGGCGACGAAGTATGAACTCGCCCAAAGCAACCATACGACAACGGTGCGTCCGCGGTAGAACGGCGAGAACAGTTCTCTCCAGGTTCCCTTCCGGTTCGACTGGAGTCCGTTCAGAAGGCTCACCACGCGGTCGTCAACCTCGGCCTTCTGCGTCTGCGTATCGAGATTGCGCTTCGTCGTGCTCGCCTCCAGCCGCTCGATGATGCGTTCCGCCTTGTCAAAACGCCCGTGTGAAATGAGCCAGCGCGGGGATTCAGGAAGGCGTGCGATCAGGAGGGCCACAAGGACACCAGGAATGCCGCCGATCAGGAACATATATTCCCAACCAAAGCGGGGGACTATGAAAGCACCGAGTTGCGCGGCAGCGAGAAGGCCAAGGGGAAAAATGAGTTCGTACAGGATGAAGAAACGTCCCCGGCCATGGGCTTGAGACAGTTCGTTGATGTACGTCGCCGCTACCGGTACTTCTCCGCCGACACCAATGCCTTGGAGAAAGCGCATCAGGAACAGCATGTGGAAGCTGCCGGTGAAGGCGCAAACAACGCTCATTGCCGACATAACGCCCACCGTAATGGTGGCGCTGGGTACACGCCCCAGTCGCTCGGCGAGCCAGCCAAAGAACATCGCGCCTACGACCTGACCAAGATACCCGGCGGCGATCAGCACGCCGATCTGGCTCGGAGAAAGATGCCAGAGACCGACCAGTACCGGCAGAACGAAGGCAAGGGAAAGCGCGTCGAATGCGTCAAAGAGGGTCGCGCTGCCCATGACGATACGTGCCTTGGTGTGCCACCTGCAAAACGGCACGTTCTCGATGCGAAAAAGCAGATTCGCAGCACGTAGTTGCTCGCTCACGGGACGCGTGTCGCTCGGGGATTGACCAAGGCCGACACCGTAGGCGGTCGATGGGGTGTTCATGCTGTCTCCTAAAAGCTGCATTTTATGGGCCCCCGGTTTTCTTCTTGTTTTGAAGCACCGCTCGCGCCTCTGTCTTCGTAAGTCGCGAAGTAGCGCTTTTTTTTGGTCGTTTCCCGATCTTGTTATTGGCGACGCGCTTTCGCGCGTCACCGTTATGCTCACCGTCGATACATCCAACGGTGGTTGTTCCGCTCCCGGATCAGTCGACGAGGCCAGCGGAACGGAGCGCGTCCGCGATTTCAACGTCCGCGCCCTCCGCGAGCGGCAGCAACGGCGAGCGCACCGTGGCGTGCTCGAGGATGCCGCGGGCCACGAGGCCGTGCTTGAGAGCCACGGTACCTTCCATGTGGGAGCCACGGTGGTAGACGTTGCGCGTCACGGGCAGCAGCCGGTCATGGATCGCGCGAGCAGCCTTATAGTCTTTCGCCTTGCCCGCCTTGATCAGTTCGATGAGCGGCTCCGGAGCCAGGCCGCCGTATCCGACGAGCGCACCGTCAACGTCAAACATCGTGTGGAGCAGATACTCGTCGTGGCAGGTCAGGATCTGCAGTTCCGGACGCTCGCGACGGATGATGGGGATCTCAACATCCCAACGACGCATATTGCGCACGCCGTTCTTCATCGCAAAGACGCCCGGTTGTGCGGCGATTTCGAGTTGCGTTTCGAGGTTGTAGGTCGCCTTCGTTGCGTCCGGGTACTGGAACAGGATCAGCGGCAGGCCGCTGCCTTCGTAGATGGCGCGGTAGCGGTCTTGCGGTGCGCCCTTCTGGTAACCGAAGCGCAGCCAGCCGTGCGACGGATAAACCAGACCGGCCGACGCGCCGGCTTCCACGGCCCTCTTCGCTTCGTCGACGGCGACTTGCGTACCTTCGAGCGTGATACCGGCGATGACCGGAATCTTGCCGTCGACAGACTTCACGAAGCTTTCGATGACTTGAGCCTGTTCTTTCTGCGTCATGAACGTGCCTTCGCCAGCGTGCCCGAGAACGGTCAGCCCTTTGACACCTTCGATGCTGCCGAGCCAGGAGCCCAGCCGTTGAATTGCTGCGTGATCCACCGCGCCATTGCGGGTAAAGGGGGTAACGGGGGCCGGGACCAAACCGCGCAGATCGATCGCTTTCATGACGTCTCCAAGTGTGAACTTTTCCGCTCCTCTGTCTGAGAGGAGAGCCCGCTGCTCTTTCGCGTCAAGCTGAAACAACGGTGCATGCGTTGCAGTGTAGGGATCGGCACCCCATGCGGGAACCGCCTAACCGCACATTTCAGCTATACTGATTTGACATATCTCGCACAGGGCTTTGGCGGTGGACTACGCGGCTTGGAAGTTATTTATCGACGCGGCAGAACTGGGCAGCCTGAGTAAGGCGGCCGCCGCTTATGGGACGAGCCAGCCCCATATCAGCCGACAAATCGTGGAGCTTGAGCAGTACTGCGGCGGCCGGCTGTTTCAGCGGACTGGCCGAGGCGTGGTGTTGACCGAGTTGGGCGCGCGTATCGCGCCGCGGGTCAGGGCCTGGCTTGCCAGCACGGAGCAATTGTCCAATGACATCCGCAGTACGGCCGGAGAGCCCATAGGGGTAGTCCGGCTCGGCATTTTGCCGTCCACCGCTCATCCGCTTGTGAGCAGCCTTTACCATCGCCTGCGAGAGCGCTACCCGCTGGTGCAGTTACAGGTGCGCGAAGGACAGGGGGCGTTGCTGGAAACGTGGCTGGAAAGCGGAAGCGTTGATCTCGCCATCCTGTTTCGAAATAATCCGACGCCGAAAAACGGAGACGAGTATCTGGTCGAAGCGGCGACGTATTTGGTCGGGGCTGAAGGCGATTCTTTAACCAGGCAGCCCACGGTTGCGTTCTCGAGGCTCGACGGGATTCCGCTTGTGTCCTTCTGCCGGCCGAATAGCTGGCGCGACCGGCTCGAACAGATCGCGGGCGAACACCAGGTCACACTGCATTTTGCGGCGGAAGCCGACTCCCTGAGCCTGCAGGGTCATATCGTCGCGGACGGCGGCATCTACGCGTTGCTTGGACCTTACGCGATAGCCAATCTCGAAAAGGAGTGCCGCTTGCAGGCGTCGATGGTTGTTGATCCGCCAGTGCCGCGGTTCATTGCGCTGGCCATGTCGCCTCACGGGGAACTGACCCTCGCCTGTCGCACCGTGATGCAACTCACAAAGGAAATTGCGCGCTCGCGGAGCCTGTCCTCGGACCTCCGCCTGGGCATGTCCGCAGCCTTTCTGCGCTCCATCTAGAGGACCGCGCCAGGGGCAGAATCGCATCCGGCAATTTACTGTTACAAGAATAAGGGTAATCACCTACACATCGGCGCATATAATTTGGCGCTTCAGCGCGGTACCAGATTAACTGACGCTTAAAAGTAGGTGTGTGATGAAACAGATCTTTGTAGCAGCTGCGTTCGCCGTTCTCGCCCTGTCTCCTGTTGCTTCTTTCGCCCAGAGCGACGCGCCGGTCACGCGTGCGCAGGTAAAAGCTGAACTTGCTAACCTCGAACAAGCCGGATACAAGCCGATCCCCGATGATCCTGATTACCCGGCAAGGCTGCAAAAGGCTGAAGCCCGCTTGCAAGCTGAACAACAAAGCGCGTCGCAGCGCCAGGTTGCGAGCCACGCCGATACCGGCACACAGCAACGCTAACTTTCCGCGTTGACTTGTCCGGAAGAGGCCGCGCGCGTCGGACCTATTGAGCAACAGCAAGACTGTGGGCCGTCCTTGCCCTGCAGTCCGATTTGAGGCACGGCCATTTCCCACGCCCGGGCGCGTGAGATATCAATCTCAGCCGCCCAGGAAGTGTTCTCCGGGATTCGGCTTTCGTGGCGAACGGCGCGACAGTTTGGCAATGTTCTCCAATCGCGACGCGGGAACGTTGCGCCCACAACCTAATAAAAGGTTGAGGCATCAGGGCCGCCATTCGGAAGCCACGCCCCACACGAGTCGTTATATGTCCGGGTGGGGCGGCCAATTTTGCATCGGACTGGGTTCGGCCATGAAGCGACGGTCGCGAACGTCGTTCCTTGGACATTCGAACGACGTCTGGGCTCCGTGAAGCGTCGTTCAAGCTTGAAAGATCTGCGCTCGGACGCGACCCGTTACCGTTACCGAGCCGGTCGGATAGCCAGCTTGCCGCGTGGCTCCGCTGGCGTGTGGGACATAAGGTCATTGGTGAGTGACTGAATTGGTCCGAATCATTCACCAGTCCGCGTCCCTCGGCTGTCGGAACTCGTCGGTCGCCGCATCGATCACGCGCTTCGGCGCGCTCACAAAAACGTCGGCTGGCTTCGCCCCATCGAGCATCCGGCACGGCCAGTAGAACCACCATGCACGATCCCATCCGCCGCTTTCTCCGCCCCGGTCCGGCAGGATCGCGAGCAGCGTCGCCATGTCCGGAAGCGGACGTCCCTCGCGGTCGAACTGGAAATCCGGATAGACATAGCGCTGGCGCGGCTCGCTCCAGACACCGAAGATGATGCCCTCCGTTCGCAAGCGATGGACATACGCAGCCGCGTCCCTCGCTGATACGCCCAGCCGTGCGCCAATCTGCGCGCTATCCGGCCAGTCTTTGGCGAGCAGCCTGTCACGAAACGCCAGCGCGAACGCACGCTGTTCCGCCTCCGTTGCTGGCTCGGATACGGACAACCATTGGCCCAGTACGCTGCGCACACAGTGCTGGCACAGATCGATGCGAACATGCTTGCCGTCGCCAAAGATCGAATACGCGCCGGTCTGCCATGCCAGCGACTGCTTCTCCGCATGTTCCGGGTCCGTGTGCGGCATGCGCCGGCCACACCGGTCGCATACACACACAGAAATCTGTTTCCGGTCGACGCCGCGATAGTCAAACATCAGCGTCTCCAGGCGATTGCTCGGGCGGAACCTCTTCCGCGTCTCGCGGACGGCTGTCGATGGCGCGCTCCCGCTTCGACGCCGCGGGTTCCGGGCGCACTCGTCTCGTCGGGCCGGCCAGTACGGTGATGTTGTTGTCAGGGAAAGGTGTCTTTGCGGCCTTTCTCCACCACTCACGGGTGGCGAGCGCGAACGCCCTCATCCGCGCATCGATCTGCTCGATGCTTTCGTCCGGCGGCAATGCCTGTCGCCGTCTTTTTCGCCGGTTTGCCTTGGTCACGTGGCCTCCCTGTCGAAGTGACTTCCCTATATCTGTAGTCTTTTCGCTCAACCCGAACGCCTGCCGGTGGCCCTTTCAGCGACTCCCCTATGGACGTAGTCTTTTGCACACGGACGACCAGCGGGAACCGACGCGGTGTGTATGTCCTGCTGCCCTGCGGGAACCCCGCGAAGCGCGCAGCGAACCTACCCGACCGGCTGGTCGTCAAGCGCCGACAGCCTGTCGCTCACCGCCCGTTGGACCGCCGGGTCACTCAGACCACGCGCAGGCGCACAGGCGATAAAGCCGCGCTCCGTCGCCTGCGCCGCAACGACGCTCGGATGATCGTCGATGGCGAGCCAGTGAACCAGTTTCCTGCGACGAACTTCCATCAGGATCTCCGCGGACCGGCACGATCCGACACTCTCCACCACCCCCAAAAACCGGTTGCCCAATGGACCCAGTAGCCGTACCAGCGTTGCGTCGTCGAACAGCCTTCGCCAGTCCGAGCTGACGATGATCCGCACGGCCGGATAGGGAACCAGTAGCGCCTCCAGGATCGGACGCCAGATGAAAAGCCCCGGGTTGTCGATCAGACAGAAGTCGTCGTCAAGTGCGGGCTCACCGACGGGATGCAGCACCCCGTCGAAGTCAAGAAACAGAAAAGGAACCACCGCAGGACCGGTTGCCCGGTGTTCTGGCAGCACGTCGCTGAATGGTTCTGGCATCCTCATGTACACAGGCCGATACGCAGATGGTTCAGGACCTGCATGACCTGCTCCCGTTCGCCCTGCGCCAGCAGTTCAAGTGCGCTGTATCCGTCGAATCCGATCGGCTGGCTCGTGAGCCAGTCGCCGGCCCGATCCCCGGATTCAAAAGTCGCAAGAAGCGCGTCGGCCAGATCCGGGTCACTCGAACGCAGCGCGTCGACGGCCCGGCAACCGGCCCGTTCGATGTCCGCGTACAGCTCCGACACTTCTTTCGCCAGCCTTTCGATCTCGG
This sequence comes from Paraburkholderia sp. Tr-20389, assembly GCF_017104565.1. Lineage (GTDB taxonomy): Bacteria > Pseudomonadota > Gammaproteobacteria > Burkholderiales > Burkholderiaceae > Paraburkholderia. The sequence goes on along the minus strand of NZ_JAAGPD010000016.1, from coordinate 3,356 downwards.
TCATGCTTTGCCTCCTTTCATTCGATCTGCAACGCGCGAACGACACGGCGTGTAGTGATGTCCGCCGGCTGCCGCTTGCAGCATTTCCAGTGCTTCGTATTCCCTGCGGCGACCCGATCGCGCCCGTCGTCGCCCGGTTGCCGGCAGCGCACCCCGGCACGCGCGATCACACCTCAATCACCAGCGCAGGATCAAACGCCGCGTTTTCCCACTTCAGGCCGGCCGGCATCCCCGCCATCTGGCGGTTCCTCGCATAGCCGAGCGGGTTGGCAATCACGCGCGTCCCGCCGACGCGGTAATCGAACGAGTCATGCACGTGGCCGTGAATCCACACATCGGCGTGGGCAAGCAGTGCCCCTAGGTCACTGACGAACGCGGCGTTGAACGGATCACCCGCGTAACGTGGATGCACCGATGGCGGTGCCACGCCGTGATGGGTCACCACGACCGTGCGGCCGTTGAAGGGCTTTGCGAGCTGCTCCTGCAGCCAGTCCAGTGCCTTCTCGTGCTCGGCCAGCGCGTGCTCAGGCCGGAACCGCTCGCCATCATCGATGCGGATCGCACGGTAGTCATGCATCATGCGGTCGGCCAGCGCCATGCTTTCGTCGCGCGTGCCATCGAGCGCATAGTCCGTCCACAGGCAGCAGCCGAGAAATCTCACGTCATCCACGACCAGCGCTTCACGCTCAAGGTAATGAACCATGGTGCCGGTCGCGCGCGTGCGGATGTCATCGGCCAGCGCGCCGTACTTCGCGCCATGCGCTTCGTGATTGCCATGCACGTAGATGACCGGTACCGGCCAGCGCGCAAAATGTTCGACCGCATCTGCCCCATTCGCGATGTCGCCCGCGAGCACCAGCACGTCCGCATCGGACGGCGTGACCGGGTTGTAGCCCGGAAAGCTCCGATGCAGGTTTTCCAGATGCAGGTCTGAGGCGATCTGGACGCGCATGCTGTCAGGTCGTCGTCGCGGCACCGGTCGCCGGCTTCCGGCGGCCAGTGCCTGGAGAACGCGCCGGATTGGTCGGATAGATCCGCCGGCCACGCGAGTGTTTGTCAGCAACCCCCATGGGCAGTGATAGCTGCTTACCTGCCGCTGTCGTGAATCGCACAAACGACACCAACGGATGCTGGTCGTCAAAGGCTTCCGTCGCGCCGAGATGAATTTCGCGCAGCGGCTCCAGTTTCCATTGAGCGGAGTTCTTTTGCGACCTGGCGCTCAGCACCGCGGCGCCCCGCACAATCTGGCCATCCGATTCCAACTGCATCAGCGTCGCTGCAGCGGCTGAAGAGAACTCCACCATTGCAACCCGGGCAAGGCCACGCCTTGTCGCTGCGAACTGCAGGATGAGCACGTCTCCACCGCCCCACATCTCGGCGACAGCCCACATCGCTACGCTCGGATGGAATGCCTGTCCTGTCGGCAGACGGTTCTGGTCAGAAGTCAAAAACATACGATCACTCCAGCGACAAGCCTGCTCATCCAACGCAATGTGCGCTGGACTGGCAGGCGTGAATGTCATCGCATCCGGCCTTTGTGTTTTCGAAGTTCAGACACACTCAGGTCGGCATCACGACACCTAGGACCCGCCGACGGGTTTCGGCCCGTCCTCACCGACAGATGAATGGCAACACCTCGCAAGATCAGGGGAAAGCGGCAAGGACTCGTTGCCCTCTTCGCCCCCAGTCAACATGCAATGTTGACACCCAACATATCATGTTGTTACGCAAACTGCCAGGTCCGGCGAGCATCTGTGTTGACCAACAACACGTCATGTTGACCCCCGGCCGCCTTGTCCGCAGAACAGAACTTCGCCGAAATGCTCGGCAAAACGCTCGCCCGCGCCCGCATAGCGGCCGGCTACGCCCAGGAACTGGTCGCCGAACAGATCGGCGTCAATGTGGAGACCATCAGCCGCTTTGAGCGCGGCACGGTCCTGCCCTCGCTGCCCAGACTCATCGAACTGGCAGAAATTTATGGCGTCCCCGCCAGTACCCTGCTGCGTCGGGGTTCTTCACGCCCAAGCGATCTTGCAGAAGAACTGGCCGAGACGCTCAGTCACCTGAACGCTACGGACCGCATCTGGGTGAGCGAGTGGCTAACCGAACTGTGTGAGCGTCTTCGCCACGCCCCCGCCGGAGGACGTGCCAGCCGGAAGCCGCATCGCTAGGGCAACGTGATTTTCCAGACGCAGGTTTCCACCGGCCGTAATTCCTCGGCATCGCCTCACAGCACCGGTGCATCAAGCCTTGCAGGCAAGCCAAAGCGCAAGTCTGTTTTCCGGTGATAAGGGCGTTTATCACCGGGACGGCTTTCGTTTCCGGTCCAGAAGCGGTCATCTAACGTTCGGGCCGTGCGTGAACTAGACTTGAAGAAGTCATTGAAACACCGCCGCGCCCCCTCCCGCCGGGCGCCGGAGTCCCGCCATGGCCCGCCCCGCCGCCGTCACCCCCGACCAGATCCGCACCACCGTGCTCGCGATGCTCGCCGAAGCGGGCGACGCGGAATCCACTGCCCCGGCCACCCCAGCCTCGCCAGCTACCCCGGTCACCCGTGAGCGCTTCCGGCGCGCGGTATCCGTGCGGCGCCTGCGCGCGCGGCTGGGCGCCGGCGATCCGGCGGTGCTGTCGCGGGCACTGAACGCGATCGAGGCCGAACTGGTGCAGGCGGGTCTCACTGAGGTTGCGTTGCCCGGCCTGCCCGACGCGATCGCGGAACAGATGCGCGCGCTGTGGGCCGCTGCCGTCAGCGTGCAGCTCGACGACGTCGTTCGGCTGCGCCAGCACGCGCAGCAGGTGACGGCCGATGCGGAGACGGCACGGCACGACGCCGACGTGCGTAGCGAGATGCTGCGGATCGAGCTTGGCGAACTGCGCGAGCGGCTCGCCGCCCGCGACGCCGAACTGGCCGACCTGCGCGCCAGCAGTCGCCACGCGGTCGAAGGCGCGCAGCGCCTGGCTGAGGAGACGGTCGCCCTGCAGACGCAGCTCGATGCCGCCCGCACCACGCTGGAGAGCCTACGGCACACCCACGTGACGGAACTGACCGACGTGCGGTCCCGTTATGATGGTCTGTCGAAGCGCCTGCTGCAGGAGACCGAGCACCAGCGTCATGCGTTCGCCGCCGAGCGCGAGCGGCTAGCGACACAGTTCGCCGATGCGCAGATCCGGATCACCGCGCTCGAGGGACTGCGCGAGCGGCTGCTCGAGGACGTGGCCAGCGGGCGCGACGCCCACCGGCAGGTGGCCGCCGAGGCCGCGGCACTCGCGACCGTGGTCGCCGAACAGCGCCATGCGCTCCAAGCACTGCAGACCCTTCAGGCGCCGCCGGCGGCGCACGCCACGCAGCCGGCCCA
>NZ_JAAGPD010000015.1 GCF_017104565.1 Paraburkholderia sp. Tr-20389 | reverse complement strand
ATCCCGAACAGGACCGTGAAACGACTCCACGCCGATGATAGTGCGGATTGCCCGTGTGAAAGTAGGTAATCGTCAGGCTCCTTACCCAGTCCAAGACCCCGCCCTCAAAAGCGGGGTCTTGGCGTTTGTGGGCGTGAAGTTTATCCGACGCCGATCGTGACGTTCCGAACAAGACGTCTCTATCGCGCCCAAAAATGCTCGTTTGGCGATACGGAAGCTCGATTCGTCCTACCTCATATTCGCCACGTCTAAGCGCTCCGTCAGCGCGGCTTGCGCTTGTACGCCAGTCATCAATCTTCCTCCATTTGAGCGACCACTGCTTTAGCAGCACTGATGCTAAGGGCCGCTCTCGGCCCAGCAATCGACTGCGCGTCTGATCGCCCCACCTGCTAACCAGACTGTCCAACTGAGGCCGAAACATCACCGCGCCCTAAATTACACCCAAGCACCTGCTTGTCCCAAAAAGGGCGCCATTCCCTTCACCATTTCCGTGTAGGATACTGTATAAATATACAGGTATTTTCCTACGCTGATGTCAGCCGACGCTACCCGTGCCGAAGAGATTCACCCATCGCTATGGCGAGCTTCGCAGCTCGCACGCGGAGGGCGGCGCACCCTCGACACCGGCTATCCGGCGCTATCTACAGAGTTGCCCGGTGGCGGCTGGCCGATTGGCGCGCTGGTCGATTTGCTGGTTCAAACGCCCGGCGTCGGCGAAATGCGGCTGTTGCGGCCAGCGCTGAGTTCACTGGGCGACCGTCCCCTCGCACTGGTGCAGCCGCCGCACATCCCGGACGGATTGGGTCTCGATTACATCGGGCTTTCGCTCGATCAACTGCTGCAAGTCAAAGCTCCCAAAAGTGCCGACGCTTTCTGGTCTGCCGAACAGATCCTGCGCGCCGGCACCTGCGGCGCGTTGATCTTGTGGGCGCAGCACGCGCAAGCATCATCGCTGCGTCGTTTGCATCTGGCCGCGCAGTCGTCTGAGACGCTCTTCATCATGGTCCGGCCGCTCGCATCGGCTCAGGATTCCTCGCCAGCTTTATTAAGACTGGCGTTACGACCTTCGGCCGACGGCCTGATGGTCGACATCGTGAAACGACGAGGCCCAACACGCGCAGAGCCTCTGTCGATTCCTCTACAACCCACACCCGTTCTGTTTTCCCGTCATGCGCGTCTTTCTCGCCGTCCACTTGCCGAAGTTGCCGCTCGAAGTCTTCCGACCGAGGTGGTCGCCTGAGCACGGACACGGTTGCGCCGTATTGGAGAAAGACAAGGTCGCGATTGCCGACGGCGCGGCGCGGGCAGCAGGCGTTCGGCTCGGGATGAAGCGAGGTGGGGTGTTGACGCTGTCGCCGGAAACGGCGATGTACGAGCGTGACATCGCGCGCGAGAACGCCACGCAACGCGAAGTCGGCATCGCGCTGATGAAATTTTCGCCTGATGTCGCGCTGCTCGATGAAGCTACGGTGCTCGTCGAAGTCGGCGGGAGCTTGCGGCTTTTCGGTGGATTGCTGTCGCTGTGCCGTCAGGCGAAGGCGGTTCTCGACGCGCTCGGTCTGACGGCGCGCATCAGCGCAGCGCCGACCGGGCAGGGCGCGTGGTTGCTGGCGAAGCACGGCAATCGTCGCGTGTTGCAACTCGCGTCGCTCGAACGCGTGCTCGATCCGTTGTCGATGCTTGCCGTACCGGAGATCCGTCCATTTGTCGACTGGTTCGGCGGACTTGGGTGTGAATCGATTGCCGATGTACGCCGTTTGCCGCGCGCCGGTCTGCAGCGGCGTTGCGGCGAGCATTTGCTGGATTCGCTCGATCGCGCGTTCGGCACCGCGCCGGAACTGTTCGACTGGCTGGAGTTGCCGCCCACGTTCAGCGCACGTCTGGAACTGCCCGATCGTCTGGAGCACGCGGACGGCGCCGTGTTTGCCGCGCACCGGCTGATCGTGCAGCTGTGCGGCTGGTTGTGCGCGAAGCAGTTGGCCGTGACGGCGATCACCCTGTCGTTCGAGCACGAGCGCGGCCGCGAAGCCATTGCGCCGACGTCGCTCGACATCGCGCTGGGCGAGGCCGCGTGGCGCGAAGATCATCTGCTGCGTCTCGTGAAGGAGCGGTTGCACCGCCTCACGCTGGCGGCGCCCGCCATCGCGTTGCGACTCGACGCGTCGAAAGTCGACGCGGCCGAACCCGCTACCGATCAGCTTTTCCCACAACCGGGCGGGTCTCCGGCGGATCATGCGCGGCTGATCGAATTGCTGATTGCACGCAACGGCGAGGAGAACGTGCTGCGTCCCGCGCCGACGGCCGACTACCGGCCTGAAATCGCGAACCGCTGGGTGCCCATGGGCCACGCGGAAAAGAAAATCCATCTGCCGAAAGGCTTGCCGCGCCCGACGTGGATGCTAGCAACGTCCGTGCGTCTGCTTATGCGCGAGCATCGGCCGTTTTATGGTTCGCCGCTGAAGATCGCGTCGCCGGGCGAGCGGATCGAAGCGGGCTGGTTCGATGGCGTGCTCGTCACGCGCGATTACTTCGTCATGCAGGGCGAAGATCGCAGCTGCTACTGGGTTTATCGCGAGCGCGTCAGCAGTCGCGATGCCGAAGAGGAACCGCGCTGGTTCCTGCACGGCCTGTTCGGATGACGCGCGATGGATACGACGTTCAATGTCTTGCCGGCATACGCCGAGCTGTTCTGCCTGTCGAACTTCACGTTCCTGCATGGCGCATCGCACGCGGAGGAACTGGCCGGGCGCGCGTCCCAGCTTGGCTATTCCGGGCTGGCCATCACCGATGAATGTTCGCTCGCGGGCGTCGTGCGCGCGCACGTGGCAGCGAAGGAAAAGGGTTTGCCGCTCGTCATCGGTTCGTATTTCCGGTTACGTAATGCCGATGGCACGCCCGCGTTCGGTCTGATCCTGCTCGCGCAGAATCGCGAGGGCTACGGCAATCTGTCGGAGCTGATTACACTTGCACGCACGCGTGCGCCGAAGGGCGAATATCGGCTGACGCCGCACGATCTGTCGCGGCCCGATCGCGAGAACGCGCATCTGCGCAGCATGCCCGATTGCCTCGCGATCCTCGTGCCTGATTTTCCCGCCAATGAAGAGGTGCTCGACGCGCAGATCGAATGGCTCGACGAAACCTTTCCGGGCCGCGCGTGGGTCGGGCTCGTGCTGCATCAGCGCGCGATGGACGACATCCATCGCGGGTCGGTCGAATACGTCGCGAACAAGCAGAACGTGCCCGTCGTCGCATTGGGTCATGTCGTGATGCATGTGCGTTCTCGCAAGCCTCTGCAGGACACGATGACTGCGATCCGCGTCGGCAGGCCGGTGCACGAATGCGGCTACGAACTCGCGCCGAATGCCGAGCAGCATCTGCGCTCGCGTTTGCGTATTGCGAATCTGTATCCGGATCACACCGTGCGCGAGACGATCAGCGTGCTGTCGCGCTGCGCGTTTTCGCTCGATCAGCTTCGCTATGAATATCCTGACGAACTCGTGCCTGCGGGCTACACGCCGACGCAATATCTGCGGCAGGAAACGTACATCGGCGCGCAGCACCGTTTTCCTTCGGGCATTCCGTTCAACGTGCAGGAACAGATCGAGCACGAACTCGCGCTGATCGCAGATCTCGGCTACGAACCGTACTTTCTGACCGTCTACGACATTGTGCGTTATGCGCGCAGCCAGCACATCCTGTGTCAGGGACGCGGGTCGGCGGCCAATTCGGCCGTGTGTTACTGCCTTGGTGTGACCGAGGTCGATCCCGCACGCGGCAACATGCTGTTCGAGCGGTTCATTTCAAAGGAGCGGGGCGAGCCGCCGGACATCGACGTCGACTTCGAGCATCAGCGTCGCGAAGAAGTGATCCAGTACATCTACCGCAAGTACGGGCGCGACCGTGCGGCAATCGCTGCGGCTGTGTCGACGTACCGTCCGCGCGGCGCATTGCGCGAAACGGGCAAGGCGCTCGGCGTCGATCCGCAGATCGTCGACACCGTCGCGAAGTCGCATCACTGGTTCGACACGAGCCATGATCTGCTCAAGCGCTTCGAAGAGTCGGGCCTCGATCCGGAAAAGCCGCTGATTCAGGCATGGGCGCGTCTCGCGTCGCAGTTGCTCAATTTTCCGCGCCATCTGTCCCAGCATTCGGGCGGCTTCGTGATCAGTCGCGGCAAGCTCACACGGCTCGTGCCCGTCGAGAATGCGGCGATGGCAGATCGCTCTGTGATCGAGTGGGACAAGGACGATCTGGAGTCGCTCGGTCTGCTGAAGGTCGACGTGCTCGCGCTCGGCATGTTGTCGGCGATCCGGCGCACATTGGATCTCGTTGCCGAACAGCGCGGCGAGCGCTTCGAGATGCAGGACATTCCACCCGAAGACAAGGCGACCTACGACATGATCTCGAATGCCGATACGATCGGCGTGTTCCAGATCGAGTCGCGCGCGCAGATGAGCATGCTGCCGCGTCTGCGTCCGCAGAAGTTCTACGACCTCGTGATCGAAGTCGCGATCGTGCGGCCGGGGCCGATTCAGGGCGGGGCGGTGCATCCGTATCTGCGGCGGCGGCAGGGACTCGAACCTGTTCGCTATCCGAGCGAGCAACTGAAAGTCGCGCTCGAGCGCACGCTAGGCGTGCCGATTTTTCAGGAGCAGGTGATGCAGGTCGCGATTCTCGCAGCAGGCTTCACGCCTGGCGAGGCCGACCAGTTGCGTCGCGCGATGGCCGCATGGAAGCGCAAGGGCGGGCTCGAAAAATACTACGATCGCATCGTCAACGGCATGCGCGAGCGTGGTTATGAGCAGAGTTTTGCCGAAGCCATTTTCGAGCAGATCAAGGGCTTCGGCGAATACGGTTTTCCGGAGAGCCACGCGGCGAGTTTCGCGCTGCTGGTCTATGCGAGCAGTTGGCTCAAATGCCACGAGCCCGAGGCGTTTCTCGCCGCGATGCTCAACAGCCAGCCGATGGGTTTCTATTCACCGTCGCAACTCGTGCAGGACGCGCGGCGGCATGGTGTACGGGTTTTGCCCGTCGATGTGATGGTGAGTGGCTGGGACTCGTCGCTCGAAACGATGAGCGGCCAGCAGCGTCCCGCCGTGCGCCTCGGCCTGTCGCTGTTGCGCGGCATGAAGGACGGCGCGGCCGAGCGTATCGAGAACGCGCGCGCCGTGCGGCCCTTCAGGAGCGTGCACGATCTCGCGCGCCGCGCGCAGCTCAACCGTCACGATCTGCATGTGCTCGCCGACGCGAACGCGTTGACTTCACTGGCGGGCAATCGGCGCGAAGCGTTGTGGCATTCGGTGGCCGCCGTGCCCGACAAGGACATGCTGTCCGTCGCCGCCGTTCAGGACGACACGCCCGAACTGGGCGCACCGTCGGAAGCGCAGGACATCGTCGCGGATTACCGCTCGGTGGGATTGACGCTCGGCCGTCATCCGCTGGAACTGTTGCGGCCCGTGTTGCTGGAACAGCGTCTGCTGCCCGCTTCGACGTTGCGCGACTACCGCAATGGCAGGCTCGCGCGCGGTTGCGGCATCGTCACGGTGCGGCAGCGGCCGGGTACGGCGAAGGGCGTGCTGTTCGTGACGATCGAAGATGAAACGGGCAACGTCAATGTGATCATCTGGCCGAGTCTGCTGGAGAAGCAGAGAAGGGAAGCGCTCGGCGCGTCGCTACTCGCCGTGTACGGCACGTGGCAATGCGAGGGCGAAGTGCGGCATCTGGTGGCGCAACGGCTCGTCGACATGTCGCATCTGCTGGGCGGCCTGCAATCGACGAGCCGCGACTTCCACTGATATCTAGCCGCGCCACGGAAACAGCGCAAAAACCTCACGGATCGCCGTATCGAAGGGCGTGCGACGGCCGATGCCGAGCGCCTCGAGCCGCGCCGAATCGAGATGGCAGTTGTGCGGACGCGGCGTGGCGTCCATCGGCGTATGCTGCGGCGTCAGTTGTGCGTCCATCTGCAATGCGCTCGAGAGACGTTGGGCGATGTCGTACTTTGTCATCGGCTCGTCGCCGGACCACTGCACCGTGCCGCACACCGCTTCGCCGCGCGCGTGCCGCTCCAGCAATTGACGCACGACGACGGCAACGTCGGGCGTATACGTCGGGTAGCGGATCGCCCACGCATCCATCACGGCGGGTTTCGCTCCCGATGACGCGTTCGCCGAAGCCGACGCGGCGATCGCGGGCACGAGACTCGTCACGGCCGACTCCCGCCAGTCGACGATCGGCCCGAACAGCAGCGGCAGACGCAGCACGCAGCCCAGATCCGTTGCTTCAGCGAGCGCCCGTTCGCCCTCCAGCTTGCTGCGGCCATAGGCATTGATCGGCGACGGCGTCGCGTCGTAGCGATAGGGCGGCGTCGTGCCGTCGAACACGTAGTCGGTGGAAATGGACAGCACCCACGCGCTGTGCCGGCGTGCAGCCGACGCGATCGCGCGCACGGCGTCCACGTTCAGCGCACGAGCGAGCGCTGGATCGTTTTCGCACACGTCGGGACGCCGTTCGGCGGCCGCGATGACGATCGCGTTCGGCTGTTCGCGCTCGACGAACTGCTCGACCGCGTCGGCATCGCGAATATCGAGCGGCACGCTTTCCGGCGTCCGGCGGCTGAACGTCGTTTGCACGAGCTGCCAGTCACGCTGCTGCGCGAGTTCGCCGACGATCGCGCGACCCAGCAGACCCGACGCGCCGATAACGGCAACCTTGAACATGCGCGCGTTCTCCATTCAGTTCCCGTCGACGCCGACGACCGTGTAGCCGGCTTCGTCGATGGCGGCCTTGAGCGTGTCGACGGACGCGCCCGACTCAACAGCGACCTTACCCGCGGGCAGATCGACCTGAACGTGTGCGCCCGCGTCCTGTTCCTGGATGGCGCGCGTGACGGCCGCGACGCAATGCTGGCAGCTCATGCCTTCTACCTTGAATTCGATGCTCATGCTTTTCCTCTGGCTGATAAATCCTGCAACGGTTGAATTATGCCTGTCGACGGGCCATATCATGATTGACCTTCCCACGGTGGGAAGGTCAAGAATCATCAACATATCGTGCAGACAAAGTGGGGAACGAGTGATGAATATCGGTGAAGCGGCCCGCGCGTCGGGCGTGACGGCGAAGATGATCCGCTACTACGAGAGCGTGGGATTGCTCGCCGCAAAAGAGCGCACGACGGCGGGATATCGCGTTTACGGCACGCAGGAGGTTCATTCGCTGCGCTTTATCCGGCAGGCGCGGCGGCTGGGGTTTCTGGTCGAGGATATCCGCAGGCTGCTCGCGCTGTGGAACGACCGGTCGCGCGCGAGTGCAGAGGTGAAGTCGATCGCGCTGGAGCACGTGGCCGACCTGAACCGCCGGATCGCCGAATTGACCGAGATGCGCGACACGCTGACGCATCTCGCCGAGCATTGTCACGGCGACGACCGCCCGGATTGCCCGATCATCGAAAGCCTCGCGGCTGCCGATTCGGCGATCGCCGCGCCGGATTGTCACAGCAATTGAAAAACAGTGCCGCAACGTTGAGATCAATCGAGCTTTGTGCACGAATTAGGTGCAAAAACGAGACCAAAACTGGCCGATTTTCGATGTATCTCGAAAAAACTGACCAAAAATCAATAGTTTGATCGGGAAATAACTTTGCACCATTCCAAAACGGAATGCACGGTATTCGTGCAATTCACTGGCAAGGTTGCGCCGGAACGCTATAATTCGGGTTAACCCTTTTACGGGAAATCCCTGATGCCCAACTCACCGGGGATTCTTAACTGATCCTTGGAGTACATCATGTTTGCGTTTTTGATCGAAAAGCTGAGCAACTGGTTTGAAACTGCTGAACGTAGCCGCCGTGAGGCCTACCTGGCAGCGTCGTCGGACATCGTCCAACTCGAGCAGCGTATCCGCTCGCTCGAAACTAACGGCTACTCGCTGTAAGTCTCACGCCCCGGCTTGCGCGGCAGTCTATTTGCCGCAAACTCGGAGTCGTGACGTCAAGCCCCGCCATGCGGGGCTTTGTCACATCTGGAGCCGGCAAATTGCGCTACGTTGCCCGACAGCGACTAGCTCAAATGCCTATGCCGCGGTAAGGTAGGATGTTTTCGCGATAACCGGCATTCCTACAATCATCCGGGGCGCCCATGTTTTCAGATCACCCGTTTCATCTGCTGCGGTCCGCAGCGGTCGTCGTGCTGCTGGGGGCGGCATCGACGGCATTTGCAGGCTCGTCGACGAACCGCCAGCCGCTCATTCTCGATACACAGGGCGGCATCAGCGACGGCCAGGGCGGCACCGTGCTGCAGACGGCGCCGCTGTCGCACAGCCGCATCGTCGAGGCCCAGCCCATTGCGGCGCCCGAAGAGCTCACACCGAACGGCGCACCGCCTTATATCGTCGCGCCGTATATCCAGGTGCCGGGCGCGACACAGACTCCATATCCCACTCCGACGCCACCGCTGCGCCCACGGCCCGTGCCGCACTCGCAATAGTCCGGCCGCGCGAACCTGAAGCGGCAAGCGCTCGCATCATTCGGGTTTCGGCGCATGGCGTGCGCCACTTCATCGGACGACAATCGTTGCGCGATCATCGCTCGCGGACGCGCATTTCCTGCTCGTCGGCGCAGCGAGACGAACAATTCGAACAGAACAGAACAGGAGAGGACAAATGCGCAACCTGGGATTTCGCCATGTAGCGAGTGTGTGCGCGGCGTTGCTGGTGCTCGTGGCTCACTCGGCCATCGCGAAGGACACGCCCGAGAAGCCGGCGCTCACGATGGCCGTCGGCGGCTTGCCCGGTCTCTATTACCTCCCTGTGCTGACCGCGTCCCAACTGGGTTTCTTCAAGGACGAAGGACTGGACGTGACGCTCGAGGATTTCGCGGGCGGATCGAAGGCGCTGGAGGCGGTGGTCGGCGGGAGTGCCGATGTCGGTGCGGGCGCCTATGAGCACACGATCTTCATGCAGGCGAAAGGCCAGCACTATCGTGCGTTCGTGCTGATGGGGCGCGCGCCGCAGATCGCCGTCGCGGTGACGAAAAGCAAAGCCGATACGCTCAAGTCGCTGGCCGATTTCAAGGGCGCGAAAGTGGGCGTGAGCGCGCCCGGTTCATCGACCGATCTCGTGCTGACCGTTGCGCTGCGCAAGGCTGGCGTGCAACGCAACGATGTTTCGGTGATCGGCGTCGGGAGCGGGGCGACCGTGATCTCCGCAGTGAGCAACGGGCAGGTCGATGCGCTGTCGAACGTCGATCCGATGATGACGAAGCTGCAGCGTTCGGGCGAGATCAAGATACTGGTCGATACGCGCACCGTGAAGGGCACGCAGGACGTGTTCGGCGGAACGATGCCCGCGGCCACGCTCTACGCGTCGGACAGCTTCATCCAGAAGAATCCGAAGACGACCCAGGCACTGGCGAACGCGATCGTGCGCGCCGACCGCTGGCTTCAGACGGCAAGCGATGCCGACATCGCGAAGATGGTGCCCCCCGCTTATCTGCTCAACGACAAGGCGCTGTACATCGACGCCTTCCACAATGTTCGCGAAGCCTATTCGCCCGATGGGCTGATGCCTGCCGATGGGCCACCTACGGCGTTACGCGCGCTCGCTTCATTCGATACGCGGCTCGACGCGTCGAAGATCGATCTGAAAGCGACCTACACGAACGACTTCGCGCGCAAAGCGGCCGAGCAGGTCAAGTAAGCCGCGCGACTCAGTCGCCGCGATGTTCGATCTTGAACTGCGCGGCCTTGTCCTCGCCGAGTGTCTCGACGAGCCACGGCAGCGTTTCCTTCAACATTTTCGGCAGCGTGTAGGGCGGATTCAGAATGAACATGCCGCTGCCGAAGAGCCCAAAGCCATCGCTAGGCGGGCTGCTGACCGTCAACGAAACGTGCAGCCAGTTCCTTTCTTGCAGCCGCTTCAACTGCTCGGGAAAGCGCTGAGATTCCGGTCGCGCGACCTGCGGATACCAGACGGCATACGTCCCCGTCGCAAAACGCTTCAGACATTCTTCGACGCAAGTCAGCGTGCGTGAGTAATCGCGCTTGTCTTCATAGGATGGATCGACGAGCACGAGCGCGCGGCGCGGCGCGGGCGGCAACAGCGCCTTGATGCCGTCGAAGCCATCGCCTGCGAATAACATCGCGCGCCGTCCTGCGTCGCGGAAGTTATGACGCAGCACGTCGATCTCGGTGCTGTGCAATTCGAACAGGCGCATACGATCCTGCTCGCGCATCAAACGCCACGCGAGATAGGGCGAGCCGGGGTAGTAGCGCAACTCTCCATCGGGATTGAGCGCCGACACTTCGTCGACGTACTCGGCCAGCATCGGCGGCAAGTCCTTGCGCTCCCACAGTCTCGCGATACCTGTTTCGAACTCCGCGGTCTTGGTCGCGTAGCCTTCCTTGAGCGAGTAGACGCCGGCACCCGCGTGCGTGTCGATGTACCAGTACGCCTTGTCCTTTTGTCCAAGGTAGCGCAGCAACTGCACGACGACAGCATGTTTCAGGACGTCGGCGTGATTGCCTGCGTGAAAAGCGTGGCGGTAACTGAGCATGGCGATGATTGCGCTGTGAAGATGCGGGTTATGCGGGTGTCATGCGATGCGAATGCCGATGTATCACATGGCGCGATGTGCGTCGTGTCAGCTTCGGCATCCGCGTGCAGCCGCACGGTCAGACGTTGGGGCTGCGTATTGTACGCGAGCCGCCAACCCTGTCTGCCGTGCGGGCCGGGCGCGTCAGTGGCGGCCCACCCGGCACATCGGCCACTTACTGATAAACGTCGCCGACGATCGCTTCGATCTTCTCCTTGATCTCCGGCGTGATCTGCTCGGCCACGTCCTTCGCCTTCATGTTTTCCGCGATCTGCTCGACACGCGACGCGCCCGTGATGATCGTGCTGACGTTCGGATTGGTCAGGATCCACGCGAGCGCCAGTTGCCCGACGGTGCAGCCGAGTTCGTCCGCGAGATTTCCCAACTGGCCGACCACGTTGTTCTTGCCCGAGTCGGTCAGTTCTTTGCGCAGCCAGTCGTAGCCTTGCAGTTCCGCGCGGCTGCCGGTGGGCACGCCGTTGCGATACTTGCCCGTCAGCAGACCGGAAGCGAGGGGACTCCACGTGGTCAGGCCCAGGCCGATGTCTTCATAGAGCCGCCGGTATTCCTGTTCGACGCGCTTGCGATGGAACAGGTTGTATTGCGGCTGCTCCATCACCGGCTTGTGCAGATGATGACGCTCGGCAATCTCGTAGGCCGCGCGAATTTCATCGGCGCTCCATTCGGACGTGCCCCAGTAGAGCGCCTTGCCGCGCGTGATCATGTCGCTCATCGCCCACACCGTTTCTTCGATCGGCGTGTACGGATCAGGACGATGACAGAACACGAGATCGACATAATCGAGCTGCAGACGCTTGAGCGAGTGGTCGATCGCGTTCATCAGATACTTGCGGTTCAGCGTGTGATACTGGTTGGGTGCCTCATTGAGGCCCCAGAAGAATTTCGTCGAGACGATGTAGCTCACGCGCGGCCAGTTCAGTTCCTTCAGCGCTTCGCCCATGATCTGCTCGGACTTGCCGCCCGCGTAGACCTCGGCGTTGTCGAAGAAATTCACGCCCGCGTCGCGCGCGGCCGCCAGCGATTCCCGTGCGGCGCTCCGATCCACCTGATTGCCGTAAGTCACCCATGAGCCGATGGACAGCTCGCTGACTTGCAGGCCGGAACGGCCGAGACGTCGGTAGTTCATCCAGTTCTCCTTTTGTGAGTGTCGTAGCCGGAACCCCACACATTAATCCGAATCGGCAAGACGTGCCTTTGGGTGTGTAGTTCGCGTCGGTTCATGCACAATAGCGGAGTCGGCCGCAGTGCAGCAATCGACCGAACGGCATATGCCATTCAGCCAGCTTTACGATGCCTGCGCGCCATGTTGTCATTGCTCAATCAACTGCATGGAGGTTCTGGATGTCGTCATCGAATGAGAGTCTGAAAGGCAAGGTCGCCGTCGTCACGGGCGCAGCGAGCGGCATCGGCAAGCAGATCGCGTTGACGCTGTCGGCAGCGGGCGCGGCCGTCGCGATCGCGGACCTGAACCAGGACGGCGCGAACGCCGTCGCTGACGAGATCAACAAGGCGGGCGGCAAGGCGCTCGGCGTTGCAATGGACGTCACGAACGAAGACGCCGTCAACCAAGGCATCGACAAAGTGGCCGCCGAACTCGGTTCGGTGGATATCCTGATTTCAAACGCCGGCATCCAGATCGTTAATCCGATCGAAAACTATTCGTTCTCGGACTGGAAGAAGATGCAGGCCATCCACGTCGACGGCGCGTTCCTCACCACGAAGGCGGCCCTCAAGCACATGTACAAGGACGATCGCGGCGGCATCGTGATCTACATGGGATCGGTGCACTCGCACGAAGCATCGCCGCTGAAGTCGGCCTACGTGACGGCCAAGCACGCGCTGCTCGGCCTGTCGCGCGTGCTCGCGAAGGAAGGCGCGAAACATAATGTGCGCTCGCATGTCGTATGTCCGGGTTTCGTACGCACGCCGCTCGTCGACAAGCAGATTCCCGAGCAGGCAAAGGAACTGGGCATCACTGAGGAAGAAGTGGTCCGTCGCGTGATGCTGGGCGGCACGGTCGACGGCATCTTCACTACCGTCGAAGATGTCGCGCAAACGGTGCTGTTCCTGTCGTCGTTCCCGACGGCTGCGCTCACGGGCCAGTCGTTCATCGTCAGCCACGGCTGGTACATGCAATAACCGATGTAAAAACGAGGAGGTGATGATGGCGCAACGCGATTCACAACGTAGCGTGAAGCGGGCACGCGCCGGCGACGCCGGTGCGGGAGCAAGCGAGCAGGCGGGCGCGGCATCCGGCGTTCGCGCCAGTCATCACGGGGCGCTGCCTCAGTACGAGACCATCGCGCTGATGCTGCAAGGCGGCGGCGCGCTCGGCGCGTATCAAGCGGGCGTCTATCAGGGGCTCGACGAAGCCGGCATCCTGCCGAACTGGCTGGCGGGCATTTCGATCGGCGCGCTGAACACGGCGGTCATTGCGGGCAATGCGCCCGAAGATCGCGTCCGGAAGCTGCGCGAGTTCTGGGAAACCATTTGCCAGCCCGCCTTCGGTCCGCCCGTGCCGCCTTCCATCGAGCAGGCGCTCTTCAATTCGAACGACACGGTGCGCAAGGCGTTCACCGCGATGCAGGCGGTGGGCGCACTCGTCGACGGGCAAAAGGGCTTTTTCACGCCGCGTTTTCCTCCGCCGCTGCCCGCCGTGTCCGTTCCGCCGCAACTCGCGAGCTATTACGACACCACGCCGCTCAAGGCGACGCTCGAACGGCTATGCGACTTCAAGCGGATCAATTCGAAGGAAATGCATGTGTCGGTGGGCGCCGTGAATGTCCACACGGGCAACTTCGCCTATTTCGACAACACGCACACCGCGTTGAGGCCCGAGCACTTCATGGCGTCGGGCGCATTGCCGCCGGGATTCGGCGCTGTCGAGATCGACGGCGAGTATTACTGGGACGGCGGGCTGATGTCGAATACGCCGCTCTATGAGGTCGCGCAAGCCAGTCCGCGGCGCGATACGCTCGCATTTCAGGTCGATTTGTGGAGCGCGTTGGGTCCGGTGCCGGACAACATCACCGACGTCCAGGGGCGTATGAAGGACATTCAGTATTCGAGCCGCACGCGCCTTGTCACTGACATGATGCAGCGCACTCAGCGCTTCCGGCATGTGCTGCGCGAAGTGCTCGAACGCGTGTCGCCCGAGCATCGCGACGATCCGTGGTCCAGGCTCGCCGAAGAACTATCGTGTTCGAAGCGCTACAACATCGTGCACCTGATCTACCGCGACAAGGAATACGAAGGGCACTACAAGGACTATCAGTTCGGTCTGTCGACGATGCAGCAGCATTGGCAAAGCGGCCTCGACGACATCCGTAACTCGCTCGCGCAGCCCGGCTGGCTCGACATGCCGGACAACGACGCGGGATTCGTCACGCACGACATTCATCGCGACCTGCGTTGACGGTTGTTCCTGCAGCACGAAAAAAGGCGCTCACAAGGAGCGCCTTTTTAGTACCAGCGGAGACGGCGACCCGCGCCGTCACGCAGGCAACATTACTTCAACACAGCGGCAACGGCGTTAGCGACGACATCCAGGTTGCGCGTGTTCAGCGCAGCCACGCAGATACGGCCCGTGCTGACGGCGTAGATGCCGAACTCTTCGCGCAGACGATCCACTTGCGGCGCCGTCAGGCCCGAGTACGAGAACATGCCGCGTTGCGCGTTGACGAAGCTGAAGTCACGGTCGATGCCCGCAGCCTTCAGACGTTCGACGAGACCGTTGCGCATGGCGCGAATGCGGTCGCGCATTTCGCCCAGTTCCGCTTCCCACGTCGCGCGCAGTTCCGGCGATGCGAGCACGGCTGCGACGACGGCGCCGCCGTGCGTGGGCGGGTTCGAGTAGTTCGTGCGGATCACGCGCTTGAGTTGCGACAGCACGCGCGCTGCTTCTTCCTTGCTGCCCGTGATGATCGACAGCGCGCCGACGCGCTCGCCATACAGCGAGAACGACTTAGAGAACGACGACGACACGAACACGTTCAGTTCCGATTGCGCGAACAGGTGCACAGCGGCTGCGTCGGCATCGATACCGTCGCCGAAGCCCTGATACGCGATGTCGAGGAACGGCACCAGTTCGCGCGCCTTCACGACTTCGACGACCTGCTTCCACTGGTCGACCGTCAGATCGACACCCGTCGGGTTGTGGCAGCACGCGTGCAGCACGACGACCGTGCCCGGCGCGTAGCTGTTGAGCGCCGACAGCATGCCTTCGAAGTTCACGCCATGCGTCGCCGCATCGTAGTACGGGTACGAGACGACTTCGAAGCCCGCGCTTTCGAACAGCGCGCGGTGGTTTTCCCAGCTCGGATCGCTGATCGCGACCTTCGATGCGGGATTGACGCGCTTCAGGAAGTCAGCGCCGATCTTCAATGCGCCCGTGCCGCCCAGCGCTTGCGCCGTGACGACGCGGCCCGCGGCGATCAGCGGCGAATCGTTGCCGAGCAGCAGCTTCTGCACCGCTGCGTCGTAGACGGCGATACCTTCGATGGGCAGATAGCCGCGCGGCAGCGCTGCTTCGATGCGTGCCTTTTCTGCTTCGCGAACCGCGCGCAGCAGAGGAATCTTGCCTTCTTCATTGGTGTACACGCCCACGCCCAGATTGACCTTGGTGGTGCGCGCATCGGCATTGAAAGCTTCGTTCAGGCCCAGAATCGGGTCGCGGGGAGCGAGTTCGACAGCGGAGAACAGAGACATGATGATTCGGCAGTAGTAAAAAGAGGGACGACTTCGGATGCTTCTAGGAACCGCATGCGCCTTGCATCGGCCGGGTTCGGAACTTGCGCCGGAACACCTTGGATCGGGCTCCGATGACGCTTATGTTCAGTGGCCGCGCTGGCGCGCAACGTGCCATTGTAACGAATCTCACCGGGGTTTTTGGTATTCGCGTGACCGGCATGCCGATTAATTTGCAATGAAAACAGCGATCTGGCGATGTTTTCGGGGCTGCCGTCGCACCGATTTCGCCGTGGCAACGGACAGGCTCTGCACGCAGCCGCGACGCCGGGCGAGCCCTCAGCCCGCCCGTTCGCAAAACGCTAGAATAGTCGTTTGCTCCCGGCCGAGGTGCCGCTTCCATGTCCGAACATCATCTGAGTGAAGTCCAAGACACTCTCGACGAATCCAAATTCGTGACGTTCGAGGGCTCTCCGTTCCGGCTCTACCAACCGTATCTGCCCGCGGGCGACCAGCCGACGGCGATCGAAACGCTCGTCGAGGGTGTCGAGGACGGTCTGTCGTTCCAGACGCTGCTCGGCGTGACGGGCTCCGGCAAGACCTACACGATGGCGAACACCATCGCCCGGCTGGGCCGCCCGGCCATCGTCTTCGCGCCGAACAAGACGCTTGCCGCGCAGCTGTACGCGGAATTTCGCGAGTTTTTTCCGCGCAATGCCGTCGAGTACTTCGTCTCGTACTACGACTATTACCAGCCGGAAGCGTATGTCCCGCAGCGTGACCTGTTCATCGAAAAGGACTCGTCGATCAACGAGCATATCGAGCAGATGCGTCTGTCGGCGACCAAGAGCCTGATGGAGCGGCGCGATGTGGTGATCGTCGCGACGGTGTCGGCGATCTACGGTATTGGGAATCCGTCGGAATATCACCAGATGATTCTGACGCTGCGCACCGGCGACAAGATGGGACAGCGCGATGTCATCGCGCGTCTGATTGCGATGCAGTACAACCGCAACGAAGCCGATTTTCAGCGCGGCTCGTTCCGCGTGCGCGGCGATACGATCGATATTTTCCCGGCCGAGCATGCGGAAATGGCCGTGCGCGTCGAGCTGTTCGACGACGAGATCGATACGCTGCAACTGTTCGATCCGCTGACAGGGCGCGTGCGTCAGAAGATTCCGCGTTTCACGGTCTATCCGTCGTCGCACTACGTGACGCCGCGTGAGACCGTGATGCGCGCCGTTGAGACGATCAAGTCCGAACTCCGAGACCGTCTGGAGTTCTTCTACAACGACGGCAAGCTCGTCGAAGCGCAGCGGCTCGAACAGCGTACGCGTTTCGATCTGGAAATGCTGCAGGAGTTGGGCTTCTGCAAGGGCATCGAGAACTATTCACGGCACTTCTCGGGCGCCGCGCCCGGCGAACCGCCGCCGACGCTCGTCGACTATCTGCCCACGGATGCCGTGATGTTCCTCGACGAATCACATGTGCTGATCGGCCAGTTGAACGGCATGTACAACGGCGACCGCGCGCGCAAGGAAAATCTCGTTGACTACGGCTTCCGCCTGCCGTCCGCGCTCGACAACCGGCCGCTCAAGTTCAACGAATTCGAGCGCAAGATGCGCCAGGTCGTGTTCGTGTCGGCGACGCCCGCCGACTACGAAAAGAAAACGGCGGGGCAGGTGGCAGAACAGGTCGTGCGTCCGACTGGCCTCGTCGATCCTGAAATCGACGTGCGGCCGGCGCGCACGCAGGTCGACGACGTGCTGGCCGAGATCAACGAGCGCGTGGCCGCCGGCGACCGCGTGCTCGTCACGGTGCTGACCAAGCGGATGGCCGAGCAGCTGACCGAGTTTCTCGCCGACCATGGCGTGAAGGTGCGCTATCTACATAGCGACATCGACACCGTCGAGCGCGTCGAAATCATCCGCGACCTGCGGCTGGGCACGTTCGACGTGCTGGTCGGGATCAACCTGCTGCGCGAAGGTCTGGATATCCCCGAGGTGTCGCTGGTCGCGATTCTCGATGCCGACAAGGAAGGCTTCCTGCGCGCCGAGCGCTCGCTGATCCAGACGATCGGTCGCGCCGCGCGTAACGTGAACGGCAAGGCCATTCTCTACGCCGACAAGATCACGGATTCGATGAAGCGCGCGATCGACGAGACCGAGCGGCGGCGCGCGAAGCAGATGGCGTTCAACGAGCAGATGGGCATCGTGCCGCGCGGCGTGGTGAAGCGGATCAAGGACATCATCGACGGCGTTTACAACGTCGACGAAGCGCGCGCCGAGTTGAAGGAGCAGCAGGTTCGTGCGAAGTTCGAAGACATGTCCGAGAAGCAGATCGCCAAGGAAATGAAGCGTCTCGAGAAGCAGATGATGGAGCACGCGAAAAATCTCGAATTCGAAAAGGCGGCTCAGATGCGCGATCAGCTTGCGCTGCTGCGCGAGCGGGTATTCGGCGCGAATGTCGGCGATCATCTGACGGACACGAACTAGGCTGCCTGCGTGAAAAAGGCGCCAGGCGCGGCGCATGGTCGCCGCGCGTCGTCCGTATCTGGGAATAGCGCTGCGATGCCATTCCGAAAACTTCGCTTAAGCTCCCCGTAAGACCCTGTTGCAGCAAGGCTTTCGAGGTTTCCACATTTGTTCTTCCCCCTGAACAGTGATACACTGATTCAGGTATTGAGAATAGTTCGCATTACCGTTCGTTACTGCTTTCGCACTTGCGACCGCGATAATGGACAATTGCGAAAGACGGGAAGACCAAGCGTATGCGAGACCTCTTCAACGCGCCTTTCCGAAGTCTGCTTTTCGTTGCTTCAGTCTAAAAAAATCAAAGGAGTTTCAATGCGCGTTTCGTCAATCTTGAGCGTCGGGGTAGCTGCCCTCGCTGCCGTGGCCGTGATGTCGGCATCGGCCGCTGAATATCCCATCGGCAAGCAGCAGATCCAGGGCGGGATGGAAATCGGCGCCGTGTATCTGCAGCCGATCACCATGGATCCGGAAGGCATGATGCGCAAAGCGTCGGATTCGGATGTCCATTTGGAAGCGGATATCCACGCAGTCAAGAAGAATCCGACGGGCTTCGCAGAAGGCGACTGGATGCCTTATCTGCAAGTGCGCTATGAACTGACGAAGCCGGGTTCGAGCTACAACCAGAAGGGCGATCTGATGCCGATGGTGGCCGATGACGGTCCGCACTACGGCGACAACGTCAAGATGGCGGGCCCGGGCAAGTATCACCTGAAGCTAATCGTCGAACCGCCGATGCAAAGCGGCCACATGGCGTTCGGCCGTCACGTCGACAAGGAAACGGGCGTAGGCCCGTGGTTCAAGCCGATCACGCTCGAATATGATTTCACGTTCGCGGGCATCGGCAAGAAGGGCGGTTACTGATCGTCATCGATCGCATCGCGATCCCTGATTGTCGTGACAGCGGCAGTCGGCGGCGCGTGCAAGCGCGCCGCATTTTCAGGAAGGGTGCATGAGAGTGAACAGGAAGATTGCCGCTTTCGCGATGGCGGCATCGTTTATCGGCCTCGCGCAAGCTGCCGAGGAAGCCGTGACGTTCAAGCTGGAAATGACGGACGGCAAGCTGACGCCGGCGCGCATCGAAGTGCCCGCGGGCAAGCGTATCCGCATCGAAGTGAAGAACACGGGCAAAGGCGCGGCGGAATTCGAGAGTGTCGAGCTGCGTAAGGAAAAGGTTCTGGCGCCGGGCGCCGAATCGGTCGTCGTGATCGCGCCGCTCGATCCCGGCACGTACAAGTTCTTTGACGATTTTCATCAGCAGGCGCAGGGCGTGATCGTCGCCAAGTGACGTCGCGGCAACACGAGTCGTAATTGGGACGCGTGGCGTCCACTGAAGTAGCGGGAGGTTTCGATGGGTCAGGTAGTGTTCATCGTGTGGCGGGAAAGCGTCGAGGCGCTGCTCGTCGTCGGCATTTTGTACGCGTGGCTGAAGAATGGCGACGAACAGGCCCGGCACGGGTTGCCGTATCTGTGGGCGGGTGTCGCCGCCGGCATCCTGGCCGCGATCGGCCTTGGTGCGGCGCTGGTCGGTTTCACTGAGGTGCTCTCGGGCGATGCGCAAGATTACTTTCAGACCGCGATGGTGCTTATCGCATGCGTTCTGATCGTACAGATGGTGATCTGGATGAAGTCGCACGGGCGCACGCTCAAGCGCGACATGGAACAGTCGCTGCGGAAGAGCACGCAGAGCGCGAGCTGGTGGAGCATTGCCGTGCTGGTCGCGCTGGCGATTGCGCGTGAAGGCAGCGAGACGGTCATCTTCCTGTACGGGCTCGGCTTCGGGCAGTCCGGTCATGTGGACGCGAGCCAGGTCGTCGCGGTGCTCGTGGGTCTCGGTCTGGCATTCGTCACGTTCTACGTGCTGCAGCTGGGCGGCAAGATTTTCTCGTGGCGGCTCTTTTTCCGCATCACCGAGATCATGCTGCTGTTCCTCGGCGCGGGTCTGTTCCAGACGGGCGTCGACAAGCTGATCGACAAGGAAATCCTGCCGACCATCGTCGACCGCGTGTGGAACACGTCGATGATCATCGACGACTCGAGCACGATCGGTTCGCTCGTGGCGACGCTCACGGGTTATCGCGCGCATCCGGCGCTGATGAACCTGATCACGTACGCGCTGTACTGGGCGGTCGTGTGGTTCCTGATCCGCCGTTCGAAGCGCGCTCCGGCGCAGCAGACTGCAGGGCGCGCGGCATGAGCAGTGCAGTTGCGAACCGTCGCAGCCGGCTTGCAGAAGTCGGCCACTGGATGCAGCGCCATGGCGCTGCCATTCGCGGCATCCAGTGGGTCGTCGTTGCCGTCTACGCGTTTCTGATTCTCGTGCCCGCGTTCACCGAACTGCCGGGCGACACCGCGCATCTGTGGAACAACCTGACGCTGGCCGCGCAGTTCGTGTTCTGGGGCATCTGGTGGCCGTTCGTGCTGCTGTCGATGGTGATGCTCGGCCGCGTATGGTGCGGCGTGTTGTGTCCCGAAGGCGCGCTCGCGGAATTCGCGAGCAAATATGGACGAGGCTGGGCGATCCCGCACTGGATGCGCTGGGGTGGCTGGCCTTTCGTCGCATTCGGTCTGACGACGATCTACGGCCAGATGGTCAGCGTCTACCAATATCCGAAAGCAGTCTTACTGGTGCTCGGCGGATCGACATTCGCCGCGATGATCATCGGATTGCTATACGGTCGAGAGAAGCGCGTCTGGTGTAAATACCTGTGCCCCGTCAACGGGGTTTTTTCGCTTTTGGCGCGCCTCGCGCCGTTCCACTACAAGGTCGACGAAGACGCGTGGCGCCGCTCGTACAAGGAAGGCGAGCACGGGCATCGCGTGATCCCGATCAACTGCGCGCCGCTGGTGCCGTTGCGTAACATGAAGGGCGCGTCGTCGTGCCATATGTGCGGCCGTTGCAGCGGGCATCGCGACGCAATTGCGCTGACGTGGCGCGCGCCGTCGTCGGAAGTCGTGAATCTCGGCGACAAACAGGCGAGCGCGTGGGACACGGCGCTGATCCTCTACGGCCTGCTCGGCATCGCGATCGGCGCATTCCATTGGACGGGCTCGCCGTGGTTCATCGACATCAAGCAGTCGCTCGCGACCTGGCTCGTCGACCACGACATCATGTGGCCGCTCGACACGAACGCGCCGTGGTTCCTGTTCACGCACTATCCGGAACAGAACGACGTGTTCTCGTGGCTCGACGGCACGATGATCATTGCCTACATCCTCGCGACGGGCGCCGTCTACGGCACGGCGCTGTTCGCGCTGCTGGCGGGTGCGTCGCGCGTGCTGGGCCGCTTCTCGATGACGCGTCTGCATCATCTCGCGCAGGCGCTGATTCCGATCGCGGGCACGGGCGTGTTCCTCGGCCTGTCGGCGACGACGCTGTCGTTGCTCAAGGCCGAGCATGTGCCGCTCGACTGGGCATCCGACGTGCGTATCGCGATTCTCGTGATTGCGAACACGTGGAGCGCATGGCTCGCGTGGCTCGTCACACGGCGCTACACGGCGCGGGTTTTCCAGCGCGCGCTGTCGATGGTATGGTTCATGGCAGCACTGGCCGTCGTCGATAGCGCGTGGTGGCTGATGTTCTGGTACTGGCCGGCACACTGATCGGCGGCGCGCCGCGTATCTACTACGCGAGGCGCCTGTGAGAACCAAACCCGTATTGACCGACGAAGACGTCCGGAAGATCGCCGCCGCAGCCGAAGCGCATGCGGCGGCGAATCACTGGACCGTCACTATCGCCATCCTCGACGATGGCGGTCATCTCCTGCATCTGCATCGAATGGACGGCGCTGCGCCCAGCACGGTCGACATGGCGACCGCGAAAGGGCGCACGGCGGCGCTCGGGCGCCGAGAGACCAAAGTCTACGAAGACATCATCAAGCAAGGTCGTATCGCGTTTCTGAGCGCGCCGCTCGCTGCGATGGTGGAGGGCGGTGTGCCCATCGTCGTGGAAGGTGAGACGGTCGGCGCGATCGGCGTGTCGGGTGTGAAGTCGGAGCAGGATTCGGCGGTCGCACGCGCGGGCATCGCCGCGCTCGAATTGCGCTGAGCCTGCGACGCACGGACGTGCGCCGCAAAAGACAAAAGCCGCGCAGATGATCGCATCTGCACGGCTTCGTTTCCATCGTTCGTCGAACGTCGCGCGACTCGTTGTGCGCACGTCGTGGTGAGAACCAAAAAAAGCGGCGTGGCTTGCTTCGACGGCTGGCTTGGTGTTTGCACGAAGGGGTCTAGATCTCGCGTGCAAGCCGTCGTGGCTGGCTAGTGCCCAACACCTCTCTGGGAGGTGGTCCCCACAATACCCGGTACTACTGCAATCGTTACTTCGTCAGAATCAGTTTGCCCAAGCGGGTTGCGCGCAATTGATACGTCTCGCCGTTGTGCATGATGCTGACATGGCTGCGGCCCTGAAGCAGCGCATCGCTGCGCAGCACGCGTTCGGACGATTCGGCCGTTTGCACAGCGTTGCCGCTGCTGCCTGGCTGGCGTTCCGCAGGCGCCGTCGTCACGGATCGGGCCGGACGGCTGGTCGTGAGTGCCGCTGCTGCAGGGCGGCGCAGGCTGAGCGTGGAAGAGCGCGTCATGTTTGTCATGCTTGCCGTTAGTGTTCGTCGCTGGGTGTTCGTCGATTCGTTAGATTGATTCTAAATGATAACCATTCCTATTTACAAGGTTTGGAAATCAATCGGATCGGCGTTTCGATAGGCAAGGGGAATTGCGCCGCCGGAGGGCTCGGGCGGCGCGCAGAACTTAATGCAACTGGTCAGGCGTATTGCGCGCGCTGACGTACTGGCGGATCAGGCGAACCGTATCGATATCCGACTCGCGATACGCCGATTTCACGATCTCTTCCGTCTGATGTGCGTCGGGGTCGCCGTTGTCGTCAGCGGAGGGCAGGCTCGTTTTGTACTCGAAGCGCAGAAACAGCTGCAGTTCGTCGGGTTGCTCGATGGTCATCGTCAGCGAGCCGCCGACGTAGTCGGCCGTCGCGCGAATGTCGTAGCGCACGCTTTCCTTCGGCGTGAGCGTGACGTGATCGCGCACCGTCGCGTGACCGTAGTGCAACTCGCGATCCAGCGTGCTTTCCGTACGCGACAGGATCGAGCAGCTGTCCAGACCCATCACGAACAACTGCGGCTGCTCCGCGCGAAGCACGAGGCCTTCCCACAACTGTTCGCGCGTCATCGTTTCGACGAGCGGGTTGAGCGGATCGTTGATCTGAATGAGATGTTCGAAGTTCAAGACGGCAGCTTCCTCTTAAAGCTCAGGGTTCATGCAGACTCAAGCAACAGCCAGGCCCGTGCGGATCGAGATCGGATTGCTCAGGATCTTGTGCACGGGACATGCATTGGCAATTTGCAGGAGTCGTTCCTGCTGTTCGTCCGACAGATTGCCCGTGAGCACGATCTGACGGTCGATTGCCGTGCCGTCGCCTTCTTTCTGCATCGACAGCGTCACGCGCACTTCGTCGAGCGGCCACCCTTTGCGCTGCGCGTACATCTTCAGCGTAATCGACGTGCATGCGCCGAGGCTCGACAGCAGCAGCGAATTCGGCGTCGGGCCACGGTCGCCGCCACCGAGTGATTCGGGTTCGTCGGCGAGCCATGTATGTGCGCCGTCGTCGAACAGCACCTGATAATCCGTCGAGCCGATGTGTGCGGTGACCTTCGTGTCTGCCATGCGCGCTCCTGTGCGGGACGTTGAATTGGAACGGATAATGCCGCGCGGCGCAGGACGCGGCGCGCGGCTCGAATTGCTATTGTGAACGAATTTGCCGCGATTCGCGGCTGAGTGGCCGTCGAGCGAAGGCCCGCGAAACGCGCCGCAGCGCTAGTGCGCGATCTGCCCCATGCGACCGGCCTGATAGTCGATCACCGCCTGACGGATCTCGTCTTCCGTATTCATCACGAACGGGCCATAGCGCACGACGGGCTCGTTCAGCGGCACGCCGCCGAACAGCAGCACGTCGAGCGGCTCGTCGCCGGCGGCGATCGTCACCGTGTCGCCGTCGTTGTCGAACACGATCATCTGCTGCGCCCCGATTTCGAGCCGCTCATCGCTATAAAAGCCTTTGCCCGCCAATCCATAAGCGAACACGCGATAGTCGCGCGGCACAGGATGCACGATCCGCGCGCCCGGCTGCAGCGTGAAATGCTGGTACAGGATCGGCGTGCGCGTTTCGATCGCGGCCTTCACGCCGAGCGCTTCGCCCGCGATCACCTTGACGCGCACCTTGCCGTCGTCGGATGCCGCAACGGGAATGCCCGCCGACGGCATCTCCTGGTAACGCGGCGCGATCATCTTGTCGCGCTTCGGCAGGTTCACCCACAGCTGCAGACCGTGCACGCGGCCGCCCGTCGCGACGAACGACGGATCGGGCATTTCGCTGTGCACGACGCCCGCGCCCGCCGTCATCCACTGCACGTCGCCTGCGCGCAGCGTGCCGGAGTGGCCTGCCGAGTCCTTGTGGCCGAACTGGCCTTCGAGCACATACGTGACCGTTTCGAAACCGCGATGGGGATGATCGGGCGCGCCTTTCGCCTCGCCGGGCGCGTAGTCGATCGGGCCCATTTCGTCGAGCAGCAGAAATGGGTCGAAGTCCATCAGCATGCGGGTCGGAAACGGGCGGTGGACGACGAAACCGCCGCCCTCAATCGTGCGTACGGAAGGATACGTGCGTTCGATCGTGCGGGTCGCGCTCATCAAAATCACCTCGAAAAATGGGGAATAGCGTTATTTCTGAAACATAGGGCTATTATATGGACCGTTTTTGGCCGTAACAGGCCGTCTATCGCAATGGATTGTTCTGCTAGTGAAACGATGACATGAAGATCGATTCGCATAACCTGAACGACCTGATGTATTTTTCGCAGGTCGTCGAACACGGCGGGTTTTCCGCCGCCGAACGCGTGCTCGGGATTTCGAAGTCGCGCCTGTCGCGCCGGCTGACGGAGCTGGAGGCGTCGCTGGGTGTGCGCCTGCTACAGCGCTCGACGCGCAAGCTCGCACTGACGGAAGCGGGGCAACTGTTCTACCAGCACTGTCAGGCGATGCTGTCCGAAGCGCAGGCGGCCGTCAACGTGGTCCAGCAGCTGCGCGCGTCGCCGCGCGGCACGGTGCGCGTGAGCGTGCCCGTGACGATTTCGCAGACCATCATGTCGCAGATCCTGCCGGAATTCATGCATCGTTATCCGGAAGTGCGCGTGGTGATGCGCGTGACGAATCGTGTCGTCGATCTGTTCGAAGATTCGATCGACGTCGCGTTGCGCGTGCGCTCC
Organism: Paraburkholderia sp. Tr-20389; assembly: GCF_017104565.1. Taxonomy (GTDB): domain Bacteria; phylum Pseudomonadota; class Gammaproteobacteria; order Burkholderiales; family Burkholderiaceae; genus Paraburkholderia. The sequence goes on along the minus strand of NZ_JAAGPD010000015.1, from coordinate 167,866 downwards.
GAACCGCCCGAAAACGCGAACATCGTCGTGCGGCCGCTGTGGCGCACGCAGCAGATGCTGGTCGGCGCGCCGAGCCTCCTGAGCCAGAATGCGCCGCCGCTGGAGCCGGACGATCTGAAGCGCTTCGAAACGCTCGATACCCCCACGGGCGACGGCCGCCACGTGTACAACCTGATCGCACCCGACGGCACGCGTCACGCGCACGAGCACGAACCGCGCCTCGTGACGGCCGACCTGATGATGGTCACGGAAGCCGCGCTTGCGGGCGTCGGCATCGCCGCGCTGCCGGAGATGATGTACGGCGCCGCGCTGCGCAGCGGGCGCCTGTCGCCCGTCATGCCGGGCTGGACGCTGCCGTCGCCGCAGCTCTATGCAGTGTTCCTGTCGCGGCAGGGCATGGTGCCCGCGGTGCGGACCTTCGTCGACTATCTCGTCGAGATGCTCGATCCCGACACGGGCAAGCATATCCAGCAGGAATGTCCGGAGCGCGAAGCAAAGTTGCGGCTGAAAGCGGCGGTGGCGTGATGCATCGCGTATGAGCGGCGCGGGCAGAAAGGGCTGGTGATATCGTTTTTGACATTTAAGCGCTGCCGGCGATGGATACTTTCAATGGCCGCAGGCTTGAATGCAAAAGCTCACGGGCTTATATTGAAATCCCTTCGCTAAGGAGCGTCCTATGCGAAAAATCACGGCCGCTTTGATAGTGAGCCTGATAGGGCTGAGCGCGTTGTCCGTGTCGACCACGGCATTCGCATGCGGTGATCAGATCCAGAGCAGAAGCGACGGAAAATGATCCCGCCGCCCGAAGGCGCCGAGTGCGCATGAAAAAAGGCCTTCATCCGATGATGAAGGCCTTTTACTTTGAGCCCTGAAAAACAGGGCTTTTCTTCGAATGAAGGCGGCGGCGCGCTCAGTGTGCCTTCGGCGCCGTGACGAATCCGATCTTGGTCAGACCGCCCGCCTGCGCAGCCGACATCACCTCGGCGACCTTCTCGTACGCGACCTTGCGATCCGCGCTCAGATGCAGTTCCGGCTGCGGATTCTGCTGGGCCGCCGCGGCGATTTTCGCCTGCAACGCTTCGTCGGAAATCTTCTGCTCGTCCCACATCACGTTGCCGTCGGCGTCGATCGATACCGTCACCTGCGCGGGTTTCGTGTCTTCCTTCTGGCTGCTCGCATGCGGCAGGTCGATCTTCACCGCATGGCGGATCACGGGGATCGTCACCATGAACACGATCAGGAGAACCAACATGACGTCGACGAGCGGCGTCATGTTGATTTCGTTCATGAGGCCGTCGTCTTCGTCGCCGGCGAAAGGGCTCATTGCCATCGCTATGCCTCGCTATTTAGTTGGCGCGGGTCGCGAGCCGAAGACCGTCTCCGCGTTTCGACGACGACAGGCGGGCGCCCGTGACGAAGAACGCATGGAGACCGTGGGCAAAGCGGTTCAGCTTGCTGACGACGCCCTTGTTGGCGCGCGTCAGCGCGTTGTAGCCAAGCACGGCGGGAATCGCGACGAACAGGCCGAAGGCCGTCATGATCAGCGCTTCGCCGACGGGACCGGCAACCTGATCGATCGACGACTGGCCCGTCGCGCCGATGGTCAGCAGAGCGTGATAGATGCCCCACACCGTGCCGAACAGACCGACGAACGGCGCCGTGCTGCCGATCGACGCGAGAATCGCGAGGCCAGCCTGCATGCGCGCGACGCTTTCGTCCATCGTGTCCTTCAGGCAGCGCGTGACCCAGTCCGACACGTCCATGCGGTCGTGCAGATGCGGCTGCGTCTGATGGTGGTGATCGGCGGCTTCCTGGCCGGACAGCGCGAGCGCGAGGAACGGGTTTTCAGTGGGCGACGACGTGTCGCTGCCGAGCTTCTTCACGCCGTCGGCGAAGTCGTCCGAATGCCAGAAGGCCTTTTCGGCGTTCCTGGTCAGACGGTTCAGGCGCATCACGTTCCAGCTCTTGACGACGATCACGCTCCACGACAGCACCGACATGATCAGCAGCGCCAGCGCGATACCGCGTGTGACGAAATCCCCTTGAGCCCAGACGTGGGCAATACCGTAGTTCTGCATGGCAATTCCTTTTCTTCTTTGAAATCTTTTTCAGCGGATCAGTTGTTCAGGCTGAAGTCGAACGGCTGGACGGCCGGCACACGTGTTGCCTCGCCGTCCACCACATACGGCTTGCACGAACTGGAGCGAATCGCGTCGAGTGCCGCCTGGTCGAGGCGATCGTAGCCGCTGCTCTTTTTCAGTTCGACGTTTTCGATGCGGCCGGATGCCGACAGGATGAACTGGACGACCGCGCGTCCCGTTTCGCCGCGCCGGCGCGACATCGCCGGATAGGCCGGCTCGACGATGCTGCAGCTCAGATGCGATGCGTCCTTCGGCGCGGTGATCGACATCACCGGCTTCGCAGCCGGCGCGGCGGGCGCTGCGGGCGCCGCCGGTGCCGGTGGCGCGGGCGGCGTCGGCGCGGTTTCGGGCGTGCTGATCTCGTGCTGCGACGGCGCCTGAGCGACGGGCAGCGGCGCCGGCGCGGGCTTGGGCGTCGGGTGCGGCTGCACCTTCGGTTTGACCTTCTGCACGGGAACAGGCTTCGGCGGCGGCGGGGCCGATTCGATCGCGACGGGTGCGGCGGCCGGCGCAGGCGGCGGCAGCAGCTCAGCGGTGATCGTGCGCTGCGTCTCGACGGGCAGCGGCGGCATCTCCCGCACCGTGAACGCGATGGCCAGCGCGACGACATGCAGCCCGACGACGATTCCCGTCACCGTGGCGATACGCGGATTGATTCGGGCGGAAGCTTCCGGCGCGAAACCGGATGGAAGAGAGGGCGTGGCCTGCATGGTCAGCGTGGCGGCGCGCCGTCGATGCAGCACGTCATGCGAAACAGCGTCATGTTCGGAATATCAGCAACGAAATACAAACGGTGGTCAGAAAACCGATCAGCAATTCCATCTCGAACTCCTCGAAGAATGGCGTCGCTGGCTGGTGTCGACTGGCTTGCTGACGGCGGAAACAAAAAACTGGGGCGCGCGATACACACGCGCTTTCTGGAGCGCTACGTTGAAACGCGGAGAAGTCCGGGAATCCGGCTTCAGGCTGCCTTGCGTTCGTAGAACGTCAGCGGCACGGCTTGCGTGTGATGCTCGACGCCGCAACGGCTTGCACAGACGCCGCTTTGTGCCATCACGTCCCGAACGGACTCCTCGCACTTGCCGCAGCACATTGCGACGCCCAGTTCGAACTGGAGTTCGTCGAACGTGTCGATGCCTTCGGCAATCGATGCACGGATCTTTCGGTCGGAAACTGACTTGCACACGCAGACGATCATGACAGCTCGCGATAGCTAACGTTAATGCGAATTATTATCATTTTGTTTAGTCGGTTTGGCAAGCGTCACAGGCAAATTTTTGTAACAAAACCAGCCTGTTAGAAGGGTTTCAACCGATGTGAGGACGAGTGCCGTCGCGTCACGGCTTGGTTTTAGCGGCGTTTACGCCTCGTCCGCGCGTGATTCATGCGGATTATGTGCATCAAAACGCCGCATCAAAGCGTTGTCGCGAATGGCCTTGCGGGAGGGCTGACCTCAGGCGGCGTGGGAATCTCGCTCGATCGTGCGGCGCGACGGGATGTGTACGCGCTCGACAGGCGCGTCGATATCGAGCAGCGTCGCGGCGAGCTGTTTCAGATGCGCGCCGTCGCTGGTGGAGCAGAAACGCGGCTGCGGCACGGCATCGCGTTCCGGCGAGCGCAGCCCCTGCTGCTCAAGTACGCGTTCCAGTTGCCGGGCGATCGCGACGCTCGTGTCGATCAGTGTCAGCCGGTCGCCGGCGATGTCGCGGATCGCCGCGTCGAGAAACGGGTAGTGCGTGCAGCCAAGCACAAGCGTATCGGCGCCCGCGTCGAGCATCGGCTGGACGTAGCTGGCGAGCAGCGCGCGCAGTTCGGCCGATTCGATGTCGCAGCGCTCGACGGCTTCCACGAGGCCGTGTCCGGGCTGGCACAGAAAGCGGCAGTCGCTCGCATAACGTTCGAGCAGGCCCTGAAAGCGCGCGCTGCGCAGCGTGACGCGGGTCGCGAGGACGCCCGCCACGCGCGATTTCGACTGCTGTGCCGCGGGCTTCACGCCCGGTTCGACGCCGATCAGTTGAATGGGCAGTTTTTCGCGCACCAGCGCGATCGACTGCGCGGTCGCCGTATTGCACGCCACCACGAGCGCCTTTGCGCCTTGTGCGACGAGCCATTCGCCGATCGCGAGCGTGCGGTCGGCGATGAAATCGTCGTCGCGTTCGCCGTAGGGCGCATAGAGCGAATCCGCGACGTAGACGACGGCTTCGTTCGGCAGGTGCGCGCGAACCGCGCGCAGCACCGACAATCCGCCCAGACCCGAGTCGAAAATGCCGACGGGCGCGCGCGGATCGAGCGAGGCGAGCGGCGGCAACGAATTGGACGAAGTAGGGGCGGGGGACGAAGCGATCATGGTTTCAACGGAAGCCATATAAGAAAATCCGCGCAGCGCCGCAAGGAACGTTGCGCGGATCGGACCGCAGAAGTGTAGCAGGACTCGGGACGCTTCCTGCTGGCGCTTTGTCTTATTCTTCCGGTGAACCCATCGCCGATTGCTGGTAGTTCTGGATGCCGACCTTGTCGATCAGGTCGATCTGCGTTTCGAGCCAGTCGATATGTTCTTCGGTGTCGTCGAGAATCGTCGTGAAGATTTCGCGCGAGATGAAATCGCGCACCGACTCGCAATACGCAATCGCCTCTTTACACGTGTTTTGCGAAATCTGTTCGAGTTTCAGATCGCATTCGAGAATCTCTTTGGTTTCTTCGCCTATCAGCAGCTTGTGAAGATCTTGCAGATTCGGCAGGCCATCGAGCATGAACACGCGCTCGATCAGCATGTCGGCGTGCTTCATTTCGCCGATCGATTCGTCGTACTCATGCTCGCCGAGCTTCTCCAGACCCCAGTGCTTGTACATCCGCGCGTGCAGAAAATACTGGTTGATCGCGGTCAGTTCGTTCTTCAACTGGGCGTTCAGATATTCGATGACTTTTTTATCGCCTTGCATGATCTTTCCTCTTCAAGAGCCGGGTTTTCCAACAACAATAAACGTCTGAAAACGAATTGCCAAGGACGAATATGGTTGTTGAGAATCATTCGCGCAATCAAATTTGTATTTCGCGTGAATAATAAAAAAGCCGGGACTATAACGTCCCGGCTTCGCTAAAACAAAGAAAATCGTCAAGCCGTCGCGACGGGAATCTTACCGATCTTCGCCTGCCATTCCTTCGGTCCCGTCTGATGAACCGAGGTGCCGGTCGAATCGACGGCGACCGTCACGGGCATGTCCTGCACGTCGAATTCGTAGATGGCTTCCATGCCGAGGTCTTCGAACGCGAGCACCTTGGCGCTGCGGATCGCCTTCGACACGAGGTACGCTGCGCCGCCCACGGCCATCAGATACGCCGCCTTGTGCTTCTTGATCGCCTCGATCGCGACGGGGCCGCGCTCGGCCTTGCCGATCATCGAGATCAGGCCCGTTTGCGCGAGCATCGTTTCCGTGAACTTGTCCATGCGCGTGGCCGTCGTCGGGCCTGCCGGGCCGACCGCTTCGTCGCGGACCGGGTCGACCGGGCCGACGTAGTAGATCACGCGGTTCGTGAAGTCGACGGGCAGCTTTTCACCCTTGGCGAGCATGTCGGCGATGCGCTTGTGCGCGGCGTCGCGGCCCGTCAACATCTTGCCCGACAGCAGCAGCGTCTGGCCCGGCGTCCACGATGCGACTTCTTCCGGCGTCAGCGTGTTCAGGTCGATGCGCTTGCTGGTTTCCGTATTCGGTTGCCACGTGACCTTCGGCCATGCGTCGAGCGGCGGCGGCGTGAGTTTCGCGACGCCCGAGCCGTCGAGCGTGAAGTGCGCGTGGCGCGTGGCCGCGCAGTTCGGGATGATCGCGATCGGCTTCGATGCCGCGTGCGTCGGTGCCGCCATGATCTTCACGTCGAGCACGGTCGCGAGACCGCCCAGGCCCTGCGCGCCGATGCCGAGCGCGTTGACCTTCTCGTGCAGTTCCACGCGCAGTTCTTCGATCCAGTCCTGCGGGCCGCGCGCGATGACGTCCTGAATGTCGATCGGGTCCATCAGCGATTCCTTCGCCATGACCATCGCCTTCTCAGCCGTGCCGCCGATGCCGATGCCGAGCATGCCGGGCGGGCACCAGCCCGCGCCCATCGTCGGCACCGTCTTCAGGATCCAGTCGACGATCGAATCCGACGGGTTCAGCATCGCGAACTTCGACTTGTTCTCCGAGCCGCCGCCCTTGGCCGCGACCTGCACGTCGACCTTGTCGCCCGGCACGATCTCGTAGTGGATCACGGCCGGCGTGTTGTCCTTCGTGTTCTTGCGGCCGCCTTCGGGCGGGCTCACGATCGACGCGCGCAGCACGTTGTCCGGGTTCAGGTAGCCGCGGCGCACGCCTTCGTTGATCATGTCCGTGACCGACATCGTCGCGCCGTCCCAGCGCACGTCCATGCCGACCTTCACGAACACCGTGACGATGCCCGTGTCCTGGCAGATCGGGCGCTTGCCTTCCGCGCACATGCGGCTGTTCGTCAGGATCTGCGCGATGGCGTCCTTCGCGGCCGGGCTCTCTTCGAGCTCGTACGCGCGGCCGAGCGCTTCGATGTAATCGAGCGGATGGTAGTAGCTGATGTATTGCAGCGAGTCCGCAATACTCTGGATCAGGTCTTCCTGTTTGATGACGGTCATGGCTAGCTCAGTGGGGCATTGTGGCGTTGTGATGCGACTGCTCGACGACGCAGCCGCTCATGCGCCTTCAGGGGAGTTGGAAATCGTTGTATTGGCACCGGGCGCGGTTGCGCCTCGTACTGCGGGCTCGTGAAAATGTTCCGGGTGCGTGTGCGTGGTCAGCCGGTCGACGAACGCCATCACCAGCGCGGAAACGAGGAACGCGACGTGGATGATCACCTGCCACATCACGGCGTGCTGCGTGTGCTGGTCCGGGTTGATGAAGGTCTTGAGCAGATGGATCGACGAAATGCTGATGAGCGCCATCGACAGCTTCACCTTCAGCACGCCCGCATTCACGTGATCGAGCCATTCGGGCTCGTCGGGATGGCCTTCCACGCCCAGGCGCGAGACAAACGTTTCATAGCCGCCGACGATCACCATGATCAGCAGGTTCGAGATCATCACCACGTCGATCAGGCCGAGCACGACGAGCATGATGTTGGTTTCGTCGAGCGTCATCGAGTGCGATACGAGGTGCCACACTTCCTTGAGGAACAGCACGACGTACACGGCTTGGGCGACGATCAGGCCCAGATACAGTGGGACCTGCAGCCAGCGGCTCATGAAGATCACGGAGGGCAGGAGACGCATGCGGCGTCGCTTGCCAGGCGAAGAGGGGCGCGGAGCGGTCATGGGTGTTCGGCGTAGTGTTGGCGCTTCGTGGTGATGCTGGGTGGTAAGGAAAAATCGAACGAAAAAAGCGGACACGGACGCGCTCGCATCGACGACGGCGGATTGCGCGGAAAGCGAACGGCCGACGATCGACGATCGGGCGGCGCGGACGAAACCGGCCGGCGGAGCGCGCTGGGCGCATTATTGTACAGCGTGATCCGTGACAGCCGTGCCGAGCCGCGCAGGGCGGCACAGACAGGCGCAGCCGGCAAGCTACGAAGCCACGGGCGGCACGCGACGCGCCTTGAGACTGGCGAGTGCGATGCCCGCGACCACGCACGCGAGCGCGACGCCATGCGCGAGCGTCGGGCGCTCGTCGAGGAACACGATCCCGTAGATGGCGGCCGCGACGGGCAGCACTGCGCTGAACACGCCCGCGAGACTGCCGGGCACATGGCGGATGCCCTTCATCCACAGCCAGAACGAGAAGATGCTCGCCGACAGTCCGTACCACAGCACGAGTGTCCAGATGCTGACGGGCACGCTCGCATAGTCGAAGGCGACCAGCGACGACACGCCGAGCGGCAGCATCAGCAGCAGGCCGAACAGATGCGTGTACGCGCAGATGTCGATGGGCGCGAGTGTCTGCGTGAGGCGGCGCGACAGAATGATGTAGAGCGATTCGCAGCAGACGGCGCCGAGCACCATCAGGTTGCCGGCGAACGAGCTTTCGCCGGAAGCACCGATGCCTTGATCTGCATGCGCAAGATTGATCACGACCACACCGACGATCGCGAGGGCGATAGACGCGAGCGCGCGTCCATCGGGTCGTTCCTTGAGGAAGAGCCACGAGAACAGCGCGACGACGGCGGGTATCGTGCTCGTGATCACGCCTGCCGCGACGGCGCTCGTGCGATGCACGCCGTTGAGCATCAGCAGCGTAAACCCGAATGTGCCGAAGAGAGCCTGCAGGAAGAGATTCATCCATTCGCCCTTTTTCACGCGGCGCAGCTTGCCGATACGCAGGAGCGGCCACAGCACGGCCATGGCGATCACGAAGCGCAACAGCGCGAAGAGCGGAACGGGGACGAACGCGACTCGACTTGCCGATACCGACGTTGCTGCCGACGAGCAGCATCGCGGCGATGAGAAACAGGGAGTAGCGGTTCAACTGGAATCCATACGGCTAGTTCAGTTAGCATTGTAAAAGGGCGCTAACGACGGTGCAAAGCAGGACGACTGCACGCACACAAGTCGGACAATCGGGCGCGAGCCTTGCGACATGCTTGCATCGCATGGCACCGCGATTCGTGGGAACCTGGTGTTTTCGCCTATAAAGCAGTCGGCTGGCACGTAAGTACGCGGTAAGTTGCAACGCTTATCGTGGGAAGTGATCGAAGCTGATGAGTGCTCATGCCGTTGCATCGAGCACGAGGGTGGGAGACACGCCGCAGGCAAACACACGCGGTGCCACTAACACGACACGGAGCGACGCGCTGCGCCTCTTGAGGCTTGCATCGCGAGCGCACCGGCAAGGATTGACGTTTCATCTTCACCAAGGGGTAGTCGATGTCTGCGATTGAATCGGTTCTTCAGGAACGCCGCGTGTTTCAGCCTTCAGCCGAAGTGACGGCGCAGGCGACAGTGTCCGGCATGGACGCATACAAGGCGCTCGTCGCCGAGGCGGAGCGCGATTACGAAGGCTTCTGGGGCAGGCTGGCGCGCGAGACGCTCAGCTGGAAAAAGCCTTTCACGAAGGTGCTCGACGAATCGAATGCGCCTTTCTACAAGTGGTACGACGATGGCGAACTGAATGCGTCGTACAACAGCATCGATCGCCATGTCGAAGCCGGTAACGGCGAGCGCGTCGCGATCATCTTCGAAGCCGACGACGGCACCGTCACCAACGTCACGTACAACGACCTGCTGCAACGCGTGTCGCGCTTCGCGAATGCGCTGAAAGCACGCGGCATCAAGAAGGGCGATCGCGTCGTCATCTATATGCCGATGTCGGTCGAAGGCATCGTCGCGATGCAGGCGTGCGCGCGCATCGGCGCGACGCACTCGGTCGTGTTCGGCGGTTTCTCGTCGAAGTCGCTGAACGAACGTCTGGTCGACGTGGGCGCGGTTGCGCTGATCACGTCGGACGAACAGATGCGCGGCGGCAAGGCGCTGCCGCTGAAGAGCATCGCCGATGAAGCGCTCGCGATGGGCGGCTGCGACGCCGTGAAGAACGTGATCGTCTATCGGCGCACGGGCGGCAAGATCGGCTGGGACGACACGCGCGATCTGTGGATGCACGAGATCGCCGCAAAAGAATCGGACCAATGCCCGCCCGAATGGGTCGGCGCCGAGCATCCGCTCTTCATCCTCTACACGTCGGGTTCGACGGGCAAGCCGAAGGGCGTGCAGCACAGCACGGGCGGCTATCTGCTGTGGGCCGCGCAGACGATGAAGTGGACCTTCGACTGGAAGCCGACGGATGTCTTCTGGTGCACGGCCGACATCGGCTGGGTCACGGGTCACAGCTACATCACCTATGGCCCGCTCGCACTCGGCGGCACGCAGGTCGTGTTCGAAGGTGTGCCCACGTATCCGAACGCGGGCCGCTTCTGGGACATGATCCAGAAGCACAAGGTCACTGTGTTCTACACGGCGCCGACGGCGATCCGTTCGCTGATCAAGGCTGCGGAAGCCGACGCGAAGGTGCATCCGAAGAGCTATGACTTGTCCACCTTGCGCATCATCGGCACGGTCGGCGAGCCGATCAATCCGGAAGCGTGGGTGTGGTACTACGAAAACGTCGGCGGCTCGCGCTGCCCGATCGTCGATACGTGGTGGCAGACGGAAACGGGCGGTCACATGATCACGCCGTTGCCGGGCGCGACGCCGCTCGTGCCGGGCTCGTGCACGCTGCCGCTGCCGGGCATCATGGCCGCCATCGTCGATGAAACCGGCCAGGACGTGCCGAACGGGCAGGGCGGCATTCTCGTCGTCAAGCGTCCGTGGCCGTCGATGATCCGTACGATCTGGGGCGACCCCGAGCGTTACAAGAAGAGCTACTTCCCCGAAGAACTGGGCGGCACGCTGTATCTCGCAGGCGACGGCTCGGTGCGCGACAAGGAAACCGGCTACTTCACGATCATGGGCCGTATCGACGACGTGTTGAATGTATCGGGTCACCGTCTCGGCACGATGGAGATCGAGTCGGCGCTGGTCGCGAATCCGCTGGTCGCGGAAGCCGCGGTGGTCGGCCGTCCCGATGACACGACAGGCGAAGCCGTGTGTGCGTTCGTCGTGCTCAAGCGTGCACGTCCCGAAGGCGAAGAGGCCGCGAAGATCGCAGCGGATCTGCGCAACTGGGTCGGCAAGGAAATCGGTCCGATCGCGAAGCCGAAGGACATCCGTTTCGGCGACAACCTGCCGAAGACACGCTCGGGCAAGATCATGCGCCGTCTGCTGCGCTCACTCGCGAAGGGCGAGGAGATCACGCAGGACGTGTCGACGCTCGAGAATCCGGCCATCCTCGATCAACTGGGCGAGTCGCGCTGAGTCTGCGCGTTGCTCGAAGGGTGGAAGAAGCTGGAACGGCGCATTCCGTGTGGATGCGCCGTTTTTTATTGAGCGTCGCGCCGCTTTGCAGCGCGTTTGAGCCGCAAGCAGTTCGTTGCGCGGACAACCCCGATTGCCGATGCCACACGTTTTTGATAAATAGGCGCATGGCCGCGCCACACCACACCTCGCGACACACGATCAATCCCGTACCCGAACCGCCGCCCGTGACGGAGGCGATGGCGCGCGCGCACGCGCGCTACTGGCGCTTCAACGTCGCGTTGATCGCTGCATTGATGCTGATCGGCTTTTTCGTGTCATTCGTCGTGCCGCTGATCGCGCGCAGCCTCGTGCAGGTGCGCTTCGCGGGCTTCAGCCTGCCTTTCTTCATGGGCGCGCAGGGCGCGATCGTCGTGTACCTCGTGTTGATCGTCGTGTATATCGTGCTGATGCAGCGCGCCGACGCGACGCTTCAACGCGTGCTCGAAGCGAGCGCGCAGGACGACTTCGCCGGGCGCGCAGCCGACCGATGAAACTCGCGCACCGGCTGATCCGTTCGTATTCGCTTTATACGCTGGGCTTTTTCGCGTTCATCTACCTGCTCTCGCGCATCGAGGCGGTGAGCGGGCCGGGCATGTGGATCGGCTACGTGTTCCTGTTCGTGCCGATCGCCGTGTATGCGGTGATCGGGTTGCTGTCGCGCACCTCCGATCTCGTCGAATACTACGTGGCGGGGCGGCGCGTGCCGTCCGTGTTCAACGGCATGGCGACGGCGGCGGACTGGCTGTCGGCGGCGTCGTTCATCGGGCTCGCGGGCAGCCTGTATGCGACGGGCTACGACGGTCTCGCCTACACAATGGGCTGGACGGGCGGCTACTGCCTCGTCGCGTTCCTGCTCGCACCCTACGTGCGCAAGCTCGCGCGCTATACGATTCCCGACTTTCTCGGCACGCGCTTTTCGAGCAACGCGGTGCGCGGACTGGCCGCGCTGTCGGCGATTCTGTGTTCGTTCGTCTATCTGGTCGCGCAGATCCAGGGCGTCGGTCTGATCGCGACGCGCTTCATCGGCGTCGACTTTGCGATCGGCATCTTCTGCGGACTCGCGGGCATTCTGGTGTGCTCGTTTCTTGGCGGCATGCGCGCGGTGACGTGGACGCAGGTCGCGCAGTACATCATTCTCATCGTGGCGTTTCTGATTCCTGTGTCGATGATCGCGCACAAGGACGGCCTCGGCTGGGTGCCGCAACTGAGCTATGGACGGCTGATGGAGCGCATCGAGCCGCTCGAGCGCAGCGTGCGCGACGCGCCGTCGGAGCAGGCGGTGCGGGACGACTACCGGATGCGCGCCGCGTTGATGCAGACGCAGATCGACAGCCTGCCGCAATCGTTCATCGACGAGAAGAGCCGTCTGACCGCGCAACTCGACGATCTGCGTCGGCATAACGGGCCGCTGCGCGAGATCGCCGATCTCGAACGGCGCATCGCGCGCTTTCCGCGCGACCCGGCGATGGCGCAGATCGTCTGGGCGCAGCAGCGCGACGAGATGATGCAGCGAGCGGCGGCGCCCGTGCCGATGCACGAGCCGTTTCCTGCCGCGAATGAAGACGAGCGCAAGCTGCATCAGCGCAACTTTCTTTCGTTGCTGCTGTGTCTGTCGCTCGGGACGGCGAGCCTGCCGCATATCCTCACGCGCTACAACACGACGACGTCGGTGGCGTCCGCGCGGCGCTCGGTCGGCTGGACACTGTTTTTCGTCGCGCTGTTCTATCTGACGGTCCCCGTGCTGGCGGTGCTGATCAAGTACGAGGTCCTGTCGAATCTGGTCGGGCATCGCTTTTCGGATCTGCCGCAATGGGTGATGCAATGGCGGCGCGTCGAGCCGTACCTGATCGGTATCGCCGACGTGAACGGCGACGGCATCGTGCGCTGGAGCGAGATACAGATGCAGCCGGACATGGTCGTACTGGCTGCGCCGGAGATCGCGGGGCTGCCGTATGTGATGTCGGGGCTGATCGCGGCGGGTGCGCTGGCGGCGGCGCTATCGACGGCCGATGGTCTGCTGCTGACCATCGCCAACGCGCTCTCGCACGATGTGTACTACCACATGGTCGACCCGGAGGCGTCGAGTCAGAAGCGGGTGACGATCTCGAAGATTCTGCTGCTCGGGGTCGCGCTGCTGGCGTCGTACGTGGCTTCGCTGAACGCGGGGAATATCCTGTTTCTGGTGGGCGCGGCGTTTTCGCTGGCGGCGTCGAGTCTGTTTCCCGTGCTCGTGCTCGGCGTGTTCTGGAAGCGCACGACCCGCCTCGGCGCGGTGGCGGGGATGGTGGCGGGGCTGCTCGTGTGCATCTGGTACATCGTGTCGACGTATCCGTTCTTCACGCAGTTGACTGGCTTCGTCGGGCCGCGCTGGTTCGGCATCGAGCCGATCAGTTCAGGCGTGTTCGGCGTGCCGGCGGGGTTTCTGGTGGCGGTGCTGGTGAGTCTGGTGGACCGGAAGCCGGATGCTTATACGCGGGCGCTGGTGGACTATATCCGGCATCCGTGAGGGTTGGCGGAACGGTGGGCCAGAAGCAGATAACCCCGCGAAATCGATGATTTGGCGGGGTTATCTGGTGAGCATTCCTTGGCGGAGAGAGGGTCCGCCAAAAACGAAGTTTCGATAGCAGACGCGCGAGAGAAAGCACTCGCCATGCGCAAGCTGATTGACGGCGGCGACGACCCTATCGACACGCGCAATCGCGAACAGCAGGCTGCCAGCATTGCCGCCGCCGCGCTCACGTTCGAGAAGGCAGCACGCAAGGTTCACGAAGAACTGAAACCCGGTTGGCGGAACGAGAAGCACGCTGCGCAATGGATTTCGACGCTGGAGACCTACGTGTTTCCCAAGCTCGGCGGCAAACCGCTCGATGTCATTACGCCCGCCGATTGCGCGGACGTGTTGCGCCCGATCTGGCTAGCGAAGGCCGATGCCGCGAGCCGTACCCCCGCCAGCGTATGCACGCTGTCATGCAATGGGCCTGGGCGCATGGCCATATCACGGCGAACCCAGTGAGCGTGGTCGATCACCTGTTGCCGAAGCAGAACGCCAAGAAAGAGCATCAACCAGCCATGCACTGGCGTGAGATTCCGGCCTTCGCGAGGGCGCAGCTTCGCGATATCGAACCCGGCGACAGCACGCGGGCGGCCATGCTCTTTGCGATTCTCACAGCGGCTCGTAGTGGCGAAGTGCGCGGCGCTACGTGGAGCGAATTCGACCTCGACGCCGGTATCTGGACCGTGCCCGGCGAACGCATGAAGGCGAAGGAAACGCACCGCGTACCACTCTCATCAGAAGCGCTCGCGCTCGTCAGGCGGCTGAAGGAACAGAAGCAGAACGAAACATTGGTGTTCCCGTCGCCACGCGGCAAGGTGCTGTCCGATATGACGCTTACCGCGTTACTGCGCCGCGTGAAGGCCGTCAGTGATCCGCTGGGGCGCGTCGCGACGCTGCACGGCTTCAGATCGAGCTTTCGGGATTGGGCCAGCGAAAGCGGCTACGCCCGCGATCTGGCCGAGCGGGCGCTTGCGCATACCGTCGCGAACAAGGTTGAAGCGGCCTATCGCCGTACCGATCTTCTCGAACAGCGCAGCCACGATAATGGAGGCGTGGGGCGGCACATGTTACGCAATCACAATAAGCGCGCATCAATGAAAAAACCCGCCGAATGAAGCGTGGCTTTCATTGTCGCGGTTGCTGCATCATTCCGGCACGTTATCAGGCTCGCAAAGACGCATAGACTTCATGGCGACGGCACGGGCCAACTCATGCCCTCGTTTTCCCACTCGAACTACGACGTTTCGCTATGCAAAGTGCGGTTGCTATAGCGAGTAAGACACCAACCAAAACGCCGCGAGCGGAGAACTTCAACGCTCGGCCGCCACATTCATCTCCACATGGGACGCTGGAGGGTGGAAGCGCGATATACAGAGCGATCAAGCCGCCGCAGACCGCACCGAAGACTAGCAACGCGAGTACGCCCACAACCGATTTCATGGAATATTCCAGAATAAAATCTGTTTAGCTTCCGCGAGATTTGAAAATAGATTCTCGGGGCCAATGCCGACAAGTGAAAGCGGGTTCCACACTCTCGATATGCCAACGCCAAATCGTAGTGTTGTTTCGGTGCTTGGCGTTAGACGCTCACCATTCCACAAATCAATGTGGTCTCCGCTTGGGTCTTTTTCTTTGAGCGAACGCCGCCAGTAGCTACCAAAGAACAAAATTCCAGTTTGCCCGTTGACCTTATCTTGCCAATCTTTCCCGGTAACAACCTGCGGCTTTGGGCATCCAGCGAACGGCTGTAAGTGAAGCCAGTTTGCGACCTCTTTAGCACGAAGCATATGGCTTGGCGGGTGGTCGTGGAACCAGCATTTTTCGCCTTTGAAAGACTTGTTGGTAATTCCGACGGCTGCCAGGCAGGTTCCCATTCGAATTGCACATTCATCCTCAAATGCAGGCTTCCCGGTTGATGGATCAATGCAGGGTTCCGAATGTGGGTACGCGGACCACAACTCAGAGAACGAAACTGCTTTCAAGTGAATTTCTTTTATTGAACCTGGCGTATTGTTCGTCTGTACAACGGTTTTCTTATTGGGCATTGATCCATCCTTCATGGCTTAGGGCGTCGTCGCCCCAATGGATTGTGTAAGTGTCGGCGTTGTCGGTGTAAATGCGGGGTAGCACGCCCGACAAGTCCAGGCGTCCTGACTCAATGCGGCCATTAACTGTTTCTATGTAATAGGGGTAGCCTTTGGATGCGCCGCGACCTATTGCCTTTACTTGTTCGTCGTGGGCGGCAGGTGAAACGTTGCCCGCACTCGTCGTCTTGGCTCCGGTAGCGGCCCTCGCGCTGCCGCCGTCTTCAATCATCCAGTTACGCCCATAACGAGCGATAACCTGGGGCCGTTCGGGACACTTGCACAGAACGTAGTCGCCGCCGACTGCCTGGCGTCGCCCGTCCTCCAGATCAATCATGCGTTGATTGTTATCAACACGAGCACCGCCAATGATGATTCCCGTGCTTTTGCACTTCTCGCAGTAAGCCTTGTCCCCGATGTACGCCATGCTTCTTTGTCGACCGTCGTCGCCATCAATGAAACACGATGTACTCGGCGCATAGACCCGGCTGTTCGGGCCGCTTGTAAGTGGGTCGCCGTCAACGATTGCGTAGTAGATAGCCATTCACACCTCTACTGCTTTTCTGCTTGTCGATTCCCGCAGGTGAAACCTCGCGCGAGCGCGCCTCCTGCGCCCAAGGGTTTGCACGATCCAGCCGGATACACAAACCAAAACCGATCGTCCATAGAGTCGGGGTAGCGCAATATCAGATAAGTCCGAAAATGCTGAGTTGGAAATGCAAAAAAGCCGCCTTTGTGGGGCGTCCTTGCTGCCGTCTTTCCGGCTGTTGTTTTCGCTGCCTGTGCGCCTGTTCCGCCTATCCGGTCAAGGCGGCGCGCGCCTCTGCGAGCACATCCTCGAACAGTCCGAAAATCGCCACTTGTCCGCACAGTTCGAGACCGGCGAACTGTTCCGCGACTTCCTCGAGACTCAATAGGGCTGCCAGCGCGTACAGGCGGTCAATGCGAATAATCGCCGAAACACGCGAGCGGGGAATCAGGATGGGGATGGTCTGGTCTGGTCGGCCATGCTGTCACCTCGGACAAGGTAGGTGCGCGCCGGGGTGGCGCGACATGGCTCTTATTCAAGCGTGCGGCACGCAGAAATGCACCGCAGTTGCGGCGTGCGGTACCGCAATTGCGGTGGCACGCCTGGGGAACGTTTCAGGTGGTGTCAATGCTGCGATTCGCCGCCGCGAACCTCTCTTGCAGCGTACGTTGCGAAATGCCGGGTCTGGACGGGAATGCTTCCAGCAAAGCGGCTATCACAGCCGCCTGACTTTCATATCGCGCTCCCGCTAGGTCTTGCACTTGCGAAGGAGTTAACAGGCGCACCAAACCAGCAATAATGTTGAGATAAGTCGTTTCCGAGCGCTCACCAGGCGGTGCGCTTTTGATCTGCATGCCCATCCGTTCCACGATGCTCTTCAGCGAATCGCGCTCAGCTTCGGTACGGGCCTTCGCTTCTTCGAGTTCGCGGATGCGTGCGTTGGCGCGCACAAGATTCTGGTCCTTCGCGTCATGCGCGGCCTTGAGCGGCTGATAGGTTTCCTGCGTGATGCCCGGATGAATGCCGCGCTCAACTTCGTCGAAAAGGAACGCGGGCCGCTCCCCCGGCGTGATGGAATTCGCCCATTCCTTCAGGTCCAACCCGTACACATGGCGGCGCTCGTAGGCCACATGGTCATGAGACTCCACGCGGCGCCCGTCTTCACGGCAGGACGCTAGCTCGCCCGAATCAATCGCGTTATGAATCGCGCGGATGCGCGGCTCCAGACACTTCAGGTAAGGATGCCGCAATGGTGCACGTGCAAGCGCGTTGCCCTGGCCGACAGGGACTGCGCGCCGCAACTCGTCGGCGACTTCATCAGATGGCACACCGCACCATAACGCTGCCGCAGTCGAAACCGGATATACGGCGTAGCAGGCTTGTACCGTCGCGCAGCTATCGTTTTCTCAAGGTTTCATTTGGCGCTCGCCACGCAAAAACCCTTGTGACAGTCCGCACCGATGAAGCCGGCAGCGTGAATGAGTTAGAGCAGGGCGAAGGTGCGGCAGGACTACCGGGGTTGCCTCGCCTGTAGTCAATGCACATGATTCTAGCGACTTGCGGCCGTCCTGAGTATTCCGCCGAAAGCCGGGATGTGCCGCTGGCGTCGAAGAGGTGCGCGAACAGGGCGGCCTGCTGACAACATCCCGACCCTGAATCGGGCGCGCATTTTTTGCTCGCTGATGGGCTAATTGATGGGCCGAGAAAAGCAAAAACCCCGCAAGTCTTTGAGCTTGCGAGGTTTTTGGCGTTGCAATTCTTTGGCGGAGAGAGGGGGATTCGAACCCCCGATAGGCTATTAACCTATACACGCTTTCCAGGCGTGCGACTTAAACCGCTCATCCATCTCTCCGGCGGGAGGCGCATTATAGCAGGACTTTGGCGGCCGTGCTACCTTGCTTTCGCGTCGGGTGACTTTCCGGCGATGGCGTGTTTGCCGGATGTCTACGTAACCGGCCGACTTCGGCACTCCACGAGCGGGCAGCGAACCAAGGCCGATAAGGCGACACACTACGGAGATATCGCGTCGATACGTCATCCTGACTAAACGTCGACGCGATGACTCACGAGCGCTCGCGTTTCCGAAGCCAACCCGAACGCAAGTTACGGCCAACGAACGTGCCGACCGCAATCGACAAGGGCGTCACACCCCACAGCACGACCGGCCAGAATTCTTTGCCACCCAGCGCACTCATGTCGAGGCACCACCACGCGACGAGTTCCACGCCGACTACCCAGATGAAAATCGTCGTCAATAATCCCTTTGCCATGCGGCTCTTCATGAGTCGGTGCATGGCGTCGGAATGAGATCGAAAGTACTGTCAGCGATCGACGCTTGAACAGTATTGAAACAAATGAAACGCCCGAAGGCGTGATCGCATTGTCGATATCCGCGACGAACGTCGTAATCCGTCCTGCGATCGTTGTTGAGTTCCTGCATGAAAACACGTGCTCCTGGTTGCTGCTGGACTGCAATGACTCGGCCGCTGGCGTCACGACGACGACAGCCAGCGCGATTCTATGGAGAGCACGGATCCATGATGTCAAAAAGCGTCAGCGGCTCACGGCCTGCGGGATCGCGCGCAATCGCGAGACGAGAAAGCATTTAAATCGCCATTACCAAAAACGATTTAACAAATTCCAATCGCATAAAGAAAGGGATTTAAACGATGCCAATATCAGCCTGATTGGTTAATTCACCGATCTTTTGTAGAATCCGCGAATTCAACCGGCGAGCACACCATGAAACGCTATCTGATCCTGAACGGTGACACGACGACGGCGAACGGCACGGTGCAAGCCGTCTCCTCCACGATTCAACTCGAAGGACGCGACGTCGCGCATGAAGGCGACGACGTGACGTGCCCCGCGTGCCATACGACGGGCAAGATCCAGTGCGATGGGCCGCGCGAAGTGATGACGGCACCTGACGGCCGGCATGCGGCGTTGAGCGACGATCTGTGCATCTGCGGATGCAAGCCTCATCCGAAGCTGGTCGCTTCGCAGCAGGTATTTTCAGTAGGCGAATGAGCATGCGGCGTCGCGCCGCCTTTACTCCATCAGCTTCGCGACAATCGGTTCGACCACTTCGCGTTGCCGCTCGGCCTTGAGCCGGTAAAGCGCATCCGTGGGATGCACGCCATCGATCAACAGCGAACGCCAGTCGCGCATCGCGCCGATCGGCGCGTACTGCCGGACCAGTGCCAGCCCGTAGCGTTTCGCCAGTTCATCGACGACCGCCACGTATTGCGGCACGACCGTCTCGTTCAACGCGTAATCGACGGGATTGGGCTCTTCGAGCACGACGATGCGTCCCGCGTCGCGCGACTCCTTGATGAAGCGCGTGAGGCGCTCGCGAAACGCGGCGGGCGGCTCCTTGACGTGATTGTCGGCGTCGTTGAGCGCGAAGTTGACGATCACGATATGCGCGGGCGACGTCGTCACCCATTGCGAGTACGGTTGTCCATAACCGTTGACACCCCGCTCGCGATCGACGAGCGTCGCGCCCGGCACGCCGTTGTTCTGCACGATCACACGCGTGCCGAAGCGCGCCTGCAACGCGGCCTGAAGCAACGCGGGAGGATTATTCGGCGATTGCCAGGACTTCGTGAAGCCGCCCGACGTCTGATAGCCCCACATCGTGGAGTCGCCTTGCGCGTCGATGATGATCGTCCTGTGCAAGCCTGCCATCGCATGTCCCAAAAGATGGGGCGCGGCGTGTGCCGCGCCCGCAATTGCAACCATGCCGAGCAGCACCGCGAACAGCTTGCGTAGCGGGTGCTTGCCGTCGGCGGCGCGGCGCGCAATGTGCGGGAGGTGGAAAGTCATGGATGCCCCGTGTCCACTCAGTTGACGGAACACGCCGCGCACCATCCGCGGCGTTATCTGGCACGACAGATACACGACAGATACCACGTCATAAAACGCAACACGAACTTGATGCACAATCAATGCTGCGTTCGGCACATACGATCTCCACGAGGAGCAGAGATGAGAGTTTCGGATCTGGAAGGCGCAGTACTCGATTACTGGGTTGCACGAGCGGACAATCTGCCGAAGCCGCGCGTCGACGACGGCTTCTGCTGGATCGAAGAGCCCGCCTGCGACGGCGATCCGGCCCGCGCGCTCGAAGCAGCCTTCGCGCCGTCGACGGACTGGGCCCAATGCGGCCCGATCATCGAGCGGGCGAGAATCCATCTCGTGCCGGCCGCGGCGGGCGACCAGGCGTCATGGACGGGCTCCGTTCCGGCCGGCGCCGGCACCATCGAACAGGTCGGCGCCACCGCGCTGATTGCCGCCATGCGTGCGTTCGTCGCGAGTCACTTCGGCGACACCGTCGCCGACGAAGCAGAAGCGCGCTGAACGCAGTCGTTCAAAGCCACCGTTCTACATCACGTCAAAAGCACTCGAAAACCACTTCGACTGTCTGATTGCCTGCGCTACGCACGCCGTTCGTATGAATCTCGACGGTGTGCATCTGCTTTTCCTGCTCGCGGCAATACGCGTTGGCGTGCTTGAGCCCCGCGTTGCGGATGCTATTCCACGATGCGAGGCTCGTGCGTCCGCGACTCGTGACCGAGAGGTAGCCGTTCTGCTTCCTGTCCACACCCGATACCGCAGTGCACGCGGCGAGCACGCCGATTCCGGCAAGCAGAATGCACTTCTTCATATTCCTCCCATAGTTGGGGCATTGTCGCGGGCGCGGGTCACAACAGGCAACTGAAAAAAACGGAAGCAGTATTCAGGTTGACGCGTCCGCTACGCCGCGTACGCCATGACATTACATTACCCTTTCCCATGCGCGCAAAACTTACGGTCACTCGTCGAGCGCCTGCGCCGGCGGAGTAGCATGACAGCGAGCGCATACAACAAGGAGACACGGATGCTTCCCGCTGCCGATACCTACGAAAACCTCGTCGCCGCGTTTGAATGGCGTGTTCCGCCGCACTACAACATCGGTATCGATGCCTGCGACAAGTGGGCCGACGGCAGCGGCCGGCTCGCGCTGATCTGCGAGACGCGTGCAGGGGAGACGGCGCGCTACACCTTCGATGAACTGAAGTCGCTGTCGGACCGATTCGCGCATGCGTTGCGCAAGCGCGGTGTGAAGAAGGGCGATCGCGTCGGTATCTTCCTCGCGCAATCGGTGGAGACCGCAGTTGCGCATCTCGCCGTGTACAAATGCGGCGCGATCGCCGTGCCGCTCTTCGCGCTGTTCGGCCCCGACGCGCTCGAATACCGTCTATCCGACAGCGGCGTCGTCGCGCTCGTTACCGACATGGGCGGTGCGCAGAAGATCGCCTCGGTGCGCACGCGCTTGCCCGAATTGCGCACGATCTTCTGTGTCGACGTCGATCGCGCGGATCACACTTTGCAGGTCGACTCGTTCTGGGCCGCGCTCGACGATGCGCCGGCCGGCTTCGACGCGGAACCGACCTCCGCCGACGATCCCGCCGTCATCATCTACACGTCGGGCACGACAGGCAAGCCGAAGGGCGCGCTGCACGCGCATCGCGTGCTGCTCGGCCATCTGCCCGGCGTGGAGATGCCGCAAGCGTTCTTTCCTGACGACGCGCATCTGATGTGGACGCCCGCCGACTGGGCGTGGATCGGCGGGCTGTTCGACGTGCTGCTGCCGGCCTGGCATCATGGCGTCGCCGTGCTGGCGCGGCGCTTCGAGAAGTTCGACGGCGAGGCCGCGTTCGATCTGATGCAGCGTCACGCCGTCACGCATGCGTTCCTGCCGCCGACGGCGCTGAAGATGATGCGTGCCGTCGAGCATCCTGAGCGCTGGACGCTGTCGCTGCGCGCGGTCGCGAGCGGCGGCGAATCGCTCGGCGCGGAACTGATCGAATGGGGGCGGCGCGCGCTTGGCGTGACTATCAACGAGTTCTATGGGCAGACGGAATGCAACGTCGTCGTGTCGTCGTGCGCGACACTGTTCGAGCCGTGCTTCGGTTCGATCGGCAAGGTCGTGCCGGGCCATCGCGTGGCGATCGTCGACGACACGGGGCATACGGTGCCGCGCGGCGAGCCCGGCAACATCGCGATCCACGCGCCCGACCCGGTGATGTTCCTCGGCTACTGGCGCAACGAGGCCGCCACGCGCGACAAGTTTCGCGGTGACTGGCTGCTGACGGGCGACATGGGGCTGATGGATGCGGACGGCTTCATCCGCTTCGTCGGCCGCGACGACGACGTGATCACGAGCGCCGGCTACCGGATCGGCCCGGCGCCCATCGAAGATTGCCTGCTGCGGCATCCCGCCGTGCGCATGGCGGCCGTGGTCGGCGCACCCGACGCGCAGCGCACCGAGATCGTCACCGCATTCGTCGTGCTCAATCCCGGCTACGACGCGAGCGATTCACTCGTGCAGACGCTGCAACAGCACGTGAAGACGCATCTCGCCGCGCACGAATACCCGCGCGCGATTCACTTCGTCGATGCGTTGCCGATGACGGCGACGGGCAAGGTCATCCGCCGCGAACTACGCGACCGCGTGACGCCTGCGGCGCGCTGAGCGGTTGATCGTCAGGCCCATTCGCGCGGCGCGTCGTCTTCTGCCGCAAGCGTGAGACCCGCGACGGGCAGCGGCAACGCCGTCTTGTAGCGCACCTGCTTGAGCGCGAAGCTCGAACGGATATTCGACACGCCGGGAATCTTCGTGAGCCACTGCACGATGAAGCGTTCGAGCCCCTGCATGTCGGGCACGACGACGCGCAGCAGATAGTCGGCGTCGCCCGTCATCAGATAGCACTCCATCACCTCGGGGCGCTCGCCGACTTCCTGCTCGAAGCGGCGCAGCGCCTCTTCGACCTGCTTTTCGAGGCTCACCTGAATGAACACGTTGATGCGCAGCCCGAGCGCTTCGGCGTCGAGCAGTGTGACCTGCTGGCGGAACAGACCGAGCTTTTCGAGCGCGCGCACGCGGTTGAAGCAGGGCGTCGGCGACAGATTGACGGCGCGCGCCAGTTCCGCGTTGGTGATGCGCGCGTTTTGCTGCAGTTGCTGGAGTATCGCGATGTCGATGCGATCGAGGCGCCGCGCCGCGGCGGCGGATCTGGCTTCGGAAGTCATAGTGTAAACATTCCATGTAAGGCCAATTTATCGGAATAAATACACTATCCGAAAGCGCCAAGGCAAGCAAAAGAGACGCACATTTTGCGGGTGCGTGGGTAAGCTGGTTAGACGTTTCCGAGTCGCTTTTCACCCACGCTTTTCAGCCGGAGTTGCGTCATGACGGACTTATCGAGCGGTGCCCGCCCAGTTCTTGCCCTGACACAGGCTCGCATCGACAGCGATCCGCAGGAGACGGCCGAATGGCTCGCCGCGCTGGATGGCGTCGTCCAGCATGTCGGCGTGGAACGCGCGCAATACCTGTTCGACCGGCTGGCTGCGCATGCGCTGGGCAGCGGTGTCGCGACGGCGCGCGCGAACGTCACGCCATATGCGAACACGATTTCCGTCGATCAGCAGCCGCCTTATCCCGGCGATCTCGACACGGAAGAAAAGCTTGCCGCCGCGTTGCGCTGGAACGCGCTCGCGATGGTGGTGCGGGCGAACCGCGCGTACGGCGAACTGGGCGGCCACATCGCGAGCTATGCATCGGCGGCCGATCTGTTCGAAGTCGGCTTCAATCATTTCTTCCGCGCCGCGAGCAGCACGCAAGACGGCAACGATGAGCACGGCGGCGATCTCGTCTACTTCCAGCCGCATTCGTCGCCGGGCGTGTATGCGCGCGCGTTCCTCGAAGGCTTTCTCGACGAGACGCATCTCGAACACTATCGGCGCGAAATCGCGGGGCCGGGTTTGTGTTCGTATCCGCATCCGTGGCTGATGCCGGACTTCTGGCAGTTCCCGACCGGGTCGATGGGTATCGGTCCCATCAACGCGATCTACCAGGCGCGCTTCATGCGTTATCTGCAGAACCGCAGTTTGCTGAAGACGGAAGGGCGCAAGGTGTGGGGCTTCTTCGGCGACGGCGAGATGGACGAGCCGGAGTCGATCGGCGCGCTGTCGCTCGCGGCGCGCGAAGGGCTCGACAATCTCGTGTTCGTGATCAACTGCAATCTGCAACGGCTCGACGGTCCCGTGCGCAGCAACGGCCGCATCATCGACGAACTCGAAGCGCAGTTCACAGGCGCGGGCTGGAACGTGATCAAGGTGCTGTGGGGCTCGGACTGGGACGCGCTGTTCGCGCGCGACCGCACGGGCGCGTTATTGAGGGCGTTCGCCCATACCGTCGACGGCCAGTTCCAGACCTTCTCGGCCAACGACGGCGGCTACAACCGCGAGCGCTTCTTCGGCCAGAACCCGGAGCTGGCGGCGCTCGCCGCGCATCTGAGCAACGACGATATCGACCGCCTCCGGCGCGGCGGTCACGATGTGCGCAAGCTGCACGCCGCGTATGAACGCGCGTTGAAGCATCGCGGCCAGCCCACGGTGATCCTCGCGAAGACGATGAAGGGCTTCGGCATGGGCGCGATCGGCCAGGGACGCATGACCACGCATCAGCAGAAGAAGCTCGACGTCGAGCAGCTGAAGGCGTTTCGCGACCGCTTCCGTCTGCCGTTGTCGGATGACGATGTCGAGCAGCTCAGGTTCTACAAGCCAGCGGAAAACAGCCCGGAAATGCAGTACCTGCATGCACGCCGGGCTGCCTTGGGAGGCTATCTGCCCAGAAGGCGGAAAGCGGCATCGCAGACACCGACCGTGCCTGCGTTGACTTCCTGGGGGCAATTCGCGCTGGAATCGAACGGCAAGGAGATGTCGACCACGATGGCCATCGTGCGCATGCTCGGCAGCCTGTTGAAGGACGCGTCGCTCGGCCCGCGCGTCGTGCCCGTCGTCGCGGATGAAGCGCGCACGTTCGGCATGGCGAACCTGTTCCGCCAGGTCGGCATCTATTCGCCGCTCGGCCAGCTGTACGAGCCGGAAGATATGGGCTCGATGCTGTACTACCGCGAAGACAAGGGCGGCCAGATACTCGAAGAGGGCATCTCCGAAGCGGGCGCGGTGTCGTCGTGGATCGCGGCGGCGACGTCGTACAGCGTGCACGATCTGCCGATGCTGCCGTTCTACATCTACTACTCGATGTTCGGCTTCCAGCGCATCGGCGACCTGATCTGGGCGGCAGCGGATCAGCGCGCGAGAGGCTTTCTGATCGGTGCGACGGCGGGCAAGACGACGCTCGGCGGCGAAGGGCTCCAGCATCAGGACGGCACGAGCCATCTCGCGGCATCGACGGTGCCGAACTGCCGCGCATACGATCCCGCGTTCGCCTATGAAGTGGCGATGATCGTCGACGAAGGCATGCGCGAGATGATCGAACGTCAGCGCGACGTGTTCTATTACCTGACCGTCACGAACGAGAACTACGCCCAGCCGTCTTTGCCTGCGGCCGTGTCTGTCGACACCGTGCGTGAAGGCGTGCTGAAGGGCATGTATCCGCTCGATGAAGCATCGCTGGATGCGGCGCGGGTCCAACTGCTCGGCGCGGGCGCGATACTCGGCGAAGTGCAGGCAGCCACCCGCATGCTCAAGGATGACTGGCATATCGATGCGTCCGTCTGGAGCGTGACGAGCTTCACCGAACTGCATCGCGACGGCGTTGCGGCGGAGCGTGCAGAGCGTCTCTTCGACGATGCGCAAAACGCGCTGCCTTATGTGACGTCCGCGCTCGCTGCATCGCGCGGCCCGGTGATCGCCGCGACCGACTACGTGCGCGCCGTGCCCGAACTGATCCGTGCGTATGTGCCGCGCCGCTACGTGACGCTCGGCACCGACGGCTTCGGACGCAGCGACACGCGCGCGGCGCTGCGGGCGTTCTTCGAAGTGGATCGGGCGTCGATCGCGATCGCCGCATTGAAGGCGCTCGCCGACGAAGGTGCGATCGAACGCGACATCGTCAGGCAGGCGATCGACCGTTACGGCAAGCGCGACACGGACAGCAGCACGCCTTGGGAGAAGTGACGCGCTTTACGTTGGCGGAGTCTGCGGCACCAGTAGATTGGCGTCGCGCGCGAGCAGCCAGCGGCCGTCGGTTTCCTTGCGCAGAATCGTCATCGTGTTGCCGGCAAGCTGCATCGGCGGCGCGGAGCCGTCCTTCGGCGTGATGCTGATCGCGAGGTGCGAGCGCAAAAAGGCCCAGTCGCCGAGCACCTGAAGTTCAAGGATGTCGCTCTTGCCGTCGATCGCGATGTTCTTCTGGCCTTCGGACGCCGCCATGAACGCGGCTTTGCCGAACGGTTTCTGGCCCGGCACCATGAAAATCACATCGTCGGTCATCAGGCTCAGCACGGTGGCCGTGTCGCCTGCCTTGCTGGCGGCGAGCCAGGTGTCGATCAGCTGGCGGATCGCGCGTTCGTCGTCGGTCATGATGGTGTCCTCGCGGGTCGGGGGGCGATGAGTCGATGCGTCGATTCTAGACGCCTGACCTCGCGCATCATTCGGACCCGACGGTTCCGTTCATCGCGACGTGACGATCACACCGACGCTCGCGCTCACGACGAACAGCGTGCCCGCCAGTTGCAGCGCCGTCATCGGCTGATGCAGCACGACGAAGCCCGCGAGCGCGCCGATCGCCGGTTCGATGCTCATCAGAATGCCGAACGACGAAGCGGGCATGTGGCGCAGCGCAATCATTTCCAGTGCGTACGGCAAAAGCGGCACGAGCACGGCAAGGCCTGCCGTGGCGGCGAACTGCATCGGCGCGATATGCACGCCGTGCTCGGCGAGGCCGAAGGGCGTCGCGACGAGGGCTGCCGCGATCAGCGAGACCGACAGCCCTTCGAGCCCCTTGAAGAGCGCGCCCGTTTTTTTCATCAGCACGATATAGCTGCCCCATCCGCACGCCGCGCCCGCTGCAAGCAACATGCCGGTGGGGTCGCCGATCCAGCCCGCGCGGTCGCGCGCGAGCAGCAGCACACCCGCGACCGCGAGCAGCGGCCACAGCAGCGCGCGCAGACGGCGCACGCCGAGTGTCGCGACGGTCAGCGGGCCAAGAAAGTCGATCGCGACGGCGAGGCCGAGCGGAATGCGTTCGATCGCCGAGAAAAAGCACAACGTCATGCCAGCCATCGCGACACCGAGCACACCCGCGGCAAGCCAGTGCGCACGCGAGTAGCTGCGCAGCTTCGGACGCACGACGATGGCCAGAATGACGGCTGCCCACGCGAGCCGCAGCCACGTCGTGCTGAAGGCGCCGAATGCGTCCATCGTCGGCGCGGACAGCGCGGCGCCGAACTGCACGCAGGACATCGACATCAGGCCGAGCAGCGCGGCAACGCCGACGTGGCGCTTCGGCGCGGCAGGCGACGGCGGGGCGTCGAAGGTGAGGGAATCGGCGAGCGTCGAGTCTTTCATGGGTTTGGGAAGTACCGCACAACGGGACGATGAACGACCATCATATCGGCGAAATAGGGCTTAAGATAAGCTGATATTTCTTATGCCGATATAACGGACGCTGATGATGCGCGACTTCGACAGCAGTCTTCTACGAGCCTTCGTGACGGTCGCCGAAACGGGAGCCGTCAGCGCGGCGGCCGTGCGTCTGGCCCGCACGCAGGCGGCCGTCAGCATGCAACTGCGGCGTCTCGAGGACGACATCGGCCAGCGCCTGCTGGAACGCTCTCCGCGCGGCGTGCGGCTGACGGATGCCGGGCACCGGCTACTGCCCTATGCGCACGCGATCCTCGGTGCCGGGGAGGACGCGCGCCGCGCGCTCGAGACGGGCGAGGTGGCGGGCACGGTGCGGCTCGGCATGCTGGAGGATGTGGCCGTCGGCCGTCTGCCGCGCGCGTTGCGGCGCTTCTCGGCCGCGCATCCGCAGGTCGCGATGGAGATCGTCGTCGATGCGAGCGCAGCGTTATCGCAGCGTCTCGCGGACGGCGCGCTCGACGTGCTGGTCGGCGATCCCGCGATGGTCGACGCGACGCCGCTCGTCACGTGGACGCAGCCGCTCTTCTGGGTCGGCACGCGCGGCTATGTGGCCGATCCCGATGCGCCATTGCCGCTGGTCGCGTTCGGCGGCACATGTCTGTGGCAGCAGCAGGTGATGACGATCCTGCGGCGCGCGGGCATCGCGTGGCGTGTGGTTTGCACGAGCACGAGCCTGCCCGCTGTGCAGTCGGCCGTGGAGGCGGGGCTTGGCGTATCGGTGCTGCTCGACGGCAATATCCGCCATGACACGATGCGCGTGCTCGGCGCCGCCGACGGCTTGCCGGAGCCGCCCGCCGCAGACCTCGGCCTGTTCGTGCGCCATGCAGCGGGCGCGCAGGAAACAGCCGTCGATGCGCTGCAGTGCTTCCTCTGTGAAGAACTCGACCTTGGCTTGATCGACCGTTCGCCGAGAGCGGCGCGCCGATAAGCGGGCGCGTGTGTCGTGCGTGCGTCAACTGCACGCGGGATCGGACGGCCGCATGTCGATCAGCATGCGGACGCGTGATACCCTCGCTCCGACGGGATCGCGCTGAAGCATCCCACCATTCCACAATCGACATGATTGATGCACACTGCATGCGTCAACGCCTGATGTGCGGTGATGTTGCGCATCCAACAAACTTCAACCTTCATTCATGCACGGAGTATCTTTGCCCACGAGTCCCCCGTCGCGTCGGCGGCCCAAGCAGGCGCGCGCCGAATTCGCGCTCGACAGCATTCTGGAGGCGGCCGCCCGCACGCTCGAAGCGCATGGCAAAGCGGGGCTGACGACGCAGCGCGTCGCCGATACGGCGGGCTTCAGTATCGGTGCGATCTATCAGTACTTTCCAAACAAGGAAGGCCTGATCGAGGCGCTGGCACGGCGCGAGCTCGAACGTTTGACGGCGATGATGAAAGAGGCGCTCACGCAGCCCGCGCCGTTTGGCACGGGGCTCAACGCGCGCCGCATCATTCGCGTGGTGGCGGCCTTCGTCGGCGACCGGCCGCGCCTCTACGGCATCCTGCGCGCGGAATGGGCGGAAGCCGCGCCCGACACGCCCGTCGGGCAGGGCATGCGGCGCTACTTCGAGTTGATTTCAGGCACGCTGAATCGCGAGAACCCTGAACTGGGCAAGCGGGTCGGCAGCGACGAAGCGCGCTTCGTGCTGTTTCGCGCGATCTCCGGCGTGCTGCTCGCCACGGCGCAGGAGCGTCCCCATTACTTCGGCACCGACGCCTTCGAAGACGAAATGGTGCGCCTGATTCTCGGCTTCCTGAACTACGACCTGAGCCGGGACATGCCGCGTCTCGCGCGAGAGGGCGACAGTTTTACAAGCGCGTGAAAGTCGGTACCGTTTCCCCGATATGCAACGGCGGGCTTGCGGGCCGTTTTCCCCTGATGTCATATTGAGCGTCCGATGGCAGCGAGCGCTGGCCATCTTCAGCACATATCAATTCGACGCCGTCGCGACGACTGAAGCCGGTCCGCGCGCACGGTGCATTCGGGGAAAGGCATGAACCATCATCAGCTTGAGTCGGATATCGGGCATCTGGAGTACATGCTGGCGCGCATTTCAGGCACGGATCCGCTTCCGCTGTCGTACTGGCGCAAACGCGTCGACGACGTGACGGCCGCCGCGAGCCTTCCCGCGCAAAAGACCCGCGCAAGAAGGCTGGACGAAACGCTGAGCATGCTCGAATCGCGCGCGGGGGCGTGATCGCCGGCAGGCAACTACGACAGCAAACGGACGCGCGGCACAGCGTGCATCCGCTTGCTCGACGATGGTGTCATGCGCGGGTTCAGCGTCTGATCACGCCCATGAGCAGCGTGACGAGAAAGATCACGATAAAGATAAAGAACAGCACCTTCGCTATTTCAGCAGCGCCTGCGGCAATGCCGCCGAATCCGAAGACGGCCGCAATGATGGCGATGATGAAGAAGATGGCAGCGTATCGAAGCATGGAATCCTCCATCGAAGAATGGCTGAACGGACCGGTGCGATGACCGGACCACGGGTGCGGAAACCGCGTCGGCAGACTTAGGCGCCGCCGTCACCGCATGGAGCAACACCCATGCCTGTCGACATGGGCGCGATCCGACATCTGCGACATGAAGAGGATACTCGCCGCCGCTTGTCGTGACAGTTGCGGGACTGCTGCGGGACTGCTGCGACAGCGCCGGAGCGATGGCTTCAGAGCTATAGATGATCGTTCGTCATCAATCGGCGACGACCGATGATGCAGATTCATCACCAACGAATTCATAACCACTCGCGCACGAGCATCGCCAGCACGCTCGCGGCAATCGCGAGCAATACGACGCCTGTCACGCGTTCGATCGACGCGCTATGGCGCGTGAAGCGCGCGACGACTGACGGATGCCCGATGCCCATCGCCACCAGCAGATCCCAGCCGAACACGGCAGCGAACATCCATACGCCGTAGCAGATCTGCGCACCGAAGGGAGCGTCGCGTGCCGCGAGCAACGCGAACAGGCTTGCATAGAAGAGCGCATTCTTCGGATTGAGAATCGCGGAGGCGAAGCCCGTCGCGAAGCGTGCGAGCCAGGCGCTCGCCTGTGGCACAGAAGCTCGATCCTGAACATGCGGCGCGATCGACGTTGCCTTCGCATGCCGCAGCATCAATCCGCCCAGATAGACCAGATACACGCAGCCTGAAGCCTGCACGAGCGCGAACGTTGCGCCATGCCGATGCAGGGCGGCCACGCCGCCGAGCGCGAGTGCGATGAATACGCCGTTCGCGCAGGCAATGCCGAAACACACGGCACCCGTCTTGCGCCATCCACGCAACAGCGCGCTGCGTGCGATCAGAATGAAATCCGGTCCCGGGCTGAGCAGCGCAAGCAGATGCGCGCCCGCGACCATCGCGAACTGCTGAAGAGAAAGACCCATCTCGACTCCTTGTGTGTGCCGGGAGTCTGCTGGACAGGTGTGCGGAGATATTGAAGAAAAGTGCGCGACGTGAGGAAGGGGTGCCGCGCTTATGTGCCCGCGACGCGGCGGTAAGCGCCAGGTGTCATCGCGACGCGCTCCTTGAATGCGCGGTGGAAATGCGCCTGATCCGCGAAGCCGAGGTCGTGTGCGACGGCCGTGAGTGCGCATCCATCGCGTAACAGGCGCCGCGCCGCGTTGATGCGCAGATCCAGTTGATACGCGTGCGGCGCCATGCCTGTCGCGGCGCGAAACGCGCGAATGAACGCATAGCGGCTCATGCCCGCCATCTGCGCGAGCTGCTCGATGGGCAGGCGTTCGCCGTACGCGTCATGCAGCAGATCCGTGATCCGCCTCAGACGATCGGCTGTCATGCGTGGGACAGGCGGCACGTCGCGCGCCTCGCCGAGCCATGAGCGTTCGCTGACGAAAAGAATCAGCGCCGCTTCCTTTTCCGCGCTGTCCGTATTCGAGAACAGCAGCCGGTTGAGTGCGCAGTAACGCAGATACGCATCGCGGTCCCGATTGATCGACGGACGCGCGAGCACGTCGTCGGCATCCGCGCTGCCGCTCTCGCACAGCACCGCGCTCGCCCACGCGACATCGAGATGAAGCATCTGATAGCTCCACTCGCTGTCCCTATCCGGATTGCACGCGTGGACCCGCGCTGCGGGTATCAGCACGAGACTGCCCGGACCGAGGCGCGCGCGATCGTCGCCACAGACGTAGTTGCTGTGGCCACTGTCCACGGCGCCGATGGACAGCGTGTCGTGCGTGTGCGGCACGTAGCACGCACGCGAGCCGAAAGCGAGCCGGCTTTCGACAAACGGCAACTGCGGGTCGCGCCAGTAACGTTGATCGTCCATGGCTCCGATGATCGCATAAACGCGGTGCGACAGGAGTTGCACCGCATCGCAACCGCGAAATCGTTTGCGCGCCTTTCAAATGCTGGCAATTGGACTTTTAAATGGCTGTCGCGTGCATGAAATAGTTGGTAATACGACAACGCCGAGTAAAAAAATAATCGAAATCGAATA
Organism: Paraburkholderia sp. Tr-20389; assembly: GCF_017104565.1. Lineage (GTDB taxonomy): Bacteria > Pseudomonadota > Gammaproteobacteria > Burkholderiales > Burkholderiaceae > Paraburkholderia. The sequence goes on along the minus strand of NZ_JAAGPD010000015.1, from coordinate 135,767 downwards.
TCCGTTCGCGATTATCTGGTTAAACGTTTGCGAGCCTTTCTCAGCGTAAATCGATATTTGCGAGGCACGCGGGCAGGCGTTTTCAGCCTCGTGATATTTTTGCGACACCTCTTCCCGTCGGGGCGGAACGCGTTAAAATGCGCGCCGATTCACAGAGATAGCGCTTCATATCCTCTGATCTTTCCAGTCTGCAGATTTTCATCCGTATGCAGTGCATTGCCCGATATTTGACATTTGGACATGCACTGCTGATCGAAGGGATCTAAATCCCAGGAAAACCGGTTTTTAAAGCCGGTCGGTAAAAAAGTAATAACCGAAGAAAAAATCGTATGCGAGCGGGGATTCAAACGATATTCGAAGCGCAATTGGCGCTCGACGGGGTGTTGCAAGGCTTCGGCCACGCAGTGCACAGCACGATGATGGCGCAACCGCGTGCCCTCGTGCGTGCGCTTGCGCACGCTCGCGTGGTTGCACTGGCCGCGGCGGCCGGCTTCGCGATGCATGGCGTCGCGGCGCAGGCTCAGTCGCCCACACGGTTGGCAACGCAGCCGTCCACTCAGTTGCACGCGCAAGCATCGGGCGACGCTCAGGCGCCGCGCGTCAATCTCGCGTTCTTCTATGGTTCGCGTGTGCCCGTCGGCGAATTGCAGGCCTTCGATGCCGTCGTGATCGACCCCGCCGGCGGCTTCGATCCTGCCGCGCATCCGCTGCGTCACACCGTCTGGCTCGCGCGCACGCTCGCCGATGCCGCACAAGCCACGCCCGACGCGTTCGTCGGCGCGCAAATCGAGCCGTTGTGGAAGCGCGGCTATCGCGGCTTCCTGCTCGACACGCCCACAGCGATTGCATCGATCGACGCGATCCGCGCCGCGCATCCCGACGCGCGCCTCGTGATCGGTGGCGACGCTGCGTTGCAGGCCGCGCTGCCGCGCGCGAGCGCACTGTACGCAGTCGTCGGCCCGGCGCTTGTGCGCGACGCGCGGAACGGCAGTGTCGCGGCGAGCGAGCGCGACGCACGTGTCGCCGCTGCGCGCAGCTTCACGCAAACGACGGGCGTACCTGTCGTGTCGATAGAAACCTGTCCCACCGACGACCGCGCCTGCGCGCGCACGACGGCCGCGCAGGTGCTCGCCGCGGGCGTCACGCCGTATGTGTCGAATGCGTCGATGAACGTGGTCGGCATCGGCGCCATTGAAGTGCTGCCGCGCAAGGTGCTGATCGTGCAGGACAGCGAGGTGGACCTGCCGCTCGACGAAACGCCCGGCGTGCGCGATCTGGCGACGCCGCTCAACTATCTGGGCTACGACGTCGAATATGCGAACGTCAACGAGCCGTTGCCCGACGGCATCACGCCCGACCGCTATGCAGGCGTCGTCGCGTGGCTGCAGGGCGACGAGACCGCGAACAGCGGCGCGTGGCGCACGTGGATCGATGCGCGCATGGCCGCGCATGTGCCCGTCGTGTTCATGGGCCAGTTCGGTTTCGACGCGGCGGAAGACGAAGGCCGCGCGCTCGACCTGCAAGCCGTCGCGGGCCCGTTCGCCGACAAGATCGAAGTCGTGTCGCGCGATCCGATGATCGGCTTCGAAGTCGATCCGAAGCTCGGCACGCGCGACCTGACGGGCGTGCAGGCGGGAAGCGCGAGCAAATCGCTGCTGCGCGTGAAGAGCGGCGAAGCGACGCTCGACCAGATCGCGATCACGCCGTGGGGCGGCTTCGCGATGAGCCCGTACACGGTCGTGTCGCTCAACGGCATCGGCCAGGAGCGCTGGGCGATCCAGCCGATCGAGTTCCTGCGTCAGGCGCTGCGTCTGCAGCCGATGCCGTCGCCGAGCGTCACCACGGAAAACGGCCGGCGTCTGTTCATGTCGCATGTGGACGGCGACGGCTTCGCGTCGCGCGCGGAATTCCCGGGCGCAGACTATTCGGGCGAAGCGCTCTATCAGCAGATCTTCACGCGCTACAAGGTGCCGATGACGCTGTCGGTGATCGAAGGCGAAGTGGGGCCGAAGGGCCTGTATCCGCAGATCTCGCCGCGTCTGGAAGAGATCGCGCGCAAGATGTTCGCGCTGCCGTATGTCGCGATCGGCACGCACACGTACTCGCATCCGTTCGAATGGGAGAACGTCGACGCGAAGACGGGCGAGCGCGTGGATCGCGGCGGCGGCGACACGGCGTTCTCGCTGAACATCCCGAACTACACGTTCAACATCGATCGCGAAGTGACGGGCTCGATCGATTACATCGATTCGCGCCTCGCGCCTCCGGGCAAGAAAGTGACGATCCTGCAATGGCCGGGCAACTGCGAGCCGCCCGCGATCGTCGTGCGCAAGACCTATCAGGCCGGTGTCGACAACGTGAACGGCGGCGACACCGTCATCACGAAGAGCGCGAACAGCTGGACCAATATTGCGCCCATCGGCGTAATGAAAGGGCCGGGCGCCTATCAGGTGTATGCGCCGAACCAGGACGAGAACGTCTACACGAACGACTGGCTCGGCCCGTTCTACGGCTTCACGCGCGTGCTCGAAACCTTCGACATGACGGACAAGCCGCTGCGCTTCAAGCCGATCGACATCTACTACCACATGTATAGCGGCACGAAGGTCGCGTCGCTGCGCGCGCTCGACCAGATCTTCGCGACGGTGCTCAAGCAGCCCGTGCTGCCCGTGCACATGACGGACTACGCGCACAAGGTGCTCGACTGGCGTTCGTTCGCCGTCGCGCGCTCGGTGGAGAGCGAAGCAGCCAACGCGAAGTCGAATGATTGGATCGTGCGCGGCAACGGCGAAGTGCGCGAGCTGCACTGGCCGTTGACCACGACGCCCGACCTGCATGCATCGCATGGCGTGACGGGCTACACGCCCGGTCCGGACGGCACCTATATCCACATCGCGGACGGCGCGGCTCGCGTGTCGTTCGACGAACCCGGAACGTTGTCGAAGGCGGGACCGCTGCCGTACATCGCCGAGGCGAACGGTTTCGTGCGCGACTTCAAGCGGGATGCAAACGGTCTGTCGTTCGAATTCGGCGGCTATTACGAGCCTTTCGTGAAGCTCGCGAATGCGCAGACATGCAGCGCGAGCGTCGCGGGCCGCCCGGTGCCGCTGAAACGCGACGGCGCGTACGCACGCTTCGACACGCCTCCCGTCAACGCACTCGAAGTCCATTACCAGCCCGTCGAGATCCGCTGTGAACGATAAAACGAACGACAAACGTCCCCGTATCGTTCCGCCGTGGCTCATCTACACGCTCGCGGGCGTGGTGGTCGCGACGATGTACGGCGTGTCGCCGCGCGGCGGATTGCGCAAGCGCGTCGCGTCCGTCGGTGCGCCGAGCGAGCTGAGCGTCGCGTATCTGGAAGCGTGGTCGAAAGTGCGGCCCGACAACGAAGAGTTTCTGTCGCTGCTCGGCGCGCAGTATCTGTATCTGGGCCGCACCGACGACGCCGAACGCATCGCCCGGCGCATGGAAGCGCTCGGCACAGACGACATGCTGCGCAGCGCGATGATGCTGCATCTGTCGGTGACGGAGCAGCGCACCTTTGCGATTCCCGAAGACGATCCACGGCGCGCGCCCGCGCTCGACGATCTGCGCGCGCGGCTGACGCAGGCTTCGAAGCTGCCGTGGGCGCCGAGGGATCTCGAGTGGCTCGCGCAGCGTTCTGCCGCCGTCGGCACGCCTGATCTCGCGGCGCATCTTTACGCGCGGTTGTCGGCGAACGATCCCGACGGCCGCAACAAGTGGGACACGCAGATTACGCGTTACGCGTTGCAGGTCGGCGACTACCGCGCGGCCGCCGACGCCTGGTTCCGTCAGGAAGCCACGGCGCAGACGCGCGACGAACAGCGCCGCTGTTTCGTCGCGGGCATCCGCACGCTGCAGTCGGGCAATCTGCTGAACGATGCGCTCACGGCCGCCGACGCGCATCTCGGCAAACTCGCCGACGATCCCGCGACGCTCGTCGTGATGCTCAATCTCGCGCGCGCGGCGAACCGCCCGGATGCCGTCGACCGTTACGCGAAGCTGCTGGCGAAGTACGCGCTGGCCGAACCGTCATCGCCGCTGGGCGAGCACGTGCGCCAAGTGGCGCAAGCGGCGTATGCCTATATGGATGGCCCCGTCGCGTATCGCCATCACGATGCGCTCGCCCGTCTGCGCGACGCGATGCGTGTGTCCGCCGAGCAGGAGCAGGGCAGTGTGCGCGTGATCCGGGTTGCAGCCGCAACGGCAGCACCACAAGCCGCAAGCAGTGCCTCAGGCGTGGACGACGCAACGCGAGCCGCGATCCGCTCGGACCCGAGCGTCGCTAATGTCGTGTTCCAGGCCTTCGTCGAATCGGGCGATCTGCCGAGCGCGCAGAAGGTTGCCGCGCAGCAGGTGCAGCGCGATCCGCGCGCCGTCGATTGGGTCAAGCGTCTTGCGCAGGTCGCGGAATGGAATCGCGACCCGTCGCTCGCGCTGAAGTCGTGGCTCGACTATGCGCAACTGTCGAACGATCCGGTCGGCTGGCAGAACGTGCTGCGCATCGCGCCGATGCTCGACGACGACGAAGCGTATCTGACGGCGCTCGTGCACGAGGCGCGCGCCACGCCGAACGATCTGAAGCTGATCGATAACGTGACGGCCACCTACGAACGTCTGGGCCGTCCCGACGACGGCCTCGCGTTCCTGCGCTCGATGCCGCGCGCGCAGAACGCCGACGCGCTCGACCAGCGCATCGGTCAACTGGCCGAACGCGCGGGCCATGACGACCAGGCGCTTGCGACGTATCGCGCGGTGCAGGCGCGTCATCCCGACGATGCGAACGCGGCGCTGCGCACGGCGAGCGTGCTGTACCGTCAGGGCGACTATCGCGCGTCGCTTGCCGCGCTGAAGACTGCGCGTGCTGGTGCGAAAGACACCGACGAAGACTTCTGGCGCAACTACGCGGAACTCGCGCGCCTGCTGCAACTGGACGACGACGCGAACGAAGCGTACCGGCATCTGATCGCGAGCGGCGCGGCGACGCCCGAAGACCTCGGCGACATGACGTACTTCTACGATCCGTATCCAATCGATGCGGGCCGCGTCGCCGAGTTGCGCTATCGCCGCGATCACACGGTGCGCGCATTGCAGGACGCGATCTTCTATTACACCGATGCGCAGGCGATGGACCGCATCGCGACGCTGCTCGCGAGCCTCACGCCTGACGAACGCAAGGCAGCGGAAGCGTCGCCCGCGCTGCTCGGCGTGCGCGCCGAATACTATCGCCTCATCAACGAGCCGCAGATGGCGCTGGCCGATCTGAAGCGTGCCGTCGATCTGCCAGGCGCGAGTTCCGATCTGCGCGCCGCGTATCTGTGGACGCTCGTCGACTACGGCAGTGACGGCGATCTGCGCGAAGCGTTGAAGCGCTGGCGCGGCAGTGCCGATCAGAGTTCGGCATTGTGGGAGCCGTATGCCGCCGCCGAAATGCGCCTGAACCGGCCCGTTGCCGCGCTTGAATACTTGCGTCGCCAGTCGGCGATGATGTCGCGCGATCCGCTGTGGCTGCTCACGTACGCCGACGCGCAGGAGCAGGCGGGCCACGACGGCCTCGCGTGGTCGATCCGCAAGAAGGTGTGGCTGCAGATGCAGCAGGACGAAGCGCGGCTCGTGAAGCTGCATGGCGCGCAGCGCGCGGCGATGCGCGGCCGCACCGCGCAGGATGCCGAAACGCTCGACGACCTGCGCGGCCGGCGTGTGACGCTGTCCGCCGAATACGCGACGGGCGATGCATCGGCGGCGCTGCTCGACAGTCTGATGTCGGCGAAGCCGGCGTCGACGGACAACGCGATTGCGCGCCGCACGATGATCGGCACGGCAAAGGGCCTGCCCGGCGGCGCGCCGATGGATGGCGCCGCATTGCCCGAGAATGCGCGCGTGCGCGGCGCCGTCGCGAAGGAAGTGGCGGTGGCGTGGGCGCTGTCGAAGGAAAGCAATCCGCTCGCGAAGCGCTGGCTCGCGCAGCAGTACGCGGAGCGCCTGTCGCGTCCCGCCGATGCGCGGCTCACGATCGCGCTTGCCGAAAACGATATACCCGAGATGGAGCGTCTGCTCGCGCAGGAGCGCTCGCGCCTGCCCGTCAACGACCGCATCGATGCGACGATCGCAGTCGACCGGCCCGACCGCGCGCAGCAACTGGCCTTCGATGCGCTCGACGGCGCGCCGGAAGACACCGACCTGCATACGCGCGTGACGGAAACCACGCTCGACTGGCCGCAGTACATCGGCGCCGACGTGACCAACCATATCGAGCATCCGCTCGATTATGTCGAGACGACGCTCGCGGCGAGCCGCAAGGTGGCCGAGCGTTATCTCGTCGGCGTAACGGCCGTGCAGCACTTCCAGCATTCGACCGACATCACGCAGCTGACCAACGTGCCGTCCGTCGACCGCTGGCTCAATATCTACGGCGAGCGCCGCACGCGCGACACGTCGTTCATGATCACGGGCGGCCGCCGCGTCGGTTCGGCTGCGTTCTACACGCTCGATCTCGCCGCCGACTGGGGGCGCAGCTCGCCGCTGACGCTCGGCGTGCGCGCCGGCCGCAACCAGGTCGCCGACGAAAACCAGACGCTGCTGGTCGGCGGCATGAAGGACAACGTGATCGGCGACTTCACGTATCGCGCGACGGAACGCATCACCTTCACGGGCAGCGTCGAGGCCGACCGCTTCTATAGCCAGGCGCGCCATTACCTCGGCAGCGGCGTGCTGTCGACGGGCGAAGTGAGTTACCGCATCCGCACGAACTATCCGGACTACACGCTGCGCGCGTTGATCACGCACGGCGGCTACGGAGCAAGCGGCAGCGCCGACGCGCTGATGACGAACCTGCTGCCGACCGCGTTGCAGCCCGCGTCGCCGCAAGACTTCATGCCCGACACGTACACGCAGTACGGCTTCTTCTTCAGCTTCGGCGACGAACTGCTCGAGCAGTACACGCATGCCTGGCGTCCGTTCCTCGACGTCGGCATCGTGCACGACTCGATCCAGGGCTGGGGGCCGGACGTGAGTCTCGGCATCGCGGGCACCGTGTTCGGCGGCGATCACGCAGCCGTGTTTCTGCAGCATCAGCGCGTGTCGAAGATCGGCACGCCCGTCACGATACTGGGTGCGCGCTATCGATGGTTCTACTGAAGCCGTGCCGGCTAACCGTATCGGCAATCTGAGCGAATAACGACATTTCTGAGGAGTGGTTCGATGAGCAACATCAACGGGTGGTCTCGTTTGATCAAGTGGGTGGCGGCCGCGGCCGCATCGGCGCTGGTGCTGGGCGCATGCGGAACGGTCCGCCAGGCGGGGTCGCCTTCGCTCGAATCGAAGGACGCCGTCGCCGTGGTGACGATGGCGAACTTCACTGAAACGCCGGCGGCAGGCAGCAGCGCGGCCGCGATCGCGGCGAATGCATTGCGCGCGAACGGCTTCGCCGATGTGCGCCTCGCGCCCGTCGATGCATCCGCGAATGCGATGTTCGACACCGCGCAGCGCGATATCGGAGAGAAGAAGCTCGCGTGGGCGCGCGAACAGCGCGTGAAGTACGTGCTGACGGGCGCCGTCGAAGAGTGGCGCTACAAGGTCGGCGTGGACGGCGAGCCCGTCGCGGGCGTGACCTTCGAACTGATCGACGTGGCGTCGGGTCAGGTCGTGTGGAGCGCGACGGGCTCGAAGAGCGGCTGGACGCGTTCGAGCCTCTCAAGCGTCGCATCGTCGCTGATCGGCAGCCTGCTGTCGCCGCTGCGCACGCGCGGCTGATGTACGAGCGAACAAGCATGAGCGTTGCCCATGAACGCGACGCTCATGCTGCACGCTGCAATACCCCAGCAATTCGACACGTGATGAGGAGTCGGCTGTGAATACCGTCACCGCGCAAAGCGCCGCCAGTGCGGCGAAGCCGCGTCAATCGAACCCGTTCGGCAATCTGAGCGCGTGGCGGCGCCTCGTCGCGCCCGCGGTGTCGCGGCCGTTTTCCATCGTGGAGACGATCGTGTTCATCGGCGTGGTCTTCGCGGTGTGCTACGGGCTCGATCGCGACGATCCGTTCCTGATGCATGCGGGCTTTCCGTGGCTGTGGTTCGCGCCGCTCGTCGTCGCGCTGCGCTACGGCACGCTGCTCGGCCTGCTCGGCTGCGCGATGCTGATCGGCGCGTATCAGGTCTTGACGCAGGTGCTGCACCAGGGCGGCGCGGCTGCGTGGCCGACGCTGTTCTTCACGGGCGGCGTGCTGCAGACCATCGTCGCAGGTCACTTCGGCGATACGTGGGGCAGCCGCGCGCAGCGTGCGAACGCGATCAACGACTACCTGAACGACCGGCTCGTCGCGATCACGAACAGCCACTATCTGATGCGCCTGTCGCATGAGCGGCTCGAAAAGGATCTGCTGACGAAGCCGACCACGCTGCGCGACTCGATCACCGAACTGCGCCGTATCTCCGTCGCGCATGGTCTCGACACGAAACCGCATCGTTCGGGCGACATGCCTGGCACGCGCGAGCTGCTCGAATTCGTCGCGCAGGCCTGCCAGATCGAAGTGGCGGCGCTGTATCCCGTGCATGACGACAAGGTGGGGCGCGACGCGCTCGCGCATGTCGGCGACACATTCGATTTCGATCCGCGCGACGACCTGGTTCAGCGCGCGCTCGAAACGCGTGCGGTCGCGCATCTGAAAAGCGAAGACCGTCCCGTGGCGAACACGCGTCTGCTCGTCTGCGCGCCGCTCATCTCCGCCGACGGCCGGATGCTGGCGATGCTCGCGATCCGTCGCATGCCGTTCCTGTCGCTTAACTTCGACAACCTGCAGTTGCTGCTCGTGCTGCTCGGCTACTACGCGGACGGTGTCGAGCATTCGCAGCAGGTGCGCGACATCCTCAAGGCCGTGCCCGATTGCCCGTACGAATTCGCGCTCGACGTGAGCCGTCTCACGCGCCTCGAACGCTCGGCGGGCATCACGTCGTCGCTGGTCGCGCTCGTGTTCCCGCACGACGATGCCGGCGATTCGTTCTTCGAGCACGTGATGCGCCGCCGCCGGTCGCTCGATCTGATGTGGCCGGTGAAAGCGGCGGGGCAGTCGGTGCTGCTGAATCTGATGCCCGCAACGGACGCAACGGGCGTCGACGGCTATCTCGCGCGGATCGAATCGAGCCTGCGCTCGCAGTTCAATCTCGATCTCGAAGGCGCGCGCATCGGCGTGCATACGCTGCATCTGGGCAGCGACGAGCCGGGTCCGGCGTTGAAGCGTCTTCTCATGCGTAGTGGTCTCGATGGATAAGACCCAGGCAAACCGTCCGGCGGGCGGCGTCATCGGTTGCGTGCTGTCGGTGTTCGCGGCGCTCGGCATCCTCATCGTCGCGTGCGTGCAGGGCGTCGGCATCGTGTATTTCGCGCAGGTGCCGACGGGATACGATCCGCTCTTGCCCGTGATCGTGCTCGATGTCGTCTGTGGCGCGTTGCAGGCGCTGCTGTTCCGCCAGTTGCTGCCGCTGCGGTATCGCGAGCCGCGCGCGTGGAGCCTGCTGCTGCTCGGCCTCGCGTGCACCTTCGTGCCGCTGTTCGGCGGGCTGGTCGTGCTCGCGAGCTGCATCTGGGCGGCGCTCAGTCCCGCGTCGCATCCCGACGACGAAATGGGCGACGTGCCCGCGCCCGAGTTCGTCACGTATCTGATGTCGCGTGTCTCGCATGGTGGCGGTGCGCGTCTGCAGGCGCGTCTGATCAACACGAAGGTCGCCGCGTCGGACCGGCTGTCGGCGCTCGTCGCGATCCAGAGCATGCCGACGCGCACCACGGGCACGCTGCTGCGCGATCTGCTTGCGGATCCGGTGGAAGACGTGCGCCTGATCGCGTACGGCACGCTGGACCAGGCGGAAAACGACGTGATGCAGCGCATCTTCCATACGGCGAAGACGCTGGAGTCGGCGCAGTCGGACGAGGATCGCCACGCGCTCAACCGGAAACTCGCCGAGCTCTATTTCGAACTGATCTATCAGAACCTCGTGCAGGGCGCCGTGTACCGGCACACGCTCGAGCAGGCGGACCGTTATGCGGGCGCCGCGCTGGAGATCGATGACAGCGATGCCGCGCTGTGGATGATCCGCGGCCGCCTCGCGCTCATCAACGGCCACGCCGACGAGGCCGCGCGCTACATGGACCGCGCGCAATCGCTCGGCTTCCCGCGCGAACGTCTCGTGCCGTGGCTCGCCGAAGTCGAATATCTGCGCGGCGATTACGCACGCGTCTCCGAACTGCTCGCGTCGCTCGGCAATGCCGCGACGCTGCCGATGCTCAAACCCGTTGCGCGTTACTGGTCAACATGAAACCGTCACTGATGCGCCGCGCTGCGGACGCCGATGTCTGCCTGCTGCTCGAAGGCACGTTCCCGTTCGTGCGCGGCGGCGTGTCGAGCTGGGTCAACGAAATGCTCCGCTCGTATCCGGACCTGCGCTTTGCGATTGCGTTCATCGGCAGCCGCGAAGAGGACTACAAGGGCGCGGCTTATGCGCTGCCCGACAACGTCGTGCATTTCGAAGCGCACTATCTGTATGAAGCGGGCGCCGCCGACGACCAGGCCGCGCGTGAAATCCCCGGCGATGCCGACGCGTTCGCGAAGTCGGCTGCACTGCACGAGGCCTGGCGCAACAAGGGCGGGGTGGAGCCGGGCGCGATGATGGCCGGGATGGTGCAACTGATCGGCGACAAGGCGCCGCTGAGCGAGGAGCAGTTCCTGACGAGCCGCGCGGCGTGGGATTTCATCGTCGATCAATATCACCGCTACTGCACGGACCCGTCGTTCACCGATTACTTCTGGACCGTGCGCATCATGCACCAGCCGCTGTGGCAGCTCGCGCGCGTCGCGGAGCAGTTGCCGCCGGCGAAGGTGTACCACACGGTGTCGACGGGCTATGCCGGCTTTCTCGGCGCGTTGCTGCACTACCGGACAGGCCGGCCTTTGCTCGTGTCGGAGCATGGCATCTATACGAAAGAGCGCAAGATCGACCTGCTGCAAAGCCAGTGGATTCGCGATAACCGCGGTGCGTTCGAACGCGACATTTCGAAGATCAGCTACTTCCGCGAACTGTGGGTGCGCTTTTTCGAAGCGCTCGGCAAGCTCGCGTATGACGCCGCCGACGATATCGTGGCGCTGTATGAAGCGAACCGTCAGCGGCAGATCGCGGACGGCGCGCAAGCGGAGCGCACGCGCAACATTCCGAACGGCGTCGATGTCGACGGACTCGCGCCGCTCATCGAACAGCGTGTGTCACGGCCGCGCAATGTGGTCGCGCTGATCGGCCGCGTCGTGCCCATCAAGGACATCAAGACTTTCATTCGCGCACTCTTCATTGCGTCGCGCGCGATGCCCGATATCGAAGGATGGATCGTCGGTCCCGAGGAAGAAGATCCCGCGTATGCGCAGGAATGCCGCGCGCTCGCCGAAAGCCTGGGTCTAGCGAAGAACGTCAAGTTCCTCGGTTTCCAGCGCATCCACGACATCCTTCCGAAGGTCGATGTGATCGCGCTGACGTCGATCAGCGAGGCCTTGCCGCTCGTCGTGCTGGAAGGCTTCGCGGCAGGCATTCCGTCGATCACGACGGACGTGGGTTCGTGCCGGCAACTGATCGAAGGCTACGGCGACGAGGACCGCGCGCTGGGTGCGGCGGGCAGCGTCGTGCCGATCGCGAACCCGGCTGCGTTCGCGCAGGCGGTGCTCGATCTGCTCGGCGACGAGCCGCGCTGGCTGGCCGCACAGAAGGCGGGTATCGAGCGTGTGCGGCGTTTCTATACGAAGGCGCAGATGACGGATCAATATCGCGTGCTGTATCAGCGTCTGATGGCGGCGGCGCCCCGCGTCAAGGCGGCCGGAAGCACGCAAGGCGGCTGTCCGATGCATGCGGGCAGGTCGGCAGCGCCACAGACGGAAGAGGTGCGCTGATGGCCGGCATTGGTTTCGAACTTCGCAAGATACTCAAGCACCAGACGCTGCTCGGCGTCGCGCGTGCCTATGCCTATGCAGGCCTGATCAGTTCGGGTCCGCTGATCCTGTCGATCTTCGGCATTCTGGTCATCGGCGTGATGAGCCTCGCGTTCGTGATACCCAAGTACGCGATCGTGCAGTTCCAGGTGTCGGTCACGTATCTGATCGCGTGCAGTCTGATACTGACGGGGCCGCTGCAATTGTCGTTTACGCGCTTCATCTCGGACCGACTGTTCGAGAAGCGGGACGACCTGGTGCTGTCGAACTACAACGGCGTCGTGCTGATTTCGACGGCGGCCTCCGGCGTGCTCGGCATGCTTGCGGTCGGCTTCGGTTTTCGCGGCGAGCCGCTCGTCTACCGGCTGCTGATGGTGGCGGGCTTCGTCGTCGTCAGCAATATCTGGATCGCGGTGATCTTTCTGTCGAGCGTGAAGCAGTACCGGCAGATTCTCTACGTGTTCGCGCTCGGCTACGGCTGCACCGTCGCCTTTGCGCTGATGCTCAACACGCATGGGCTGCCGGGCCTGCTCGGCGGCTTCGTCGCGGGGCACGTGGTGCTGCTCGCGGGTTTGTCGGGGCTCATCTATCGCAACTATCGCAGCCCGCGCTTCATCTCGTTCGAGGTGATCCAGAAGCGCTTCGCGTATCCGAGTCTCGCGATGGTGGGCCTCCTGTTCAACCTCGGCGTGTGGATCGACAAGTTCATGTTCTGGTATGCGCCGGGCACGGGCTCGAAGGTGATCGGGCCGCTCAATGCGTCGGTGATCTACGACATTCCCGTGTTCATCGCGTATGTGTGCGTGATGCCCGGCATGGCGACATTCCTCGTGCGCATCGAAGCGGATTTCGTCGAATACTACGACCGCTTTTACGACGCCGTGCGCAGCGGCGCGACGCTGCGCCATATCAACGACATGCGCGACATGATGGTCGGCAGCGTGCGTGCGGGCCTCTATGAGATCGTGAAGATTCAGGCGGCCGTGCTGCTGCTGATTCTCGCGTTCGGCCGTCTGGTGCTCGATGCGCTCGGCATTTCGTCGCTGTATATGCCGCTGATGATCGTCGATGTGATCTCCGCGAGTCTGCAAGTGCTGCTTCTAGGGCTGCTGAATGTGTTCTTCTATCTCGATGCACGGCGCACGGTGCTGCGGCTGTGTATTGCATTCGTGCTGTTGAACGGTATTCTGACGGGTATTACGCTGCTGATGCAGCCGGACTTCTACGGCTATGGCTTCGCGCTGACGCTGCTGATTCTCGTCGTCGCCGCGGTGCAGCTGCTCGATCGCAAGTTCGGCAAGCTCGAATACGAAACCTACATGCTGCGCAACTAGGCGCTACGTGTCCGATCATGACAGCCAGTTCTCTCGCCCGCCTGGGTGTTTCGTGGATCGTCGTCGCATGCGCGGCCGTGGCGATCCTGTTGCTGTCGGTGGCGTGGGTGCGGCCCGCGCTGGCTGCGTGCAAGCGGGTGTCGTCGACGGGCATCGGGGCCGTCGCGTTCTTCTACGGCGCGAACGTGCAGGCGGAGCGCTTCGAACCGTTCGATACCGTGGTGATCGAGCCCGACAGCGGTTTCGATCCGCGCACGCATACGGCGCATTGTCCGAACTGGTATGCGTATGTGAGCGTCGGCGAAGTGACGAAACAGCGCGCGTATTACGCAAAGATGCCGAAGACATGGTTCGCGGGCAGCAATGCGGCGTGGTCGTCGACGGTCGTCGATCAAACGGCGCCGGGCTGGCCCGCGTTCCTCGTCGACGAGATCGTCAAGCCGCTGTGGGAGCGCGGCTATCGCGGCTTTTTCCTCGATACGCTGGATTCATACCAGCTCGTCGCGAAGACGGACGTCGAGCGGGCGCAGCAGCAGGCGGGCATCGTCGCCGTGCTGCATGCGCTGAAGGCGCGTTATCCGCAGGCGCAACTGATACTGAATCGCGGCTTCGACATCCTGCCGCAGGTCCACGATCAGGTCGCGGCCGTCGCGTTCGAATCGCTGTTCGGCCGCTGGGACCAGACGAATCAGCGCTACGACGACGTACCCGAGAACGATCGCGAATGGCTGCTCGCTCAGGCGCGGCAGATTCATGAACGCTACCGTCTGCCCGTTATTTCGATCGATTATTGTCCGCCCGACGACGATGCGTGCCGTCGCGAGATCGTTCAGAAGATCGAGGCGCTCGGCCTCGTGCCGTATGTGACGGATGGCGGATTGCAGACGATCGGCGTGGGCGGCACGGTGCTCGCCGACACCGCGCCGCTGAAGAAGGTGAAGTTCAGGCGCTGAACATCAGCGCAGCTGCGTGACGGCCAGCAGCAACACCATGCTGCCGATCGCGCCATCCAGCACGCGCCATGCGGTGGCGCGCTTGAAGAGCGGTGCAAGCGCCCGCGCGCCATATCCCAACGCCACGAACCAGACCGCGCTCACGGCCATCGCGCCGACTGCGAATGCGGCGCGCGACCCTTGCGCTTCGCGCGCTCCCGCCGTTCCGATCAGCAGAAACGTATCCAGATAGACGTGCGGATTGAGCCACGTGAACGCGAGCGTCATCAGCACGATGGGCATTGCGCGCTGCGCGGGCGGCGCGGTGTCGCCGTTCGCATCGGTGTCGAGTACGGCATGGCCGGGGCGCAACGCGCGACGCAGCGCACTGATGCCGAACCACGCGAGATAGGCGAGCCCCACGTACAGCAGCGCGTGAATGAAGGTCGGATAGCGCTCGACGAGCACCGACGCGCCACCGACGCCCGCGCCGATCAGCAGGAAGTCCGACAGCGTGCACAGCAGCACGATCTTGCCGATATGCGAGCGCATGATGCCTTGACGGAGTACGAACGCGTTTTGCGCGCCGATCGTGACGATCAATGAGGCGCACAACGCGGCGCCGTGCGAAAAAGCCAGCCAGTTCATGATGGTTTGGAGAGAAGAATGAATCGGATGGCGAGAGTGTGCCGTGATGGTTAGAATAAGAGAAGCTAATTTCCGTAACGCCGATTAAGGAACGCTAATGCTCGACTATGCTTTGCTGGATGCGCTCGCGGCTGTCGTGCGTCACGGCTCGTTCGACCGCGCAGCCGCGGCGCTGAACGTGACGCCTTCCGCCGTGTCGCAACGGGTGAAGCTGCTTGAAGAACGCGTCGGCAGCGTGCTTGTCAAGCGCGGGCAGCCTTGTACTGCGACCCGTTCGGGCGCGTTGCTGTGCCGGCATACGGAACGGGTGCAATTGCTGGAGGCCGAACTCAACGGGCGCATGCCCGAACTGCCCGGCGCGCTGCTCGAACCGTGGCCGACCTTGCGCGTGGCCGTGAACGACGACAGCGTCGGCACGTGGTTCATCGATGCCGTCGCGGACTTCTGCGCGGAGCGAGGCATGCTGCTCGATCTCGTCATCGACGATCAGGACCATACCGCGCAGCGGATTCGCGATGGCAGCGTGCAGGGCGCAGTGACGACGCAATCGGAGCCGGTGCAGGGATGCCGCTCGACGCGTCTTGGACGGATGCGCTATCTCGCCGTCTGCACGCCCACATTCTACGAGCGCTATTTCAGCGAAGGCATCAGCCGCGACACGCTGCGCCGCGCGCCGTGTGTCGATTTCAATCCGAAAGATCAGCTGCAAACGCGCTTCGTGCGCAAGATTACGCGCGCCGAGGTCGATGCGCCGACGCACTGGATTCCGCATGTGTCGGGTTTTTTGCGCGCGTGTTCGACGGGGCTGGGATGGGGCATGTGCCCCGAGCGGATGATCGCCGCGCAGCTCGAAAGCGGCGAACTGATCGACATGGCGCCGGGCAAGCATCTCGATGTCGATCTGTACTGGCAGAGCTGGCGGCTGTCGATTGGCTGGCTCGATGACTTCGGCGCCGCGCTGCGCACGCGGTCGGCCGAGTTTCTCGACTGACCGCGTGCGTTGGTCTTCTTTACGTCATGCGTGTGTCAATGCAGCCGGATCACAGGGTGCACGCGGCGACGCAGCCAATGGCTCGCGGTATCGAGCGCCATGCGTGCGAAACCGCTGACCGTCATCACGTGCCGGCGATAGATCAGCCGGTACACGACGGTGGCGAGCCAGCCATCGACGAACACGGGGCGCTCGCGCAGGCCGCTCAGGCTGCCGATCGTGCCGACGTCGCCAAAGCCGACCAGCGTGCCCGCGTCGCGATACGTGAACTCGGGCAGCGCTTCCCCGCCGACACGGCACTTCAGCGCACGCGCCAGGAACATCGCCTGCTGATGCGCAACCTGTGCGCGCGGCGCGAGAAAACCATCCGCGTGCGAAGGGCAGGCAGCGCAATCGCCTAAGGCGAACACGTTTTCATCTGTGGTGGTTTGCAGCGTGCGGCTCACCAGCACCTGTGCGTTGCGGTTCACGTCGATGCCGTCGAGCACGCGCAACACGGGCGGCCCCGCGATGCCCGCCGTCCAGATCGCGATATCGCTCGGCAATGGCTGGCCGTCGTGCGTACACACGGCGTCGGCGCGCACTTCCGTCACACGCGTATTCGTGAGCACGTCGACGCCGAGACCGCCCAGGATCCGCTGCGCACGCGCGGAAACGCGCTGCGACAGCGCAGGCAACACGCGATCCGTGCCTTCGATCAGGCGAATGCAGAAATCACGCTCCGGGTCGAGTGCAAAGAGGCTGTAGCGATGCATCAAACGGATGCTGTCGCGCAATGCCGCCGCGAGTTCGACGCCCGTCGCGCCCGCACCGATGATATTGATCGACACCGGCTGCACCTGCTGCGCGCCGCTCACGCGCCGCAGGTGGTTCGCTCGCGTGCAGGCATCGAGCAGCTTGCGCCGGAACGATTCCGCATGCGTGACGGTTTCGAGCGGCAGCGCATGATCTGCCGCGCCCTTCACGCCGAAGTAGTTCGTCACGCTGCCGAGCGCGAGTACGAGCGTGTCGAACTCGACGTGGCGCGCGGGCAGCACTTCACGGCCGTCTTCGTCGCGTGTGGCGCTGATCGTGATGCGATGCTGCGCGCGATCGAGCGATTGCAGTGCCCCCTGTTCGAACGCGAAGCCATGACGGCGCGCCTGCACCGCGTATTGCAGCTGATGCGTGGCGGGATCGATCTGGCCAGAGGCGGCTTCGTGCAACAGCGGCTTCCAGAAGTGTGTAGGCGAGCGGTCCACCAGCACGATTTGCGCGTGCCCGCTCTTGCCGAGCGATTCGCCGAGACGCGTGGCGAGTCCCAGTCCACCCACGCCGCCGCCAACGACGACGATTCGGTGCGGCGCAGTGCGTGTGCTGCTTGCTGTTTGTCGATCGATCGTGGTCATGATGCGTACTCTCCTGAACGTTTTTCAATGCGATTCATGCGTGAACATCATCAGTGAGGTCGAGTATAGAATCGGGGGAAACCGCAGCACAATTTAATGTTTGTACCGAACATATAGGTTTTCACTTATGTTGAAAGCAGCGACATTTCGGCAATTGAAGGCGCTCCATACGGTGGCGAAGCTGGGCAGCGTATCGGGCGCGGCGGAGGAATTGCGTCTGACGCAGCCTGCTGTGTCACTGCAGATCCGTTTGCTCGAAGAAGCGGCTGGTGCGCCGCTTCTGCAACGTGTGGGCCGCGGCGTGCAACTGACGGCGGCGGGCGAAATCCTCGCACGTTATGCGCTCGAAATTCTCGATCTGTGGAATGGCGCCGCCGACGATCTCGCTGCCTTGCACGGCGAGCAGGGCGGCACGCTGCGCATCGGTGCGATCACGACGGCCGAGTATCTGATCCCGCCGTTTCTCGTGCGCTTTACGGAGGCGCGTCCGCAGGTGAAGGTGCAGTTCAAGGTGGGCAATCGCGCGGACATCATCCGTATGCTGGCGACGCATGAAATCGATCTCGCCGTGATGGGCAGTCCGCCGCGTGAGCTGCGCACGGTCGCGACGGTGTTCGCGAAGCATCCGATGGCATTCGTCGCGTCGCCTTCGCATGCGCTGATGAAAAAGAAGCGGCTCTCGTTCGGCGATCTGCAGTCGGCGAACCTGTTCGTGCGCGAGCGAGGCTCGGGCACCCGGTCGACCGTCGAGAACCTGTTCAAGCAGGCGGGCCACAAGATCCACATCGGCTCCGAGTTGTCGAGCAACGAGGCGATCAAGCAGCTGGTCGAAGCGGGGCTGGGCATATCGTTCCTGTCGCTGCATGCGTGCACGCTGGAGTTTCAGGCGGGACTGCTCGCGTTGCTGCCGCTACCGGACAACCCGATCGAGCGCGACTGGTACGTGATGCATGTGTCGGACAAGCGTCTGCCGCAGGTTGCGAGTTTGTTCCGCGACTTTCTGATCGAACAAGGCAT
The DNA here is from genome assembly GCF_017104565.1 of Paraburkholderia sp. Tr-20389. Lineage (GTDB taxonomy): Bacteria > Pseudomonadota > Gammaproteobacteria > Burkholderiales > Burkholderiaceae > Paraburkholderia. Next base: position 117,474 of record NZ_JAAGPD010000015.1, on the reverse strand, counting down.
GAAAGGCAGCGTGCCGATTCCGATGCCGTCCGTCGCGGCCGCGAAGAAGCGTCGCCATGTATGAAATCTGCCGATTTTTTTCGACGTTTGTCTCTTTCAGCCCCTCGCCGATGACTTTCCGAGGTCTGTCAATCCGCTCGCAAATCCTTACCGGGCGAGGATTGCGGCTTACATCGACTGATATCGAAGTAAAGGTTGCGCCGACGATATTTGTGGCTGAATTGTTTCTCTTTACAGTGGCGTCCAGACATTGGTTAAAAAAGCGGACGCCCGAAGCCTGTGGCGAGCCGCGTGATTTCCCTGGCCGTCAGAGGAGTCGGAGACATGAGCAGCCGTAACGAGAGCAACAACAGCAGTATCACGACCGTCGAGACCTTCGGTTTCGAGCGTATCCCCGACGCGTCCCGCTATGCGCGGCCCATCGATCTTTTCCGCCTGCTGTTCGGCGGCTGCAATACATTTTCGACTTCCGTGCTCGGCAGCTTTCCCGTGCTGCTCGGTCTGTCCTTCTGGGCAGGCGTTGCGTCGATCTTGATCGGCGTGCTGGTCGGCTCGTGCATTCTTGCGCCGATGAGTCTGTTCGGCATGCGCAACGGTACGAACGACCCCGTGTCGTCGGGTGCGCACTTCGGCATTCATGGTCGGATCGTCGGCTCGTTTCTCGCGCTGCTGACTTCCGTTGCGTTCTTCTCGCTTGCCGTGTGGAGTTCGGGCGATGCGCTCGTGGGCGGTGCGAACCATCTGCTCGGTCTTCCCGTGAACGGCTTCACGCTGAGCGTCGCTTACGGCATCTTTGCGGTGCTCGTGCTGACCGTGTGCATCTACGGCTTTCGCTTCATGCTGTGGGTCAACAAGATTGCGGTGTGGACAGCGAGCCTGCTGTTCATCGCGGGCATCTTCGCATTCGCGGGGCCGTTCGACAGTCATTACGCGGGCAAGGTGGCGCTGGGCACGATGGGTTTCTGGCCGGCCTTCGTCAGTGCGGTGCTGGTCGCATTGAGCAATCCCGTTTCGTTCGCGTCGACGATGGGCGACTGGGCGCGCTACATTCCGCAGAACACACCGAAGCACCGGACCATGCTCGCCGTGATGATCGCGCAGATCGCGACCTTCGTGCCGTTCTTCTTCGGCCTTGCGACGGCGACGATCATCGCGCAGAAGGCGCCCGATTACATCGCGTCGAACAACTACGTCGGCGGGCTGCTGGCGATCTCGCCGAACTGGTTCTTCCTGCCTGTGTGCCTGATTGCGATCATCGGCGGTATGTCGACGGGAACGACGGCGCTGTATGGCACGGGTCTCGACATGTCGAGCATGTTCCCGAAGCTGCTCAACCGCGTGCGTGCGACGCTGCTGATCGGCAGTGCGGCGATTGGCTTCATCTTTCTCGGGCGCTTCGTGTTCAATCTGGTCGAAAGCGTGTCGACGTTCTCGGTGCTGATCAACACGTGCAGCTGCCCGTGGATGGTGATCATGATCATCGGTTACGTGACGCGCCGTGGCTTCTATCTGTCCGACGACCTGCAGGTGTTCAATCGCTGCGGACGCGGCGGCCATTACTGGTTCACGCACGGCTGGAACTGGCGCGCGATGGGCGCATGGATTCCGAGCGCGCTGACGGGCCTGTGCTTCGTCAATCTGCCGGACCAGTTCGTCGGACCGCTCGGCCAGCTCGCGGGCGGCCTCGACATCAGCATGCCCGTCTCGCTGACGCTGGCTTGCACGCTGTACGTGATGCTGCTGCAATGCTTTCCGGAGCCGGATGGCGTGTATGGTCCGCAAGGCCGACGATGGCTGCGCGGCAGCCACAAGGCTACGCATGTGCAGATCCGGCAGGTGGAGCCGCGTCATGCACAAGGCAACAGAATGTCGGCGCCGCGCGAAGAAATATTCGACACGCAGGACGCAGCGTAATACAACAGAGCATGCCCTTGAGGCATCGTGATCAAAGCATTGAATTGAGCAGGTGAGAAGATGAGCGAGTCGGTCAAACGCGCATTCGAAGGTGTCAAGCTGTTCCCGTTCTGGCTGGACAATCCGGCGGCGCCCGCCGTCGAACGCGAACTGATCGGACCGACCACGGCCGGTCTGGTGATCGTCGGCGGCGGCTTTACGGGTTTGTGGGCTGCGATCCAGGCGAAGGAGAACGATCCCGATCTTGACGTCGTGCTGATCGAAGCGGGCAAGATCGCGTATGGCGCATCGGGCCGTCCGGGCGGGATCATTTCGACGTCGGTGATGCACGGTTTGCCGAACGCGACGCGGGTGTTCCCGAAAGATCTCGATGTGCTCGAGCGGCTTGGCCAGGAGAACCTCGACGGCTTCAAGGAATCGCTCGTGCGTTATGGCATCGAAGCGGATGTCGAGTGGAACGGCGAGATGACGGTGGCCGTCGAAGAGAAGCATGTGCCGCATTTGCAGACCGATTTCGAACTGCATGTATCGCACGGTCACGACGTGGTGTTGCTCGATAGCCAGAAAGCGCGTGAGCAGTTGAATTCGCCGTTGTTCGCGGGCGCGATGTGGTCGCGCAATCGCAGCGGCACGATTCATCCTGCGAAGCTTGCGTGGGGCCTCAAGGCGGCCGCTTTGAAGCTTGGCGTGCGGTTGCATGAGCATTCGCCGCTGACGCGTCTCGAAGATCACGGCAACAAGATGATCGTGTACACGCAGGCGGGGCGGATCGAAACCCCGCGCGTGCTGCTTGGCACGGGCACGGCGAATGTCGGCGTGTCGGACATCAACCGGCGTGTGATGCAGGTGCGCGATCACATCATCGCGACGAGTCCGCTGACGGATGAGCAGATGGCACGTATTGGCTGGAAGAATCGCCAGGGCGTGTATGACACGCGGACGCAGCTCAATTATTTTCGCTTGACGAAGGACAATCGGATCATCTTTGGCGGACGTGTCAGCTATCACTTTGGCGGGGATAACAATCCTGCGCAGGATCGTGATGAGCGTACTTACTACAAGCTTGCCGAGGCGTTTTATCGGACGTTCCCGCAACTGGACGATGTGAAGTTCACGCATGCGTGGGGTGGGCCGATCGACTATTGCTCGCGGGGCGCTGTGTTTGCGCGTAAGTATCACGGCGGGAAGACCGTTTTTGTTGCGGGGTATACCGGGTTTGGCGTTGCCGGGAGTCGGTTCGGCGCGCGGATGGGGCTCGAGATGCTATGGAATCGCGATACGTTGATCACTTCGCTCGATATCTCGCGGAAGGGGCCTTCTTATATTCCGCCTGAGCCTGTGCGGTGGATCGCCGCCAAGATCACTTTTAATGCGTTTGATGGGGCGGATGATCGGGGTGGGTGGAGGAGGTGGTGGATTAATTCCATCAAGGCGCTTGGGTTTCCTATGTAGGTTCTTGCCTGCGACGCAGTCGCCGTTCTTGCCTTCTCGGCGGGGGCTGCGCCTTTTGGGTTTGGCTCTGCGCTTTCGCTTGCATTCGCGATTTCACGTCGGTGTTCAGGCGTTGCCCCTGTGTTGCCTTCTCGGCGGGGGCTGCGCTTTTTGCGTTTGGCTCTGCGCTTTCGCTGGCATCCGCGATTTCACGTTGGTGTTCATGCGTTGCCCCTGTGCGGGGCGGCACCTACTTTTCTTTGCAGCGGCAAAGAAAAGTAGGCAAAAGAAAGCCGCTCACACCGCTAGCTCTTGTGCTTGCCTGCGGGCCCCCAGCGGGTCTCGCACTCCGCACGGCAACACATTGGTTTGTGCTCGTTGCCAACGCGTTGAGCAGTCGCATCACCCGCTTCGTTCGCGCGTAGAGCAGCCAGCGGCAGCGAATGGTTTGCGCCGCCCAGGTGGCAAACGGTGTGTAGGCCGTCGCGATGGAAGTGCATCACTCCGGACTGAAAAGCGGGATCGGTGTCGTAAGAGCGACAACGCGTACGGTGCGACAACCTACACACAGTTTGCCACCTGGGCGGCGGTGGACGTCTGGTAGTGCGGTACGTGATGCGGGAGTGTGAAGTGGGTGAGGCGTCAGTTAGCACGATGGCAATGGGCGGAAGATAGTGCGATGCCGTGTGGAGTGCGGGACCCGTAGGGGGCCCGCAGGCAAAAACAAGGATTGGCGGGGTTAGCGGCTTTCTTTTGCCTACTTTTCTTTGCCGCTGCAAAGAAAAGTAGGTGCCGCCCCGCACAGGGGCAACGCCTGAACACCGACATGAATTCGCGGATGCCAGCAATCGCGGACGCCAGCGAAAAGCAAACAGCAAACAGCAAACAGCAAAAACCGAAACAGAAACAGAAACAGAAACAGAAAACCGCGCAAAAAACCGCGCGGTTTTTAAGGAAGAGCAATGAACGAAGCTCAACCACAATACACAATGCTGTACTTCTTGGTAGCAACAGGCATATGCCAAGTACCGGAAAAGCCCTTGTGCAAGATGAAAGCATCCCCAGCGCGGTAGCGCTCGCTGCGACCATCGTCGCCAGTGATGACGACTTCACCTTCGATCAGAACGCAGACTTCATGAATCGGCAGATCGGAAAGCTTCAACGTGCCGGCATCGCACTGCCACACACCCGCAGTCAGTACATTGTCTGCATCGGAAAACGCAGTCAAAGCATGCGGCGCTTTAGCGCCATCGAGAATCACATCAGCAGGATCATGCAACGCAGGTTGCAAACCGGTAGCGCCAGGACCTTTAGCATCGATGCGGGTAAAAGTAGCATTGCTCATAAAACATACTCTCCAAAAAAATAGGAACATCAATGATGAACCGCGAGTCTGAGCCAAAGCCGCCCGGCAATGAATTTCGATTTGAAGACATGTAGTTTGAGTGCAGTCGATGTAACGCCAACGCATCGACTGTTGCCAGCCGACACCATTTGAGGAAACATCATGCAGCACGCCACGCAGTTCTATATCGACGGCAAATGGATCGACCCGATCGAGCCAAAAACGCTCGACGTAATCGATCCGTCGACAGCCCAGCCGTTCGCGCAAATTTCGCTCGGCAGCGCAGTCGATGTCGATCGCGCCGTCGCCGCTGCAAAGACCGCATTCGCCTCGTATTCGGAAACCACGGTGCAGCAGCGCATCGATCTGCTGCAATCGATCCTCGAGGTCTATCGCAAGCGCTACGACGACATGGTCGATGCCATCAGCCGCGAAATGGGTGCGCCGAAGCAGTTCGCACACGACGCTCAGGCGTGGACGGGTACGGCCCATCTGGAGACGATGATTCGCACGTTGCAGACGTTCGAGTTCGAGCAGATGAAGGGCAGCATTCTGATCCGCAAGGAGGCCGTGGGCGTGTGCGGTCTGATCACGCCGTGGAATTGGCCCGCTTTGCAGATCACGACCAAGGTCGCGCCCGCGCTCGCAGCGGGTTGCACGATGGTGCTCAAGCCGTCGGAACTCGCGCCGATGAGCGCGATGCTGTACGCCGAGATCCTTCACGAAGCAGGCGTGCCAGCAGGCGTGTTCAATCTCGTCAACGGCGAAGGGCAAGTGGTGGGCGATGCGATGTCGCGTCACAAGGACATCGACATGATGTCGTTCACGGGTTCGACGCGCGCGGGCGTGCAGGTCGCCAAGGCCGCCGCCGATACCGTGAAACGCGTGCATCAGGAACTGGGCGGCAAGTCGGCGAACCTGATCCTCGAAGACGCCGATCTGCGCGATGCCGTCACGCGCGGCGCACGCGCATGCTTCGACAACAGCGGTCAATCGTGCGATGCACCCACGCGCATGTTCGTGCCGCGCGCACGGATGGACGAAGCGCTCGGCTACGCGAAAGAAGTGGCCGCCGCACTCGTCGTCGGTCCCGCCGCTGCGCCGTCGAGCGATCTCGGTCCCGTCATCAGCCAGCAGCAGTTCGACAAGATCCAGTCGATGATCGAAGCCGGTGTGCGCGAAGGGGCCGTACTCGCAGCAGGCGGTCCGGGGCGTCCCGAAGGTCTCGGCGAAGGCTACTATGTGCGGCCGACCGTATTCGGCCACGTGACGCGCGACATGACCGTCGCGCGCGAAGAAATCTTCGGACCCGTGCTGTCGATCCTCGGCTACGACACGGAAGACGAAGCCGTCGCGATGGCCAACGACAGCATCTATGGTCTCGCGGGCTACGTGCAGTCGGCCTCGCTCGAACGCGCACGTGCCGTTGCGAGGCGCTTGCGTACGGGCACGATCTATCTGAACTACGCGGAGTACACGCCTGAAGCGCCGTTCGGCGGCTATCGTCAATCGGGCAACGGCCGCGAGTACGGCGAGTTCGGTCTCGAAGATTTTCTCGAGATCAAGGGTGTGGTCGGCTACGCGAAATAAGCCCTAAAACAAGGCCTAAAACAGCAGTTCGATCGAATGAAACAAACGGCGGCGGTCCGCGTCCTGCGACCGCGCGCCTTCATCGATCACTTCACGCAGACATTCGATAAAGCACGCGCCCGCAGGACTGACGGGCACGCCGCGCCGCGACGTGATGCTGACCGTCGTCTCGTCCACCACTTCGCGCAGCGGCAACGCGCGCAAATTCTCCTTCGCGATGTTCACCTCGACGAGCGGCCACGGAAAGATGCTGAGGAAGTCCGTCTGCTGAAGCAGGCCCAGCACGATCGCGAACGAATGCGCGAGATGGATCGTGTGCGGCACTCTCATGCCGCGCTTGCGGAACAGGTTGTCGGCCATCGACTCGCGGCTTGCCGGGTCCCAGTTCAACACCCATTGCGCATCCTGCAGTTCGTGCAGCGTGCGGCATTCGGCAAGCGGATGCCCGCGCCGCGCGACGACGGCCGAGTGCGTCGAGAAGAGCGGCACGTTATGAAACTCGGATTGCGGCGATGCGGGCGGCGGCCGGCCAATCGAAAAATCGAGGCTGCCGTCGCGCAGTCGCGGTTGCACGACGGCCAGTAATCCTTCGAAGAATTCCAACTGCACGTCGGGCATTTTCTGCTTGAAGCGATTGACCGTCTCGGGCAGAAACGTCAGTGCGAGCCACGGCGTCACGCCCACTGAGAGCTTGCCCGCCGCGGCGCCGCGCATCGCTTCGAGTTCGGCTTCGGCGCGCGCCAGTTGCCCCAGCACGAGCCGCGCATGCACGACGAGCGCGCGGCCATATTCGGTGAACGCGACGCCCGTCGTGCCGCGTATCACGAGCGGCGTGCGCAGGTCCGCTTCGAGTTCGCGCACGGACTTGGTCACGGCGGCGGGCGAGAGCCCCAGCTGGCGCGCGGCGGCACGGATGCTGCCCGTCTCCGCGATCGCGGCGAGCGTGCTGAGTTGGTGCAGTTTCATGTCGGGCAAATGAAGGGTGGCATCGCGGGTGGCAACTGCTGGTTGTCACCGTAACCGTTTCCCGTCTGCCCGTCAAAAAAACGGTTGGCTATGCTGGGCTCACAGACATCCAAGGAGACAGCAGCGTGAACACGATGGTCATCCCTGCCGGCATCGCCGATCTCGAAGACGAAATGATTGTGTTGCGCCGCCGCATACATGCGCATCCTGAACTTGCGTACGAAGAGCACGTGACAGGAGATCTGGTCGCGGAAAAGCTCGCCGAGTGGGGCTACACGGTGACGCGCGGGCTGGGCAAGACGGGTGTCGTCGGGCAACTGAAAGTGGGCAACGGCACGCGCAAGCTGGGTCTGCGCGCCGATATGGACGCGCTGCCGATTCACGAGCAGACGGGCCTGCCGTACGCGAGCCAGTTGCCCGGCAAGATGCACGCATGCGGACACGACGGCCACACGGCGATGCTGCTCGCGGCGGCGAAGCATCTCGCGCAGGAACGTTCGTTCGACGGCACATTGAACCTCATTTTCCAGCCGGCGGAAGAGGGCCTCGCGGGCGCGAAGAAAATGATCGAAGACGGCCTGTTCGAGCGCTTCCCGTGCGACGCCGTCTTCGCAATGCACAACATGCCCGGCTTCCCGACGGGCAAGTTCGGCTTTCTGCCGGGATCGTTCATGGCGTCGTCGGATACCGTGGTCATCAAGGTGATCGGGCGCGGCGGCCACGGCGCGGTGCCGCACAAGGCCGTTGATTCCGTCGTCGTCTGCGCGCAGATCGTGCTCGCATTGCAGACCATCGTGTCGCGCAACGTCGGGCCGCTCGACATGGCGATCATCACGGTCGGTGCGATTCATGCGGGCGAAGCGCCCAATGTGATTCCCGAGACGGCGGAAATGCGTCTTTCGGTGCGCGCGCTGAAGTCCGAGGTGCGCAACTATCTGGAGACGCGTATTCAGGAAGTGGTACATGCACAAGCGGCCGTGTATGGCGCGCGCGCCGAGATCGACTATCAGCGTCGTTACCCCGTACTCGTCAACGATACGCAGATGACGGCGTTGGCGACACAGGTCGCGCGCGACTGGGTCGGTGACGATGGACTGATCGAAAACATGCAGCCGTTGACGGGCAGCGAAGACTTCGCGTTCATGCTCGAACGATGCGCGGGTGCGTATCTGATCATCGGCAACGGAGACGGCGAGGGCGGCTGCATGGTGCACAACCCCGGCTACGATTTCAACGACGATTGCCTTGCGACCGGCGCCGCCTACTGGGTGCGTCTCACGCAGGCGTTTCTCGTCTGACGCGTTCGGGAGACGGACATGACGACCACAGCCGCATCGACATCCACACCGGACGACGGCGTATCGACGGGCGCCGCGCAGCCGCAGCGCGCGAGCCACGCGAAAGCGATTGCCGCGATCACACTCGGCAACGGCCTCGAGTTCTTCGACTTCACGATCTACAGTTTCTTCGCGACGATCATCGGCAAGCTGTACTTCCCTGTGGAAGGGCAGCTTGCGCAACTGATGCTTGCGGTCGGCACGTTTGGCGTCGGCTTCATCATGCGGCCTGTGGGCGGCGTGGTGCTCGGCGCGTATGCGGACCGCGCGGGGCGCAAGGCGGCGATGAGCCTCACACTGTGGCTGATGACGCTCGGCTCGGCGATCATCGCGTTCGCGCCGACGTATGCGTCGATCGGGCTCGCTGCGCCCGCGCTGGTGATACTCGCGCGGCTGATTCAGGGCTTTGCGCTGGGCGGCGAGATTGGTGCATCGACATCGCTGCTGATGGAGTACGGCAGTGACCGGACGCGTGGCTTCTACGGCAGCTGGCAGTTCGTGAGCCAGGGATTGAACACGGTGGTTGGCTCGCTGCTGGGCGTTGCGCTGGCCGCGATGCTGTCGACGCATGCGCTCGAAAGCTGGGGTTGGCGCGTGCCGTTCGTGATCGGCATGGCGATGGGTCCGATCGGTGTGTATATACGGCGACATCTGGACGAAACGCTGCCGCTGCCGGCGTCGTCGGGTGACGAGCCCGTGCTCGAAGCGGCCGCGGTTGCGAAGCCGGTGCGCGAGATTTTCGGCACGCACATGGGTTCGATTGCGAAGGGAGTGGTAACGACGATCGGCGGGACGGCGGCGAATTACATCGTGCTGTTTTATCTGTCGACGTATGCGATCAGGATTTTGCATATGCCGATGTCGCTGGCGTTGTGGGCGTCGTGGACGGCGGCGTTCGTCACGGTGATCTGTTCTCCGTTTGCGGGCTCGTTGTCGGACAGGTATGGGCGCAAGCGCGTGTTGTGGATCTCGCGGGTGCTTCTGATTTTTGCGGTGTATCCCGCGTTTATGATTATCAATGCCATGCCGACTGTGCCTGTATTGCTTGGCGTTGTCGCCGTGCTTGGCGTGCTCGTGGCGTTCACCGCTGTGCCTAATATCGTCATGCTGCCGGAGATGTTTCCTCGCGAGATTCGTGCTACCGGGATGTCGATTGTTTATTGCCTCGGGGTGTCGATCTTTGGTGGGTTCGCGCAGTTTTTTGCTACCTGGCTCATTCAGCTTTCTGGGAATTCGCTTGCGCCGGCCTGGTATCTGATTGGATGTGGTGGTGTTTCGTTGCTGGCGCTGCCTTTTGTACGCGAGACTGCTGGGCGGGCTATTGATTAGGGTTTTTGTTTGTCTGCGACGCAGTCGCCATTCTTGCCTTCTCGGCGCGGGCTTCGCCTTTTGAGTTTCGCTCTGCACGTTCGCTGGCGTCCGCGTTTTGCTTCTGGTTTGCTGGCGTTGCCCCTGTGCGGGGCGGCACCTACTTTTCTTTGCAGCGGCAAAGAAAAGTAGGCAAAAGAAAGCCGCTCACACCGCTAGCTCTTGTGCTTGCCTGCGGGCCCCCAACGGGTCCCGCACTTCAAACGGCAACGCACCTTTTTCCGCCTGTTGCCAGCGCCTTGAACAGGCGCATCACCCACTTCAATTACCCGCAGGCAGCCAGCGGCAGCGACTCGTCTGCGCCGCCCAGGTGGCAAACGGTGTGTAGGTTGTTGCACCGTACACGTTCGCGCTCCTACGACACCGATCCCGCTTTTCCGTCCGGAGTGGTGCACTTCCGGCGCGATGGCCTACACACCGTTTGCCACCTGGGCGGCGGTGGGCGTCTGGTAACGCAGTTCGTGACGCGGGAGCGTGAAGCGGGTGATGCGCGACTTAGCACGCTGGCAACGGGCATGAAGTAGCGCGACGCCGTGTGGAGGACGAGACCGGTTGGGGGCCCGCAGGCAATCACACGGGCTGGCGGTGTGAGCCCGCTTTCTTTGCTTACTTTCTTTGCGGCGGCAAAGAAAGTAAGTGCCGCCCCGCACAGGGGCAACGCCAGCAAACCAGAGACAAACCGCGGATGCCAGCGAAAGCGAAAATGCAGAACCCAATCCAAACGGCGAAGCCCGCGCCGAGAAGGCCAGAATGGCGACTGCGTCGCAGACAAACACAACCCAAACTCACTTAGCCCGCTTCAAAGCCTCGGGTGCAGGCTCCTCCTGCAACCTGCTCCCGGCATCTCGGGTTTCGGGCATAGCAGCCCATACGAGCAACACAGCGAGCGCCCCCGCACCGGCGAGTCCAAAAAAGCTAACCGCACTGCCGAAGCGATCGGCGATAAACCCCGCCACGGCGGTGGACAAAGTGGCACCAATCCCTGCAGCCAAACCAAAAAGCCCGATGGTCAGGTTATAGCGCCCCTTACCGCCGGCAACGTCAGCGGCGATTAACGGCAACATCACACCGAACACGGCAGCGCTGAGCCCATCGAGCATCTGCACGGGCACCAGCAGATAAGGGCTGCTCACACCCGCAAACAACAACGCGCGCACCGGCAGCGCAGAAAATCCGAGCAGCAGGATCGGCCGACGTCCCCAGCGCTCAGCCGTGCGCCCGACCCACGGCGACAGCATCGCGACAATCGCCTGAGGCACGATGATGCAAGCAGCAATCACGAGCTGCACGTTGTCCCCCATGCCCGCCGTCACTTCGCCCGCCGCGAGATTCAGCATCGCCGCGTTCGACAGGTGGAACAGCACCACGCACGCCGCGAAAATCAGCATGCGCTTGTCGCGCAGCAGTTCGAAGATCGATTCCTTCTCTTCGGCTTCGTCATGCTCCTTCTTCGAAGGCTCACGGGCAGGCGCGGGGGAATGCTCGGGCATCGTGATCATCGACAGCGCGATCAGCGCAGGCGCCGCCAGCGCCGCCGTCAGCCAGAACACCGCGCGCGCCGAGAAGTATTCGCCGAACAGGCCCATCAAACCCGCCGCGACGGCGCTGCCGATCGACGCCCAGCGCGCGTTGCGTCCCAACCGGTCGCCGAGATCCTGGCGTCCCACCAGCGCGAACGAAATGGCCGCCATCGCCGGCACGAGCATGCAGCTCGCGAAGCCGTGGAAAACCTCGGCGGCCATCACGGGCAGCACCGTCGGGCTCGCCGCGAGCAGCACGGCACTGAGAATGATCGCGATGATCGCCCAGGCGGCGGCTCCCTTCTTGTTGCGCAAAGCATCGACGGCGGCGCCGCCGGGCACCTGGCTCACCATCGCGCTGATCGTGCCGACGGAGAGGGCGAGTCCGATCTCGCCCTGCGTCCACTTGTGCGTCGCGAGGTAGGAAGCAATGAACGGCCCGAATCCCGTCTGCACGTTGGCGACGAAAAAGTTGAGCCAGTCGAGGGCGCGGAGACTGCGTGCGTTGACCATTGGACGGCTCGTCATCGTGAAGTGCGTGCGGTTGAAGCCGCCGCAGTGGACGACGAAGAGCCTGTTGCAGCGGCGGACGCGGCAACGGGTGCGGGAGGCGGTGCGGGCGAAACCGCGCGAACCGGCTTGTCCGGTTCGTAGGACGGCGACGCCTTGATCTGCGCGTCGTTCAGATCCATCAGCGGGCGCAGCGTCTTGTCCTTCGTGACGAAGCGCAGCGCCGACCAGTTCGCGGCGATCGTCCGGCGATCGGCGCTGATGATGCCGCTCACGTCGAGCACGACGGCCTGCGGCTGCGCGTTCGCATCGATCAGCACGTCGATCACGCGCCCCACCTTGCCGCCGTTAGGACGCTCGACATCCGCGTCCATCAGTTCCAGCTGTCCAGGAGGCACCGCGGGCGCGGCCGTGACGCCGCCGGCGAGCGGCGACGCAAGCGACGCCGACGGCTTGGGCCGGTTCGTCGCCGCGAGCTGGTTCGGCGGCGTCGTGATCGTGATGGGCGCGCCTTTCGCGCCCGGCGTGAAGCGGAACGCGGTCCACGGGAAACCGACCTTGCGATCGCCGATGCCGAGAAAGCCCTGCAGATTGACGATCATCTGACGCGGCGTGCCGCTCGCATCCGCCGTCATGTCGACGGCGCGGCCGAGCACCTTGCCGTCGGACTTCTGCACTTCGCTGTCGAGCAGGCCGTGCATCGTGCTGCGATCGAGCGTGCGCATCACGATGATGGGCGCAGGAGCAGGCGGAGGAGGCGGCGGTGCGGGCGCGGCGACGGGCGGCGGCGGCTCCGGCTTGTGCGGGCGCACGACGGGCGGACGCGGCTTCTTCGGTTCCTTCGGTTCAGGCGCCTCGGCGGGCTCCGGTTCGGAGGCGGGCTCGAGGGCGGGAACGACCAGCGGCGTCACGGTCGCTTCGGTAATGGGCGCAGGCGGCTGCTCGGTCGGTCCGAACAGGCTGCAGCCCGACATCATGGCGGCAAGGGCCGCAAAAACGGCCAATAGCAAAAGACGGAAGGCTGGACGTAGGAAACCGCCATTCATCAAGTGGGACTCCGTGGCCAGGGCGGCGGGCCGATGCAGATGCTGCTGTCGCAAGGAACGATCCAGTGATTCCTGCAGGCATCGAAAGCCTCGCCGGGAATGCGTTAAAGGCTAGGTTTGCCCGAGAGTTTAACCCGTGACGCTGTCAGGGCCTTGTTTTGTCTGCATTGACGGGCCGTGAGCGGCGTGCGTCCGCGCGGCAAAAGCGGGCGCGACAAAGTGCTTTCGAAGGTCTTGATGCATGCCGCAAAACCGTAGGTGTTAACACCCGGGTCGGCGCCCATCGTTCCCGTGCATCAAACGATATAAGCATTGCGACATGCGCGGCATGTTTTTATTGCGATGGGAGATATATTTCGATTCGCCTAACCTTCGCTTCAGCATAAAAAGAACGGCGCGAAAGTGTGTCGTGGACTGGTGAAAACGGAACGCGATGTCATTCGATCGTCCGACGACGGATTACCCGCCGTAACGAGGACGATGCGCACCCGCGCGCCACACGGAAAGCGCAACAACATATCGACTACTCAACGAGACGAACCTGATGACGGCGAGCCCTGCATGGGCAGCCGTTTCAGCACGCTGATAAAGGAGGCACTCATCATGATGGAACCCCAGGCCCAGAGCATCGCGGAAGCCGGGAGCGAGGCGTTCGACGACGCACGCGACGGGCAATCGGCCTTCATCGACCGCTTTTTCGGCATCACCGCGCGCGGCAGCACGGGACGCCAGGAAATCATCGCGGGCATCACGACCTTCCTCGCGATGGTCTATTCCGTGTTCGTCGTGCCGGGCATGTTCGGCAAGGCGGGCTTCGACACCAGCGCGGTGTTCGTCGCCGTGTGCCTGACGACGGCATTCGGCTCGCTGCTGATGGGCATCTGGGCGCGTCTGCCCATTGCGATCGGCTGCGCGATTTCGCTGACGGCCTTCACCGCGTTCGGCCTTGTGCTCGGCAAGGGCTTGCAGCCGAACGTCGCGCTCGGCGCGGTGTTCCTGATGGGACTCGTGTTCACCGCGATCTCGGTGACGGGCGTGCGTTCGTGGATCCTGCGCAATCTGCCTGCGGGCGTCGCGCATGGCACGGGCATCGGCATCGGGCTCTTTCTGCTGCTGATCGCGGCGAACGATGTGGGCCTCGTCGTGAAGAATCCAGGACCGGGGCTGCCCGTCTCGCTCGGCCATATCACGTCGCTGCCTGTACTGATGTCGGTGGGCGGACTGGCGGCGATCTTCGGTCTCGTCCGTCGCCGTGTGCCGGGTTCGATCCTGATCGTGATCGTCGCGATTTCCGCGCTCGCGTTGCTGCTCGATCCCGCTGTTGCGTTTCATGGCGTGTTTGCGCTGCCGTCGCTGAGCGCGCCGGGCCATGCGTCGCTGATCGGCGCGATGGACATCAAGGGCGCGCTGTCGCTCGCCGTGCTGCCGAGCGTGCTGGCCCTCGTGATGACGGCCGTGTTCGACGCGACGGGCACGATCCGCGCCGTCGCGGGACAAGCGGGGCAACTCGACGAAAACGGCCGCATCATCAACGGCGGCCGCGCGCTGACGGCCGATTCGCTCAGCTCGATCTTCTCGGGCTTCATGGGCGGTGCGCCGGCAGCGGCGTATATCGAATCGACCGTCGGCGTCGCAGCGGGCGCGAAGACGGGCCTGGCAGCCGCTGTCGTCGGTCTGCTGTTCCTCGTCGTGATGTTCTTCTCGCCGCTCGCCGCGCTCGTGCCTTCGTATGCGACGGCGCCCGCGCTGATGTACGTCGGCCTGCTGATGCTGTCGAGCGTGAGCAAGCTGCACATGGACGACATGGTCGACTCGATGTCCGGCCTCGTGTGCGCGGTGTTCATCGTGCTGACCGCGAACATCGTGACAGGCATCATGCTCGGCTTCTGCACGCTCGTGATCGGCCGTGTCGTGAGCGGCGAATGGCGCAAGCTGAATGTCGGGACAGTCGCCATCGCCGTCGTGCTGGCTGTGTTCTATCTTGGCGGCTGGGCGATCTGATCTTGCCGATGTCTGCGACATGCAACGAGAATCAAAAGTAGAAAGCAGTCGCAGACAACCCGCCGTACGCTCCATTTCTTGACAACGCGGCGTCGCGTCATACACTTAACCTCATGGTTAAGTTTCAGGATGCCGCGCTCGACCGCACCTTCGCCGCGCTCGCCGACCCGACGCGGCGTGCGCTTTTGGCGCGTCTGTCGGCTCGCCAGGATCTGTCCGTGTCCGAACTGGCCGAGCCGTTCCCGATGTCCTTGCCGGCTGTCATGAAGCATCTCGACGTGCTAGCGGATGCCGGCCTCATCGTGCGGGCCAAGACGGGCCGCACGGTCACATGCCGTCTGTCGGCCGCGCCAATGGCGGATGCGATGGCGTGGCTGCAGCACTATCAGCAGTTCTGGGCCGAAGCGCTCGATCAACTGGCCGCCTATGTGGAGGAAAGCTCGTGTCCGCCCGCCCCAGTCTCACGCTCCAGCGACACATCGAAGCGTCCCCGGAAAAAGTCTTCAGCGCGTGGACGGACCCGCAGCAAATCGTGAAGTGGCTGCATCCCGGCGGCTGCGACGTGCTGCTCTGGGAGATGGAGTTGAAGGTGGGCGGGCGCTTTCACATGATCATGCGCGCGCCCGACGGCGAAGAGCACGAAGTGAGCGGGGTGTTCCGCGAAGTCGCGCTCGACGAAAAACTCGTCTACACGTGGGCGTTCCGCTCGACGCCGGAACGTGAGTCTCTCGTCACGTTTTCGCTGAAAGCCGATGGCGATGGCACATGGCTGACGCTCACGCACGAACAGTTCTTCGACGAAGCGGCGTGCGACTCGCATCGCGCCGGATGGACGGACACGCTGGACGGACTCGAACGCTATTTCTCGTGAAGGCCGCGTTTGCCCGCAACGGGCGGACGGGCCACGCAACAGGAGGAGCTGATGGAAGAGCACACGATCGTTTCACGCGAAGCATGGCTGGCCGCGCAACGCGCGCATCTCGCGGAAGAAAAGGCCTTTACGCGCGCACGCGATGCGCTCGTGAAGAAACGCCTCGCGCTGCCGTGGATGAAGATCGACAAGAACTACACGTTCGACACAGGCGAAGGCAAAAAGACGCTCGACGATCTGTTCGCCGGACGCAGCCAGCTGATCGTCTATCACTTCATGCTCGGTCCCGACTGGGAGGAGGGCTGCCCAGGCTGTTCGTTCCTGTCCGATCACATCGACGGCGCGCTCGTGCATCTTGCGCACCGCGACGTGACGTATGTGGCCGTGTCGCGCGCGCCGCTCGAGAAGATCGACGCCTATCGCAAACGCATGGGCTGGCAATTCCCATGGGTTTCGTCGTTCGGCAGCGACTTCAACTACGACTTCAACGTGTCGTTCACGCCGGAGCAGCAAGCCACGGGCACGGTCGACTACAACTACGACAAGCAGGACTTCGCGATGGACGAGCTGCCCGGCATGAGCGTGTTCTACCGGAACGGCCAGGGCGAGATCTTCCGCACGTTCTCGGCGTACGCGCGCGGCGGCGAACCGCTGATCGGCACGTATACGCTGCTCGATTGCGTGCCCAAGGGCCGCGATGAAGACGAGAAAAAGATGATGGGCTGGCTGCGCCGTCACGACAGCTATGAGGATGGCGCGACGGGCACGACCCCGGCGGCGGGCAAGCAGGGCGCGGGTGCCTGCTGTCACGAAGCGGCGCAGAAGTGACGCTGCAATGAAGCGCGTCGTTCGGACCCGCGTTTACAGCGACATTTCGAACGCGGGCCGGAGAAACACTTCGATGCCCATCACGACGAGACCCATCGCGCCCGACGCGAGCGTCAGCGTGCCGTACTCGTCATAGCGCGAGTCATACAGGCACGCGACCACGAAGAGGATCGCGAGCAGGTTGGTCAGCCAGTCGAAATTGAGTGCAAGCAACATTGAATGATCCGGGCTCGAGCCGAGAGATCGAGTTCGTCATGAACGTCATGAACCTGATCGAACATCGCCGATTCTAGCGATGCGAGCTTACGGATAAGCAACAGTCGAGCTTACAACGTGCGCCGGCCAACCTACGCGCGCGATGTCGTGTGTTTTACGCGTCCTTCATCATGTCGTGCTCGATCCACTCGATCACCGACGTGCGCACCGGCTGCCAGCCGAGCAGCGTGCGTGCACGCGTGCCGCGCACGCGGCTGTTCGAGCCGAGTCCATACGACGCCATTTCATAGCCCCATTCGCCGATGGCCTGATCGAGCGGCCAGTCCTGCGCCGGGCCGAGATGCATCGCCTGCGCGATCGCATCCGTCATCTCGCGAAACGACGCCTCGCCGCTTTCGACGAAATAGAACGTGCCTGCAGGGCTCTTTTCGAGCGCGAGACGGTACAGCTCGACTACGTCGTCGATGAACACGTTCGACCAGATGTTGCCGCCGCTGCCCACGTGCCGCACGATGCCGCTCTTTTGCGCCTGGCGCACGAGGCGCGGCAGTTGCACGCTCGCGCTGCCTTTGACGGCGCCGTGCCCGTAGATCAGCGTATTGCACAGCACCGACGAACGGATGCCGCGCTTCGCGGCGTCGAGCACGAGATTGTCGATCGCGACGCGGGGCGCTTTATCGGCCGTCGGTTCGGGCAGTGCGTCTTCCGTGTAGATCTTCGCTTCGCCGCGCTCGCCGCCCGACGCATCGCCGACGATGCTCGAACCGCTGGTATGCAGGAACGGCTTGTTCGAGCCGGCAAGCGCGTCGATCAGCGCTTCGACGGCACCGCGGTGATCGCTGCTCGCCGCGTTGATGACTGCGTCGGCGGCCCGTGCCTGCGCGACGAGCAGATCGCGGTCGTCGAGCGTGCCGACGACGGGCTCGATGCCGAGGCGCGTCAGTTCGTCCACGTGTTCAGCGTTGCGGATCAGGCCCGTCACGCGATGACCCGCGCGCACGAGGCCCGCTGCAATCGATCCGCCGATAAAGCCGCTCGCGCCGGTGATGAAAATGTTCAAGACGTTCTCCTTCGCTAGAGAAAAATTCGATGACGTCAGTATGGCGGCGAGGGAGTCTTGCAAAAAGCGCGTCAGTCTCAAATCAATCTTGATCTGAAATCAAGAATCGACGCACGTTCCGGGCACGACGGATAGACGCGGCCGGCGGCGGTGCCGGATTTTGTCCGCTTGCCAATCCGGAAATTGGACGTGTATATACAAGTTATCGGCGGGCACTGACGCGGACTCGTCAGCGTCGAGCTTGTGAAGGCAGCTCGGCGCATACGCAGAAAACTGCGAGAACCATGCCAGCCAGCGGATTCCGTCTAATGGAAACCCCTTACGCCAATCTGCAAAATTTGAGTTGTATATACAAGCTGGCGCCGCTACACTTTCTCGAAATTGTATAGACAGGAACTCACATCATGATGCTTACACCCGGCTCCCTGACTCTGTCCCAACTGCGCCAGATCGCTCGCGAACAGGTCACTCTTGAACTCGATCCCGCGAGCTTCGCCGCCATCGATGCCTGCGCTCAAGCCGTCGCGGACATCGCCGCGAAGGGCGAGCCGGCGTACGGCATCAACACGGGCTTCGGCCGTCTCGCGAGCACACATATTCCGCATGACCAGCTCGAACTGCTGCAGCGCAATCTGGTGCTCTCGCATGCCGTCGGCGTGGGCGAGCCGATGTCGCCGCCCGTCGTGCGCCTGCTGATGGCGCTCAAGCTGTCGAGCCTCGGCCGCGGCCACTCGGGCATCCGTCGCGAAGTGATGGATGCGCTCATCAAGCTGTTCAACGCCGACGTGCTGCCCGTGATCCCGGTGAAGGGCTCGGTCGGCGCATCGGGCGACCTCGCGCCGCTCGCGCATATGTCGGCCGTGCTGCTCGGCGTCGGCGAAGTGTTCGCGAAGGGCGAGCGCGTCGCGGCGACGGAAGGTCTGCGCCTCGTCGGCCTCAAGCCGCTGACGCTGCAAGCGAAGGAAGGCCTCGCGCTGCTCAACGGCACGCAGGCATCGGCGGCGCTCGCGCTGTACAACATGTTCGCGATCGAAGACCTGTACCGCGTCGGCGTCGTCGCGGGCGCGCTGTCCGTCGACGCAGCCGCCGGTTCCGTGAAGCCGTTCGATGCACGCATCCATGCGCTGCGCGGTCATCAAGGCCAGATGGATGCAGCGCAGTCGTATCGCACGCTGCTCGACGGTTCGGCGATCAACCTGTCGCATCGCGATTGCGGCAAGGTG
This sequence comes from Paraburkholderia sp. Tr-20389, assembly GCF_017104565.1. Taxonomy (GTDB): domain Bacteria; phylum Pseudomonadota; class Gammaproteobacteria; order Burkholderiales; family Burkholderiaceae; genus Paraburkholderia. The sequence continues at coordinate 98,248 of NZ_JAAGPD010000015.1, read as the reverse complement.
CAAGACCCGTACAGCCTGCGCTGCCAGCCGCAGGTGATGGGCGCGTGTCTCGACCAGATGCGTGCCGCCGCGCAAGTGCTGCTCGTCGAAGCGAACGCCGTGTCGGACAACCCGCTGATCTTCCCGGACACGGGCGAAGTGCTGTCGGGCGGCAACTTCCACGCCGAGCCGGTTGCGTTCGCCGCCGACAACCTCGCGCTCGCCGCTGCGGAAATCGGCGCGCTTGCCGAGCGCCGCATCGCGCTCCTGATCGACGCGACGCTGTCGGGCCTGCCGCCGTTCCTCGTCAAGGATGGCGGCGTGAACTCGGGCTTCATGATCGCCCACGTCACGGCGGCCGCGCTCGCATCGGAGAACAAGACGCTGGCTCACCCGGCCTCCGTCGATTCGCTGCCCACGTCGGCGAACCAGGAAGACCACGTGTCGATGGCGACGTTCGCCGCACGCAAGCTCGCCGACATCGCTGACAACACCGCGAACATCCTGTCGATCGAACTGCTGGCTGCCGCGCAAGGCGTCGATCTGCGCGCGCCGCACAAGACCAGCCCGGCGCTGCAGAAGGTGATGGACACGGTGCGCGCACACGTGGCGCACTACGAGCTCGACCATTACTTCGCGCCCGATATCGCCGCCATCACGAAGCTCGTGCAGGACGGCACGATCGCGAAGCACAGCCCGTTCTCGTTCATTTCCGAGCAACGCTAACTTCACCTGCTCAACGGCAGCGCGACAGAGATGCCCAGCATGAACGCACCGGCCTATCAGGGAATCAAGGACTTCATCCTCGCCCGCATTCACGCGGGCGAATGGAGCGAAGGCCATCAGGTTCCATCGGAAAACGAGCTTGCACGCGAATTCAACGTCGCGCGCATGACGGTCAACCGCGCATTGCGCGAGCTGACGGCCGAGCAGGTGCTGACGCGCGTTCAGGGCTCGGGCACCTTCGTCGCGCGGCCGAAGTATGAATCGACGCTGGTCGCGATCCGCAGCATTTCGGATGAAATCGTCGCGCGCGGTCATCGCTATCACGCGAACGTGCTGCACGTGGGCGCCGCGATCGTCGACGAAGAACTCGCTGCCGAAATGCAGCTGAGCGCGGGCAGTCCGATCTTTCATTCGCGCGTGCTGCACTTCGAGAACGACGAGCCCGTTCAGCTCGAAGAGCGCTGGGTGAATCCTGCCGTTGCGCCCGAATATGCGTTGCAGGACTTCACGAACACGACGCCTAACCAGTATCTCGTACGCGTCGCGCCGCTGCAGCGCGTCGAGTACCGCATCGAAGCATCCGCGCCGGACGCCGACAACCGCCGGCTTCTGACGATGGACGACGCCGAACCTTGCCTCGTGCTGCATCGGCGCACGTGGTCGCAAGGAGTGGTCGCTTCGGTGGCCAATCTCTGGCACCCCGGCAACCGTTACCGGTTCACCGGCCACTTCTGATTCCGTTTTCGTTTCCGTTCAATCTTCGACTCATCACCGAGTTATCTGCGATTCCGAGGGCATCATGAACAACCCGAAGCACATCGACCCGCGTCTCGACCCGTCCCGCACGATCCGCGCACCGCGCGGCAGCGAGAAAACCTGCAAGACCTGGATCGCGGAAGCCGCGTACCGGATGATCCAGAACAACCTGGATCCGGAAGTGGCCGAGCATCCGCATGCGCTCGTCGTGTATGGCGGCATCGGCCGTGCCGCGCGCAACTGGGATTGCTACGACCAGATCCTCGCGTCGCTGAAGAACCTCGAAGAGAACGAGACGCTGCTGATTCAATCGGGCAAGCCCGTCGGCGTGTTCCGCACGCATGCCGATGCGCCGCGCGTGCTGCTCGCGAACTCGAACCTCGTGCCGCACTGGGCGAACTGGGATCACTTCCACGAACTCGACCGCAAGGGCCTGATGATGTACGGCCAGATGACGGCGGGCAGCTGGATCTATATCGGCAGCCAGGGCATCGTGCAGGGCACGTATGAAACGTTCTTCTCGGTGGCGAACCAGCACTTCAATGGAGACCCGAAGGGCCGCTGGATCCTGACGGGCGGTCTCGGCGGCATGGGCGGCGCGCAGCCGCTCGCGGCGACGATGGCGGGCTTCTCGATGATCGCCGTCGAATGCGACGAGACGCGCATCGACTTCCGTCTGAAGACGCGCTACGTCGACAAGAAGGCGAAGACGCTCGACGAAGCGCTCGCGATGATCGACGAAGCGAAGAAGACGGGCAATCCTGTTTCCATCGGCCTGCTCGGCAATGCAGCCGACGTGTTCGCGGAACTGGTGACGCGCAACATCACGCCGGACTGCGTGACGGACCAGACGAGCGCGCATGACCCGATTCACGGTTATCTGCCACAAGGCTGGAAGATCGAAGACTGGCGCGAGCGTCAGAAGACGGACCCGCAAAGCATCGTGACGCCCGCGAAGCAGTCGATGGCCAAGCAGGTTCAGGCGATGCTCACGCTGCAGGAACGCGGCGCGGCGACGCTCGACTACGGCAACAACATCCGTCAGATGGCGCTGGAAATGGGCGTGCAGAACGCGTTCGATTTCCCCGGCTTCGTGCCCGCGTACATCCGCCCGCTGTTCTGCGAAGGCAAGGGCCCGTTCCGCTGGGTCGCGCTGTCGGGCGATCCGGAAGACATCTACAAGACGGACGCGAAGGTCAAGGAACTGATCCCCGACGATCCGCACCTGCACAACTGGCTCGACATGGCGCGTGAACGCATTGCGTTCCAGGGCCTGCCGGCGCGTATCTGCTGGGTCGGCGTGAAGGATCGCTATCGCCTCGGCCAGGCATTCAACGAGATGGTCAAGAAGGGCGAACTGAAGGCGCCGATCGTGATCGGCCGCGACCACCTGGACACGGGTTCGGTGGCAAGCCCGAACCGCGAGACGGAATCGATGAAGGACGGCTCGGATGCCGTCAGCGACTGGCCGCTGCTCAACGCACTGCTGAATACGGCAGGCGGCGCATCGTGGGTGTCGCTGCATCATGGCGGCGGCGTCGGCATGGGCTTCTCGCAGCACTCGGGCGTCGTGATCGTCGCCGACGGTACGGATGCCGCGCATGAGCGCCTCGGCCGCGTGCTCTTCAACGATCCCGCAACGGGCGTAATGCGTCACGCGGATGCCGGCTACGAACTCGCGCAACAGACGGCGCGCGAAGCCGGTCTCAAGCTGCCGATGCTGGGCCGCTGAGCATGACGACGAGCGTGACAACTACGACGGTCACGCGCGGCGCGGAACTCGTGGCGTCGCCGTGGAAGAACGGCGGCGGCGTCACGCGCGAAGTCGCCGCGTTTCCCGAGGGTGCGGCGCTCGATGCATTCGTGTGGCGCGTGAGCGTCGCCGACGTCGCGCAAGCCGGGCCGTTCTCGCGTTTCGCGGGCATCGACCGGACGCTCGTGCTGTTGTCGGGCGCGGGCATGCTGCTCGACGAAGCGGGCGGTGTGACGCATGCGCTGCGCGAGCCTCTGGCAATCGCGCGGTTCGAAGGCGAGACGGCCATCGATGCACGTCTCGTCGACGGCGCGGCGCGCGACTTCAATCTGATGGTGCGGCGTGGCGCGGCAACGGGCGACGTCGACGTGTGGCGCGATACGCATAGCACGCGACTCGATGCCGACGTCGTGCTGCTGTTCTGCGCGCAAGGCGAACTGCGCGTCACGACAGGCGAGGGCGTCTCTGCGACGACAACGGTGCTCGCGACGAACGACACCTTGCGCATCGACCACGCCCACGCGCTGTCATGCGAAGTCGAAGGCTCGGGCGCGTTGCTTGCCGTCAGCCTCCGCTACATGGAACCACCGCGAGCCTGAACGCTTGCATTCAACGCTTGTACACAACTCAGACAGCCCTGCCATGAAGCAAACCGTCTGGCACCAACTCAAGCTCTGTCCGCAGGGCGACCCCAACCAAACGATCGACGACGCTGCGATCGCCGTCGAGAACGGCCGCATCGCGTGGCTCGGTGCGGCGCGCGAACTGCCCGCGCAGTATGCCGCGTGGCCGCGCGAAGACTTGGGCGGCGCGTGGGTGACGCCGGGTCTCGTCGATTGCCACACGCATCTGGTGTACGGCGGCCAGCGCGCCGACGAATTCGCGCAGCGTCTCGCGGGTGTCAGCTACGAAGAGATCGCGAAGCAGGGCGGCGGCATTGTATCGACGGTACGCGCGACGCGTGCCGCCGACGAAGCGTCGCTGTTCGCGCAATCGGCTGCGCGCCTCGAAGCGATGCTCGCCGAAGGCGTCACTGCAATCGAAATCAAATCCGGCTACGGGCTCGATCTGCCAGGCGAGCGCAAGATGCTGCGCGTCGCACGGCAACTCGGCGAGCGCTACCCTGTGACGGTGTACACGACGTTTCTCGGCGCGCATGCGCTACCGCCGGAATTCGCGGGCCGCGCCGACGATTACATCGATGAAGTCTGCGAGCGCATGCTGCCCGCGCTCGCCGATGAAGGACTCGTCGATGCCGTCGATGTGTTCTGCGAGCGCATCGGCTTTTCGCTCGAACAGAGCGAGCGCGTGTTCAACGCGGCCGCGCGTCGCGGGCTGCCCGTCAAGATGCATGCGGAGCAGCTGTCGAACGCAGGCGGTACGGCGCTTGCCGCGCGCTATGGCGCGTTGTCGGCGGACCATCTGGAGTTTCTCGACGAAGCGGGCGTCGCCGCGATGAAGGAAGCGGGCACGGTCGCCGTGCTGCTGCCGGGCGCGTACTACTTCATCCGCGAAACGCAGTTGCCGCCCATCGAACTGCTGCGCCGCTACGGCGTGCCCATTGCGATTTCGACGGACAGCAATCCGGGCACATCGCCCGCGACTTCGCTGCCGCTGATGATGAACATGGCGACGACGCTGTTCCGCATGACGGTGCCCGAAGTGCTGCAAGGCGTGACGCGCCACGCGGCGCAGGCGCTCGGCAAGGCGGATGCGCATGGCACGCTCGCCGTGGGCCGCGCCGCCGACTTCGCGGTGTGGTCGGTGCAGTCGCTTGCGGAACTCGCGTACTGGATCGGACGGCCGCTGTGCGAACGCGTCGTGCGCGGCGGCGAAACCGTCCATCTGCGTCGCGCGCGATGAGCAGGACTCGAACGGAATCGAACATGACTGAAGCCACTCAATCGCTTTTTGCCGATCACGCGTACCTGCCCGAAGGCTGGCGGCGCAATGTGCTGCTGCAATGGGACGCGCAGGGCGCGCTCATCGCCGTCACGCCCGACACGCAGGCGCCCGCGGGCGTTGAAAAAGCGCGTGGTCCCGTTTTGCCCGGCATGCCGAATCTGCATTCGCACGCATTCCAGCGCGCGATGGCGGGCCTCACCGAATATCGCGCGAACGCCGTCGACAGCTTCTGGTCCTGGCGCGAGCTGATGTACCGCTTCGCGGCGCGCATCACGCCGGAAGCGCTCGCATCGATCGCGCAATGGCTGTACATCGAAATGCTGAAAGCGGGCTATACGTCCGTCTGCGAATTCCATTACGTGCATCACATGCAGGACGGCCAGCGCTATGCGAACGACGCCGAACTCGCGCAGCGCGTGGTCGATGCAGCGGGCGCGAGCGGCATCGGCATCACGATGCTGCCCGTGCTGTACCAATACGCGGGCTTCGGCTCGCAGCCGCCGCGCGACGATCAGCGCCGCTTCATCAACACGCCCGACAGTCTGCTCGCGCTGCTCGACACGCTGCGTCGCGCGCGCCCCGAACATGGCGCGTTGCGTTATGGCGTCGCGCCGCATTCGTTGCGCGCGGTATCGAACGATTCGCTGCGCGCGTTGCTGAATGGACTCGATGCGATGTCGCCCGGCGCGCCCGTGCACATCCATATCGCCGAACAGACGGCGGAAGTGGATGCGTGCATCGAAACGGAAGGCGCCCGGCCCGTGCAGTGGCTGCTCGATCGCTTCGATGTCGATGCGCGCTGGTGCCTCGTGCACGCGACGCATGTCGACGCCGATGAAACCGCCAGGCTCGCGAAGAGCGGCGCCATCGCCGGCCTGTGTCTGACGACGGAAGCGAATCTCGGCGACGGCATTTTTCCCGCGCACGACTATCTGGAGCAGAAGGGACGCATCGGCGTCGGCAGCGACAGCCATATCGGCGTCGACTGGCGTGCGGAACTGCGGCTGCTCGAATACGGTCAACGTCTGTCGAGGCGACAGCGCAACGTGCTCGCGTCGGCGGACATGCCGCGCGTGGCGGACCGTCTCTATGCGGCGTCGCTGGAAGGCGGCGCGCTCGCGACGGGCCGCGCCGTCGGCGCATTGAAGACGGGCGCGCGCGCCGATTTCATGGTGCTCGATGCGAACCATCCGAACATCGCGGAACAGGCGAGCGACGCGTGGCTGTCGGGCGCGGTGTTCTGCGAACATGGCGAAACGCCCGTGCGCGACGTGTATGCAGGCGGTGCGAAAGTCGTCGACAATCGCCGGCATCGCGACGAAGAACAGGCGTACGCGAACTATCGCGCGGCGCTCGCCGGGCTGCTGAAGTGAAGCGCAAGCCTTGCGCTGCCGCACTACGACTCAACTCTGAGAAGCACTGACGACATGACTGCCACCGACACCTTGCCCGTCTTCTCGCTGCATCGGGGAAGCTTGCCGTTCCTGATCTCGATCCCGCATCTGGGCACGCGCATTCCAGCCGATATCGCCGCACAGATGACGGACGCCGCTGCGCGCACCGACGATTGCGACTGGCATCTCGATCGCCTGTACGCGTTCGCGAAGCGCATGGGCGCGTCGATTCTCGCGCCCACTTACGCGCGTTACGTGATCGACCTGAACCGTCCGCCCGATGGCGCGAACCTCTATCCGGGGCAGGACACGACGGGCCTGTTGCCCGTCGACACCTTCGACAAGGAGCCGCTGTATCGCGACGGCCGCTTGCCCGACGACGCCGAAGTCGCACGGCGTCGCGACGCGTACTGGAAGCCGTATCACGAAGCGTTGCAGGGCGAACTCGCCAGGCTGACAGCACAGCACGGCAAGGTGCTGCTGTGGGAAGCGCATTCGATCCGCTCGCATGTGCCGCGCTTTTTCGATGGACGCTTGCCCGATTTCAACTTCGGCACGTCGAACGGCGCGAGTGCGGTAGCAGGGCTCGCGGAAGCATTGGCGAAAGTCGTCGAAGAACACGGCGGTTATACGGCCGTCGCGAATGGGCGCTTCAAGGGCGGCTACATCACGCGCCACTATGGCCAGCCTGAGAAGAACGTGCATGCGGTGCAGCTGGAGCTGTCGCAGATCACCTACATGCAGGAACAGATGCCCTATGCGTACGACGACGCGCTCGCCGCGAAAATCGAGCCGCTGCTCGCAAAGCTCGTGAAGACGGCGCTCGATCGCGTCGCGGCTGCCTGAGTACGTCCGGGCACTGCTGCACGAAGCAAAAGCGCGCGTCCCCGCGCGCATCGATCTCCCGGGCGTCCGTCCGGACGCGCCGCTCATTCCTCTTTATCGGCCATAACCGAAAATCCACATGCGCTTGCGACGCATGTGGAACGCTGCGCGCCAACCGGGGTCAATTCATCAGTGAAGTGCACACGCGCTGCGACGTGCGCGTGTGTTGTCTTTGTGCCGCATACGCCGTGCGAATCTGGTTGCGCGCCGCGTGGCGATGCGTCTATCTTTGTCGGACGCGGCGCACGGGCATGCGCCTTGCGGCGCGTGCGGCCGGATCGACACAGGCAAACAGGCGCCAGCAGCAAGAGACTGATGAAGGAAGACCCAGCAATGGAATATTCCGACGAATCCCTGCTTCCTATCTGGCGAGCCAATCTCGCCCTGTTGACACGCGAAGTCGGCGCGGCGACGCGTCTCGCGCGGATGATGACCTTCTCCGCGTCGTACCTCAAGCTGATGCTCGCAGGCCAGCGCGACTTCAGCGAAGAATTCGTGCGCGGCGTCGAAGCGGTGACGGGCCTGCCGGGCGGCTGGATGAATGCGCCGCACGAAGCGTCCGAGGTCCCGGACAACGCGCGCGACGCCATCGACAACGAAACGCCTCTCGCGCGTTTTCGCGGCACTGCGCATCCCGTCCGCAAGAAATCGGTGCTGCGGCCGCCGGAGCCGATCTTCGGCCAGCAGCCGCAGCGGCGTCCTGAAGACGAGGTCGTCGAAGCCGAATTGCACCGGCGTCAGGCCTATTTTCGCAAGGTGCGCGATCTCGCCGTGCAGGAAGTGCGGCGCTTCGAGCGTTCGCTGACACATCCGCCCGTCGAGTTTTCAGCGGTGCGCGCGAAAGTCGAGGACGTGCTGTCGGCCGCAGAAACTGACGACCCCGTCCTCGCCGATCTCGCCGGCCGTCTCGAACAGATCGACAAACATCGCAGCATGCTGTTGCGTCATACCGAACGGCTGCATGCGTTGCTCGTGCAACTGGGCGAAGAGGGGTGAACGCTGTTGCGATGATCAGTCGCGCAGTTCGCTGAGAATCTGCTCGGCCAGATAGTCGCAAGGCGGCCGGTTCGAGCGTGCGCTGCGCGCGAGGATGATCTCCAGTTCCGGCAGCTTTGGCAGGCCATGCTGACGTCCCAGCGTGACGAAGCGCTCGGGCACCGCGCAGCGCGCAAGGGGCGCGACTGCGAGGCCTGCCTCGACCATGCTCAACAGCCCCATCAGACTCGGACTTTCATACGACGTGCGATACGCGATCTTCGCGCGCTCCAGCGTTTGAATCGCGTTGGCACGCGCGACGCTGCCGTCGCCGAACAGTGCGATGGGCAGCGGGCGCTCCTTCCATACTTCGCGCCCCGCGGCGGCGGTGCCCGCCCACACCATCGGTTCGAGCCGGATGAATTCGCCCGCGAGACCCTTCACGCGCGTCACGCACGCGAGGTCGATCTTGTTGTCCTTCAGGAGCGGTGCGAGCGCGTTGCTCGGCAGGCTGACCACCTGGATCTCGACCTTCGGATAGGTCGCCGAGAAGTTGCGCAGCACCGTTGGCAGCAGTGAGGACGCATAGTCGTCCGGCACGCCGATCGCCACGCGGCCCGTCACTTCCGGATGCACGACCGACGCCCACGCTTCGTCGCGCAGCGCGAGCATGCGGCGCGCGTAGCTGAGCAGCACCTGGCCGTCCTGCGTGAGCGTCACGCTGCGCGGCCCACGCACGAACAGCGGCTTGCCGATGGCGGTTTCGAGCGAGCGGATCTGCATGCTCAGCGCCGATTGCGAACGATGCACGAGCGTCGCGCCGCGCACGAAACTGCCCGTATCGGCGATAGCGACGAACATGGCGAGCACATCGAGATCGAGAGCTTTCATCCGCTTGCATCCCCTTGAACAACTATCAGAATTATTGATCGAAATGTTCAATATAACGCGTTTGTCTGAACTCAGGGGCGGCGGCATACTGGTTTCACACACTGCATGTCAAACGGGGACATCATGACCACGCCGACCACTTACGACGAATTCAAACAGCTTGCGATGCGGCTCGACATGTCGCGCGGCAAGCCGTCGCCCGAACAACTGGATCTGTCGCGCGCGTTGCTCGACGAAGCGGGCACGGCCGGCTTCCTGTCGCGCGACGGTATCGACTGCCGGAACTACGGTCATCTGCTGGGCTTGCCCGAGGCACGCGAGCTCGGCGCGCAACTGCTCGACGTCGATGCGGCGCAGGTGGTCGCGGCAGGCAATTCGAGCCTCGAACTGATGCACGATGCGCTCGCATTCGCGATGCTTCACGGCGTGCCCGACCACGCTCCCTGGAGCAAACAGGGCGAGGTCGCGTTCCTGTGTCCCGTGCCGGGTTACGACCGGCACTTCGCGATCTGCGAGGCGCTCGGCATCCGCATGATTCCCGTGCCGACGAATCAGGACGGCCCCGACATGGACGTGGTCGAAGCGCATGTGAAGACCGATGCGTCCATCAAGGGCATCTGGTGCATGCCGCTCTACAGCAACCCGAGCGGCGCGATCTGGTCGACGGAAACGATCGAACGGCTGGCCTCGCTGCCCGCCGCCGCGAGCGATTTCCGGCTCTTCTGGGACGATGCGTATCGCTTCCACCATCTGACGGACACGGCGCACACGACACCCAACGTTGTCGAACTGTGCGAACGGGCAGGGCATGCGGATCGCGCGCTCGTGTTCGCGTCGCTGTCGAAGGTCACGGTGGCGGGCGGCGGCATCGCGTTTCTGGCGTCGTCGCCGCGCAATATCGGCTGGTGGCAGAAGCAGATGAGCGTGCGGACCATCGGCCCCGACAAGCTGAACCAGCTGCGTCATGTGCGTTATCTGCGCGACCGCGACGGGCTCGAGCGTTTGATGGCGAAGCATCGCGCGCTGCTGCGGCCGAAGTTCGACGCGGTGATCTCCACCTTCGAAAGCTTGCTCGGCGATCTGCCCGATGTCTCGTGGAACCGTCCTGAAGGCGGCTATTTCATCAGCCTGTATGTGCCGAAGGGCCATGCGAAACGCACGGTCGCGCTCGCGGCCGAGGCGGGGCTCGTGCTGACGCCGGCGGGCGCCGCGTATCCGTACGGACGCGATGAAGAAGACCGGCATCTGCGCATCGCGCCGACGTTCCCTTCGCTCGATGAAGTGACGCTCGCGGCGCGCGGCATCGCGCTTGCGGTGCGCCGCGCGCTCGAAGAAACGGCGCGTTGAGGATGCAGTAGCGTCGGCATCGGCGCGCAAGCGCCGTGTCGTTCGCGTGCCATCGTCGAGAAAATGGCGTGCGCAACAAACGGTAATACCGTAGCCCACAGCGGCGCTCGCCACCTGCGGCGGATTTGCGGTAAAAGAAAAGGATGACCGACCGCGCCCGCATCATTCCGCTGATCGTTGCCTGTCCGCTGTTCCTGCAAAACCTCGATACGTCGATCATGGCGACCGCGCTGCCTTCCATCGCGCGCTCGCTCGGCGTCGAGGCACTGCATCTGAATCTCGCGATCACCTCCTATCTGCTCAGTCTCGCCGTGTTCCTGCCGGCGAGCGGCTGGCTTGCCGATCGCTTCGGTGCGCGCCGCGTGTTCTGCTCGGCGATCGGTCTGTTTTCTTTGGCTTCGGCGTTATGCGGAATCGCGACTTCGCTGCCGCAGCTCGTCGTGTTTCGCGTGCTGCAGGGGATGGGCGGCGCGATGATGGTGCCCGTCGGCCGGTTGATCCTGCTGCGCAGCGTGCCGCCCGCGCGCATGGTGGCGGCGATGGTGTGGTTCACGGTGCCGGGCGCGGTGGGGCGGCTTGCGGGGCCGCTGCTCGGCGGAGTCGTGGTGACGTTCACGTCGTGGCGCTGGATCTTCCTGTTGAACGTGCCGTTCGGCGTGATCGGCGTGCTGTGCGCGCTTTCGTTCATCGAAGACACGCATGAAGCGCTCGACGAGCGCTTCGATCTGCCCGGCTTCATCCTGCTGTCGACAGGGCTCGTCGGTCTCGTCGGTGGGCTGGACACGGCAGGGCGCGGGCTCGTGCCGCAATGGGTGACCTTCGCGTTCACGGGCACGGGCGCGCTGTCGATGCTGCTGTACTGGCTGTATAGCCGCCGTCACGCCGATGCCATCATCGATCCCTTGCTGCTGCGCTACAAGGCATACCGGACGGCCGTGCTCGGCGGGATGCCGCTGCGCATCGGCATCGGCGCGTCGCCGTTCCTGATGCCGTTGATGCTGCAGCTCGGCTTCGGTCTGTCTCCGCTCACGTCGGGATCGCTGAGTGTCGCGACGGCGGTGGGCTCGCTCGCCGTGCGCGGCGTGATGAGCACGGCGATCCGGCGCATCGGCTTTCGCACGCTGCTGATCGTCGCGACCTGCGCGACGGGCTGCTTCTACGCGTGCTATGGGTTGTTCAGGCCCAGCACGCCTCATCTGCTGATCTTTTGCGTGCTGCTGGTGGGCGGCCTGTTCAATTCGCTCGCGATGGTCACGCTCAACACGCTCGGCTATTCCGACATGCCCAAGCCGAAGATGAGCCGCGCAACGGCGCTGTCCGGCATGGCGCAGCAGTTGTCGGTGAGTCTCGGCGTGGCGTTCGGCGCGTCGCTGCTCGCGCTGACGGCGCATCTGCACGGCGGCAGCGCCGCGCATCTCACCGCGCGCGATTTCTCGCCGGCGTTCTTCGTGGTCGGCGCGGCCGTGCTGTGCTCGCTGTTCTTCTTCGTGAAGCTGTCGAAGGACGAAGGCGCGGAGTTGCGGCAGCACTGATCCATCTGCACGGCGGCTCGCAAGGGCGCTAGCCGCGCCTGCGCCGCGCGACGAACTCGCCTTCCAGATTCCATGTGACGCCGTCCGGCGCGAGCGCGACGCCTGTCCAGCGGAACGCGTCGTCGGCGATCTCGGTGAAGTTCCAGCGGATCGGCGTACCGTTTGCGTGCGTGCCGATCTGCACGATATCGCGCCCGATTCTCCGTCCGACCAGTTCGTCGCGCTGTCCGTTCGCGGGGTTGATATAGGTGACGCGCCACGCTTCGATGGCGGCATCCCAGACGCGCAGCGTCGTGCCGTACATGTCGAAGCCGGGCTCGCGCGGCGCGCCGCGCTCCGCGAGACGCGGCATGATCCACACGTCCTGCACGGCGCGGCCTTCGAGCGCCCAGCCGAAGTGAATTTCGCCCGTCAGATGCCGCTCGCGGACGTCGACGCGATAGTGCAGCACGTCCATGTCCCAACTGCCGACGAGCCAGCCGTACAGGTCATGCGCTGCGTCGATGTCTGCCGCGCGCCCAGGCGCGCCGAGTGCTGCATGAAACCCGCGGGCGAGACCTTGATCCAATGCATTCATTGAACGTTGCTCCCTCTGCCGAAGTCGATTGAAAGGGGCGGCGACGCATCGCGCCGCGCCTGCCGCCGTTGTGATAAAACCAGCATACGGACCCCACGAGGTGACATCTTGGGAAAAATTGCCGTCGATCTCGAAGCCGCGCTGGCACGCCGCGACACGCTCGGCGTGCCCGGCGACACGCGGATGCGCACGCTGGCGGCGGGCGACGGCTGGTCGGTGACGGATGTGCTGTGCACCTTCGGCCCGCGCGACCGGCCGTTCGAGGAACGGCATGCAGGCGTGTGCATCGCAATGGTGGTGGCGGGGGCGTTCGGCTACCGGTCCGCAGCCGGGCGCGAACTGCTCACACCCGGCTCGCTGCTGCTCGGCAACGCGGGCGAATGCTTCGAATGTGGCCATCGGCATGCACCCGGCGACCGCTGCGTGTCGTTTCACTATCAGCCTGAGTATTTCGAGCGGTTAGCAGCGGACATGGGCCTGTCTCGTACCGACGCATCGTTTCGGCACGCCCGCATGCCGCCGCTGCGGGTGTTTTCCTCATTGATCGCGCGGGCTTGCAGCGGGGCGACGCATAGCGCGCCTGTTGCATGGGACGAACTCGCCGTCGACCTTGCCGATCTCACTCTGCGTTCGACGCAAGCCGATGCGAAACGCTGTGCAAGTGCGACGAGTGCGACGAGCGCGAGCGCCTGGTCGCGCGTCACGCAGGCCGTGCGCCTGATTGACGAAACGCCCGATGCGCCGCATCCCCTTGCGAGTCTCGCGCGACTGTGCGGCCTGTCCGATTTCTACTTTCTGCGCAGCTTCGAACGGGTCACGGGCGTGACGCCGCATCAATATGTGCTGCGCGCGCGCCTGCGTCATGCGGCGTTGCGGCTCGTCGACGAGGACGCGAAGATCGTCGATATCGCGTTCGATAGCGGCTTCAACGACGTATCCAATTTCAATCACGCGTTTCGCGCCGAATTCGGCATGAGCCCGCGCGCATGGCGTACGCAGCGCGGCGCGCGGCGCTGCGAGGCGCGCAAGGCATGAGCCGCCACGTTCGCCGCCTGCGCGCAGCGGCTGTGCTGCCGCTGCTGGTTTGCGCCTGCGGCGCGGCGGCGGTGCACGCGCAGGAACGCGTCGCATCCGACGACGTGCCGCCGTCGACGATCGAGCGCGATGTGCATCTGTTCGTCGTGCAGAAGGACGGCTCGATCGAGGAGCACGACGACACGATCCTGCGCGCGAACACGACGAGCGGCGTCGACGATATCGCGCAGCGCTACGTGTGGTTCAACAAGGACATCGAGCAGGTGCAGCTGCTCGCGGCCGAGACGATCGATCGCGACGGCGTCGCGCATCCTGTCGGGCCCGATGGCATCCGCGACGTTCAGGAGCCGCGTTCGGCGGGCGCGCCGACCTTCCAGGACGGGGTGCTGCGCACGGTGATCTTTCCGGGTGTCGAGCCGGGTTCACGCGTGCATCTCGCGTTTCGCAAGACACGCTCGGTGCCGCTGCAAGGCGGCACGTTCGCGTATTTCGTCGAACCGACGCGCGGCCCTGTCGACATGCAGCAATTGATCTTCGATCTGCCCGCCGACGTGCCGCTCTACGCCGATGCGCGCGGCTATGTCGCGTTGCCGCCCGTCACGGAGAACGGCCGCACGCGCTACACGTTCGAGTACCGGCATGGACCGTATGCGCCCATCGAAGCGGGCGCCGTCGGCTACGCGACCTGGGGTGACCGGCTGATGGTGTCGACGACGCGCTATTTCGCGTCGTTTGCGGAGCGCTACCGGACGGCGGCGCAGGACCCGACGTGGCACGATCCGGCGGTTGCGCAACTCGCGCAGGCGCTCACGGCGCACACCGGCGATCCGCGTGAGAAGGCTCAGCTCCTGTACGACTGGGTGCGTTTGAACATCCGCTATGTTGCGCTTTTTCTCGGCGAGACGGCGGCCGTGCCGCACAAGGTCAGCGATATCCTGCGCAACCGTTATGGCGATTGCAAGGATCATGTCGCGCTGTATGGTGCGATGCTCGCGGCAGTCGGTATCGACAGTCAGGCGGTGCTGCTCAATCTCGGGCCTGTCTATGCGCTGCCCGATGTGCCGGGGTACGGCGCGAGCGCGATCAATCACGCGATCACGTGGATTCCTTCGCTGAAGTTATACGCGGATACGACGGCGGGCGGTGTCGGCTTCGGTTATTTGCCGCCGGGCGCGATGGACCGGCCCGTGCTGCTGGTCGACGACGGCGAGCTCGCGCGCACGCCCGCGACGCAGGAACGCGGCCGCAATGCGCGGCTGGCGATCGACATCGACCGGACGGGGACGGCTGCTTTCACGTATCGGGTCGAGGATGTGGGCGTGCCGGCGGAACTCGAGCGCAACGTGTTTCGTCGCGCGACGCGGCAGCGTTGGCAGCAGATTGCTGCCGACCGTTTGCGGCAGACGGGGTTGCACGGCATTGCGCGGATGCAGCCGGGAGAGTTGACGGCGACTTCAGGGCCGTTTGCCGTTGCGATGCAGGGGACGCTGGAGCACTTTACGTGGCCTGACGGCACGACGGCATTGCCTGCGTTGACCAGCCTTTCGGGGGGCATTGCGACGCAGGTGCAGGCCTGGCTCGCCGAGCCGGAGAGGACGCAGCCGTGGGTCTGCATTGGTGGGGATTTTGATGAGACCGCTTTGATTACGCTTCCCGATACGGTGCGGGTCACCGACTTGCCTGTCGACAGTGAGGTACGGGATCGGTTTTTCGACTATCAGTCTCACTATGTTTTTGATCCTGCTACGCGGGTCGTGCAGATTACCCGGCGGCTTCGCGCGGTGTTTGGGCGGCAGGTGTGCAGCCCCGATGAGTTCGCTCAGGCGCGAAGTTCTCTAGTGAGGATTGAACGCGATGCGTTGGCGCAAATTGTGGTTCGCGGTGTTGTGCGGTAGGTTTTTTGTTGTCTGCGACGCAGTCGCTGTTCTGGTTTTTTTTGCTGGCGAGCGCCTTTGTTCGCTGGCATTCGCGATTTCATGTCGGTGTTCAGGCGTTGCCCCTGTGCGGGGCGGCACTTACTTTCTTTGCCGCCGCAAAGAAAGTAAGCAAAGAAAGCGGGCTAACCCCGCCAGTGCTAGTTGTTGCCTGCGGGCCCCCGACGGCTCCCGCACTCCAGGCGGCAGCACATAGCTTTGCGCCCGTTGCCAGCGCCTCGAACAGGCGCATCACCCACTCCAGCCACCCGTAGCGCAGCCCACGGCAGCGACCCGTCCGCGCCGCCCAGGTGGCAAACTATGTGTAGGTTGTTGCACCGTACGCGTTCGCGCTCCTACGACACCGATCCCGCTTTTCAGTCCGGAGTGGTGCACGTCCATCGCGACGGCCTACACACAGTTTGCCACCTGGGCGGCAGTCGATTTCTGGTAACGCAGGTTGTGACGCGGGGGCGTGAAGTGGGTGAGGCGAATCCAGGTGCGCTGGCAACGAGCGAGGATTAGCTCGATGCCGCATGAGGCGTAAGAACTGTTGGGGGCCCGCAGGCAACAACTAGGATTGGCGGTGTTAGCCCGCTTTCTTTGCTTACTTTCTTTGCGGCGGCAAAGAAAGTAAGTGCCGCCCCGCACAGGGGCAACGCCTGAACACCGACATGAAATCGCGGATGCCATCGGCAACAGAACCGGATGCCATCGGCAACAGAACCGGATGCCATCGGCAACAGAACCGGATGCCATCGGCAACAGAACCGGATGCCATCGGCAACAGAACCGGATGCCATCGGCAACAGAACCGGATGCCATCGGCAACAAAACCGGATGCCATCGGCAACAAAACCGAACGCCATCGGCAACACCAAAAGCCGTGCGCAGCACAAAAAAGACCTTAAATCTCCCCCTGCATCCGCAGCAATTCCTCCCGCAATCGCAGCAGCGGCTCCTTGACATCATCTTCGGCCCACGTATCGAGGTCATCGATAGCCCGCTGACACCCATCGAGCACGACATCAACATCAACAGGCACCCCATTGGCGATCGCAAACTGAATCGTCTCAGCAAACTGCTGACACTCTTCCTCGCCATACGAAATATCGAGGTTATCGCCAATCACGACGGCGATATTGCTACGCGCCTTGTCATCAGGCGTCACCATCTCGATGATGCCCCGCGCCACAGCGGGCGAATAATACAGCGCGATATCGAGCCATTGCGCAGCGTCGAAGTCCGCTTCGCCGAACTGCGCTTCGAAGAATTCGATCGCTTCCTGCTCATGCGCCTCGTCTGCGTCGACGCTGATGCATAACTCTTCAAACTGCTCTTCACGTTCGCTGCGGATTGTGCCGTCCATCAGTGCCTCTTTTGCCAGTGTTGCCAGTGCCAATAAAAATGCCGCGCAAGGTTCGCGCGGCAGGCATTATAGGACGTCGGGCTGACAGGCGACGCCGTGCGCTCTACGCCGACTCCACCACCCACGCATCGAACCAGTCGCGCGGCCGCGCAATGTCGTCCTGTGCCGCGACGATCTCGAGTTCATACCGCCCCGCGTCCCACGTCGCGCGCACCACGGCATTGACAGCAGCAAGCGTATGCTCGAACGCGCTGCGCACGGAGTCGCCGAGCAGCGTGCGGGCGACGAACACAGCACTCGTCATGTCGCCGACACCCACCGGCTGACGCGCGAACGGATACAGCGGACGCTGCCCCATCCACGCTTCGCGCGACGTCACGACCAGCATGTTGAAGCGGTCCGCGAGACTGTTGCGATCGAGCAGATGCTTGACGAGCACCATCTTCGGACCGCGTTTCATCAGTTCGCGGCACGCGGCGACGGCTTCCTCGACCGTCTCGATCTCGCGTCCGACCATCCGCTGCAACTCGCTGTGATTCGGGCACATCACGTCGGACACTTCAGGCATCGTCCTGACGAGAAACTCCTGAATGCCCGGCTCGACGCGGCAGCCCGTCGCCGTGCCCATCACCGGGTCGCAGATATAAAGCGCGTGCGGATTCGCCGCCTTCACGGCGCGCACGATTTCGATCACGGCCTGCGCCTGCTCGGGCGTGCCGAGATAGCCCGAGAGCACGGCATCGCAACGCGGCAGCATGCCGATCGCGCCGATGCCCTCGACGAGCGCCAGCATCTGCGACGCGTCGATCGCGCTGCCTTCCCAATGGCCGTATTGCGTATGGTTCGAAAACTGCACCGTGTTGAGCGGCCACACGTTGACGCCAAGGCGCCGCATCGGGAACTCCGAGGCGCCGTTGCCTGCGTGCCCGAATACGACGTGCGACTGGATGCTCAGAACGTTTTTCATGTTGAACCGATACGGCGCGAGGAGCGCGCCGGTAGAAAGAAGGCTGAACGGATGGGCGATCAGGTGCTCGTTGCCGATCGATGCTTCTGCCGTCGGCGTGGCCCTTCATGCACCGCTTTGGCGCGAGGCGCAGCGCGCGCCCGGCATACACGTCACAGCCGGTTCATCACAAGATACATGAGATTTCGCGCTGCGGAATCGATCGGGCCCCGTCGTGTTGCGCCGAACCATCAAAGCGCGCGCCGATGATGCGCAGGATCAAGGGCGCTTGCATGCTCACACCAGCTCGCGATAGAGCGCGAGATAGCGCTCGGCCGACGCGCCCCAGCCGAAGTCCTGGCGCATTGCGCGGCGCTGCGCCGCTTTCCAGTCGGTGCGCCGCGCGTACAGCGCGAAGGCGCGGCGGATCGCGGCCGTCAGCGCTTCGGGCTCGAAGCGCTCGAATATGAAGCCCGTCGCGAGATCGTCGGCGATGTTTTCGAGCGACGCATCGACGACCGTGTCGGCCAGGCCGCCGACGCGATGCACGAGCGGCAGCGCGCCGTACGCAAGCGCATAGAGCTGCGTCAGGCCGCACGGCTCGAAACGCGACGGCACCGCGATCACGTCGCTGCCCGCGATGATCTGATGCGCGAGCGTTTCGTCGAAGCCGAGTTCGACGGCGACGCTCTCGGGATGCGCCTGCGCGACGCGCTGCAAGCCGTTTTCGAGCGCAGGGTCGCCCGTGCCGAACACGACCAGTTGTCCGCCGCGCTTGATGATGTCGGGCAACGCGGCCAGCAGCAGATCGAGGCCTTTCTGTTCCGTCAGCCGGCTCACGACGCCGAACAGCAGCGCGTCGCCCTTCGGCGCGAGATGGAAGCGCTCCTGCAGCGCCGTCTTGCACGCACGCTTGCCGGCGAGGCGCGTGTCGGTGTAGCGCGCCGCGATCAGCGGGTCGACCGACGGCTGCCATACCGTGTAGTCGACGCCGTTCAGGATGCCCGACAGATCGTGCGAACGCTGGCTCAGCAGCCCATCGAGCCCGCCGCCCTGCGCAAGCGTCTGGATTTCGCGCGCATACGTTGGGCTCACCGTCGTGATGCGGTCGCTGTAGAAGAGTCCTGCCTTCAGGAACGACATCTGTCCGTAGAACTCGACGCCGCTCATGTGGAAGAAATCCGCAGGCAGGCCCAGCTGGCCGAACTGATGCGCGGGAAAGATGCCTTGGTAGGCCAGGTTATGGACCGTGAAAATGGCGCGCGCAGGCGGCTTGCCGTGCTCGCGCGCGGCCGCTTTCAGATAGGCGGGCGCGAGGCCCGCATGCCAGTCGTGTGCATGGACGATCTGGGGCGCCCAGGCCGGGTCGAGATGGAGCGCGAGTTGCGCCGCGACCCAGCCGAGCATCGCGAAGCGTTGCGCGTTGTCGCCGTATGGCACGTGCTCGGCGTCGAGATACGGATTGCCGTTGCGGTCATAGAGCGTTTCCGCGCGGATCACGTAGACGATCAGGCCGTTGGCGGGCAGCGTGCCGCGCTCCAGCGTCACGTTCGATGCGCCGAATCGCTCGCCGATTCGCGCCACGGGTTGCAGGTCCGACAGCCCGGCGACCACGGCGGGGAAGCCGGGCAGCAGCACGCGGACATCGGCGCCCAGTTCGATCAGCGCGGGCGGCAGCGCGCCCACGACATCGGCGAGACCGCCCGTTTTCAGAAGGGGATACAGCTCGCTTGCGACATGCAGCGCGCGGATCGTCATGGGCCTGAATCCTGTCGGTGAACGTTCGGTTGGGGGTTGCCGTGCGGCGTGTCGCCGGTGAGATCCATGCATAAAAGCGCACGGACCATGCAGGAGGCGCGCAACCCGTCTCGCGCGCCCGGCGTCTGCTGTGCCGGCTGCGAGTTGTCTGCGCTTTCCGGACGACGGCCGGCGCTAGCGCGCCGTCTGCCGCTTGAGCGCTTCCGCCGTCACCAGCACGACGCCGCTGTCCGTCCGGTAGAAGCGCTCGCCGTCGCGCACCGGGTCTTCGCCGATCACGGTGCCGTCCGGAATGTGGCAGCCGCGGTCGATCACGACCTTGCGCAACCGGCAACTCGCGCCGATCGACACCTGCGGCAACAAGACTGCCTCAGCGATGTTACAGAACGAATTCACGACCACATTCGACGACAGCACCGAGCGCGAAATCTGCGAGCCGGAAATCACACAGCCGCCGCACACGATCATGTTCGTGCCCGAGCCTTGCAGCCCGTTCAGGTCGCGCACGAACTTGGCGGGCGGCAACTGCTCCTGATGCGTCCAGATGGGCCAGTTGCGGTCGTAAAGGTCGAGTGCGGGGATCGTCGACGCAAGATCGAGATTCGCGGCCCAGTACGCGTCGATCGTGCCGACGTCACGCCAGTAAGGCTCGACGCTCGGGTCCGACGACACGCACGACATGCTGAACGGATGCGCGATCGCATGACCCGACGTGACCACACGCGGAATGATGTCCTTGCCGAAGTCGTGGTCCGTCGCGACGCTGGTGATGTTGTCTTCGAGCATCGAGTACAGGTAGTCGGCATTGAACACGTAGATGCCCATGCTCGCGAGTGCGATGTCAGGGCGGCCGGGCATCGCGGGCGGATCGGCGGGTTTTTCGACGAAGCCCGTCACGCGCCGGTCCTCGTCGACGTGCATCACGCCGAACGCGACGGCCTCCATGCGCGGCACCTCGATGCAGCCGACCGTGCAGTCGGCCTTCGACTCGACGTGGTCCATCACCATCCGCGTGTAATCCATCTTGTAGATGTGGTCGCCCGCCAGCACGACGACGTATTTCGGGCGGATCGAGCGGATGATGTCGAGGTTCTGGAACACCGCGTCGGCCGTGCCGCGATACCAGTGCGCGCCTTCGACGCGCTGCTGCGCCGGCCACAGATCGATGAACTCGTTGAACTCGCCGCGCAGGAAGCCCCAGCCGCGCTGCACGTGCCGCAGCAACGAGTGAGCCTTGTACTGCGTGACCACGGCGATGCGCCGGATGCCCGAATTCAGGCAGTTCGACAGTGCGAAATCGATGATCCGGTACTTGCCGCCGAAGTGCACGGCGGGCTTCACGCGCTTGTTCGTGAGGGGGCCGAGGCGCGTGCCGCGTCCGCCCGCGAGGACGATGGCGAGCGTGGTGTGTTGCAGATCGTTGAGGCTTGCCGGCGTATCCATGTGCGTCTCCGTGTTATGGGTGAGCCCTGGTGGAAGCTTTTTCTTTGCCCCGGCGTTCTGATTGTTGTGTGACGCTGTTCGTTGTTCTTGTTTGTGTGTGCGACGGCCTGCTTTCTTTCGGGCTGGAAATGTCGATGCACGTCGGATGCCAGCCAGCGATTAGTCTGGACCATGCGCATGCGGCGCGCAACATGCCGCGTTCGGCACGCCACATTCGGCGTGCCGCTGGCTTGGACACCTATGCGCGGCAGGTAAGAACGGCTGTCCCGCCGCGCGTCAGGCGATGCTTGCGGGCAAATTGTTCCTGACCGGCTGCGCGTCCGTCGCATGTGGCGAATTGAAACGGATGTTTGGCGGGCGAATCAAGGGGTTTGCGTCGAAGCCATTGCAGACGGCGCTGCAAAGCGGCGGTAACGCGGGCATCATGACGGGCCCGTCTGCATTCATCGACAGCCATCCCATCGTCTATGACTTTCCGTTCACCTTTCGTTGCCGCTTCCCTGATCGCATGCGTCGCCGCGCTGAGCCTCGGTGCCTGTGCGACCCAGCCTGCCACGGGCTCGTCCGCCACGTCGGCCGCTCCAGCCGATAACGGTCCGGCCTACGGTCCCGAACTGCAGGGTTTCGACTATCCGGCGCCCGTGCATCAGTTCGAATTCACCTCGCAAGGCGAGGCGCTCCATATGGCTTACATGGATATTGCGCCAGCGCATCCGAACGGCCGCACGGTCGTGTTGCTGCACGGCAAGAATTTTTGCGGCGCGACGTGGGAAGGCTCGATCGAGCGGCTGTCGGCGGCGGGGTATCGCGTGATCGCGCCGGATCAGATCGGATTTTGCAAGTCGAGCAAGCCGCAGCGCTACCAGTTCAGCTTCCAGCAACTGGCGCGCAATACGCATGCGCTGCTCGAATCGATCGGCGTGAAGAACGCGACCATCGTC
The DNA here is from genome assembly GCF_017104565.1 of Paraburkholderia sp. Tr-20389. Taxonomy (GTDB): domain Bacteria; phylum Pseudomonadota; class Gammaproteobacteria; order Burkholderiales; family Burkholderiaceae; genus Paraburkholderia. The sequence goes on along the minus strand of NZ_JAAGPD010000015.1, from coordinate 76,123 downwards.
GGCCATTCGACGGGCGGCATGCTCGCCATCCGCTACGCGCTGATGTACCCCAGCGAGACGCAGCAACTGGTGCTCGTCAATCCCATCGGACTCGAGGACTGGAAGGCGAAGGGCGTGCCGTCGCTGTCCGTCGACCAGTGGTACGGGCGCGAACTGAAGACGACGGCGGACGGCATCCGCCGCTACGAGCAGGCGACCTACTATTCGGGGCAGTGGCGCAGCGACTTCGAGCCGTGGGTGCAGATGCTCGCGGGGATGTATCGCGGGCCGGGCAAGAAGGAAGTCGCGTGGGACTCGGCGCTGCTGTACGACATGATCTATACGCAGCCGGTTGTTTATGAACTGGGGCAGGTGAGCGTGCCGACGCTGCTGTTGATCGGACAGAAGGACACGACCGCAATCGGCAAGGACGCGGCACCACCCGAGGTGCGCGCGAAGCTCGGCCATTACCCGGAGCTTGGCCGCGCGGCCGCGAAGGCGATTCCGCACGCGACGCTCGTCGAGTTTCCCGAACTTGGCCACGCGCCGCAGATGCAGGATCCTGCCGCGTTCCACAAGGCGCTGCTCGACGGACTGGCCGCCATTCCCGCGAATCGTTGATGGCAGGTGAGACAAGCGAAGGCTAACGTTGCCTTCGCTTGCAGCGTGCCCGTTAAACCAGTTCGTCCCGCACCTGCGCGCCGATTTCGAACGAACGCAGCCGCGCCGCGTGGTCGTAGATCTGCGCGGTCAGCATCAGTTCGCTGGCGCCCGTCTGCTCGATGATCGAGCGCAGGCCGTCGCGAACCGTGTCGCGATCGCCGATCACCGAGCATGCGAGCGAATGCCGCACGCTGCTCATTTCCATGTCCGATGCCGCGACCTGATCGACGGGCGGCTGCAACTGGCCCGGCGTGCCGCGCCGCAGGTTGATGAACTGCTGCTGCAGCGACGTGAAGAGGCGCTGCGCTTCGGCGTCGGTGTCGGCGGCGAACAGGTTCACGCCGACCATCGCGTACGGTTTGTCGAGTGTTTCCGATGGACGGAACTGCGTACGGTACACGTGCAGCGCCTGCATCATGTAGTCGGGCGCGAAGTGCGACGCGAACGCGAACGGCAGACCGAGCGCCGCCGCCAGCTGCGCGCTGAACAGGCTCGAACCGAGCAGCCACAGCGGCACCTTCAGACCTGCGCCCGGCACGGCGCGCACGCGCTGGCCAGGCACCGGCTCGCCGAAATAGCGCTGCAACTCGACGACGTCGTCGGGGAACGAATCGGCGCTGCCGTGCAGATCGCGGCGCAGCGCGCGGGCCGTGGTCTGGTCGGTGCCCGGCGCACGGCCGAGGCCGAGATCGATACGGCCCGGATACAGCGACGCGAGCGTGCCGAACTGCTCGGCGATCACGAGCGGCGCGTGATTCGGCAGCATCACGCCGCCCGAGCCGACGCGGATCGTTTTCGTGCCGCCCGCGACGTGCCCGATCACCACCGACGTCGCGGCGCTCGCGATGCCCGTCATGTTGTGATGCTCGGCGAGCCAGAAGCGCTTGTAGCCCCATTGCTCCGCGTGCTGCGCGAGATCGAGCGAGTTGCGGAACGCGTCGGCCGCAGTCGCGCCGGCCGTGATGGGAGAAAGATCGAGGACCGAAAAAGGAATCATGGCAAAAGATGTGCGGCCAACCATCGCCGTTTGCAAGGGCGACGCGCGGACCGTCTGGCGTGCGAAAAACCGGATTGTGCCAAAGGCCTCCCGTTCCTGCTGGCGGCCTGATCATGTCCCTGACGCCAGCAGGGTCGGTGGCGGCGAGATGCCGTTACCGCCTGGACGTCGATGCAGAAAAGCCCTGAAAACAGGGGCGAAATCCGTCGTGTCGTACATCGACCGCGTCCCGAGCGTGTGCCGTCGCACGGACGTTCGCGCGCGCGGGCGTTACTGTGCAAGCGTCGCCGCCCACGCTGCGGATCTGCGCGACGCAATCCGCCTGACGAGGCGGCGGCCTCCACGGACCTCGACGCCGGTCGGTCCGTCACGTCACGCGTAGGTCGGCTACGCAGTGCACACCCGGACGAACCGGGCCGACCGGGTCAGCCGGGCACACACGCGCAGCCCGTTGCGTGCGCGCGACTGATCCGGCGGCATCGGCGTCGACCTTCGCATGCGGGTGCACGCGTGTCCGGCGTGCGGCCCGATTCGTCAGCGCATTCGGTGTAAACGCGCTCTCGCGCAATTGGCGGGCTGACGCTAGATTGTCAGCACTTGCAGGATAGTCGAGGGGCCAGCGGCTGCCATCGTCGTGGCGGTCGTCCATAGTGGTGAAAATTGCGTCGGCCAGAGGCACGCGTGGCTTCTGGCCGAAACGCTAACCGTTGTGTCGGCATGCGCCCGCATGCCTGTCCGGTGCAGTAGCGTTCCCATGCATGGCTTGTCCTTCCGCTGCGACCATCATGCTTCGCAAGCGATCCCATCTTTCGTGTCCGCGACATTGCCCGCGAAACCTCGCGTAGCAATTCTTTAACTTTCCACACACATCTGCACGGCGTTCGAACGCGAACGGGCCGCCTCACGGGTTATGCTCTGTGATGTTCATACGTTTGTGTCCCGCATGTCATCGAAGATGATTACCCGCACCTCGTTGCGCAACATGATGCTTTCCGTGGCCGTGGTGGGCGCGATGTCCGCGCTCGCCGGCTGCGACGACCAGCAGAGCGAGCAAGCCGTGCAAAAGCTCAAGGAATTTTTCAACGCCGTCAAACCGGATGCGCTGCTGCTGAAGGGCCTGACGCCGGGCGTCACGACGGAAGCGCAAATCCGCGACCAGATGGGCAAGCCCGAAACGGAGCGCACGTTCACCGACGGCTCGAAGCGGTTCGAATACCCGCGCGGCCCGCAGGGCCTCAACACGTACATGGTCGACATCGGTCCCGACGGCATCTTGCAGTCGATCACGCAGGTGCTGACGGCCGCGAACTTCGCGAAGATCCGCCCCGGCATGACGGAAGACGAGGTACGGCGTCTGCTTGGTAAACCCGGTGAGGTGGCCGTCTATCCGCTCAAGCCCGAGACGGTGTGGAGCTGGAAGTGGCGCGAGGGCGGCGTCACGCAAGAGGGTTTCTTCAATGTGCATTTCGACGTCAATCACGTCGTCTACACGACCTCTCGCTCGGATGTGATTCGCGGGCATTGAGCGCGCGCGGCCGGACAGGCGAGGGCGCAAAGCCCGCAAAACGCCCGCAAAACAAAAGTCCGCCGCGCGGGTCCAATCAGAAAACGCCTGCAAACAAGGGAGAAAACAACAATGGCCATTCGTCGGCGCTACAAGCGCATTGGCCTCGTGCTCGGCGGAGGCGCCGCGCGCGGGTGGGCGCACATCGGCGCGATTCGCGCACTGCACGAGGCGGGCATCAAGCCGGATATCGTCGCGGGGACGTCGATCGGCGCGCTGGTCGGTGCCGTGTATGCGAACGGCGATCTCGACTGGCTCGAAGAGTGGGTGACGCGGCTCACGTGGCAATCGGTCGTGCGTCTGCTCGACCTGCGTTTATCGGGCGGCCTGCTCGGCGGCAAGAAAGTCATTCAGGTGTTTGCGAACCGCTTCAACGGCTGTGCGATCGGCGAATTGCAGATGCCGTTCGCGGCCGTCGCGACGGAGCTCGATTCCGGCCGAGAAACCTGGCTGCAGGACGGCGGCGTGGTGGATGCCGTGCGCGCGTCGATTGCGATTCCGGGTCTTTTCACGCCGGTGCTGCGCGAAGGCGTGTGGCTTGTCGACGGCGGGCTGTCCAACCCCGTGCCGGTGTCGGCCGCGCGCGGCATGCGGGCCGACTGCGTGATCGCCGTCGATCTGAACAACGACATTCTCAATGGCCGCGATTTCGGCGGCGCGGTGGTCGACCTGCCGCCGTTGCCGACGGAAGAACTCGTCGAAGCCGAAACATCCGGGCCGCTCACGCTCGATCCCGATGCGCCGCCGCCCGTGCTCGCGACGCCGGAGCCGCCCATGCTGCTGCGGCGCAACGGCAAGCCCTTTCCGGGGTGGCTGCAGCCTTCGTCGGAAGAGTATTCGCGCGATGTGCGCGTGCCGCCCGCGCCGAGCGCGCGCGTGCCGTCGATGCTCACGTCGATCGCGCAAAGCATCGACATCATGCAGGTGCGGATTACGCGCAGCCGCCTCGCGGGCGAGCCCGCCGACATCCTGATCCAGCCGCGCCTGGGCGGCATGGGCATCTTCGATTTTCACCGCGCGGAGCCTGCCATCGCGGAAGGGCGCGCGGCCGTCGAGGCGATGCTGCCCGCCATCCGCGCGTGCCTCGGCACCGACTGACTCACGCAATCGGGTACAGCCCGATCCGCGCTCAGATGTCGCCGCGCTTCGCCGCGATGATGCGGCACACGCGCTTGCCGGAACTCGCGCTCGTGGTGTCGTCGGCGAACAGGATCAGGCAATCGGTGAGGGCATCCGTGACCAGCGCCGGCTCGAACGCCGAATAGAGCCGGCCGTCCGGCTGGCGCGCGTCGGCGCTCTCCGTCACGCGCCACGACAGATACAGCATGCCGTTCGGCCGCAGGATACGCAGCAGGTTGTCGATTGCGTCCGTGATCGCGTCGACGGGAAGATGCATCAGCACGGTTTCGCAGACCACGTTGTCGAACTGCTCGTCGATCTCGGCCAGCGACGGCAGCGTCGCCGTGCGGAACGCAATCTGCGGATAAAGCCGGCGCGCTTCATCGAGCAATCCCGCCGACGCATCGAATCCCGTCACGCGATACCCATGCTCCGCCAGCCACGCGGCGTCGCGCCCATTGCCGCAGCCGATATCGGCCGTCTTGCCCGTCGGCAAGAGATGGGCTTTCCACAGCGCATACATGTCGTCGGGCGGCGGCTGATCGAGCCATTCGTGCGAATAACGGGCGGCGTCGCGCGTGTAGGCGTCGAGCGTTGCGGAGTCGGGGTGAAGTGGCATGCGGCGATCCTGTGCGCAGAAGCGTCGTGTGGCGGAGGGGAACAGCAAGTCTAACGCGTGCGCGATGCGACGGCTGTTGCGGGGCGTGGCCTGGCAGCATCGAGCCCGTGTGTCTTTCAGGGAAAGCCCCAATCGGCGCGGGTTTGCGCGCGTGCAGGCGGCTTCGCGCGTCTATCGAAAAAGCGACCCGAAACTTGCGAATTCGCGGCAGGCGCGGCGCGTGTGCCATGCGCTTACAAACGGATAGCGCCCGGCACTGCGGGCATTCAACGCACGCCGCGCCGCGCCGGTGTGGATGTTGCGGCGCACAATGCGCGGCTGCCCCTGTTTGAGCAAATCATTTTCGCTTGCGAGTATCCGCGCCATGCCGCTGCGGGTGCGGCATTCCGATCAACCTTCGCGTTTCGCTTCGACACAGGAGACACACGTGTTCCTCTATGGCTTTGGCCCGGTGCTCCTCGACGGTACGATCAAGACGGTCGAGCTGTCGGTTCTTTCGCTGGCGACTTCCGTCGTGCTCGGTCTGATCGGTGCGGCGGCGAAGCTGTCGTTCAACCGGCCGCTGCGCGCAATCGCAACGGGCTATACGACGCTGATCCGTTCCGTGCCCGATCTCGTGCTGATGCTGCTGCTGTTCTACAGCATCCAGATCGCGGTCAACAACCTGACCGACGCGCTCGATTTGCCGCAGTTCGACATCGACCCGTTCATCGCGGGCGTGCTGACGCTCGGCTTCATCTACGGCGCGTACTTCACCGAGACCTTTCGCGGCGCGTTTCTCGCCGTGCCGCGCGGCCAGCTGGAAGCGGGCGCGGCATACGGCATGAGCGGCGCGCGGGTGTTCACGCGCATCCTGTTTCCGCAGATGATGCGCTTCGCGCTGCCCGGCATCGGCAACAACTGGCAGGTGCTGGTGAAGGCGACGGCGCTGGTGTCGATCATCGGTCTCGCCGATGTCGTCAAGGCCGCGCAGGACGCGGGCAAGAGCACGTTCAACATGTTCTTCTTCATTCTCGTCGCCGCGCTGATTTATCTGGCCATCACGACCGTGTCGAATCTCGTGCTGATCTGGCTGGAGAAGCGCTATTCGATCGGCGTGCGGCACGCCGAACTCTAACTCGCGCAACGTGCAGGAGACGACGTTCATGATCGACATTCTCAACCAGTTCTGGCGCGCCTTTCTCTACTGGGACGGCCAGCGCATCTCGGGGCTCGCGGTGACGCTGTGGCTGCTGGTCGCTTCGATCGGCATCGGCTTCGTGGCCTCGATACCGCTCGCCGTGGCGCGCGTGTCGAAGAAGCGCTGGCTGTCGACGCCGGTGCGCCTCTACACCTACGTGTTTCGCGGCACGCCGCTCTACGTGCAGCTGCTGCTGATCTACACGGGCATGTACAGCCTTGAATTCGTGCGCTCGCATGCGCTGCTCGATGCGTTCTTCCGCAGCGGCTTTCACTGCGCGATTCTCGCGTTCGCATTGAACACCTGCGCGTACACGACGGAGATCTTCGCGGGCGCGATTCGCGCGACGTCGCATGGCGAAGTCGAAGCCGCGCGCGCTTACGGGATGAGCTGGTTCACGATGTATCGGCGGATTGTGATACCGTCCGCGCTGCGTCGCGCGCTGCCGTTGTACAGTAACGAAGTGATCCTGATGCTGCACGCGACCACTGTCGCCTTCACGGCCACCGTGCCCGACGTGCTGAAGGTCGCGCGTGACGCGAACTCGGCAACCTATCGCTCGTTCGAGGCATTCGGTCTCGCGGCGCTGATCTACCTTGCTGTATCGTTCGGGCTGGTTGCGTTGTTCCGGCGCGCCGAGCGCCACTGGCTCGCGTATCTGGCCGTGCGCCGTCATTGATTGCGCTGCGTGCCGCGGCGCAATGCAACATGGGGCGGCGGCACGACTTCACTTCAGCATCCGTTTCACCCGTCTTCACTCTGGGAGAGCATCTTGCTCCACACGACTCAAACGGAAGCCTGCAAGCTCGCCGTGCAGGACATCCACAAGCGCTATGGCGACAACGAAGTGCTGAAGGGCGTCTCGCTGAATGCCAACAAGGGCGACGTGATCAGCATCATCGGTGCGAGCGGGTCGGGTAAGAGTACCTTCCTGCGCTGCATCAACTTTCTCGAGCGGCCGAACGCCGGGCAGATCGTGGTCGACGGCGAAGCGGTGCGCACGAAAACCGATCGTCACGGCAATTTCGAGGTCGCGGATCACAAGCAGTTGCAGCGCATCCGCACGAAGCTCGCGATGGTGTTCCAGCACTTCAACCTGTGGGCGCACATGAACGTGCTGGAGAACGTGGTCGAGGCGCCGATCCATGTGCTTGGCGTGCCGCGCAAGGAAGCGGAAGACCGAGCGCGCGAGTATCTGGAGAAAGTGGGCCTTGCGCCGCGCCTGGAGAAGCAGTATCCGTCGCATCTGTCGGGCGGGCAGCAGCAGCGTGTGGCGATTGCGCGCGCGCTGGCGATGAACCCGGACGTGATGCTGTTCGACGAACCCACTTCCGCGCTCGACCCCGAGCTGGTCGGCGAAGTGCTGAAGGTGATGCAGAAGCTCGCTGAAGAAGGCCGCACGATGATCGTCGTGACGCATGAGATGGGCTTTGCGCGTAACGTGTCGAACCATGTGATGTTCCTGCATCAGGGGCGCACGGAAGAAGAGGGCGTGCCGTCGGAAGTGCTGGTGACGCCGAAGAGCGAGCGCCTGAAGCAGTTCCTGTCCGGCAGCCTCAAGTAATCGGGTATCCCGACCGTTCCTTCATCTATCGCAATGCCTCGCCCGTCGTCCAGTCCGGCCCGCACAACCCAGGTCGCGATCGTCGCGTTGCCGCCCGTGTCGATGTCGGGCGTGGGGCCGATCGTCGACGCGCTGAATCTCGCCAATGAAATCGACGGGCGGGCGTTGTACCGCTGGCAGGTCTGTTCGTGGGACGGTCGCCCGGTGCCGCTCGCGGGCGGTGCGCTGTGGCCCGCCGATGCCGCGTTCGGCGATGCGATTGCATGTGACTGGCTGATCATCGTCAGCGAGCGCTTTCAGCAGTTCGCGGACTACCGGTTGTTTCTGGCGAGCCTGTCGCGTGTCGGGCAGCGCACGCCGCTCGTGACGGGCATTCATCATGGCGTGTGGTGGCTCGCGATGGCGGGGCAGCTATCCGGCTATCGCGTGAGTGTGAACTGGGAGACCTATCAGCAGTTCACCGAGCAATTCGAGCGCTGCATCGTGACGCAGCAGATCTTCGAGATCGATCGCGACCGGGCGACCTGTGCGGGCGGTCAGGCGACCGTCGATTTCATGCTGGCGATGATAGGCCGCGAGCACGGCCCTGAACTTGCGGAGCGTATCGCGGATACGATGGGTGTCGGCACGCTGCGATCCGGCGAAGAACGGCAGCGCATACCGTTTGTGACCGCGCCTGGCGAGCGGCATCCACGGTTGAATGATGCGTTGCTGTTGATGGAGGCGAATATCGAGGATCCGCTGACGTCGGATGAGATCGCCGGATTGGTCGGCGTTTCGCGCCGGCAGCTTGAGCGGCTGTTTCGGCAGTATCTTGGCTCGATGCCTTCCAAGTACTATCTCGGGTTGCGGCTTGCGAAGGCTCGCACGCAGTTGCAGCGGACCAGCAAGTCGGTTGTGCAGATCAGTCTTGCATGTGGGTTCTCATCTGCTGCGCATTTTTCCAATGCTTATCGGGAGAGGTTCGGCGTGACGCCGCGTGAGGAGCGTAGGAACTGGATCGAGAAGCAGCACGGAAGTGGCGTTGCACGGGGTGGGGTTGATGAGCCTCGGCCCGCGGCTCTGATCGAGCGGCCTGAGGTTTGAGGCTGTTTGTCTGCGACGTAGTCGCCATTCTGGTTTTTCGGTTTTTTCTTCGCTGGCATCCGCGATTTCACGTCGGTGGTCATGCGTTGCCCCTGTGCGGGGCGGCACCTACTTTTCTTTGCAGCGGCAAAGAAAAGTAGGCAAAAGAAAGCCGCTCACACCGCCAGCTTTTGTACTTGCCTGCGGGCCCCCAACCGGTCCCGCACTCCACACGGCAACACTTTGTTTTGCGCCCGTTGCCAGCGCCTTGACCAGGCGCATCACCCACTCCACTCACCCGCAGAGCAGCCAGCGCCAGCGACTCGTTTGCGCCGCCCAGGTGGCAAACTGTGTGTAGCTTGTCGCGCCGTATGCGTTGGCGATCCTACGACACCGATCCGCTGTTCAGTCCGGAGTGGTGCATCTACGTCGAGACGGCCTACACACCGTTTGCCACCTGGGCGGCCATGGACTTCTGGTAGCGCAATTCGTGACGCGGGAGTATGAAGCGGGTGATGCGTGCGGTTAGCACGCTGGCAACGGCGCAAACAAGCGCGTTGCCGCTTGGAGCGTAAGAACTGTTGGGGGCCCGCAGGCAGGAACAAGGGCTGGCGGTGTGAGCCCGCTTTCTTTGCTTACTTTCTTTGCGGCGGCAAAGAAAGTAAGTGCCGCCCCGCACAGGGGCAACGCCAGCAAACCAGAGACACAACGCGGATGCCAGCGAAGGCAAAAGCAAAAGCAAAAGCAAAAGCAAAAGCGAAAGGGCAGAACCGAAACCAAACGGCGAAGCCCGCGCCGAGAAGGCCAGAATGGCGACTGCGTCGCAGACATAAAAAAAGAACCCGTCGCTTCCACGCAAGAACATCCCCCCACCGTCGCCTAAACTACGGATCATTACTCTGAACGAGCCTCGAGGATCCACCATGAACGACCAGAATGTGACCCGCCAGACTTTCGACGAAGTCATGGTCCCTGTCTTCTCGCCGGCGTCCTTCGTGCCGGACCGCGGGCAAGGCTCCCGCGTATGGGACACGCAAGGCAAGGACTACGTCGACTTCGCGGGCGGTATCGCCGTCACGGCCCTCGGTCACGCGCATCCCGAACTGATGCAGGTTCTGCACGATCAGGGCGCAAAACTCTGGCATATCGGTAACGGTTACACGAATGAACCGGTGCTGCGTCTCGCAAAGCGTCTCGAAGAACTCACCTTCGCCGACCGCGCGTTCTTCGCGAACTCGGGCGCCGAAGCCAACGAAGCCGCGCTGAAGCTCGCGCGCCGCGTCGCGTTCGACCGCCACGGCGCCGACAAGGATGAAATCATATCGTTCACGCAGTCGTTTCACGGCCGCACGTTCTTCACGGTGAGCGTCGGCGGCCAGCCGAAGTACTCCGAAGGCTTCGGCCCCGTGCCCGCAGGCATCAAGCACCTGCCGTACAACGACATCGCGGCCGCGCGCGCCGCCATCGGCCCGAAGACCTGCGCCGTGATCGTCGAGCCGGTGCAGGGCGAAGGCGGCGTGATCCCCGCCGATCCCGCGTTCCTGAAGGCGCTGCGCGAAGCCTGCGACCAGCACGGCGCACTGCTGATTTTCGACGAAGTGCAAACGGGCGTCGGCCGCACGGGCTTCTTCTACGCGTATCAGGACACGGGCGTGACGCCCGACATCCTCACAACGGCCAAGGCGCTCGGCAACGGCTTCCCGATCGGCGCGATGCTGACGACCAACGAACTCGCCGCGCACTTCAAGGTCGGCGTGCACGGCACCACCTATGGCGGCAATCCGCTGGCGACGGCCATCGCGCTGAAGGTAGTCGATCTCGTCAGCGACCCGAAGGTGCTCGAAGGCGTGCGCACGCGCAGCGAACAGCTGAAAGCAAAGCTCGCGAAGATCAACGAACGCTTCGGCATCTTCAAGGACGTGCGCGGCAAAGGCCTCCTGATCGGCGCCGAACTCACGGATGCCTACAAGGGCCGCGCGAAGGACTTCGTGACGGCGGCCGGCAAGCATGGCGTGATCATGCTGATGGCGGGCCCGGACGTGCTGCGCTTCGCGCCGTCGCTGATCATTCCCGCCGACGACATGAACGACGGCCTCGCGCGCTTCGAGAAGGCGGTCGAGGAAGTCGTCGGCGCGGTGGCACTCGCCAAGTAACACGTCCCTCTCCACACACGAGACCACGATGCTCTTCGTCCGCCCAGGCCGTCTGGCCGATCTCGACGCGTTGCAACAGATGGCGCGCAACGCGCAGCCCGTGCTGCACTCGCTGCCGCACGACCGGCGCGCGCTGGAGGCGCGCGTCGCGTTGTCGGAAGACTCGTTTCGCGCGGAAGTCGATTTTCCGGGCGAGGAGTTCTATCTCTTCGTGCTGGAAGACAGCGAGACGGGCAAGCTGCACGGCACGGCGAGCATCGTCGCGGCAGCCGGCTACTCCGAACCGTTCTACGTGTTCCGCAACGATGCGCTGATTCACGCATCGCGCGAACTGCACGTGAACCGCAAGATTCACGCGCTGACGATGTCGCATGAACTGACGGGCAAAAGCCGTCTCGCGGGCTTCTACATCGACCCCGAGATGCGTGGCGATGCCGCCGCGCATCTGATGTCGCGCGCGCGCATGATGTACGTCGCCGCGAACCGCCAGCGCTTCACCGCCGAAGTGTTCTCCCTGCTGCTCGGCGTGACGGACGACGCGGGCGTGTCGCCGTTCTGGGAAGCCGTGGGCCGCAAGTTCTTCGGCCGCAATTTCGCCGATATCGAAGTGCAGTCGGGCGGCCGTAGCAGCACCTTCATCGCCGAAGTGATGCCGAGCTATCCGATCTACGTGCCGCTTCTGCCGGAAGCCGCGCAGCGCGTGCTCGGCGAGCCGGACGAAAAGGCGCTGCTCGCGTACGACATCCATATGGAAGAGGGCTTCGAGACGGACCGCTACGTCGATATTTTCGATGCGGGCCCCGTGCTCACCGCGCAAGTCGATCGCAGCGCGTGCGTGAAGCGCAACGAATCGCGCGCGGTGCATGAAGCGTCGGCGCAACGCGGCGCGACGTATCTGATCGCGAGCAACAAGCCGGGCGAGTTCCGCTGCGTGCTGGCCGATCTGCCCGCTCAGACGGAAGAGGGCGCGCCGCTGCCGGCCGCCGCGCGCCATGCACTCGACGTGCGCGACGGGGACACGGTGCGCTGCGTGCCGCTGCATCAGCAGGATCAGAAACAGACTACGGGAGAAGCACAATGATCGTCGTTCGCGTCGTGCAGACGGGCGATGTGGACGCGCTCGTCGCGCTCGCTCAGGAGACGGGTCCCGGTCTCACGACCTTCAAGCCGGACCGCGATGCGCTCGCGGCGCGCATTGCGCGCGCGCGTCGCACGATCGAGGGCAAGGCCGCGCCGCACGAGAAGGGCTACTTCTTCGTGATGGAAGATTCGCAGACGAAGGACATCGCGGGCGTGTGCGGGATCGAAACGGCTGTCGGACTCGAGCAGCCTTTCTACAACTATCGCGTGAGCACGGTGGTGCATGCGTCGCAGGATCTCGGCATCTGGACGCGCATGCGCGCGCTCAACATCTCGCACGATCTGACGGGCTACGCGGAAGTCTGCTCGCTGTTCCTGAGCCCGCGTTATCGCGCGCATGGCGTAGGCGGCCTGTTGTCGCGTTCGCGCTTCATGTTCATCGCGCAGTTCCGCGAGCGCTTTCCGCAACGCATCTGCGCGGAACTGCGCGGCCATTTCGACGCGGACGGCACGTCGCCGTTCTGGCGCGCGGTCGGCTCGCACTTCTATCAGATCGACTTCAACGCCGCCGATTACCTCAGCTCGCATGGCCGCAAGTCGTTCCTCGCGGAACTGATGCCGCGCTTTCCCGTGTATGTCGAGCTGCTGCCCGACGAAGCGCAGCATGCGATCGCGCTCACGCACAGCGACACGCTGCCTGCCCGCAAGATGCTCGAAGCGGAAGGGCTGCGTTACGAGAATCACGTCGATATCTTCGACGCGGGTCCCGTGCTCGAATGCCATATCGCCGACTTGCGCACGGTACGCGAGAGCGCCGTCGCGCCGGTCGAAATCGCCGCCGTCGAAGCGCAGGAGAATGGGCCGCGTTCGCTGGTGTCGAATACGTCGCTCGACGACTTCCGCACGGGTGTCGCGGCAGGCGTGGTCGAGAACGGCGTGTTCCGTCTGACGGCGGACGAGGCGGCGGCATTGAACGTGAAGGCAGGCGAGCTGGTGCGCGTGCTGCCGTTGAAACAGAAATAAGGACGAACACATGAGCGAGCTTTTCATCGACGGCGAATGGATCGCCGGCACAGGACACGCATTCGCATCGCGCAACCCCGGCACGGGCGCGACGGTGTGGGAAGGCAATAGCGCATCGGCGGAAGACGTCGATCGCGCCGTGACGAGCGCGCGCCGTGCGTTCGCGATGTGGTCGGCCGTGAGTCTCGACGAACGCGTCGCCGTCGTGCGCCGTTTCGCTGCGTTGATCAACGAGCGCAAGGAATCGATCGCCGAGGCGATCGGCCGCGAGACGGGCAAGCCGTTGTGGGAAGCGCGCACGGAAGTCGCGTCGATGGCGGCGAAGGTCGACATCTCCGTTCAGTCGTACAACGAACGCACGGGCGAGCGGCGCACCGCGATGGCGGACGGCACGGCTGTGCTGCGTCATCGTCCGCATGGCGTGGTCGCCGTGTTCGGTCCGTACAACTTTCCGGGGCATTTGCCGAACGGGCACATCGTGCCCGCGCTGATCGCAGGCAACACGGTCGTGTTCAAGCCGTCGGAACTGGCGCCGGGCGTCGCGCGTGCGACCGTCCAGGTGTGGCGCGATGCAGGCTTGCCTGCGGGCGTGCTGAATCTCGTGCAAGGCGAAAAGGACACGGGCGTGGCGCTCGCGAATCACCGTCAGATCGACGGGCTGTTCTTCACGGGCAGCTCCGACACGGGCACGCTGCTGCACAAGCAGTTCGGCGGCCGTCCCGAGATCGTGCTCGCGCTGGAGATGGGCGGCAACAATCCGCTCGTGATCGCGCCCGTCGCGGACCTCGACGCGGCCGTGCATCACACGATTCAATCCGCGTTCCTGTCGGCGGGGCAGCGCTGCACCTGCGCGCGCCGCATCTTCGTACCGAAGGATGCATTCGGCGACCAGTTCCTCGCGCGCTTCGTCGAAGTGAGTTCGCAGATTGCCGTCGGCGAGTACAACGCCAATCCGCAGCCGTACATGGGCGCAGTGATTTCGGCGCGTGCGGCGGCGCGTCTCGTCGACGCGCAGGAGCGCCTGATCGCGGACGGCGCGAAGCCGCTGCTGAAGATGGCGCAGCGCGATCCGAAGCTCGGCTTCGTGACGCCCGCGATTCTCGACGTCACGAACGTGCAGAACCTGCCTGACGAGGAGCACTTCGGACCGCTCGCGCAGATCGTCCGTTATGGCTCGTTCGACGAAGCGATCTCGGGCGCGAACGATACCGAGTTCGGTCTGTCCGCGGGCCTGCTCGCCGACGACGAGATGCTGTGGACGCATTTCCAGCGCACGATCCGCGCCGGCATCGTGAACTGGAACCGGCCGACCAATGGCGCGTCGTCGGCGGCGCCGTTCGGCGGCACGGGCCGCTCGGGCAACAACCGGCCGAGCGCGTACTACGCAGCCGATTACTGCGCGTACCCGATGGCCTCCGTCGAAAGCGCGCAACTGCAGATGCCCGCGAGCGTGTCGCCGGGTCTTCATTTCTAAGGATCGACGATGCAAGCCACTGAAGCTAATTTCGACGGACTCGTCGGACCGACCCACAACTACGCGGGGCTGTCGTTCGGTAACGTCGCGTCGCAGAACAACGACAAGTCCATCGCGAACCCGAAGATGGCTGCGAAGCAGGGTCTGCGCAAGATGAAGCAGCTCGCGGACCTCGGTTTCAAACAGGGCGTGCTGCCGCCGCAGGAGCGTCCGTCGATGCGCCTGTTGCGCGAACTCGGCTTTGCCGGTGACGAAGCGGGCGTGATCGAGCGCGTGGCGAAGAATGCGCCCGAACTGCTTGCGGCGGCGAGTTCCGCGTCGGCGATGTGGACGGCGAATGCGGCGACGGTGAGCCCGTCGGCGGATACGCAGGACGGCCGCGTGCACTTCACGCCCGCGAACCTGACGAGCAAGCTGCATCGCGCGATCGAGCACGAGTCGACGCGACGCACGCTGCGCGCGATGTTCGCGGACCCGTCGCGCTTCGTCGTGCATGAGGCGCTGCCCGGCACGCCTGCGCTCGGCGACGAAGGCGCGGCGAATCACACGCGCTTTTGCGCGGAATATGGCGCGAAGGGCGTCGAGTTCTTCGTATATGGCCGCAGCGAATATCGTCGCGGGCCGGAGCCGAAGCGTTTCCCGGCGCGTCAGACATTCGAGGCGAGCCGCGCCGTCGCGCATCGTCATGGCCTTGCCGACGACGCGACCGTGTACGCGCAGCAGACGCCGGAAGTGATCGACGCGGGCGTGTTTCATAACGACGTGATCGCCGTCGGCAATGCGCGCACGCTGTTCTGCCATCAGCTTGCGTTCGTCGATCAGAAGGCCGTGTATGACGAACTGCGCGCGAAGCTGGCGAAGCTCAATGGCGAGTTCAGCGTGATCGAAGTGCCCGACGCGCAGGTGAGCGTTGCCGATGCCGTGTCGTCGTATCTGTTCAACAGCCAGTTGCTCCTGACTGGGGATAACAGGCAGGTGCTGGTCGTGCCGCAGGAGTGTCGTGAGAATCCGCGTGTGGCGGCTTACCTCGATGAACTCGCTGCAAGCAAGGCGCCTATCGACGACGTGCTGGTCTTCGATCTGCGCGAGAGCATGAAGAACGGCGGCGGCCCTGCATGCCTGCGTCTGCGTGTCGTGCTGAACGAGGCGGAGCGTGC
Source organism: Paraburkholderia sp. Tr-20389 (assembly GCF_017104565.1). GTDB lineage: Bacteria > Pseudomonadota > Gammaproteobacteria > Burkholderiales > Burkholderiaceae > Paraburkholderia. Next base: position 60,486 of record NZ_JAAGPD010000015.1, on the reverse strand, counting down.
CGCGGTGGCGCCGGGCGTGTGGATCGACGACACGCTCTTCACGCGGCTGGACGGGTGGATCGAGACGCACTATCGCGATCGCCTGGCGCCTGCCGATCTCGCCGACCCGAAGTTGCTGAACGAGTCGCGCACGGCGCTCGATGAACTGACGCAGATTCTTGGCCTGGGTTCGCTGTATGACTTCCAGCGTTAAGCCGTCGATGCTGGACGATTTTCTTGCGTTCACGCTGGCCGGTCATCGGCCTGCCGACGATGCGCGCGAGGGCGTGTGCGCGAACGGCGTGCGATGGACGTGGATCGACGATGGCGTGTTGCAGTTCGAGCCCGCCGCATCGGCACAGGGCGACGTACGCAGTGTGCTGGCATCGGCGGGTATTCATGGCGACGAGACTGCGCCGATCGAACTGCTGTCGTTTCTCGTGCGCGATATCGGCAGTGGGCGCGCCGCGCTGGTTTGCCGATTGCTCGTGATACTCGGCAATGTGCACGCGATGCGCGAGTCGTGTCGCTATATCGATGATGATCTGAACCGGCTATTCAGTGGGCGCCATGTCCAGGTGCCGGACAGTCACGAGGCGCCGCGTGCGGAGGCGCTCGAACGTATCGCGTTGCGGTTCTTTGCTGGCGCATCGGATGCGCCGGGTGCGCGTTGGCATGTCGACATGCATACGGCGATACGCGCTTCCGTGTTCGAGCAGTTTGCGTTGCTGCCGCATACGGGTGCGCCGTTGTCGCGCGCGATGTTCGAGTGGTTGCGGGATGCGCGGATCGCGGCGGTGTTGTTGCACACGACGAAGGGCAACACGTATTCGCATTTCACTGCGTCCGAGTGTGGTGCAGAAGCGTGCACGCTGGAACTTGGGAAGGTGCGGGCGTTTGGTCAGAACGACCTGGCTCGTTTTGCTTTTGCCGATTCTGCGTTACGGCAGATGCTCGCCGATGAGCCGGGTGATGGTTCTCTGGCTCTGCCGCGAGTGTTTACCGTGATCGATCAGATCACCAAGCAGAGTGATTCGTTCGAGCTCCTGTTTGCTAATGACGTTGCCAATTTCACCGCGTTTGAGCGCGATACGGTTCTCGCGCGGGATGGTGAGTATCGGTATGTCGTGCGACATGACGAAGAGCGCATCGTGTTTCCTAATGCCGGTGTTAAGCCCGGCTTGCGGGCTGGGTTGCTGGTGGTTGAGACTACTGGTGAGGTTCATGCCGGGTTGAAGTAGGTTCTTGTCTGCGACGCAGTCGCCATTCTGGTTTTTTTGCTGGCTGGCGGTCTTTCTTTCGCTGGCGTCCGCGATTTCATGTCGGTGTTCATGCGTTGCCCCTGTGCGGGGCGGCACTTACTTTCTTTGCCGCCGCAAAGAAAGTAAGCAAAGAAAGCGGGCTCACACCGCCAGCCCGTGTTCTTGCCTGCGGGCCCCCAACAGTTCTTACGCTTCAGGCGGCAACGCACTTGTTTTCGCGCGTTGCCAACTCGCTAAGGCACGCATCACCCACTCCACACTCCCGCGTCACAAACTGCGTTACCAGACGTCGACCGCCGCCCAGGTGGCAAACTGTGTGTAGGCCGTCGCAATGGAAGTGCACCACTCCGGACTAAAAAGCGGGATCGGTGTCGTAGGATCGCGAACACGTACGGTGCGACAAGCTACACACAGTTTGCCACCTGGGCGGCGCAGACGAGTCGCTGGCGCTGGCTGCTCTGCGGGTGAGTGGAGTGGGTGATGCGCCTGTTCGAGGCGCTGGCAACGGGCGCAAAACGATGTGTTGCCGTGTGGAGTGCGGGACCCGTTGGGGGCCCGCAGGCAAGAACAAGGGCTAGCGGGGTGAGCCCGCTTTCTTTGCTTACTTTCTTTGCGGCGGCAAAGAAAGTAAGTGCCGCCCCGCACAGGGGCAACGCCTGAACACCGACATGAAATCGCGGACGCCAGCGAATCGCGGACGCCAGCGAATCCCAGACGCCAGCGAATCACGGACGCCAGCGCAGAAGCAAAAAACCAAACCGGCAACGCCCGCGCCACGAAGGCTTGCACGCCACCGACAAGAATTTGCAACTTCCCCACCGCGGTGAAAACCGAAAAACCAGAAACCGCACACCGCTCCGCGAGAGAAACAACAACCCGCGCCACGTAGCGCAAACCGAAGACCCTGTAAAATCCCCGCCTCGCGGAACGCCTGGTGCGCCGCACCAATCCTGGCGAGGTCGTTTGAATCGCCAATCCAGCGCTGCAATGATCATCCGCACGCCCAAGGCGGGGCATACCGCCGCCTGCACTTCCTGAGGAAAGCAACAAATGAAATTGAGTTGGCATAAAACGGCTGCGCTCGCCGCATTCATCGCCGTGACGGCAACGGCACAAGCATCGGCCGCCGAAATCAAGGAAATCCGCTTCGGCGTCGAAGCGTCCTACGCTCCGTTCGAATCGAAGTCGCCCGCCGGCGACCTGCAAGGCTTCGATATCGATATCGGCAACGCCGTCTGCGCCAAGCTCAAGACGAAGTGCGTGTGGGTCGAGAATTCGTTCGACGGCCTTATCCCCGCGCTCCAGGCCCGCAAGTTCAGCGCGATCAACTCGGATATGTCGATCACCGACCAGCGTCGCGCCGTCATCGACTTCACCGATCCCATCTACGTGATCCCCAACCAGATGATCGCGAAGAAAGGCAGCGGCCTGCAGCCGACGCCCGCTTCGCTCAAGGGTAAACACGTCGGCGTGCTGCAAGGCACGATCCAGGAAACCTACGCGAAGGCGAAGTGGGCGCCCGCCGGCGTCGACGTGATTCCCTATCAGACGCAGGATCAGGTCTACGCGGACCTCGTCGCAGGTCGCCTCGATGCATCGTTCCAGGACGCTGAAGCGGCATCGAAGGGCTTCCTCAAGAAGCCGCAAGGCGCCGGCTTCGAATTCGCCGGTCCGGCCGTGTCCGACGAGAAACTGCTCGGCTCGGGCGTCGGCTTCGGTCTGCGCAAGGGCGACGCCCAGTTGAAGGACGCCGTCAACCAGGCGCTCAAGGAACTGAAAGCCGACGGCACCATCGACAAGCTCGCCGCGAAGTACTTCGACGTGAAGGTCGTGCTCAAGTAAGGCACGCGCCAGCCGTTGCGGAACATCGCAGCAACAGAGTGACAAACCGGCCGCCTCGTGCGGCCGGTGGCGTTTTTTGCCCTTGTTTTATAGTCTTTTTTTCGCTTCGGCGTGCCCCTGCGCCAGTCTGCGTGCGCTAAAATCGGCGCACGGGGAAGACGGCTCGACAGGTCGCACAGAGTCGTCGCCAGAACGATGCTGAGAGCACGAAGCGCAACGCTTCGCCACAACTACTTGCACGGGATCCGGTTCGGCGCGCAAACGCGAACCCGGGTCGACAGGGGACCGGGAATGACCACCACCGCAGTCGCTGAACGCCAGGCAGAAGGCGTTCCGGGCATCACGCAGGATGCGCGCGCAAACGTTTCGTTTGCTCGCCAACCCATCCTGAACCGCGACAACATGCTGTGCGCGTTCGAACTCAAGCTGTATCAACCGCCAGCCGCTGAATCCGCCGAAGCCGAAGAGGACGCGGACAGCGAGCAGCCGAAGGCCGGCCCGAGCGCCGCCGAACGCTTCATCCAGGCCGTGTTGCAGCACGACGTGCGCGCCGCGCTCGGCAATCATCCGGGCTATCTGCCCGTCACGCGCGAACTGCTGTTCGACCACGCGATCCGCAGCCTGCCCGCCGAGCGCTTCATGTTCGAGTTGCCGGCCGACATCCTCGCCGACGACACGCTGATCGCGCGCATCGTCGAGCTGCACGGCCGCCGCTATCGCTTCGTGATCGACAACGTCGCGCAAGCCGACGAAACCTTTGCCCGTCTGCTGCCGTATGCGGACGCCGTGAAGATCGACATGAACCGCATCCCGCAGGCCATGCTGCCCAAGTTCGCGAGCGTGCTCAAATCGGCAGGCAAGCTGCTGATCGCGCAGGGCGTCGAGTCGCAAGAGGTGTTCGAGCAGGCGTTCAATCTCGGCTTCGATCGCTTTCAGGGCTTTTACTTCGCGAATCCGCAAGGTGCGGCTGCACGCAAGGTCAGCGCGCCGCGTCATGCACTGCTGAATCTGCTGCAACTGCTCGGCGGCGAACCCACGGTCGCACAGCTCGAAGCCGAATTGAAGCTGAACCCGGTGCTGGTGATGCACCTGATGCGCCTCGCCAATTCGAGCGGTCTCGCGATGGGCCGCAAGGTCACGACCTTGCGCGAAGCAATCAACGCAACAGGCACCAACCGCATCGCACGCTGGACCCAACTGCTGTTGTACGCGGACGGCCGCAAGGTCGCGCTCGAAGACGATCCGCTGCTGCAACTCGCCGCGACGCGCGCGCGTTTCATGGAACTGGCCGTCGAACGTCTGCCCGAAGCCGGTCGCGACGAAACCGACGCGGCCTTTCTCACGGGCGTGTTCTCGTTCGTCGATTCGGTGTTCGGCGGCTCGCTCGAACATACGCTCAACGTGCTCGCGCTGTCCAAGCCGATCCGCGATGCGATCCTGCTGCGCGAAGGCGCGCTCGGCACCTTGCTCACGCTCGTCGAAGCGCTGGAGCGCGGCGCGTGGGCGCACATCGAAAGCGCGTGCTCCGGGCTCGACGGTGTGCAGGTGAGCGACATCGCGCAGATGGGTCTCGTCGCCGCCGCGTGGGCGGGTATCGCCGATCGCAGTGCGGAGGCGACAGGGCTGGAGCGGATCGAGGACTAAGGCAAGACGATGCGCGGCCGGGCAGCATCGGCCGCGCATGTCGATGGAAGAGGGCGCATGGCTTTGATGCCTGCGCCCTGGCATCAAAGCATTTCTACTTCGCTCACGGGCGCATAAGCGAAGAACCGGCCCAGCTCGCGTGCGAGTTCGTTGAGCGCGGCCATTTCCCGCTGCGTGATGCGGCGCGGCAGATCATGGTGCGCCCAGTCGCCGTAGAGCAGGGCGACCGTCGACTTGTTTTCGAGCACCACGGGCAACAGCACGAACGAATGCACGCCGTCGAATGCACGGCGATACCAGTCCGGCAGTCGTGCATGCATTTTCGGATCGCGCGCGTTCTCGATGAAGATGCCAACCGAGTTGGCAATCGCGAGATGAAACACGTCGGGTTCGAACGCCGTCGCGAAGCTGAGCTTGGGTAGCGCCGCGTCGATCTTCGCGCCGAAACCCATCGACGCTTTGAAGATGCCGCTGCCGTGCCGCACGAACACCACCGTGCGCTCGAACTGCAGTCCCGCTAGCACCGTCTCCGAAGCCATCGCGAGCGCGGGCGCGAGTCCGCTGTCGCTCGGCAACGCCTGCAATTCACTGACGCCCGCGCGGATGCACGATTCAGGGTCGAGCGACTCGCGCGCAATCGCATCGGCGTTCGCGCGCAGTTCGAAGATCTCGCGCATCAGGCCGTTGCGGGTTTCTTCTTCGGCGAGCGTGAGGCTCATCTCGACGAGCACGTCGGGATCCGTATTGAGCGTGCGGCTGTAGCGCTGCGCGAGTTCCGCGATGCGCACGTCGCGCTGCGACTCGGGCAGATGCGGCTGCGTCAGCACGTTCGCCACTTCCGTCGAGTAGTTCGTGATCGCGCGCAGCCATTGCACCTGGCGCGGCTCGTCGTTCTGCAGCGGATCGAACTCGGTCATGCCCACGCGAATCAGATCGGGCAGACGCCAGCGCGTCGCCGCTTCGAGGCCGATTTCCTCGAACGTCACGCCGAGCACGCTTTCGCACGCTTCGTTCTCGCCCATGCCCGTGTCGCGCTGACGGCGAATCTGGTCCCATTCGGCATCGAGATAGAACACGACGAGCAGCTTGCCGATCTGACGCATCAGCGTGCAGACGACGGCCTCCTCGCCCTCGCGCAGGTCGCCGCGCTCGGTGAGCTTGCGCGCGACGCAGCCGGACAGCATGGTGCGGTTGAGTTCGAGTTTCGCGTCGATACGGCGCGGCACGCTGTGATGAAAGTGATCGACGATCTTCAGGCCGACCACCAGGTGCCCGACGGCATCCATGCCCAGCACCATCAGCGCGCGCGAGACGGTCGTGATGTTGCCGCCGAACGCCATGTACATCGCCGAATTCGCGAGACGCAGCACCTTCTGTGTCAGCGCGAAGTCGGAGAGCACGATCTGCACGAGCCCGCTGAAGTCGAGGTCGTCGTTGCTCATCGCGGCCATCGTCGAGCGGAGCGACTGCTGCAGCATCGGAAAATCGCCTCGCTCGTTCATGCGAGCCCAGAGCCGGTCAAGCAGCGCAGCCTTTAGCATGAGAGTCCCGCAAGAGGCATACAGTTTCCAGTGAGTGGCGCCACGGTGTCGTTACGCATCGTGTGGGTCACGCTTCACCATGCACATGAAGCGCGCGCGATTCGAAACGCTGTGCGAGTTCTTCCGATGGGAGTGCCTTGCAGACGAGCCAGCCCTGGATGTGGTCGCAGCCCATCTCCGTCAGCAGGTCGCGTTGTTCTTCCGTCTCGACGCCTTCCGCGACGAGTTCGAGGTCGAGCGTCTGCGCGAGGCCCACCACGGCGCTGACGATCGCCTGATCGTTGCGCGAGGTTAGCAGATTCTCCACGAAACTCCGGTCGATTTTCAGTTTGGCAAGCGGAAAGCGTTGCAGATACGCAAGGCTCGAATAACCGGTGCCGAAATCGTCGACGGCGAAGCGGATGCCGAGGCCCGTCAGTTCTTCGAGCAGCGTGGTCGCATGCAGCGGGTCGTGCATCAGCAGGCTTTCCGTGATCTCGAACACGAGCCGGTGCGGATCGATGCCCGTCAGCGCGATCGCTTCGCGCACGCTTTCCTTGAAGCGCGGATCGCGGAACTGCTGCGGCGATACGTTGACGGCGACGTATTGCAGCCGGATGCCTTGCGTATCCCAGCGGATCAGCTGCATGCACGCGGCCTTCAGCACCCAGTTGCCCAGGTAGTTGATGAGGCCGACGGATTCGGCGAGGGGAATGAACATCGACGGCGGCACGAGGCCGTGCAGGGGATGCTGCCAGCGGATCAGTGCCTCGACGCCGACCACGCCGCGCGTCTGGCTGCTCGTGATCGGCTGGAAGTGCAGCGAGAACTCGCCGTTGCGCACGCCGTCGTACAGGTCCGATTCGAGCTTTAGGCGTTCGGCGTCGGCGGGGCTGTCGTCGGGCACGTAGAACGCGAGCGTGTTGCCGCCCGCGGCCTTCGCGCGCGACAGCGCATGATCGGCCCAGCGCAGCAACTGGCTGTCCCGCGACGGCGCGTCGGGCGACTCGTCCGCGTGCTGCGTGTCGGGATAGAGCGCGATGCCGACGCTCGCCGACAGATGCACGGGCTGCCGGTTGAACGTGTACGGCTGCTGGATGGCCGTCAACAGCCGGCGCGCCAGCGCTTCGGCGGCCAGCGCGGTATCCGCGCGCCCGTGCACGGGCGGCAGCAGGATTGCGAATTCGTCGCTGGAGATCCGCGCGATCACTTCGCCTTGGGTCGTCATGTTGGACAGGCGCCGTGCGGTGTCGCGCAGCATCTCGTCGCCGGCGTCGTAGCCGAGCGCGCGGTTCACGCGCTGGTAGTCGTCGATATCGAGCAGCAGCAGGGCAGCGGACTTGCCCGTCGCATCCGCCTTCTGCTGCGCGTGCCGCATTTCCTCGACGAGAGCGGGCACGTTCGCGAGACCCGTCAGATGGTCGTGATGCAGCTGATGTTTGAGGCTCGCTTCCGTCGCGCGCCAGCTGGACACGTCGAAGCCGGCGATCGCAAAGCCCTCGATGCCGTCGTGGCAGTTGCGCGCGATGCGCAGCTCGACGGGCACGGGATAGGTCAGCGACTTGATCAGGTCCAGCGTGATCTTTTCGACGGCGCCGCTTTCGTCGGCGCGGCGCAGTGCGGCATCCAGCCGCGCCACGTCGCCTGGTGCGACGAGTTCGTGCAGCGTGACCGTTTCCAGATATTCGCGGTGATAGCCGATGAAGCGCAGGCTCGCCTCGGACACATACAGAAAGGTGAGATTGCGCGCCACGTGCGCGAGGAAGTCGACGGCGCCTGCGGCCTGTTCGAGACCATGCGAGACGGCCGGCAGGCCTGGCGCAACCGTCGCGCGTGCGGGCTGACGGACCGCGCGAAATCGGTCGATCGCCGTGCGCAGCAAGCCCCGGCGGGCTGGGGTGATCCTGGTCGCTTCCATGTGTATCGCTGACTACCCGGTTCGTCTTGAGGCTGGACGTCGCTGCGGTGCCCGTCGGCTGGCCGAATCGGGGCAGGCGCGAGGCCGTCCATCAGAACGGGTTATCGACGTTTTCAGCGGAATCTTTAGCCGTTGGACATAAAAGGCGCCATAACATATGGTAAGGAATGGAAAGCCGCTCGGCGCCTGTACATGGTCGGAGGGATTCCGCTAAAGTGGCGGCCAGGGCGTTCCGTTAATCCGCCAGATGAGGCGGGGCGGCAAGCCCCCGATGCAAGCCCCGCATGCAAGCCGTTTTCAGAATTCAAGCTGTGAAAAATGCCTGATCCGTATCAAGACACTGACGATGCCGGCCGCCTCCAAACGTTTGCGCAAGCAGGCGCCGAGGAAGATGCGGACGAAGCGATCTCTTCGGCGCAGTTCGTCTATGTCGGGCGTCAGCCGATCCTCGACCGCGATGGCGCGTTGCATGCTTACGAGCTGCTGTTTCGCGGCAGCGCGCACAACTACGCGGAAGTGTCCGACGACGCGCAGGCCACGGCCCAGGTCGTGGTGCGCACGATCGGCAGCATCGGCGTGCCGTCCGTGCTCGGCTCGCACCGTGGCTTCGTGAACATCGGCCGCGATCTGCTGTTCGACGACATCGTGCATTTGATGGAGCCCGAGCGCTTCGTGCTCGAAATTCTCGAGACGGTCGAGTTCGACGAGCGGCTCATTGCCCGCATCGACGAATTGCGCCGCGCGGGTTTTCGCGTCGCGCTCGACGACGTGTGCGAACTGTCGCCGAATCTGTATGCCGCGCTGCCGTATGCGGATATCGTCAAGGTCGATTTTCTGGAGACGGACCGCGCCCAATTGCCGGGCCTCACGCAGGCGCTCGCCAGGCACGGCAAGACGCTGATCGCCGAGAAGGTCGAGACGCGCGAAGACTTCGCGCTCGCCCGCGAGCTGGGCTTCGACCTGTTCCAGGGTTACTTCTTCGCGCGGCCGCAGGTGCTGTCGACGCGCCGCACGCGTTCGTCGCGCACGTCGCTGTTGCGCCTGCTGGCGCTGCTCGCGCGCGATGCGGGCATCGTCGAACTCGAAGCCGAGCTGAAGCGCAATCCGAATGTGGTGATGCAGTTGCTGCGGCTCGTTAATTCCAGCGCATTCGGCCTGGGGCGCAATATCGCGTCGCTGCGCGAGGCGATCATCGCGACGGGCACGCGGCAGATCGCGCGCTGGGCGCAGTTGCTGCTCTACGCGGGCATCGGCGAACTGCCTTGGCGCTCCGATCCCCTCGTGCAACTGGCGGGTACGCGCGCGCGCTTCATGGAGCTGGCCGCGCGCTGGATTCACCCGAACGACGAGGCCTTCGCCGACGCGGCGTTCATGACGGGCGTGTTCTCGCTGGTGCATGTGCTTGTCGATTCGACGCCGGACGCGACGCTCGATCCGCTCGATCTGTCGCCGCTGATTCGCGATGCGATCGTCGAGCGCGCGGGGCCGATGGGTGCGCTGTTGAGCATCGCGGAAGCGGCGGGCGAGGCGCAGGATGCTGCGGCGATTGCGAGCGCGCAGTCGCTGGAAGAGTTCGCTGCGCTCACGCCGATCGTGCTCGCCGAGTTGAATCTGTCGGCGGCCGCGTGGTTCGGCGCGCATCTGGTTGAGTGATTCACGGCTCTGCGCTGCACGCCGACGCGCAAACGTCAAACGTGATCCAATATGGGACGGAAGCTGAAGGTCGCGATGCCGCGTGATGGATGGCGTCGCGAAGCCGATGCACGGAGACCGTGCGCTCACGATTCGAGGACTCGAGATGAAGCAAAAGATTGTGCCGTTCGCGCTGGCGGCTTTGCTGTGCGCGGGTTTGTCGCTGCATGCGCTGACGGCGTCCGCCACGCTGAAGCCGGGCGACGACGCACCTGACTTCACGACGCAGGCATCGCTGGGCGGCAAGACTTATACGTATGCGCTTGCCGATGCGTTGAAGAAAGGCCCTGTCGTCCTGTACTTCTATCCGGCCGCGTTCACGAAGGGTTGCACGATCGAGGCACATGAATTCGCGGAGGCCGTCGACGAATACAAGAAGTACGGCGCGACGGTGATCGGCGTGTCGCACGACAATATCGACACGTTGACGAAGTTCTCGGTCAGCGAATGCCGCAGCAAATTCCCGGTGGCCGCCGATCCCGACTCGAAGGTCATCAACGCGTACGACGCGGGGCTGCCGATGCATGCGTCGATGGCGAACCGTGTGTCGTATGTGATTGCGCCTGACGGCAAGATTATTTACGAGTACACGAGTCTCTCGCCTGACAAGCATGTCGAGAACACGATGCAGGCGTTGAAGCAGTGGGCGGCGACGCATAAGCAGCCATAAGGGCTTTTGACCGCGTGGCGGGTGGGTGGTGCAGCTTCATGCGCCTCACGCGCCGCGCTTTTCTCTACGTGCCGTTTGCTTCGCGTGAACGGATGCATTTCCTGCTGCTGTAGCGCACTTGCCGGACACGAGCCATGCCGATTGTCGTCGCGCTGTTTGCCCTGATCGCCTTGATTTACGGTTGTGTGCAGGCGTTTCATGTGCTGTCCGCGCATTTTGGCTTTGGCGTTGCCGTGGGCGTGGCGATTCTTTTTGCCGCGCTGGTGCTCGCGGCGCTTGCGTGGTGGTGGCGCCGCCACAAGGAAGTCTCGGCGAACATTCGCGACGGCGACTGGACCCATGAGATCAAGGGGGAGTGGGGCGGTGTACGGCTTGCTGCCGGCAAGCGGTTGTGCGACATGCAGGTCGCCGGTTTGCGCGGTTCGTATATCTTTGCCGATCTTCGCGGGGCGCAGCCCGTGCGGGATGGCGAGCGCTGGCAGGTGAAACTCGAGGTGAAAGATGCCGCGCATCCTGAGTGGCGTCTGCCGATGAGGTCCGAGCGCGAGGCTCGGCAGTGGGTCAGAATTTTTGATCTGGCAATGGTGCAGAAGCTTTAAGGTTTTTTCTTGTCTGCGACGCAGTCGCTGTTTGGGTTTTGGTCTCTTGCCTTTCGCTTTTTGCTTTCGCTTTTTGCTTTCGCTTTTTGCTTTCGCTTTTTGCTTTCGCTTTTTGCTTTCGCTTTCGCTGGCATCCGCGATTTCACGTCGATGTTCATGCGTTGCCCCTGTGCGGGGCGGCACTTACTTTCTTTGCCGCCGCAAAGAAAGTAAGCAAAGAAAGCGGGCTAACACCGCCAGCCTTTGTTCTTGCCTGCGGGCCCCCAACAGTTCTTACGCTTCAGGCGGCAACGCACTTGTTTTCGCGCGTTGCCAACGCGCTAAGGCACGCATCACCCTCTTCACACTCCCGCGTCACGACCCGCGTTACCAGGCGTCCACTGCCGCCCAGGTGGCAAACTGTGTGTAGGCCGTCTCGACGCAAATGCACCACTCCGGACTGAAAAGCGGGATCGGTGTCGTAGGATCGCCAACGCATACGGTGCGACAACCTACACACAGTTTGCCACCTGGGCGTCGCAAACCGTTCGCTGCCGCTGGCTGCGCTACGGGTGACTGGAGTGGGTGATGCGCCTGTTCAAGGCGGTGGCAACGGGCGTAAAACAAAGTGTTGCCGTGTGGAGTGCGGGACCCGTTGGGGGCCCGCAGGCAAGAACAAGGGCTGGCGGTGTTAGCCCGCTTTCTTTGCTTACTTTCTTTGCGGCGGCAAAGAAAGTGAGTGCCGCCCCGCACAGGGGCAACGCATGAACATCGACGTGAAATCGCGGATGCCAGCGAAAGCAAAAGCAAAAGCAAAAGCAAAAAGCCGAAGACAAGACCGAAACCCAACCGGCGAAGCCCGCGCCGAGAAGGCAAAAACAGCACCCACCATCAACTGGTCGGCTGCGCACCCCGGCGGCGCCCACGCCGCGCCTCCCACCGAACCCGAATCCGATCCATATAAAGATAAACGACGGGCGTGGTATAGAGCGTCAGCATCTGACTAACGATCAACCCACCCACGATCGCGAGCCCGAGCGGCGCCCGGAGTTCAGCGCCTTCACCGCGCCCGAACGCCAACGGCAGCGCGCCGAGCATCGCGGCGCAGGTGGTCATCATGATCGGCCGAAACCGCAGCAAACAGGCCTGCTCGATCGCATCACGCGAAGAAAGCCCCTTGCGCGACGCGTCGATCGCAAAATCGACCATCATGATCGCGTTCTTCTTCACGATGCCAATCAGCAATATCACCGCAATCAACGCGATGATGCTGAACTCCGTATTGAACAGCAGCAGCGCCAGCAGCGCACCCACCCCCGCCGACGGCAGCGTCGACAGAATCGTCAGCGGATGGATGTAGCTCTCGTACAAAATGCCCAGCACGATATACACGGCCGCGAGCGCCGCGAGAATCAGAATCGGCTGGTCGGACATCGATTGCTGGAACGCCTGCGCCGTGCCCTGGAAGCTGCCATGTATCGTCCCCGGCATGCCGATCTCGGCCATCGTCTGGTAGATGATCTGCGTCACGTCCGATAACGACTTGCCCGGCGGCAGATTGAACGAGATCGTCGACGCGACGAACTGGCTCTGGTGATTCACCGCAAGCGGCGTCGTGCCCGGCCCGAAGCTCGCGATCGCGGACAGCGGAATCATCGTTTCCTTCGACGTCGACACGGCCGCACCCGTCGACGCGCTCGACTTGCCGCTCGCCGCAATCGAGTTGTTCGCCAGATTCCGCGCGGCGTCCGACGCGATCGACGCCGTCGTGCCCGCCGTGCCGCCCGTCGTTGCCTTCGACGTCGCCGCCGATGTCACCGTGCCCGCCGTCGCGTTGGTCGACTGCGCGCCGCTCGCGCTGCCGCCCGACGTGCTGATCCAGACCTGGCTGAGGATGTCGGGGCTCTGCCAGTATTTCGGCGCGACTTCCATCACGACGTGATACTGGTTCAGCGGGTTGTAGATCGTCGAGACCTGCCGCTGACCGAACGCGTCGTACAAGGTGTTGTCGATCTGCGCGGGCTTGATGTTCAGACGCGCAGCCGTCGCGCGGTCGATCGTCACCATCGCTTCGAGTCCGCCTTGCTGCTGGTCCGAATTCACATCGGCGAGTTCGGGGCGCTTTTGCAGCGCCTCAGTCAGCAGCGGCGTCCATTTGTACAGGTCGGACGTGGTGTCCGACAGCAGCGTGAACTGATACTGCGCGTTCGACTGCCGGCCGCCGACGCGGATGTCCTGCACGGCCTGCAGGAAGGTGCGCGCGCCCGCGACGTCGGCCAGCGGCGCGCGCAACTGCTGGATCACCTGATCGGCGGAAATCTTGCGCTCGGACTTCGGCTTGAGCGACACGAACATGAAGCCCGAATTGGTCTGCCGTCCACCCGTGAAGCCCACCACGCTGTCGACAGCGGGATTCGCCTGGACGATCTTCATCATCTCGGAGAACTTCACTTTCATCGCCTGGAACGACGTCGACTGGTCGGCCTGAATGCCGCCGACGAGCCGCCCTGTGTCCTGCTGCGGGAAAAAGCCCTTCGGCACGATGATGTAGAGCCAGATGTTCAGTGCGATGGTGATCAGCAGCACCATCAGGATCAGCAGCGGATGACGCAGCGACCAGCCGAGCGTGCGTGCATAGCCGCGCTGCATCCAGTTGAAGCCGCGCTCGAGCCCGCGCGCGAAGCGGCCTTCTTCCTTTTTCTCATGCGGCTCGAACAGCAGGCGCGAGCACATCATCGGCGTGAGCGTCAGCGACACGATCAGCGACACGCCGATCGCGAGCGACAGCGTCAGCGCGAACTCGCGGAAGAGGCGCCCGACGATGCCGCCCATCAGCAGAATGGGCAGGAACACGGCAACCAGCGAAATGCTGATCGACATCACCGTGAAGCCGACCTCGCGCGCGCCGACGAAGGCCGCCTTCATGCGCGGCATACCGCTCTCGATGTGCCGCTCGATGTTCTCCAGCACGACGATCGCGTCGTCGACGACGAAGCCCGTCGCGATGGTCAGCGCCATCAGCGACAGGTTGTCGATCGAAAAGCCGAGCAGATACATCGCCGCGAACGTGCCGATGATCGAGATGGGGACGGCGACGCTCGGAATCAGCGTGGCGCGCCAGTTGCGCAGGAACAGGAACACGACCATCACGACGAGCGCGACGGCGATCATCAGCGTGTATTGCGTGTCCTTCAGCGACGCCCGAATGGTAGTGGAGCGGTCGGCCGTCGGCGTGACTTCGACGGCGGCGGGCAACGACGCCTTCAATTGCGGAATCATCGCCTTCACGCGGTCGATGGTTTCGATGATGTTCGCGCCCGGCTGCCGGTACAGGATCACGAGCACCGAGCGCTGGTTGTTCATCAGGCCGAGGTTGCGCAGATCTTCGACGGAATCGACCACTTCCGAGACATCGGATAGATGCACGGCGGCGCCGTCGCGATACGCGATCACCAGATCCTTGTACTGCGACGCTTGCTTCGCCTGGTCGTTGGTGTAGAGCTGGACACGGTTCGGGCCGAATTCGATCGACCCCTTCGGGCTGTTCGCGTTCGCCGATGCCAGCGCCGCGCGCACGTCCTCCAGGCCGATGCCGTAGTGGAACAGTGCTTGCGGCTCCAGTTCGACGCGCACGGCGGGATTCGCCGAGCCGCTCACGTCGACTTCGCCAACCCCGTCCACCTGCGACAGCGACTGTTGCAGCACGGTCGCCGCCGAGTCGTACAACTGGCCCGCCGTCATCGTCTTCGACGTGAGCGCGAGGATCAGGATCGGTGCATCGGCGGGGTTGACCTTGTGATACGTCGGGTTCGAGCGCAGGCTCGCGGGCAGGTCGGCGCGCGCCGCATTGATGGCCGCCTGCACGTCGCGCGCGGCGCCGTCGATGTTGCGGTTCAGGCCGAACTGCATCGTGATGCGCGCGGAGCCGACGGAGCTCGACGAGGTCATCTCGGTGACGTCGGCAATCGTGCCGAGATGCCGTTCGAGCGGGCTCGCCACGCTCGTCGCGACCGTCTCCGGACTCGCGCCGGGCAGGCTCGCCTGAATCGAGATGGTCGGAAAATCGACCTGCGGTAACGGCGCGACGGGCAACTGCGCGAAGGCGAACAGGCCGGACAGCGCAATGCCGATCGCGAGCAACGTCGTGGCGACCGGGCGCTGAATGAAGGGGCGCGACAGGTTCATCGTTTCGGCCTCTTCACTCAGACGTCCGCGTCGGTGGCGGGCGGACGCGCGGCGCCATTGCCGGACGAGTCGCCGTGCTCGTCACGATGAAAGCGCGCGCGCAGGCGCCGCGCAATCGAGTCGAAGCCGAGATAGATCACGGGCGTCGTGAACAGCGTCAGCAACTGGCTCACGATCAGGCCGCCCGCGATCGCGATGCCGAGCGGGCGGCGCAGTTCGGAACCCGCGCCCGTGCCGAGCATCAGCGGCAATGCGCCGAGCAGTGCCGCCATGGTGGTCATCAGAATGGGCCTGAAGCGCAGCAGACACGCCTGATAGATCGCTTCGCGCGGCGGCTTGCCGTGCTCGCGTTCCGCTTCGAGCGCGAAGTCGATCATCATGATCGCGTTCTTCTTCACGATGCCGATCAGCAGCACGATGCCGATGATGCCGATGATGTCGAGGTCGTGACCCGTCACCAGCAGCGCGAGCAGCGCGCCGACGCCCGCCGACGGCAGCGTCGAGAGGATCGTGATGGGATGCACGAAGCTCTCGTACAGCACGCCGAGCACGATGTACATCGTGACGATGGCGGCGAGAATCAGGAACAGCTCGTTCGAGAGCGACGCCTGGAACGCGAGCGCCGCGCCTTGGAAGCGCGTCTGGAAGGAGGCGGGCAGGCCGACGTCCTTTTCCGCCTGCTGGATTGCCTTCACGGCCTCGCCGAGCGACGCGCCCGGTGCGAGGTTGAACGACACCGTGGTGGCCGGGAACTGGCTCAGGTGCGTGACGAGCAGCGGCGCGGGCTTTTCGTGGAAGCTCGCGATGGAAGCCAGCGGCACCTGACCGCCCGACGACGTCGACGACGGCAGATAGATCGAGTTCAGCGACTCGGTGTAGTGCTGCATCTGCGGCTGCGCTTCGAGAATCACGCGATACTGGTTCGACTGCGTGAAGATCGTCGAAATGATGCGCTGGCCGAATGCGTCGTAGAGCGCGTTGTCGACGGTGGCGGGCGTGATGCCGTAGCGTGCCGCCGACGCGCGATCGATTTCCACATACACCGACTGGCCGTTGTTCTGCAGATCGGTTGCGACGTCGACGAGTTCGGGCGACTGCGCGAGACGCTCCATCAGCTTCGGCACCCAGGTCGCGAACTCGTCGATATTCGGGTCGGTCAGCATGAACTGGTACTGCGTCGGACTCACGGTCGAATCGATGGTCAGGTCCTGCACCGGCTGCATGTAGAGCGTCGCGCCCGGAATGTGCGACGTGTCGCGCTGCAACTGGCGGATCACCTGGCTCGCCGTCGCGTCGCGGTCGTCGCGCGGCTTCAGGTTGATCAGCATGCGGCCGCTGTTCAGCGTGATGTTGCTGCCGTCCACGCCGATGAACGACGTGAGACTGTCGACGTTCGGATTCTTCAGGATTTCGGCGGCGAGCTGCTGCTGACGTTCCGCCATCGACGCATACGACACCGACTGCGGCGCCTGTGTGATCGCCTGGATCACGCCCGTGTCCTGCACGGGGAAGAAGCCCTTCGGAATGTAGACGTACAGCACGGCCGTCAGCACGAGCGTGAGCAGCGCGACGACGAGCGTCGAGCGCTGGCGGTTCAGCACCCATTCGAGCGCGACCGCGTAGCGCGCGATCACCCAGTCGATGGCCGCATGCGCGCGCGCCTCGAAGCGGTGGCTTTCTTTCGGCGGCGTGTGGCGCAGCAGCTTCGCGCACATCATCGGCACCAGCGTGAGCGACACCACGGCCGAAATGACGATGGTCACCGCGAGCGTGATCGCGAACTCGTGGAACAGGCGCCCGACCACGTCGCCCATGAAGAGCAGGGGAATCAGCACGGCGATCAGCGAGACCGTCAGCGAGATGATCGTGAAGCCGATCTGCTTCGAGCCCTTCAATGCGGCTTCCAGCGGCGAGTCGCCTTCCTCGACGTAGCGCGCGATGTTCTCGATCATCACGATCGCGTCGTCGACCACGAAGCCGGTTGCGATGGTGAGCGCCATCAACGACAGGTTGTCGAGCGAGAAGCCGCACAGGTACATCACGGCGAGCGTGCCGATCAGCGACAGCGGCACGGACAGGCTCGGAATGATGGTCGCGTAGATGTTCGCGAGGAACAGATACATCACCAGCACGACCAGCACGACCGACATCAGCAGTTCGAACTGCACGTCGCGCACCGACGCGCGGATAGTGGTGGTGCGGTCGGTGACCACCTGCACGTCGAGCGCGGCGGGCAGCGACTGCTGCAGCGTGGGCAACAGCTTCTTGATGCTGTCGACCACCTGGATCACGTTCGCGCCCGGCTGACGCTGCACGTTCAGGATGATCGCGGGCGTGCTGTCGACCCACGCGCCGAGCTTCGTGTTCTCCGCGCCGGCGACGATGGTCGCGACGTCCGTCAGCATCACCGGGCGGCCGTTCTTGTACGCGACCACGGCCGACTTGTACGCGTCGGCGTCCGTCAACTGGTCATTCGCATTGATCGTGTAGGCGCGCGTCGGGCCGTCGAAGTTACCCTTCGGCGTGTTGACGTTGAGGTTCGAAATGGTGGTGCGCAGATCGTCGAGATTCAGTCCGTATGACGCGAGCGCGCGCGGATTGGCCTGAATGCGCACGGCGGGGCGCTGACCGCCCGACAGGCTCACGAGACCCACGCCCGCCACCTGCGAGATCTTCTGCGCGAGACGCGTGTCGGCGATGTCCTGCACCTGCGTGAGGGGCAGCGTTTTCGACGTGATCGCGAGCGTGAGGATGGGCGCGTCGGCGGGATTGACCTTGGCGTAGATGGGCGGCGCGGGCAGGTCGGACGGCAGCAGGTTGCCCGCCGCGTTGATGGCCGCCTGGACTTCCTGCTCGGCGACGTCGAGCGGCAGGTCGAGGCTGAACTGCAGCGTGATGATCGACGAACCGGCCGAGCTTTGCGACGACATCTGGTTCAGCGAAGGCATCTGCCCGAACTGGCGTTCGAGCGGCGCCGTCACCGACGAGGTCATCACGTCCGGGCTCGCGCCCGGATAGAAAGTCTGCACCTGGATGGTCGGGTAGTCGACTTCGGGCAGCGCGGACAGCGGCAGAAAACGCAGTGCGACGAGCCCGACCAGCATGATCGCCGCCATCAGAAGGGCGGTGCCGACCGGGCGCAGGATAAAGGCGCGGGATGGATTCATGCGGTCAGCCGTGCCTTATTCCGCCGACGTCTGCGACGCGTGCTTGTGACGACGCGCGCCCGATGCGCCCACTGCACCGGAAGCGCCCGATGCCGCATGCGCACCCGATGCACCCGACGCACCCGACGCACCGCGCGGACGGTCGGCGGGAATCGTGATCTTCGCGCCTTCCTTCAGCCGGTCCGAACCGTCGATCACGACGCGCTCGCCGACCTGCAGACCCGACGCGATGCTGGTGCGCTCGCCGTCGACAGGGCCGACCTTGACCGTGCGCACCGTCACCGTGTTGTCGGGTTTCACGACATACACGAATGCGCCCATCGAGCCGTTCAGCACCGACGAGGTCGGCACGATCACCGCGTCCTTCACCACGTTCACGAGCAGGCGCGTATTGACGAACTGATTCGGGAACAGCAGCCCGCCGTTGTTCTGGAACGTGGCGCGCAGCTTCACGGTGCCCGTCGTCGTGTCGATCTGGTTGTCGAGCGTTTCCAGATAGCCCGCTTCGAGCGATGTCGTGTTGCTGCGGTCGTAGGCCGTCACCGACATCTTCTGGCCCGTGTGCAGTTGCTTGAGGATGGCGGGCAGGTTGTCTTCGAAAGTGGTGAAGATCACGCTGATCGGCTGCAATTGCGTGATGACGACGACACCGTTCGTGTCGCTCGGTGTGACGTAGTTGCCGGCATCGACCTGACGCAGGCCGACGCGTCCCGAGACGGGCGCCGTGATGCGCGCGTACGTGAGATCGAGTTTGAAGGTGTCGATGTTCGCCTGGTCGGCCTTGACCTGGCCTTCGTACTGCTTGACGAGCGATGCCTGCGTGTCGACCTGCTGGCTCGCGATCGAATCTTGCGAGAGCAGCGTCTGATAGCGCTTCAGGTCGAGACGGGCGGTTTGCAGAAGCGCCATGTCCTTGGCGAGCGTGCCTTCGGCGTTCGCAAGACTGATCTGATACGGACGCGGGTCGACCTGCGCAAGCAGATCGCCGCGCTTGACCATCTGGCCTTCCTGGAACGCGACCGTCTGTAACGTGCCCGACAACTGCGTGCGCACGGTGACGTTGGCAAGCGGTGTGACCGTGCCGAGCGCGTTCAGCACGACGGGCATTTCGCCTTGCGTCGCGGCCGCCACGTGCACGGGCTGCGGCTGGTTCATGCCGCCGCCGGGGCCGCCGCCGCGTCGACCGGCACGCCCAGCCTGCGCGCCGCTTGCGCCCGTTGCCGCGCTCGCGCCGTCTGCGCTTTTGTTCCAGGGATGCCAGCGCATCAGCACGAAGCCCGCGATCAGCACGACGGCGACGATCAACGCGATCGTGCGGCCGCGATGGCGCTTGACGGCGCCGGGCCCGGGTTCGCGCCCGGGAGGCGGGCTGGCGGGTTCGGCGTGGCGTGATGATTCAGGCTGCTTTTTTTGTTCGTCCATCGGTTCGATCAGGTGGCTGGCTTGAAATGAAGCAAACGTTCGATGCGCGCCGTAGCTGCATACCGCACGCCGGGTTCTGTCGATCGCGCGTGCCTGCGCGATGTTAATTGATGCGATGGCTCATCGAGATGACCGTGACGTGACGGCGGCCGCGATAGCGGCAGACGCGTTGCCGGCATGATTGACGGCTCCTCCCTGTTGGCCGTACTGATGTTCGTGCCGCTGCGCTCCGTTGTCTTTTGCGCTGCCGGTGCAAACGCGCGCGGATGCGCAGGAGGCAGTCGCAGCTTTCCCGGGCGCGCGGGAAAGCATGATGCTACGTCCCGGGCGGAGTTACAGTCCAGCGGCGTATTTTTCGGCGGATTACGACGGTTACACGAGATCGGCGTGCCTGAAAGGTGTGCGTCAGTGACGCGTCACCAACAGGTCGCACGAATGCGAGGACTGCCCGACGTTGCCCGGACACGCCGCACGACGTCTCAGTCATCGAGCCGGCGCCCAGGCGTGCCGCCGATTTCGTGGACGATTTTGTCGATGGTCTCGAGCAACGCGGGGGCCGCCCGCGCTACCAGCCAATCGCGTGGACACTGATGTGCCGAGCCGCCGCAATTGACCGCGTAGCGTTCACCCGAAGGCCCGATGAAGCCGGCGGCGATTGCGTTCAGCCCTTCGTACCATTCGCCCGTTGCGATCGCGAAGCCTTGTGCCGTCGTCTCGTGCAATGCGGCATCGAGCCGGGCGCTAATGTTGCCCCAGTCGTCGCCCGCCGCGGCCTGCAGGCCGGCCAGCAGGTTCTGCCGGTCCGTTTCGGACAGGGCAGCCAGATAGGCGCGGCCGACGGCCGTGCGGCTCAGGTCCATCCGCGAGCCGACGTCGAGGCGCGATACCAGCACGGCGGAGCGTGGTTTGATGGCGTCGATGACGACCATGTCGAGCCGGTCGCGCACGGCCAGATGCACGGAGAGCGACGTGCGTTCGGCCAGTTCGATCAGGAAGGGCCGCGAGCGCGCGCGGATGTCGAAGTTGCGCAGAAAGCCGTTGCTCAACTCCAGCACCGACGACGTCAGCACGAAACGCTCGCTGTCCGGCAAACGGAACAGGAAGCCCGCGCTGACCAGCGTCGCGGTGATCCGGGAGACGGTCGGCTTGGGAATGCCCGTCAGCTCCGTCAGCTCGCGGTTGGAAAGCGGGGCGTCGGCGGCCGCGATCCTCCGAAGCACGGTGAGGCCGCGGGCGAGCGCGGTGACCTCGTCGCCCGAGCCGTCTTTTTCCTTCGCGGCATCGCCGGCGACGGGGCGCGTCGATGACTGGTTCATGTGGTTTTTATGAAACGCTATTTCAATATTGCGGAACGCGCTCAGCGGCACAGACCCGTCTGAAGCGCTCTCAGACCCTCTCTCAGCAAGGCCTAAGTGTCTTTTTTCCTACTACGATTCATTGTATAGGAATGTAACTTTTGGACCTCCGGAAGCGATTAAATTTTGCTTGACTTAGTCAGCATTACCATAAAAAATGGAACTATATTTCGAAAGTGCGCAGTAATCGTAAGTAAAAACGACATATCGCAGCGCGCGTCTAATCGCAGCGTTCGCGTCCCGTCAAGCAGTCTGCGCTTCGAAACCCCAATTTCTGCACCACTTTTCAGTACCGTCTCTCAGGTTCTAGCACGGCCCTCGGAATGGCTAGAACTTTTTGAAGGCGCCACGGCAACGTGGCGCCTTTTTTTTATCCGTCCGGTCGGTTTGCGAGCGTTTATCCAGCGGCGGGAAGCGGGCGGGCAGGGCGTGACGATATGTATTGACGAGTACGGCGTCAAAGCACGCATGCTACGCGCACCCGGCAAATGAAGCGCGGCGGCCGCCAGAATCCTGGCGGCCGCCGGCATGAGCATCGATGAAGGAAAAGTCGGCAGCGCGGCGCGGGCGCGCCGCTGTCGAAATCACAACCCCCGGTCGCGCATCGGATCGACGGAAGTCGACATCCAGTACGGATCGCGGTTGTAGTACTGGTGCATCTGCGTGCCCCAGGTTTCGTCGGCCATCGAAGGCCAGTGATCCTTGTCGAAGCCCGGTTCGTCCTTGATCCGCTGCGCGGTGATATCGACGCGGAATACCTTCTCGTCGGTATCGAGCGTCAGCGCACTCCACGGGATTGCGTGCAGATTGCTGCCCATGCCGAGGAAGCCGCCCTCCGACAACACCGCATACGCGACGCGTCCGCTGCGCACGTCGAGCATGATGTCCGAGATCTTGCCGACATGTTCGCCATCCGACGAGACGACCTTGTTGCCATCCAGCGTTGCCGCGGCCATCACTTCAGGCCCCGGACCTTCGCCCACGCCACCGCCGACGATGCCTGCGCCGGCATGTGCCGGGTTCATTTTCGGGTCAAGTGTGGTCATGATTTCCTCCTTTGGAAGTCCACGGAATGCGTAGCGCATCCGGCGTGCCTGTGAGCGTTCCAATCGAACGTCGCGTGAGGCCTCTCGCCGTCACGTAGTGCGGTGCGGATGGCGTAGTTCTCGCTGTGCAGGGTGGATCGTGCGCCGATTGCAACCGGCGCACGGCGAGGCGAATCCCCTTCCCGGGAGTGAACATGGATACCCTGAACCTCCGCGAGTCCGATCTCCCTGTGTCGACGCAGCGCGTGTCGGCGACGCGCAAGACGGTCGAATATCTGTATGCGACGAGCGCGCTCGGCATGCGCATCGCGCACGGCGATGCGTTCGCTTTCGATCCGTCGTTGCGCTGGTGCCTGCTCGAATTCCGGACCGATGACGACGACATCGGCCGCGAGCTGTCGCGCTACTTTTCGCTGAGCGCGCCGAAGGCGATCATCGAGGCGCGACGCGCGCTTGCCGATGCGAAGGCCGTGCATCTGAACGACGTGGGCGCGCTCGAGTTCGACCTCGACGACGCGGAACAGCGCTGGACGTACGCGTGCAGGCAAAAACTTCAAGCACTACGCGTCAAGCTGACAGAGATGCGCGCGCATACGGCGCCCGACGCGCACGAACTCGCGCGGCACGAGCCTGATGTCGCCGATGTCGTCACGCATGCACAAAGTCTCGCGCCGCACTATTTCATTTATCTCGCGCCGGGCGTTCGCGGGGCAGGCGACGGGCCCGTCGACCCTGCGAGCGTTTCGCAGAGCTTGCCGTTTCATTTGCTCGCGCGTAACTACGTCGGCGGCTGGCTGCTTGAAGACAACGTGGAAGTCGAGGCGTCGGCCGCAGTGCGCTGCGGCTGGCCGTTGCCCGCTTTCCGGCGCTGGGTCGAGGGCGTGGTCGCGTTGCGCCGCAAGCCGCCGCGCGATGAAGCTCCGACGCTTCCGTGCGATTGCGTGCTGGCGGCGGCCCCGGCGTTCTGTTTCGTGATGGATCTGGCGACGTTCGCACGCGCGACCGTGCCGCCGGACAAATAGGGCGCAGCCTCGGGATTCGCGATTTTTGTCCGATGTGGAAAGCGTATGATGTCCTCTGCATCGGTCGATGCATCGCATGGCATCTTGTTATCGCTCCCGATACGAGGCCCCATGAAAGACGACGATCCTACGCACGATATCGCCGCACTGGGCGACGGGGCGCAGGCGGAATCGACGTTCGCCGCGCTCGCGGCGCCGCTCGTCGACGAAGCGCTTGCGCACAATGCATCGATCCACGCCGACGCTTCTCCCGAATCCCTGCATCAGTTGCGCGTCGCGCTGCGGCGCCTGCGCTCGTTGTGGTGGGCCTACCGGCCGCTGCTCGACAAGGCCGAAAACACGCGTCAGCGCGCGCTGTATCGTTTTCTCGCCGACGCCGCCGGACGCACGCGCGACTGGGACATCCTGCTCGAACTGCTGGCAAGCGCAAACGACGAAACGGGCGCAAGCGGCATGGTGCGCGACGTGCCTGCCAGCCTGCACGAAGCGCGCGAACGCGCACTCGCCACGAGCCGCGAAACGCTCATCAACGCCGACATCCGCAACGTGCTGCACGACGCGCTCGCGAACACATCGAAGGAACTGAACACGGCGCCCGAACGGCATGCATTGCAGAAGTTCGCGGCGAAGCGTGTGCGCGTCGCTGAAAAATCGTTGCGCAAGCGCATGCGCAAGGCGTCGCGCGCAAAACACGCCGACTACGATTCGCTGCATGACGTGCGCAAGTCCGGCAAGCGGGTTCGCTATCTGATCGAGTTCTTCGGCCCCGCGCTCGACGACGCCGCGCATGCACGCACGCTCAAGCGTCTCAAGAATATGCAGCAGTGCTTCGGCGAACTCAACGACGTGATCGCGAGCGTCGCGCTGTTGCGCGAAAACCTGAACCTGTTCGCTAGCGAAGAGGACGCGCGCGAAGCGCTCGCGTTTCTGAAGGGGCGTCGCAAGCAGCGGCAGCGTGAGGCCGTCCGTCTGCTGAAAAAAGCGTAGTTGCTTGCGGCGCGATGCAGCGGGATTTGTCCGCCCGAAAACCGTATATACTGTTTATACCGTTAACGAGGGATCGACATGAGCACGCCACGAATCAAGGAACCGACCAAGAAGGCTTTCCACTTCCCGAAGAGTGCGAAGGAACCGGCCGCGGAAGCGAAGAAGCCGTCCGCGAAGGCAGCGCGGGCCGCGGAGCCGACAAAGGCATCGACGGCCTCCGAAGCCGCGGCGAGCGCGCCCGACACCTCGAACGCGACGCCGAAATCCGCAAAGGCGCCGAAAGCGGCGAAGACGGTGAAAGCGACTCAGGCCGCAAAGACCGCCGGCAGCGTGAAGGCTGACAAGGCTGCCAAGCCGGCAAGCGAGGCCCCGTCCGCCTCGACCGCGAAGCCGGCCAAGGCAGTCAAGCCGCCGAAGGAAGCGAAGGCGGTGAAGACCACGAAGGCCGTGAAGACGACCAGGCCCGCAGCGGCGCCTGCCGTCGCCGAAGACAAAAAACCGCGTGCGAAGAAAGAGAAGGAAAAAGTGGTGCGCGACAGCTTCACGATGCCGAAGTCCGACTACGCGAAGATCGCCGAACTCAAGCAGCGTTGTCTCGATGCGGGTCTCTCCGTCAAGAAGAGCGAGTTGCTG
Source organism: Paraburkholderia sp. Tr-20389 (assembly GCF_017104565.1). Classification (GTDB taxonomy): domain Bacteria; phylum Pseudomonadota; class Gammaproteobacteria; order Burkholderiales; family Burkholderiaceae; genus Paraburkholderia. The sequence goes on along the minus strand of NZ_JAAGPD010000015.1, from coordinate 35,564 downwards.
CGTGCGGGTCTGAACCTGCTTGCCGTTTCGCCAGCCAAGCGGCTCGTCGCGGCCGTGCAGGAACTCGAAGCCGTGAAGACGGGGCGTCCCGCAAAGTCGTAATTCGAGGTCGTAGTTCGAAAGCGGCGGCCGTGCGTGCCGCCGCTGCGTTGAATGCGCGCCGCGCTTATCCCGTGCGTCGCGGGTAGCGCCCGGCGAAATCCGCGTGCATGCGCTTGAGCAGCGCAATATACGGAAGCGCCTGCGACGTCATCATCATCGATGCGGCAAGCGCGTTCGTTTCATCCCACAGGCGTTCGAACTTGTCGTGCGCGATGTCGGACGGAATGCCCGACATCATCAAATCCAGGAAGTCCTTTTCGATCTCGTCGGCGGAGCGGGGCGGCCGCGCTTGCGGGGTGGCCTGCTGGTCGACGGGCTGATCGGAGGACACGGTCGGCTGGCCCGCTAGTTCATCGATCGCAGGAACCGCCAGCGCTGATCCATGCTTTGCAGCAGCGCGATGTACGAGAAGGCGGCATCGCTGTCGACGCACGACTGCGCGGCGTCGTTGACTTCGTTCCAGAGGTGTTCGAAACGTGCGGCCGCTTCGGGGCGGCTGAGCGGCTGTGCGAGCAGCTCCGAAAACGCGAACGACAGTTCCTCAGCACTGCGCTGCAGCGGATGGAACGCACGACGCGAAAGATATCTGTACTTCAAGAGGTCCCCGGCTGGCTTGCCTGGCATGCGCACGAAGCGGACGCTTCGCGCGCCGCCCGGCTCATGCCGTCTGTCGCGGCGAGTGCATGATGGTCATCACATTGCCCGCCGCATATGACGACGATGATACAGCCACGCGATGTGCGCGCGGCAGGCTCAGGCCATGATCTTTTGATGAACGGCGGGTGTCGGTCATCGTTGCGCGTGACTTACGCGGGCGGTGACTCGTCAGCGTGCCGCGATGGCGACCGTCGCAATGCCGAGCACCGTCGCGATCACGGATGCTGTCACGTGAATCGCGATCTCGCCTGCCGCCCAGTTGAGCCGGCCTTGCTGCAAATGTTGCACGACTTCGGCGGAGAAAGTGGAGAACGTCGACAGGCCGCCCATCAGCCCCGTGATGATGAAGAGCCGCCATTCGGGCGCGATCTGCGGATTGCGCCCGAAGTACGCGACCGCCACGCCGATGATGTAGCCGGCGATCACGTTGGCGGCCAGCGTGCCGAGCGGCAGCGCCGGAAAGAGCGCATTGAGGCGCAGACCGAGAAACCAGCGGAACAGCGAACCGAGTGCGCCGCCGATACCGACGGCAAGAATGGACAGATACATGAGCAAGCCTGGAAAGCCGAACGTCGACGAACCGGGCTGCGGCGGGGCGTGACACTGCAACGTCCGCAGCTTCCGGGCGAAGCAGGCATCATCAGCCACGAGGGCGGTTTAGGAGAATGCCATCTCCGGCGCGCGCAAGTCTAACACCGGCGCGCGCGATCGTATGAGGAATCGGCAGGTCGCCAGTGGCGGGTGCCGATCCCTGAAACGCGAGGTTACACCAGCCGGCGCGGGCGTGCATCGATGCCCCGGCAGAGCGGCGGCGCATCGCGACCGCGCAAAGCCCCTTAGCCGACCGTTTCGCGCTCCGGCGTCGAGGTGATCTTGTGGATCGACAGGTCGGCGCCGTTGTATTCGTTTTCCTGGTCGATACGCAGGCCGACCGTCAGCCGGATCGCGCCATAGACGATCGTGCCGCCGAGCGTCGCGAACACGACGCCGCCGAGCGTGCCGAGCAGCTGCGCTGCGAACGAGACCCCGCCGAGGCCGCCCAGCGCGTGCTGGCCGAAGATGCCCGCCGCGATGCCGCCCCACGCGCCGCACAGGCCGTGCAGCGGCCACACGCCGAGCACGTCGTCGATACGCCAGCGGTTCTGCACGGTCGTGAACATGTACACGAACAGCACGCCCGCGACGGCGCCCGTCACCAGTGCGCCCAGCGGATGCATCAGGTCCGAGCCGGCGCACACGGCCACCAGTCCGGCGAGCGGGCCGTTGTACGTGAAGCCGGGGTCGTTACGGCCCGCGAGCCACGCGGTCAGCGTGCCGCCGACCATCGCCATCAGCGAGTTGACGGCGACGAGGCCGCTGATCTTATCGATCGTCTGCGCGCTCATCACGTTGAAGCCGAACCAGCCGACGGCCAGCACCCACGCGCCGAGCGCGAGGAACGGAATGTTCGACGGAGGATGGGCGGCAATACGTCCGTCGCGCGTGTAGCGGCCGTGGCGCGCGCCGAGCAGCATCACGGCGGGCAGCGCGACCCAGCCGCCGAACGCGTGCACCACGACGGAACCGGCGAAGTCATGGAACGGCGCGCCGAACGCATGCGCGATCCACGCCTGGATGCCGAAGCGCTCGTTCCACGCGATACCTTCGAAGAACGGATAGATGAAGCCCACCAGCACGAAGGTCGCGAAGAGCTGCGGGTTGAACTTCGAGCGTTCGGCGATGCCGCCCGACACGATCGCGGGAATCGCCGCCGCGAAGGTCAGCAGGAAGAAGAAGCGCACGAGCGCATAACCGTTGTGCTGCGAGAGCGTCTCGGCGCTGCCGTAGAACTGCACGCCGTAGGCGATCGTGTAGCCGATGAAGAAATACGCGATGGTCGACACCGAAAAGTCGACCAGAATCTTCACGAGCGCATTGACCTGATTCTTCTTGCGTACCGTGCCCAGCTCGAGAAACGCAAAGCCCGCGTGCATCGCGAGCACCATCGCTGCGCCGAGCAGAAGGAAGAGGGTATCGGTGCCGGTTTTGAGACTGTCCATCCGTGTAGGATCCTGCGATGCGCGAAAAGCGGGCATGGAACGCAAGAAGTGGGCCAAATAGAGGCGGTATCGCGTTCTGTCGGTGCGAAGCTGCACTGGAATGGGTTTGTGGAGCCTCGCGTGGCACCGTTACGGATTCGATTTGCTCGCCACAGACTGTGCAAAGCGCACTGTAGATGTGCATTTGTGCCGCATTGGGGCATTCAACCATCCCAAAATCGGGCATAAGCCTGTGATTTCCTTAATATTTTCCTACGAATAGATAACGGCTGGCCCGGTGCGCCCGATGCAGAAAAAGGGCGTGGTGCGTGACGCGTTCCCGATCGCACCAGATTGGCGAGATCAGCGCCCGGATCGCCTTTGTCATCCGCCTCAATCGCCGACATAATGTGCCGTCCCCGGCGCGACCCGCCGGCTTCCGGCTACCTCGGCGCGCGCATGAGACTGACGACCAAAGGCCTGCTTCTGATTGCGATACCCGCCGTCTTCGAACTCGCATTGTTGTCGGGGTTGGTCAAGGCGCAAGCGGATGCCGAACAGGCCGAGCGCTGGAGTATGCATAGCGAGGACGTGCTGCGTCAGACGGCGAATATTCTCGCGCCCGTGCTGCTCGAATCGGTGCGGCTGCGCGGTGCGGCGGTGAGCGGCGCACGCGACGTCTCCACGCCCGTCACGTTCTGGATGGACGTCGACAGGCGCATCGACCGGCTCGCCGAACTGGTCGCCGACAATCCGGCCCAGGTCGAGCGCGCGGCGCAGATCCGTCAGTCCGTGCAGGCTTACCGGCAATGGTCGGACCGCGTGCAGGATCTGATCCGCTCGGGACGGCGGCGCGATGTGCTGCAGCGGTTCCGCGATCTCGCCGCGACCGACGTGCTCGACGGCTTTCGCACGCAGATCGCCGCGTTTCAGGCGCAGGAGCGACAACTCGACTCCGTGCGTTCGGCGGAGGCCGCGGCGGCGCGTGAACGGCAGCAGTCGCTGATCGTCGCGGCCGTGATCGGCTCGCTCGTGTTCGTCGCAATCGCGTTCTGGATCTTCGCGCGCGGTGTGCGCGGCCGGCTGGCGCTGCTGTCGGACAACGCGAGCCGGCTCGCCAGCAACGAGCCGCTCGCGCCGCTCACGCGCGGCAACGATGAAATCGCGCGGCTCGATCTGACGCTGCATGTGGCGAGCCGGCGGTTGCTCGAAGCGGAGCGCCAGCAGGCGCGCTTCCAGTCCGATCTGGGCCGTCACGCCGCCGAACTCGCGCAAACCAACGAAACTTTGCGTCAGCAGACGCAGGAAAACGAAACCTTCATCTACAGCGTGTCGCACGATCTGCGCGCGCCGCTCGTCAATCTGCAAGGCTTTTCGAAGGAGCTGATTCACGCTTGCGACGACCTGCGCGCGGCCTTGCGTCAGTCGTCGCTGTCGACGCAGCAGCGGCAGCATGTCGAGCGGCTGATCGACGAGGATATCGGCGAGGCGTTGCATTTCCTGCAGACGGCCGTGCTGCGGGCGTCGCACATCATCGACGCGCTGCTGCGGCTATCGCGCGTCGGCCGTGTCGAGTACCGCAGGCAGCAAGTGGATGTACGGGACATCGTGCAGCGCGTGATCGACGCGATGCAGGCGACCATCCGCGACCGCAACGCGCGTGTGATCGTGCAGCCGCTGCCGCCCGTGTGGGGCGACCCGACTGCGCTCGAACAGGTGTTCGCGAACCTGATCGGCAACGCGATCAACTATTTGAGCCCGGAACGCACGGGTATCGTCGAAATCGGCACCGCACCCGTGCCGCCCGGCGTGCAGACGCTGCGCATTTTCTACGTGAAGGACAACGGCCTCGGCATTCCGGACGTCGCGATGCCGCGCCTGTTCAACGCGTTCCAGCGCCTGCACGGCAATGTAGCAGCGGGCGAGGGCATCGGTCTGGCGCTCGTGCGGCGCATGGTCGAGCGGCACGGCGGGCGTGTGTGGGCCGAATCGACGGAGGATGTGGGCACGACGTTCTATCTGTCGTTGCCCGATGCGACGGCGCCGCCGCACGACACGGAGCGCGACGATGCGCACGATAAGGCACATGACGAAGCGCGCGACATGGCAACGACGGGCAACGCACAGGCGTTGCGGGCCGACGCCCGTTAGCGGGATTGCGCCGATGCGCCTGGCCGAATCGAGCCGGCGCAACGTTCAGGGTGCGGAGAACAGGCGGCGCGGCTTGAGCAGCTGGCGGCCGCGGATCGACCAGTAGCAGCTCGCGCCGATCAGAACCAAAGCGCCGGCGAAAATGATTTCCGGCGCGATATGAATCGTGTGTGCGCCCAGGGCGAACAGGCCGCGCACGACAATCAGAAGCGCGCTCCAGAATGACAAGACGGCTTGAGCAAGCAGACGCGTGCCCGTGAAGCGCCGCGCGCGATTTTCGATCGACCAGCTGGTCGGCGCGCGCGAGCAGAAGAAGGTGAGGGAAATCAGCGCGACTGCGAGAATGATCACCCAGTTAGTGAGATTCATTAGTAGAGCCTTCCAAAGTCAACCAGCGACTTTAGAAGGCCCTATGAGTGCGTGTAATCGGAGAAATCTCAAACTGCACGACGCGACCGGCCGGAAACGGCCGGTCGTTGGGCTGCGTCACAACTCGATGCGCGTGCCCAGCAGCACGAGGAACTGGCGCAGCCATTCGGGATGGGCGGGCCATGCGGGCGCTGTGACGAAGTTCGCGTCGGTGATGGCGGCGTCGACGGGAATGTCCGCGTAGTCGCCGCCCGCCAGTTTCACTTCGGGACCGCAGGCCGGATAGGCCGAAATACGTTTGCCGCGGATCACATCGGCGGCGGCGAGCAGTTGCGCGGCGTGGCAGATCGCCGCGATCGGCTTGTTGCTTTCGGCGAACTGGCGCACGACGTCGATGACCTTCGCATTGAGACGCAGGTACTCGGGCGCGCGGCCGCCGGCGATCGCGAGCGCATCGTATTGCGACGGATCGATCTCGTCGAACGTCGCGTTCAGCGCGAAGAGGTGGCCGGGCTTCTCGGTGTAGGTCTGATCGCCCTCGAAATCGTGGATCGCCGTCTTCACGCGCTCGCCGGCGCGCTTGCCGGGACAGACGGCGTCGACCGTATGGCCGACTGCCTGCAGCGCCTGAAACGGCACCATCGTTTCGTAATCCTCGGCGAAGTCGCCCGTCAGGAACAGAATCTTCTTTGCTGCCATCGCATGCCTCCGTTGGTTGAGGGAATACGTCGAACCTCGGGAGTCTACTCCAGCATCGTTGACAGGATTGCGAAGGCGTTCGTAGCGCACGACGCGCGCGCACCGGCGAGCCCGCGACGCGCAACAGCGTATCATTGAGGCGTTTTCGCAAGACGAAGCCGCCCGATGCGGCTCAAAGACCAGCATGAAACTTCTTTCAAGTCATCCGCTGATTCGCTCGACGATCTTCGCCGCCGCGCTGCTGGCAGGCCTCGCCGCCTGTCAGAAGAACGATGCATCGGCGGGCCAGACGACGCCCAAGCTCGACGACATCGCCCAGCAGGCCAGCCAGAAACTCGATCAGGCCGCGAGTTACGTCGGCGCCCAGGTGGACGCCGCAAAGGCGACCGCGCAGCAGAATCTCGGCGCGGCCGCGTCCGGACCGACCATCAACCTCAGCCCGAGCGATCTCGCATCCCAGGCGCAGGCCAATCTGCAAGGCGCGGCCAGTGCGACGAACGCCGCCGTCAACAAGGCGGTGGGCTCGACGGGCGCGGGACTCGAGTCGGCGGGGCGCAAGCTGCAGCAATGGTCGAGCGAGGCATCGACGAACTCGCAGTCCGCGCCATCCGATGCGGGCGACGCCCAGAAGCAGATGGACAAATAAGCGTGCGCTTGACCGGCGCGCTAAGTGTAACTATGATAATTACACATCGTCGCCGGGACGTAGTGTGCGTCTCATGCGTATCGGATGATCCAGCGCTGTGAATACGAGTAGCCGATTTGCCTTTGCGGTGCATGTGCTCGCCCTGCTGTCGTTGCAGGAAGGCGTGCCGTTGTCGTCGGACATGATAGCGGGAAGCGTGAACACGAATCCCGTGCTGATCCGGCGCCTGCTGGCGATGCTCGCCGAAGCGGGCTTGACCTCGTCGCAACTCGGCGCGGGCGGCGGCGCGCTGCTGGCGCGCGAACCGGAAGACATCACACTGCTCGACATCTACCGCGCCGTCGACGATGCGCAACTGTTCGCGATGCATCGCGAAACACCGAATCCCGCATGCATGGTCGGGCGCAACATCCAGACGGTGCTGACGGGCATCATCGGCGATGCGCAGCAGGCGCTCGAAGCGTCGCTGGCGTCGCGCACACTGGCCGACGCGACGGCCGACGTCGTGCGTGCCGAGCGTTCGCGCGAACGCAAGCGCAAAGCGGCGGCGGACGGTTGAACGCAGCAGCGTGTCGAAGTAAGGGGCGACGCCCCGATTTTTTTAATCAAATATGTAATCATTGTGGTTACATTTAAGCGGAAGGAACATTGTCATGAGCAAGGCACTGAAAATCGCGCTGTTCGGCGCAACGGGCATGATCGGATCGCGCGTGGCAGCGGAAGCGGCGCGCCGCGGGCATCAGGTGACGGCGTTCTCGCGCAATCCCGCGCGCGTGCCGGGCGGTATCGCGAACCTGACAGCTGCGCAGGCGGACGTGCTGGATGCCGCGAGCGTCGCGGCAGGCGCGCGCGGGCACGATGTCGTCGCGAGCGCGTATGCGCCGCCGATGGACGACGTCGCGCTGATCGGCAAGGCGACAAGCGCGCTGGTCGAAGGCACGCGCTCGGCGGGTGTCAAACGTCTGGTCGTGGTGGGCGGCGCGGGTTCGCTGGAAGTGGCGCCCGGCAAGCAGCTCGTCGATACGGAAGGCTTCCCGCAGGCGTACAGGGCGATTGCGCTCGCGCACCGCGACGCGCTCCCGATCCTGCGCGCGGCGAACGATCTCGACTGGACGTTCTTCGCGCCCGCTGCGCTGATCGCGCCGGGCGAGCGCAAGGGCACGTTCCGCACCGGCGCGGGCTCGCTGATCGTCGATGCGCAGGGCAACAGCAGCATTTCGGCCGAAGACTACGCGATCGCCTTCGTCGACGAGCTGGAGCAGGGCCGTTTCGTTCATCAGCTCGCGACCGTCGCGTACTGAGCAGGTTCAAACGCCGTGTGGCGCGTAGACAAGCGCCGCACGGCGCGCCGGAGCGGCTGTCACGCTGCCGCGCAAGTGCACTAACATTCGGTTACGCATCGGGGAGTTTTCCCTCGACGACACCCGCTACACTTGGCGTCTCCCGTCCCACGCAACCTGCCCGGTTGCTGCACCGTCACGGATTGCCATGAAGTCATGCCTTGCGCGGCGTGAATCGCGGGCTGCGCCGTCATCCGGCGGGCTACTGGCGATTGACGCTGTTTTTTGCGCCGTTTTTCGCGCTGTTTTCCGTGTTGTTTTCGGATTCTTTTCGCACGCCCGATCATCGCGCCGGATGCGTGCGGGCGCGTTCGCGTATGCGTTTTGCGGGTCGCTCTGGCTATCGCTCGCACTTGCGGGCGCTGGTCTTGGCCTGTCCGGCAGCGCGCATGCGGCCGGGGCCGCCAGCGGCACGCCAGTGATCCCCGCGCTGCAAAGCCTGATCAATAGCGCGACGGTGTCGCCGGCGGCGCCCGCGTCGGGTGCATCGGCAGCCGATGCGGCGTCGGCGCCATCGCCCGCGAGCCAGGCGGAACTGACGAAATCGCTCGACAGCGTGATCAGTACGCTCGACAACGACCATCAGCGCACCGCGCTCGTCGCCCAGCTGAAAAAGCTGCGCGATGCGTCGAAGACCGTCGGGCCGCCCGCGACCGCGCAGCCGAATCCCGGTTCGGGGCTGCTCGGCGCGATCGCGGCGGGCATCGCGTCGTTCGAATCGGACGTGCATCAGGGCCGCTCGCCGCTCAATTACTGGTCCGGCCGCTTCAATGCGGCGGGCAACGAGATCTACACGATCGTCACGAGCCAGGGACGCGAGCATTTCGGCCAGGTGCTGCTGACCATGTTCGCGGTGCTCGCCGGATGGGGCGCGTGCGCGGCGGGGCTCATCTATCTGCAGCGCAAGATTCACGCGCGCTTTGGCATCGTCGTGCGGCTCGATGCGAATCCGACCACGCGCGATCTGCTGATCTTCGCACTGCGCCGCGTGGGTCCGTGGATCGTCGCGTTCGTCGCCGCGTTGATGTTCGTGCGCGCGATGCCCGATTCGCTCGGCCGCACGATCGCGATGGTGATCGCGTATGCGATCGTCGCAGGGGCGGTGTTCTCGGCGATCTGCCTGATCATGTTCTCGCTGTTCGGCTCGGGGCATCGGCGCGCGGCTGTGCGCTTGCTGATCGAGCACGGCAGGCGGCTGCTGTTCGCAATCGGCATTTGCAGCGCGCTCGGCGATGCCGCCGTCAACTACGATGTCGCGCATGAACTCGGCACGAACCTCGCGGCGCTCGTGTCGACGGTGTCGAACATGACGGCGGCGGCGCTGACCGCTTACTTCGCGCTCGCGTTCCGGCGTCCCGTGGCGCATCTGATCCGCAATCGCGCGTATGAGCAGCGCCACGATCACAAGGCCGCGACCGATGCCTTCGACGTGCTCGCTTCGCTGTGGCACGTACCGATGCTGGTGCTCGCGACGGCGTCCGTGATCGCGACGATCGGCGGTATCGGCAGCGGCGAGAACGTGTTGCAGATTTCCGTCGTGACGGCGTTGCTGCTGGTGCTGGCATTCTTTCTGTCGGCTATCGTGCTGCGCGTGACGCGTCCGCGCAGTGCACGCCGCCGGCGCCGCTCGCCGTATCTGACGCGGCTGCTGCGTTTCGTCGGCACACTGATCACGCTGTTCGTCTGGCTCGCGTACTTCGAGTTCGCCGCGCGGCTGTGGGATGTGTCGCTCGCGCAGATCATCGAGGAAAGCGTGACGGCGCGCGGCATCGCGCACGCGCTGACGGCGATCCTGATCACGTTGTTCCTGTCGTGGCTTGTGTGGATCCTGATCGACACGGCCATTCAGGAAGCCGTCAATCCGAGCAGTCCGCGCAACAGGTCGAAGAACCCGAGCATGCGCGCCCGCACGATGCTGCCGCTCGTGCGCAACGTGCTGTTAGTGACGATCCTGACGATCGCGGGCATCGTCACGGCGGCGAACCTCGGCATCAACGTGACGCCGCTGCTGGCGGGCGCCGGTGTGATCGGTCTCGCGATCGGTTTCGGCGCGCAGTCGCTGGTGAGCGATCTGATCACGGGCCTGTTCATCATCATCGAGGACACCATTTCGGTCGGCGACTGGATCGATATCGACGGCGGCCACGCGGGCACCGTCGAATATCTGTCGATCCGCACGGTGCGTCTGCGCGACGGCCAGGGGGCGATTCACGCCATTCCGTTCTCGCAGATCAAGATCGTGAAGAACCTGTCGCGCGATTTTGCGTATGCGGTGTTCGAAGTGCGCGTGCCGTTCTCCGCCGACGTCGACGAGGTGACGCAGTTGATTCGCGCCGTCGGCGCGGACCTGATGGCGGACTTCCGTTACCGGCGCGAAATGCTCGGGCCGGTCGAAGTGTGGGGACTCGATCGCTTCGATCCGAACTGGATGGTCGTCAAAGGCCAGATCAAGACGCGGCCGCTGCAGCAATGGAGCGTGGCGCGTGCGTTCAATCTGCGACTGAAGCGCAAGATGGACGAAGCGGGCATCGAGATTCCCGTGCCGCAGATGCGCGTGCATACGTCGCGGGGCGACGAAGTGGGGGAAGCGCTGATGGACGAAGAAGACATCGCGCATCGCGAGGCGCATGCGCGCGAATCCGCGACGGGCACGACCACGCCGTTCAGGCCCAAGACGGGCGGCGCGATGCCGCCGGCGCGCGACGTGTCGCATGAGCCGCGTCCGGCGCCGCCGTCGACAGGACAAACGGCTTCCGTGCCGCCGCAGATTCCGACGGCGGGCGATGGCGGCAAGACGTGAAAAGATGAGGCTTCGAGATTGAAAAAGGCGTCACGCGGTCATGCTGCGTGACGCCTTTTCGTTTGATGCAGCCGGGAAGGATGCGCAATCAGGCAGGAACGGCTTGTACGTTCTCGGCGAGGCGCACGACGTCGTTCACATGCGTGCTGATCTGCTCGCCCGATACGCCATAGATATGCAGCGAGACAGCGGCGGAGTCGCTGCCATTGCCGAGCCGGTGGATGCAGGTGCGGCCCGATCGCGTGAACGACACCGCGCCCGGTTCGCGCGACTGCTCGCGCACGGGCGTCGCACAATCGTCGTCCGCTTGCCAGTCGTACAGGGTTTCCGTCAACGTGCCGTCGATGACCGCATAGCCGCACCACGTATGATGCGCGTGAATCGGACTGGCCTGACCGGGCATCCAGACGAGCGCGGCGATCGCATAGCGGCCGTCCGGATCGGCGGCAAGCAAATGGCGCCGGTAGCAGGCGGTAGACGCTTCGCGCTGGGCATCCGTGAGCAGCGCGGGATCGGCGGCCGCTTCGGCGAGCGCGGCGCGCACCGCACGGGCGAACGACGCATGCTGCGACGGATCGAGCGCATCGGCGCAGGCGTCGAAGGCGGCATCGAGGGCGTTGCACAGCCTCGCGAGCGCGCCCGGCGCGGGCATCGCGCAGTGAAAAGCGAGCGATTCGGCCATCGGGAATTCGCGTGTATTCAAGCCGGTAGAAGGGTTCATGGAAGGCTCCGCTGATGTTGTTCTTCGAGAACGGGATTGCCCTCATTTATACCGATTTGCGCGGAGAAAGAGTTTTCATATAATTCCTCCGTCTTGACGAGAAATAGAATAATTTTCTATCTGGGTGGGAAGATGGGAATGGACATCATTGATCGGCGGCTGCTCGAACTGCTTCAGGAAGACGCCACGATGCCGATCGCGGAACTCGCGGCGCGCGTGAACCTGTCGCAGACGCCCTGCTGGAAGCGGGTTCAGCGGCTCAAGGAAGCGGGCGTGATCCGCGCGCAGGTCGCGCTGTGCGATCCGCGCAAACTGGGCGTCGGCACGACCGTGTTCGTCGCCGTGCGCACGAACCAGCACACGGAAGCCTGGGCGCAGACGTTCACGCGCGCGGTGCAGGACATTCCCGAAGTAGTCGAGGTGTACCGGATGAGCGGCGAGACCGACTATCTGCTGCGCGTCGTCGTGTCCGATATCGACGACTACGACCGCGTCTACAAGCAACTGATTCGTTCGGTGCCGCTGTACGACGTCAGTTCCAGTTTCGCGATGGAGCAGATCAAGTATTCGACGGCATTGCCGGTGCGTGCGGCCGTGGTCGCGGAAAGCCGCTGATGGCGTTCACGCGGCGTTGCGCGGTCGGACCGCGCGTGCGCGTGGCGGACTGCAAGCCGCGCGCAAGGTGCTTCGGCGTAGAATGCCCGCTCCGCCGAATCAACCCGCGAGCAGAGCCCGACTCATGAATGATCCGCGCAAGAAAAAGAACCCGACGCTTGGTGTCGCCGTGTTTATCGTCGTTGTCGTGTTGCTGGTGATCGCAACGATTCTCTACAACGCGATCACGGAAAAGCGCGAATACGATCGCGAGAATGCCGTCGATTCAGTGGCTTCCGCGGCGTCTTCAGCGGCGGCTGCCGTCAACGCTGCAAAGGGCGCGTCGCAGTAAGCGAGGCTGTCTCAGTTCTCCGGCAGGCGGATCACACTCGCGTCCTTGCGAATCTGGAACGACGCCGCCAGCATCTGCTTGCACTGATGCGCAAGCAGCTTCAGTTCATGCACGGCATCGGGCGCATAGTCGGGCGAGCGTTCCGCCTCGACGACCATTGTGTCGAGTTCGCGCGTCAACTGTTTTGAAATCTCCACCTGATCGGCAGGCGGCGGATTGCCTTCCTCCGCGTGCGTGAGGTTGTCGCGGATCAGCGTCAGCGCGCGTTGCAGCGGTTGATGCGACGGTCCGCCCATCTGCTGGGACGAGGTGCGCAGCAACGGCGCCGCCGCCGTGATCTGCGACGCGAGCACATGCGAGCGCACCAGCAGGTCGTTCAGTTCCGGCACGAACTTCTGCGCCGACTTGGGCTCGAGCATCATCCGTTGAAATGCCTGACCGAGATTGGCGAACGCGACGTGCACGTTCTTGCGCGCGAGCCGATAGCGGTAGTCGCGATCGAGCGCGCTCGCGGCGGCAGCGGCGGCGGGCGTCGGCGCCGATGGTTTCGCAGCGGCTGTCGCGCTGATCGAGATACCCGCTGCCGACGCCGCCACGGCTGCTTCCGCCACCCCGTTCGCACCGCTCGCCATTACCTCCGCGACGGCCACGGCAGGCGCGAGCGCGGCCGCTTCCGTCAGCGCGGACGGTGTGATCACCGCTGCTGCTGCGGCCGGCTTGCCTCCCCACCACCAGCTCGCTTCCAGATAGCTGCGCATCGCCGCGATCATGTCGTCGACGAGCTTGCCCATCAGCCGATATTCCCAGTACGGGAACAGGTGGCTCGCGGCGATCGCGATCGCGCAGCCGACGACGGTGTCGATCGCGCGCTCGCCGATGATATGCAGGCTGCCCGGCGCGAGCAGATGGAACATCAGCAGCACATAGGACGACGTGAACACGACGCTCGCGGTGTAGTTGAAGAGCAGCAGGCTGTAGCTCATCACCATCGACGCGAACATCACGACGATGAGCAGATGCGGCGACTTCACGCTCATGATCAGCGCGATGCTCGCCGCGCAGCCGATCAGCGTGCCGACGATACGCTGCCCGTTGCGCTGCTTGGTCAGCGAGTAGCCGGGTTTCAGAATGATGACGGTCGTCATCACGATCCAGTAGGCGTTGGTGAGCGGCAGCAGACGCCCGAGCCAGAAGCCGACCGCGACGGCGATCGTCACGCGCAGCGCATGCCGGAAGCTCGGCGAGGCCATCGTCAGGTTCGAGAAGATCGAGCCGAACGGCACACGGCGGCTGGACACGAAACGCGTCAGCGCCTGATCGATGCGCAGATCGGTTTCCTTCGTGCTTTCCTCGTTCGCGAGGTTCTTGCGCATCCGCTCGATGAGCCGCGTCGCGCTCCACACGCGCCGGAACGAAGCGGAAATGGTCGAGTAGGCTTCGGGGTGCTTCTTCGGCAACTCCTGCTTGCGCATCTGCTCGATTTCATATTCGATTGCGCGCAGTTCCGCCTTCACGTTGATGCGTGCACGCGGCGGCTCGTTCTGCAGCACCGCGAGACCGATGTCTTCGAGATCGGCCGCCGCCTTGCGGATCAGGTCGCGATAGAAGATCAGCAGATCCGAGCCGCCGAAGGTATTGCGCACGAGCGGGTAGTCGGTATGCGCGCCGACGAACTGCTCATGCAGATCGACGATATGGATGAACAGGTTGAATAGCGTCGCCCGGCGCGGCTGGAGCCGTCCGCTCTTCAGCTTCGGCAGGTTGCGCAGCACGATGTCGCGCGCGGCGTCCTGCATGGCCACGGCCGCGATCTGTTTTGCGACGAGGTTGCGATAGCACTCGTCGAGATCGTTGTCGAGATCGAAGAAGTCGGCGCGCGCGAGCAGGTAGTCGGCCAGCGCGAACACGCTTTCGGCAAGCGCCTGCTGCTCGATCCGGTACATCATCCAGTGGCTCACGAAGGTCGACCAGTACGTGAACCACAGGCCGCCCACGAGCATCCACGACGCGTTGACGAGCGCCTGCAGCGGCGTGAAATGCTCTTCGAGCGTCATGATCATCATGAACAGCGTCGCGAAGCTGATCTGCGGCCAGCGGTTGCCGTAGACGACGATCAGCGACAGCACGAACGTGAGCGGCACGACGGTGCACCACAGCGCGACCGGGTTGACCGTCGCGAGGCCCGTAGCGAGCGCGGCGAGAAAGCCGATCACGCTGCACGCGAGCATTTCGTTGTGTTTGTATTTGAGCGGGCCGGGCATGTCGACGGCGCACGCGCCGAGCGCGCCCGTCGCGATCGTGAAGCCGAGTTCCCGGTTGTGAAAGACGATCAGGCAAAGGATGGCGGGCAGCGACACGCCCACTGCAATGCGCAAGCCGCCGTAGAAGTACTGGCTATACAGAAACTTTTTGATTTCGACTGAATAGCGCATCGACCGCCTGGTGTCTCGTGTCCATATGTTGATGAAGCAGCCGGGCCTGTTCATGCCTCGAACTGCCGTCGAGTCTAACTGATTTGCCCCTATGCGGACCATCTGCCGGATGGCCAGGGTGCGTGACGGCGAACGCGTTTGCTATGCTGTCGCATCGAATTTCCGCACGGCCCGCGCGCAAGCGCGGCGCCGCCTGAACGCGCGATCCATGCTCCAGATTGTCTATTCGAACCGGTACGACGTGCTCGTCGGCGCGCTGCTCGACGGGCTCGGGCAGACGCCTTCCAGTCCGTGGACGGCGCAACCTGTGATCGTGCCGAGCGCGGCCGTGCGGCGGCGCCTCGAACTCGATATCGCCGCGCGCCAGGGCGTGTGCGCGAACATCCACTTCGGCTATCTCGCGCAATGGCTGTGGGCGCAGATCGGCGGCGTGATCGACGTGCCGCCGCGTTCGCCGTTCGCGCCGGACCGGCTGGTGTGGCGCTGCTACCGTCTGCTCGGCGACGCGGACGAAGCGCGTCCGTGGAACGCTTCGCCGCGTCTGCGCAGCTACCTCGACGCCGCCGATCCGCCGATGCGCTACGAACTCGCGCGTCGCGTCGCGACGGTACTCGACCACTATCTGACCTATCGTCCCGAATGGCTGTTGCAATGGCAGAAGGGCGGTTCGATCTTCGCGAGCGGCGCGGTCGGCGACACGGGCCCGCGTCTGACGGGCGCGAGCGCCGCCGAGCGCGAAGACGAGCGCTGGCAGGGCGCGCTGTGGCGCACGCTGCTCGGCGAAGTCGCGGGTAGCGCGCATGCGTCGGACGCGGCCACGCCGCCCGCCTATCGCTTTCTCGACGAAGTGCGATCGTTCGATCTCGACACGATCGCGCGCGCCGAATGGCCCGAGTCGGTGAGCGTGTTCGCGCTGCCGACCATGCCGCCTTTGCACATCGCGTTGCTGCGCGAGCTGTCGCGCTGGATCGACGTGCGTCTGTACGCGATGAATCCGTGCCGCGAATTCTGGTTCGATATCGTCAGCGCAGGGCGCGTCGAAGCGCTCGATGCGGCGGGCCAGCTCGACTATCAGGAAGTCGGTCATCCGCTGCTCGCCGAATGGGGCCGGCAGACGCAGGCGCAGCTGCACATGCTGCACGAACTGACGGAAAGCGCGGCGTCGGCCGAGGCCTCGTATTTCGCCGGGAACGCCGCGCCGAGCTGGCTCGCGGCCGTGCAGAACGCGATGCTCGATCTGCGCGACGAGCGCGATCTCGGCACGCCGCCCGACGAACGCGGCATCGAAGTGCATGTCTGCCATAGCCTCGCGCGTCAGCTCGAAGTGCTGCACGATCGCCTGCTCGGCTGGTTCGACGAGTTCGACGATCTGCAGCCCGCCGATGTGCTCGTCACGCTACCCGATCTCGGCGCGGCCGGCCCGCTGATCGATGCCGTGTTCGGCACGTCGCCGGCGGGCGACACGCGCCGCATTCCATACCGGATCACGGGCTTGCCGCCTTCGCAGGCGAACCCCGTGGCGCGCGTGCTGCTCGACTGGCTCGCGCTGCCCGAGCGCAATGTCGGCGCGCCGGAGCTGATCGAATGGCTGCGAGTCGATGCCATCGCCGCCCGCTATGGCATCGACGCAGCGGCGCTCGAAGACGTGCAGGCATGGCTCGCGGCAGCGGGCGCGCGACGTGGTCTCACACCGGCGCCCGCCGCCGACAGCGCGGTTCCCGTCGCGCGCCACACATTCGCCGACGCGCTCACGCGGCTCTTTCTCGGCTACGCGATGCCCGAAGGCGGCGCGCCCGTGGATGCGTGGCTGCCCGTCGAGGGCGCGGATGGATCGGATGCGGAACTGCTCGGCCGGCTCGCGAGTTTCGTCGACGACGTCGATGCGTTCGCGCGGCGCTGCGCGGACGACTTGTCGCCCGTCGAGTGGACACAGCTGTTGCTCGAAGTGCTGGGCCGCTGTTTCGACGGCGGCGTCGACTTCGCGGACAGCCTTGCCACCGTGCGCGATGCCGTCGACACGATGAGCGAAGCGATGCGCGCGGGCGCTGAGCACCTGCCGATGCCGGCGGCCGTGGTGCGTACGGCGCTCGCCGAAGCACTCGACGATCCCGCGCGCGGCGGCGTGCCGTGGGGCAGCGTCACGTTCTCGTCGCTGACCAGCTTGCGCGGTTTGCCGTTTAGAGTGGTGTGCATGCTCGGCATGGACGACGGTGTGTTGCCGAGCCTCGCGCGTGCCGACGAGTTCGATCTGATGGCCGGCTTTGGCAAGGCGGGCGATCGTCAGCGGCGCGACGACGAACGCAATCTGTTTCTGGACCTGCTGCTGGCCGCGCAAGATCGGCTGTTGATCGCTTACACGGGGCGCAGCATTCGCGACAACGCGCCGTTGCCGCCCGCCGCGCTCGTCGACGAACTGCTCGATCATCTGGCGCGCGTGTCGTCGGCGGAAGACGCGTCGCCTGCCGAACTCGACGCCGCGCGACGCGCATTCATCGTCGAGCATCCGTTGCAGCCGTTCGCGTCCGACTACTTCAACCCGAAAAGCGCATTGTTCAGTTACGACGCCGACCGTGCCGAGCTTGCCGCGTTGCTTGCCGAACCGTCGAGTGCGCCGGTCGCGCCGTTCTTCGCCGCGCCGCTGCCCGCCGAGCCGGACGAACCCGTCGCCTTCGACGACTTCCAGCGCTTCTGGCGGCATCCCGCGCGCGCGTTGCTGCGTGACCGGCTCGGTATCGTACTGTCCGATGCGCAGGGCGAACTGCTCGACATGGAGCCGTTCGAACTCGACTACGCGAGCCGC
Source organism: Paraburkholderia sp. Tr-20389 (assembly GCF_017104565.1). Lineage (GTDB taxonomy): Bacteria > Pseudomonadota > Gammaproteobacteria > Burkholderiales > Burkholderiaceae > Paraburkholderia. Next base: position 17,883 of record NZ_JAAGPD010000015.1, on the reverse strand, counting down.
GATGCGCTGGCCGAGCGACTGCTCCCCGCGCTGCTCGACACCGGTTTCGACAGCGAAGCGCTCGAACGCGTGCGCCGCGTCGCCGAAGCCAGCCCCGAGATGCCGGGCGGCGCGACGGGCGCGGTGTGGCGCACACGCGAACTCTCGGCGCTGCGCGGGCTTGCGGATCGCGTGCGGCGCGAAGTGGCGTCGGGCGTCACGCGCCTGCCGTTCACGCTCGATATCGATGCACGCTGGCCCGACACGGGCGATGTCGCGCTGTTCGGCCGCTACGACGACGTACTGCGCGAGAGGTCGGAAGGTCCATTGCAATTGCAGGGCACGCTCAATCTGTTGACGCCGACAGGGCAGGTGGTGTTCCGTTACGCGAAGCCGACCGCACGCGACTATCTGTCCGCATGGCTGTCGCATCTCGTCTATTGCGCGGCGCTGCCGGACGGCCCGCGCCGCACCGTATGGCACGCAAGCGGAGAGTCGTTCGAACTCACGGCCGTCGAGCGTCCGTTCGAGCAACTCGCCACGCTTGCCGCGCTGTTCCGCGCCGGGCGCGCATTGCCGCTGCGCTTCTTCCCGAAGAGCGCATGGACGAAGATCAGCGACAGCGACTCCGCTGCGCAGGGCGCATGGATGAGCGACCGCGTGCGCGGCGAATCCGACGACGCGGCGCTGCGCATCGCGTATCGCGGTGCGTCGCTGACGCTCGACGAACCGTTCGGCACGTTGGCGGTGGTGGTCTTCAAGCCGCTCGTCGCGCATCTGAGGAGCGCGTCATGAGCGGCGCACGATGGATGCAGGCTCCCGCCGCGCAGGAACTCGATGTGTTCGCGTGCGATCTCGACGGCGTCAACCAGATCGAAGCGTCGGCGGGAACCGGTAAGACCTGGAACATTTGCGCGCTCTATGTGCGGCTGTTGCTGGAGAAGAATCTGAGCGCCGATCAGATTCTCGTCGTGACGTTTACGAAAGCCGCGACGGCCGAGTTGCATGAACGCATTCGCGGGCGTCTCGCCGAAGTGCAGCGCGCGATCGAAACGGGCGACGACGGCAACGATCCGTTCATCATCCGGCTGTTCGAGACGACGCTTTCCGAGAAGCGCGGCGTCGATCTCGAAGCGGCCGCGAAAACCGTGCGGCGCGCATTGCGGACCTTCGATCAGGCGGCGATTCACACGATCCACGCGTTCTGTCAGCGCGCGTTGCAGGAGGCGCCGTTCGCGGCCGCGATGCCGTTCGCGTTCGAGATGGAAGCGGACGATGCCGCGTTGCGCTTCGAACTGGCCGCCGATTTCTGGCGCGAACAGGTCGAACCCGTTGCCGCACGGCATCCGTCGTTCGCGGCGTGGCTGGTCGAAAAGCGCGCGGGGCCGGCGTCGCTGGACGCACAGCTTGCACGGCGCCTGAAAAAGCCGCTCGCGCAGTTGCGCTGGGGCGAGGTCGGTGAAATAGAAGGCGCTGCGGGGACCGACATGCAGACGCGCTTCGACGCGGCGTGCGAGATGTGGCGCGCCGAACGCGACGACATCGTGCGCCTGCTCGAAGCGGCGCAGGAGGGCTTGAGCAAACTGTCGCACAAGCCCGAACTGGTGAGCGCCGCGATCGAAGCGTGGAGCGATTATTTCGCCCAGGACGACTGCCATGCGCCGCCGCCGAAGGCCGCGCTGAAGCTGACGGCAGCCGCGTTGACGAAGGGCACGAAGAAGAATTTCGAGCCGCCCGCGCATCCGTTCTTCATCATCGCGGACGAACTCGCCGCAGCCTCGCTCGCGGCTGAGGCAGCGCAGCGCGCGCGCTGGCTCGGCCTCGTCCAGGCCTGGCTCGACTATGCGCCGTATGAATTGACGGCAAGAAAGCGCACGCGCCGCGTCGTGTCGTTCGACGATCTGCTGTCGAACCTGCATCATGCGCTCGCGACGCATGTGTGGCTCGCGGATGCGCTGCGCGCGCGCTATCCCGCTGCGCTGATCGACGAGTTCCAGGACACCGACCCGCTGCAGTTCGCGATCTTCAACCGCATCTTTGCGCCGAAGGGACCGCTCTTTCTGGTCGGCGATCCCAAACAGGCGATCTACAGTTTTCGCGCGGCGGATCTGCATACCTATCTCGCCGCGCGTGCGAAGGCCTCGGCGCGCTACACGCTCGCGGTCAATCAGCGTTCGACGGCGCCCATCGTCGAAGCATGCAACCGCTTTTTCGAAGCGAATCAGAAGGCGTTCGTGCTTGAAGGGCTCGACTATCAGCCGGTGCGGGCAGGCGAGCGGCAACGGCCGCCGCTCATCGACAGGGATGGCGCGGCCGGCGGCGATTTCCGCGCATGGATGCTGCCGCACGGCGACGCGGCGCTGATCAAACGCGACGCACAGCGCGCGGCCAGCGAGGCTTGCGCGGCGGAGATCGTGCGGCTGTTGCGCGGCGCGCGCGAGGGCCGCGTCATGCTCGGCGACAAGCCGCTCGCGCCCGGCAATATCGCCGTGCTCGTGCAGACGCACAAGCAGGGCAGCCTGATCAAGCGCGTGTTGTCCGCGTGGGGCGTGGGCAGCGTCGAGCTTGCGCAGGCGTCGGTGTTCGAATCGCTCGATGCCGAGCAGATCGAGCGCGTGCTGGCCGCCGTCGATACACCCGGCGACTTGCGCCGTCTGCGTGCGGCGCTCGCCTCTGACTGGTTCGGTCTCGACGCGGCATCGCTGTGGCGGCTCGAACACGACGACGCGTCGACGCCTGCCGCAGGCGAGGTCACGCAGACCGTCGATGCGATGAGTTGGGTCGAGCGTTTTTCGCGTTACAGGATGCTGTGGCACGAGCGCGGCTTCGCCGTCATGTGGCGCACGCTGATGCGCGAACTGCAGGTCGCCCAGCGGATCGTCGCGGGCGCCGAGGGCGAGCGGCGGCTCACCAATGTCAACCATCTCGCCGAACTCGTGCAGGCACGCGCCGCGTCGCAGCCTGGCATCGCGCCGACGCTGCGCTGGCTCGCGGCGCAGCGCGAAGGCGCTGGCGGCGGCGAAGAGGCGCAGTTGCGGCTCGAATCGGACCGCAATCTCGTGCAGATCGTCACCGTGCACAAGTCGAAGGGACTCGAGTATGCCGTCGTGTTCTGTCCGTTTCTCAACGACGGCAGCATGCGCGAGCCGCATCCGTCGGGCTTGCCCGATGCACGCGAATATCACGACGACGGCGGCGCGGCCGTGCTGCACTACGGCTGCGACGAAGAGCAGGCGGATCTCGCAAGCAGGCAGGCCACACGCGAACAGGCAGCCGAGCGCGCGCGGCTGATCTACGTCGCGCTGACACGCGCCGTGTATCGCTGCTACGTCGCGGCGGGCACCTATCTGTCGGCGCGATCGACGAAGGAGTCGGCGCGCAGCGTGCTGAACTGGCTGGTCGCGGGCCGTGCGCGCGACTTCGACGAGTGGCTGGCGAAGCCGCTCGAAGAAGGCGCGATCTATGGGCATTGGCAGGCGCTCGCAGGCGGGCCGGTGGCGGTCGCCGCTTTGCCATCCGTCGTGCGTCGTGAGCCGCTGGAACGCGTCACCGATAGCGGTGTGCGACTGCGCGCCCGCGCGAACCGGCGGTCACTGCGCGACGCGTGGCGCATGACGAGCTTCAGTTCGCTGATCGCGGCGGGATCGCGGGCCGACGAAGCGTCGGCGTCCAATGCGGTGAATGAAGAAGCGCGTCCCGATCACGACGAACTGGCCAACATATTGTCGGCACCGAATGCGCCCGTGTTCGATATGGCGATTGCGCCCGTCGAACTTGCCGCCGACGACATCCTCTCGTTTCCGCGCGGCCCGGCGGCGGGCGAGTGTCTGCACCGCATGTTCGAACTTGCGGATTTTTCCGATCCCGGCACATGGCCTGAAGCGATCAGACAGGCTCTGCGTGACAGGCCCGCGCCCGCCGAGCCCGAACTCGCGCAACGTCTGCCCGCGATGATGCAGCGCCTGCTCGCCGATATCGTGAGCACCGAACTCGTGCCCGGCATGACGCTCGCGGCACTCGACCCGAAGCGCCGGCTCAACGAACTGGAGTTTCTGTTTTCGGCGGCATCGCTCGACTTTCCCGCGTTGCGCGCGCTGCTCGTCGCGCACGGCTACCCCGATGTCGCGCTGGAGCCGGGCGCGCTGCGCGGTTTCGTCAAAGGGTTCATCGACATGATCGTCGAGCATCAGGGACGTTTCTGGGTCGTCGACTGGAAGTCGAATCATCTCGGCGATACGCGCGGCAGTTACGCCGCCGCGCCGCTCGACGAAGCGATGACGAACCACGCGTATCACCTTCAGGCGCTGCTCTATACCGTCGCGCTGCATCGCTATCTACGTTTGCGGCTGCCTGGTTACGAGTACGAGAAGCACATCGGCGGCTATCTGTATCTGTTCGTGCGCGGGGTGCGTCCCGAGTGGCGCGACGACACCCATGTCGCGGGCGTGCATGTCCGCCGGCCCGACCACGGGCTCGTCGTCGCGCTCGATGCTTTGATGAACGGAGGCACGTCGTGAGCACGTTCGATCAGCCGTTGCCCGACGTCGAGGTCAATGTTCCCGCACCCGCTGACTTCAGTACGGCGCTCGCGGAAGGTTTCGCACGGCGGGTGAGTGCGCTTGCGCTGCGCGGCGGTGCGTCCGAAGACGCCGTGCGCTGGGCCGCGCGCGCCGCGTTCGCTGCGAGCCGCGCGACATCCGAAGGACATGTGTGCGTGCCGCTCGACGATCTCGCGCAACGTTACGAAGCCGAGGTCGCGCATGTGCGCCGCGCGTTGCTCGCGAGCGGCATCGCCAGCGACGGTATGCAGCCGGCTTACGCGCTGCGGCCGCTGGTCGTCGACGGGCAAGGGCGGCTCTATCTCGCGCGTTACTACGACTACGAGCGCCGGCTCGCGCAGTCCCTCGTCGAGCACGCGCGCGGCGCGCATCAGGATGCCGTGTCGGCCGGCATGTCGTCGTCGCAAGGTCTGCGCGAAAGGCTGCTGCGCTATTTCGGCCCGCCGCAGGACGAGCAGATCGACTGGCAGCGCGTGGCGGCCGTGATGGCGTTGTCGGGGCGGCTGACGATCGTCAGCGGCGGGCCGGGCACGGGTAAGACGACCACGGTGGTCGGCGTGCTCGCGTGCCTGCTGGACGCGCGCGCGGACCTGCGAGTCGCGCTCGCCGCGCCGACGGGCAAAGCGGCGCAGCGGATGCAGGAGGCGCTGCTCGCGCGCGCCGGGTCGTTGCCGCCCGACCTCGCCGCGCGTCTGCCGCAGACATCGTTCACCTTGCACCGGCTGCTGGGCACCGGGCCGAACGGGCGCTTCCGCCATCATCGCGACAATCCGTTGCCGTACGACGTGATCGTGATCGACGAGGCGTCGATGATCGACGTCGCGTTGGCGACGCATCTGTTCGATGCGCTCGCTCGCGACACCCATCTCGTGATGCTCGGCGACAAGGATCAACTCGCCGCCGTCGAAGCGGGCGCGGTGTTCGGCGAGCTGAGCGCGCAGCCCGCGTTCACGGCAAAGGGCGTCGGTTCGATCGCGGCCGCGTTGGGGATCCACGAACGCGCGTTGCGCGATGGATTACCCACCACCGCCACCGATCACGATGCGCGTTCGGACGAAGCGGAACCTTCGTTCGACGATCTGTTCAGCATGTCCACTGACGCGCCATCGCCATCGAAGCAGGCACGGGCCGCGCCGCTCGCGGATTGTGTCGTGTGGCTGGAGCGCAATTACCGCTTCGGACTCGAATCGGCGATCGGCCGTCTGTCGCTCGCGATCCGGCGCGGCGCGGCGCAAGAAGCGCTCGACGTGATGGACATCGATCCCGCCGAGCCTTGCGCGGCTGGGTTTCACGAAGACGTCGACGCCACGCCTTCCGATCAAACGATTCACCGGCTCGCCGCCGGCTTCGGCGCGTATGCGGACGCGCTGGCTGCGGCGCTCGCCGACAGTCCGGCAAACGTTGTGTCGCACGCGCCCGCGCTCTTCGACGCGCTCAATCGCTTTCGCATCCTGTGTGCGACGCGTCTCGGCGCACGCGGCGTCGATCAGATGAACACGGCGATGGCCGCGCAGGTGCGCCGTGCTGCGCGTGTGCCGCTCGCGATCGGCGCGCAATGGTTCGCCGGCCGCCCGATCATGGTGACGCGCAACGACTATGCGCTGGGCCTGTTCAATGGCGATATCGGCATCGCGCTGCCGGGCGCGGACGGCGCGTTGCGCGTCTGTTTCCGTGGTGCCGACGGCGGCTTGCGCGCCGTGTCGCCCGCCGCGCTGCCCCCGCACGACACTGCGTTCGCGCTCACCGTCCACAAGTCGCAAGGCTCGGAGTTCGATCATGCCGTGCTGATGCTGCCGTCCACGTTCAGCCGCGTGTTGTCGCGCGAGCTGGTCTATACGGCTGTCACGCGGGCGCGCGAGCGGGTCGAAGTGGTCGGCTCGCGTGCGGTGCTGATGCGCGCGATCGCGACGCCGACACAGCGCGATTCGGGACTCGCGGCGCGGATCGCGGAGGCCGCGGAAGCGGAGGATGGGTGCTAATTGGCTGCCGTGCCGCGCGGCGGTTCCGTTTCGGAATCGGTCTGCTGCTGCGCGAGATCGCGCAGCGTGCGCCGGTACCAGAGCGTCCAGACCATCAACCCGCCGAAGATGCCGTAGCCGACGAAAGGCGACACCACCAGCACGCGTTCGATCGGCCAGTGCCACGCCATCCAGCCGCGCAGTGCGGTTTCGCTCGCGAGGCCGATGCCCCAGGTGGCCGTCAGCACCCGCAGCCCGCGAGCGAATGCGGGACGCTCGCGCCACAGCATGTCGATATGCGCGGCGCCGTTCGTCATTTCGCGGGCGACGAATGCACGCGTCAGATAAAAGACGGCAGGGCGCCCGCGCAGCAACGACAACAGGAACGCGATGCCGATCGCGCCCGACACCAGCGACTCGCGGAACAGCAGCATGCGCGGATCGCCGCCGAGCGCCATTGCGCCGATCGACAGCACGATGCCGAGCAGCACCGTCAGGCTGAGCGCGTCGGCACGCCTGAAGCGCACCAGTTCGACGATGCTCCACACGACGGGCGGCACGGCGGACGCAATGAGTCCGCCCGTTTCGCCCCAGTACGGCAGCGCGAGGCGATAGGCAACCCAGGGCAACGCGAGGTTGACGACGAGTTCGAGCACCTGCGCTGCGCGCATCTTCATCACGATGGTTGCCCTCGGGCTGAAAGTCTCAGTATCGGCGAGATCGGCGGGGAACGGCAAATGAGCCGCGCGTGGCTCCGGCCACTTGAAGCACCGGCGGCCGCCCGCATCTCGTATGCCTTTCATCCAAGACGGCGTACCCGGTTACACTTGCCGTTCCTCGCATGAACCTTCGACATGACTTCACGCTATCCGATCCCGCCGAACGAAATCGAACTGACGGCCGTGCGCGCGCAGGGCGCGGGCGGACAGAACGTCAACAAGGTGTCGAGTGCGATTCATCTGCGCTTCGATGTGCGCGCGTCGTCGTTGCCCGAGGTGCTCAAGATGCGACTGCTCGCGATGAGCGACCATCGGATCACGCGTGACGGCATCGTCATCATCAAGGCGCAGGAATACCGGACTCAGGACATGAACCGCGAGGCGGCGCTGGCGCGGCTCGATGCGCTGATCGACAGCGTCAGCGTGACCCGCAAGGCGCGCGTAGCGACACGCCCCACGCGCGCATCGAAAGAACGGCGGCTCGAAAGCAAGGCGAAGCGCAGCGACGTGAAGTCGGGGCGGCAGCGCGTCGATCACGACTAGCGCCGCCCATCCACGGTGCGTCACACGGGACTGGCGTTGCGCACCTCAGGCAGGAAATCGACGCAAAACACATGCGTCTGGCCGTTGCGCTCGACGGTTACGGCGGCTGTGTAGCAATCCTGGCCGTCCATCAGCGAACAGTGCGGTCCCATCATCGCGACGCGTCCGGGCGCGGCGAGCGCGTGCTTGAAATACGCGCGCCGCGACCAGTTGTTGCGCGTGTCGGGAAAGAGCGGCGCGAGGCGGGCGGGCGGCGGCGGCGTGCCGCGTGCGGTGATCGACGGCTCCAGCTGTTCGCCGCGATCGTTCAGCACGAACACGCGGCGCGCGTCGGGCACGATGAAGACGGGCTTCGCAGCTTCTTCGAGATCGCCCGTCTGCAGGTAGAGCGACGCGCCCGCGAGCACGGCTTCCGTGAAACCCTCGAAGCCCGGCCGCTGATAACGCGAATGCGTGCGTTCGTAGCTGTCGAAACGTTGCCACATCTGTTCGATCAGCTCGGGCACGCGCGCGCTGGCCGCCTGGATCGAACCTTTCGGCTGGCCGAACCAGTAACCCTGGATGAAATCGACGTCGGCCTGCATCAACGTCATCAGCTCGTCTTCCGTTTCGACACCTTCCGCCAGCACCAGCGTGCCCGACTGATGCAGCATGTTGATCAGATGACCGATCAGCGAATTGTCGTTGTCCTGGCGGCCCGCGCGCGCCACCAGCGAGCGGTCGAGCTTCACGATGTCCGGCCGGAAGCGCCACACGCGGTCGAAGTTCGAGAAGCCGGTGCCGAAGTCGTCGATGGCGATCAGGAACTCGCGCGGCTGCGATGCGGCGAGCATGCTGGCGACGGCCGATTCGTCGTCGGCCGGCTGCTCGAGCACTTCGATCACGATGCGTTCCTGCGGCAGTCCGAAATGCTCCGACAGTTCGTCGATGAACGGGCGCTGCGGCCAGCCCGTTTCGAACACCTGCGGACGCGTGTTCAGGAACAGCCATCCCGTTTCGATGCCTTGCGCCATGAAGTTCGCCACATGCAGACAGCGCGCGAGACGATCGAGCGCGCGCGCATCGGCTGTCGAGCGGGTGCCCGAGAACAGCACGGCGGGCGAGATGGGATGACCGACAGGATCGAAAGCGCGCAGCAGCGCTTCGTAGCCGACCACGCGCTGGTGCGTCACGGAGACGACCGGCTGGAAAACGCTGCGCAACGTAATGGTTCGCCACGGCGCAGCCCATCCGGCCTCGTCCTGCACCATGTGCTGCAGAAGGCCGGTGAGCGTCGTATCGTCGACGTTAGGCATGACGGCAGATTGTCCTATGCAGCGTGCGGCGCTCGCCCGGATGCGGCGACATGCCGGCGGCAGGCATGTCCAGCATCGGCGCAATGGAGGTCGGGCCCGAAGGCGATCGGATCGATGCCGTTCGCGCGCGACTCCGCTCGGTGGTGCAACTCGTCTTGCAGCTCAGTTCATCGAAATCAGTCTAGCAGTTCGTATGCTATTCGAATGTTCGGGTAATCACAGACCGCGCCAAGAGTCTGCGCAGTTATGACTGGATGTTGGCGAAGATTGGCGATGCGGTGATGGCAGTGGCGCTATGCTGCTGGTTTTCGAAAAAACGGAGTGTGACGTGTCGGAAATCGCGGTGGTGGCAATCTCGGTAGCGAAGCCGGGACATGAAGAGCAGTTGCGTGTGGCGCTGGAGGGGCTCATCGGGCCGACGCGCAAGGAGCGCGGCGCGTTGCAGTACGACTTGCATCGCGACCTGCACGAGCCGCGCCGTTTCGTATTCTTCGAGCGTTGGGAAAGCGAGGAGGCGTTGGCGGCGCATGCGAAATCCGCGCATCTCGAGGCGTACGTGAAGGCGTCCGCCGACTGGGTCGAGGCCGCGGAGATACGCGTCGTATCGAAGATCGCGTAGCGCGCAGAGCAGCAGCCTCGCGGGAGCGCTGCTACAGAAACAGAAAGGCCCGGCACTGTGGCGGCCGGGCCCGGATAACGCGCGTGAACTGCAGCAGTTAGTGCGTCGCTTGCGGCACGTCGAGGATCAGGATGATGGTCCAGTCGGCCTCGCCGTCGTGATGATACTGGCGTTCGGCGACGATGAACGGCTGCTGCTTGCCGGCCGGTCCGAGAAACAGCACGTCGCCTTCCATCGGCAGGCATTCGACGGGCGGCAGCGCAAGGAATGCATCCTGATTGCCGCGCGGCATGAGTTTTTCGATCTTGCGGGATGCTGCTTCAGTCCATTCGATGTCCAGCTGGATGTTGCTCATTCTGTCCTCCGCACCAGGGGCGCACGGGTTGGGGTGGATTCGTCGGTGCGCGACTTTAGCATAACGTCGATGGGCATCCTGCGAGATGCCGCCCGGCCATCCTTCGTATTGATTTCCCACTGGCGCCAACAAAAAAGCCGAGGCCGCGTTGAACGGCTTCGGCTTGTTCGTCGTGTCCGCACCGGGGGTGCGGTGCTCGTGCAGCCTGCTTACTGTGCCGGCGCGGCGGGCTTCTTGTGGTGCATGCCCTTGTTATGCTTCATCGGTGCGGGCGGCGGTGCACTTTCCATTGCCTGCTGCCGGTTCTGCAGATCTTGCGCGCGTTGCTCGACGTCGGCGGCCTTGGCCGGGTCGGTGCTCATTCTCACGCCTTGATCCTGCTGCGCGTATGCCGCGCCCGTCAGTGCCGAAAGGGAAACCAGGATTGCCAGGGACACTTTCTTCATCGTTGCCTCCGTAGAGAGTGGTTATGGACCCGAGTATGGCCTGTCCAATGGAACGACAGTGCATTCTAGCCAGCAATGTTCAGTCCAGCGCGCGTTCTGTAACAGAATTCACAGATAGTTACGTCTGGTTACATACGTGCATGGCTGCTACGAAGCGGCGCCGCAGAAGCCATCGCGCATCGCACCTATTGTGCTGCGCTTCGGCGCGCGTGTCGCGACAAGTCATATTTTCCCGCTTTCGCATGACGCGCAGTTGTCCGCAATTGTCGTGTCGCGTGCTTCGATGCAGGTGCCGATGAAGACACGGCAATGTCGAATCCGTCGGAGAGCTAAGCAACTTGCGAAGTGTGCCGCGCGATCAGAACCAGCCGATCTGCCGATAGACATGAAACTGCGCGATACCGACGAGTTCGTGGAGCGCGATCTCCGCATTGAAGAAATTTTCCCGGCGCGGCAGCACGCCGCGTTTCGCGTGCCGCGTATTCGACACGACGGGCAGCGGGTTCATCCCGAAGCGGTGGAAGTTCAGCAGCGCGCGCGGCATCTGATAGGCAGAAGTGACGAGCATCAACGAACCGTAATATCCGTCCGGCAGAATGGCAGCGACGTTGCGCGCGTTTTCGTACGTCGTCAGGCTGCGGTTCTCGAGAATGATGTCGCCGCGCGGTACTTCTTCGCGCAGCAGGTAGGGCAGGTAGGTGTCGGCTTCCGTCGCCTCGTGCTCCTGCGGGTTGCCGCCGCTGACGATCACGTGACACACGGGGCTGACCTGCTTGCACCGTGCGTAGAGATCGGCGCTCATCGCGATGCGGGCGATCGCGTCCCTCGGCGGGACCAGCTTGCCGTCGCGGTGCACCGTCCCCGTGCCGAGCAGCACGATGGCCGTATGGGCCGCGTAGGTTGCGGGAGCAACCGTTTGTCCGCTGGGCGGCGCGCCGCGCTGGGCGAGATCGAGTAAAGGCTGGGCGAGCCAGCCTGCGCCGACCGCCCAGAAAACCGCGATGGTCGTCGTGCCGATCAGCGTGCGGGCGTTGCGCAGCAGCATGAAAGCTGCAAAAAAAAGCAGCAATAAAGTTAAGAGAATCAATTTTATTGGGGTAACGTATGGTATTCGGACATTTCCGCGAGCGGATCATCGCGCCACCAAGGGCGCATCGCCGCCAGCTGGAAGCAGAACGCTAGCACGGCGTTCACACGGGGGCCGAAATAAACGGCGGCCAATGTCAGCATTGGCGGAAAACGCGTGAAATTTGCGTGCCGTCCGCCACGCGCGTGTCAGCAGACGCGCCATTGTGTCGCGAACAAATAAGTCATGGCTGCACTTTAAGAAAGAAGTGAGATGACCGCTTATTCCAACGAAGCAGTACTTGAGGCGCTACGACGGGCGCAATACCGTCAGGTGCCATGGGCGAAGCGCCCAGGCGTTTTCGAATTTCTGCGTTCGCTTGGCATGATGGACACCGTTCGTCAACGGACGGTCGCTCCCGCGCCGGGTTTCCATGCTCCTGTGGACATCGCGGTGCTGACCGAACGCGGCCGCGCTGAGTTCGCGCGGCTCTCGCGCGACGAGCGCTCCCTCGACTGGGACGCGCGCCGCATGCTTCACTACGTGTTCTCCGGCGCAGTCGCCGGAGAGCGGGCCGCTGCCGTCTAGGCGCGGGCTCTTGCAGGACGCGCGCACGCGAGGACAGTGTTGCGCGCGACAACGCGTCGCCCAAGGCGCGTCGAGGGCGTTTCGCCGCCAATTCCCGGGTTTTACATTTCCTTTATGCCGTCGCCCAGGCTAGGGGCGTTGCGTAGTCCGGACGAAAAAAAAGCCCGTATCGCGAGGATACGGGCATACCGGAATTACTTCTGCCACGCTGTGCTTAATGGCATTGGTGAGACTGCCGACATGCGAGCTGGTTCCCGATATCGCACATCTTCGTTGACATCGTCGCGCGGCACCTGTCTCTGGCGATGTTCGATGCGTTCAATGCGCGTCCGGCCCCCGTCGCGGGGAGGCGTCTTCACGCTGCCCGTCGGGACGCGCGCGCACGTTGCTCGCGATGTCGCCGCGCAGATCGCCGCGCGGCGTGGGCGGCGTGAAACTCTGATTGCGCGTTTCAGCTTGCTGCCAGGCTTGCAGTGTGGCCGGTTGTTCCGGCCTCCAGTTCCAGCCTTGCGGGCGCTGTTGCGCGGTTGCAGTTGCGGCGAGCAATGAAACGACCAAGCCGCACACATGCAGTGACATTGGCCTCATGATCGGTTCCCGACAAGCCGGGCGGGACGGGCTTGTTTGCATACTCGTACGGTATGCCGCATTGCGAAAGCATGCTGTAAATAAAAGTAAATGGATGTTTCGCCCCGTCACGGCAGCTATGCAGAAGGGATGAGGGCGTGTGGACGGGAGGATAGGGCACAGCGACGGACGTGCTCACGCCGGCCGGGACCGGCGATGCCGATGTCCGTAACAGACGGAAAACAGAAGGGTTGCCGCGCAGTCGGCGTACACGGTCGACGCCATCGTGCCTGAGAAGGAACGACGCGAATGTACGCCGAGGGAGAACGGGGTCGGGCGTTGCCAGCCTTAGAAACGCGCCGGGCGCCCTGAGGCGCCCGGAAGCGTAGATTGCATGATCAGGCCATCTTGACGGGCGCGCGCCACGATTCCGGATTGGTCCAGAACGCGCCGCGCAGACGGTCGCGGCTCGGCGGTGCCGGCGGTTTGGCCGCCGTTGCGCCGATGCGTCCGCGCAGCGAAATCTCGCGGCCGCTTGTGCCCAGCCGCTTGACTATTTCAGCCAGCGTGCCGTCGGCCTGCCATTCGTCGAAACGACGACGGCACGTCGGCGGCGACGGATAGCGGCCCGGAAGCTTGGACCAGCCCTCGCCCGTCGACAAAACCCACAACACGGCGTTGACTACCGCGCGAGCTTCGACGCGTGGTCGACCACGGCGTTCGCTCCGTGCCGGCTCTGCACAGAACAACGCTTCCACCAGCGCCCACTCGTTGTCTCTCAAATCGTCGAACACCATCATGTTTCACCTCAGCGAAGCTAACTCCGGTGCGCTGCCCCGCGCTGCGCACTCTTCATGCGCCCGAATCCGTTTCGGGCGCCGGCGGAGAGCCGGCCTATGCCGTGTCGAACCGTTTTCACCTGGTCCGGATTGGCGCCGACTCTTGTGCCAAGGGAAATGCACGAAGCGTGCCATCTTTCACTTAACCGCCTCGAAGCCCCGCCGTATCAAGCCGTTACGGGCGTTAGCCTGGCCCGTATGAGAATCCAAAAAACGCATCACGCAAATCGGGACAATCACCAATCTTGTGCAATCAGGCCCGCCCCGCGTGCGTTTGCGCCTTTTTGCTGCGTCGCAGCGAAGTTGTCGAAACGGTGCGCAAAAGCGTTGCGGGATATAAAATCTGCATCAAACAACATCATTCATGAGGGGAAAAGATGAATGTGACGCTGCGCCAACTGCGTGTTTTCATCGAAGTGGCAAGGCTGCAGAGCTTCAGCCGCGCGGGCAGCGAAATCGGCCTGACGCAGTCGGCCGTCAGCCGCTGCGTGCGTGAACTGGAGGCGGAGATTGGCCTGAAGCTGATCGACCGGACGACGCGCGAAGTCCAGCTGACGGACGTCGGCGGCAATCTGGTCGCGAGCGTGTCGCGGCTTCTCGGCGATCTCGACGACGCGCTGCGCGAGATCCGCGAAATCGGCGAGCAGCGGCGCGGGCGCGTGATGGTGGCGGCGAGCCCGACCATCGCGTGCCGGCTGATGCCGAATATCGTCGCGGCGTGCGGCCAGCAATTCCCGTACATCGCGCTCGGGCTGCGCGACGACGTGCAGAGCGATGTCGTACGCAAGGTGAAGTCGGGTGAGGTCGACTTCGGGGTCGTGATCGGCCCGCTCTCTGCAGACGATCTGTTCACCGAGCCGCTGATGACCGACTCGTTCTGCCTCGTGTCGCGCGACGACCATCCGCTCGCGGCGCGCGCGGAGATCGCGTGGCGCGAGCTGGACGGCGAGCGCCTCGTGATGCTCGATCAGGCGTCGGGCAGCCGGCCGATCATCGACGCCGCGCTGGAACAGCACGGCGTGAGCGCCCATGTCGTGCAGGAACTCGGTCATCCGTCGACGGTGTTTGGACTGGTGCAGGCGGGTGTCGGCGTGAGCGTGCTGCCATGGCTGGCGTTGCCGCTGCCGGCGGGGTCGTCGCTGGTCGCGCGTCCGCTCGTGCCGCGTGCCGAGCGCACGGTCGAGCTGGTGCGGCGGCGTGACCGCTCGCTGTCGCCGGCCGCCGATGCCGTCTGGAACCTGATCCATCAGGTGCCGGGTCGGACCGAGGATCTGCGCTGATCTCGCCGGTGCGTTCATGCCTGTGCACGGTTCGCGCCGCGCGCAATGGGCGAGACGTTACACTCGCATTTTTCGACAGACCCGCCCGGACCCTCGATGCGCGACACGGACTTGCCCCAGTCTCCGATGCCTGACACCCCATTTCATATGAAGCCGGATGCCCGCGACGCCGTGCGCTCGCTGCGGCCCTCGCAAATCCGCGAAGTGGCGAACGCCGGCTTCGGCGTGCCGGATGTGCTGCCGTTCTGGTTCGGCGAATCCGACCGCGTGACGCCGCCGTTCATCCGCGACGCCGCGAGCGCGGCGCTTGCCTCGGGCGCGACGTTCTATACGCATAACCTCGGCATCGCGCCGCTGCGCGAGACGCTGGCAAAGTACGTGAGCGCGCTGCACGGACCGACGTCCGCCGAGCACGTCGCCGTGACGAGTGCGGGCGTCAACGCGTTGATGCTGGCGGCGCAGCTCGTCGTCGGCGCGGGCGATCGTGTGATCGCGGTAACGCCGCTGTGGCCGAATCTCGTCGAGATTCCGAAGATTCTCGGCGCGCACGTCGATACCGTGTCGCTCGTTTATGGTGCAAACGGCTGGCAGCTCAATCTGGATCGGCTGCTCGCCGCGCTGACGCCGGATACGAAGCTGCTGATGATCAACTCGCCGAACAACCCGACCGGCTGGGTGATGACCCGCGACGAGCAGCGCGCCGTGCTCGAACATTGCCGGCGGCACGGCATCTGGATCGTCGCGGACGAAGTCTACGAACGCCTCTATTACGCGGGCGAGGCGGGTGAAACCGCGCCGTCGTTCCTGGATCTCGCCGCGCGCGACGAGCGCGTGATCTGCGTCAATTCGTTCTCGAAGGCCTGGCTGATGACGGGCTGGCGTCTAGGCTGGATCGTCGCGCCGGCTGCGCTGATGGACGATCTCGGCAAGCTCGTTGAATACAACACGTCCTGTTCGCCGGCATTCGTGCAGCAGGCCGGCATCGCGGCGATCGAGCAGGGCGCGGCGTTCACGCGCGACCTGGTCGGCGATCTGCGGGCGTCGCGCGATCATCTGGTGCAGGCGCTGTCGGCCGTGCCCGGTGTCGACGTGAAGGCGCCGCCGGGCGCGATGTATGTGTTCTTCTCGTTGCCGGGCGCGTCGCGCAGTCTCGAACTGTGCAAGGCGCTGGTGCGCGACGCACGGCTCGGGCTGGCGCCCGGCAGCGCGTTCGGGCCGGAGGGCGAGGGCTTCGTGCGCTGGTGCTACGCGTGCGATCCGGCGAGGCTCGATGCCGGCGTCGAACGGCTGCGAGCCTGGCTCGAGCAGCAAGGCGCCGCGCACGGCTAGCGCGACATCCGCGGCGCGCCCGGAACACGCGGCGCGCCGGTGCGTTATGCAGGGCAGGAAATATCGATTAAGGTGCAGTCGGGTTTTCGTCTTTACGCACCGATTGTTTTTGCGTAATATGGCAGCCAGTCACGCGGTTCCCTCGCGGAATTTCGCTGCTCCGTCGTCCGGCTGGGTTTGGCTCGATGCCTTTTTCGCCTCCCCCCGGTGCGTGCTCCCATCAATATGACCGATCAGAATCGGGCGAGCGCGTCTTCAGTTCCACATCGTCTGTTTGATCCGGTTCTTTGACCACAGGGTCTGACCTAGCTGCATGAATACCCAAGAGGCGAAGATCGTCCTCGAGACTGCCTTGATCTGCGCGCAGGAGCCGTTGAAGATCGGTGATTTGCGTAAGCTCTTTGCCGACGGCGTATCGGCGGATACCGTCCGCACGTTGCTTGAAGACCTGAAGCAGGATTGGTCCGGACGCGGTGTCGAACTCGTCGGACTGGCGTCCGGCTGGCGTTTCCAGAGCAAGCCCGCGATGCGCACGTATCTCGATCGTCTGCATCCCGAGAAGCCGCCGAAGTATTCGCGCGCGGTGCTCGAGACGCTCGCGATCATCGCGTACCGGCAACCTGTCACGCGCGGCGACATCGAAGAAATTCGCGGGGTGACCGTGAATACGCAGGTCGTGAAACAGCTCGAAGACCGTGGCTGGATCGAAGTAATCGGACATCGCGACGTGCCGGGCCGTCCGGCGCTGTACGCGACCACGCGTTCGTTCCTCGACGACCTCGGCCTGAAGTCGCTCGAAGACCTGCCGCCGCTCGACGATCCGTCGGCGCAGTCGAACATGGATCTGCTCGCACAGCACGCGATCGAGTTTTCGGACGCGGCGGCGACGGAAGTCGAAGGCCTCGTTGCCGAAGCGGGCGAGGGTGCCGACGAAGGCATGGCTCATGCTGCATCGGATAGTGAGGCATCGCCCGACGCGGCGGCAGACGAGGTCCAGACGCGCGGCGAAACGCAGTTGCCTTCGCAGGCGGATGAGCACGCAGACGAAGCGCCGGCGCCCGCGCCCGAGCATGCCGAAGCCGGCATCGAGCGCGAGGAAACGTTGGCCCAAACCGAACACCGCATCGCCGATGAGGCGACGCATGAAACGGAAACGGCTCAAGAAGCCGGTTCCGGCGCGCAGTCCGAAGACGAACACGAAGACACGCGCAAATCGCATAACGAGACCGGGCACGCGGCTCACGCCAACCCGGCCGGAACAGACGAGAGTCAAGCGGTGCACGACGATCATCACGATCGCCGCGACACCGCTCAGGACGCGGGCGAATTCTCCGACGACGAAGCCGAGTCGCGCAGCGCCTGACGTAACCGTATTTTTTGACGCGCCCGCAATGGGCGCGCGACCTGACATTTTGAGGTTGTTTTGACAGACATCCACGACACCGATTCGTCCGAATCCGAGCGCGCCGTCGCTGCTGCGCGCCCCGACGAAACGCGCAACGCGAAAGCGTCGGCGGGCGATACCGAACGATCCGGGCAAGGACCGGACGCCGAGGGCGACGAGCGCCCGCGCCGCGGCTTGCGCCGTGGTCCGCGTAGCCTGATCGCGCGTCGCCGCGCGGGGGCGAAGGCGAAGACGGCCGATGCCGACGCTACGCAACCGGCTCCCGCCGTGACGGAAGCGCCGCCCGACGGCGACGTCGTCGCGCCTGGGACCGGAAGAGCGGCGCGCAGGGACAGA
>NZ_JAAGPD010000014.1 GCF_017104565.1 Paraburkholderia sp. Tr-20389 | reverse complement strand
TGGGCAACCCGATCAAGCTGTCGGACAGCCCGACGGAAGTCACACGTTCGCCGCTGCTCGGCGAACACACCGACGAAGTGATGGCCGAACTCGGCTACTCGTCCGCACAGATCGAAGCGCTCAGGACGGCGGGCGCTATCTGAGCAAGCAGCATAGATAAGTATCGAACGAATTTGGCGCGAATGCGCAACGCAAGGAGATGACATGCCGGATGGTGCGGACTTCATCGCGTGGTCGGGACTCGAGCGCCTCGAACTGTATGTATTTGTCTTCTCGGGCGCATTGATGTTCGCGATCGCGTCGATCGTGTTCGTCAAGCGGTTCACGCATGGCAGGCGAAGCGCGCGGCAAGCGGCAGCAGGCGACAAGATTGTCGATCTGCTCGCCATGGGATTGTGTATCTGGCTCGGTTACGCTTTTGTCAACGAGCCGGCGCAACTGCCTGGCGCTGCGGCGCTGTTCGCGGTCAGCCTGCTCGCTGCGGCACTCGGGGCACACGTGATGCTGACCACACATGAGCACGATATGCGTGCGCCTGCGCATTGCGGCATGTTGGCGCGGCGCAGCGCATCGCTGCGCGTCACATGGGACGGCGACGCCGCGCGCATGCAGCCATCCGACGATTTCACGCAGTGCTGGACTTATACGAGCAATCCGCGCCGTACTCAGGCGCGTTGTCTGTCATCAGCGAGAAACGCGCACATGGCGCATGCAACGCTGCGCGTGCGCAGCCGCCAGCGACATCAGGTCAACCGTCACTGAGGAAAACACATGATGTCCGCGCCTGTCTGAAAGCGCGGACGTCGGAGTGAAAAGTCGATGAACTGCAACCCTGCGTCATTGAGCCGTGGACTCGCGAAAGAACTGATTCTTCCTGTCGAAGATCAGTTGCGCGAGAAAGTCGGCGTCATAGGCGTTGAGCAGATGCGCCTGAAAGCGCTCGATGTAGGCGGTGATGCGCGTCACTTCGTTGCTGACGTCGTCGAAGAAGTCGAGCGTGGCCTGGCTCCAGCGAAAGCGCAGGCCGAGATCGCTGAACGCGGCGTTGTAGGCGCTCAGCAGCGCTTCATTGTGCAGTTCGGCAGACTGATTCATCGCAATGCTCCTGGGTCGGGTGACGACGTTCGAGAGAAGCATAGAAGCCGCAACGAATCCGCAATAGTTAAAGTTTTATTGGCAATCCATAGCTCGTCATTTATGGACGGCCAGCTGGTTCACGCGCGTGATCTGCTCGATCAGATTCGCACCTTCTTCCATCAGAAAACGCTTGAACGCCACCGCGACGGGCGGCAAGCGCTTGTTCTTGCGATGCACGACGTACCAGTTGAGCATCACGGGAAAACCCTCGACATCGAGCACGACCAGGTGCCCGACCTGCAGTTCGAGGCTAATGGTATGCGCCGACAGGAACGCGATGCCCATGCCCGCGATCACGGCCTGTTTGATCGTCTCCGTGCTCTTGATTTCCATCGCGATCTTGAGGTTCGTCAGACGTCCCGCAAAGCCTTCCTCCATCGAATTCCATGTATCGGAGCCGCGCTCGCGCACCACGAACGCTTCGCTCGCGAGCTGGCTGAGCTTGATGTTGCGCTTGTTCGCAAGCGGATGCGTGGGCGCCGCGACGATCACATACGGATGCGGCGCGAATGCTTCGTTGATCGCGTCCATCTCCTGTGGCGGACGCACCATCACCGCGAGATCGGTCTGATTGGTCGACAGCTGATGCAACAGTTCTTCGCGGTTGTGCACGGAAAGATTCAGTTCGACACCCGCATAGCGGCGCGTGAATTCACCGAGCAGGCGCGGAAAGAAGTAGTCGCCCGCACTGATCACCGCGACGTTCAGCCTGCCGCCCGACACGCCCTTCAACTGGCCCATCGCTTCATCGACTTCATGAAACTGCTGAATGATCGCGCGGCTGTAGTGAAGCATTTCGGTGCCCGCCGGCGTCAGGTAGATCTTTTTGCCGAGCTGCTCGAACAGCGGCAGGCCAGCATGCTCTTCGAGCTGCCTGACCTGGGTGGATACGGCGGGCTGCGTGAGGTGAAGTTCCTCCGCTGCGCGCGAGAAGCTCAGATGCCGCGCCACCGTTTCGAAGACTTTCAGCTGGCGCAGGGTCGCGTTACGCATTGTCATGGCAGATGTATAAGCGAAGATGAATCTTTATGGTAACAAACTTTAATTATCAGTAATTCAGCATTGACCCTAGCATGGATTATGTAATGGCCGAATCGCAGCGCAAGCATCGGGTTAACGCCTAAAACAAGGCCCCGATGAGGCGACAAGAAGAACAGGCGACCGGAAAAGATCTAATGGAACCGGTAAATCGGCTTAAAGGCTTTTTAGAAAAGAAGAAGTGGAATTGGCATTGCGAATATCCCCGAAGCGGTCGGATCGGGGCACAACTATAAGGTGGCATGCATACAGACCGGCGCTTTGGCCGGCTGCCCTAAATAGATAGCGGAGACAGGCACATGAACAGCATTTCACAGCAAGCTCCGGTTGCGTTCTGGCGCAGCCGTTGGTGGCAACTGGCATTCGGCATTCTATGCATGGCGCTCGTCGCCAACCTGCAATACGCATGGACGCTGTTCGTCGCACCGATGAGTGCGAAGCATCATTGGGGGCAGGCCGAAGTTCAGCTCGCGTTCTCGATCTTCATTCTGACCGAGACGTGGCTGGTGCCTGTCGAAGGGTGGCTCGTCGACCGCTTCGGTCCGCGTCCTGTCGTCGCGGGCGGCGCGATCTGCGCGGGTCTTGCGTGGGTGATGAATTCGTATGCGACGACGCTGCCGGAGTTGTACATGGCGTCCGTGATTGCCGGTATCGGCGCGGGTGGCGTGTATGGCACGTGCGTCGGCAATGCGCTGAAGTGGTTTCCGGACAAGCGCGGTCTCGCAGCCGGCCTGACGGCTGCGGGCTTCGGTGCAGGCGCTGCCGTCACGGTGATCCCGATTGCAAACATGATTACGCGCACAGGTTACGAGCACACGTTCCTGTTCTTCGGCATCCTGCAAGGCGTTTCGATCTTCGTGCTGGCGTTGCTGTTGAGAAAGCCGGAAGGCGTGAAGGTGGCTGCCGTCAAGCGCAAGTTCGCCGTCACGAAGCAGGATTACACGCCGGGCCAGATGATCAAGTCGCCGGTGTTCTGGGTGATCTACGCATCGTTCGTCGCGGTCGCCGCGGGTGGTCTGATGGCGACGGCGCAGATCGGTCCGATCGCAAAGGACTGGGGCCTCGCGAAGCTGCCGATGACGCTGTTCGGCGCCACGCTGCCGCTGCTCACGATGACGTTGTCGATCGACAACATCTGCAATGGCTTCACGCGTCCGTTTTGCGGTTTCATCTCGGACAAGATCGGCCGTGAGAACACGATGTTCGCGATCTTCATCGGCGAAGGCCTCGCGCTGCTGGGCTTGATGCAGTACGGCCAGAACCCGTATGCGTTCATGACGTTCGCGGCGCTGATCTTCCTGTTCTGGGGCGAGATCTTCTCGATCTTCCCGGCGATCTGCGCGGACACGTTCGGCAGCAAGTATGCGGCGGCGAATGCCGGCACGCTTTACACCGCAAAGGGCACGGCCTCGCTGATCGTGCCGATCGCCTCCGTGCTCGCGGCGACGGGCGGCTGGAACCTGGTGTTCATCGTGTCGGCCGTGATCACGATCGCCGCCGGTGTGTCGGCGAAGTTCGTGCTCGCGCCGATGCGCGCACGCTGGATCGCTTCGTCGAACGAGACCTCTCACGAACTCGAGTCGGAACTCGCGGCAAATGGACCGGGCCTGCGTCACTGGCCGGAACAGACGGGCGAATAAACCCGTATCACTTCAACATGGCGACGTGAACACATGAACGTATCGTTGCAGCAATTGAAGGTGTTCGTCGCCGTCGCGCGTCAGCGGAGCTTCACCCGTGCGGCGCGCGAGTTCGATCTGACGCAGTCGGCCGTGAGCCGGTGCGTGCGCGAACTCGAAGAGTCGATTGCCTTGCGCCTCTTCGATCGTACGACGCGTCAGGTCGAGCTGACGACAGCCGGCTCGCGGCTCGAACGGCGCATCGGGCGCCTGATCGAAGAGATCGAGCTCACCTTGCGCGAGGAGCGCGCCGCGCACGAAGAGCACACAGGGCTGGTCGTGGTCGCGTGCGATCCCGTGACGTCGTCGGGCTGGTTGCCCGAACGGCTCGCGCGTAGCGCCGCGCATTTCCCCGACCTGATCGTCACCGCGAAAGAACAGCCTCAACATGCCGTGCTCGCAGCCATCGAGCAGGGCGAAGTCGACTTTGGCGTGCTGTGCGACGCGAACGTCGCGGGTGCGGATGCCTTTCACATGCAGCCGCTCGTGTCGACGCCGCTGTGCGCGGTGCTGCCGCACGCGCATCCGCTTGCGTCCGGCGCCGCGCTGCACTGGGAAGCGCTGCGCAACAGCCGGAGCGCCACGCAGCTCGTCACGCTCAACGCGGAGGCGGGCACGCGCAACGTCACCGAGCGCGCGTTCAACACACACCGGATCGACGCTGCCCGCGCCAACGAATGCGGGCATCTCGCCGCCGCGTTGCGTATGATCGAACTGGGACTCGGCATTGGCGTGCTGCCTGTCGACCCGCACGCTGCCGCGTTGCCGGCTGCGCTCGTCGCGCTTCCGCTCGTGCCTGAAGTGTCTGTGACGACGATGCTCGTGCGGCGCCGCAACCGCTCGTTGCGTCCGAATGCGGAAGCCGTGTGGTCGCTGTTCGCCGGCAAGGAGTTGCCCGCCCATGCCAGTGCGCCCGCGAGCGCTGGCGCAGCAATTGCACACTCGACAATCAAAGGAGCCACACACGAACCGATCCCGTGCGTACCCGATGACGAGGCGCTGATGCGGGCCTCATAGCGCGGGTGCGGGCGGTTCAGCCATCGGTTCGCGAACATGCAATATCGCCAATCGCAAGGAGTATGTGATGGACACTGAAACCGACCTCAGACGCCATGATCTTCTCATCGACGGTAAGCGGCTGCCGCCCGGCACGGGCGAATACTCAGTCAATCTCAACCCCGCGACGGAAGAGCCGATAGCGCTCGTCGCGCAAGGCAGCGCGCAGGATGTCGATACGGCCGTGAAGGCCGCGCGCGCTGCCCTCAAAGTCTGGAACGGCATGCGCGCTGCCGAGCGCGGCCGGATCCTGATGCGCTTCTCCGAAGTGCTGCGCGAGCACCAGGACGAAATCGTCGCGCTGGAAAGTCTCGACGCGGGCAAGCCGCTCGCGGCCGTCAAACGCCAGGACGTGCCCGCCGCCATCGACACGCTCGCTTACTACGCGGGCTGGTGCGACAAGATCAACGGGCAGGTCGTCCCCGTGCGCCCCGATGCGCTCACTTACACGATACGCGAGCCCGTCGGCGTGGTCGGCGCGATCGTGCCGTGGAATTTTCCGCTGATGATCGGCATGTGGAAGATCGCACCCGCGCTCGCGTGCGGTTGCACGATGGTCGTCAAGCCCGCCGAGATCACGCCGCTGTCCGCGCTGCGCGTCGCCGAACTCGCGCTGGAGGCGGGCGTGCCGCCCGGTGTGCTGAACATCGTGACGGGCAAGGGGCGGGTGGTCGGCGACGCGATCGTCGCGCATCCGGACATCGACAAGGTTACGTTCACGGGCTCGCCGTCGGTTGGGCGCGGCATTCTGCAGGGCGCGGCGGGCAACTTCAAGCGCGTGACTCTGGAACTGGGCGGCAAGTCTGCGAACGTGATTTTCGCCGATGCAAATATCGACAACGCCGTGCGCGCGGCCGCTTCCGGCATCTTCTTCAACACGGGGCAGGTGTGTTCGGCGGGCTCGCGCATTCTTGCGCATCGCGATGTCTACGATGAAGTGGTCGAACGGCTCGCGGCGCGCGCGAAAGGGATCAAGGTCGGCGATCCCGCCGAGCGCGAGACGACGATGGGGCCGCTCGTGTCCGCCGCGCAGATGAAGACGGTGCTCGATTACGTGGATATCGGCAGGAACGAGGGCGCGTCGATCGTGACGGGCGGCGCGCGTATCGGCCAGAAAGGCTTTTTCGTCGAGCCGACGGTGTTCGCAAACGTCGAGCACGAGATGCGTATCTCGCAGGAGGAAATCTTCGGGCCGGTGGCGAGCGTGGTGCGTTTCAACGACGAAGAGGACGCGGTGCGCATCGCGAACGGCACGGCCTACAGTCTGGCGGCGGGCGTGTGGAGCGCGGACATTGGCCGGGTGCATCGCGTCGCCCATGCGCTGAAGGCCGGCACGGTCTGGATCAACACCTACGGCTATACCGACGTGCGCCTGCCGTGGGGCGGTTCGGGCGATTCGGGCTTCGGCCGCGAACACGGCGACGTCGCAATCGAAAACTTCACGGAACCGAAAGCGATCTGGCTTGCCATCGAACATTGACGCAGGCTTCGCCATGAAAAAAGCGGATCGTGCGATCCGCTTTTTCTTTTCGTACGACCACGCGCCCGGAAGGCCGTTCAGGTGGTGCGCCGCACCAGCAGAAAGCTCACGCCGATCGCGCCCAGAAACGCGCCGCAGCAGCGATTGAACCAGCGGCGCACGGTGGCGCGCGTCAACCACTTGCCGAGATGCATGCCCGCCCACGAATACAGCGCAATCGCGAACCATTCGAGCACGAGGAAGCTCGCGCCGAGCACGGCAAACTGCGGAAGCATCGGCTTCGAAATATCGACGAATTGCGGCAGGAACGCGGTGAACACGAGAATCGCCTTGGGATTGCCCGCCGCCACGAAGCACTCCTGACGCGCGATGCGCCACAGCGACGCGTCGTCCTGCTTGAGCGCGTCCATCGGTCCCGCGTCGCTGCGCCAGAGCTGGATGGCGAGCCAGATCAGATAGGCCGCGCCCGTCAGCTTGATCGCGAGGAAAAACAGTTCGGACGCATGCAGCACGACGGCAAGGCCCGTTGCGGCCAGCACCAGCATGCCGGCAAACGCCACCAGCCGCCCGCTTCCCGCGACGAAAGCGGTCATGAAACCGTGCCGTGCCGCGACGTTGATCGACAGCAGGTTGTTGGGGCCGGGCGCCATGTTGATCGCGAAGCACGCGGGGAGAAAGAACAGCCAGGCGGTGAGGGACATGACGGCTCGCTCGGATGAGCCGCCGCGCGGCGCGGCGGCGAATTCGGATGGGGAATTCCTGATTGTAGCGAAACGTCGGCCGCGCATGGGCGGCAGCGGAAAGGAGCGCGCTGCGATGGTGCGGCGCGAGGGCGGGTTGTGTCGCGCGCTATTGCACGGGTTGAAGCGCCTGATGAAACGACGGGTCTCTGACGAGCGTATCGACGCTGAGCTTGACGACGTCGTCGAGTGCGAACGCGGGGTTGGTGAACTTCTGCCGGTACAGATGCACCGTGTTGCTCTTTACGTAGACGGTTTCCTTCGTCGACTCGTTGGTGACGAAGTAGCAGACCGTCATCGACCATGTGGCGGGCGAGCGCGCATCGTCGACCGAGAGCACTTCGATCCGGCCGCTCAGCACCAGTCTGTCGTGCGTGGTCACGGCGATGCCCGACTTGCGCCACGCGGACACGACCGCGTCGCGCACGACCGTCCCGACGCCCTTCTTCAGCAGGATCGACGTCGTCGCCGTGTTGGCGATCCGGTCGGCGGTGATATGGCCATCGAGCGCGGGCATGTAGGCGAATCCGCGAGCGGGAGCGATGACGAGCGCGTTGTTTGCGGGCGTCTCGTTCGACGACGCGGAGCGCGGCACGAAGAACGAGCAGGCGGACGTCAGGAGCGCGAAGCAGGCGAGGCTGGAGCGTTTGAGCAGGAGCGGGTTCACGTCGATGGCGCAGCAGGCGTGACGCTGCGTGATGAAGGTCGAAAGCGTGAGAGTCTGTCGTGCAGACATCCCGGCGAATATGAGACGCATCCTAAAATGAGTGCAGCTTCGTCAGAACGCGATGAAAAGCGAGCAAAGAGATGATTACCCGCAAAGCGGCCAGTTTGCATCGCAGGCGCCTTGGTGCAGATCCCGAAAGCGCGCGCCGCTTATCGCATTAAGATTGCTCCTACATTTATTTTTTAGATGGTCAGTGATACTCGTCGACGTTCACTTTCGACTCGACAGGAATCATGTCCATGCTCCCACCGTCCGCACTCCAATCGATGAAGCCGCTGTTCATGACGCCATGCTATGGCGGCAACGTCGCGGCGAACTTCGCAAACAGCATGCTTGCGCTCAATAACGCGTTATGGACGACGGGCATGCAGGGGGCAGTGCGGATCCGTTCCGGCGAGAGCCTGATCACGCGTGCACGCAACGAAGCCGTCGCCGAATTCCTGCTCGATCCGGGCTTTACGCATCTGTTCTGGATCGACGCGGACGTCGGCTTTTCCGTCGATCAGGTGCTCCGTCTGCTGCTGGCCGATCGCGATGTCGTGGCGGGCGTCTATCCGCTCAAGCGCTTCGACTGGCCCGGCGTGCTGCCCGCCGGCATCACCCAGGAAACCTTCGCGGCGCGCTACTTGCGCTATCCCGTGAATGCGCACGACGGCGTGTCTTCCGGGATCGACGGCGACGGATTTCTCGAAGTCAGCGAAGCGCCGACGGGCTTCATGTGCATCCGGCGCAGCGTGATCGAAACGATGATCGCCCGCCTGCCCGAACTGAAATACGTGCCAGACGGTCCGCCCGATTCGCCGCTCTACGATCTCTGCTATCGCTTCTTCGACGTGATGGTCGAACCGTCGACCCAGCGCTACCTGTCGGAAGACTATGCGTTCTGCCGACGCTGGCGCGAGATCGGCGGCCGGGTGTTCGTCGATACGCAATCGAAGCTGTCGCATCAGGGGCTGTACACGTGGCACGGCGACTTCGGCGCGTCGCTCGCGGCGAGTCCGCAGACGGCGATCGGCGGCGAGTGCTGACGCATGGAAGCCAACGAATTGAGCGTGCGTGCGCGCGGCGGCACGGAATTGATGCTGCACGCGCTTCACGCGCGACTCGACCCGCAGCTGGCGCGACAGTTTCAGATCATTCCATCACGCGTGCGCCGGCTCGATCCTGAGCGTAAGCGGATTCTCTGGCTGCACGACAAGCCGAGCCGGGAAGAGGCCAGCTTCCTGGAACACGCTGAGAACCGCGCAGCGTTTGCCGGCATCGTGTGCGTGTCGCATTATCAGGCGGCGTTGTACCAGATGATTCCAAACGTGCCGTACGCGGACATGACGGTGCTTCAGAACGCAATCGAGCCGTTCGACGCCTATCGTCCGCGGCGCGGCGAACGCATCCGCCTGATCTACCACACGACGCCGGATCGCGGCCTCGAAATTCTCGTGCCGGTATTCGAGTACCTCGCGACTCGCCACGCCGACATCGAACTCGACGTTTTTTCAAGCTTCGGCATCTATGACTGGGCGGAGCGCGACGCGCCTTATCGGTCGCTGTTCGAGCGATGCCGCGCGCATCCGCGTATCCGCTATCACGGCGCGCAGCCGAATGCCGTCGTGCGCGGCATGCTGAGCGAATGCGACATCTTCGCGTATCCGAACATCGAGCCGGAGACCAGTTGCATTGCGGCCATCGAAGCGATGTCGGCCGGCTGTCTCACCGTCTGCGCGGCGTATGGCGGTCTGCCCGAGACCTGCGCGAACTACGCGAAGCTCTATCCGTTCACCGAAAACATGCAGGTTCACGCGCAGCGTTTCGCTGCCGCGCTCGATGCGGCGATCGCGGCGGTCCGGGCGCGCAATGCCGACGACGAGCGCTTGCGCGCGCAGCAGGTCGACTACTTCACGCGCTTCTATTCGTGGGACAGGCGCATCGGTGAGTGGGACGCGTATCTGCGCAGCCTGTTGTCATGACGGTCCGATAATCGACGCGACGAGTCTCAGATCGCCTTGAGAGAAATTAAGAATCTGGCGATTCAACCGGACGCGTCCGCTCCTTAAACTTCAAAGATCACTTGCCGGGCCGCGCGGCGCGATGCAACGATCGACAGGTCGCTGGATCGATCGATCCGTTATCGCCACGCGCCGCAGCCGTGCCTCTCAGGCGCGGCTGTTCATGCCCGCAGCCTTTTGTTTCCAACGCGAGATCTTGACGTGAATCACCTGCGATCATTCCTCGCGCGCGGGCAGGGCATCTCCGTGGCACCGGTTCGTCCGCTGCCATTCAAACGCAAGACGCTTTCCAGCGTGGCCGCATTTTCGGCGTTGTGGATCGGGGCCTCGATGGCGCCCGGTGCGTCCACCGCGCTCGCCGCCCAGAAGGCGCACAAACATGGTTTCGCTCACAAGCGGCGGCACCATCTTGCTGTTGCACGGAAGATGACGTTGCCGGGCGCGCAACCCGCCACTTCGTTCGATGCCGTACCGCGTTCGTCGCGTGACGCCGATGCCGCGCGTGCCGAATCCATTGTGAATCCGCCCAAGGCTGGCGCGTCCGTATCGCCGCCCGCCCGCAGCGACGCTGCTACGCAGATGCAGGGCTATTCGATGGCGTCGCTCAGTTTGCGCATGCCGTCGAACGCACTGGTGCTCGGCACGGTCTGCGCGACCACGCCGACGATGTGCGTACCCATCGCCCACGATGACCAGAGTGAGGTCCACGAATGGTCCGGCCGCGTCAAGCAGCAAGGCGCGCCCGATGACGCCGGCGAGGCGACGACAGCGTTCGGCGACGTCGCGGGCTTCAGCATGCAGGGCGGCGACGTCCGGTCGAGCGCCGGCCCGATCGACACGTCGCTGCGTGCGTCGCTCGAACACGCGGGTTTCGCCGCGAGCGTCGTCGAGCAGATCGCCGGGATATTCGCGGGCCGCGTCGACGTGGACGCACCGGCGCAAGCGGGCGACGAGTATCGGATCGTGATGGAGCCAGCCGGCGATTCGGCCGAACCGCGCGTTGCGTCGCTCGAAGTCCGTCTGAACGGACGTGCGTACGATGCGCTCTGGTTCGCCGCGCCGGGCGCGGAGCAAGGCGCGTACTACACGCTCGACGGCGCGCGGATCGCAAGCGAGCCGTTCACGATGCCGCTGGACTATGGCCGGGTGAGTTCGCCGTTCGGCATGCGCCGGCATCCCGTCTACGGCGAGCGCCGCTTCCACACGGGCGTCGATCTGACCGCGCCCGCCGGCACGCCGATCTACGCGGCGGCGGGCGGCATCGTCGAGATGGCCGTCGACGGGCGCGGGTATGGCAAGCACGTCGTGCTGCGTCACGACGACGGCTATTCGACCTGGTACGCGCATTTGTCGCTGTTCGCGGGCGAGTTGAAGCCAGGACAGCGCATCGAACAGGGGCAGGTGATCGGTTATGTCGGCCGCACCGGGACGACGACGGGGCCGCACCTGCACTACGAAGTGCGCAAGGACGACCATCCCGTCGATCCGATGACGCTGACCGCCCATCGGTTCGTCGCGCCGCTGTCGGGTGCCGCGCGCGTCGCGTTCAACGAGCGCGCCGAGGCCGCGCGCACGAGCCTGGCTGCGCTGTCGTCGCAGCCTCCGCGCATCGCGTTGATCCTCCAGCCGCCGCGTTTCTTCTGATGCGGCCACGATGGCGCGCCGCGCGCCATCGCTTCTTTCCTATTGCCTGTCCCGTTGCCGTTCGCCGTTCCGCGGCGCGTGGACTTGCGCGCCTGGGCGCCGCGAGATTTAATACAGTCCATCCGATGGACGTGCGCGCCCCGTTTTCGCTGTGCAGCGCAACACGACCGAGGCGAACATGTCCGCCAGCCCGAAGCCGTCCAACGCATGACGCGCCTTCGGCACGCGGTCGCAGCGCTCCCGATGCAAGCCGATTCACAAGAACGGAGAAAAGCATGAAGGCCAGCACCATCGCGGAACGGGAAGCCAGCGGGCGCTCGGCCCGCGAACACGCAAGACGCTCCAGTCATCGCGCGATCGGTCCCATGCATCGCCATCCCATCGACCTGCTCCGGCAAAGCAGCGAAGGACGCGTCGAGCGTCTCGTGCCGCTTCGTTACGGGCGCATGACGGCGTCGCCGTTCGCGTTCTTTCGCGGCAGCGCGATCCTGCAGGCGCACGATCTGAGCTTGACGCCGCACACGACGCTCACGCTGCCGATCTGCGGCGACGCGCATCTGCTGAACTTCGGCGGCTTCGCGACGCCCGAGCGTCAGCTGATTTTCGACCTGAACGATTTCGACGAAGTGTCGCCTGCGCCGTTCGAATGGGATCTGAAGCGCCTCGCCGCGAGTTTCGTGCTCGCGGCGCGGCACATGCGCTTCAGCCGCGGCGCCGCTCACGATCTCGTGATGACGGCCGTGAAGCAGTATCGCGATCGCATCGCGCAGTACGCGCAATTCGGTGCGCTGGAGCTGTGGTGCGAGCGGATCACGTTCGACCGTATGGTCGATACGGCCGTGAACGCCGAGAACCGCCGGCTGATCCGGCGCGCGATGGAAAAGGCGGCCGCCCGCACGCACGAGAGCATGCTCGACAAGCTGGCCGAGCGCGACGGCGAGCGTTACGTGATGCGCGACCTGCCGCCCGGTCTTTTCCACGTGCATGGGGCCAACACGCTGTTCGATCCGGAAGACGACTGGTTCAAGACCGGCGACTGGCACAAGCTGATCCACGAGACATACCAGGGCTATCTGAGGACGCTCGACGACGACCGCCGCGAGTTGCTCGGCCAGTTCGCGCTGCACGATCTCGTCTTCAAGGTGGCCGGCGTCGGCGGCGTGGGCACGCGTTGTCTCGTGCTGCTCACGGCCGATCCGCAAGGCAAACCGCTCTTTCTGCAGGTCAAGGAGGCGCGGCGCTCGGTGATCGCTCAACATTTCAACGCGGGGACGCGCAAGTCCGAGCCGAAGCACGAGGGCGAGCGCGTCGTGCTGGGCCAGCGGATGCTGCAGGCCGCGAGCGATATCTTTCTGGGCTGGTCGACGGGACCGTCGGGGCGCCCGTTCTATGTCCGGCAGTTGCGCGACATGAAACTGGCGCCGAGCATCGAGCTGTTCGACGTCGAGCAGATGAACGGTTACGCGCGGCTATGCGGCTGGGCGCTGGCGCGCGCGCATGCGAAGGCGGGCGGCAAGGCGATCGAGATCGGCGCGTATATTGGACGCAGTGACCAGTTCGCGGAAGCGCTCGCGGAGTATGCGTCGGCCTATGCCGATCAGGTCGAGCGCGATTATGACGTGTTCATGAAAGCGTGTCGCAGCGGCGATCTCGATGCGCGCACGGACGAGGACATGGCCGCCGATTTCCGTGTCTGATTCGAGTGCGCGCCGCCGTCTGCGAACGATGGCGCGCGTTCGATGGGCTGTGTTCGATCGCGTGCACAGCGACGCGGTACAGTCGCCAAGGGCACCATGGGCGGACGGTTCAGCCGTTAGCCCGTCCGTAGCAGGCAGTAGCAGGGCAACGTAGTGCTAACTCTGACTGGAGGTTCGCATGCTTTCCCTCATTGGCACGATAGTCGTCGGCCTGGTCGTCGGTCTGATTGCACGCGCGCTCAAACCGGGCGACGACAGCATGGGTCTCATCATGACGATCATCCTCGGCATTGCCGGCTCGCTGCTGGCGGGCTATATCGGGCGCGCGCTCGGTTGGTATCAGCCGGGGCAGGCGGCGGGCTGGATCGCGTCGATCGTCGGCGCGATCGTGCTGCTGCTCATCTATCACCTGATCCGGCGACGCACCTAGCATTTCGCACCGTCGCGCGGCGCGTATCAGGCGGCGCCGGCCGCGTCGCGCAGCGTCACGAAGCGCAGTCCGCGCGCGCGCACGGTGTCGATCAGGCGCGGCAGCACGTCGAGCACGACGGGCTCGCCTGACGCGCCTATTGCCGCGCTCGCATCGTGCAACAGCAGGATGTCGCGCGCGGCGAGGCCATCGACGAGCCTTTCCAGCACGCGCTCCGGGTTGCGTTCACGCGTATCGAAGCCGCGGCGCGTCCAGGCGGCGAGCCGCAGGTCGAGCTTTTGCAGCACCGGTTCGAGAAACAGGTTGCGCAGGCCGGCCGGCGCGCGGAAGAACATCGGACGCTCGCCCGTCAGTGCTTCGAGCGTGTGCTGCGCGGCGTCGATTTCGCGCGTCAGCCCGCCCGGCAGCGTGACTGAGAACGTGTGCACGTGAACCTGCGAGTGATTTTCGACGTCGTGCCCACGCGCGACGATCTCGCGCATCAGCGCGGGATGGCGCTGCGCGCGGGCGCCGATGCAGAAAAAGGTTGCGCGCACGCCATGCGCGTCGAGCAGGGCGAGCACCTTCGGCGTGACGACGGGATCGGGGCCGTCGTCGATCGTCAGCGCGACGGCGTCGGCGTTGCGCGGCGTGTCGGGCAGGCGCGTCCAGTTCGGCCCGAGCAGCGACGAGCGCGGCCACAATCCGATCGATACGACGACCAGATGGCTCGCGAAGATGCCCGCGAGCCACCACGGCCACGCGGAAGGCGCGAGCGCCCAGCCGGCCAGCATCGCGACATGCCACGCAATGGTGGCGTTGAACATCGGCGGATTGCCCGTGCTGGGCCAGCGGCGCGCGGGCGCCGATTGCGCGGCCGCGCGCGGCAGCGGCGGATTCGGTGGATTCATGATGCGTTGGGTCTGCCGGATTTCGCGTTCGCGGGAACCGTCAGACTTTCTTGATGCACGTCAAACGCGAACGATACCATTCGCGCGCGTCCCGTCTCGAAATTGGGAGGGTTGGAAAGAGAAAGTGCTCGCCGAAACCCAGTATCCTTGACGCCTTTCCACCGCTCCGCCGCCTGCGGATCCGCGCCATGCGCCTGCGCCACATCGAAGTCTTTCACGCCATCATGCGCACCGGTTCGCTGTCGAAAGCGGCCGAGCTGTTGTGCGTTTCGCAGCCTGCCGTCAGCAAGGTGCTCGCCCACGCCGAGCGCAGCGCGGGCCTCACGCTGTTCAACCGCGTGCACGGCCGCCTTCAGCCGACGCGCGAAGCCGAGCTGCTGTTCTCCGAAACGCAGAAGCTCCAGGCGAATCTCGACAGCATCCGCGACCTCGCGCGCAATCTGGCGCTGCAGCCGGAAGGACATTTGCGCATCGGCTGTCTGCCGAGCCTGGGCCTGAGCCTGATTCCGCCCGCCGTCGAGGCGTTTCGCGCGGCGTACCCGCGTGTGTCGCTGCGCATCCAGACGCGCCACACCGAGGAACTGCTGAACGCGCTGCTGACGCGCGACCTCGATCTGGCCGTGGCGCTGAACCCGCCCGCACGGCCGGGCATCGCGTCCGTCGAACTGGGGCGCACGCCCGTCGTATGCGTCGGTCCTCGCAACGAGACAGCCGCTGATCAGCCGATAACGCTGCAGACGTTCGTCGAAGGCGACTGGATCGGCATTGGCAGTACCGATCCGCTGGGCGAGATGATCGGCAATGCGCTGGAAGCATTGGGACTCGACGGGCACGCGCCGGCTGTCGAGGCGCATACCTGGCATGTCGCCCGTGCGCTGGCCGCGCGCGGCATCGGACATGCGCTGCTGGACGAGTTGACCGCGAAGAGCGGTGCCGAAGCCGTGAGCGTGCGGCCCATTGCGCCGCCGTTGTCGATTGGCGTGTTTGCGTTGTGGCGCGACGGCGGTTTGACTTCGCAGGCGGGCAACGCATTCGTCGACGTACTGCGCGCACGCTTCGCGTAAGACCGATATCAACGGATGCGCCGGCCTTAACCTGAGGTTATGCAGCATCGCATCTCGTCATTTGATGCGCCGTTTTCGGCGCGCGACACTCGCCTGCAATGCAATCGCAAGGTTTGAGCATTCATGCGTGTGTGTGTTCTCGGAGCAGGCGTCGTCGGACTGACGACGGCCTGGAGTCTGGCCCGCGACGGCCATGACGTGACGATCGTCGAAGCGCGCGGCGGCGCGGCGCTCGAAGCGAGCTTCGCCAACGGCGGGCAGCTGAGCTACAGCTATGTCGCGCCGCTCGCCGACCCCGCCGTGCTGCCGAAGCTGCCCGCGTGGCTGTTGAAGCGCGATTCCGCGCTGCGTTTCGTTCCGCGTTTCGATGCGCAGCAATGGCGCTGGTGCGCCGCGTTTCTGCTCGCGTGCCGCAGTCATCGCGCGCGGCAGACGGCGCTCGAGATGCTGAGCCTCGGTGCGCTCAGCAAGGCAGCCTTGCATGAGATCGTCGAACGTGAGTCGATTGCGTTCGACTACGTGCGCAACGGCAAGCTCGTCGTCTATCGCGATCCGCACGAGTTCGAACGCGCGCGGCACAAGATGGAACGGCTCGTCGCGGCGGGCTCGGATCAGCGCGCGCTGGACGGCAGCCAGTGCACCGTGCTCGAACCCGCGCTCGCGCATGCGCAACCGTTGATCGCGGGCGGCATTCATACGCCGTCGGAAGAAGCGGGCGACTGTCAGCGCTTCAGCGTCGCGCTCGCGGATGCACTGCGGGAGCGGCATCGCGTGACGTTTCGCTATGACACGCCGGTGCGCGAACTCGTCACAGCGGGGCCGCGCATCGTCGCGGCGCGCACGGCATCGGGCGATATCGAAGCCGATGCGTTCGTCGTCGCGTTGGGACTCGGCAGCGTGCCGCTGCTCGCTGCGCTCGGCGTGCGTTTACCCATCTACCCGCTGACGGGCTACAGCCTGACGATCGACGGCGCCGATCCACGGCACGCGCCGCGCGTCAGCGTGACGGACCTGCATCGCAAGGTGGTGTACGCGCCGCTTGGCGAGCGCTTGCGGATTGCGGGCATGGTCGAGATCGCGGGCTTGCGTGACGCGCAGCGGGCAGCGCGCATCGACTTGCTCAAACGCCAGGCGCAAGAGATATTTCCCGCCGCCGGCGACTACGCGAACGCGCAGACCTGGTGCGGGCACCGCCCCGCCACACCCGACTCGAAGCCGCTGATCGGCCGGACGCCCTTCGGCAATCTCTGGCTCAACACGGGTCACGGCGCGCTGGGTTTCACACTCGCATGCGGCAGCGCGCGCGTGATCGCGGATTTGATCGCGGGCCGCCCGCCATCCGTCGATATCGCGGCTTACGCATACGACCGCTGAATTCGTTGTACATACACCCACACAACAGGAGACACGACTTGAAAACAAACATCGTAAAGTGCGCTGCATTCGTCGCATTGGCCGTCGCAGGCGGCAACGCCTCAGCGCAGGAGCCGAGCGCGACGTTGAAGAAAATTCGCGAAACGGGCGCGATTTCGCTGGGCGTGCGCGAATCTTCGGTGCCGTTTTCGTACTACGACGAAGAGCAACATGTGATCGGCTATTCGCAGGCCATCGCACTGAAGATCGTCGATCAGGTGAAGAAAGAACTCAACCTGCCCGACCTCAAGGTGCGCGAGATTCCCATCACGTCGCAGAACCGGATCCCACTCGTGCAGAACGGCACGATTGACATCGAATGCGGCTCGACCACGCACACGAAAGAGCGCGACAACCAGGTCGCGTTCTCGAACAGCTTCTTCCAGTACGGCGTGCGCATGATCGCGAAGAAGGACTCGGGCGTGAAGGACTTCGGCGATCTCGCGAACAAGACGGTGGTAACGACGGCGGGCACATCGGAAGAGCGTCTGTTGCGGCAGATGAACGCCGAGAAGTCGATGAACATGCGCCTCATCAGCGCGAAGGATCACGCCGAGTCGTTCCTCAACGTGAAGACAGGGCGAGCCGTTGCGTTCGTGATGGACGATCCGCTGCTGTACGGCGCGAAGGCGAAGGAAGCGAACGCGGACGAGTATCTGATCACGGGCACGTCGCCGATGTCCGAGGTCTATGCCTGCATGTTCCGCAAGGACGATCCCGGCTTCAAGAAACTCACGGATGGCGTGATCGCGCGCTTGCAAACTTCGGGCGAAGCGGCGAATCTCTATCAGAAGTGGTTCACGCAACCCATTCCGCCGAAGGGCATCAACCTGAACTACCCGTTGTCGGCGGAGATGAAACAGCTGTTCGCGAAGCCGAACGACCGGGCGCTCGACTGACGTGTCCGCGTCGTGCGGTGCCGCGCGCAGCCTACCTGGAGATAAGGTGTGACGCAGACATCGGAAACGACGAAAACGGACAAGGTGGCGCTCGTGACGGGCGCGGGTAGCGGCATCGGCCGTGCGACGGCGCGCAAGCTGCTCGCCAGCGGCTACAGCGTCGTGCTGACGGGGCGCAGGCAGGCCCCGCTCGATGCGCTCGCAACGGAAGCTGAACAGCAGGGCAAGGACGCGTTCGCCGTTGCTTGCGACGTGACGGATGCGGCGAGCGTCGCCGCGCTGTTCGACGCGATCCGGTTGCGTTACGGCCGGCTCGATGTGCTGTTCAACAACGCGGGCCGCAATGCGCCGCCCGTCGAAATCGACCAGATCGAACTCGACGACTGGCGCTCCGTCGTCGATACGAACTTGACGGGCGTGTTCCTGTGCACGCGCGCGGCCTTCGCGATGATGAAGGCGCAAACGCCGCGCGGCGGGCGCATCATCAACAACGGCTCGATCTCCGCACACGCGCCGCGGCCCTTGAGCATCGCCTACACGGCGACCAAGCACGCGATCACGGGCCTCACGAAATCGGTGTCGCTCGACGGCCGGCCGTACGACATCGTGTGCGGCCAGATCGACATCGGCAACGCGTCGACGGAAATGGCCGAGCGGATGGCGCGCGGCGTGCCGCAAGCCAACGGCACGATCGCCGTCGAACCGCTGATGGACGTCGAACACGTTGCCGACGCCGTGCTGCACATGGCGAGCCTGCCGCTTTCGGCGAACGTGCAGTTCATGACGATCATGGCGAGCAAGATGCCGTTCGTCGGGCGCGGGTAAGGCACGCGTGACCCGAGACATGACGCAGGCATGACACAGCGCGGCAATCTCGCCCGACTTATACTGGACGCCTCCCGAACCACTGGAAGTGGATGTGACTGCTGACGAGGCGCCGCGCCCGAACGCGCCCGCCGACGACCCGCGCCCCACGCCGCCCACACGGCCCGATCCCGACGATTGCTGCCATAGCGGCTGCGATCCGTGCGTGTTCGATCTGTACGAAGAGGAAGTCACGCGATATCGCGCGGCGCTGGCGGCATGGGAAGCGCGGCATGCCAGGCACGCAAAGCGCGACGGCAAGCCGCGCGGCAAGCGCTGAACCTGCGTCCCGTCCACGTCCGCTCGCTCTATCGACCTCATGTCTACGCTGATCGAACCTCACACGCTCGCCGCGCTGCAAGACTTCGTCGAACGCTATCCGCGGCTCTTCGTGCTGACGGGCGCGGGCATCAGCACCGATTCCGGCATTCCCGGTTATCGTGACGAGAACGGCGAGTGGAAGCGCTCGCCGCCCATTACGCTGCAGGAATTTCTCGGCTCGATCGCATCGCGCCAGCGCTACTGGGCGCGCAGCACGGTCGGCTGGCCCGTCGTTGCGAAGGCGGAGCCGAACGCGGCCCACCGCGCGCTCGCGCGGCTCGAAGCGGCCGGCCATGTGCGCACGCTCGTCACGCAGAACGTCGACGGCCTGCATCAGCGTGCGGGCAGTAGCGACGTGATCGAACTGCACGGCAGCATCGGCGAAGTGACGTGCCTCGATTGCGGCACGCATCACCGTCGCGCGTCGATCCAGCAGACGCTGATCAACGAGAATCCCGCGCTGCTCGATGTCATAGCCGAACCTGCCGCCGATGGCGACGCGCATCTCGAATGGCACGATCTCGGCTCGTTTCGCGTGCCCGCTTGCCCGAATTGCGGCGGCTTGCTGAAGCCCGCGGTCGTGTTCTTCGGCGAAAACGTGCCGAAGCCGCGCGTCGAGGCGGCCTCGCACGCGCTCGACGCCGCCGATGCAATGCTCGTCGTCGGTTCGTCGCTGATGGTGTATTCCGGCTACCGTTTCTGCATGTGGGCGCAGAAGATGGGCAAGCCGATCGCCGCGATCAACCTCGGACGCACACGCGCCGACGCGTTGCTGTCGCTGAAAGTGGAAGCGCCGTGCGGCGATGCGCTTGCTGCGCTCGCGGCGGGTCTGGCGGCCAGTCGATCCTGACGCGCGCCCATCATTTGTCAATTCGAACAGGAACGCCGATGCTCACCTCGATCGAAGAACTGGAAGCGCTGTACGGACAGCCGCACGAGCGCTCGGTGCGCAAGGAGATTCCGTACGTCAACGACTGCTATCGCGCGTTCATCGAACACGCGCCACTCATCGTGCTGGCGACGGCGGGGCCCGACGGACTCGACTGTTCGCCGCGCGGCGACGCACCCGGTTTCGTGCGGCTGCTCGACGAGCGCACGCTGGCGATTCCCGACCGCGTCGGCAACAACCGCATCGACAGCCTGCGCAACGTGATCGTCAATCCGCACGTGGGGCTGCTGTTCATCGTGCCGGGTGTCGGCGAGACGCTGCGCGTGAATGGTCGCGGGCGCGTGTCGGCCGAACCGGCGCTGCTGGAGAGCTTCGCGGTCGACGGCAAGCTGCCGCGTTCGGTGCTGATCGTCGATATCGACGCCGTCTACTTTCACTGCTCGAAAGCGCTCGTGCGCTCGAAGCTGTGGGACCCGGCGCGCCATGTCGAGCGCTCGCGGCTGCCGAGCGCGGGCGACATGCACAAGCGGATTTTCGGTGAGACTTTCGATTCGCTCGCGTATGATCGCGACCTCGCAGAACGCATCCGCACCAGCCTGTACTGAATCACGATGACTACGCCCGATCCGAACCAGCGCCAGCACGCGCCCGCCACCGAACGCAACCGCGAGCCGATCCTCGCCGTGCTCGAACGGGTGCTGCCCGCGACGGGCACCGTGCTCGAGATCGCGAGCGGAACGGGGCAGCACGCCATCCATTTCGCCGCGGCACTGCCGCAACTCGTCTGGCAGCCGAGCGATCCGGACGAAGACTCGCGCGCATCGATTGCCGCATGGACGACGCATAGCGGCCTCGCCAACGTGCGCGCGCCGCTCGCGCTCGACGTGCGCGATGCGTCGTGGGGCATCGATGCCGCCGACGCCGTCGTCTGTATCAACATGATCCACATCTCGCCGTGGGAATCCGCGCAGGGGTTGATGAGCGGCGCGGGCCGGCTGCTGGGACCGGGCAGCGTGCTGTTTCTGTACGGGCCGTATCGGCGCGGCGGCGCGCACACGGCGCCGAGCAACGCCGCGTTCGACGCGCAGTTGCAAAGCCGCAATCCCGCATGGGGTGTGCGCGACATGGAAGCCGTGGTGGCGCTGGCGGACGCAGCGGGTTTCGATGGCGACGAAGCCGTTGCGATGCCCGCCAACAACTTCAGCCTGGTGTTCCGGAAACGTTAGCAGCGGCGCTCGGTCTGACGCTAGAGTCCGCACTTGCCGGACTGCCTGCACGGCGCCTGCGCATGGCGCGTTTCGCGGACTAAGCTGTAGAAGACCGGCACGGAGCAGCGCGGGCAACGCGGCACGGCACAGCCGGTCGAGCGAACCGCAGCGTCGACAGCGCGGCATCACGACAGCACCGGCACAGCGGCGGACGGCGCGAAAGCGCGGCGAAAGCCGATATGCATCGTCCGTGCCCGTCATGGGCATGACGGGCGGGGAGTACGCGAGCGGCATCCCGTCATTTCTTTTATTCTTTCATCCTCGACGCTGCGCCTTGATGGTGGGCGCAGCTTCACGACTTACTGGAATCTGGAGAATTCACATGGGCAAACAGGCAATCGGCGTAGTGGGGCTGGCGGTGATGGGCCGGAATCTGGCGCTGAACATCGAGAGCCGCGGTCACGCGGTGTCCGTGTTCAACCGCACCCGCGAGAAAACCGACGAACTGATCGCGGAGTTTCCCGACCGTAAGCTGGTTCCGACCTACACGCTGGAAGAGTTCGTCGCATCGCTGGAAAAGCCGCGCCGCATCCTGATGATGGTCAAGGCGGGCGAAGGCACCGACGCGACGATCGCGTCGCTGCGTCCGCTGCTGGAGAAGGGCGACATCCTGATCGACGGCGGCAACACGCATTTCACCGACACCATCCGCCGCAACCAGGAACTCGCGAAATCGGGCCTGCACTTCATCGGCACGGGCGTGTCGGGCGGTGAAGAGGGCGCGCTCAAGGGCCCGTCGATCATGCCGGGCGGCCAGCGCGAAGCCTATGACCTCGTTGCCCCGATTCTCACGGAAATCGCCGCGAAGGCGCCGGACGGCGAACCGTGCGTCGCGTATATGGGTCCGGACGGCGCGGGCCACTTCGTGAAGATGGTGCACAACGGCATCGAATATGGCGACATGCAGCTGATCGCCGAAAGCTACGCGGTGCTCAAGCAGGTGGTCGGTTTGTCGAACGAAGAACTGGGCGCCGTCTACACCGAATGGAACAAGGGCGAGCTGGACAGCTACCTGATCGAGATCACCTCGAAGATCTTCGACAAGAAAGATGAAGAGACAGGCAAGGATCTCGTCGACGTGATCATGGACCGCGCCGCGCAAAAGGGCACGGGCAAGTGGACGAGCCAGAACGCGCTCGATCTCGGCGCGCCGCTGCCGCTCATCACGGAAGCCGTGTTTGCGCGCGTGCTGTCGTCGCTGAAGGATCAGCGCGTCGCCGCGAGCAAGGTGCTGGAAGGCCCGGCTGCGAAGCCGTTCTCGGGCGACCGCGCCGCATTCATCGAAGCCGTGCGCCGCGCGCTGTACTTCAGCAAGGTCATTTCGTACGCACAGGGCTTCGCGCAACTGCGCGCGGCGTCGGACGAATACAAGTGGGATCTGGACTACGGCACGATTGCGAAGATCTTCCGCGCCGGCTGTATCATCCGCGCCCGCTTCCTGCAGAAGATCACGGACGCCTACACAAAGGACAAGCAGATCGCCAATCTGCTGCTCGATCCTTACTTCCGCGACATCGCGGCGAACTATCAGACGGCGCTGCGCGACGTCGTGATCGCGGCGACGACGGCGGGCGTACCCGTGCCGGCGTTCTCGTCGGCAATCGCGTACTTCGACGGCTACCGCTCGGCGCGTCTGCCCGCGAACCTGGTGCAGGCGCAGCGCGACTTCTTCGGTGCGCATACGTTCGAGCGCCTCGACAAGCCGGGCAGCTTCCACGCGAACTGGTCCTGACGGAACCGGCTGACGGATTCCCGCTTTCTTCGAGGCGGGGATTCGTGAAGGTCAAAACGCCTCGGCGCCTGCATGGCGCCGGGGCGTTTTGCTTTGCGTGGCGGCCCGTCCGAGCACGATTGTTTCAGCAAGTGCACAAATTCTGGAACACAGTGTTGCAATTACCCGATCCAAAGAAGCAGCATGGTCCGGAAAGGCGACGAATTGTTTCAATCGGCGCAACATAGTTTCGCCGGATAAGGGATTTCCCTAGGGCATTCTCTTCCATAAACTTGCATCAACGCTGACGAACACGGTGTTCGCAGCGAATCAAAAAACAAGTTCTCGGAGGTTGTCCATGAAAGCCCTGATTTCCGCAGTCGTTCTCGCCGCCGCTGTTGCCGCTCCCGTCGCATCGTTCGCACAATCGAGCCAGCAGCCGCTGACGCGCGCCGAAGTTCGCGCCGATCTCGCCCGTCTGGAAAAGGCCGGCTACGATCCGCTGTCCGATCGCCAGAACTACCCGAACAACATCCAGGCCGCCGAAGCAAAGGTCCACGCGCAAGACGTCGCGCAAGCCACTGCAACGGGTTACGGCGTGCAGACGAACGGCACGTCGCAAGCCGGCCGCTCGCTGGCCGATGAAAAGGGCCCGCGTTCGGTGTTCTTCGGCAACTAAATTTGCAGTAGCCGCGCCGTAGACGGTGGCTGAGGTCCGCGAGCTTCAGCCGTCGCAAGCAGGCAGACAATGTAAAAGACGCCCGTCAGGTTGACCCTGACGGGCGTCTTT
Organism: Paraburkholderia sp. Tr-20389; assembly: GCF_017104565.1. Taxonomy (GTDB): domain Bacteria; phylum Pseudomonadota; class Gammaproteobacteria; order Burkholderiales; family Burkholderiaceae; genus Paraburkholderia. The sequence continues at coordinate 170,770 of NZ_JAAGPD010000014.1, read as the reverse complement.
TTCATTCAACGTTCATTCCGGCTGGAAAAAAGACACGCGCCACGGAAGAAACTTGCAAAGCGTCAGCGCGGAATATGCGGAATCGCCTCGTTATTCGCGACGTTCAGCTGATGCACCTGGCGGTGCGCCTTGTTCAACTGCGCCTGTGCCGCCGTGCGTTGCGCCTCGAGTTGCGCCAGATCCTTGCGCAACTGGTGCTGTCTGCCCGTCACCGCCTGATCCTGCTCGGTCGTGCGCTGCAAGCCTTGCCGCAGCCGCTCCGCATGCGCTTCGGACTCGGCGATCAGGCGCTTCAACTGCTCGTTCTGCGCTTCGAGCTGCAGGCGGCGCGTTTCGCCGTCGGCGAGCCGCGTGGCCTGTTCCTGCATGTGGTGGAACAGCTGCTTGGCCGTGTTCATGTCGCTCGTGGTGAGCACGCGCCACATGCGGTCCTCCTGAAACAGTGCGACGTAGTATTTCAGTTCTTTTGGATAAAACAGCAGGCTGACGGAATAGTCAAAAGTGCGAAATGTGTGAAACGTCTTGAGTTCCGCATCGTCGGCCATGCGTTCTACATCGTTTGCATCTGCCAGTTGGACGGCACGCCCATTCGGCGCGGAAGGCGTGACCTGTACCGCATGCAGCGGCGTGACGGGGCGCGGGGACTGACTCGCGGGCCGCTCGTCGATGGTTGCGCTCGCATCGCTCTCACTTTCAGCGAGGTCGTCGAGCCGGGCGGGTTCGGATTGGGAGGCGGATGGAACAGGGCGTTGCGGCGGAAAATGAAGGTGAGCTGCTGCGCCATTGCTGACGGCGGTGCGGCGCATATTCAAAAGATTTTTCACGATCGATCCTCGGTAGGCGGCCGGGAAGCCATACCTCTTCAGGTTTGCGGGCGCATCAATGCAGCGTGCGTTGCCCACGCGCGATATCGTCGAATAGCGCACCGTCCGGCTCCAGCGCGAACAGCCACGACTGGTCGTATTCGCTGAGCGTTTCGAGCGCCTGGCGCAGCTGCTCGAGCGCGACAGCGGGAATCTCGACACTCGCTTCCACGCCGCTCGACAGACGGCGCACGCTTGCGAGTTGCACGAGGGCATCGGCGGCTTCGGCGACATCGACGGCAAAGACGAGATGGGCATTGAGCAGTTCGACCAGCGCGGGCGATGAAGTCATCTCGTCGACATTCAACTGCACGGCAAGAAACAACGCCTTGTTCATGAGACCTCCTCGTTAAACGGAAACGCTGAAGTGGATGAACCGTCTCGCCGCGCATCGGCTTACGGACATGCGCATTTCATTGCCTGCGGCAAAGTTCAGTATAGGCGAGCACTCCAGCTATGCAATGGCGCGCAAGCCGCATGCAACGGTCATCTCCGGGCAAGTGAGCAAGAGACGTGCATGCTCGCGCGCAACACTATAATGAGCAGTTCGACCACCATCATTGCGCAAGCTCGCCATGAAGATCGTCCGCAGCAGCACCTTTACCGCAGATCGCGCATGGGGCGCACTCGATATCGCCAACATGAACGGCATCACCACTCGCCTTCACTGGACCGACCAGCCCTACAAGTGGCACGTCAACGATGGCGAGGAAGTCTTCGCCGTACTGGACGGACGTGTGGAGATGCGTTATCGCGAAGGGGGCGTCGAGCATTCGACGGTGCTCGAAACAGGTGATGTGTTCCATGCATCGGTCGGCACCGAGCATGTCGCGCATCCGATCGGCGAGGCGCGCATTCTCGTGATCGAAGCCGAAGGCAGCGTATGAATTCGTGCTCTCGCTGAGTGCGATAAATTGATTTGGATTGCAGAAGGAATATCGCCGGCAGGCGGGGAAGCTATCCACGCAGGTGCTTTGCGCGGTCCGGACACACCTGAAAAGAAACCTGTCGAGCCCGCCCGGTTCGCGTTTGCCGACCGTCATTTTTCCGACCGGCGGCCGAGGCATAATATTTGCACTGCATAACCCGCTACACGTTCGAACGATGGGCGGCCAACCTGAGCGCCGTCCAGTCCCACACCGCGTCGAGGGCCACAAAAATGACAGTAAAACGGCAATACGTCGTCACGCAGGCTTTGATCTCGCTCGCCGTCGCGAGCATGCTGGGCGCGTGCACCACGTACCCGTGGGAACCGCAGCAGACGTCCGCGCCCGCTTACCGGACGACGCCTGGCGGCGCGGCCGCCAACGGCGTGCCCGCCGGGTTCTATCGCGTGAATCCGGGCGATACGCTGCAAAGCATCGCGGGCGCGTACGGCCAGCGCACGCAGGATCTCGCGGCGTGGAACGGGTTGACGTCGTCGTCGGCCGTCGCACCCGGCCAGTTGCTGCGCGTCGGGCCGCCTACCTATGCGCAGACCACGCCCGTGCCGACGCCCGTGCCTTCCACCACGCCCGTTCAGCCGGGACCGGCCGCGCAGCCGCAGATCGTGCTGGCGTGGCCGCTGCGCGGCCCGATCCTCAAGCCGTTCGTGGCGGGCAAGTCGAAGGGCATCGTGATCGGCGGACGTCCCGGCGATCAGGTGCGCGCTGCCGCGACGGGGCGCGTGGTCTACGCGGGCACGGGCATCGAGGCGTACGGGCCGCTCGTCATCATCAAGCACGACGACACGCTGATCACCGCCTACGGCCAGAACAGCAGACTGCTGGTGCAGGAAGGCGACGCCGTCACGCAAGGCCAGCCGATCGGCGAAGTGGGCGTCGACAACAACGGCGTGCCGTCCATTCAGTTCGAAGTGCGCAAGGACGGCAAGCCGGTCGATCCGATGGCGTGGCTGCCGCACTGATACTGATTGGGCTGCCGTTCATCATCTCCGGGTAACGTCAGGCGGGAGCGCACACGGCGGGCCACACGCCCGCCGGTCGTCAATCGCCGGCCGCCGTCGAACCGCATCGAACGGCCAACACTTGTTCGCCCGACAGTTGGTCAGGATCAACCAGCCGGCTTCTCCTCTATCGATCAAAGGCCCGTCGCAGCAGGCTTCGCCCCGTTTGGCATGGTGCGTGCAGCACGTCCAGCGAGCGCGGCGCAGCCCGCGCTCGCCATCCTTATCGTTGCTGGAGAACCATCATGACTCACCTGCTTGTGAAAGACCTGTCGAGGGTCGACGAACTCGACCGTCAAACGGCGAAAGCCGTGCGCGGCGGCATCCTCATCATCAGCAAGCCGACGGAGCCGGGCCCTTGGCCGAGCTTCCCGGGCATGCCGTCGATGCCCTGGATGCCGGTGCGTCTTCCGGTTCCACCCGTGCACGCGGGCGGCGGCTGCAACGATGGCGGTAACGGCGGCGGCCCAGGCTACATCGTGCCGTATCACGCCGAAGCGCCGCTGGATCCGCGCCTGCAATGACCTGCGGGCTGACGGCGAACGCCGGGGCGAGCCCTCACGAGGCTCGCCCCGGCGCTTTCATTTCAGGGGAACTGGACGGGCGCGTGCGGACACCGATCCACGTCCCATCAACCGCAATGCAACGCTGATCGCATGCGCTGCTGCTTTACATTGCGTCGGCAGAAACCTGCACCGTGGATCGGCGGCGATACTGTGTCACAACAGTCCCCGCCGGGGTATCAGGATTGTTCGAAAGTCACGTGGGACTGTTCTGACTGTCCTCAGGTCAATGCGAGTTGCACGACCTTCACGATCACCAGCGCGACGGCCACTACCAGATAGCCGCGCAACGCACCCATCCAGATGCGCCGCGACAGCGTCATCACGGGCCTCGGCAACTCGTCGAGCGGCGGCGTGCGCCACGTCGTGCGTTCTGCCTTGCTGATCGCGGGCACGCTTTCCGTCGCGGGCGTGCCGCGCAGACGGCGCAGTGCGCTCGCGGCCACGAGTGCGACCACGGCGAGCAGCGTGCCGCCCGCCAGAATGTCAATGATCGCGTGGCCGCTGATGTCGGGATAGACCACCGACGCCGTCAGCACGACGGATAGCAGCACCAGCGCCCACACGACGGCACCCGTGAACAGATTCAGGCCTTTCGAGTTGACCCACGGCCCGAGCACCGCGCGATCGTTGCACAGCAGAAGCAGGAACACGGTCGCGCTCGGCAGCAGCACGCCCGCGAGCGTCTGCACGGCTTCCGTCAGCAGGCCGAGCGGGCTGCCCGGAATCAGCACGAGGCCCGCCGCCGCGGCGACGATCCCGAAGTACACGAGATAGAAGCCCTTTGCGTCGGCGACACCGCGATGCAGCGAGTGACGGATCTTGAACACGTCGCCGATCGCATACGCCGTCGACAGCGACACGGCCGCCGCGCCGATGATGCATGCGTCGATCAGCGCAATCGCGAACAGGACGGCAGGCGTGCGGCCCGCATACTTTTCGAGCCCGGCGATCACGCCGCCTGAATCGGTGAACTGGCCGAACTCCGGCTTGCCGCCGAACAGCGCCGCGCTGAACGAGATCATCGCGATTGCGCCGATCAGCACGAACACGATGCCGATCCACAGGTCGGCCTTTTCGTACTTCATGAAGCGCGGCGTGATCCGCTTGTCGATCACATAGCTCTGCTGGAAGAACAGCTGCCACGGCGCGACCGTCGTGCCGACGATGCCGATCACGAGCAGCATCACGTCCGACAGCTTCGCGTGCGCGGGCCATGCGGGTATGAAGAGATGATGGGTCATCTGCGAGACGGGCGGATGGATCGTCACGAGCACGGGCACGAGCAGCAGGCTCAGCAGACACAGTACGATCGCAAAGCGCTCGAAGCGCTTGAAGTCGCCGGTGCTGACGGCTGCCATTGTCAGTGCAGCCGCGATGCACACGCCCGCCACCTTCGATACGCCGAAGAAGTCGAGCACGAAGGTAATGCCGATGAACTCGGTGACGATGGTCAACGCGTTGAGGATGAACAGGTCGATCACGCTGAACGCGCCCCAGAACTTGCCGAAGCGTTCGAAGATCAGGCGCGCGTGACCGACGCCCGTCACGGCGCCAAGACGCAGCACCATCTCCTGGTTCACGTACAGCACGGGCACGAGCAGCAGCAGCGTCCACAGCAGCGTGGTGCTGTAGTTCTGGCCGGCTTGCGTATAGGTGCCGAAGGCGCCAGCGTCGTTGTCGCCGACCATCACGATGAGGCCGGGGCCGACGATCGCCAGCAGGGTGCGCAGCCGCGCGCCCCAGCTATTGCGCGGTGCCGTGTCGTGATGCGCGATCGTGCCGAGTGCGCCCCGGATGTCGCCGACATGCGCGTCGTCGAGAACGGCGGAGCGCGTCGGCAGTGCTTGTGGTGGCGTTGCCATTGTTATTCTCCCTTGAACGGATATAGGTCGAATGATTTCCGTTACGCAGCGCTGCGCTTTCTGAGCAGGGCGGCGGCGATGCGATGCAGCGTGTTCGCGAGCGGCGCGGATGCGAGGCGTCGCTCGTGTTTCAGCGAAAGAAACGCGTCGTAGTGCGCGCGTGCTTCGCGGGTTCGAGGCAAGGTCGAAAGAAGCAGGAAGTACATATCGGTTCTCCGGCACGAGGGCTCGTGCGTGCGAGGCGGCAAGCGCCGGAGAATCGATGGGATCGAATAGCCGTGGGCTCGCTTGCCTCAGTTCATTAAAGGCATGTCGGTGTTCAAGGGATGACTGTCACTGTCAGGCATGGCGGCTCCCGGTTGATTGATGAAGCGCATCGCCCATTACGATGCGCGCGTCTGTGCAATGCGTGGCCACGGACGTATCGAATTTTCGCAACGGCAAGCGGCGGTGAGCGATGAAACCAGCGCGGGCATCAGCGCGCGTGCGCCTGTCGGAACGCCGTCGCACGCATGAGCACGCACACGCCGGTACGCGAAACGACGCCGCGATGGCGGCTGCGTATCACGCGCGAACGCGCTGCGCACTCACGGTGTTCAAACCGATGGCGCTAAACAGGATGCACGAGGGATGAAACTGCGACGCGCACCGTCTGCCTGCTGGCAAGACGGCGGCTAGATGAGGAAGGCGCGGACGTCTTGCCGTTCAGGCGGCGAAACTGTTCGAAAACGTACTACTGCAACTGTCCAAGGCAACGCCCCTCAAATTTCAAGATAAAAGAATTTTATGCTCTTACGCAAAGTCTCGTCAATGCACTTTCTTAAGCAGAACCGAAATATGCGGGGCAACGCACATCCGCTGTCGCGCAACGTTCACGTCCGTTCGCTGCGCTTTTCTCGCGGGGCTTTCTATACTGGATTGAGCCGCCAATACAGGTCGCGCGTCCGTGATACGTCCGACCATTCATCCGGCTTTCAGATCGCCCGCTAATAGCCAACGATTACATGGCGATCACTGGAGGGAGACATGAGCCTGTCAGCTGCGCATCCCGGCGCTGATCCGATTGGCGCGCCTGCGCCGCACAAGCCGGCGCTCCGTTCGCTGGCGCTTGCCGCGTTGGGTGTCGTCTATGGCGATATCGGCACGAGTCCGCTGTACACGCTGCAGACTGTCTTCGCGACGTCGAGCGGACTGCCGCTCACGCCGTTGAACGTGATCGGCATCGTGTCGCTGATCTTCTGGTCGCTCACCATCGTCGTGTCGCTCAAGTATGTGGCGCTGATTCTGCGCGCGAACAATCACGGCGAAGGCGGGATCATGGCGCTGCTCGCGCTGGCGGCGTCGTCGGTGGCGGACCGTCCGCGGCTGCGGCATGCGCTGCTGATCGTCGGCGTGATGGGCGCGTCGCTCTTTTACGGCGACAGTATCATCACACCCGCCATTTCCGTGCTGAGCGCCGTCGAAGGACTGGAAGTCGCCGCCCCGTTTCTCAAGAGCTGCGTGATACCCGTCACGCTCGTCGCGCTCGTCACGTTGTTCGTGATGCAGAAGCACGGCACGTCTGGCATCGGTGCCGTGTTCGGGCCGGTGATGGTGTTGTGGTTCATCGTGCTGGCCGTGACGGGCGTGACCAACGTGGTCGCAGCGCCCGCGATTCTCGCCGCGCTCGATCCGCTCGCCGGCCTCGCGTTCTGTCTGCGTCACGAGTGGCTCGCGTTCGTCGCGCTGGGCGCCGTCGTGCTGTCGTTGACGGGCGCGGAGGCGCTCTATGCCGACATGGGGCACTTCGGCGCGCGGCCGATCCGTCTCACGTGGTTCGGTCTCGTCTTCCCCGCGCTCGCGCTGAACTACCTCGGTCAGGGCGCGCTGCTGATTTCGAATCCCGCCGCGCTGAAGAACCCGTTCTACCTGCTCTTTCCGCAATGGGCGCTGTATCCGATGATCGTGCTCGCGACGGTCGCGACGGTGATCGCATCGCAAGCCGTGATTTCCGGCACTTACTCGATGACGAAGCAGGCGATGCAGCTCGGCTTCCTGCCGCGCATGAACGTCGTCTACACGTCGGAGAAAGAGATCGGCCAGATCTACGTGCCGGGCATCAACTGGACGCTGCTCGCTGCAGTGGTCGCGGCCGTGCTCGGCTTCGGATCGTCGACGGCGCTCGGGTCCGCATATGGCATCGCGGTGACGGGCACGATGCTGATCACCACGCTGCTGACCTTCTTCGTCGTGCGCTATGCATGGCACTACAACTGGGCGCTGTGTGTGTTCGCAACTGCGTTCTTCTTCGTGATCGACGCGACGTTCTTCTCGGCGAACCTGCTGAAGATCGTCGAAGGCGGCTGGTTCCCGCTGATGATCGGCTTCGTGGTGTTCACGATCATGGCGACGTGGGGCCGAGGCTGGGAAATCATGCTGGCCGAGGCGCGCGTGCGGGCGGGCACGATGCCGCTCAAGACATATCTGGAGAAGCTGGTCGCGCGGGAACCCGTGCGCGTCGGCGGCACGGCGATCTTTCTCACGCCGAGCCCGGACAGCGTGCCGCACGCGCTCGTCAACAACCTGATCCACAACCATGTGCTGCACAAACGCGTGGTGTTTCTCACGGTAATCAGCGACGAGATACCTTGGGTCGCGGAACAGGACCGCGTCAGTCTGAAGACTGTGTGCGAGGGCGGTTATCAGCTCACGATCCGCTATGGTTTCAAGGACGAAGTCGATCTGCCGAAAGCGCTCGCTGCGGCGAAGTCGCTCGGTCTCGATGTCGAACCGGACGAGGCGTCGTACTTCCTGAGCCGCGCGACCGTCGTGCCGACACCTGGCTCGGGCATGGCGATGTGGCGCGAGCGGCTCTTTGCGGTGATGCTGCACAACGTCGGCAACGTGGCGGCGTATTTCAAGCTGCCTGCCAATCGCGTGATCGAGGTGGGGGCGCGCGTGGAAATCTGAGGCGGTGCCGTTTGTGTGTTGTGTTCAGGTCGGCGCGGGTCCGCGTTGGTCCGCGTTGGTCCGTTTGCATTCGATAATTTGCCCGACCATACTGCGGGCATGTCGTCATCCTTGGGGCACGGACCGATGAGTCACGACGCATCTCACGATCACACGCATACGCACGATCACGCGCACGACGGCAGCGAGCTGCCGGAGATGGATCTGCGCGTTCGCGCGCTGGAATCGCTGCTGATCGAAAAGGGCTACGTCGATCCGAAGGCACTCGATGTGCTGATCGACACCTACGAACACAAGGTCGGTCCGCGCAACGGCGCGCGCGTGGTCGCGAGGGCGTGGAGCGACGCCGGCTTTCGTCGCTGGCTGCTCGACGATGCCACAGCCGCGATCGCGTCGCTCGGGTTCACGGGGCGGCAGGGCGAGCACATGGTCGCGCTGGAGAACACGCCAGGTGTGCACAACATGGTCGTGTGCACGCTGTGTTCGTGCTATCCGTGGCCCGTGCTCGGCCTGCCGCCCATCTGGTACAAATCGGCGCCGTACCGGTCGCGTGCCGTGATCGATCCGCGCGGTGTGCTCGGGGAATTCGGCGTTACCTTGCCCGACGACACCGAGATCCGCGTCTGGGATTCGACGGCGGAAGTGCGCTATCTCGTGCTGCCGATGCGTCCGCCCGGCGCGGACACGCTGAGCGAAGAAGAACTGGCCGATCTCGTCACACGCGATTCGATGATCGGCACGGGTCTCGCGCTCGCGCCGCATGAAGCGAAACCGACGACGCCGGCTCAGGGAGTCCAGTCATGAACGGCGCACAGGATCTGGGCGGCATGCAATCGTTCGGGCCTGTTGTGTCCGAAGCCGGCGAGCCGTATTTCCACGCGGACTGGGAGCGCCACGCACTGGCCTTGACGATCGCGATGGGCGCGACGGGCACATGGAATATCGACATGTCGCGCGCGGCGCGCGAAAGTCTGCCGCCCGCGCAGTATCTGTCGAGCAGCTATTACGAGATCTGGTTCGCCGGGCTGCGCAAGCTGCTGATCGAAAAGGGCCTCGCGACGGCCGATGAGATCGAGCGCGGCGTGTCGCAGCAGGCGGGCGTACCGCTCGCGCGTGTGCTGGCCGCCGACCAGGTCAATCCGATGCTGTTTCGCGGCAGTCCCGCGTCACGGCCGGCGCCGCAACCGGCGCGCTTTGCCGTCGGCGATGCGGTGCGCACGCTGACGCTCAATCCGCCGACCCACACGCGTCTGCCGCGCTATTGCCGTGGCAAGCGCTGCCGGATTGTCGCCGTGCACGGCGCGCATGTGTTTCCGGATTCGAACGCGCTCGGACGCGGTGAGGATCCGCGATGGCTGTACACGGTGCGCTTCGATGCCGTCGAGTTGTGGGGCAAGGACACGACGGCGTCGTCGGTGTGCGCCGACTGCTGGGAGCCGTATCTCGAAGCGGACGACGCGGAATGAGCGCGCACGTTTTCATGTCGACGGAATCGGCCGGTGCGCGCGAATTGCTGGATGCGCTACCCGACTTGCCGCGCGACGACGCCGGCCCGGTGTTCGCCGCGCCCTGGCAGGCGGCAGCCTTTGCGATGACGCTCGCGCTTTACGAGCGGGGCGTGTTCACGTGGCCGGAATGGGCCGCGACGCTCGCCGATGCGATCCGCGATGCGCAGGCGCACGGCGATGCCGATCTCGGCGATACGTACTATGCGCACTGGCTGACGGCGCTCGAACGAATCGCGACGGCCAAAGGCTGCGTGACGCGCGACGGACTGAGCGAGCGCCGGGATGCGTGGGACGCGGCGGCGCGCCGCACGCCGCACGGTCAGCCGATCGAACTTGAATAAATTCCACGTTGCCGGCGCACCGGCGCACCGGCGGATCGTCACAGAACCGTCACTGTCATTGAATGACGGGATCTTTGTCGGGTGGCGCTTCGGGACGCTGCGGCTCGTCGTTGTGATGACCCGGCGACGGCGGCGTGAGCGGATCGCCTTCAGGGTCGCGCGTCGGATCGGCGTGCGGGTCGGGAATCGGACTGGTGTGCATGGTGTGACCTCGTGGCGATGGCCGATGTCGCAATCGGCGGTGGACGTTTCGTGCTGCTCTGGCGGCGAGAAACGAAGCGTCGTGCTTTCACTAGCGTAGGCGATGGCCGCGAAGACTGCTGACGCGATCGGCTGCGACACCCATTCAATGCCACACCCGGCGCGTGAGTTTCCGGTCGACGGTGAGGCGCCAGTAGCGCTCGGCGGCGAACACGTCGTCGCAGCCATGCGGACCGAACGCGCGCAACTGGCTCTCATACGCGGACACGGCCTCGCGTTTGAGCAGAGCCTGGCGCTCATGGTCGAGCGTGTGATCGTCGGCGGGACTTGCGGGTGTCGCGACGATGCCGCGCCCGGCCAGATCGACGAGCCGCTGCTGCACGAGCCCCGGTATCGGCCGGTAGATCGCTTCCTCGTACGCGAACCACAGCAGGTGTGACATGCGCGGCAGGATTTCGCAGCACGCGTCGAACACACGCGCGTGATCGTCGTGAAAGAGGCCGAGCGGCATCAGCAGCGTGTTGGCCGTCGAACCGTAGATTGCTTCTTCGAGCGCGGCGGCGAGCTTGCCGATCGACGGCGAGTCGCCATATTGCGCGTCGCGAAACGGCAGACGTACGGGAATCGCGTCGAGCACGGAGAGCGCGTTGTTGTCTTCGATCGTGCGCGCATGGATCGATTCGTACGCGCTTGCAAAGCCCGCCTTTCCGTCCCAGTCGGTCTGCATGTCCTGCGCGGGCGGCGCGGCGAACACGGTGCAGACGGCGGCATCGGGATGCGCGGCGAGTAATGCGCCGCAACCGAAGACGGCGTCGTCGAAATGCGGCGATACGATGAAAAGACGCGGGCTGGTTTCGCTCATGGGATCCTGGGTCGAATGCGGGATGAGTCGTCCGGCGAGAGGCAGTGTGTGGTGCACGGCCCGGCTTTGTCGCGCTGCACCGTGAACAGCTTAGACCAACGATGCGAAGCGTGCTCGGCCGTTTCGCCGCGCCGCAGCAGCGTGCAAGCGGCGTGCCCGCGGCAGTGCGCGGCGCATCGGCGGCGGGCGCCGCGATCCACGATTTGCTCGCCGTGTGCCGGGGCATTCTTTTAATTCAAGCGCACGGATATTTCAAAAGCGTGAGGGGTGTGGCGCCTAGACGTTGCGCAGGTCGTCGGGCGTGTCGACGTCGCTGAGTATGCCTTTATCGTCGACGTCGATTCGTGTGACGGCGTGTGTGGCGAAGAGGGCGCGCGCGCCGGTGTCGCCGTCGAGTGCGATCAGCGCGTCGCGGTGTTCGATGCCGAAGCCGACCGGATGACCGCGTTGTCCCTGATAGTAGGGTGCGACGATCGACGCACCGTCGTCGACTGCGCGCGCGACGGCTTCGATGGTGGGTATGGCGATGCGCGGCATGTCGGCGAGGGCGACGATCCAGCCGTCCGAGTCGCCGCTTGCTTCGATGCCGGCGGCGAGGCTGGCGCCCATGCCGCGCTCGGCGTCGGCCGAGAAGATTACGTGACAGCCGGCGTCGTTGAGTTCGCGGGCGAGCAGTTCGGAGCCGGGGCGGACGATCGCGATCACATGCGGGACGACGAGCAGGAGGCGGTGTGCGGATTCGTGAGCGACGGGCATGCCGTCGGGGAGGCGGGCGAGGAGCTTGTTGTGGATGCCTTCCGGGTCGAAGCGCGATCCGTAGCCGGCGGCGAGCAACACGCCGGTGGCGAGCGAGGCGTAAGCCATTGGCGGCACCAGAAGGAGGGAATAGCGGTGATTGTGCGGCGCAACCGGGAAGGGGTGCAAGCTGTTTGCTTGCACGGTTTTGGTTTTTGTCTGCGACGCAGTCGCCGTTCTGGTTTTTTTCTGGCGAGCGCCCGTTCTTCGCTGGCATTCGCGATTTGCCTGCGGCGCAGTGTTGCCGGTTTTGGTTTTTTGCTTTCGCTTTTGCTTTTGCTTTTGCTTTCGCTGGCCTCCGCGTTTTGCTCTGGTTTGCTAGCGTTGCCCCTGTGCGGGGCGGCACCTACTTTTCTTTGCAGCGGCAAAGAAAAGTAGGCAAAAGAAAGCCGCTCACACCGCCAGCCCGTGTGATTGCCCAGGAGCCCCGACGTCCCCGTCCTTCTAGCGGCAACACGTTGTTTTCCGCCCGTTGCCAACGCCTTGAACCGGCGCATCACCCACTTCAATCACCCGCAGGCAGCCAGCGGCAGCGACCCGTCTGCGCCGCCCAGGTGGCAAACTGTGTGTAGCTTGTCGCGCCGTATGCGTTGGCGATACTACGACACCGATCCGCTTTCAGTCCGGAGTGGTGCATCTACGTCGAGACGGCCTACACATAGTTTGCCACCTGGGCGGCCGTCGACTTCTGGTAACGCAATTCGTGACGCGGGAGTGTGATGCGGGGGATGCGTGAGTTAGCACGCTGGCAATGGGCGCCAACAAGCGCGTTGCCGTGTGGAGCGTAAGAACTGTTGGGGTCCCGCAGGCAAAAACTAGCACTGGCGGGGTTAGCCCGCTTTCTTTGCTTACTTTCTTTGCGGCGGCAAAGAAAGTAAGTGCCGCCCCGCACAGGGGCAACGCATGAACTACCAACACCAAAACGCGGATGCCAGCGAAAGCGAAAAACCAAAAACCAAAAACCGGCGACGCCGCGCCGCAGGCAAAAACCAAAAACCAAAAACCAAAAACCAAAAACCAAACCGGCGAAGCCCGCGCCACGCAGGCCAAACTCAAACTAGAACCTTATCGAGAGTAACAGGCAAATCCCGAACCCTCACGCCGGTAGCGTGATAAACGGCATTGCCAATAGCGGCAACAACGCCAGTGATGCCAATCTCCCCAATGCCTCGGGAGCCAAGCGAATTGATGAAAGGATCCGGCTCATCGAGCACCACAACATCGAGAGCGCCGACATCGGCATTAACCGGCACGTGATACTCGGCCAGATTCGCATTGATAAACCGCCCATACTGCGGATCGAGCAGGGTCTCCTCCTCGAGGGCCGCGCCGATTCCCCACACCAGACCGCCCATCAGCTGACTGCGGGCAGTCTTCACATTGAGCATCGTGCCGACGTTATAAACGGCGGTAATCCTGGCGACGCGAAGCGTGCCGAGATCCGCATCGACGTGCACCTCCGCGAACACGGCACCCCACGAATGAAACGAGTAGCGCTGCTTTTCATCGCCCGGTTTCGTGCTGGCCGCAGCCTCGACAGGCTGCCCGCCCGCGCGCGCGAGAATGGCCGCAACAGGATCGCGCTTCGCAGAGTCGGACCTGCTCGTCACCCAGCCGTTCTGCACACTCACGTCGTCAGGAGATAAGCCGAACACCGGCGAGCCATGATCCGCCAGCGCCATCGCGACGAGCTTGCCGCGCACCTGCTCGCACGCGTCGCGCACGGCAGGCGACACGCTCGCGACCGACTGCGAGCCACCCGACACGGGCGCCTTCGGCAGCGACGAATCGCCGAGCCCGAAGCGGATGTTCTCCGGCGCGATGCCGAGCGCGTCCGACGCGACCTGCGTCATCACCGTGTAGGTTCCCGTGCCGAGATCCTGCGTGCCCGACACGACCATCGCCGTACCGTCCGGCAGGATGCGTGCAAGCGCCGCCGCTTCGCTGCGATTGGCAGGATACGTGGCCGTGCCCATGCCAAGGCCGATCAGCGTATTGCCGTCGCGCATCGAACGCGGCTGCGGCTTGCGGCGCGACCAGCCGAAACGCTCCGCGCCGACGCGATAACACTGGCGCAACGCCTTGCTCGACCACGGCTTGTTCTCCTGCGGATCGCTTTCGGCATAGTTCTTCAGACGCAGCGCAAGCGGGTCCATCTTCAGCTGATACGACAGCTCGTCCATCGCCGTTTCGAGCGCCCATGAACCCGTCGTCTCGCCCGGCGCGCGCATGAAGGTCGGCGTGCCGACGTTCAACTGCACGAGGCGATGCGTCGTCACCTGATTCGGCACCGCGTACATCATCCGCGTGACCATGCAGCAGGTCTCCGTCCAGTCCTCGATCATCGACGTGTTCGAGAAACTGTCGTGCCGCATCGCGGTGAGCGTGCCGTCGCGCTTCGCGGCGATCACCATGCGCTGCTCGGTGTACGGCCGTCCGCCGACGGGCCCGAACATCTGTGGACGCTCCAGCGCGAGCCGCACGGGACGTCCCGTCTGCTTCGCAGCCATCGCGCACAGCACGACGTGCGACCACGCCGAGCCCTTGCAGCCGAAGCCGCCGCCGACGAACGGCGAGATCACGCGCACGTCGTCGGGCGACATGCCGAGCGTCTTCGCAACAGCCGTGCGCGTGCCCGTCACGCCCTGCGTCGAATCGTAGAGCGTCAGTTGCGGACCGTCCCACACGGCCATCGTCGCGTGCGGCTCCATCGGATTGTGATGCTCCATCGGCGTCGTATAGACGGCATCGACGCGCACCACGCCCGCCGCGAGCCCCGCGTCATAGTCGCCACGAGAAGTGTCGGTCTGCCGGCCTTGCGGCTTGTCAGGTGCGTGCGCGCCTGCTTTGGCCTGGGTGAAATCGAGCGCCGGCGGCTGGGCAGCGTAGGTCACGCGCAACTGACGCGCGGCATCGGTCGCGTGTTCGAGCGTATCCGCGACGACGATCGCGATCGGCTCGTTGCTGTAGTGAATCTGGTTGTCCTGCAGCAGCGACAGATGCCGCCCGGCAGGCGGCGCGAGCGTAGGGCGTCCGCCGTTCGGCAGACGCGGCGCGTTCTGATACGTCATCACGAGCAGTACGCCGGGCAATGCCGACGCGCGGCTCATGTCGATCGAAGCAATCGAACCGCGCGCGATCGCGCTCGTCACCAGCACGCCATGCGCGAGGCGCGCTTCGGGAAACTCGGCCGCGTAGCGCGCCTCGCCCGTGACCTTCAGCAGACCGTCGGTGCGGTCCAGCGGATGTCCAACGATCGTGCTCATGCGAAACCTCCCGCGCCGCTCGTGCCGAGCGCTGCCTGGTTCACCGCGCGCACGATCGCGTTCTGCGCGAGGCGCACCTTGAACGCGTTGTCGCGCAGCGGTCTTGCATCGCTCAACGCGGCATTCGCTGCGTTGCGCAGCGTCGCGCTGTCGAGCGGCTTGCCCGCGATCATCTGTTCGGCCGCCGTCGCGCGCCACGGCTTGTGCGCGACGCCGCCCAGCGCGATGCGCGCGCTGCGCACGGTGTTGCCGTCCATCTGCAGCGCGGCCGCGACCGACACCAGCGCGAACGCATAGCTCGCGCGGTCGCGCACCTTCAGGTAATGCGCGTGCTCGCTGTAGATGGGCGGCGGCAGATCGACGGCCGTGATCAGTTCGCCGGGACGCAGCGTCGTGTCGAGATCGGCACGCTCGCCGGCCAGGCGATGAAACTCGCCGAACGGAATCACGCGCTCGCCTTGCGGGCCGGTCACGCGTACGTTCGCATCGAGTGCCGCGAGCGCGACGCTCATATCCGACGGATTCACGGCAATGCATTGCGTGCTTGCGCCGAGGATCGCGTGCATGCGGTTGTGGCCGTTGATCGCGGCACAGCCGCTGCCCGGTTCACGCTTGTTGCAGGCGGTGAACGCGGTGTCGTAGAAGTAAGGGCAGCGCGTGCGCTGCATCAGATTGCCGCCGACGGTCGCCATATTGCGCAACTGCGCTGAGGCCCCCGCGACCAGCGCCTGTGTCAGCAGCGGATAGCGCTCGCGCACCAGCGAATGATTCGCGGCGTCGCTGTTGCGCACCAGCGCGCCGATCCGCAGCCCGCCATCGGGCAGCGTCGATACGGCATCGAGTCCTTGTATGCGCGTGATATCGACGAGCTTCACGGGCCGCGTCACGCCGCCCTTCATCAGATCGAGCAGATTGGTGCCGCCGCCGATGAACATCGTGCCCGGCTGCTGCGCGGCGCGCACAGCGCCCGCGATGTCGGCGGCGCGTTCGTAGGAGATCGCTTCCATGATGGTCTCCCCGTTACGCGACGTCGCTCGTCTTGATGACGAACGTCGTATAGGTATCGCCCGTGCCGCTGCCGACCGTGCCGCGATGAGCGGACTGCACGGCCGCGACGATGTTCACATACGCGCCGCAGCGGCAGATGTTGCCGCTCATGCGCTCGCGGATTTCTTCGTCAGAGAGTTGCGGCGGACGGCGCCGCACATCCGCTGTGACCGTGCTGGCTGCGCCGGCGTCGAATTCCGAGAGCAAAGCCGTCGCCGAACAGATTTGCCCCGGCGTACAGTAGCCGCACTGGAACGCGTCCTGTTCGATGAATGCGCGTTGCACGGGGTTCAGCGTGCCGTTGCTCGCGAGCCCTTCGATCGTGGTGATCCTGTCGCCTTCGTGCATCACGGCGAGCGTCAGACATGAATTGATGCGGCGTCCGTTCGCGAGCACCGTGCACGCGCCGCATTGTCCGCGGTCGCAGCCTTTCTTCGTGCCCATGAGTCCGGCGTATTCGCGCAGCGCGTCGAGCAGCGTCACGCGCGGTTCGAGGTGCAGCGCGTAATCGCGTCCGTTGATGTTGAGCTTGACGGGGCGCGGCGGCACCGTTGCGCGTGCAACCGGTTGTTGCTGTGGCGTTTGCGTCTGCGCATGAGCGTAGGGCGCGGCGCCCACGGCTGCGGCAGCCGCCGCCGATTGCAGGAAGCGGCGCCGTGCGGCGCTCGAAGGCGTGGCGTCATGCTCGTCGTGGCGGTTCGTGTCCGCGTCATGTTGCGAACACGAGCCCTGACAGTCGATGTGGTGGGACATGATGTTCTGCTTGCTCCGTGAAAGATCGATGCAGGCTTGCGCCGCATCGCAGCCGAAGCAGGCGGACGGTGCATGGCAAGCCTTGTCGTTGAGCAATTTCGATGCCGCTCGTGCGGAACATCACAGGAGCACGCGCACGCGCGGCGAACTGCTGCGAGTCTTCATCGTGGCATATCGGGCGTGGCGCAGCCGTGACGGGTAGATGGCGCGAAGATGGCGCCACGCTGTCTGTAGCGCCATGTGCGATCGTTCGCATGGAGCGCAGAATAAAAAACGCGCGTCGAACTTCGACGCGCGTTTTGCAAGAGCGTGCTGCGAATCAGGCTTGAGACCGTCAATCGATGCCGTGAAAGACAGCGTCGTCCGGTCCGAGATACGCGGGCGGGCGCCACGCGGCATCGCGCATCGAATGCTGAACCAGCTTCTCGACGCCGAGCAGCACCGCGAAGATCGCCATCCGCACGGGAATGCCGTTGTCGGTCTGACGGAAGATCGCGAGACGCGAATCGTGGTTCAGGTCGGTGCTCAGATCGTTCGCGCCGGGGCGGCTGTCGCGCGGCAGCGGGTGCATGATCAGCGTGTCCGCGCCGCACACGGTGTCGACGAGCGCCTGGTTGATCTGGAAGTCGGGCGTGTAGCCTTCGAACGATTCGTCGGCGAAGCGCTCCTTCTGGATCCGCGTCGCGTAGACGACGTCCGCGCCGCGCAGGCCGTTGGCGAGATCGTGGGTCTGCTCGACCACGTGACCGTTGCGCGAGATCTGATCGACGATGTACGCGGGCATTTCGAGCGACGGCGGCGAAATGAGCGTGAACTTGATGCCGCGATACAGCGCCAGCAGCTTGACCAGCGAATGCACGGTGCGCCCGTACTTCAGGTCGCCGACCAGCGCGATATGCGCACCGTCGACGATCTTGCCGAGACGCGAGAATTCGCGCTGGATCGTGTACAGGTCGAGCAGCGCTTGGCTCGGGTGCTCGCCGGGGCCGTCGCCGCCGTTGATCACGGGAATGTTGGTCGCGCGCGCGAATTCGGCCACCGAGCCCTGTTCGGGGTGGCGGATCACGAGGGCGTCGACGTAGCCGGACATCACGCGGCTCGTGTCGTAGATCGACTCGCCCTTCGCCATCGACGAAAACGTGAAGCCCGTCGTGTCGCACACCGAGCCGCCCAGACGGCAGAACGCCGCGCCGAAGCTCACGCGGGTCCGCGTGCTGGCTTCGAAGAACAGATTGCCGAGCACCGCGCCTTCCAGCACGCGCGAGATTTTCCGGCGGCGCGCGATGGGCTGCATGATGTCGGCGACGCGGAACAGTGCTTCGACGGCGTCGCGCGAGAACTGGTCGACGGACAGCAGCTGCGGCTTGCCCTCGAACAGCATCTGGCTGGCGAGCGACTGGGAATCTACGCTTTGCGTATGTTTTTCGGCGGGCGCGCCGTTGACGACGATCTCCGACACGAAGCGCTCGACGATTTCCGGCATCGCGCGCGATTCCTGCGAATCGTCGGGCAAGAGCCACGTGTCGAGCGCGCGCTTCGACACGCCGATGCGCGTCGCGAAGCCGTCGCGGGTGAGGTTCAGACGCCGCATCGCGTCACGGAGAAAAGCTTGTTGCGGGACGCTCATGGGCTGCCTCTTTTGGTCAGATGGATTGGTTGATATACGCGGTGCGTATATTAATTCGCCGAGCGAGGAAGTCAAGGAATTTCTCCGGTCGATGCGCCGCGTGCGGGTCGGATCTCAAAAAGGGCCGTTTCCGGTTACACTGCCGGACATGGAAAACGGCTCGATGCTCCTTCGTCGTGTAGAAACCGGTCTGCGCTCGCTGGCCGCACCGGCACGCGCCGTTTCCAAAGCCAAAAAACAGTTGCTCATCTGACCGGAGCCGCTGTTCCGTCAGATGTGCGACGGAACAGTCTTATCTAGCCCGGTTCTCGAAACTCCCGCTCCGATACTGCTTCCTCGCCGCTGAACGGTTCTCGTACGGTCGCGTTTGAGGTTAGTCATGTCCAATTTTTCGGGTATCTGGATTCCCCTTGTCACGCCGTTTTCCGCTGACGGCGCCGTCGACCATGCCGCACTGCGTCGCTTGATCGCGTCGTATGCCGAAGCGGGCATCGCGGGTGTCGTTGCGCTCGGCACGACGGGCGAGCCGTCGTCGCTCGATGCCGACGAACAGGAGGCCGTGCTCGCGACCACGCTCGATGCCGCCGGCGGCGCGTTGCCCGTGATCGTCGGCGTGTCGGGCAACAATGCCCGCAGCATGCGCGAGCGCGTGTTGCGCCTGAACGCGCTGCCGCTTGCGGGCCTGCTGATTTCCGCGCCGTACTACGTGCGGCCGTCGCAAGCGGGCATTGCCGATCACTTCGCGATGCTCGCCGACGCCAGCGAACAGCCCGTCGTGCTGTACGACATTCCGGCGCGCACGGGCGTGCGCATCGAACTGGACACGCTGTTGCAGCTCGCCGCGCATCCGCGCATTCAGGCGATCAAGGATTGCGCGGGTTCGCTCGACACCACGCACGCGCTGATTCTCGACGGACGGCTGCAGGTACTCGCCGGCGACGACATGCGCATCTTCGACACGCTTTGCATGGGCGGCAGCGGCGCGATCGCAGCGTCGGCACACATCTGGACGGAGCGCTTCGTCGCGCTCGATCGCGCGCTGAAGGCGGGGCATCTTGCTGAAGGGCGCGCGCTGTTCCATGCGCTCGTGCCGCTGATCCGCGCGTTGACGTCCGAGTCGAATCCCGCGCCCGTGAAGGCCGCGCTCGCGGCGCAGGGCATGCTGGCAGGTGTGTTGCGCGCGCCCATGACGCAAGCAAGCGAAACGTTGCGGGCGCGCTTGCAGCAAATGCTCGCGATGTGAAGCGCTTGCGACGATTCCGATATCGTCCAATTTGAGATGCGGCTCTGGCGGGTGGCGTGATAATGCGCGCCACCGTTTTCCGACATCTACGAGATCGATTCGTCATCCTGCGTATGCTGGTTCATTGTTACTTTGTGTTGTCCGCTGAGCGCACGCAGACATTTGCCGTACGCCGTGGATGCTTGCGGCAACATCGCGGGATCGCGACGAAGGGCGGCTGCTGATGTCGCCGATCTGGGGAACCGGCAGGAACCTGGCGAACGGCTCGGTGCGCTTCGTCACGCGGCGTACGGCGCTCACGATCGCCGCCTGTGCTGCCTGCGGCGGCGCGGCGCTGGCGCTGGCGGCGGGCATCGCGATCGGCCGCGATCATCCTAAGCTCGACGAGGCGGGCGGGAGCGGCGACAGCCGCGTCAGACTCGACTACACGATTACGGAACTCGGCAGGCTGAATGCGGCCATCGAACAAATGGATCCGCGGCTGACCCGGCTCGCGTCGCAAGTGGCGACGCTGCACGACTTCGAAACGCGCCTGCAAACCATCAAGACTTTGCCGCGTCCCGTGTTCGCGCCGCCCGTGCTGCCCACGAGCGATGTGCTGGGTGACGATGCAGGCGACGATGTGGTCGACGGCACGCCGAAAAAAGCCCAGGCGGCCGGGCTGCCGGCCAGACGTGGGGCGCGGCCCGCTGCGGATGAGAAGCATGAACCGTCCGGCAAGCCAGTCGACAAAGCCGACAAGGAAAGCGACAAGGCCAAAGGCAACGCAACCGACAAGCCAAACGACAAGCCAAGCGCCAAGCCAAACGACAAGGCCAGCGAAACAGCGGCGGGAGACGCCGAAGGCGGCCCTTCGCTGCCGCCGCGCCGCTGCGATGAGTCCATCGCGCATCCTGCGCGCGATGCCGGCGCGGTTCACGAGCAGATCGCCTGTCTCGCCGCGACGCTCTCGGCGCTCGAACAGGAGGTCACGCTGCACGTCGCGAACTGGGAGTCGTTCCCGGGCCGCATGCCCGTCGACGGCGCGCGCTTCGGCTCGCCGTTCGGCAATCGCATCGATCCGTTCACGCATCATCTGAGCTTTCATCCGGGCGTCGATCTCGTCGCGATGACGGGCACGCCGATTCTCGCCGCGGCGGGCGGCCGCGTGATACACGCGGGGCCGCAGGGCGGCTACGGCAACGCCGTGGAGATCGACCATGGCAATGGCCTGATCACGCGCTACGGGCATGCATCGAAGATCGCCGTGCAGGAAGGCGATCTGGTGTTGCCGCGCCAGCATATCGCCGATGTCGGCTCGACGGGCCGTTCGACGGGGCCGCATCTGCACTTCGAAGTGCTCGTCAACGGCGCGCCGGTCGATCCCACCGACTATCTCGCACTTTTCATGGGGCCATCGCATGGCTGATTTTTTTCGCCCGGGACGCCAGAGCGCCCGGGCCGTCACGCAAGGCACGTATGCGCTGCGGCCGGTGCGCTCGCGCGCGATGCGCGTCTTGACGTGGGTGTCGGTATGCGTCGCGTGCGCTGCGGCGGGCGCGGCAGCGATGTACGGCTACGCGACGCGCGCGAGGTCGGAGAGCGTGCCGTGCGTGGCGTCCACGTCGCACGACGGACTGGATGACGCGCTGGCGCGCGCGCAACTTGCGCTGAAGCAGGAAGGCGCTTCGCGCGCCACCGTGCAGCGCTCCGCCGACGCGCTCACCGCCGAAGTGCGCCAGCTCCAGGCGCAAGTGCTGTTTCTGCAGGGGCAAAGCCGCTCGCGCCATTGATGCGCGCGGCGTGTTTCAACTTCACTCGATACCGATTATGTTCAGCAAGAAGAAGTCACCCGGCGTTTCCCAGAACAAACTGGCGACGCTCATTGCACACGACGTGCACCTCACCGGCGACCTCGAGTTCAGCGACGGCCTGCGCATGGACGGCCACGTGAAAGGCAACGTCACGGGCAAGCCGGGGTGCGAGACGCTGCTGGTGCTGAGCGATCGTGGCTCGATCACGGGCAATGTGTACGGCTACGATGTGATCGTCAATGGCCGCATCACGGGCGATGTAATCGCCGATCACTTCGTCGAGTTGCAGGAGAACGCGCATATCACCGGCAACATCTACTACCAGCAATTGCGGATGGATGTGGGCGCGTCGGTCGACGGCAAGCTGACGCGCCGCGATGTGCTGCCCGCTGTCGCGAGTCCGCATATCGAGCCCGCGACGTTCGCGTTGCAAAGCCCGGACGAGGCGGGCGCGGGGCGCTGACCCCGCAAATGGCTGGTACGCCGGCGCGCTTCAGGCGGCCGTCATGCGCTCCTGAAGCAGTTCGCTGAAAGCGTCGGCCGTGAGCGGCCTGCCGAGCAGAAAGCCTTGCATCTCGTCGCATTGCAGGTCTTTGAGCTTGTCGAGTTGCGAGGCGGTTTCGACGCCTTCCGCGACCACGTCCATTTCCAGCGAGTGCGCGAGCGCGATGATCGCCTGCACGATCGCGCTGCCTTCGTGGCCGTCGGCATCGAGTCCGTTCGTGAAGAATCGGTCGATCTTCAGCTGCTTCACACGGAAGCGTTGCAGATAGGCGAGGCTCGAATAGCCGGTGCCGAAATCGTCGATCGAAATCTCGAAGCCGCTGTCCTGGAACTCCCGAATCATTTCCGTCGTTTTGGCCGCGTCCTGCATTGCCACCGTTTCGGTGATCTCGAACATGATCTGGTTGCAATCGACGCCTTCCGTATGCACGATCTCCAGCGTCTTCGCGACGAGATCGGGCTGCGTCATCTGGCGCGGCGACAGGTTGATCGCGACTTTCATCGACGGCAGGCCGGACGTTTCCCAGCGGCGGATCTGGCGGCACGTTTCGCGCACGACCCAATAGCCGATCTGCACGATCTGCCCCGAGCGTTCGGCGATCGGAATGAAGTCCATCGGCGCGAGCACGCCGATCTCCGGATGGTTCAGACGGATCAGCGCTTCCGCGCCCGCGACCTCGCCGCTGTCGCCGCGAAACTTCGGCTGGAAGTGCAGCGAAAAATAACCCTTGCCGAGCGCTTCGTGCAGCGCGCTCTGGATCTTGAGCGTGCGCATCGCGGCTTCGTTCATGTGCGCTTCGAAGAAGCGATAGGTGCTGCGGCCGCCGCGCTTCGCTTCATACATCGCGGCGTCGGCATGCTTGAGGAGTTCGTCGACGGATTGGCCGTCCTGCGGGTACAACGAAATGCCGATGCTCGGCATGACCTGCAGTGTCTGGCTCTGCGTTTCGATGCCCTTGCGCATCCGGTCGAGCACGGCTTCCGCCATCTTCTCGGCGTCCTGCGGTGCGCCGAGGTTTTCGGCGAGCACGACGAACTCGTCGCCGCCAAGCCGCGCGACGGTATCGACGTTGCGCACGCATTGCCGCAGGCTGTGCGAGAACGACTTCAGCACTTCGTCGCCGAAGGCGTGGCCGAGCGAATCATTGATGGTCTTGAAGCCGTCGAGATCCATGAACAGGATCGCGAAGCCGCGGCCATTGAGCTTCGACGCGTGAATCGCACGCTCGATGCGCTCGGTCAGCGTGCGGCGGTTCGGCAGATCGGTGAGCGTGTCGTAGGTGGCAAGACGCACGATCTGGTTGTTCAGCAACGACACGGAGCCGGCGAGGAACGTAGTGCGTGCGTCGAAGCGCGACAGGATCAGTGTGACGATCAGAATCGCGAACGTGAACAGGATGATCGTCGTCGCGAGCCATTGCGCGTTGACGCCGCGCGCGGCGCCGCAGATCGAGCCGGGCAGGAAGTCGGCGGCGGCCATGCCCGTGTAGTGCATGCCCGTGATCGCGAGGCCCATCACGCATGCAGCGCCCAGGCGCTTGAGCAGCACGCGATGCTGGCTCGAGTCGCGCAGTGTATGCGCGATCCACAGCGCGGCCATCGACGCCGCGATGGCAATGGCGATGGATACGGCGAAGAGGCCCGGACGATAGTGAATGCCGGGCTCCATCCGCATCGCGGCCATGCCCGTGTAGTGCATGCCCGCGATGCCGAAGCCCATCAGCACGCCGCCCGTGACGAGACGCGTGATGGAGAGTGTCGGACGCGCCACCTGGTAGAGCGCGAAGTACGACACAACCATCGCAATGCCGAGCGAGTAGCCGGTGATCGAGAAGTCGTAGCCGAGCGGGATCGGCAGCGAGAAAGCGAGCATGCCGATGAAGTGCATCGACCAGACGCCCGTGCCCATTGCCGCTGCGCCGCCTGCGAGCCACAGGCGGCGCAGGCGTGCCGATGCCATCGTCGAAATACGTCCGGCCAGGTCGAGCGCCGTGTATGAAGCCAGTGTTGCGACGGCGAGCGACACGACAACCAGACCCAGATTGTAAGTGCTCTGCATGTCAGTTCCGTCGCGAAAGGAGGTTCCCTCAACTGGTTATCGGCAGCATTATTAAAATATTGAGCAATTTTTTAAAGGGCCGGCTCGAAAAATTTATTGAAGCCTTTTTGAAGCCGCATTCAGTTTTTTTGAAGTCTTTCAACGGCATGTAATGACGTGAAGCGACCCGGAAGCGATTCGGCAGACAATTGCATGCCGCTCGCCGGCCTGGCTCAGGGTTGTTGTCGCATTTCTGTACAGCCGCTTGCCGCCTGCGTTTCCAGCGAGAAGCCTTCGTCGAGCCAGCCGGTCACGCCGCCGATCATGATCTTCACGGGCCGGCCGAGTTGCGCGAGCCGGATTGCGCCGCGTGTCGCGCCATTGCAATGCGGACCCGCGCAATAGGTGACGAATAGTGTATCGGCCGGATATTCGCGCAATTTAGATTGGGTGATCTTCCTATGCGGCAAATTGATCGCACCCGGAATATGGCCGCGCGCGAATTGCTCGGGACCGCGCACATCGAGCAGAACGAAGTCCGCGTTGCCCGATGCGAGGCTGTCCGAGACGTCCCAGCAGTCGGTCTCGAAGCGCAGAGACGATTCGAAATGCGCGAGTGCCGCTGCGCTGTCGGCGGCGGGTACCGCGCTGACGGTGGAGGGGGGCATGCGTGTTCTCCTGTTGTGCGTTGAAGGTGTGTCGATTATCGGCAGCGGCTCCCATTGGTGTAAGTGGCGTGATCGTCAATCTTCGGTAATATCACGCCATGCGAGATCACCTTGTCGCGGCGCTCGTCTATGACCGCCTGTGCACCTTCGAATTCGGCTGTGTGACCGAACTGTTTGCGCTTGATCGTCCGGAACTGGGCGTCGAGTGGTATCGCTTTGCCGTGTGCGCCGTCGAACCCGGTCCGATTCGCGCGGCAGGCGGAATCAGCGTCGCGGCGCCGTACACGCTCAGGATGCTCGATCGCGCGTCGACGATCGTCGTGCCCGGCTGGCGCGATCCCGATGAACGTCCGCCCGAGCCGTTGCTGAAGAAAATCCGCGCGGCGGTCGCGCGCGGTGCGCGCGTCTGTTCGATATGCTCGGGCGTGTTCGTGCTGGCGGCGGCGGGCGTGCTCGACGACAAGACGGTGACGACGCACTGGCGCTACGCGGACAAGTTGCAGCAGCGTTTTCCGCAACTGCGCGTGAAGCCCGATGCGCTTTACGTCGACGAAGGGCAGGTGATCACGTCGGCGGGATCGGCGGCGGGACTCGACATGCTGCTGCATCTCGTGCGGCGTGACTACGGCAGCGCGATTGCGAATCGCGTCGCGCAGCGGCTCGTGGTGCCGCCGCATCGCGAAGGCGGACAGGCGCAGTTCGTGCCGCGTCCGATGCCGCAGGACGACAGCAGCCGGCTCGCGCGTCTGATGGACTATGTGCGCGCGAATCCTGCGCGGGAGCATACGCTGGCGTCGCTTGCCGGGCAGGCGGCGATGAGTCCGCGTACGCTGCAGCGGCAGTTTCGCGATGCGACGGGAATGGCGCCTTACGAATGGCTGATTCGCGAGCGCGTGGCGATCGCGCGGGATCTCCTCGAATCGCCCGCCGATCTGCCGATGTCGCGCGTCGCCGAACTGGCGGGTTTCGGTTCCGAAGAGTCGTTGCGCCGGCACTTCAGGCGCATTGCGCTGACGAGCCCGGGTGCGTACCGGAAGAAGTTCGGCGCCTCGGGTGTGACGTAGCATTGGCGTTGCATCCTGTCGACGCAAACGGAGGCGTTCACATGGCAGCCGGTTCGAATCAGGCGCGTGACGGGGCAGTCGCGCGATTGCTGGATCGCGCGTTGAATCGCGACTCATCCGATACGGTGATGTTCGCGCGCTTGATCGGCGCGAAGATCGCGAGCGATGAACTGCTGCATCCCGGCTTGACGCGCGCTGCGCTCGACGCGCTGCTCTCGCGTCACTTTTCCCACGTCGCGTTGCCTCACGCCGCGCCCGAGCCCATCGCCGCGAGCGAGCATCGCGCATTCGTCGACGCGATGCACGCGATGCTGTTGCAACACGAGTCCTCGCTCGCGGCGACCGACGACGACGCGCAATGCCTCGCGACGATCATCGCGACGGCGTGCCTGCGTCCCGACCATCTGTGGCGCGACCTTGGCCTCGATGGACGCGACGACGTCACGGCGATCCTCACACGCCACTATCCGCGGCTCGTCGCGCGCAACACGGACGGCATGCGATGGAAGAAATTCCTCGCGCGCGAACTGGCGCTCGCCGAAGGCCGCGCGCCTGCGCCCGCACCGGGCTGCCCCGGTTGCGAAGACTACGGCTTCTGCTATCCGCCGGGTTGAACGCTTGTGCGTGGATCGAACGTAAGCGCAAACACAAGCGCGAACAGATTCGCGCAAACCCCAACGTAGAAACCCGAAGTTGAGCGGGACTCATACCCGGCATCAAAAAACATCGCTTCATCGGCGAAAAAAACGGACCCCACAATCGCGATGCCATGTCACGCCCCTGCGATGGCGCGGCGGGTCGCGCAAGCCGTGCGACCGATCACAACAAGATCCGAGACATTCGCACAGGAGACATTCGATGATGCGATCCATCAAGCTGCGCGCGGCCTTGTTCGCCGCCGTTACGACTGCCGCAACCTTCACGGCGGGCAGCGTTCATGCTGCCGACAGCAACGCCGCGAAACCCGGAAGCTGGTGCAGCACGGGCAAGACCGTGCACTTCGCGGGCATCACATGGGAGAGCGGCGCGTTTGCCACGGAAGTACTGCGGCAGATTCTGGAGAAAGGCTACGGCTGCAAGACGGACGTCGTGCCGGGCAGCACGGCTGCGACGGAAACCGCGCTCGCGCACAATGACGTGCAAATCTGGGCCGAGCAATGGACGGGTCGCAGCGAGATCACCGCGAAGGCGGTCGAGTCGGGCAGCGTGAAGCTCGTTGGCGATACGTTGCCGGGCGGCACGAAAGAGGGCTGGTTCGTGCCCGACTACGTGGTGAAGGGCGATCCCTCGCGCGGCATCAAGGCATCGGCGCCGGGGCTCGCGTCGGTGGCGGATCTGCCGAAGTACAAGAACGTGTTTAGCGACGACGAAGAGCCGAACAAGGGACGCTTTCTGAACTGCCCGAGCGGGTGGGACTGCGAGCGCGTGAATACGCGTCTGCTGAAGGTGCTCAAGCTCGATGACTCGTACACGAACTTCCGTCCCGGCACGGGCGCGGCGCTCGATGCAGCAATCGCGTCGGCCTACACGCGAGGCGCGCCGATCCTGTTCTACTACTGGGGGCCGGCCGCGTTGATGGCGAAGTACAAGCTGACCGAGCTGAAAATGCCCGCGTTCAACGATGCGTGCTGGCAGACGCTGCGCAACGAGAGCAGCACGCAGCAGTGCGCGTCTTCGTACATGGTGTCGCACGTGACGGTTGGCGCGTCGACGCCGTTCTACCACGCCGAGCCGCAACTGATGACGATGTTCTCGAAGGTCAAGTTTCCGATGGACTTCCTGAACGCGACGATTCTCGACATGAGCGTCAAGAAAATGGACGCATCGACGATGGCCGCGCAGTTCCTGCGCACGCATCCTGAGATGTGGAAGACGTGGGTGCCCGCCGATGTTGCGGCGAAGGTGCAGGCGGGGATGGCAGGCTGAGTTCGTCCGGCTCGAACGGGTGATGACGGCGGGGCGGTGCAAACGAAAATCCGCTGCGCCGCCGTCGTCATATAGAATGACGCGCTTTGCCCGTTCTCGCCATGTGGTTCAAGAATCTACAGCTTCACCGTCTTCCCGCTCCGTGGAAAGTGAGCGTCGAGCAAATGGAAAAGTGGCTCGCGCCACATGCGTTCCAGCCGGCCAACAGTGTCGAGACGACGCGTCAGGGGTGGACGTCGCCGCGCAATGACGGCTCGCTCGTCTATTCCATCAACAAGCAGATGCTGCTCACGTACCGCGCGGAAAAGAAACTGCTGCCCGCGTCTGTCGTGACGCAGGTGACGAAGGCGCGCGCGCAGGAACTCGAAGAGCAGCAGGGTTTCAAGCCCGGCCGCAAGCAGATGCGCGACCTCAAGGAGCAGGTCACCGACGAACTGCTGCCGCGCGCATTCAGCATCCAGCGCGACACGCGCGTGTGGATCGATACCGTCAACGGATGGCTCGTGATCGATGCCGCGTCGCAGGCGCTGGGCGACGATGTGCTGGGGCTGCTGGTCAAATCGGTCGACCGTTTGCCGATTTCGAGTGTGCGCGTCGCGCAGGCGCCGGTTTCCGCCATGACGGACTGGCTGCTGGCGGGTGAAGGCCCTGTCAATTTCACGCTGGATCAGGATACTGAGCTGCGCTCGCCTGCCGAGGGTAACGCGACCGTGCGTTATGTCGGTCACGCGCTCGAAGCGGAAGATATGCGCCGGCATATCGAGGCGGGGAAGCAGTGCATGCGGCTAGCGATGACGTGGAACGATCGTGTTTCGTTCGTGATGACGCCTTCGCTCACTATCAAGCGTGTGACTGCGCTCGATGTGATCAAAGAGGCGGGTGATCCCACCGCGCAGAATGATGATGAGCAGTTTGATTCTGATTTTACTTTGATGACTGGTGAGCTTGCCAAGTTGTTCGACGGGGTCGTCGAGGCGCTCGGGGGTGAGCTGGAGGACGGCGTTAAAGCTGCTTAATGTGCTTTTGGCTGCGAGGCAGTCGTTGTTTGGTTTTGGTTTTGCCTTCGGCCTTCTTCGCTGGCATCCGCGTTTTGCTTCTGGTTTGCTGGCGTTGCCCCTGTGCGGGGCGGCACCTACTTTTCTTTGCCGCGGCAAAGAAAAGTAGGCAAAAGAAAGCCGCTAACCCCGCCAGCCCGTGTTCTTGCCTGCGGGCCCCCAGCAGGTCCCGCACTCCACACGGTAACGCGCTATCTTCCGCCCGTTGCCAGCGCCTCGAACAGGCGCATCACCCACTCCAATCACCCGCAGGCAGCCAGCGGCAGCGACCCGTCCGCGCCGCCCAGGTGGCAAACTGTGTGTAGCTTGTCGCGCCGTATGCGTTGGCGATACTACGACACCGATCCGCTTTTCAGTCCGGAGTGGTGCACTTCCGTCGCGACGGCCTACACACAGTTTGCCACCTGGGCGGCCGCGAACGCCTGGTAACGCGGCCCGTGACGCGAGAGTGTGAAGTGGGTGATGCGCCTGTTCAGGGCGCTGGCAACGGGCGCAAACAAGCGCGTTGCCGCGTGGAGCGTAAGAACTGTTGGGGGCCCGCAGGCAAGCACAAGAATTGGCGGTGTTAGCCCGCTTTCTTTGCTTACTTTCTTTGCGGCGGCAAAGAAAGTAAGTGCCGCCCCGCACAGGGGCAACGCATGAATCACGACATGAAACCGCGGACGCCAGCGAAAATAAGGCGCTCGCCAGCAAAAAAAAACCAGAATGGCGACTAGCGTCGCAGACAAAAAAACCAACCCTAATCAAACATATTCCGAAACGCAACAGCAACAATAACAGGCACACACATCACGAGCGGGATGGCGAAGTAAGGCACTTCAAGATCGACATACCAGCTATAAACGAGCCAGCCAATCCCGGCACACAACGTGCCAATCCCAATCAGTGCGGTCAGCACGTTCAACAACGTGGGAGACGGTTTCCAGCGCGTCTTTTCTTCTTTTGGCGAAGGCGGGTTCATTGCAGCTCCGGAGCAGGACCGTTACGAGTTTCCATTCGTTCGATTCTACTCCGGCGGCCTGCACATGACGGAATGCGACCGCACCACACGCGCCGCGAGTGAAAGCACCCTGCAAGGGCAGCGCGAGCACCGTTGCGAGCGACCTTACTCAAATGCCTTGTCGTTCGGATTCTTGTACAACGTACGCAGGTTGTCGCTCATCGGGAAGTCGAAGTTCATGTTCTTCGGCGGCACGGGTTTCATGAACCACCTGTCATACATCGCGTCGATTTCGCCGCTCTTCATCACCTGCGCCAGCGTGTCATCGACGAGCTTGAGGAACGCAGGATCGCCCTTGCGCAGCATGAAACCATACGCTTCCGACGACTGCGGCGTGCCCACGATCACCCAGTCCGCAGGCTTCGCCGTCAGCGTCCGCGTGCCGGCAAGCAGCACGTCGTCCATCATGTAAGCGGCGGCGCGTCCCGTTTCCAGCGTCATGCGGCCCTCGCCATAGTCCTTCGCGCTGATGATCTGCATGCTCATCTTCTTCTCTTCGTTCATCTTGCGCAGGATGCGCTCGGACGTCGTCCCCTGATTCGTCACGACCGTCTTGCCGGCAAGGTCTGGAAAGTCCTTGATGCCCGAATCCTTGCGCGTGAGCAGCCGCGTCGTCGCGACGAAGAACGTGTCGCCGAACGCCACCTGGTTCTGGCGCGACGTGAGGTTCGTCGTCACGCCGCATTCGAGATCGACAGTGCCGTTCTGTACCAGCGAAATGCGGTTCTGCGACGTCACAGGAATGAAGCGCACCTGCAGGTTCGGCTTGTGCGTCTTCACCTTCACCGCATCGATGATGCGGTTGCACAGATCCTGCGAAAAGCCGATCACCTGATTGTTCGAATCGACATACGAGAACGGCACCGAGGTCTCGCGATGGCCGATCGCGATCAGATTCGCAGCTTCGATCTTGGCCAGCGTCGGCTGCGATTCCTGCGCCGTGGCGCCCGTCGTCGTCATCAGGCAAGGCGCTGCCACGCACAAGGCAAGCGCGAGCGAAGTCAGTCGGTTCATTGCAGGTCCCCAGGTTGAATCCGTTGAGTCGTCCGGACCGACATGCGCGCGGTCCGTAGCGTGTTTACGAATGTTGCCATGAAAAAAATAATGGCAACATATGTTTTAACCCTGGGGGGCTGCACTGCAATGCGCGCCGCTTACCGCGGTAAGGGATGTCGGCGCGACGTGGTGTGCGCCGACCAGGCAGAACGGCTTGCAGATGGGGAAAATCGTCAACGCACGAGGCCGATCACGAAGGTGCGGTGGTGCGGTACGACATCGGCGGCACGATCGCTGTCGGGCCGTTGCTTGTTTGCAATCGCTTTGGCTTCCGCCTTGCGTCGCTCGACGATGCGTTCCTTGATCCTGATGAGCTGGCAGAGGATCACGCACGCATCCTTTGGCTCGCCGCGTGCGATCGAGTACATCAGCAATTGTTCGTCGGCCTTGGTGAAGGCACCCGATATTTCTTTGAGCAGCTCGGCGCAGGTGATGGGGTCCTGGATCACCTCGTTACCGACTTCGTTCGGCGAGCGTGTCGCGCATGAGGTGTCCTGCGGTGCGGTGTATTGTGAGTGCATGATTCACTCCGGTGAGAGATCACTCTGCTTCGCGCTCGGCGAGGCGCAGAAGCGTCTGGACGCGCAGCTCGATGGCTTTGACATCGAGGCCTTCAAAATTCGTGCGCTGTTCCAACGCACAGAGATATCGACGCAGAACGCTGGGTGCGTCTCTGCGTCCCGCCAGACGTTCGACGAGGTGGATTTCGTCGATGGTGGTCCAGCCGCACGGTGTCGACATATTCGCCGCCGCCGTCTCGAAGCGGCTTTTGAGGTCGCTTTCGAGCGCGTCTGCCAGCTGGGTCAGGATGTGATGCCTGATGGTCTCCGGCGCGATTGCACATTCATCGGCCGCTTCGTGACGCGCCTTGTCGATCAGGCTTTCGACGGTAGTGCGTTTTGCGCGAGATTCCTTGAGACCCCGGTCGAGCAGCATCGCGATTCGCCCGTAGATCGAGACTGTCTGCGCGTGTGAAATGCGGTTCGCAGCTTCGATCTGGCGCGCCTGCTTGATCAAGCCGCCACGAGAGAGCCGGCCGCTCGAAATGGGCCGCATCACGCCGCGTCTGCAAGCACCGCAGTCCTTTCCATTGCCGCTATTCGGTGTCGACATGCCACAACGAATGCAGCGGTAGATCTGGTACATGGCTGTTTCCTTCCAGAATCAGCTTCCAGCAGACGATCAACGTGTCGCTTGGTTTCTGGTTTGCTTTTGCGAGTTCCTGATCGCGCGGGGCGGCGATTCACAGTGGACACCAGTCATCGAGACTTCGGCGCAACCTGAGTTGCCCAGAACCTCGTGGTGTTGTGCGAATCTTGATCGGATAAATTTCAGGGCAAACCTATCCGTTTGGGCGGGATGATGGGGGGGCCTGTTTTAACCCATTCTTCTGCTCGTCGCAGTCGAATGGACAACGCGGACGGCCCTATATATCAGCGGCAGTGTGGAGAGCTATTAGACATACGATTACAACGCGATTGCGTGGCCGGCTCGCGCGAAGAACAGCAAATGAGCGCGCGTATCCGCAGCGTCAGTACCAGGGCTTGTCGTCGAGCGACGAGCCTGTGATCTTGACGATGAAGTCGAGAAACGCGCGCACCTTTGCGGACGGATGACGTCGCGAAGGGTAGAGCGCGTAAAGTGGGAAGCGCTCGTCGGGCCAATCGGGAAAGAGATCGACGAGCCGGCCGCTGTCGAACAGCGGTTGCGTGCCGAGCGCCATGATCTGGGCGATGCCGTGACCGGCGAGGCAAGCGCCATGCATCGTCGACACGTCGTTGACCATCAGTCTGCCGCGCGCGTCGATGATGACTTTTTTGCGCGGCCGGTGAAATTCCCATACGAACGGCCGTCCCGTTTCCGGATCGCGATACTGGATGCAACTGTGCGGCTCGCGCTCGAGGTCGGTCGGCTTGAGCGGCCGGCCATATTTCTTCAGATAGCCCGGCGATGCGGCCGTCACAATGCGCGTGTCGAGCAGTTTGCGCGCGATGAGCGTCGATGGACGCGGCTCGCCGAAACGCACCGCGACATCGAAGCCATCGGCGACCATATCGCCGGCCTGATCGCGCGTGATCAGGTCTAGATTCAGTTCAGGGTAGCGCGCGACGAACTCGCCCACACGCGGACTCAGCACGATTTTCGAGAAGAACGGATCGACGTTGACGCGCAGCCGCCCACGCACGGCCGTTGCGCCCCCGGCTGCCGACGCGGCTGCTTCTTCGAGGCCGTCCATCAGCGGGACGATCTGCTCGTAGAGGCGCCGGCCTTCGTCGGTGAGCTTGACGATGCGCGTCGTGCGATCGAACAGGCGGATGCCGAGCCTCGCTTCCAGCCGTGCGACCGAGCGGCTCACGCCCGATTGCGACATGTCGAGCCGCTCGCCCGCGCTCGCGAAGCTGCCGCTTTCGACGATCGCCGTCAGCACGCCCATGCCGTTGAGAATCCGTTCGTCGAAGGACATCGTGCGCTCCTGCGTTTTGTCTGGATGCCATTGTGTCATGAATCAAATGACATTCATGTCATGGTATCAAGTGCCTGCGAGGCCCAGAATCAATCCCGTTGCAGGTCATTCATTTGAACGGGAGTACGCAGATGTTCGCTGTTACAGGGATTACGGGGCAGGTTGGCGGTGTAGTTGCGAATACGCTATTGACGCAGGGCCAGGCGGTGCGGGCGGTGGTGCGCAGCGAAGCAAAGGGTGCATCGTGGGCCGCCAGGGGGTGCGAGGTGGCGCTTGCGGATATGCATGACGCGGATGCGCTGCGGCGTGCGTTCGAGGGCGTCGAAGGGGTGTTCGTGCTGTTGCCGCCAGTCTTCGATCCGTCGCCGGATTTCGCCGAGTCGCGTCGGACTATTGCGGCGTTGCGTGAAGCGCTGAGCGCGGCTCAGCCGTCGCGCGTGGTGGTGCTTTCGACGGTCGGTGCGCAGGCGACGCAGCCGAATCTGCTGAACCAGCTTGGACTCATGGAGCAGGCGTTGCGCACGCTGCCGATGCCGGTCGCGTTTTTGCGCGCTGCGTGGTTCTTCGAGAACTGTGTGTGGGACGTCGAGCCCGCACGCGCGGACGGTGTGATTCCGAGCTTTCTTCAACCGCTCGACAAGCCGGTGCCGATGGTCGCCACTGCTGATATTGGCCGCGTGGCCGCGGGATTGCTGCAGGATTCCTGGGTGGGGGTACGGGTCGTTGAGCTGGAAGGTCCTCGACGTGTGACGCCGAACGAAATTGCTCATGCGTTTGCGGTCGCGCTGGGGCGCGAGGTGCGTGTGCAAGTCGTTCCTCGCGAGGAGTGGGAGCCGTTGTTTTGCTCACAAGGCATGCAGAATCCGCTGCCGCGGATGCAGATGATCGATGGGTTTAATGAAGGATGGATCGAGTTTGAATCGCCTTCGGCGGTGGTCAAGGGTAGTGTCACTCTGGAACGGGTGATCGGCCAGCTACTCAAGGGGTAGTGCCTTCTCGGCGCGGGCTTCGCCGGTTTGGTTTTTTGCCTGCGGCGCGGCGTCGCCGGTTTTTGGTTTTTGGTTTTTCGCTTTCGCTGGCGTCCGCGGTTTCATGTCGTGATTCATGCGTTGCCCCTGTGCGGGGCGGCACTTACTTTCTTTGCCGCCGCAAAGAAAGTAAGCAAAGAAAGCGGGCTAACCCCGCCAGTGCTTGTTGTTGCCTGCGGGCCCCCGACAGTTCTTACGCTTCACGCGGCAACGCGTCCGTTTGCGCGCGTTGCCAGCGTGCTAACTCACGCATCACCCGCTTCACACTCTCGCGTCACGGGCCGCGTTACCAGGCGTTCGCGGCCGCCCAGGTGGCAAACTGTGTGTAGGCCGTCGCGATGGAAGTGCACCACTCCGGACCGAAAACCGGGATCGGTGTCGTAGGATCGCGAACGCATGTGGTGCGATTACCTACACACAGTTTGCCACCTGGGCGGCGCGGACGGGTCGCTGCCGCTGGCTGCCTGCGGGTGATTGGAGTGGGTGATGCGCCTGTTCGAGGCGCTGGCAACGGGCGGAAGATAGCGCGTTACCGTGTGGAGTGCGGGACCTGCTGGGGGCCCGCAGGCAAGAACACGGGCTGGCGGGGTTAGCGGCTTTCTTTTGCCTACTTTTCTTTGCCGCGGCAAAGAAAAGTAGGTGCCGCCCCGCACAGGGGCAACGCCAGCAAACCAGAGACATAGCGCGGATGCCAGCGAAAAAAAACGCTCGCCAGCAAAACCCCCAAAATCGCGACTAGCGTCGCAGACACAAAAAAAAATCAAGCAGCGACACCCACATCAGCGGCCGACGGCCACAACAAAACCGGAATTGACTTGGATGTAGGCGTATTACATACATCAGCGGTGCTGGACAAAGGCACGAGCGGATTCGTCTCAGGATAGTAAGCCCCAAGACATCCACGCGGAATATCATACTCAACCAGCAAGAACCGCTCAGCACGCCGCTCGATCCCATCATCCCAGATGGTTTCCATATCGACCCAGTCACCAGCCCTGAACCCAAGCATCGCAATGTCAGCCGCGTTGGCAAACACAACACGACGCTGGTTATACACACCACGATAGCGATCATCGAGCGCGTAGATAGTGGTGTTGTACTGGTCATGCGAACGCGTGGTCATCAACGTCATCGCACGCTCGCCGTGCAGCTTCTTCGCGCGTTGGATCGGCGTGTCGCGCTGAATCTGATGCACGACGAAATTCGCCTTGCCCGTGTCCGTCTTCCAGTCGCGCTCACGCGACGCAACGCGCAGATGGAAACCGCCCGGCTGAGCAATGCGCTCGTTGTAATCGTAAAAGCCGTCAATCGACCATTCGATCGCATCGCGAATCTTCGCGTAATCGTTCGCATAGCCGAGCCAGTCGACCTTCGCGCTGCCAAGCGTCGCATGCGCGATCTGCGCAACGATGCGCGTCTCCGACACGAGATTTTCCGACGCCGGTTGATTCATCCCATACGACACATGCACCATGCTCATCGAGTCTTCAACGGTCACGCCTTGTGCGATGCCGTTCTGCAGATCAATTTCAGTGCGGCCGAGCGTCGGCAGGATCAGCGCTTCCTTGCCATGCACGAGATGGCTGCGATTCAGCTTGGTCGTGATGTGCACGGTCAGGTCGCACGCACGCAGCGCGTCCCACGTGCGCGGCGTGTCCGGCGTCGCGATCGAGAAATTGCCGCCGAGTCCGATGAACACCTTCACGTGGCCTTCCAGCATCGCTTCGATCGTTTCGACCACGTCGTAGCCGTGACCGCGCGGCGGCTCGAAATCGAACACCTTGCCGAGTCGGTCGAGAAACGCGTCCGTCGGCTTTTCCTCGATGCCGATCGTGCGGTTGCCCTGCACGTTCGAGTGGCCGCGCACCGGGCACAAGCCCGCGCCGAGCCGGCCGATATTGCCGCGCATCATCATCAGGTTCGACAGCATGTGCACCGTCGCCACCGAATTCTTGTGCTGTGTGATACCCATGCCCCACGTCGAAATCACACGCTTGCCGTTCACGTAGATGCGCGCAAGATCTTCGATGTCTTCACGCGGCACGCCTGCTTCTTCGACCAGCGCGGCCCAGCTCTCGGCGCGCAGATCGGCGGCGAACGCCTCGAAGTTGGCCGTGTGCTCTTCGAGAAACGCAACGTCGAGCACGCGCTCCGCATTCTGTTCGACGGCGAGGTCGTCGAGTTCCAGCACGCGCTTCGCGACGCCCTTGATGAGTGCAAAGTCGCCGCCGATCTTCGGCTGGATGAAGGTCGACGCGATCTTCACGCCCGACATCGTCATCATGTCCGTCACGTGCTGCGGGCTCGCGAAACGCTCCAGCCCGCGCTCGCGCAGCGGGTTGATCGACACGATCGTCGCGCCGCGCTTCGCGCATTCGCGCAGTTCGCCGAGCATGCGCGGATGGTTCGTCGCGGGATTCTGGCCGAAGATCAGCAGCGTGTCGGCGTGCTCGAAGTCCTCGAGTGTCACCGTGCCCTTGCCGATGCCGACGGTCGTCGGCAGGCCTCGGCTCGTGGCCTCGTGGCACATGTTCGAGCAGTCGGGGAAGTTGTTCGTGCCGTACATGCGCACGAACAACTGATACAGGAACGCGGCTTCGTTGCTCGCGCGGCCGGATGTGTAAAAGGCGGCGCGATGCGGACTGTCGAGTCCTTTCAGATGCTTTGCGATCAGTCGATACGCGTCATCCCACGAAATGGATCTGTACTTGTCCGTGAGAGGATCGAACACCATCGGATCGGTCAGGCGGCCGTGCTGTTCGAGCGTGTAATCGTCCTGCTTCATCAGTTCGTCGACGGTGTGCTGCGCGAAGAATGCGGGCGTCACGCGTTTGCTCGTCGCTTCCGCTGCGACGGCCTTCACGCCGTTTTCGCAGAACTCGAACGTCGACGCATGCTGACGATCAGGCCATGCGCAGCCCGGGCAGTCGAAGCCGTCCGGCTGGTTCTGTTTGAACAGCGTCTTGTACTTTCCGCCGGCAACCTTCTCCTTCATCAGGTTGAGCGCGACGTACTTCAATGCGCCCCAACCGGCGGCAGGCCCTGTGTACGGTTCGATGCGGCCAGGCTTGGTGGTCTTGTCCATGTCTTTGCGTGCGGTATGACGTTACGTTGATGCTAGGGTAGTGGGGAATACGCGTAGCCGGTGTGTACACAAGGTGCGAAAGAAAAAGAGTACAGTTTCGACTGTTATCCACCTAAATGTCCCGTTGCGGTGAACTGTGCTCAAAAATTGGGCGCCGTGCCCGTCGGCTGTGCGTGAGGCAGAGGCAGCGATTGAAGCTCTACGAAGAACTGGCGAAGGAAATCGAAGGGCAGATCCGGCGCGGCGTGTTCCGTCCCGGCGAGCGCGTGCCGTCTGTGCGTCAGACCAGCCAGCATCGGCAGATCTCGATCACGACCGTGCTGCGCGCGTATCTGATGCTGGAGAGCAAGGGGGTCATCCAGAGCCGTCCGCAGTCGGGTTACTTCGTGCGGCTCGGCGCGAACGATGCGCCGCCGCCCGTGCAGGAGCTGGACGTCTCGAAGCCGATCGCCGTGTCGGCGCAGGTCGACGTGAGCCGGCTCGTGCTGTCCACCCTGCGTTCGATCGGCAGCGATGAGGCCGTGCCCCTCGGCTCGCCCTATCCCGATCCCAGTCTGTATCCGTTCCAGAAGATCAACCGCTACGCGCACGCGATCGGGCGGCGCAAGACACAATGGGGCGTCACCGACGAGTTGCCGCCCGGCAATCCCGACCTGATCCGGCAGATTGCGCGGCGCTATCTGGAGAACGGCATCGCCGTCGATCCGAACGAGATCGTCGTGACGGTCGGTGCGACGGAGGCGATCAACCTGTGCCTGCAGGCCGTCGCGAAGCCGGGCGATACGGTGGCCGTCGAATCGCCCACTTTCTATGCGATGCTGCACGCGATCGAGCGCATGGGCATGCGCGCGATCGAAGTGGCGACGCATCCGCGCGAAGGCATCGATCTCGGCGCGCTCTCGCAGATACTCGACAAACGCAAGATCGCCGCGTGCATGGTGATGCCGAACTTCCAGAATCCGCTCGGCTTCCAGATGTCCGACGAAAAAAAGCGCGAACTCGTGAAGCTGCTCGCGCGGCACGATGTGCCCGTGATCGAAAACGACGTGTATCACGAACTGTACTTCGGCGAGGTGCATCCCGGCGCGCTGAAAAACTTCGATAAAAAAGGACTCGTGCTGCATTGCGCGTCGTTTTCGAAGACGCTGACGTCCGCGTACCGGATTGGCTGGGCGATGCCGGGCCGCTACCGCGAACAGGTCGAGAAGCTCAAGTTTCTCAACACCTTGACCACGCCGTCGATTCCGCAGCTGGCCATCGCCGAGTATCTGAAGCAGGACGGCTATGAGCATCATCTGCGCAAGCTGCGCAAAGGCCTCGCGCAGCGCGCGAAACTGATGACCGCGATGGTGACGCGTTTCTTTCCCGAAGGCACACGCGTGTCGCATCCGATGGGCGGTTACGTGCTATGGATCGAACTGCCGCCCACCGTCGATTCGATGCAGATATACAAGCTCGCGCTGGAACACGGCATCACGGTCGGGCCGGGCTATATGTTCTCGACGACCGACGGGTACAGCCATTGCATCCGCCTGAATTACAGCTATGCATGGTCGCCGGAAATCGAGAATGCGCTGGTGACGGTCGGCAAGCTGGCGGCCGCCAGCTCGCGTCAATGAGCAGACGATGAACAGCGAACGAGGAGACCTCACATGAACCCCAACGATTCCGCACACGACAAGCATTGCGACGACGATGACGACGACAACGAACTC
This sequence comes from Paraburkholderia sp. Tr-20389, assembly GCF_017104565.1. Classification (GTDB taxonomy): domain Bacteria; phylum Pseudomonadota; class Gammaproteobacteria; order Burkholderiales; family Burkholderiaceae; genus Paraburkholderia. The sequence continues at coordinate 131,546 of NZ_JAAGPD010000014.1, read as the reverse complement.
GATCCCACCGTCGAGCAGTTGTTGCAGTTGCTGTGGGAAGCGGCCAGCGAATCGCCGGAAAAGCCGTGGTCGCTTGCGAAGATCAGCAAGCGCACCGATCTTCCGATGAGCACGCTGCGGCGCTATCTGACGCAGTTGCAGTCGGCGGGAGTGATCGCCGTGCAGATGGACGAGGAAGGGCGCGGCACGGCGACGTTGACGGACGAAGGCCGCGAGCTTTGCGAGGCGCTGTTCGGCGAGCCTTGAGCCGTCTCTCAAGAGGGCGCCTTGCACGCACCGCATTCATGGCGTCGCTTCTTCGGAGATGGGCAGGAACGACAGCCGCGACGCGATCAGCATCACGCAGGTGAGGATCGCGATGCCCGTGAGGATACCGGCGAGACGCATCATCGCGGGGTGCGGATCGGCGGACCATGCGTGGTCCTGCACGAAGACCATGATGAACGCGATGGTGAACTGCCGCCCGATATAACTCGCGCCCTGTGTGCCCGTCTGAACGTGACAGCCGGCCCACACGCCCGCGGCCAGCGCGAGCAGGCACGGCAGGATCCGGCCTTGCATCAGCGGCAGCAGCGCGACGCCGACGGCGCCCGCAATCAGGCACCCCACTACGCGCTGCACCATCTTGTCGGCGACAGGCTTCTGGGAGCGCACGACGATCGACGTCGGCGGCAAGATCAGCACCGCGATCGTCGTCACGAGCGCCTGCGCGAAGCCGGGCAGCTTGAGCGCATACGTGAGCGCCGCGAGAATCGCCACCGCCACACCCGCCTGCACGGCGAGCACCATGCGCGCGTGGCGCAGCGTTTCGAACGTGGGCGGGGCGGCGTTCGCGGAAGCCGCCGCTGCCGCCGCGACTTTCGACGCAGGGCGTCGTCGTTCGTACCACTGTATGCCGACGTGGAATACACCCGACACGACGAGGCATGCAAACGTGCCGACGCACACCTCGGCCACGCGGAGCGTCGCGAATGAAGCCGTCGGGCCGAACGTCAGCAGTTCGTGCGCCTGATACGTGACCATCACCCACGTGATGCCGCCGAGCACCCATGCATACGATGCCGACGAACCGTTTGCGCGGTACACGCAGACGGCGCTGATGGCGCCCAGCGCGGGCACGAAGAGCCACGGACGGTCGCCGATGAGCGGGCCGACGAGCGTCCCGAGCAGCCCGCCGACGATCGTGCCGAGCACGCGATGCAGCGCGCGTTCGGCCGAGGCCGAGAAACGCGTCTGCATGACGGCGAAGCCGCTGATCGCGGCCCACCACGTATTGGGCAGATGCAGCAGATGCGCGAGCGCTACCGACAGCACGACCGAGAGCACCGCTTCGACGCCGAACAGCGCGCGCTCGGGCGTCGGCTTCCATGCGGCGAGTTCGCGGCCGAGCGCGACGATCGCATCGCGGCCGATCTGCCTGAACATGTGGGCGCGCATCGAGGCTCCCGTCGGATTGGAGTGCGGCGCTAGCGTGTCGCGATCGCGGCTGCCGCGCCCGCCATCATCGTCGCGCTGGTGCGGTTCGCGATCTTCACCGCGCGGCGGCTGGTCAGTAGCGTGCGCGCTTTGGTGGCAAGCAGCGCCCAGACGAAATCGACGGTCATCAGCACAGCGAGCATCGTCAACGTGAGTTCGAGCCACGCCAACGTGCCGACGCGCGACACGTCGACGAGCGTCGGCAGCAGCGCGAGATAGAACACCATGATCTTGGGATTGCCGAGCGTGACCATCAGTCCCGCGACGAACATGCGCCACGGCGACTGGCCGCGCGGCAACGTGCCTGCGTGCACGTCGGTGGGCGCGAACCACATCTTCCACGCGAGAAACAGCAAATAGCAGACGCCCACGAATTTCAGCGCGATGAACACCAGCGCGAAAGTCTGCGCGACGACGGCAAGCCCGGCGACCGCGCAGGTGAGCCACAGCGCTTCGCCGATCCACATCGCGGCGAGGAACGGCAGCACGTCCCGGAAGCCGTTGGTGAGCACGCGCGCGACGAGTGCCGCGATACTCGGGCCGGGCGAGCCGGCCGCGACGATCAGCGCGAGCGCGAAGACGAGAAGACCGGAAAGTGCCATTGAACGACTCCTTTGCGAGAATGTCTCTGGCTGGATTATATCGGCGTGTCGTGTGCGTTCGTTCGAGACGCGAGAAAACGGGGCGCGCCGGGTTGAATTGCGCAGGCGGGCGGTGTCAATATGTTCGCTTGTCGAAAGCCTCGCATGTTGCGTCCGATGCCAATGCCCGCAGTTCACTATCGAAACGCCGTACCCGAAGACGTTCCTTCCATTCGCGTAGTCGAATACGAGGCGGCGCAGCGGTTCGTGAGCGTCGGGCTGACGGGTATCGCGGCCGCGCGGCCGATGGATGCGCCGTTCGTGCTGAAGAAGGTGAGTGCGTCGGAAGTGATCGTCGCGCAATGCGACGGCGTGTGCGTCGGCTTTGTGATGTTCGCGATGCTGCGCACATGCGTTTATGTCGAAGCGCTCGACGTCGTGCCTCAGCATGCCGGCCGCCGCATCGGCGCGGCGTTGCTCGATCAGGTCGACACAAGAGCGCGAGCGGCTGGTGCGACACAGGTCGAGCTGTCGACGTTCCGCCATGTGCCATGGAATGCGCCGTATTACCAGCGGCTCGGGTTCAGCATTCTTGACGACGACGAACTCGATGCCGCGCTGCTGCGCATCCGCAAGCTGCGGATCGCGCGTGGCGTCGACGAAACGAAGCGGGTTTTCATGCGGCGCGCGGTGAAACCGGCGGAATAAAAAACGCGGCGGGAATCGCTCCCGCCGCGTTCTCACCGCTATCTGCCGTTGCCGATGTGGCGTGGTCTTAGTTCACCGCTTCCAGCGAAGGATAGTCGGTATAGCCTTCCGCGCCTTCCGCGTAGAACGTTGCCGGGACCGGCTCGTTCAGCGGCGCATCCAGTTCGAAGCGGCGCACGAGGTCCGGATTCGCGATGTACAGCTTGCCCCATGCAACAGCATCCGCTTCGCCCGAATCCAGCAGCTTCTGCGCGCTTTCCTTCGTGAACTTCTCGTTGGCGATGTACACGCCGCCGAATTCTTTCTTCAGTTGCGGGCCGAGCCGGTTGTCGCCGAGCGCTTCGCGTGCTGCGATGAACGCGATCTTGCGCTTGCCGACTTCACGCGCGACATAGCCGAAAGTCGCTGCCGCATCGGAATCGCCCATTGTGTGCGAATCGCCGCGCGGTGCGAGGTGCAGGCCGACGCGATCGGCGCCCCACACGTCGATACAGGCGTCCGTCACTTCGAGCATCAGGCGAGCGCGGTTTTCGATCGAGCCGCCATACGCATCCGTGCGCTTGTTCGTGCTGTCCTGCAGGAACTGGTCGAGCAGATAGCCGTTTGCGCCATGCACTTCGACGCCGTCGAAGCCGGCCTTCTTCGCGTTCTCCGCGCCCTTGCGATAGGCCGCGACGATGCCCGGAATCTCCGAGATGTCGAGCGCGCGCGGCGTCACGTACGCACGCTGCGGACGCACGAGGCTCACGTGGCCTTCCGGCGCGATCGCGCTCGGCGCAACGGGCAGTTCGCCGTTCAGGAAGACAGGGTCCGACACGCGGCCCACGTGCCACAGTTGCAGGAAAATCTTGCCGCCTGCGTTGTGCACGGCCTGCGTGACGAGCTTCCAGCCTTCCACCTGCTCATCCGACCAGATGCCCGGCGTGTCCGCGTAGCCGAGACCTTGCGGCGTGACGGAGGTGGCTTCCGAGATGATCAGGCCGGCGCTCGCGCGTTCGGCGTAATACGTCGCCATCAACGCGTTGGGTACGCGCACGTCGCCGGCGCGTTGACGCGTGAGCGGCGCCATGACGATACGGTTCTTCAGCGTGACAGCACCAATCTGGAGCGGGTCGAAAAGAGTCGGCATGTTGTTTCATTCCTTGCGGGCGCATAGCCCGGCTATGTCAAGACTGCGTTCAGGAAGAGCGAAGATGCGGGCGCGCTGTCAGAGATCCGCATTCATGTGCGCGAGAAACGCGTCGATGACGGCCTCGTTCCGCTTGAAGAACACCCATTGGCCCACACGCTTCGACGTGATCAGTCCCGCGCGCTGCAACGTGGCGAGATGCGCGGACACGGTGGACTGCGACAGACTGCAGCAGTCGTCGAACTGACCCGCACAGACGCCGTGCTCGTACGACAGCTCCTGCTCCGGAAAATACTTCTCCGGCTCGCGCAGCTTCGCAAGAATCACGCGACGCGCCGGGTTGGCCAGCGCCTTGTGGATCGCGTCGATGTCGATTTCGGTGGACTTCCTGGGGTTGGGCTTCGTGCTCATGAAATGGCGGGCAAACTCTCTGGCCGGAACGTCGGCATCTGCATCGCTATGGGCCGAATCTTATATCGGATTTTAACGATATGCACGAATGGCCTTATTTGCAATGGGGGTGATAGTGTCGGCACACAAAAGAGCCCGCACGCGACGTCGGATCCGCTCGCTTCGTTCCCCGCGTCGGCCTTATCACGGGCTTCGCTGGACGATGGTTGAATTGAGGGAGTAAGGTGGCTGTCCGGAGCGAGTCCGTTGCGCCCACTGTTAAAATCGCAAACTTTTTCCTGGGAGCGGAAAATGTCCTGGTTCATCTACGAAGTGCCTGAATACAACGAAGACGGGGCGCGCATCGAACCCTTCAACGATCTTCGTGCCCGCGTCCTGAAAGTCAGTGGGCAGGCAATGGCTGACGAGCTGGAAAGCGTCCGCGAGAACGCCGCGACGACGGCGGACACGCCCACGCACCCGCTCCGCGCCGCGGAAAATCCTCACGTATTCCCGATCCCCTATGCCGACTCCATGATCCTCGTCGGATTCATTTTCGAACTGAAACGCGAGTTCCGACATCTGGTGGTGTCACCCGTGGAAATGCCCTGGCTAAAAGACGCATAAAAAGCGGGCCGGTCGAGACGGCCCCAAACCTGCGACGCAAACTGCACGGCCAGCGGCATCAGGTCGCGAAGCGGCCTCCGTGTATTCTCTGGACACCTGAAACGCCCAGCGCCCGCTTGCGGGACAACTCAGGTGACGACCTTCTGCTCTGCGTTAGCCTCCTCGCGAATGCGACGGGCTTCGTCGCGCAGGAACTGCTGATAGTCGTCCAGATCGCCGTCGAAGGGCTCGACGCCGCCCTTGGTGACCAGCCAGAACTCATCGCAAACCGCGCGTAGCAGGGCCCGGTCGTGACTGACCAGCATCACCGTGCCTTCGAATTCGTTGAGCGCCATGGCTAGCGCTTCGCGTGTGGCCAGGTCGAGGTGGTTGGTTGGCTCATCGAGCAGCAAGAGGTTGGGGCGCTGCCACACGATCATGCACAACACGAGCCGCGCCTTTTCGCCACCGCTCATCGTGCCAACCGCCTGATGGACCATGTCGCCACTAAAGCTGAAGCTGCCGAGGAAGGTGCGCAGCGATTGTTCCGTTCCACTCTGGCCGGGCGCGCGCATGTGAGCCGGCGTGTCTCTGGCGAGGCGAATCATGTGTTCCATCGGCGTGTCGAGCGGGCGCAGCACGTCAAGCTCCTGCTGTGCGAAGTAGCCGATGTTCAGGCCTTTGCCTTCGCTGATTTCGCCGGCAATCGGCGCCAGCGCGTGCGCCACCGTCTTCACCAGGGTGGACTTGCCCTGGCCGTTTGCACCGAGAATGCCGATCCGCTGCCCGGCCAGCACCGAACGGTTGATGCCCCGCACGATGACCGTGGGCGGCGTGCCCGGTAACGCGTCGGCCGGCGCGGGGTAGCCGAAGCTCGCGTCCAGCATCGACAACAGCGGGTTCGGGACGTTGAGGGGTTCCTTGAACTCGAAGTTAAACTCGGCCTCGGCCAGCACCGGTGCAATCTTCTCCATGCGTTCCAGCGCCTTGACCCGGCTCTGCGCCTGTTTTGCCTTCGAGGCCTTGGCCTTGAAACGGTCGATGAATTTCTGCAGGTGAGCGATCTTGTCCGCTTGCCGGGCTACCGCGGCCTGCTGCAACACGAGCTGCTCCGCGCGCATGTCTTCGAACTTGCTGTAGTTGCCGCCATAGCGCACGAGCCTGGCGTTGTCGACGTGCACCGTCACCTCCGTCACTGCATCGAGGAATTCGCGGTCGTGGCTGATCACGACCATCGTTCCCTGATAGCGCTTGAGCCAGGCTTCCAGCCACACCAGCGCGTCGAGGTCGAGGTGGTTGGTCGGCTCGTCGAGCAGCAGCAGGTCGGACGGGCACATGAGCGCGCGCGCCAGTTGCAGCCGCATGCGCCAGCCGCCGGAGAAGCTGTTGACCGGCTGGCCAAGCTGCGCAGCACTGAAGCCAAGGCCCAGGATCAGCGCTTGGGCACGTGCGGGGGCATCATGTGCGCCGGCGTCGTGTAAGGCCATGTAGGCGTGCGCCATGCGCATGCCGTCGTCGCTAGCTTCGGCGGCCGCTACTTCGGCCTGCGCGGCCAGCAACACGGTGTCACCCTCGATCACGAAGTCCGTCGCGCTCTGCTCGGTCTCCGGCATCTCCTGCGCGACCTGGCCCATCCTCCACGCGCCGGGAATCGAAAACTCGCCGCTGTCTTCGTGCAGCGTGCCGTTGAGAAGGCCGAAGAAAGACGATTTTCCGGCGCCATTGCGCCCGACAAGGCCAATCTTTTCCCCTGGCGTGAATGTGATGGAGGCGCGGTCGAGTACGACATTGACGCCGCGGCGGAGTGTGAGATTACGGACTGAAATCATAAGAAGCTACTTCGGAGAGGATCGCCATGATAGCCGAGCCGACCTGCAGGACTGTCTCTTCTCCGATTCTCTTCCGCTTGCGGCGCCGTAAGCAGGCTCGGCGGCGTCGACACACCAGCGTCGGCTATGGCCAACGAGCGGGCATATCGGGCGACGCCGGGGAGGGCGTGGACGTGGCGAGCCGAATGCGGCCGCTCGACACAAAAATCCGATGTGACTCTCATCGGGTTCGACGATTCGATGACGTGAAGCGCCAGCATGGCGCGGTGCGAGATGCGCAACGCCGGCAATAGGCGCGGAGTTACCACGTTCTGACGTTAAGGCCGGAATTGGTCGGCAACGGCGCATGTAACGCGGCAGCGTTACCTCAGGAATATGTAGCGTGCAAAGTAGGGGGAACTACCGGTTTGATGTTCGTCGATGCAAGATTCGGTCGGCGCGGTGCCGCCTGCGGTGTCGAGTCGTTGCACGAATCGCACGGCAGACAGGCTGCCTTCAGCCGTAGTGTGAGTTTCGAGCAGCAGTTGCGGAATACTGTTCGGGTTGGCACTCGGTGCCTGCGCTAGCACATGGCCGACGATCCGGCTGCCATCGGCGGCTTCCCAGGACGGGCCGGCGTCATGCTGAATGGACACTCGTCCGGCTGCATCGTAGAGCGTGGCCTTCGGATGCTGGAACACCCAGCCAAGATGACGGCTGCTGTCGTATTCGCAGCTATAGATCTGCACGCCCGTGGCCGTCGTGACCGCGAAGGTCTGGACGTCTGAAGGCGAGAGTGTGGGTGGGGCGGGATCGGCCGCATTCGCTGCGACGGGCGACGTCAGCGCAACACAGGCCACTACCGCGGCTTGAGCGGCGGGCTGTCGTGGCCCGCCAGCGCATAGCGAGCGAATGGCGCTAATCACGCAAAACCGAAAAGGAAACATGATGACTATCCTGGTTGGGTACCACGCAAATGGGCGACGTCTCTGCGGTTCGCTTTACCAGAACAGCCAGGCGTGATGATCTATTCCATCGCTGCTATCCGCCGCTGCGTTCGGCGTGCCGCTCGTTACCGGTCGCGTCTATAACAGTGCGAAAACGCCAGACAGGCATTCGAACGGGATTCTCTCGGGCTACAAGTCCAAGGAGTACCGGAGCAGTGGATACGCCCAGATGGTAATGAGTGGGGTTGTGCGCTGCCACTCGCGCAACGCGCTCGCCGATTGCAAACGGATTGGCAATTATCGGCCCAGATTCGGCCAGTCGCCCGTATGCGAAAATGGTCATTCAAACGGCAAGTTCACCCCGATGGCAGTCATTCGCTCTGACGATCCGTCGGCCGTTCCCCAGTTTGCGTAGACGCTGGCAAGGGCGGCGCCCGTCCGACGTTTCACCCACCATGCGCCCCTAGTGCAGTTCGGCCCGGTGTTGTATTGTTTCGGCTATTCTACGCCCAGAGATAATGCTTGGTCACATATAGCCCAAAAGACCGACAGGTCAAGCGGACGCAGAAACTGACACTACAAGATCGTTAACATATGTCACAAAAGCCCTTCTCCTTCGTGGAACTCCAACAGCAGCTGGACAGTGAACGCCGCCTAGTGTCGTTCGACAGTTACGACATGACCATCCGGCAGATTTACGACATGTTCGTCGAGGGCGCTATCTTCGTTCCGCCGGAGTACCAGCGGCAGTTCGTATGGGATGAGGCGCGTGAATCGGAGCTTATAGAGTCGATTTTCCTTGGAATCCCGGTGCCGAGCCTGTTTATGGCAACGAATCCTGACGCAACATGGGAAATCGTCGATGGGGTTCAACGTCTATCGACGATTGCCCACTTTGTCGGGGATAGCTCGAAGCTGCTTGGAACCATTAACCGAAAAGCCCCTCTTGGAGTCGCTGGTCTTGAAAAACTGAGCGCATTAAACGATCTGACGTTTAGCGAGCTTCCAAAATCGATGCAGCTCATGTTTATGACGCGACCGATTCGAGTCACTGTTCTTAACGACAAGAGCGACCTCAACGTTCGCTTCGATCTTTTTGAGCGACTGAATACGGGTGGCGTTCTTTTGACCAACCAAGAGATACGGAACTGTATCTATCGCGGACCTTTCAATGATTCATTAAGAAAGATAGCGGCCCTTAATGATTTCAAGCAGGTAGTGCGACTACGGGAGGGTGACACTAAGAATGGCACTTCTGAGGAGTATGTTCTCAGATACTTTGCGTATCTCTATAACTACAATAATTTCGAAAAGAGCGTCAAAGATTTTCTCAATAACTATATGAAAGAAAATTCGAGCAAACTCATCCCTAGTTCCAAAATAAACTTATTCAAGAAAGTTTTGTCGGCCTTAGCGACAGCCTTTCCGAAGGGAATAACACGAGGTCAGTCCACTATCACGCCCGCCAATCTTTTTGAGGCGCTATCTGTAGGAACTGCCTTGGCCATTCAGGCCGGAATCGACCCTGATACAAAAAAATTACGGGACCTCGTTAGTAATAAAGAGCTGAAAAAGCTTACAACGGCCGGAACGAACAACAAACGAATGGTGAGTGGAAGGATTGAATTGGTGCGCGACTATTTGCTATAAAAATGGCACTGTCAATTCCGCGCACGCCGATGGCCGAAAGATTTCGGGAAATACGAACGTTATTGTCCCATATCAAGGCGATCGAATCGGCTGATGTGCCGCCAGTAGATACCGAAGAAGTGAAAATTCTTCGCGGGCTGTTTTATGTCCATCTATACGGCGCACTAGAGCAGTCGTTAAACGAAGCTACGGAGAGCTTTCTTCGATCTGCGTCTGCCCTTGGGCTTCAAAACTTGGATTTGTCACTGCGGTTCTTGCCTACGGCCATGAATGCTCAGTTTAAAGCTCTATCAGAGGCTCAGTCGCAGAGAAAATGGAAAAAACGGTTGGATTTTGTCGATGCCATCTATGACGGCCGTGCATGTCGAATAGAGAGTTCCGTCTTCGCCCCTCATTTGCAAAACTCCGAAATGGAGACTATTGCCGATATCGCAAGCTATCTCGGCATTGCCACCGATTCGATAATAAACAGTCCAGATCGCTTCTACGTTGACGAGGTGGTCCAAAAGCGTCATCAAGTGGCTCATGGTCGGGTAAGCCCCGCTTCAGTGGGAGCGAGAGGGCGTTCAGCCGACTTGGAACTCCGACTCGATGGCGTTCGACGCACCGTGGACTTGTTTGTGGAGTTGCTGGAAAAGCACTATGAATCGTATGCGTTTCTTAACACCCCAGCTCAAACGCGATTCCTAGAGGCCGAACGGGACTAAATTCGCGAAGTGTCGCGATCTTCGGCTTTGGCACGTTCGCGCGTTCGTAAGTTGCGAGCCTGTGAAAGAATGAGGAATCAGGTCATGCTGATTTCCCATGAGCTCGAATTCCAAACTCACGCCTACTGCCGCGAAGAGGGTTCGGGCGGCCATAAATCAATCGACACGAATGGCTGCTCTATAGTGTCGTCAACACACTAACCTTCGGTACCGGGACAGGGTCACTATGGAAGACGATTTCCTTATAGAAAGGTTGCTCTACAGCAGCGAAGGCGATGCGCTGGACTTCAAGCTTCAGCAGTATCCGTTCGAAAACGCGGACGACGATAGCAAGTCTTCCTTGCTGAAAGATATTTTGGCGTTTGCCAACGCATGGAGGACAACGACAGCATATATCGTGATCGGCGTACGTGACGGATCAAAGGAGATCGTCGGCTTAGACAATGATATCGACGACTCTCGACTGCAACAGTTCGTAAATGCAAAAGTCAATCGCCCTATACAGTTTGCATATCGCTCAGTTGACTTTAGAGGGCAGACTCTCGGACTTTTTACGATTCCGCCGCAGGCTCGCCCGTTCTATTTACCGAAAGGTTTCGGGAAGGTGACGGCCCGGACAGTGTACGTACGACGCGGATCCTCTACTGCCGAAGCGAGTCCGGACGAGATTGCCAAAATGGGCGAATCTGATTCGGCACAAGCTCGTGTAAATACAGTACATAAGCTTTCTATCGTGATTGGTCAGGACGGTAGCTATGTGGAAGCTCAGAAACACGGCCCCGTCAATATTACGAAGACCGTACTGGTTGGGATAAAAAATACTGGAAACGCGTATTTAACGAATTGCAAGATTCACTTCGAGGCAACAGGCATGAATGCTGTCAGCCCCGAACGATGGCTTCGTATGGACGCGTTCAGTCTTAACCCGGGAGAGGAAAGGCTCGTTAGTTTGGCCATGTACGGAGAACCGATTTCATCGGAGCAGCCCGGGTTGGATTGGATAAGCTTGTCTGCGCCACCTAGCGGAAATTTCTGGAGACCTCCGACGCTACCCAAGGTTGGCGGCGTAGTCATCATCACTGCTACGGCACTTGAATGCGCGCCATGCACGGCGTTATGCAAGCTTTGGGTAGATGGAAGTAAGCTGAAGTGGGAGAAGATTTGACCTTATAAAAGGCATCTTCAGCAACGCCGCCATTGGCAGAGCCGAAGTCTAGGAATGCCACAACGGCCGCTACACCTTGGAAGCGGTCCGTTATACGCGCATCGTTTCGAACGGCGGAAGTGGGTCGCTTTATGCCCTTTGCATGAATCGCGCACCCGAGGCGATCATCGAGCTCCGCCGGGGGCGCTGGTCGGCCACGAAGCGTTGTTCGTCTCGACGCTTCATGCGACATTCAAACGGCGCCTTCGTATCCGAAAACAAACCGCTCACCCGCGCGCTTCTACTACACTATATCGGCAGTGACGCTCTGGCGCGTCAAATCGAGATTTTAAATGGACGGCGGAATGGGGGCTAATTTATGAGCGACGTCGCGGGTTCGGAGATTCGGACGCAGTTTCGAGAGCTGTGGGATGCGGCTGCAAAGTATTTTGATGAGGCTCGGAAATGTGCCGTTTCGCAAGAGGCCCCGACGCCCTTCGGCGGAGGCTACACGAGTAGTGACCCAAATTTTTATTGGGATCAGTTGTCTGAAGATCTTCGTGGACTTGCGATGGCGTTGGTGGATCGATTGCTGATCCCGTGCGCTGCCTTGGCAGAAGCAGCGCGAGTATCGCCGTTGACCGGCAGCGAGGATCAACTCGACGTGAAGATTGCCGCAAAGGCGATGCGCGCCGCTCTTCGTCTTAGGCGCTACATATTCCAGGAAGCAAGCGTCATTCACGACGAAGACGTCGTACTTGGTTTTCGTCCCGCTGACCAGTCCGAGTTATCAGGTTTGCCTCCTGATCAAGCTGAATCGGAATTCTATGCTCAGCTGGACAAGGTAAGTCTGGTTCTAAAGCTGGTCGAAGCATCTCCGGCTAGCGCGGGCCAAGTGGTATCCAGGACGCAGAATGACAGCTCGAAATATCGGATTGGTACCGCATTCATTATGATGTGGATGGACCCGTCGAATCCGGAATTGACAGATACGGTTGAAACTGTGCGCAATATATTCCAGCAATTTGAAGTTCGTGCTCTTCGCGCGGATGACATCGAACACGAGGGGTTGATCAGTGAGCGAGTCCTGAACGAGATACGGACCAGTGAATTCTTGTTTGCGGACCTCACAGGGGCGCGACCGAATGTCTATTACGAAGTTGGCTATGCGCATGCGTTAGGGAAAAGGGTTATTCTTTTCCGGAAGTCGGGGACGGGGATTCACTTCGATTTGTCTGGCTACAATTGCCCAGAATACGTCAATCAGACAGATCTGCGCAAGAAACTCACAAACAGACTGATCGAATTGACGAATCGTAAGCCGCGCGAAATCGAACCTCTATAGCGAATTAAAGCGATATCGCATAGTCTATTAATCGGTGGATGCAATAGTCAGTTTAAGAAGTTATTGAGGCATTCTTCTCAAAGCGGAAATATGACGCATTGGCTGCATGCCAGTCAGTTCCAAATCAAGACTGGGGATCCATGAAGATCGACGAAAAAAAGTATAAGAGTGACTTCGGCATCGAGCCGGAGAACAAAGAAAAATTGAAAGCATCGTTAGAACACGCCCTCGATATACGAAAATTTGAGATCGAACTCTATTGGAAGCGGGCGACGTATTTTTGGACGCTTATTGCTGCTGCGTTCGCTGGTTATTTCATTATCCTGAACGCGCAAAATTTGGACGATAAGAAATTCTTGGCCTTTATCGTTGCATGCATTGGATTTCTATTTACATTCGCTTGGTTTCAAGTTAATCGCGGCAGCAAGAAATGGCAGGAGAATTGGGAAAACCACGTAGACATTCTTGAAGATAAGGTCACAGGGCCGCTCTACAAGACTATTCTAGTCCGTCCATCGCGAGACAGTTTCTTTGAAAAGCATGTCACAGGGCCGAGCAACATCTCCGTATCAAAGACAAATCAGATTGTCAATTTGTTTACGTTATGCATTTGGCTTGCTTTGGCCTACTTCACCTTGGACACCGTGGGATTTGAATACCCTCTCAGCATCAAGCATGTTGCGGTAGGAAGCCTTACCCTATTTTTTTGCATTCTTATTCTTTGGAAGGGGAGAACGCATATTGGCAATCACACCCACATTGCCAATCAACGGACAACCAGCGTTGCAAATTGATTCTTAACACAACGTTCGAGCGGGCGTTGCTTCGAATATGCAGTATTCACAAACTTCGGCGATTGGTGACCCAGAAGTGGTGCTGTCGGTGTCTGCGTGGATGACCGCTCTGTCTTCGAAAGCGGTCGATGCCTTCAGCGTCAATGACCGGCAGCAACGGGTCGAGAGTACGCGTTCGTTGACACAAACCGGGAAATTCGCGATCGTGCACGTCCGAACGACAGAAAAGCACTTGAAGTGGCCTCGCAAACGGGGAGTCTGAACTTCCGCGACGGCCGAGCGGGCGTTTCCAGCGGCGCCGGGATGACGGGTGTTGCGAGAGGACCGAAATCGACACTGCCATTTCTTTACGCCGTGCCCACCAGATAGAAGCCGATATGACTGGTTATCGCTGTTCAGATGGGAAAAGCCATCAAAACGTTGGGTCGAAGATGTGAGTCCTGGCGACTCAGCGAAGTGACAGTACGCCGCGACCGTTCGATAAACGTCGGTTGGAGAGAAGGTGCTTGAATGGCTCGGAGGCGGAAAATAGCTGTCAGATTCGATCGCGGCCCATGCATGGGCTTGAGCAGCGACGACGGTCCGGTGAGCAGAGGTGTTACTCCTGGGCCGTGGCCGCTAACTGTGCTGTCGCCATGCACAATCACACCGATTGTCACGCGGTCTTGCGCATAGATTGGACCTTGTCGCGCATCGGCGTTTGTAATAGCGACAGGGGCGCCAAAACGCAGGCTGCCGAGCCGGTAGCGCTGGCGCGTTGCACGGTCTGCCAGCTGGATATCGTAGTCACCGCGCCCTTCTTGCGCCCTTATCGTGCAACTAAAAGCTGTGTGCCATCGGTGAACCCGAGCCGTCCCGGCTTGACTTGCAGCGAGATCAGCTTGCCATCTCGGAGAACCTTGAGCTCGCGGGAATCCCCTAGAGATTGACGGGTCAGGCGCGTCATCGTTTCGGAAGATTCGATTCGGAATCCGGCATAACTCACGATGATGTCGCCTTTTTTAAGCAGCTTTTCCGCCTGACTGTTCGGGTCGACGTTCAGCACGACCTCATGGTATTCGAGCGCCTCACCATGCGTACCTGCATAACGCACGGCGGGTGTTTTTTCATTTGCATCCAGATCAAATGTCGCCGTGACGAGGACATCCCCGTTCGGGCCCACGTACCGTATTGATTTCAGTCTGCCGATGGCGTCATAGGCAAACTCCTTCGTGCAGTATCGTGTGTAGACGATATCTGGACACGTGCGCGCGCCAGATCGGTCGAAATATGCTTCGCTAATCTGGTGATCGTGCATGTCGTAGTGCGATCTGACAGACGCGTATCCTCGTATCGACTGCACTGGCATTTCGTCGACCCCAAAGTACGCGTACTCGATCTGATTTCCCCGGCTGTCGAATTTTCCACGCTCGATCGCATAGCCGTCGGACTGTTGAATCAAGCGCCCCATCTCATCATAGAAAGCCAGTTCGGTCTGATTGTTGTTGCGATCGAATTGTCTACGCACGATCGCATAACCTTCCGGCTGAAGCCGCGGTTTCGCGTCTGTACCGAGGTAAGCGGTTTCGATCTGGTTGTCACGATCGTCATACGCATAGCGAGCCATTGCGTAACCGTCCGGTCGAAGCGCAAGCTTCTCATCAGTGCCATAGTACGATTCTTCGACCAGATTGGTGCCGTCATATTTACTACGCATGCTGGCGTAACCAAACGATTGCATCACCAGCTTCCCATCGGTAGCGCGGAAATCCTGGCCTGTGACATCGTCGAACTGATTGTACGTTTGAGCGGCCACGGCATACGCATTCGGAAGCTGCAGTAGTTGCCCATGCTCGTCACGGTATGCATCCTCTGTCCTGTTCCCGTGCGCGTCATATTCGACCGTTCTGATACTGAAGCCGTTGGCAGAGCGGACCGGTTTCATATCGGCGCCGAGACATGTCTGGTCGAGCAAGCTTCCGCGTGCGTTTTTCGTGAATCTGAGTGCCCAACATCCGTCGCGTTCGGCGATGTGATGTCCGTCAGCGTCGAATTGGCTTTGGGTGAAGGTCGAGCCATCGGCGTCGAAGATGTTACGCAACATCGCGTAGCCTTTCTCGGCGACGAACGGTTTTCCGTTCGTATCGAAGTAGGCTTCCTCGATCATGCGATCGCGGTCGTCAAACTTCCATCGCACGCCCGCTTGGCCCTGCGCAACGGGGCGATGATCGATATCGAGAAGCGTTTCCTCGATGAGATTGTCGCGGCCGTCATATCTCCTCTTCAACGCGACGTAGCGGCCGCCCAGTAGAATCGGTTTGTTGTCCATGCCGAAATAGCGAAGTTCGGCGATCCGGTCGCGTTCGTCGTAGGTTTTCTCGAGCGTGGCATAGCCCTTATTGCCAATCGTCCGCTGACCATACTCATCGTACAGTTCTTCCTTGATGACATTGCGTCGATCATCGTACGTTGACACCATCTTCGCGTATCCTGTCTCGCTTAGCAGGACGGGATGATCAAGCGCGTCGAAATATGCAGTCTCGGTCTGATTGCCTCGATCATCGTATTTGAAGCGCATTTTTGCGTAACGATGGTTACCCGATAGGGGCGCACCGTTTCGATCGATGAACACAATCGACGTCGTTTCTCCGCGGTCGTCGTAACCAAGCAATGTCCCGTACGCGAAAGAGCTCAACACTTTGCTGCCGATCGTCCAGCCTTTTCCACGAGTGGGTTTTCCCTCTATATCGAGCGTCGTTTCCCGGACCGGACGCCCCTTGCTGTCATAGACCCAGATTCGCTGATGAACACCCATCACATCGAACGCAGGCGACCCGTCTGCATGGACGAACGATGCAGACCCTATATTGCCGTCGGGATCGTAAGTGAGCTTACCTGCCTCTGTGCCTCCCGCAGCCGCTACTGGCTTTCCGCGAACATCGAACATGCGCGTTTCGATCAGACGGTCCCGGTCGTATGACATGACGATCTTGTGTACCAGCATGTTGCCGTGAACCGGACTACCGTCCACGTCGAAAAACGCGTTCTCGACGGCATGCCCGTGTTCGTAGCGGGTCCGTATTTCATGAAAGCCTTCGTCCTTGAGCCTCACCGGACGATCATCGGTTCCGAAATAGCGTTGAGAGATGCGATTGCCATTATCGTCGTAGGTCATCCGCGTCAGGTGATAGCCGCTTTTCGACAGCACCGGGCGACTGGATTTGTCCCACTCCGCGATCTCGACCATATTCCCTAGCGTGTCGCGCTTCACGGTTTCAATAGCGACGCCATCCTGATTGTTCACGATCGTTCGCCCGTCGCTTCCAAGTGACGTCTCGCGAATGACGAGCCCGTTGGCGTCCCGTTCGCGCGTGACTCCATATACGTTGTCTTTTCCTGGCTCGGGCTTCTTGGCGCCTTCCGCGTACGTGAAATACCGTTCAGTAATCTGTAGCCCGTCACGTTGCCTGTTTTTGTTGTCTATCACGTAGTCAACCTCGACGCTGTGCAAGCGAATGTTTTTTTGTGCCTTTAGCGAGCCGTCAGGACCGACGTAGTACGCCTGTTGATGTTGCCTGTCTGTTTGTGGCGGAAAGGCCAATCCCCAAACGAGTTCGTCGTGACGATTGAGCGCCTTCTCGTAGATGAGGCCGTGCTCGTCCGTATCGGGCACGTAGACCCATTTGCATTCGTTAAGGCTTCTCTGGCTGGTGAGCGGGTTGTTGTCGGAGCCGTTGTCGAGCGGCTGTGTGATCGAGTTTTCCGGTTCGCAGTCACCGAAGCTGTTCACCGCTTCCATGCGCAACACGCGCCCGAAGCGGCCGTGCGTCACGATCCTGATCGACAGTGGACGCTCGCGCACCTGCGCCTCAGTGAGGCGCCCATAGCCCTGTGGAACGCCCCAATGTTCAACGAACGTGTTGTAATAGGTTGCGTATTCCCTTTGGGTCGCATACCAATAGATCGCAACGGCGCCTGAGGTCAGAATAAGCAGGGCGATCAGTCCATAAACGGTCTGTCTGTAGCGCCGCAGTTGATGACGCCGCGATGCCTCTTTCGCCGCCACGTCCGCCTGGTGTCTGGTTTCGCTAGCTCTGAGAAACTCCATTGCGCGGTCGAAATCGCCGCCGTAGCGACGCGCCCACGTGGCCGTTGGCTTTTCCCTCGCCTCCCACGCCAGGGCATTTTCGAGGTCAGGCGTACTCCAAAGCGCCGCTTCACCTTTCTTCCAGCGGCGGGCTGTCTGTTCGAGGAGCCGATATGTCTCCGCGGACAACGCTTCTTTCTCGGACCACTCACTCAGTCTTGTCCACTGCCGGATCAGGCTCTCGTGACAGATGTCCAGCATGCTGTCAGCGCGAAGTGGTCCTTCGGGCACGAGCAGGAGACCGCGGTCGGTCCGTGCAAAGGCCTCCACAACGGCGATGACCTCTTCAGGCGCGACGCACGCGATCTCTGCCACCTCTGCGACGCGCGAGGGTGCGCGCACGTCTCGCCGGCCGCTTGAGGAGCCCGTGAGCCGCCTGAACATTGCCTGTGCGATGTGCTGCTGATCAGATGGCAATTCCGCGAGAATCGCATCCGCCTGATTGGAGAGGGCCATGCGCACGCCTCCGATGGCCTCGCAGTCGGCCATCGTGAGATGGGGCGAGTCGCTACCGCT
The DNA here is from genome assembly GCF_017104565.1 of Paraburkholderia sp. Tr-20389. Classification (GTDB taxonomy): domain Bacteria; phylum Pseudomonadota; class Gammaproteobacteria; order Burkholderiales; family Burkholderiaceae; genus Paraburkholderia. The sequence continues at coordinate 113,619 of NZ_JAAGPD010000014.1, read as the reverse complement.
ATCGACCTGCCGTTCCCACATGCAGGCGAGCGCATGCTGCAAAAGAGGTAACTGGTCTGCCTCGTTGTCGAAGTCATTGAGGAGACGATTCAGCAGCTTTGGATCGATCTGCCCGCCGAAAACGCGGGCCGGACCTTCGATGGCGAGTTTTAGCTCGCCTCGGGTGAGCCGTGGTGTCAGATACTGGCTATTGCTAACAGCTTCGGCAAGATCACGGAAAGCTGCACAATCGCCCAGATAATCGGAGCGCATGGTGAGAACTACATAGATCGGAACATTCCGTTGAGCGGTGCTTGCAAGAATGAGCGCGACGAACGCTTCCGCCTCATCGAGGGGACGGGGCTCGCTGTAACGGAAGGTTTCCTCGAACTGGTCGACCAGTAGGAGCAGCGCCTGATCTCGCAGCGCATCAGCACTATTCAGGACCTCGACGATGCCGAGTGGTCCGCGTCTCAGACAGGCCTCGATGAACGCGCTCGCTTCCTCGACAGGAAGTGTTGGACCAAACAGATGTGCATCCGTTAGCGCGCAAGTGAGTCGCTGGACAGGATGGTCGCCCGGACGCATCTCGACGATTCGCCATCTCGACCCGACTTGTGCCATGAACCCCGCGTTGAGTGCGGGCAGCAGTCCCGCGCGGACCAGCGAAGATTTTCCGCAACCCGATGAACCGATAACTGCAAGAAAGTGATTGCGCGCGAGCCGCTCGATGAGTAGATCGATCTGCCTTTCTCGCCCGAAGAAGACGTCGGACTCGTCATATCGAAACGGGCGCAGACCGGGATAAGGGCTGTTGCTGAATTCGATGACAGTTGTCATGTTCAGACTCCACCGCTCATCTTTAGCAGGAATGTCTCCAAGGCGTTTGCACTTAGGTTCGATCTGCCGTCGAGCATGATCAGGCCGGGAAGGGCCATCGCGATTTCCTTCTTTTCGTCCGGCGGACCAAGGCAGATTGCCATCGCTGCCAGGGCGCGCGAGCGCTGGCTAAGGATCTTGCGCCCCTGCCGAAGCTGGTCTCGAACCCATGACGGCTCAGTCGCGCCATACACGAGAATCAGGCCATCGCAATCCTTCAGATTCTCTTCGAGATCGAGTCGCACTCTTTCGGGACTTCCATCACGAAGGGGCCAAGCGCATTCCACACCTTTGTCCGCGAGGATTTCCGCGACCCGTTGGGCCACCTCCATGTCATCATGGTCCGCGTTGACAAAAACCGATAAGCCAGAAGTTCTCGCCTTCTGCATCGGGGGCGCGCGTCGCGCCAGTTCGATGACATCGCGTTTAAAGTCCTCGAAGCTGCATGAACGAGCGTCCTCCAGTAATGCACGATGTACGGTGTCGCTCACGTCGGAGGGAGCGTCGCGCGGATCGCGCCACCGCAGAACAGGCTTTCCGCTTGCCAGGGCGAGGTCGCTCTGTAGCGCGGGGTATCGGCGCTCGCCGCCGAATTCAGGCTTGCGTCCGCGAGTTTTTCCAAGCAACTGCACGATCACCGAGGAACGTTGTAAGTCTGCATTTATTGCGGCACAGAAAGCATCTTCGCTCGTCTCCGGATACCACTTTCGCGGCAGGCGCTCAATGCCCGCCTGGCTCAGGTAACCATACAGTTCCTCCTCACGATCGAGCAGGTCGTCGGTCGAGCGTGCAATGAAGATTGCGTCGGCAGAGGGGGCGACGTTCTCTTGATCACTTGCTACGGCTGAGTCAAGCGACTGCAGCGCCTTCGCCAACTGACCGCTCAGATCGACAAGGCGTTCGTGATACCGGCGTTCCTGTGCGTCAATGAGACCCAGCGGACGCGCAATGTCGCCCGCGCCGTCGTCTTGCACCCAGAACGCAAAGCCTTTCAGGTCACGAAGTTCGACGGGCATCTCACTCCGCTCGGTTCGCCACGCATCGACGACAAAGACACGTTGCTTTTCAATACGAGCCGCGGTGATATTCAAAAATGCGTTGCGTTCCTTGAGACACCACTCCGACTGCAGGTAACCGCGCGACATGATGATGAGCAGCGTCGCCGATCTCCGCACCGCCTGTATTATCTCGGGAGTGATGGCCTGGTTGCCGCCGAGCGCATGATCCATCCAGACGCGAAGGGGGCGGCCGAGTCTCTGCGATCCATAGTTCGTGAGGGTCGTGACCAGAGCTGTCACCCATGGACGAGCACCTTTATCGTCGAGGTGCGCGTAGCTAACGAAGATATCGTGGTCGTATTCAGCTAGAACGGTCATCTTGTTACCCTCATGGCAGTGACATAGTTACGTTCTGGTAACTCAACAATCCATTGTTGCCGCCTCATCGCAACCATCAGGTCCCAATGTTCTGTTATGCCCGATTCACGAATTGACTTGTACTTTTGATTAAAGAAGGTGGTTAATTCATGTCGTCGTGCAAACAGCACCAACATTTAAAGTTAAACGGGCGTCGGCGTGCGGCTTTTCACCACAAGACGTGACCTTCCTGGGAGCCGCATCTCCGTATTGAACACACATGTTAAGCATCGGGGAGATGTTTATTTTGTGTATTGTTTGAGTATTCAAAATTCAAGGGGAAACCGTTGACCGAAGCGAAATGCGGCTCGCGGCGCGCCACCTCAGTCAGACGAGTTACAGGTGAATTTCTCGATCGACAGAGCAGCCGGACACGGCGCGCGATCATTCCCCAAACAGCCGCGCGATGCCGCTCCTGATGTGAGAGACCATGACGTGGCGCGCCTCGTCCGGGTCGCCTCTCGCAATCGCCTTGTCGATCAGCAGATGCTCTTCACGGATGTCGTGAACCCGGCGCAGTCGAGGTTGAGTTGAGCGTTCGCGTATGACATGCGTCGCCATGCGCCGATGGTCCCGGATGGCCATCATGGTCATCAGATAGAACTTGTTGCCACTGGCTTTCGCGATCGCTTCATGGAATGCGATGTCTTCCTCGATGCTTTCCGTGCCGCGGCGGATCGCCAGTTCGAGAATGCGTCGGCGTGTGCTGATTTCATCGCGCAGTTGGCGGTCCTCGCTGACGGCAGCCCATGCAGCGCATTCGCCTTCGATCACACAGCGAAACTCGAGAAACGCGCGCACCTCGTCGACGCTTTGAATCGGACCGAACGGCGCGCTGCGCAAATGAGGTTGACCGACATAGTTTCCCGATCCTTTGCGCGACACCACCCATCCTTCGGACCTCAGCCGGGCCAGCGCCTGACGCACGACAGGTCGCGATACGCCCAGCAATTCGGCCATGGGGTTTTCACCAGGCAGTTTGTCATCGGGCATCAGCCGGCTTCGGTCGATGAAAGCCAGAATGCCTTGATATGCAACGTCTGTGAGGGGAGAGACAGTCATCGTAGCGAACCCGAGCCGAACTTCGCTTCATCTTAAACCTGTAATACAGGTTGCACGAATCTTTGACGACGATCTGGAAGCCCTGCGAGCATCGCTACAACTCGTCAACAACCGCGCACAGAGCCATGTCGACCATCACGAAGCTACGCACGATACGTATCGCCGAAAGGCCAAACCTGATCTGGGTCGAGGTCGAAACTGACGAAGGACTGATTGGCCTCGGCGAAACATTTCGCGGCGCGCTGGCGGTGGAAGCCGTCATTCACGAGCAGATCGCGCCGCAGATCATCGGCCAGGATTCGCGGCGGATCGATGCGATCTCGCGCCAGTTGCTCAGCCCGTACGTGGGATTTCAAGGGGCGAGCGCGGAGATACGTGCGGCGAGTGCGGTGGATATCGCGTTGTGGGACATCAAGGGAAAGCGTCACGGCATTCCGGTCCACGAGGCCATTGGCGGAGCGAACCGCCTCGAAATCCAGGCCTACAACACCTGTGCCGGCTACTCGTACAACAGCAATGACATTGCAAGACGCGTGATCGCCGGACACGATGCATCGCAGGGCCCGTATGACGATCAGATCGCGTTCAATCGGGACGCAGGACGCCTTGCGATGAGCCTGCTGGAAGAGGGCTATCGCGCGATGAAGATCTGGCCATTCGACGTGTTCGCGGCGGCAACGGGTGGGCAGACGCTGTCGCTTGCCGATCTCAAGAAAGGCCTCGATCCATTCAGGAAGATCCGCCAGGCAGTCGGCGACGATATCGAAGTGATGTGCGAACTGCACAGCTTGTGGGGCGCGTTGCCCGCCGAGCGCATCTGTCGCGCGCTGGAGGACTTCGGCGTGTTCTGGGCAGAAGATCCGATCAACAAGATGCACGACGTCGAGGCATTGGCAGACCTGCGCTCGCGCGTGCGCGTGCCGATTTGCGGCAGCGAAACGTTGTCGGGCAGCACGCAATTCCGTGAACTGATGGCCGCCGATGCCATCGACATCGTGATGCTCGATCTTGCGTGGTGCGGCGGCCTGACGGAAGCGCGAAAGATTGCGGCCATCGCCGAGTCGCACAGGCGCGCGCTGGCGCCGCACGATTGCACGGGTCCCATCACGCTGATGGCGGGACTGCATCTCGCGCTGCATGCGTCCACGGCGATCTACCAGGAAGTCGTTCGCGCGACGCTTTCGACCTGGTATCGCGATCTGGTCACCGAACTCCCCGTCATCGAGCGCGGCATGGTTCAGGCGCCCGTTCTTCCCGGGCTTGGCACGGCGCTTCGCCCCGAAATCAAGCTTCGCGCCGATGCAACGGTGCGTGAATCGGCCTGATACGTCGAATTCGATTTTCGAAACGGCAAGACGGCCCTAGGTAAAACCTATGACGGCCAGAAAAAACTGGTATTTGCAATGACATGTGGCTGGCCGTCAAATGGAGGTTTTCGGGCCGGGCCGAACATTGGGAGACGACATTGAAAATTCTTGTGCCAGTCAAGAGAGTGGTTGACTACAACGTGAAGGTCCGCGTGAAGTCGGATCAATCCGGCGTTGACATCGCCAACGTGAAGATGTCGATGAATCCGTTCGACGAAATCGCTGTTGAAGAAGCGGTGCGTCTGAAGGAGGCGGGTGTGGTTAGTGAGGTCGTGGCGGTTTCTTGCGGTGTCACGCAATGTCAGGAAACGCTGCGCACGGCGCTGGCGATCGGCGCGGACCGCGCTGTGTTGATCGAGTCCAACGAGGACTTGCAGCCGCTGGCTGTGGCGAAGCTGCTCAAGGCGCTGGTCGACAAGGAGCAGCCTTCGCTGATTCTCCTGGGCAAGCAGGCCATCGACGACGATTCCAACCAGACGGGTCAGATGCTGGCTGCTTTGGCTGGCCTGCCGCAGGCGACGTTTGCATCGAAGGTCGTCGTGGCAGATGGTAAGGCGACGGTGTCGCGCGAAATTGATGGCGGTGCCGAAACGCTGTCGCTGAAGCTGCCCGCAGTCGTGACGACCGATCTGCGCCTGAACGAGCCGCGCTACGTGACGCTGCCGAACATCATGAAGGCGAAGAAGAAGCCGCTCGAAACCGTGAAGCCCGGAGACCTGGGCGTCGATGTCACGCCGCATCTGAAGACGCTGAAGGTCAGTGAGCCGCCGAAGCGCCCGGCCGGCGTGAAGGTGGCGGACGTGAAAACGCTGGTCGAGAAGCTCAAGACAGAAGCCAAAGTCTTGTGAAGCGAGGGACGAAATGACGATTCTGGTAATTGCTGAACACGACAACGCGGCGCTCAAGGCAGCGACGCTGAACACGGTTGCTGCCGCGCAGAAGATTAGCGGCGACGTGCATGTGCTGATCGCAGGTCACAACGCACAAGCCTCGGCCGACGCGGCGGCGAAGGTGGCAGGCGTTGCGAAGGTGCTGCTCGCCGATGCGCCGCAACTGGCCGAAGGCCTCGCGGAAAATGTCGAAGCGACGGTGCTGAACATCGCGAAGGACTACTCGCACATCCTCGCGCCCGCTACGGCGTACGGCAAGAACATCGCGCCGCGTATCGCCGCGAAGCTCGACGTTGCACAGATCAGCGAGATCACTGCGGTACTCAGCGGCGATACTTTCGAGCGCCCGATTTACGCGGGCAATGCAATCGCTACGGTTCAATCTCAAGATGCCATCAAGGTCATCACGGTTCGCGCGACGGGTTTCGATCCGGTGGCGGCGGAAGGCGGCAGTGCATCGGTCGAGAAGATCGAAGCTGCGGCCGACTCCTGCCTCTCGCAGTTCGTGAGCCGCGAAGTGACGAAGCTCGACCGTCCGGAACTGACTAGCGCCGAGATTATCGTTTCAGGTGGTCGCGGACTGGGCAGCGGCGAGAACTACACAAAGGTGCTGGAGCCTTTGGCCGACAAGCTCGGCGCAGCGATGGGCGCATCGCGCGCGGCCGTCGATGCCGGCTACGTGCCGAACGACTATCAGGTCGGCCAGACCGGCAAGATCGTCGCGCCGCAGTTGTACATCGCGGTCGGCATCTCCGGTGCGATCCAGCATCTGGCCGGCATGAAGGATTCGAAGGTGATCGTCGCGATCAACAAGGACGAAGAGGCGCCGATTTTCAGCGTCGCGGATTACGGCCTGGTCGGCGATCTGTTCACGGCAGTGCCGGATCTGTCCGTTACCTTGTAATCAACGCGCCACTGGTTTCCAGGGAAAAGCAATGTCGGAGAATAGCAAGCCGTATCGCTCGTTTCTGTTCGTTCCGGGTTCGCGCCCGGAGCGGTTTGAAAAAGCGCTGCACAGTGGCGCGGACGCCGTCATTCTCGATCTCGAGGATGCCGTAGCCCCTGAAGACAAAGAAGGGGCAAGGCAGACCATTGCGGCATGGCTTGCGCCGGAACGCGCGATTCTCGTTCGGATCAATCCGGCCAGTACGCCGTGGTATGAGCAGGACGCGCAGTTGGGAAAACTGCGCGGGGTGGCAGGCATCGTACTGCCGAAGGCCGAAAGTGCGCGCGATGTCACTGACCTGATCTCCCGTATCAAGCGGCAGGTTCCCGTCTATCCGTTGATCGAAAGTGCGAAGGGTATGTGGAATGCGCTGGAGATTGCCAGGGCACCATGCGTCCATCAACTCATGTTCGGTACGCTGGATTTCGGCGCCGACATGAACATGGAGACCGACGGAGACAGCCTGGACACGTTTCGGGCTCAGTTGACGATGATCTCCAGGGTGGCAGACATTCATGCGCCCATCGACGGTGTCACGCCGTCCATCGATGACGCTGAACTGCTGCAAGCAGAGACGATAAAAGCCAAACGCTTCGGGTTTGCAGGGAAACTGTGCATTCACCCGAGGCAAGTGTCGATCGTCAACCGCACCTTTGCTCCGGGCGAGTCCGAGTTAGCATGGGCGCGGCGCGTGCTTCACGCGTTCGGGAGCGCGAATGGCGCCGCAGTGGCTGTCGATGGAAAGATGGTCGACCGGCCTGTGATCCTCAAGGCGCAGAGCATTCTTGATGCGGACCGGTCGACCCGCTCCGGAACGGACGCGGTATAGAATTGGTGTCCCGCTGATCGGCGTGCCTCAGTGCTCCGATCAGCAGCCGATCTCTATCACCGCCAGTTCAAATCCTCTCATGGACGTTCGCCAGCTCCGCTACTTCGTAAGCATTGTCGATTTCGGCAGCTTGGGCAAGGCAGCGGAAAAACTCTTCGTCGCTCAGCCGTCCCTCAGTCAGCAGATGGCGCGACTCGAAGAGGAACTGGGCGTGTCACTGCTTCTGCGAAGCAATCACGGCGTCACGCCGACAGCCGAAGGCGATGCGCTATATCGTCATGCACGCACGGTCCTGCGGCAGATGGAGCAATTGAAGCAGGAAGTCACAAAGGGTGCTGGCGCCGAGTCGGGGACAGTGGCGCTAGGCCTGCCGACGACGATGGCCTCCGTGCTCGCGGTCCCGCTATTCGAGCGGGTGCAGGATCGATATCCGGGCATCCGCTTGCAGTTCTTCGAAACCATGAGCGGTTACCTGAATGAATTGCTGGCGAACGGACGGTTGGACCTTGGCATTCTCTTTCGTGAATCGGATACACCCGGTATCACGGCGCTGCCCGTTCTGGACGAGACGCTGTATTTGCTGGGCGACCCCGGTGGCGATGTCTCGCCGCGCTCGATGACGTGTTCTCTGGCGAAACTCGGCGGGATCCCGCTGGTTGCACCGGGCGCCTCGAACGGTTTGCGTCTTCTGCTCGAACGTACGTTCCTGAGAGAAAAGGTCGACCTCAATATCGTGGCCGATATCGACTCGCTGCCGTCATTGCTGCTCATCGCACATTCGGGCAGGGCATGTACGATACTGCCCGGCTCGGCAGTCGCGCAGTGGGACCAGTCCCGTCTTCCGAAGATGCGCAAGATCGTCGACCCGATCATCCGGCGTCCCGCCAGTATCTGCTGGCCGAATGGCGTTCCCATTCATTCGGCGACGATTGCCGTACGCGAAACGCTGATCGAGTTGATCGGAGAGCAGGTGATGCGCGATTCATGGAAAGGCGTGACACTACGCGAACGCACGGCCGATGCGGGAGAATGACGCCGGCAAGCAGCCGGCGTCATTCGCTGTCTATGCGCTCTGCGACGAGTGTGTCGTCGAATGCTGGGCCTGGGCGGGCGTTGCCGTGTCGCTCGTACCCGGCGCGACGTCTTCGAGCGCATGGCGGCTCGTCTCGACGCGCAGCGCGAGAATGGCCGCACACAAGATCGCGAACACGATGCTCACCATCGCGATGACACCGGAAACGCCGACATTCTGATAAAGCAGTAGCGCAAGATAAGGCGTTGCTATCGATGCGGCACGCCCAGCCGTTCCTGCTACACCCGTGCCGCGCAGACGGACTTCCGTCGGAAAGAGTTCGGGGATGTAGCCGAACAGACCGAGCGTCGTAATCGTGTAGATCGCGGTGACGAGGCAGAAGCCGACGAACACGATATACATGGGCTCGCGCAACGTCACGTAGATCCAGCCCAGCGCGATGCTGACGAGCGCGGCAAACACGATCCCTTTTGCACGCCCGATGCGATCTGCGATCAGGTAGCCGACGAGGCCGCCCACGGGCGAGCCGATCGACATCAACAGTACGAAGCCAAGCGACTTGACGATGGACAGGCCCTCGCTGACAAAAAATGTCGGAAGCCACGCGATAAATCCATAGAGACCGATATTGACGCCAATCGCTGTCAATGCTGCGACGAACGTGCGGCCTCGCATGCCCGGCACGAACAGCGCGCGCAACGGAACGGCGCCGACATGCAGATTGACGACTCTCTGCACCGGGGGCAACGCGCCGACACGCGCTTCGACCTGGCGCTCGATGGCCGCGAGGGTCGCTTCCGCGTCTTCGAGTTTGCCTGTCGATTCGAGCCAGCGCGGCGATTCAGGCATGCGATGACGGAGGAACCAGACGACCAGCGCGCCGACGCCCGCAATCGCGAACATATAGCGCCAGCCGAGATTGGGGATGATCCAGTAGCCCGCCGCGAGCGCCGCGAAGAGCCCGCTGTTGATGATGATGGCCAGTAGCGAAACCCATTTGCCGCGCGTTGCCGGCGGTACGAATTCGGCAAGCGTGCCCGCTGCAACGACGAGTTCGGCGCCCAGTCCGACGCCCATGATGAAGCGCAGCACGATCAGCCATTCGATGTTCGGTGCAAAGCACGCAGCAATCGATGCCAGTCCGAAGATCCCGAGATTAAGCTGATAGGAGTAGCGCCGACCGAGCTTGTCACCGATGTGGCCCGCCGCATACGCGCCGATCATCATGCCGACGAAGGTAGCCGATACGAAGAAGGCGCCGTGACGTAAGTCCGTGAAGCCTTCCTTCACCATCGCTGCAACGGAACCGTTTGCCAGATAGATATCGAACGCGTCGAGAAAAGCGCCGCCTGCAATCAGGCCGAGAATCTTCCAGTGAAAGCTGCAGATAGGCAGGCGATCGAGCCGCCCGGCAGCATTGACCGTTACTGACATGTTGTCTCCTGAAATGAAGTCTTGTTGTAGAGCGTCGAGTAGGGGGGATTGTTTGAACTTATGCCCCCTTGTTTCTTGCGGGTGTTGTGCGGTCTAGATGGCGCCCGCCGTTCGCATCGCTTCGATGTCGGATGCAGTGAAGCCGAGTTCGTCGAGAATGGCGTCGGTGTTTTCGCCCAAAGCGGGGACTGCATCCATGCGCGGCTCGTCGGTTGCCGTTTGACCCGGCGGATACAGCGCCGGAATCTCTCCGGCTGCCGTTCGCACGGTCGTCCATCGTTGCCTTGCCTTCAGCTGCTCGTGATCCCACACGTCATGCATGTCGTTCATTCGTGCATTCGCAATGCTCGCCTGCTCGAGCCGCTCGATCACCTGTGCTGCCGTCAGCGTCGCAAACGCGCGGACGATGATGCGTGTGAGTTCGTCGCATTTGCCGACGCGCCGGCTGTTGGAACTGAAGCGCTCGTCCGTGGCAAGCTCGGGTTGCTGTATCACGGTCTCGCAAAAGCTCTTCCATTCGCGTTCGTTCTGAAGGCCGAGCATGACCGTCTTTCCGTCGCCCGCCGGAAATGGACCATACGGAAAGATGGTTGCATGCGACGCACCGGCCTGGCGAGGCGGCGTCTGCCCATCGATCGAGTAGTAGAGCGGGTAGCTCATCCACTCGACCATGCTTTCGAGCATCGACACGTCGATGTGTTGGCCGCGTCCTGTTTTCCCGCGCTCGATCAGCGCCGCGAGGATGTTGGTGTAGCCGTACATGCCGGCGGCGATGTCCGCGATGGAACAACCCGCCTTCGCCGGTTTGCCTTCGGAGCCGCTGATGCTGAGAAAGCCGGATTCGCTCTGGATCAGCAGGTCGTAGGCTTTCTTGTCGCGGAACGGGCCGTCGAGTCCGTAGCCGGAGATGTCGCAGACAATCAGACGTGGATACGTCTCGCAGAGAGACGCGTAGTCGAGGCCCAGTCTTTGCGTTGCGCCGGGCGCCAGGTTCTGCACGAAGACATCGGCATCGGCGAGTAGCCGGTGCACGACGTCGAGTGCCTGCGTCTGCTTGACATCGAGCGTGATGCTTTCCTTCGACCGGTTGGTCCACACGAAGTGGGACGCAAGACCCGACACGCGTTCATCGTAATTGCGTGCGAAGTCACCCGTGCCGGGCCGTTCGACCTTGATCACGCGGGCGCCCAGGTCGGCAAGCTGCCGTGTGCAAAACGGCGCGGCGATCGCATGTTCGAAGGTGACAACCTTGATACCTTGAAGCGGACGCATGATCGGCTACCTGTCAGAAGGAACGGGGCAGACCGAGAATGTGCTCGGCGACGTACGACAGGATCAGGTTGGTCGAGATCGGTGCCACCTGGTAAAGGCGGGTCTCGCGGAACTTGCGTTCGACGTCGTACTCCGCCGCGAAGCCGAACCCGCCGTGAAACTGCAGGCAGGCGTTCGCGGCTTCCCACGATGCATCGGCCGCGAGCAGCTTGGCCATATTCGCCTGCGCCCCGCAGTGTTTGTGCGCGTCGAACAGTTCGCAAGCCTTGTAGCGCATCAGGTTCGCTGCTTCGACATTGACGAAGGCTCTTGCGATCGGGAACTGCACACCCTGGTTCTGGCCGATAGGACGGCCGAAGACGACGCGGTCCTTGACGTACTGGGTGACCTTGTCGAGGAACCAGTACCCATCGCCGATGCACTCCGCTGCAATCAGCGTGCGCTCCGCATTCAGGCCGTCAAGGATGTACTTGAAGCCCATGCCTTCTTCGCCGATCAGGTTTTCAGCCGGAATTTCGAGGTTGTCGAAGAAGAGTTCATTGGTTTCGTGGTTCACCATGTTCAGAATCGGACGAACCGTCATGCCATGTCCGATCGCTTCGCGCAGATCGACGATAAAGATGGACATGCCCTCGCTCTTCTTCTTGACGTCCGAAAGGGGCGTCGTGCGGGCAAGCAGAATCATCAGGTCGGAGTGCTGGATGCGGGAAATCCAGACCTTCTGACCGTTGATCACATAACGATCGCCCTTGCGCACCGCCGTCGTCTTGATCTTCGTCGTGTCGGTGCCCGTGGTCGGCTCGGTGACACCCATCGACTGAAGGCGCAACTCACCGGTGGCGATCTTCGGCAGATAGCGCTGTTTCTGCCCGGTCGAACCATGCCGCACGAGTGTGCCCATGTTGTACATCTGGCCGTGGCAGGCACCCGAATTGCCGCCCGAACGGTTGATCTCCTCCATGATGACGGACGCTTCAGTCAAGCCAAGACCCGAGCCGCCATATTCCTGCGGAATCAGCGCAGCGAGCCATCCTGCTTGCGTCAGCGCATTGACGAAGGCCTCGGGATAGCCGCGCTCTTCGTCGACCTTGCGGAAGTACTCGCCCGTAAACTGTTGGCAGAGGTCGCGTACGGCTTCGCGGATGTCCTGGTGTGAGTCGATTGTCGTGTTGAACATGGGGAATCGTCTGTCGGTAGGTTTAAGCGAGGGTCGCGCGCGCGGTCATGGTCAGCCAGCCTTCGTGGTCGTGTGACCAAAGCTCGACCGTTGTGCCGTCGGCAGAAGGCGTGCCGCAGAGATGAAGCGAGTTACCCATGAAACTCGGGCGCATCGCCTTGTATGAGAAGTCGAGTACCGCGGCATCGGGGCGGTGCCTGCGCACCAGATCCATCAGCAGCGTCGCGATGAGCGGGCCATGCACGACGAGGTTGGGATAGCCCTCCGTCTGCGTCGCATACGGCTTGTCGTAGTGAATGCGATGCGCGTTGAACATCAGTGCGGAGTAGCGGAACATCAGCACTTCGTCCGGAACGAGTTCGCGCTTCCATTGCGCGTCGTCCGGTGCGGCGGTCGGCGCAGGTGCCGGCGTGCCCGGAACGGCCGGCTCGCGATAGACGATGTCCTGCTCTTCATCGACAGCGAGTGTGCCCGCGCAGCGGATCCGGTGATTGACGGTGACAAAGCCTAGCTTGCCGCTTCTACCTTCCTTTTCGCTGATGTCGAGGATCGTCGACTCGCGACTGATCTCCTTGCCGACGATCAGTGGCGACAGGAAGCGCAAGCGGCCGCCGGCCCACATGCGCCGCGGCAGTCCGAGGTCAGGGAGAAAGCCGCCTTTTTGCGGGTGCCCGTCTTCAGCGATGAGATGGTGCGGAACGGTCGGCCTGAAAAAGATCCAGTGCCAAAGATGGGGAAGGGCTTCGCCGGATTGCGGAGGAACTTCGTAGTCCAGCGTCGCACTTAGCGCTGCCGCAGACGTTTGGGCAAGAATGTCGCTCGCGCATTCCGTGTGCCCGCCGACGTCAGCGTTCTGTTGGTTCATGCGTGTCTCCGTCGTCGGCCAGACGGCCGATATTCGTATCGATACGGAGACTCTATGTGAACGTCCGGATGCGCGGAAATACCAGATTCATGTGGCGGTCATAGGTCGAACCTATCGCGCTCCCCACGAGGATGACGGCCACTTGGCGCATGGCCGCCAGTATGCGCAGGTTGTTCGGTAGAACCGGCGTGCTTTTGCATTTGAATCGGATCGGGGAGCGGCGCCGCGATCAGCGCCCCCGTGCGATGTCGCTATCAAGGTATCAACGGCGATCGGTCCACACCGTTTGCGCATTGCAGAACTCGCGAACGCCGAAGTGCGACAGTTCACGACCGAAGCCGCTTTTTTTCAGCTTCCAGCTTGCTGCCGCCGATAAGCACGGTCGCGCCATCTTCCACGGTACGCTGCACTTGCCGGTCAAGCTCATCGCGAAGGTCGTATCGCGCCATCGGGCCGATATAGGTGGCCGGGTCCATCGGATCGCCGGCCTTCAGTTCGCGCACGGCCGCGACGAACCGTTCCGTGAACTGCTTCAACACGGTTTTCTCGACGATGTAGCGCTTTGCCGCCGCGCACACCTGTCCGGTGTTCTGGAAGCGGCCTTTCACGGCAGCATCGACGGCAAGATCCATATCGGCATCGGCGAGCACGATGAAGGCGTTGGAGCCCCCCAGTTCGAGCACGCATTTTTTCAGCGCGGCGCCCGCTTGCGCACCGATCGCCGAACCTGCACGCACGCCGCCGGTGACGGTCACCGCTGCGATACGGTCATCGGCGATCGCGACCGACACCAGATCGTTGGTCAGATTCACGACTTCGAACGTGCCGTCTGGAAACGACGTGCGAGCGACTGCATCGCGCAGCAAATACGCGGACCCCATCACGTTCGGCGCGTGCTTCAGCACGTAGGTGTTGCCTGCCAGAAGCGCGGGGACGAGTCCGCGGATCACCTGCCAGAGCGGGAAGTTTCTGCAATGCGGCGCGAATCCTCGCGAATTGCCTTGCCGAGACGGACCAACGCTTCGCTGCGCTCCACAAGCGTCGTGCGCCGCCATACGCCGTATCCGGCCGCTGCGCGATCGAAGGCTAATTCAGGCTCAAGAGGCCTGAGAGGTCAGGCCCACTCTTTTATCGCCAACCCGGAATATCGGGCGCGCGGTGCTCGTTTACAGGGCACCGTCCGATCATCACGTGAATCGACGCGACTCTCTACATCGGACACGTTTCTCCCTTTGGCCCTTCCGCAGAGGGCGATTGCCTCTTCGTCGGCGCTGCGCAATCGGATCCAGCGCACGCTCGCGGGGGCGTGCCGGTCATGCAGGAGGATCTGATCTGCTCGCGGTATGGCTGCGCATTCCTGCCACCGCGGCCTCAATGGAGAATTGCCATGAATCGCGTCGTTTCACGCCCTACGTCAGATGGCGACCCCAGGCTTCGCTTGCAAGCAGTTGACAGAAAAGGCCACGCATTCAAAGGTCTCGTGATCGAGATGCTGTGCGGCACATGCTTCATGATGGCCGCAAGCGTTCCCGCGATCGCGGGCGATACCCAATTGCTGCCGCCACCTTCCGTCACCTCTTCGACCGTGCCACCGAACGGTGACCTCAATCCTTATGGCGTCGCCTTCGTGCCGCGCGGATTTCCGTCTTACGGCACTATCGCCGCAGGCGATCTGCTTGTTTCCAATTTCAACAATGCAAAGAATCTGCAAGGTACGGGGACGACGATCGTCAAGATCGTCGCGAACGGCAATCCGACCGTCTTCTTTCAGGGACCGAAAGGACTCGGTCTGACGACGGCGCTCGGCGTGCTACGAGCAGGCTTCGTGCTGGTCGGCAATGTGCCTGCCGACGACGGAACGTTTGCAAGCATCAAGCCCGGCTCCCTTCTGGTACTGAACCGGACGGGCGGTGTCGTCACGCAATGGACGCCCGCCAATGCCGGGCTCGACGGGCCGTGGGATCTGACTATCTTCGATATGGGCGATCGCGCGAAAGTCTTCGTGTCGAACGTGCTGAACGGGACCGTCGTGCGTCTCGACGTCGCGATCGACGATAACGGCGTTCATCTTCGGAAAAGCACGCAGATCGCATCCGGCTATCCGTTTCGCGGCGACTCGGCAGCGCTCGTCGTGGGGCCGACGGGGCTCGCTTACGATGCTCAGCGCGATGTCCTCTATGTGGCGTCAACGGTCGATAACGCGATCTTTGCTGTGTTTGGTGCTGGCAACACGCAACACGACGGCGGCAAGGGTGTGCTGATATATGCGGACAACACGCACCTGCATGGGCCGCTCGCTCTTGCACTGGGTCCGAATGGCCATCTCTTCACGGCCAACGGCGACGCGATCAATAGCGATCCGAACCATCCGAGCGAGATCACCGAGTTCACACCGCAAGGGCGCTTCGTCGCGGAGCTTCAGATGGACGCGGCGCAGGGCGGCGCATTTGGCCTGGCCTTCTCGCAGCCGCGCAATGACGTCGTGCACTTTGCAGCCGTCGACGACAACGTGCCGAACATCACAGACTGGAGCCTGCCGTTCGACTCCGATGGACGTTGATGCCAACGCATGACGCGACGATGTCACGTCCGTCGATACCGTGCAAGAGCGCGGCGTCGACGGCGTAAACATCAGCGCATGCGCTGTCGCCCGCTGGTATGCGGACGGACTCGTCATCAGCGCGCGACGACAAACGACGTATGCATACCCATCTCATAGTGTCCTGGCCGGTTGCAGATCAACACATAGCGCCCGGGTGCAAGCTTCAGTGACAGGCGTTTTGTCGAGCCCTGCGCCAGGTCCTCCACCTCGCCCATTTTCTTGAACCGGTTTTCCGCAACCAGTCCTTTATGAACGGGCAGATGCGCATCGTCCGCGTCTGTTTTCAGCACCACGAACTCGTGTTCGGTATTGCCGTTCGCCGCGTTGTTCACCTCGAAGGTGACGCGCCCGGCTTTTGCCGTGTCGCTATCGAGTTGAATCGTGTTGTCCGTGAGCTTGACGTGGATCATTTCGTCCGCGTGAGCGCTGAGCGGAGCAACGAGTGCGACCATCGCCAGCACGTACGCGGTATGCCTTCTGTCGATCATCATCTTTCTCCTCGCAAGGGCGGTGTTGCTGCTGGGACGCACCGACGGGTGATCGTCCGTTCGGGCGGACCTCGGTGATAAAACGTGAGTGGGCTGTGAAATATTCCGCCGGTGCCGATGGTGACGAACGCGGAAAAGAGAAGAGGCGGTTTTTACAGGCGGCAAGTGCGCATCCAGGCGTGCTGGTGGAGATCAGAAGCCTGGCAGTGAAGCGAGAGAGGGCGGGAGCGGGAAGGTGTGCAAGCGGCCGATATCGGCCGATGGCCGAAAGCCTGGCGGCGGACCGCGATGACACGGATGCCAGGCTGGAACCTTCGATTCTAAACGCTTCGCAACGCACCGCAACCCTACCGTTGTTTCAAACCCAACACTTGCGGTCATCGCCCGGCAGGTTTGCGCCGGATGTGCAACGATAGCCGTGCAGCTCGCACCTGTCTGAAGACGCTGGACAACCCGAACGGGGAGGGTAGATGAGAGAAGACGCCAAGACGCTATTCGTCGCATCGGATGACATTGCAACCGCGTTGAACCTGCTGGAGAGCATCGAAGTTGAAATCGGGTTCGATTGCGATGATCCGGAGAGCATCGAGCAGGCGATTCTCGCCGTCGAGGAGGCGATCAATACCCGCCTGAGCGGCCATCGCGGCGACGTCCGTATTGAATCGGCCATCCTTCGCGTGAAGCTGGACTTCCGCTGCGCGATCCTTGAGCAGGCCTCGTCCGAAGAGGACGATGACGAGGCCATCGGCATCGTCCACACCGTGCATTGATCTCGTCGTGCTCATGTCACCCGGTCGCCTGTCGGGACCGGGCTGACGGCGCGTGGTGCATGATCACCGCGCGCTGTCTTCGCGACCCAGGTAGTCATCGACCGCGCTGCCGACGGTAGGGTGAAAGCGCTCGTCGCCGATGATGTCGAACAGCTCGAAGCGCCTGAGTTTGTCGCGCACAGGGTCCTTCATTTCCGCGAAATGCAGCGCGATGCCACGCTCGTCGAACAGCCGGTTCAGTTCGCGCAGCATATCGGCCGAGGTGACGTCGACGCTGGTCACGGGTTCCGCGGCCACCACCACTCTCTTGATGGACGATGGCGATGCGTCGACGGCTTCCAGCAGGCGTTGCTGGAAGAGTTCGGCATTCGCGAAGAACAGCGGTGCATCCCAGCGAAACAGCAGCAAGCCCGGAATACGCGCCGCGTGCGGATAGCGCGTGACGTCGTGATAGCCGCGCAGACCTTCAACGCGGCCCAGCACCGCGAAATGCGGGCGCCAGCCGTCCCAGAGAAATTCGATCACGGCGAGCACCACCGCAATGCAGATGCCGGGAATCGCGCCGAAGACGGCGACACCGGCGAAGCAGACCACCGATAGCCAGAACTCCCATTGCTGGATGCGGTAGATGCGCTTGAGGTCCGCGAATTCGAACAACCCGATGGCCGCGGCAATGACGACGGCCGCCAGTGCGCTATTGGGCAGGTAGCGCATCAGGTTGGGCGCGGCCATCAGCAGAACGGCGACCGCGATTGCGCCGACGATGCCCGTCACCTGGCTTCTGGCGCCCGCTGCTTCGGCTACCGGCGTGCGCGAAGAACTGCTGCTGATAGGGAAACCCTGAAAGAACCCGGCCGCCAGATTGGCCGCGCCCAAGCCGACCATTTCCTGGTTCGGATCGACGCGCGTGTGATAGCGCGCGGCGAAGGTTCGCGACAGCACGCTCGTGTCGGCAAACGAGATCAGCGCGACCGCGCAGCCGCCCAGCACGATCTTGACGAAATCAACGTCGCCGACCCACGGCAGTGCAAAGGACGGCAGGCCTTGGGGAATCTTCCCCAGTACCTTCACGCCGAGGCTGTCCAGATTGAACACGGTGACGCTAAGCGTCGCGAGAATCACCGCGATCAGAATGCCCGGCACCTTCTCGAAACGCTTGAGCAGCAGAATCAGCACGAGGCTTCCCGCACCCACCGCGAAGCTGTACCAGTTGGCTTTACCCGCGACGATCGCGCTGCCAAGCGTCAGCAGATCGCGCAGCGGTCCGCGATCATCGAACGATATCGCAAAGAGCTTCGGCAACTGGCTGATCAGCACGGTCAACGCGATACCGTTCATATAACCGTAGCGGATCGGCTTCGACAGCAGTTCGGTGATGAAGCCGAGCCGCAGGAGTCCCATCACGATACAGAACAAGCCGGAGACGATGGCCATCATGCTGGCGATCGCGATGGCACGCGACGGATCGCTGCCGGCGATGGCGACGACGACCGCGAGAATCGGCGCGGCCAACGCCGAGTCGGGGCCGAGCACGAGAATCCGGCTAGGGCCGAACAGCGCGTAGGCCAGCAGCGGAATGATCGTCGCGTACAGACCGTAGACACCTGGAACCCCGGAAGCCTCGGCGTACGCGATGCCGACGGGCACCAGCATGGTGGTCAAAACCAGCCCGGCAGCCAGATCGTTCGGCAGCCAGCTGGCACGATACTCTTTGAGCAGAATCAGGCCGGGCAGCCAGCGCAACCATCCCGGCGCCCTGACCGCAACCTGTCCGCCTTCAGGAACTGGATGATCGGATTGCATTTGTCTGATGGTCGCAATTGAAAGAGCCGCTATCCGGATTGAGGTCGCCACCGCCGTTCACACTGAAGAATAGTCCAGTCGTGCCGACGGCAACAAAATAATCGCCCCCTGAAATCCCCCTCATGTATGGGACCAAAGTCCAATACTCTCGCTGTCAGGCAGTGCCTAGACTGAGGGTGAGAGCACCGGCCTTGGGCGTTGCGTGGATGAGTGCGGGCGTCATCGGTGCTGATCTCTCCAATCTGATCGTGAGGGCAGGAATGAAAACGAATCGCCTCGTTATCGCAATGGCTGTCCTGATGGCGGTGAGCCCGGCATTTGCCCAGCCGCAGACATCAGTCGATGTCACGAAAGCACCGGGCAGTGTCACGGCGGTGGGGACGGCGAAGGTGACGGCCACGATCGTCGCGATCGAGCCGTCGACGCGCACCGTCACGCTCAAAGACAAGAAGGGCAAGATGGTCGAACTGCAGGTCGGCGAAGAAGCGCGCAACTTCGACCAGCTCAAGATCGGGGATATCGTCACGACCGAATACCAGGAGGCGATGTCGCTCAGTCTGTCGAAAACCAGTGGCCCGCGTTCGGCGACACAGCGGCTGATCGAAAAACGCGCAGAACCGGGTGCCAAACCGGGCGGCACGATCGGCCGGGAGATCACGGTGATGGCGGATGTCGTCGCGGTCGACCAGAAGGCGAAGACGGTCACGCTGAAGGGACCACACGGCAACCTCGTCGATGTGCATGTGGAGGATCCGGAGCAGATGAAAAACGTCCACAAGGGCGATCAGGTCCAGGTTGTCTACACCGAAGCCGTGGCGATCACCGTTACGCCTGGCGCGGCCCAGTAGAAGGCGGCCCGCGACATCGAGTATCGGCCCCGAACGCCGGCGGCAAGCAGTGCGCAGAGTCGTGTTCAGTCGAGGTGAGCGGTGATGATGCTACGGGGAACGGATCGGTCTCATGCCGTCACGCGCGAGCGTGTTCGAGGCGAGCGCAATGCGGGCGTGGTCGCCGCGTTCAGGCGCCTCTTGCTGATGGTGGTCTGCGGCTCGCTGCCGCTCATGGCGGGTTGTCCCTACTACGCGGTGCCTCCTCCAGGCACCGTGATCACCACGCCCGCCAGTTTCAACCGGTCTTTTTCCGCTGCAGCGGGTGCGATGCAAGACGAAGGCCTCGCGATTACCGTGCAGGATCCCGGGAGCGGCACGATCGTCGGCGGAATCGACGGAGGTGTCGTGCAGGCGAGCGTACGGCAGCAAGCGGATGGCAGTGTCGTCGTACAGTTCGATTCGAAAAATGCACGCGATCCCTCACTGCTCGATCGCATTTCGCGCAGCTATGACAGACGTATGGGGCGCTGAACGCAGCAGGAACGGGACGAGGGGAGGCGCGGGTCGAAGGTCTGGGCAGGATGCAGGAGGACAGTGCATGACGAAGCTTCTCATCGACGTGGTCATCTTTCTTGCGGCGGCGCTCATCGCCGTGCCATTGACCGTCCGCCTCGGATTCGGTTCGGTGCTGGGCTATCTGGTGGCGGGCATCATGATCGGTCCGTGGGCACTGGGGCTCGTGACCGACGTCGACGCGATCCTCCATTTTTCCGAGTTGGGAATCGTGCTGATGATGTTCGTGATCGGCCTCGAAATGCAGGTCGACACGCTATGGGCGATGCGTCGCACGATCTTCGGCTACGGCACGATGCAGATGACCGTGTGCGCCGCCGCGCTGTCTGGGATCTTCATGCTGCTGGGGCTACCCTGGCGGATTGCGTTGGCGGGCGGGCTCGCACTCTCGTTGTCGTCGACGGCCATGGTGATGTCGGAGCTTCAGGAGCGCAAGCTGATGGACATGCCGACCGGCCGCGCCGGGTTCGGCATTCTGCTGTTCCAGGATATGGCGGCTATCCCGTTGATCGCACTCCTGCCGCTGCTTGGACCGGCGGTGCCCGTCTCCGCAGCGGAGCCCGGCTGGCTCATTGCGCTGAAAGCGCTCGGTATGCTGATTGCGGTTGCGCTGGTCGGCCGTTATCTGTTGCAGGTCGTGCTTCGCGTGATCACCAGCATCGGCGTTCCGGAGATTTTCACCGCATTTGCACTGCTCTGGATCGTCGGCATCGCGTTGCTGATGCAGAGCGTTCATCTGTCGATGTCGCTGGGCGCCTTTCTCGCCGGCGTGCTGCTCGCGGATTCGGATTATCGTCACCAGGTCGAAGTCGACATGGCGCCCTTCAAGGGCTTGTTGCTCGGTTTGTTCTTCATTGCAGTGGGAACATCGATCGACTTTGGTGTGCTGATGCGCGAGCCGGTACGTGTCGCGGTTCTTGTCGTGGCCGTGGTCGGTATCAAGGCGATAGCGCAGTGGTTCCTTGCAAACCGGTTTGGCGTGCCGGCATCGGAACGCAGCTACTTCGCCATTCTGCTGTCGCAAGGCGGCGAGTTCGCGTTCGTGGTGATGGCCGCGTCACTGGCGGCACGCGTCATCGATCAGCGCCAGTCGTCGCTGGTCACACTGGTGGTCGCGCTTTCGATGGTTTCGACGCCTTTGCTGTTGCTCGTGCATCGCCGGTTCGTGCAGCCGGTCGTGAGTCGTGAGCCCGGATAGCGGCGACGCGCGAACACGTTATGGGCGCACGTCGCCGCTTACCTGTCAGCCCGACACCGATTCAATGAACTGTGCGGCTCGAGCCGTCGACGGCGGTTGCGTGGTCCACGGAGCGGGTCAATCCGCTCGTGGAGGCGGCGGTCGCGGCGCTATCCCGAAGCAGGATAGTCCAGCCCGCGTTGTCGGCCGCTGTGCGCAAAGGCGGGCGCTAGCTTCGCTTTCATGCTTCTCTCTTCAGGTGCGTTACGAATTTGCAGGCATCGGCGCGTAGATTCGCGCAGGTCATATGCAGCGAGGCGACGCACGATGCCCGAGCGCCGCGCAACCGATTGAACGTGCCTCTTTGGGAGCGAAGTCATGAACGTGTCCGGTATCCAGACCGGTTTGGTCACCTCGATCGCGCGAGACCCGCAAACGCCCGATGCCTCGCAGGAAGACGCAATCAAGGCCTTGCTCGACGATCTGGCGCCGATGCTGGATCGCGCATTCAATCCGGGCACAGCGGCCACGGCGAGTGCGTTGCCTTCTGGAACGTCGGCATCCGGCGCTTCGACATCTTCCACACCCGCCAGCACGTCAAGCGTCAATGCGCAGCAAGGTGGGACGGACCTCGAAAACGCGATGTCGTCGACGCAGGCCAAAGATCCCACGCTGTTTGCGAAAACTATGAAAGACGCGCAGAGCGGCGACGGCAATGCACTTGTCGAAGACGAACTGCAAGCCTATAAGGAAGGCGCGATCACCAGACAGCAGGCGATCGAAGAAGTATCCGGCGCGCAGAAAATGGCCAACGATCACGGCGGCGGCAAGATCAATGGGCACGTGAAAAGCGATGCGCAGGATTTGCTGGGTGGAAGCTATATCAAGGGCGGTCAAACGCGGGCGGGTCATGCCGTTGCAAAGTTCTTCGAGAGCTTCAACCCCATTGGCGCGATCGTCAAAGGTGTCAAGGACAAGACCTCGAAACCCTCCGAAGATATTCTTTCTGCGGCGCAGCCCGCACTTTCACAAGGCGTTCAGCGTGCGATGGCCGACATGCAGGCCGCGGATCCGATGCTTGCCCAGAAGTTTCAGCAGGACGCGAGCAAGGGCGATGGCAACGCGATGGTCGACGATATGGTGAGCCTGAAGAACGAGCAGCAAAGCGGCGCCGTACCCAACACATTCAGCGATCAGGATGCGCAGTTGTTGGGAAGCCAGGTGGGCGCGCTCGGCAAAGGCAAAGTCAATTCGACGGAAGATCAGAAGTTCGCGCAGGCGTTCGGCACCGACACGCTGTATCGCGGATCGAGTGCGGCGTCGAAGACCTGGAACAAGATCGAAGACTCGGCTGGAAACTTCATGCAGCAGATCGTATCGCCCGTCACCGATACCGTAGGCGGGGCGATCGATCTCGTACACGGCAACATCAAAGGCGCATTGTCGGAGTTCGGACAGGCGTTCGTCGGCGCAGCGACCGACGCGGCAATGGTCGTCGCGCCCGAGGCCGCGCCGGAAGTCGAGGCAGGCGTCATGGCGGCGCGCGGCGGCGTAGAAGCGGCGAAGATCGGGACCACATCGGACAGTGCGGTAAACGGCCTGATGAAGGGCGCGAAACTGGTCGACAAAAGCAACGACTACGCGAACCATGCAAACGACGCCATCAACTACCTGACGGGCGACAACAGCAACGGAAACACGCAGCAGGTCGGCTAACAGGCGTCGAAATCGCGGAAGGACGGAGGCGTGGCCGGCCGCACTCCGTCTTCTGCCTGCTGCTATTCGGCCGCAATGGCCCCCGCGTCTTCGCAGGTGTAGTCGAGTGCTTCGGCGACTTCGGGGCAGGTCACCTTGCCGAACGCCACGTTCAGACCGCGGCGCAGATGCTCGTCGTCGGTGAGCGCCTTGCGCCAGCCTTTGTCCGCGATCTGCAGCACGAAGGGCAGGGTCGCGTTGTTCAATGCATAGGTCGATGTGCGAGGCACGCCCCCAGGCATGTTCGCGACGCAGTAGTGAACGACCTCGCCGACCTTGTACGTGGGCGCCGCGTGAGTCGTGGGCCTGGCCGTTTCGCAGCATCCGCCCTGATCGATCGCGACATCGACGATCACCGAACCCGGGCTCATCGCCTCGACCATCTTGCGCGTGACGAGCTTCGGCGCGGCGGCGCCCGGCACGAGAACGCCGCCGATCACGAGATCGGCCGCGAGCACATGCTGCTCGATATTGTCCTGATTCGAATACACCGTGATCACGCGCGCGCCGAGCAGCCGGTCCATGCGCCGCAGCGCATCCACATTACGGTCGATCACCACGACCTGCGCGCCCGTGCCGACGGCGATCTGCGCGGCATTGCTGCCGACCACGCCCGCCCCGAGGATCACGATCTTCGCGGACGGCACGCCGGCCACGCCGCCCAGCAGGATGCCCTTGCCGCCATGCGCGCGCTCCAGGCAGAAGGCGCCCGCCTGGATCGACATGCGGCCCGCGACTTCGGACATCGGCGCGAGCAGGGGCAGTCCGCCGCCGGGTTGCGTGACCGTCTCGTACGCGATGCAGACTGCGTTGCTCTTGACGAGATCGGCGCATTGCGCGGGGTCGGGCGCGAGGTGCAGATAGGTGAAAAGGATCTGGCCGTTGCGCAGCATCGCACGCTCGGGCGCTTGCGGCTCCTTGACCTTGACGATCATGTCGGCGGCCGCGAATACGGCGCCTGCGTCGGGTGCGACCTGTGCGCCCGCCGTGCGGTATGCGTCGTCCGATGCGCCGATACCCGCACCCGCTCCCGCCTCCACGCTCACCGTGTGTCCGTGCGCGACGATCTCACGAACGGAAGACGGCGTGAGTCCGACGCGATATTCGTGGTTCTTGATCTCCTTCGGAACGCCGATGTGCATATTGCCTCCTTGTATGGACTGCAAGCCCGCCGCGAAACGCGTTCGTTCATTTCATTCGTCAGACATTCACTGCGGCAGCCAACAGCGTTTGGTATCGGTGATCGTCTCCTCCCTATAGCCTAAACCTGAATCCTTCGCGGTGCCGTAGCGCACGCACACATGCGGCCCGCCAGCGCGAACCGCTTGCATCGACGATTACTGCTCGAATGCCTGGCGATTCGCTTTCACGAAGTCGCTGACGGTTTGCGGCGCAAGCCCCGTAATTTCACCGATCACACCGTCCGCGCCCGAGAAAATGCCGTTCTGATAGTCGATCGCGATCGCAAGAAAATGCTGGATCATGAACTCGGGCAGTTGATAACGCTCGAGATGGGCGCGGTATTGCTCGATGGTCGACGGACGGTAGCTGATCTTGCGGCCGAGCACTTCACCGATCTCATCGGCGATTTCCTGCTGGTTCATTTCGACAGGTCCAAGCAGCGGATAGGTCTTCCCGATATGCCCTGACGGTTGCGCGAGCACGGCGGCGATGAGACGGGCCTGATCCTCGCCTGCGATCGGCGCATGACGTCCTTCGCCGTAGGGCAGGGTGATCTTGCCTTCCTGCACGATCTGATCGCGGACCCACGGGAACACCAGCCATTCGGAAAAGAAGGTGGGACGAATGTGCACGGTCGGCACGCCCGACCAGTCGAGCACGCGTTCCGCGATCCAGTGATCGCGTGCGGCATGGCTCTTCGAATCTTCGCGCGCGGAGATCTGCGACATGTCCACGACGACCTCGACGCCTGCGCGGCGTGCCGCGTCCGCAAAGTACGACGTGGCCTGGATGAAGCCCGGCCGCACGGGATAGCACAGGTAGGCGCCCGTGACGCCGTCCATTGCGCGTCGCACATCATCGTGTTCGAGCAGATCGCCGACGACGATTTCGGCGCCTTGAGCGCGCAACGCCGCGCTGCGTTCGTCTTCGCTATGAACGAACGCGCGAACGGCATGCCCGTCGTTCAACAGATGCCGGATGGTATGGACGCCCGTTTTGCCGGTGGCGCCAGTGATGAGGTATTTGTGTTGCTGCATGATGGACTCTCCAATCTAACGTATGAGCACTCGACATGAGTGCAGGGGACTGTCAGATATCGCCGCGATCGGAACTTCACTTCGATATCTAATGAAAGTGCATACGCACATATCAGCGCGTGCGTGATGGGTTCGAATTCAACGGTTGGGGCGTCTACATCGCGGTGAGATGTTCCCTGACGTTCTGCAGAATAGCGGCCGACGCTTCCGGGTCTTCGACGATACGCGCCATCGTGACCGCGCCGATCATGGCCGAGAGCGCGAAGATGGCTTCCGACCGGGCTGTCGTCTTCTGCCGGCGTTTCGATCGCCTGGCGAGGACCTCGACGAGATCGTCGAACCCGCGTGCCGCTACGGCTCGCGTCTGTTCGTCGGCGCGGGCAAGCTCGCTGCCCATGCCGGCAAGCGGGCAGCCGTCGGCCCGTTCGTCGCGATGCGAGGTGGAGGCGTAGGCGTCGACGATCGCCTTGAAACCGTCGTGTCCGGCGCTTTCGCCCGCTGCGGTGTCCAGCTTGTGGATGATCGCGCTCAGCCCCGTCTCGCACGCTTCCGCGACCAGTTGATCTTTGGAATCGAAATGCCGGTAAAAGCCGCCGTGCGACAGCCCCGCTTCGGCCATCAGATCGGCCAGGCCGGTTGCCTGGATGCCGTTGGCGCGGAATTCCCGCGCCGCGACCTCGACGATCTTGCGGCGCGTATCGGCCGTTTCCGCTCTCGATTTCCTCATGATCGTATCGCTTCGTAACAGGTTATTTAGATGGTAGTCATCATCTAAATGGATGTCAACCCGTGCCTCGCGACAACACTGCGTTTCAGTTTTCGAGCGGCGCTACCACCGCAGCAACTTCGGCCCCAGCCACGCGCCGATGCCCGCCGGCACCAGCATGCCGATCGCGTACCACACGCTCCAGAACGCCGGGCTCATCTCGGGGCAATGCAGGCAGTACACGATCGTGGCCGTCGAACTCGCGAGCAGACCGGCGACGGCGCCAGCAAGCCGCAGCTGCGTCGGCGCGAGCGATTTGACGGCCCAGAACACGGCGGGGAAGGTCGGCAGCGACAGCAGCATGATGTTGAACGGACACGTGCGCCAGGTGTGACCGAGCACGAGCGCCCAGCGTCCGCCCGGTGCCGCGCCGTCCAGCACGAACATGCTCGCCGCCCATACCGCGACGAACGGCAGCGCGATCAGCGCCCACGAGTAACCTGTGCGCGCGCCCGGACGGCCGAGCCGCATCACGGCCAGCATCGCGCCGACCGCAATCGCGAGCGGATACGCCATCTTGGCCCAGAAGATGGTGGTGCGCGCGACGCTCGCCAGATCGTGGCGCACGCCGAACACCACGCTCATCAGGATCAGCGAGCCCAATCCGCCGAGCAGCAGTGCCTTGACGAAACGTCGTGCGACCGCGCCGCGCTCGATGCGGGTGACCTGATTCGACAGGAGGCCAATGAGATCGTCGGTCTTCATCGCAGCCCCCGGATAAGTGCAGCCAGTGCCTTGAGACCCCGATGCACGCCGACCTTGACGGCCGATTCGGACAGCCCCGTGATACGCGCCGTCTCGGTGACGGACAGGCCTTCGAGTTTCATGTGGACGATCGGGAGCCGCTGCTTGTCGGGAAGATGATCGAGCAGCTTGCCGATATCGTGACGCGCTTGCGCGGGTTCGTCGTCGGTGTCGGCGAGCAGTTCGGCGTGGTCGTCGAGCGGATCGTTGAGGGATTCGCGGCGCGCGCGCGAACGGAAGAAATCCATCAGCTTGTAGCGGGCGATCGCGTGCAGCCAGGCCGTCAGCGGTTCGTCCGGACGGTAGGTGTGACGCGCGTTGTGCACGGCGAGCAGGATCTCCTGGACGAGGTCTTCCACGTCGTCGCGATACTGCGGGATGCGTCTGCGCAGAAATCCGCGCAGATGCCGCGTGAGTGCTTGAAGAAAGCTTCGATAAGCGTCGGCGTCGCCGTCGAGACCGCGGGTGAACAACGCTTTCAGGCGGCTTTCCGCGTCTTGCAACATGGCTCCTCGATGGGCGGGACGACGGGACGGTGACGCTTGCGCGTGGCTCGCCGCCGCAACGAGCGGGGCGCCCAGCTTCAGATCGAGCGCTTCGGCATAGCCGAAGCCGTGATGCGCCACTATAACGCGGTCGTCGTCCATCGTCGTCACCCGCCTCCTTTAACGGGTTAATTCGCGCTTTCGCATCGGGCGGTTACAGCCTGCGGAAAAAAGTTTTTTTCGCGTTGTGCTGTAACCCGGCGCGTGTCCCCGACGAATTGACGTGTATCCGACCGTCATGGTGATCGACATGGACACGACAAAAGCGACACTCACGCCGGCGCACGACAGCGTTCCGCGCAGTTCGCCCATTCATCCGCTGTGGTTGCGCGTCACGCATTGGCTCAATGCGTTCGCCGCGCTGATCATGATGTTCTCGGGCTGGCGCATCTACGACGCGTCGCCCGTTTTCCGCGGCATTGTGATTCCGCCGTCGATCACACTTGGCGGCTGGCTCGGCGGTGCACTGCAATGGCACTTCGCGGCGATGTGGCTGCTGGTGTTCAACGGCATCGTCTATCTCGCGCTCAACCTCGCGAGCGGGCGCTTCGTCGCAAAGTTCTTTCCGCTTTCGCCGCGTGCCGTGCTGCGCGACTTCATCGCGGCCGTGAGCGGCAAGCTGTCTCACGCGGATCTGCGTCAGTACAACGCGGTGCAGAAGCTCGCCTATCTGGCCGTCATCGTCGATCTCGTGGTGCTCGTGCTGTCGGGTCTCGCGATCTGGAAGTCGGTGCAGTTTCCGCTGCTGCGCGAACTGATGGGCGGCTACGACAACGCGCGCATCGTTCACTTCTGCGCGATGGCGGTGATGGCGGCGTTCGTCGTCGTGCACGTCGCGATGGTCGCGCTCGTGCCGCGTTCGCTGCTGACCATGCTGCGCGGCCGTTGATCTTTGCACGAGGAGACCCCATGAAAACCAGCGACAAACCGATCATGAAGCTCGATCGTGCCGCGATTCTCGCCGATGCGAGCCGCGAACTGGAGATGCCTTCGCGCCGTCTGTTCGGCAAACGCATGCTGACCCTCGGAGGGCTGTCGTTGTTGACCGGCTGCTCGATCACCGACGAGGACTCGGTCAACAAGTTCTTGACGGCGGTGTCGCGTCTAAACGACCGCGCGCAGGCATTGCTGTTCGATCCGAAGGAACTTGCGCCTACTTACACGGAAGCGCAGATCACGCGGCCGTTTCCGTTCAACGCGTTCTATGGCATCGACGACGTGCCCGAGGTGGACGGCAGCGACTATCGCCTGAAAGTCAGCGGTCTCGTGACGGGGCAGCGCGTGTGGACATTGCCGGAGCTGTATGCGCTGCCGCACGCTGAACAGATCACACGGCATATCTGCGTCGAAGGGTGGAGCGCGATCGGGCGCTGGGGCGGCACGCCGTTCGCGGGATTCCTGCGCCGCATCGGCGCCGATACGACGGCGAAGTATGTCGGCTTTCGCTGCGCGGACGACTACTACGAGAGCATCGACATGCCCACTGCGCTGCATCCGCAGACCTTGCTCACGTTCGAGTACGACGGCGAGCGTTTGCCCGCGAAATACGGCTATCCGATGAAGCTGCGCATGCCGACCAAGCTCGGCTACAAGAACCCGAAACACATCGTCGAGATTTTCGTGACCAATACGTATCCCGGCGGCTATTGGGTCGATCAGGGCTACAACTGGTTCGGCGGTTCCTGAGTGCTGTTCTGTTTTTTCTGGTTCCGGTATGGCCGGATACCACTTTCAACCCACCAAGGAGATGAGCAATGAAACGACTGATGACGGCGGTATTCGTCGCAACGCTGGCGATGGGCACGACGGCTGCATTTGCGCAGGCGAGCGGCGCGATGGGGAACGACGCGATGAGCAAGGACGCCATGTCGCATGATGCGATGAAGAAGGACAACATGTCGCACGATACGATGAAGAAAAACAGCAAGATGAAGAAGCACGATGCGATGGGGATGGATCATCCCGCATCGGGCGCGATGTCGCAGTAAGCAGCGCATGCTGTGAAGCCGGGCGTGCGTGCGCGCCCGGCTGTATTGCGATTTTGCAAAGGCCGGGCCGCTTAGGCCTGTGCCTGGAAAATCAGATTGAACGGCGTTTGCGTCGCGCGCCTGAAACGCGTGAACCCGCCCGCCGTCACGACATCTCTTAGCCGCGCTTCGCCCGCCTGCGCGCCGAGCGCCTTTCTGCCTTCCTGCGACAACGACGCGCCCGTGCAGATCATCGTCGACGCGGAATAGAACACGCGCCCGACGGGATTCAGATTGTCTTCGAGCCGATCGTTCGCAAACGGCTCGACGATCATCCACGACCCATCGGGTTTCAACGACTGCAACACGTGCGCCGCTGCGCCCGTCGGGTCGCCCATGTCATGAAGGCAATCGAAGAACGCGACGAGGTCGTAGTCGTTGCCGGGGAATGCTTGCGCACTCGCGACTTCGAACGTGACTCTTTCGGCGAGGCCCGCTTCGTCGGCAAGCTCGCGCGCTCTCTGCACGGACGGCTCGTGATAATCGAAGCCGACGAACGTCGCGTCGGGATAGGCATCGGCCATCAGCATCGTCGATGCGCCATGTCCGCAGCCGACATCCGCGACCTTCGCGCCGCGCCCCTTGAGTATCGCTTCGACGCCGTTGAGCGCGGGAATCCAGTCATCGACCAGATGCGCCGCGTAGCCCGGACGAAAGAAGCGCTCCGTGCCCTTGAACAGCGACGGATGATGCTGATGCCAGCCGACGCCCAGGCCCGTGCGGAATGCGGCTTCGAGCTTGGGCAGGCTGCGGAACATCGCTTCGGCGCAGTCGGCGAAGCCGGGTATGAACGTCGGGCTCGTTTCTTCCGCGAAACACATCGCCATTTCGTTATCGAGTTGATACCGCGCGGTTTCGGGCTCGTAGCGGATGAAGCGTGAAGCGGCCTGCGCCGCGAGCCATTCGCGCACGTATCGTTCGGCGAGACCGGCGCGTTCGGCGACCTGCTCCGAGGTCATCCAGCCTTGCTCGGTCATGGCCTTGTAGAGGCCGAGCCGGTCGCCCAGCGCGATCAGCGGCGCGGACGCCACGGCGCCGAACTCTTCGACCATGCGTTTCATGAAGTCCTGCACCTTTTGTTCGTCGTATTGCATGTGCCACCTCCTTGACGAAGGCAGAATTGATCTGACGAAAAGGGCGCCCGCCCATGCATGCACGTTGCGGGCGACGTCCATGCAAAGTATAGGCAGCGGAAAGGCGGACGAAAGGCTGAGTTCAGCGCATCTCGTGCGCGTGTATGATCCGCGAACATCAAGGCCATTTCACCGGGACGACAGATGAGTTCAAGCAGGCAAGCCAAACGTGGCGTTCCAGCCAAACAGGATCTGGAGGCGATGTCGGTATTCCGTTACGAACTGCGCAAGTTCCTGCGCGTGTCCGAGGAGATCTCCAACGCGGCGGGCATCACGACGCTTCAGTATCAGTTGCTGCTGCACGTGCGCGGGTTCGAGGGGCGCCAATGGGCCACGGTCGGCGAACTGGCGGAACGTCTGCAGGCGGCGCCGAACGGAACGGCCGCGCTGGTGTCGCGCTGCGAATCGGCCGGGCTCGTAACGCGCAAGCCCGACGCGGCCGATCGCCGTCAGGTGCAGGTGCATCTGACGCCCAAAGGCGAGCGCTGTCTGCTCAAGCTCGCAGCCGAGCACAAGGCGCACTATGGCTCGTTCGGCTGGGTGTTCGGCGAGACGAACGAGTAACCCGAACGAGTAACCGTTCCGCAGCCGGTCGCACGAGTCGAAATGGAGAAGCGCACATTTATGTCACAATGTGCCTTATTTCGTTTCGACCACTCAAGCATTCCGATGCGCATTCCCGCATTTTTCGACCGTCGCGCGATGCTGCGCGCGAGGCGGCTCTGGCTTCACTACGGCGTGTTCTGGCTGGGCGCGGTCGCAACCGGCCTCGTCGCCGTCATGTATGCGCGGCTGATCGATTTCGGCTACGACACGTTCCTGCATTACACGGCTGAGCACTGGTGGCTGCCGCTGGTGCTGACGCCGGCCATCGGCGCGTTCGGCGTCTGGATTACCCGGCGCTGCTTTCCTGGCGCGGAGGGTAGCGGCATTCCACAAGTCATCGCGACGCTGCACGATGGGCGCGACCTCGGGCCGCGTCTGCTGAACCTGCGCATTCTGGCCGGCAAGATCGCCGTATCGTTTCTGTCGATACTCGGCGGCTTCACGATAGGTCGCGAAGGACCGACGATCCACGTCGGCGCTTCGCTGATGTTCAGCCTGCGGCGCTTCTATCCGGCGCGTTTGCGCAACCTGCGCGGCGGCGAACTGGAGCGCAAGCTCGCGCTGGCGGGCGCCGCCGCCGGGCTCTCCGCGGCGTTCAACGCGCCGCTTGCCGGCGTCGTGTTCGCGATCGAAGAACTGACGCGCAGCTTCGAACAGCGAACCAGCGGCGTGCTGATCACGGCGATCATCTTCGCGGGTATCGTCTCGCTTGGCTTGCAGGGCAACTACACGTATTTCGGCACGATCGATATCGACGGCCATTTTCCGGATCTGCTGGCCGTTGCCGTCGTGCTGCTGGGCGTCGTGACGGGCGTGGCAGGCGGTGCGTTCTGCTGGCTGTTGCTGAATACCGAACGCTGGATGCCCGCCAGGCTCGTCGCGTGGAGAAAGGTGCATCCCGTTGCGTTCGGCGCGGCGTGCGGCCTCTTCATCGCCGTGATCGGCGTGGCCGCCGGCGGTCACACGTTCGGCAGCGGCTATGCCGAAGCGCGCGGCATGCTGGAAGGCAACTCGCAACTCGGCGCGAGCTATCCGCTGCTCAAGATGGCGTCGATGGTCGGTTCGTATTTGCCCGGCGCGCCGGGCGGACTCTTCGCGCCTTCGCTGGCGATCGGCGCGGGAATCGGCAACGCACTGCATCTCGTGTTCGGGCAGATGCAATTGCCGATGTTGATCGCGCTCGGCATGGTCGGTTATCTCGCTGCCGTCACGCAAAGTCCGATCACGGCATTTGTGATCGTGATCGAGATGATCAACGGACACGCGCTGGTGCTTTCGTTGATGGCGACGGCGCTGATCTCGAGCCAGGTGTCGAAGCTGTTTGCGCCGCCGCTGTACGAGGCGCTGGCGCAGCGCTATATCGCCCGTTGAGAGCGGGCGTTGCGTGTACTCCGATGATGCGTAAGGCCTGTTCTTCCGAAGGACTTTCCAGCAAGTTGCGCATCTGCCCGGCCGTGACCTTCGCGCGCTGCATGTGCTGCCCGTACTCAAGACCTTTCTCGACCGGCATCGCAGGCTCAAATCGACATCGTTCTCGACTTCGCGCGCTGAGAGCCTGAAGCGTGCCGCGCGATCAATACGCGGCGCGCAGCGCCTCGTCGGCGACGGCGAGCCGCGACGCGATCGTCTTGATCAGGAAGCGATGAAACTGCTGCGCGGCGACCGGGTCTTCGCGTTCGAGCGCGAACAGCGCAGGCACCGACAGACGGTGCACGCGCGTCCGTGCTTCGGCGATGACGTCGGCGCTTCGCGGGGTCTGCGTGTACACGGCCATTTCGCCGACGACCGTGCCGGGTCCGAACGAGCGCAGCCGCACGAGCCGGCCGCCCGATAGCGGCAGCGACACGGCGACGCGTCCGCGTTCGACGATATAGAGCGCGTCGCCGGGGTCGCCATGCAGGAAGAGCGGCTCGCCGGCGTCGAGATCGCGCACTTCGAGGCACGCGCACAGCCTGGACAGCGCGGAAGGCGTGAAATGCGGCGCGAGTGTCGCACGTAGATCCTGTTCGCCCGATGGTTGCGTGAGCGAGCACGATTCGAGCAGGCGATCTTCGATCCATTCGAGTCCGGCATCGAGTGTCGCGAACTCGTGGATGCGCAAGTTGAGCGTGCCCGACTTCGCGAGCAGGTTGCGCGAACGCGCGGGCAATGCAGTGAGCACGAGGTCGGCGCCCGACGACGCGCACAGTTGCCGCAGCTTGACGAACGCAATCGATACTGACGCATCCATGCCGTTGGTCGATGCGAAGTCGAGCACGACATAGCGCACGGGAACGGCGCCGTTGGCCTTCAGCCGCTCGCGCACGCGCTGCAGGATCGAATTCGCGGTGCCGAAGAACAGAAAGCCTTGCAGGCACAGACCGCACAGTTGCGCGCCGCATTCACGCAGATGCGTGGAATCCTCGATACTGCGCTCGACCGACGACGTGCGTGTGGAGGCATCGAACTCCATGCGCACGCAACTGACGCGCCCGTACAGCAGTGCGAACATCACGCACGCGGCGATGACGCCCGCGATCACGCCCGCAACCACGCCATACAGCGCGACGGCGGCGAGCATGCCCGGCACGAGCGCGTACTCGTACCAGTTGAGCCTCGCATACGCGCCGACCAGCCATTGCAGCATCAGCCGCAGTCCCATGAACAGTTGCAGCCCGACCAGCACGGGGACGGGAAAGAGCGCCACCAGATCGGGCGATGCCGCGAGCGCGACGAGGCACGCGAGCGCGGCGAACACGCCCGCGAGCCGGCTCGTGGCGCCTGCGCGCGCATTGAGCATCGAGCGGTTGTACGACTGATAGCCGACCATCCCGCCCAGCAATCCGCTCGCGATATTGGCAAGCCCCGCCGCGCGCATTTCGCGATTCAGATCGATGTCCTCGCCCGTTGCGGCGCCAATGGCAGTGGAGTTCATCAGGATCGTGATCGCCGACGCCGACGTCACGATCAGCGACTCGGGCAGGTGCGCCGCGATCGCGGACCAGTCGATCGCACTCTGCGCGAGCGATGTGGGCACGTGCAGATCGGGGAACACGTGCAACCTGACCTGGGGCAGCAGCAGGCCCAGGCGGCGCGCATCGTCGATCGAGAGTCCCGCGAGGTGCAGCGCCAGATAGAACAGCGCGATGCCGCACACGAGCACGAACGGCAACGCGGCGATGTGCTGGCGTCCGCGCGTGAGTACGGTCGTCAGCACGCCGATGAACAGCGCCGGCGTCCACGCGAGCCAGTGCAGATGCGTGAGCAGACCGAGCGTGTGCCACTGCGGCGATTCCCCCGTCAGCACGCGGAACGCACCCGCCAGCAGCAGATAACCCGTGCCTGCCAGAAATCCGCCTACGACGGGATACGGCAGGAATTGCAGGGAACGGCTGCGCTTCGACGAGCCGATCGCGAACAGCACGATACCCGTCAGCACCGAACACAGCGCGATCGCGATCAGCACGGTTAAGAGAATGGTTTGCGGCGAGCCGCCGTCGGCATGCACGCTGCTCGCGACGCCTGCCGCGACGCCCGCGAGAAAGGCGGTTGCGTTGCTGTCGGGCCCGGCGATGTTCAGGCGCATCGAGCTGGTCAGCGCGATCACCAGCGCGGTGACGATGCAACTGATCAGCGCGGTCGGCACGCCGAGTTCGGCGTAGCGCGCGAGGTCGGCGCTGAAGATCAGCGTGCCGAGGCTCATCGCGTAGCAGAGCATCACGAGCGTCGAGACGGCGCCCGCCGTCAGGTCGCCGAGCAAGCCGGCGACGCGTGGCGCGCTCGCGCCTCGAGACGTCGATGCGGACGCGGACTCCGACTCCGACTCCGACTCCGACGTAGAACCTGTAGCACCCTGCTTCACGGCGCTCTCCCGGAACGCGCGGCGCCCGGTGCAGGCGGAGGCCGCGCGAGCCAGTATCCGCCGCGGTTCTCGCGCCTGTCAAACGGCCGGCAGGCGAGCAGCGCCGCCATCCGTCGACGGGCGCAGCACCTACACTGGAAAAGGCGCGCGTCGTCGTATTTCTTAAGCGCTCAACGGGAACCAGATTCGGGCGATGACGATGGATATCGAACCGTGGCTCGACGGACTCGGGCTCGAGCGGTACACGCAGTCGTTTGCCGACAACGACATCGACGCGTCGATGCTGCCTCGGCTCACCGACGCGGATCTAAAGGAACTCGGCGTGCGTTCGCTCGGGCATCGCAAGCGGCTGCTGGCGGCGATCGCGCAATTGACGTGCGCGGGCGGCGCCGAGGTGTCCGTGCGCGCCGTCGGCACACCGGCCGACGAGCGCAGGCAGGTCGCCGTTCTGTTCGCCGATCTGTGCGGCTTCACGGACCTGAGCCGCAAACTCGATCCCGAGGAGTTGCTGGTCGTGCTCGATGGATACTTCGAGCAGGTCGATGCGATTGTCGAGCGGCACGGCGGGCACATCGACAAGCATGTGGGCGACTGCGTGATGGCGGTGTTCGGCGCGCCGCGTTCGCATGGAAACGATCCGGAACGCGCCGTGCGCGCCGCGCTCGCGATGATTGACGCGATACCGGCGTTGTCCCGTACGCTTGCGCGTCCGCTCTCCATTCACGTCGGCATCGCCGTCGGTCAGGTCGTGGCCAGCGGCATGGGCAGCACGGCGCACAGGGAATACACCGTCACGGGCGACACAGTCAATCTCGCGTCGCGTCTCACCGACGCGGCCGGACCGGGCGAGATACTGATCTCGGAAGCGGTGTGGCGCGCGCTGGCCGATCGCCTCGACTGCGCGGCACGGGGCGCGCTGGCCGTGAAGGGTTTCGCCGAGCCCGTTTCGGTGTGGCGTCTCGACGGCCTCCGGCGTTCGGCGCCGAGTCGGCCGTTGATCGGCAGGCTCGACGAACTGAGCCGCTTCCGCGACATACTCCGATCGTGCCGTGAAGCCGCACGCGGCGGCATCGTGCAGATTCGCGGCGAGGCCGGCATCGGCAAGACGCGTCTCGCCGAGGCGTTTCAGCGCGAGGCGACCGAGCGGGGGTTCGCCTGCCATCACGCGTTCGTGCTCGACTTCGGATCGGGAGCGGGCCGCGACGCCATCCGGTCGCTGGTGCGCGGCCTTCTCGCGCTCGACGATTCGAGCAACGCCGATGCCGCCACGCTCGCCGTGACGCGGGCCATTGCCGATGGTCTGATCGATGCCGGCGACGCGCCGTTCGTCGATGACCTGATCGATGTGCCGCAGCCGCCCGAAGGCCGCGCGGTGTACGAGGCCATGAACCATGCGATGCGTGTGCGAGGCCGGCAGAACGCGATGATCCGGCTGATGCAAAGCGCGAGCCGCAAGCAACCCCGCTTGCTGGTCGTCGAAGACATACACTGGTCGGACCGATCGACGCGCCAGGATCTCACCGAACTCGCCTCGGCGGCGGCGGAAAGTCCTGCCGTGCTGGTGCTGACGACGCGGCCTCGAGACGATCCGCTCGACAACGCGTCGAACGCAGCGTGCTCGTTCTTCGATCTCGGCCCTTTGAACGACAGCGATGCACGTCTGATGGCCGGATCGTTTCCCTGCGCAGACGAACTGGCCGAACGTTGCATCGAACGGGCTGCCGGCAATCCGCTCTTTCTCGAACAACTGCTCAGCAACGCGGAGAAAACGGCAAATGCGGGCGTGCCGGGTTCGGTGCAAAGCCTCGTGCAGGCGCGGCTGGATGGGCTCGATCCCGTGGAAAAAAACGTCTTGCGGGTTGCCTCCATATTCGGCCAGTTCTTCGAGAAGGAGGCGGTCGGCCATATGCTCGACGGCGCCGCTCCGGCACTGGAGCCCTTGATCACCGGCCGCCTGCTGCGTCAGCAAGGCAGCGGCTACAGCTTCCATCACGCACTCATTCGCGACGCCATCTACGACGGGCTGCTGAAAAGCCAGCGCCGCGAATTGCATCGCCGTGCCGCGCAATGGTATGCACAGCGCGACGCCGTTCTGCGGGCCGAACATCTCGACCGCGCAGCCGACGTCGAGGCGCCACGCGCCTATTGCGACGCGGCGCAAACGCAGGCCGCGGGATATCGCTATGAATTCGCGCTGCGGCTCGTCGAACGCGGGCTCGAACTGACATCGGCCCAGAGCGACCGCGTGGCGCTCGAATGCCTGCGCGGCGACATCCTGCACGACACCGGCGACATGCCGGCGGCGCTCGGCGCGTTCGAAACCGCGCTCGCGGCTGCCGCGACGGATACAGAGCGCTGTCAGGCGTGGATCGGGCGTGCCACTGTGAAGCGGATCGTCGACGATCTCGATGGTGCGTGGGCCGATCTCGACTGCGCGGCTGCCGCCGCTACGGCCGACGGTCTGCTGCGCGAGCAGGCGCGCATTCACTTTTTGCGCGGCAATCTGTGCTTTCCGCGCGGCGAGATCGACGGTTGTGTCCGCGAACACGAGCGCAGCCTCGCGATAGCACGCGAGGCCCGCGACTTCGAACAGGAGGCGGCCGCGCTGGGTGGACTCGGCGACGGCGAATACATGCGCGGGAGAATGATCAGTGCGCATCACGCCTTCAGCCGCTGCATCGATTTGTGCCGGCTCCACGGGTTTGGACGAATAGAAGTGGCGAACCTGCCCATGCTTGCGATTACGGCATGGTTCGCGGGCAAGACGAACATGGCAGTCGATACCGCTCACGCCAGCATCGCTGCGGCGGAGAAGGTCGGTCATCTACGCGCGCTCGCTGTCGCGCATCATGCCGCCTGGCACTGCTTTCACGATCTCGCGCAGTGGGATCGTGCGTGGGAGCATGTCGGCCCTGCGCTGCAGTGCGCGCGTGATCTGAAATCGCGGCGCTTCGAAGGCGAGGCGCTAGCCCTTCGCGCGGAGTTGCAGCGGGTGGCCGGGCGTCGGCGCGAAGCACTCGACGATATCGGCGAGGCGCTGGCGATCAGCCGGGAGACGGGCATGGCTTATCTGGGCGCGGCCTATCTCGGCACGCTTGCGCGCGTAACGCATGAACGTGCCGTGTTCGAACGCGCTATCGAGGAGGGCGAAGCTGTGCTCGCCGCCGGAGCGGTGAGCCACAATCACTATCTGTTTCGACGCGATGCAATCGAAGCGTGTCTCGACCGCGGACAGTGGGATGCGGCCGCGGTACACGCCGCCGCGCTCGAACGATACGTGTGCCGCGAACCGTCGCCGTTTTCGGGCTTCGTCCTCGCACGGGCCCGTGTGCTCATTGCTCACGGAAGAGGCAAGCGGAGCGCGGCAGCCTCGGGCGAACTCAGGCGCATCAGGGAAGAGGGCGCAGCACTCGGTTTCCTGTATGCGCTGTCGGCAATCGACGCCGCGCTTGCGGATCACGCGAACCAAACAGGGCCGGCGACCTGAAACCGCCAGCGCGCTTCCGTTCGATTTGCACCTAAGCCTTGCGCCACGCGATCTCCTGAAAGTCGATGGAAACCAGCAAAGGCTCGTCGATCTTGCGATGCGACTCGTCGTACGCAAAAACGCGACGCGACATCGGCACCATGATCCCATCGACGTTGCGATAGTTTGCTGCATAGTTCGCGCCGCTCGCAACGCGTGCGTTGATCCTGCATGGGCAGGGCGAGGCTTGGACTCACGACGGCGCTACACCGTCACTCCCGCAACCGCTTTCCCCACCGCGAAGACCGAAAGCCGCTGCTGGATCCAACGCAGCAGTTCCAGCGGTCCGGGTGTGAGCGCGCGGCTCGATTTCACGAGCAGCCTGGCGTGCGTGCCCTGAAGCAGCGGATGATCGACGGGCACGGTGGTCAACTCGCCGCTCGCCACTTCGCGTCGCGCTGCGAACTCGCCGATCAGCGTGACGAAGTTGCCGGCGGCGACCATGCGCTTGAGCACGGCTAGCGAATTGCTCGTCATCGCGGGCTGGATCTGCATGCCTTCGGCGATTTCGAGCATCTTCACCGCATGACCGATGCCGAACGACTGCGGCATCAGCGCGAGCGGAAAGGCACGCAGGTCCTGCACGGTGGCGGGCCGCTTCTTCTGCGCGAGCGGATGTTCGCGGCGCAACAGCAGCACCGCGCGCTGGAGCGAACTCGCGAGACAGCGCAGGCGCGGATGCGGCGGCGGATTATAGGCAAGCCCGATATGCGCGCGATCGCCGGCGACTTCATCGACGATCCCATCGCGCGCCAGCATGCTCATTTCGATCGTCAGCGCAGGGTACTTCGCGCAAAACGGCACGAGCACATCCTCAGTCAGCGTATCGACGAAACCCTCGCTGACGGCAAGCTGCACGCGGCCGTGCCGCAAGCCGCGAAACGCATGCAGCCGGTCTTCGAGCTTCTCCTGCTGAGACTGGCAACCTTCCCAGAATTCCAGCAGATGCGTGGCCGGCTCCGTCGGCCGGACGCCTTTCGCACCGCGCTCGAATAGCGCGACGCCCAGTTCTTCTTCGAGCAGCCGGATCTGCCGCGTGATGACGGAAGGGGACGTGTTCATGTCGTCGGCGGCACCACGTATCGAGCCGTGCGCGAGCACAGCGTGGAAATACCTCAGGCGCTGGTGATTGATTGTTCGCATCGTTGTCGGACCTGTGAATTCTCGAGTGTTGACCAGAAGGCAACAGGGAGTGCGCATTGTTGCTGTTGTGTTGCCCATGCGTTCCTGCCACCATGCGCGGCACATCGACGGAGATCGTCGAGGCCGCACTGGCGCGCATCGTCGAGGTTCATTTGAGCAGCCGGATGTATCTGCCGCGTGTCTGGAATGGTTTCGCGTGCAACGGCATGTATCGCCGCGTGAAGACGGGATACCTGCGCATACAGACGCGGCGGTCTCGCTTTGCAGCGCAAGGGCACCGCGCCGTCAGTGGAAGCAGCAGCCTGAGTATTTCGCCGTATCCGTAGTCGAAGAACCTGTCATGAAGAAGCTCGAACACGTCCTGATCGTCGACGACGATCGAGAGATCCGCGAACTGGTCGCCGCCTATCTGGCACGCAACGACATGCGGGTCTCGCATGCGGCCAACGCACGCGCGATGCGCGCTGCGCTCGTCCTCGACCGGCCCGATCTCATCGTTCTCGACGTGAGATTGCCGGACACCGACGGCCTGTCGCTGTGCCGCGAATTGCGTGCCGGCGATTTTCACGCAATACCCATCGTGATGCTGTCCGCGCGCCACGAAGAAGCGGACCGGATCGTCGGCCTCGAAATGGGCGCCGACGACTACCTGTCCAAGCCGTTTGCGATCCGCGAACTGCTGGCGCGCATTCGCGCGGTTCTGCGCCGCACGAATATGCTGCCGCCCGGCATGCAGATCGCGGAGTCGGCGGCGATGCTGCGCTTCGGCGACTGGCGGCTCGACACGGGCGCCCGTCATCTGCTCGATGCAGAAGGCACGATGGTTGCGCTGAGCGGCGCCGAGTACCGGCTGTTGCGCGTGTTTCTCGATCATCCGAACCGCGTGCTCACGCGCGACCAGTTGCTCAACATGACGCAGGGACGGCACGCCGATCTGCTCGACCGTTCGATCGACCTGCTCGTGAGCCGCGTGCGTCAGCGCTTGCAGGACGGCGTGCGCGACGGCCGCTACATCAAGACGCTGCGCAACGAAGGCTATCTGTTCTCCGCGACGGTGACGGCCGTCGATAACCACGCGTCGCGCGCGCCCATGTCCGCCTGCTGCGCCTAGGGCACGAGCAGCAGCTTGCCCGTCGTGCGGCGGCTTTCCATATCGGCATGCGCGCGCGCCGCGTCCGCCAGCGGATAGACGCCGCCGATCCTGACCTCCAGCACGCCCGCGATGATCCAGTCGAACAACTGCTTCGTCCGCGCGCGCAGCAGCGCAGGCGTAGGGATGTGATCCATGAAGGTCGCATAGCCGATCTTGATGCTCTTCGGCAGGCTCATGATGTGGATCGGCCCCGCATCGCCCAGCACGGGCCCATACCAGCAGAACGTGCCCGAACGGCGCAGCGACGCGAGCGAGCCCTGAAACGTCGCCGGTCCCGAGCCGTCGTAGACGACATGCACGCCTTCGCCGTCGGTGAGGCGCATGACCTCGTCGGCGAAATGGCCTTCGCTGTCGACGATCACATGATCGGCGCCCGCATGCCGCGCGGCTTCGATCTTGTCTTCGTGCGACACGCGGCCGATCACCATGCCGCCGCGCAGCCTGATGATCTGCGTCAGCAGCAAACCGAGGCCGCCCGCTGCCGCATGCACCAGCGCGATATCGCCTTGGCGCACGGGATAGAAGTCAGTCGCGAAGTGACTCGCCGTGAGGCCTTGCATCATCACGGCAGCGGCGGTGGTGTGATCGATTGCGTCGGGAACGGGCACGAGCGAGGCGGCGGGTATCGCGATGCGCTGCGCGTAGCTGCCGGGTGCATAGACCCACGCGACGCGCTGTCCCGGCCGGATATCCGCCACGTTCTCGCCGACCTTCAGCACGCGGCCCGCGCCTTCGACGCCGAGCGTCTTTGGGTTCGGCATCGTCGCCCAGATGCCGCCGCGCCGCACGCCGATGTCCATGAAGTTGACGCCTGCGGCATCCACTTCGACGAGCACTTCGCCGGGTCCG
Source organism: Paraburkholderia sp. Tr-20389 (assembly GCF_017104565.1). Classification (GTDB taxonomy): domain Bacteria; phylum Pseudomonadota; class Gammaproteobacteria; order Burkholderiales; family Burkholderiaceae; genus Paraburkholderia. Next base: position 71,921 of record NZ_JAAGPD010000014.1, on the reverse strand, counting down.
GCGACGGGTTCGTCGCGCTCGGCGACGCGCAGCACCTCCGGCCCGCCCGGACCGTCCATCACGATTGTCTTCATGTCGTGCGTTCCCGGCTCAGTGCGCGTTGCGTGCCGCCGCGAGAATCGCGTTGGCGACGGCTTCGGGCTGGCTCAGCATCGCGACGTGGCTCGCGTCGACATGCGTGACCTGCGCGTGAATATCTTTCGCCATCTTGTCCTGCAGATGCGGATCGATCATCTTGTCGCGGCCGGGAATCACGAAGTACGACGGCTTCTCGTGCCATGCAGCCTGGGTCACCTTGTCGGCTGCGCAGCCGGAAAACCACGGGCCTTGCGTCGCGGCGACGATGCGCTGCTGGGCCGCGGGCAGATCGAGCGCGAAGTCGTCGCGCACAGCCTTGTCCGATAGTGTCAGATAACCCGCCGAGTCCTTCTGCAGTTCGTTGGCCCATGCGGGCGCCTTCATGCCTTGCGTGATATCCGCGATCGACTGGTTCGCATCGGGCGCGAACGCGGCGACGTACACGAGCGACTTGACCTTGTCGTCGTTGCCCGCCTGGCTGATCACGACGCCGCCCCACGAGTGACCGACCAGCACGACGGGGCCTTTCTGCTGATCGATCACGCGCTTCGTCGCCGCGACGTCGTCGGCGAGCGAGCTGAGCGGATTCTGCACGGCGACGACATGCAGGCCATGCGCTTCGAGCAGCGGAATCACGCGGTTCCAGCTGGAGCCGTCGGCGAACGCGCCGTGCACGAGCACGACGTTCGTGCCTTTGAGATCGGCTTGCGAGGCCGCGTGTGAAGTCTGAATGGCGAAGAGTCCGCACAACATGATGGCGAACGCGAGAAAGGACCGGAAGGTTTTTGTCATTGTGTTGCCCCTGAGTACCACGTTATCGATGAAAAGGCGCGTGTTGCGTGGCCTGGTTGCAGACGGCTGCGTGCCGTGTCTGCAACCAGGCCGTGGCGATCACGAGTGCGCGTAGACCGGTTCGAGACCGAGCACGTCCTGCTGTTGCGGAGCGGGCGTTTGCGCGGTGTCGCGACGCACGCCCGAGTTCGACTGGCCCGCTGCAACGCCGCCGTATGCCGAGCCTTGTTGCGCCTGGATGTGCGACAGTGCGGCTTCGATGTTCTTCGGGTATTGCGTGTTGTCGCTGGCGGGGTTGTAGCCGGCCTGCTGCAACTGAACCAGTTCGGCGCGAACCTGCGCGCGGGTCAACGGCTGGTTCGACTGTGCGAACGACGCGGCGGGAACGGCGATCAATGCTGCAACGACGAGGGATTGAACGAGTTTCATGAGATTTCTCCAGTAGATGAATGGACTGCGTTGACTTCATCCGGGGGCTTCGCGCTTTGCACCTGGCGGTCGCGATGCCTTGTTTGCCCGGTCAGTTCGCACTGTCATGAATCAACCTTGCGTGTCGTTATTTGAACCCGCTGACGTATCTGGCTTGTTTCCAGAACGCGCTGGAATGTAAGCCAGTATTTCTCGATCGCCGTTATATACATTCAGGTACAAATGGCGGCAGTTTTGCAGGCGCGTTTGCATTCAAGGGATTCTTCGCGGCTTCGCAAATGCAAACGCCACTGCGCTTCGATAGCGCAGTGGCGTGGGATGAAGCCCGCGGTTTCAGCGCTCAGCCGAATGTGAACGAGAAAGCCTGTACGCCCGGATCGAGGAATTCGATCGTGAAGGTCCGGTCGCGTACGGCATCGCGCTGACGAACCAGCTGATACAGCCGCGCGCTCGTCACCACGCCCCTGCCGTCGGCCGCGACGTCGGCGCCGTGCGAATCGCCGGGCGCGGCACCGTCGATCGTTACGCGAAAGCGCACGGGCTTGCCATTCGCACTGGGTCCGAGCACGAGATGCAGGTCGCGTGCATGGAAGCGGTACGCGATGCGCCCATTCGCTTCGCTCGCCACGGCCGCTTCGCCGCCGACGATCCATTTGCCGCCGAACGCCCAGCTATTGAGCGGCAACTGCGACGGGATGCTGTACGCGGCGGCATCGTCGGGACGAATGTCTTGCGGCGATGCGAAGCCGCGCGCCTGCTGATAGCCGACGTAGGTCTCGCCCGATTCGACATTCGACGCATCGGCAGCCGCCTGCGCGCCCAAGCCGTGGATGGGCGGCAGATCGTGCGCCTGCATGGTATGTCCCGAGTCGGCCAGCAACTGCTGGATGACCTGTTCCGCTTCGCCATAGCCGCCTTCGCCGAAATGGTGATAACGGATGCGGCCTTGCGCATCGACGATGTAGAACGCCGGCCAGTACTGGTTGCCGAACGCCTGCCAGATGCGGTAGCCGTTGTCGATCGCGACAGGATAGTGGATGCCGAGATCGCCCACGGCGCGCTTCACGTTCGACGGATCGTGCTCGAACGCGAACTCCGGCGTATGGACGCCGACCACCACGAGACCGTTCTTGCCATAGCGGTCCGACCACGTCTTCAGATACGGCAGCGTGCGCAGGCAGTTGATGCACGAATACGTCCAGAAGTTGACGACCGTGACCTTGCCGCGCAACGCATCGGCCGTGAGCGGCGGCGAGTTGATCCAGCTTTCGGCACCCTCGAGCGAGGGCAGCGTGCCTTCCACCGGCAGCTTCGACGGCGTCTGCAGGCTTATGCGCTGCACGTGCGGACGATTGCTGCGATCGGCGGAGAGCAAGCCGACCAGACGGCTTTCGACGCCCGTCGTCGAGGTCGACGGCACGTGAGCGAGGGCGCGCGTATCGAAGCCGAAGCCGATGCCCACGACGCTCAGCAGCACCAGCGCGCCCATGAAGCGGCGCACGCGCTCGCCGAAGCCGAGCGAACGCTTGAGGCCGTCGAGCGCCTGCTTGCCGAGTCCCGAGACCACGGCGAGCGAACTGGCCGCGCCGAACGCATAGGCCGTCAGCGCTGCCGCCGTCGTCCAGCTTGCGCCATGCAGCGCGGCACCCGTCAGGATCAGGCCGAGGATCGGCCCGGCGCAGGGCGCCCACAGCAAGCCCGTCGCTGCGCCGAGCAACAGCGCGGAGATGACCTGGAAGCGCGTGCCCTGTGCATGCGACAACGCCTCGACACGGTTGCCGATGTCGAAGAAGGGACGCGACACGCGCGTCCACAGCGCCGGGAACAGCAGCGACAGGCCGAACACGGCAAACAGCGCGAGCGACACCCAGCGGCCGTAATGGCTCAGTTGCGCGGCCCCCGCGAGGCCGGCCACGCCGACACCCGTGACGACCGCGAACGTGACAGCGAGCCCGATGAGCAGCGGCAGCCGGCCCGTGACGAACGGCCTGTCGGAGCGTGCGAAGACGAACGGCACGACGGGCAGAATGCAGGGGCTCAGTATCGTGAGCACCCCGCCGAGAAACGCAATGACGATGAGTAACATGAAATCGACCTCCTGATCCGCGATGGATGGATTCAACCGGTTGGCACGCGCAGCGCGTGCCCTTGTGCAGCATTAGAGGCTGCGCATGTATCCGGCGAATGTCAGGAAGGTGGGGTTTGCGTATCGCGATGTATCGGCGGCGCGCGCCGGATACATGGCGATACAAAGACGGCAACACGAACGGAAAGGCCGCCGTCGAGTCAGGCGTGCTGCATTTCGCGGACTTCCTCGACGGCCTTCACAGTCGAAGAAAACACATAGCCTTCGTTGCGCAGCGTCTTGATGTAGCGCGGCACGCGCGCGACATCGCCGAGCCGTTGACGAAGCCGGCTGACGAGCAGATCGATCGACCGGTCGAATGGTTCGGCATTGCGCCGTTGTGTCAGATTCAGCAACTGGTCGCGCGTGAGCACGCGGTTGGGATGATCGAGAAACACGCGCAGCAGCCGATACTCGGCGCCGCTCAGCGCGACCACGGCGTCGTCGTGGTCGAGCAGATGGCGGGCCGTCGTGTCGAGCCGCCACTCGCCGAAACCCAGCATCTCCGACGACTCCGCGATCAGCATGCCGGGCGGCAGCATGCGCGTGCGGCGCAGTACGGCGCGGATACGGGCGAGTAGCTCGCGCACGGCAAACGGCTTCGCGAGAAAGTCGTCTGCGCCCATCTCCAGTCCGATGATGCGGTCCATTTCGTCGCACTGCTCGGTGAGCAGCAGCAAAGGCACCGCGCGATGACGGCCCGCGCGCAGCCAGCGGCACAGCGCGAGACCGTCTTCGCCGGGCAGCATCAGGTCGAGCAGGATCACATCGGGCGTGTCCCGTTCGAGCACGGCGTGCATGTCGCGCCCGCTCGACGCGAGCGTGATGCGCATGCCGTTTTTCTCCAGATAGGCAGCGACGAATTCGCGTACGCCGCGATCCTCGTCGACGATCAGAACGTGGTCGGGTTTGTCCATGATGTCAGGTCGAAATGCGACGGATTGCGCGGCATGGGTTGAACGCGTCCGGGATCACAGGCGTGCCACTTGCATGACGGCATCGGCGAACGCCTTGGGCGCTTCTTGCGGCAGGTTGTGACCGATGCCGCCGCTCACGTCGCGATGCTGATACCTGCCCGTGAACATCTTTGCGTAGGCGGTTGCGGGCGGGTGCGGTGCGCCGTTCGCGTCGCCTTCCATCGTGATGGTCGGCACGGAGATGGTCGGCAGCTTCGCGATGCGGGCCTCGATCTCGTCGTATTGCGGCTCGCCCTGCACGAGGCCGAGGCGCCAGCGATAGTTGGAGATCACCACGGCCACATGATCGGGATTCGCGAACGATGCCGCCGTGCGCTGATACGTGGAGTCGTCGAAATGCCACTTGGGCGAAGCGAGTTCCCAGATCAGCCGGTTGAAGTCGTTGCGATTGGCCGTGTAGCCCGCTTCGCCGCGTTCGGTCGCGAAGTAGAACTGATACCACCATTCGAATTCGGCCTTCGGCGGCAGCGGCTTGCGGTTCGCTTCCGGCGTGCCGATCAGATAGCCGCTCACGGAGACGAGCGCCTTGCAGCGCTGCGGCCACAGGGCGGCGATGATGCAGGCGGTGCGCGCGCCCCAGTCGAACGCGCCGAAGATGGCCTGATCGATCTTCAGCGCATCCATCAGCGCGATGATGTCGACGGCGACGGCGGCCTGCTGGCCGTTGCGCGGCGTCTCGTTGGACAGGAAGCGCGTCGAGCCGTAGCCGCGCAGATAAGGCACGATCACGCGATAGCCCGCCGCAGCGAGGATCGGCGCGACATCGACGAAGCTGTAGATGTCGTAAGGCCAGCCGTGCAGCAGGATGACGGATTGCCCGTCTTTCGGACCCGTGTCTACGTAGCCGATGTTCAGCGTGCCCGCGTCGATCTGGTTGATCGCGTCGAACGACGTATGGTGCGCGGCTTTCTTCGTGGCATGGGCGCTTTTCGACGTCTGTGCGAACGCGAGATTGCCGAGCCCGAGTTCGAGCAGTCCGAGGCCCGCTGCCGTCGTTCCCACTAGCCGGCGGCGACGCAGATTCACCGTGTCTTGCATTGCGTTCTCCTTTTTTGTCATGCAGATTTTCTTTTCAGAGCCGTTCGGACGACCGTTCGCTACAGGAGCGCATCGTGCCGTTGCCGCTTCATTGCATCGATGTGCAAAGGTTAGACTGTGGGGTCCATGTGTTCCATACAATCTGCAGCTAGGCAGTTGATTCCAATGGATGGGCGACCGCATACGTTCGTATAGGTGCGGGCCCGGGTTGCCCCTGTAAACCGCGCCGGCCGGGCTTACGCAACAGGTGAGGGCGCGCTCAGAAACTGATGGATCTCGGCCACGACAGCCGCGCCGTCGCCCACGGCAGCCGCGACGCGCTTGGCCGATGCGTTGCGCACATCGCCGATCGCGAAGACGCCGGGCACGTTCGTCTGCAACGCAAAGCAGGCTGTATCGGCGCGCACGCCTGCCGCCAGTCCCGTTTTCACGAAACCGCGCTCGTCGATTTCGACGCTGCAATCGCGCAGCCACTGCGTGTTGGGATCGGCGCCCGTGAACAGGAACAGATGCCGCGTGTCGAACACGCGCTCGCCTTCGGGAGTATTGCAGATCACGGCTTCGAGTCCCCACTGATCGCTTCTGACGGACGAGATGACGGTCTGCGTATGCAGCTCCACGTTGCCGAGCGATGCAATGCGGTCGATCAGATAGCGCGACATGCTCTTATCGAGGTTGTCGCTGCGAATCAGCATGTGGACGCGGCTTGCCTGCGAGGCCAGAAACACGGCAGCCTGTCCCGCCGAATTGCCGCCGCCGACCAGTACCACTTCCGCGCCACGGCACAGCCGGCCTTCGACTGACGAAGCCCAGTAGTAGACGCCGGGGCCCGCGACGTCGTCGAGGCCTTCGATGGCTGGCCGCCGGTACGCGGCGCCCGTTGCGATCACGACGGTGCGCGACGCGATGCGTTGACCGCCTTCGATTTCGAGTTGCAGCGGCGACTGCGCGCAATCGAGTCTGTCGATGCGCGTCGGGATCACGACTTCGGCGCCGAACTTGACCGCTTGCGCGAATGCGTTGGCTGCGAGTTCGCGGCCGGATACGCCCGTCGAGAAGCCGAGATAGTTTTCGATGCGCGCGCTCGCGCCTGCCTGTCCGCCGGGACCATGGCTGTCGAACACGATCACCGACAGGCCTTCGGATGCTGCGTAGACGGCTGCAGCGAGACCGGCGGGCCCGGCGCCGACCACGGCGACGTCATAGGTGCGCGCCGAGTCGAGTTCGGGCAGCAGGCCGAGCCGTGCGGCCAGTTCGCGTCCGTCGGGATTGCGCAGCGGCGTGCCGTCCGCGAGCATCACGATGGGCACGTCGTCTTGCCACAGGCCCCATTCTTCGAGCAGCGCGCGGATGTCGGAGTCCGTTGCGGGATCGGCGACCGTATAAGGGTGATCGAGCCGGTGCAGCAGGCCTTCGAGAGCGAGCAGTCTCAGGTCGCTCGAACGTCCGATCAGCACGGGCCCCGCGCCGTCGCGCACGAGACCAAAGCGGCGCAGCACGAGCGAGCGCATGATGCGCTCGCCGAGCTGCGCTTCGGCCACGAGCATGTCGCGTATCCGTTCGGGCGGAATCATCAGTGCTTCGACGTCGTCGAGTGCGAGGCCGTCGGCGAGCGCGGGCTTGCCTGTGAGTTGTGCGACTTCGCCGAGGAACTGGCCTTCGCCCAGTTCGACGATGGTCTGCGACCGGCCGAGCCCGTCGCGCCGCGAGAGCCTTGCGCGACCGCTCAGCAGCACGCGCATGCCGAGCCCCGGCTGACCGATGCGGAACATCACGTCGCCCTCGCGCCAGCGCTCGATGATGCCGAAGCGCATCATCTTGTCGACGTCGGCCTTGCTGAAGCGTGGATAACGATCGTGCGCCGAGGCGTTGGCGTGAGAGGGCGCACTGGAATCCGGACGTACGTCTGCACCGGACGGACGGCCAGTATGCGGATCTACGTTGTCGTGTCGATGTTGAGTCATCGGATTCCTTGTTTTGCGTGCGCGGGAATAATCGCTTTTATGCGGAAACGGGTCAATCCAAACGAACGTATGATAGTCACGACCGGCGCTTTAACAATTCCCCGACGCAACTTCAAGATTGATAGAACCTTGGCAAGGGGCCTGAATCAGCAAGTTGCCGCGAGAAGGACGGGGACGTAGAGAGCCCGCGGGTAATAACCAGAACTGGCGGTGTGAGCGGCTTTCTTTTGCCTACTTTTCTTTGCCGCTGCAAAGAAAAGTAGGTGCCGCCCCGCACAGGGGCAACGCCGGCAAACCAGAAACAAAACGCGGACGCCAGCGAACACAGCCAAAGCACTGATAGTTACGAACAACTACACCACAGACAAACGCGAGATACATTCGCCGTTTCTAATGAGCGGGACGCTTCGGACCAGACACTCCGCAAGCCAGTCGGGCCTTGCCCTGCCCATCATCCGAAACAGGACGACACCGCATGTCTTCTACACCGTTTTCGCCGATGCGGCGCAACGTGCTTGCCGCAACCGTCGCGGCCGGCGCATTCGCGCTATTCCCCGAAGCGATCTATGCCGCAAACGACGCGGAAAATATCCGGCCATTCAAAGCCCATATCCCCGACAGCCTGCTAGCCGATCTACGCCGGCGTCTTGCCAATACACGCTGGCCGGGTAAGGAAACAGTCTCCGACGAGTCGCAAGGCGTTCGTCTCGCCCGCATGCAGCAGCTCGTTCAATACTGGGGCAACGAATACGACTGGCGCAAGGGCGAAGCAAAGCTCAATGCGTTGCCGATGTACATGACGGAAATAGACGGACTCGATATCCAGTTCATTCACGTGCGCTCGCGCCACAAGAATGCAATGCCGATGATCATGACGCACGGCTGGCCCGGCTCGATCTTCGAACTCGTCAACGCCATCGACCCCCTCACGAATCCGACTGCCTACGGCGCCAGCGCGGACGACGCGTTCCATGTGGTCGTGCCGTCGCTGCCCGGCTTCGGCTTTTCGGGCAAGCCGACGCAACCCGGCTGGGGCTCGGACCACATTGCGCGCGCATGGGGCGTGCTGATGGAGCGGCTCGGCTACACACGCTTCGTCTCGCAAGGCGGCGACTGCGGATCCGTGGTCTCTCACCGGATGGCGATGCAGCACGTGAAGGGGCTGATCGGCATTCATGTGAACATGCCCGCGACGGTGCCGCCCGACATCGCGCGTTCGCTGGCGCTCGACGCGCCCGCGCCCGCTGGGTTGTCGCCAAAAGAGAAGGCAGCCTACGAGAAGCTCGCCGTGTTCTATCGCGACAATTGCGGCTACGCGGCGATGATGGTCACGCGTCCGCAGACGGTCGGCTATGCGCTCGCCGATTCGCCCGTGGGCCAGGCCGCGTGGATGTACGACAAGATCTCGCAGTGGACCTATAGCGGCGGCGTTCCCGAACGTTCGCTCACGCGCGACGAGATTCTCGACGACATCTCGCTGTACTGGCTGACCGACAGCGCTACGTCGTCGGCACAGATCTATTGGGAAGATCACTCGAACAACTTCAATGCCGTCGATATCTCCCTGCCGGCCGCGATTACGGTCTTCCCCGGCGAGATCTATCAGGCGCCTCGCAGCTGGGCCGAACGGGCGTATCACAATCTGATCTATTTCAACGAGGTCGACAAGGGCGGCCATTTTGCGGCGTGGGAAGAGCCGCTGCTGTTCGCTCAGGAAGTGCGGGCGGGGTTCAGGCCGTTGCGATGAGTTCCGACCGATCGGTCGTTTCCATGCGGGCCGCGCATTTTGCAATCTGAGGCGGGCGTCACATACAGGGGTTGATATGTAACAGGCACGGTACAGTATCGGGCCTGTTGCGCCTATCGCCGAGGCTGTCACGTCTTTCGCATGATCGATCTTTCCAACCGAAGCTTCATTGAACTGGGTGCGGGAGCGCCCCGTCTGCAAAGAGCGGTAGCCAGCGAAGCGGCGCCCGTTCTCGTCGCCGGCCGTACCAACGCGACGCCGGCCGAACTGGCGGCGCTGCAACGCGAATATGCGTTGCGCGACGCGTTGCACGAAGCCTGGTGCGCCGTGCCTGTCGCGCTGCAGCCGCACGGCAATGGCGCGTTGCTGATCCTGGCCGACCCGGGCGGCGAACCGTTGCGAGCAGACGCAACGCGTTCGGCAGGACTGAGGTCGTTCTTCGCACTGGCCGTGAGCCTCGCTGCTGCGGTGAGCGCGATGCATGCGGCGGGTGTGGTGCATCGGGCGCTGACGCCAGCCAGTTTTCTCATCGATGACGAAGGGCGCGCGTACCTCACGGGTTTCGGCTTCGGCTCGTGTACCTGCAAAGACACGGCGAACCTGCACGATGCCGACTTTGAATGGAGCGAGGCCAGCTTCATCTACATGGCGCCCGAACTCGGCGCGCGAATGAACGTACAGGTGGACGAGCGCGCGGATCTTTATTCGCTGGGCTGCATCTTCTATGAACTGCTGACGGGTGCCGTGCCTTTCGAAGGCGCGACGGATGCCACCGCGCGCGTGCACGCGCATGCCACGCATCGCCCGCGTCCGCCCGTCGAACTCGCGGCGGACGTGCCGCCGCAGCTTTCGCACATCGTGATGAAACTGCTCGAGAAGACGCCCGGGCAGCGCTACGCCGATGCCGCGAGTCTGCTGGCCGATCTGCGCCGGTGTGCCGATCTGCATGAGCGCCTGGGGCATATCCCATCTTTTGGGCTCGATGCGCAGGCGGCGCTGCAATCGCTGCGGCGCGCCGACCGTATGTTCGGGCGCGACGATGAACTCGATGCGCTGCTGGCGCTTTACGCTGACGTCGCCGATAGCGGCAGGGCGCGTGTCGCATGGGTCGTCGGCAATTCGGGCATCGGCAAGTCGACGTTGCTTCAGGAAGCCCTCGCGCGCATACGCCGCGAGCACGCGCCGCTGCTTGCTGCAGGCAAGAGCGAAGAGGGCCGCCGCGCGGCTCCTTATGCGATCCTGGTGCAGGCGCTGGAACCGTTGCTGCAATACGTGCTGGGTTGTCCCGACAACGAATTCGCGAACTGGCGCAACCGTATCCGCGAAGCCGTGGGTCCGGCGGGCCGCACGCTCGGGGGCCTGCTGCCTACGTTGACGGCCGTGCTCGGTTCGCAGTCGGGCTTGTCCGAAGCGCCCGACGCGCAGCCTTCGCTCGAACGCGAGCGCGTCTTGCAGGGCATGGCGCGGCTGATCGCCTGCTTCGCGACGGCGGAGCGTCCGCTCGTGCTGTTGCTCGACGATCTGCAATGGGCCGACGTCGGTACGCTGCATGTGCTCGAACGGCTGATGAAGCATCACGCGGAGGCGGCGCTGCTGTTCGTCGGCGCGTTCCGGGGCAACGAGGTCGGCGCGGATCATCCGTTGCGCGTTGGCCTGCTGGAAGCGCGGCGTGAGGCGGTGAACATCGAACTCGGGCCGCTGCATGACGATGCGTTGTGCGAGCTGATCGCGCTGGCGCTGCATCGCGATGCACACGCGCTCGCGCCGCTGGCCGAGGCGATCGGCCGCAAGACGGGACGCAATCCTTTCTTCGTTCGTCATCTGCTGCGCGTGCTGGCCGATGAGGGTGCGCTCGAATACGACCTCGAAGCGGGCGCGTGGGGATGGCATCTCGAACGCGTGATGAACCATCGCGGCGCGGACAACGTGGTCGATCTGCTCACCCACGAACTCGAACAGCTGCCGCTGCCGGCGCAGATCATGTTGCGCGTGCTGGCCTGTCTGGGCGACCGCGCATCGGGCGAGGCGCTGAGCGTCGTGGCGGCGCTGCCCGACGGCGAGGCCGGGCTGGGTCTGCAGGCCGCGCTCGAAGCGGGCATCCTGTATCGCGACGGCGCGGACTGGGTGTTCCTGCACGACGGCATCCGCGAGGCCGCCTATGCGTCGATCCCGACGGAAGAGCGGGCGCCGCTGCATTTGCAGATCGCGCGGCGCCTGCTGGCACACGGTGCCGCGCGGGCCGACGTATTCGTGATGGCCGCGCAGGTCAATCTCGCGCGGCCCGTCGTCGACGACCATGACGAACGCCTCGTCTTTGCTCGGCTCAACCTCGATGCCGGGCGCGAAGCCAAGGCGGCGACCGCGCATCATTCGGCGCTGGTGCTGTTTCGCGCGGCGCTCGACTTTCTCGGCGACGACGACACCAGCGACGACGGCCTGAAGGCACGCATGCTGTGCGGCGAGGCGGAGTTCGTGACGGGTGCGCTCGAACCTGCCGAAGCGCGGCTCTCCGCGCTGGAAACAGTAGCGGGCGAAGACATCTTCGGCGCGGATCTGGCGCGTCTGCGCGCGGCGCTCTACACGACGCTCGGCCGCTACGATCTCGCACTGCAGGTGGGTATCGCCTTCCTGCGCAAGGCGGGCATCGACGTGCCGCTGCATCCGCAGGCCACCGACGTCGACCGTGAATATGCGCGCTTGCGAAGCTGGCTCGACGTGCATGGCATCGACGGTTTGCGCGGCCTGCCCATCGTCGCTGATCCATTGCGTCGCGCGATCACCGATATCTTCGCCGACCTGATTCCGCCCGCGCTCTACACGGACCAGGATCTCGTCGACCTGATGCTGCTGCGCGCCGTCAATCTGGCGATCGAGCACGGACACTCCGACGCATCCGCGAACGTGTACACCTGCATGCACCAGATTTTCGCCGCACGCTACGGCGACCATACGGCGGCGCTGCCGTTCGGCGAACTTGCCTTGCATCTGGTCGACGAGCGGGGCCTCGCGCGTTATCGCGCGCGGGTCTACATGGTGTTCGGCACGTGGGTGGTGCCGTGGGCGTTGCCCGCGAGAGCAGGGCGAGACTACATTCGCCGAGCGTTCGACGTGGCCGTTGCCAGCGGCGACCATACGTTCGCGATGTACTGTCCGAGCAACCAGGTCACGGGCATGCTGTTCGCGGGCGAGTTTCTCGGCGACGTGCGCGCGACCATCGCACGCGGACTTGCGCTGGTGCGCGACGCGAATTTCCGCTTGGTGATCAAGTCGTTTCTCGCGAAGTGGGCGCTCGTCACGACGCTGCAAGACGGCGAGCCGGACCCCGGCGAAGAGCCGCCGCCCGTTCCCGTCGAAGGCGCGCCCGTGACGCTGGTGGATCTCGCGTACTGGGTGTATCGCATGCAGCGGGCCTTCCTGTTCGGGAACCTCGCCGATGCACTCGAATCGCGCCGGCGGGCCGAGGCCTGCTCGCACTTCGCGCGCTCTTTCGCGGAGTCAGCCGAGCTGCCCTACTACGGTGCGCTCACGCTGCTCGCGTTGCCCGCGCGCGACGCGGAACAGGAAGCCGCGCTGCGGCGTCACATGGAACGGCTCGATACATGGGCGGGCTCATGTCCGATGAACTTCGTCGCCCGGCGCGAACTGGTGCGCGCCGAGTATGCGCGCGCGTACGGCGTGGCGCATGAAGCGGGCGAGGCCTACGCGAAGGCGGTATCGCACGCGCGACGCAACGGCTTCACTCAGGTCGAAGCGCTCGCTGCGGAACTGGCGGCGCGCTTTCACGCCGCTCGCGGCGAAGAGGTGCCCGCACAGGCCTATCTGAATCATGCGCGCGGGGCGTGGCAGCGCTGGGGCGCGACGGCCAAGGTGCGGCAACTGCAGGCCGATTATCCGGACTATGTGGACACCGACAGCGGCGCGCCGGGCGCGAGCCGTTTGCAGGAACTCGACGTGCAGGCGGTGCTGCGCATTTCGAATGCGCTCGCCAGCAACATCGTGCCCTCGCGTCTCGTCGAAACGCTGCTGCGTACCGCGCTCGAAAGCGCGGGCGCCGATCAGGGCGCGCTTGTGTTGTTGCATCGTGGCGTGTGGCGCGTGCCGGCACGGGCGCATGTGATGGGCGGCGCGATCGTCGTGTCGCACGAAGCGGCCGGGTTCTCGTCGGACACGCTGCCCGTGTCGATCGTGCATGCGGTGGCGCGTACACAGGAAAAGCTCGTGCTCGACGATGCCTGCGATTCGCCCGCGTATGCGCAGGACGACTATGTGCGTCGTCATCGTCCGCGCTCGGTGCTGTGCGTGCCGCTGATGCGTTACGCGATGCTCGTTGGCGTGCTCTATCTGGAGAACAATCTCGCCGCACATGTGTTCACGTCGGCGAAAGCGGCCTTGCTCGAAGTCGTCGCTTCGCAGGCCGCGTTCGCGCTGGAAAACGCGCGTCTCTATGAAGAACTGTTCGAGCAGAACCGTCAGCGTGCGCAGGCCGAGGATCAGTTGCGCAATGCGCTCGGTGAACTCGAACGTGCGAGCCGTCTGAAGGCGATGGGCGAACTCGTTGCGTCGATCGTGCACGAAGTAGGGCAGCCGCTCGCGGCTGTCGATACCTCGGCGAGCGCCGCGCTGCGCTGGCTCAATCGCAATCCGCCCGAGATCGGCGAGACGCGCGAGATGCTCACGCATATCAGCCTGAGCGCGACGCGCGCGCGGGCAATCATTCAGGCACTGCGCGCGAAGGCGCGCCGGGCCGAGCCGCAGTTCGCGACGCTCGATCTGAACGAAGCGTTGCGCGAGGCGGCCGCGCTCGTCGCGGGCCAGCTCGACGCGATGAAGATCAGGCTCGAACTGCGCGGCCTCGATTGCCCCGTGCAGGTGCGCGGCGACCGTATCCAGTTGCAGCAGGTCGCGATCAATCTGTTGACGAACGGCGCCGAATCGATGGCGGCGCTCGCGCAGGGCGAACGCAAGCTGAAGCTGATCTGCACGCAGGAGGAAGACGGGCGCGTGTGCGTGTCGGTGGAGGATCTCGGCAGCGGCATCGATCCGCAGATAGCCGAACGTCTGCTCGAACCGCTCTTCACGACGAAGGAAAACGGCATGGGCATGGGGCTTGCCATCTGCAATTCGATCGTCGAAGCACATGGGGGAACACTTACGCTTGCGCCGCGCGAAGTGCGGGGCACGCGCGCCACGTTCACGCTGCCGCGCTTCGCCGTGAGTGCGTCGCATACGATCGTATGATTGCGTCCCGCGCGCGGGTGAGCTTCGTGGACCGGCCCGATCCCATTTGTTACCATGAGCGGCCGTTTAGTCCAGCGGCTATTCTCATCAATCGCGCAGCATCGCGCGTCATCGACAACACCAACAGCAAACGATGTCCAACTCCACGCCCTTCCTGACAGGTTCCTCCGAATCCGATGCTCGCCTCGTGTATGTCGTCGACGACGATGAACTCGTGCGCGGTGCGCTTTCGGGGCTGCTGCGCTCGATCGGTATCGACGTCCGCACGTTTGCGTCGACGGAAGAATTTCTTGCTGCGGAGAAGCCGGCCATTCCGTCGTGCCTCGTGCTCGACGTGCGGTTGCGCGGCCAGAGCGGTCTCGCGTTGCAGCAGACGCTGATCGATGACGGCCGGCTGCATATGCCCATCATCTTCATGACGGGCTATGGCGACATTGCGATGTCGGTGAAGGCGATGAAAGCGGGAGCGATGGATTTTCTGGCGAAGCCGTTCCGCGATCAGGACATGATCGACGCCGTCATCGCCGCGCTGGAACGCGACGCGCGGCGTCTCGCGTCGGATCGCTCGCTGCATGCGATGCGCACCGCATGGGAGTCGCTCACGCCGCGTGAGCGCGAGGTGCTGCAGCATGTCGCAACGGGGCTGTTGAACAAGCAGATCGCCGCGAACATGGGCATTGCGGAAATCACCGCGAAGATCCATCGCGGCCAGGCGATGCGCAAGATGAGTGCACGCTCCGTCGCCGAACTGATGCGCAAGATGGAAGCGCTCGGGATCGTGCAGGTGCCGCGCTAGCGGCACTCATGTCTCGCGGAATGCGGGCGGCGATATATACGATCATATGATGGCGGCCCGGGTCAGCGCGCCGTATCCTGACGCTGCCGGGCAAGCTTGGGATCCGCTCATTCGTTTGCCTCGTCATCAGCGAGAGTGTCCTTGTCCCAGCACAATAACGAGCTAGTCTCCATCGTCGACGACGACCCCCTCGTGCGCGCCGCGACCAGCAGTCTGGTGCGTTCGTTTGGTTGGGACGCGCGGGTCTTCGCATCCGGCGCGGAATTTCTTGCTTCCGATGCGCTCCAGCGCACACGCTGCCTCGTCTGCGACGTGCAGATGCCGGACATGGACGGCATTGCGTTGTCGAGTGCACTCGAACGCCAGGGCATTCGCATCCCCACTATCTTCATCACCGCGTTCGCCACGGTTCGCATACGCGAGCGCGTGCAGGCAGGCGCGGCGCTATGCATGATCGAAAAGCCCATCGATGCAGCGGAACTCGAAGCATGGATCGGCCGCGCGCTGGCCCCTCGCTGACATCCGATGGTGCGGGCGTCGGCATCGCGTGTGAATGCATGCGATGAACCGGTGCGCCGCAATGCAACCGTAAGCCCGATACATTTGGATACGTCGAGGAAACACAGACGATACATTGCGCGTTTCTAATCCTTGGCAGGCGTCGGAGTCAGTGCATCCGACAGCCTGCAGCCAGTTTTCACAACGACAAGGACAAGACAATGAAACTCCGCCAATTCTTGATGAGCAGCGGCCTCGCCGCAGTAGTAGCATTCTCGTGCACCCACGTGTTCGCTGCGGATGCGGCAGCATCGGCAACGGGCGCGGTCGCGACGACGGGCACGCAGGCCGGCGCGACGAAGAAGTCGATCCGCACAGCCAATCGCGCATTCTCCAAGACCGTGCAAAAGACGATCACCAAGACGAAGGGTCTCGAGGACACGTCGATCACCGCGTTCGGCAACGCGAAGACGGGTGCCGTGACGCTGGCAGGGCAGGTGACGAGCGAAGACCAGGATCGTCTCGCCGTCGATACCGCCAAGCAGGTGCACGGCGTCACGTCGGTCACCAGCAAGCTGACGCTGCGCCAGCAAGGCGGCGGCTGATCGCTGCACGACAGGCACGCCGGCGTCTTCGTGCGCATGCAATGTGCGCGAGCGCGCCGGCCGAACAAGAACGTATTGACGATATAGCCGCGGGAGATGAGTCGATGAACGCGCTATCCAAAGACAATATCGTGGTTCGCACGCTGCTGAATGTGCTCGATCCATCGGCAGAACAGCGCCACGCCTGCACGAAAAACCGCTATGCGGCGCTGAAGAAGCTGCGCGTCACGATACCGTCGCCGGTTTCCGCCGAGCGCTCCGTGCAGCAGACGAAGCCCGCGCATATCGTGGTGCAGGAACGGCTCTCGTCATGCACGATCAGCGTATCGTGGAGCGACCCGTGCTCGGGCCGGTACACCGAACAGATCTGGCGCAGCGGCCTCGCGCGCGATGCAGCCGTGTGCGTGCTGACGGGCCGTGCGATCAGCCGCGGCGATCCCGTATTCAGGCCGCGCGCGCACGACTTTCATGTGCCGTCCAACCAGCATCAGATGATCCTCGCCGCCACCGTCGACCAGCACGCTGGACTGACCGTCGCGTGAGCGGTGCCATTTACAGTCGGAACCCTTAACGAGGACAACATGAGCGAACTGTGGCGTTTGTCCGCGGCTGAACTTGCCAGGCGTGTTCGGGCACGCGAAGTATCCGCGCGCGAGGCGGCGCAGTCCGCGCTCGCGCGTCTCGACGCGGTGAATCCCATCATCAACGCAGTCGTCGCGCACAAGCCGGAGTGGGTGCTCCAGCAGGCGGACGAGATCGATCGCGCGATTGCGCGCGGTGAAGATCCGGGGCCGCTCGCGGGCGTGCCCGTCACCGTGAAGATCAACACGGACCAGGCCGGCTTCGCGACCACCAACGGCACGCGTCTGCAGGAAAACCTGATCGCCGAAGCGAGCAGTCCTGCCGTCGACAACCTCGCGAAAGCGGGCGCCGTGCTGCTCGGCCGCAGCAATTCGCCAACCTTCGCGCTGCGCTGGTTCACGTCGAATCAGACCCATGGCCGCACGCTCAATCCGCGCGACGCGTCGCTGACGCCGGGCGGATCGTCGGGCGGCGCGGCGGCCGCCGTCACCGCGGGTATCGGCCAGCTTGCGCTCGGCACCGACATCGGCGGTTCGATCCGCTATCCCGCGTATGCGTGCGGCGTGCATGGACTCAGGCCGAGCTTCGGGCGCGTGCCCGCGTTCAATGCGTCGTCGCCGGAACGTGCGATCGGCGCGCAGTTGATGTCTGCGACGGGTCCGATCGGGCGCACGATCGAAGATCTGCGCCTCGGTCTGCATGCGATGGCCGCGCCCGATCTGCGCGATCCGTGGTACATGCCAATGCCGCTCGAAGGGCGCGCCGTGCCGTTGCGCGCGGCGCTGTGCCTGCGTCCGGGCGGCATGCCGATCGCAAAGGAAGTCGAAGACGCGCTGCACGATGCGGCACGCCGGTTAGTCGACGCGGGCTGGACCGTGGAAGAAATCGACGACGTGCCGTCGCTGCGTGAGGCGGGGCAATTGCAGGAGCGTCTATGGCTGGGCGACGGCTTCGACGCGCTCGCCGATGCCGTCGCGCGTGACGGCGATCCGGGCGCGAGCGCGGTGATTGCGGCAGCGCGTCTGAAGGTGAAGGATCTGCCCGCCGATGTGATCAGCCGGTCGCTGGTGCGGCGTACCACGCTGGTGCGTCAATGGCGTCTTTTCCTCGATCAGTATGCCGTCGTGCTGATGCCCGTCTCCGGCGAACTGCCGTTCCCCGACGATCTCGATCAGCGCGGGCCGGAAGGATTCGACCGCGTGTGGGAGGCGCAACTCACGATGCGGGCGCTGCCCGCGATGGGTTTGCCGGGACTTGCCGTGACGACGCAGCTTGTCAATGGCGTGCCCGTTGGGGTGCAGATCGTCGCGGCGCATTATCGCGAGGACCTGTGTCTGCTCGCAGGCGAAGCGATAGAGGCGCGCGGCGTGCCGATGTCACCCGTCGACCCTACTATCTAGGCTTGCCGTTCGAGCGTGCCAGGCGGCTTTCGCAGCCGTCTGGCATCAGGGCGTCACCGTGACGATCGTCGAACCTCGCAGGCGTTCGGCGAGATCGAGATGAACGGGGCGCTCGCCCCACCAGCGCGCAAATCCCGTTTGCACGCGATGGCCGATCACCACGATATCGGCATGAAAAGCCGCCACGTGCAGTGAAATGACGTCGGCGGGGCGTCCATGCTTGAGGTGCCCGTATGCGGTGACACCCGAGTTCGCGAGATGTTCGACGGCGGCGTCGAGCGCGTGGCGCGCATGTTCTTCCATGCGGCTGTACGCGAGATCCGACAGCATGCCTGCACAACTCGCAGCGGCCGTGACCGAATCCACGACGGAGACGACGTCGACGTGTGCGGACAGTGCCAAAGAAAGTTGCGAGCAACGATTCAACGCGGCTTGCGCTTCAGTGCTGCCGTCGTACACGAGCAGCATTCTCGAGAAGGATGACATGTTCTATCAAGACCGTATCGGATTACGCTTGTCGTCGTATTCCGGTTAAAGAGAAGGTTGGGCAGAGCATTAGCGTCGGCAATATCCAACGCAAAATTTCGGATGCCTGATTCGACAACACTTCGCTATACGGATCTATTCCGTGCGCATTTGCGCGTGTGTCGGTAACTGCCGCGCGGCGCACGATGTGCCGATAAGCTTGCGTGCCGTGCACATCTCAGCACCGGATACATTCCGACATATTCCAGCGAGGCCAATACGCTATAAAAGAGGCGCTTTCATAAAGCGCGTTTTGGACAAGCTTCATACCGCCCCGGACAATTTCCGAAAGCGTCGAGTCACTACACTGAAAGACAGCGGGCTGCGCTTAGGCGCGCAACCTGTGAACCCTTTTCACTGTAGATAGACTTCGTGGCGGATTGACCATGATCGAGTACTCCACTGCACTGTCGTCGAACGTTCGTGATCGTTTCTTTATCGATGGCGAATGGGTTGCAAGCCATTCCGGCGCGCGCCATGTTCTCGTGTCGCCCGCCACGGAAGAGCCGTTCATGTCGGTGCCGCTCGCGGATTCAATAGATGTCGAACGTGCGATCGCGGCAGCGCGCCGCGCATTCGATAGCGGTCCGTGGCCGAAGATGTCGGGCGTGGAGCGAAGCGCGTATCTGAAGCGTATGACGGAGGAAATCCGCCGGCGGCTGCCATTGCTCGCGCAGCTTTGGACGGATCAGGTCGGTGCGCCGATCACGTTTGCTAAGGGCTTGCTGCCCGCCGGCATCACGCGCTTCGAGTTCTTTTCAGCGCTGGCGGAGACGTTCGAATTCGAGGATGCGCGGCCGACCCGGCGTGGGCACGCGCGCGTGCGCCGCGAACCGGTCGGCGTCGCAGCGTTGATCGCGCCGTGGAATGCGACGTTCCCGATCGTGTCGCACAAGATTGCCGCTGCACTGGCGGCGGGCTGCACGGTCGTCGTGAAGTCGCCGCCCGAGAGTCCGCTGGATGCATTGATCATCGCGGAATGCGCTGCCGCTGCGGGCCTTCCGCCCGGCGTGCTGAACGTGATCACGGCGGGCCGCGACGAAGGCGCGCAACTGGTGCAGTCGCGCGATGTCGATAAGATCAGCTTCACGGGCAGCGTGGCAACGGGGCAGTGGATCGCGCATGCGGCCGTCGACAGGATGGCGCGCGTGACGCTCGAACTCGGCGGCAAGTCGGCGGCGATTCTGCTCGACGACGTCGATCTGCCGTCGGCGCTCGCGGCACTGACGCCGTTCACGATGCCGTTTTCCGGGCAGATCTGCTTCGCACAGACGCGCATTCTTGCGCCGAGAGCGCGGCATGACGAGGTCGTCAGCGCGTATGCTGAGATCGTGTCGAAGCTGAAGGTGGGCGACCCGCACGATGCCGATACGCGCATCGGGCCGCTGCTCAATGCGGTGCAGCGCGATCGCGTGCGCGCTCATATCGAGCGCGGCATCAGCGAAGGCGCGCGCCTCGTATTGGGTGGAAGTGGCAACGGTGGCTTCGACAAGGGCTATTTCGTCGAGCCGACGGTATTCGCCGACGTCGCGCCGCATATGACGATCGCACAGGAAGAGATCTTCGGACCGGTCGTGTCGATTCTTCCATACGACACCATCGACGAGGCCGTGCGGATTGCGAACGATACGCCGTATGGTTTGAGCGGCTCGGTTTATGGGCGTGATCCGGAGCAGGCGTATGCGCTCGCGTGCCGCATGCAGGCAGGCAATATCGGCATCAATGGTGTCGAGCTGGCGGCCAATGTGCCGTTCGGCGGCTACAAACTATCAGGAGTCGGCCGGGAGGGCGGCCGTGAGGGACTGGAGGCATACCTCGAAACCAAGGCAGTGTTCATGCCGACGGCGGCGAGTTGACGCGTGCGCGCGTGCGCTGTCCGTTTCAGATTCATGAGGCGTTTTCATGCATTTCGACACGCATGAGTTGACTTTCGATTCCGGCCTGAGTGCGGGCGAGCGATGGTCGGATGTGCTGCTGAACAGTCACGGGTTGCGTTGTGCATTCGACGCGCAGCAGTCGGTCGAATCGACGGTGAAAAGCTGGAAGCTGGGCGACGTGGGCGTTTCGCTCGCCGACCTCGCGATGCAGACGCTGTCGCCCGTCGGCGAAGCGTGGCCGTCGTGGCAAGGCGGCTGGATGTTCGTCAAGCTGGTGACGGCCGGGCACGTGCACGTGCAGTGGCGCGGCCTCGTGCAACGTTTCGACGCGGGCAGCATGTTCATCGTCGACCCGGTCTATCCGTTCGCCGAAGTCTTTCCGGAGCGGGCACAGTTGACGGTGCTGCGCGTTCCCAAAGCCAGTCTGCGCGAGCGCGGCGTGCATCATTCGAGCGCGGGGCCGCTGGTCGGCGATGCGCGTTCGCCCGATGTGCGGGCGACGTGGGAATTGATTCAGTGCATCGCGAGGCAGTCGACTGCGCCGAGCGCGATCGCGCAGACTATGATGGGCGACCAGTTGCTCGAACTCATCGAATTTTCGATGATCGAGCCGGGTGCGCGCTCGAAGCGGCGCTGTCCCGAAGCGTTGATTCACCAGGCGAAGCGTTACATCGAAACCCATCTCGGCGATACCGGGCTGGACGTCGCCGCGATTGCAGCCGGCGTGCATGTGTCGTCGCAACATTTGCAGCGCCTGTTCCGCACGCGGGGTATCTCGCTGATGCGTTACGTGTGGCAGGCGCGGCTCGAACGCGCGGCGCTGCTGCTGCGCGCGGGGGCAATGCGCGCCAGTTCGATTCAGGAAATCGGATGGCAGTGCGGCTTCGCAACGGCCGCGCATTTCAGCCGTCTTTTCAAGCGGCAATACGGCGTGTCGCCGTCGGATTTCCGCTATGCGGGCGTTCAGATTCAGCAATAACCAGTCACAAGGATAATCATCGATGAACAAGGCTCTATTCGCGTCAATGGTCTTGATGGGTGCGATTGCATCGACAGCGTCGCATGCGGAAACCATCAAGCCCGTCAGGGTATCGCAAGCCGATCTGGCGGGTTCGATCTTCAATCGCAAAGACACTGTCACGAAGAACGAAAACGGCAACAGAAGCTCGGACGCCGTGACCTACACGTCGCCGGATAACGCGTATCAGACGGGTGTCTACAAGTCGGGTCCGCTGCACGAGGAGATCAAGGGTCCGGAAGGGCTGCCCTATAACGAGTTTCTTTATTTCCTGTCGGGCAGCGTGAAGCTGACGTCGTCGGACGGTTCGGTGATGGTCGTGAAAACAGGCGAGGGCGTCACGCTGCCAAAGGGATGGACCGGGCAGTTCGATACGAAGGGCTATACGAAGCTCTACGTCACCTACGATCCCGCAGAAGCGAACAAGGCGAAGCAGTAGCGCGAACGTTCGCATCCGTCGCTTTCCGTTCGTCGCCAAGGGCCGCGTTTTCGCGGCCCTTTTGTATCCCAATGTATCTGCACCCCCGTCTGATACATAGCGACTCAATCGCGGGTATTGCGGACACAACGCAGATACGTCCGCCGTGTTTAATCGATCCATGTCAGCCGGTCTGGCTTTGCAAACCAACTTCACCTCGGGAATATCACCATGTCGGATCAGATCAACACACGGCGCCGTCGTTTGCTGGGAACGACCGTTGCGGGCATCGGCTTGCTGGAACTGGGCTTGAGCGGATTCGCGCAGGCGCAAACCACGAAGACGGGATCGAGCGTCGGCTCGTATGCGGAAATCAAGCAGATCAACGCGGGTACGCTGAACATCGGCTACGCCGAAGCGGGGCCCGCAAATGGGCCGGTAGTGATTCTGGTGCACGGCTGGCCATATGACATCTACAGCTACGCCGAAGTCACGCCGCTGCTCGTCGCTGCAGGCTATCGCGTGATCGTGCCGTATCTGCGCGGCTACGGCAGCACGCGTTTCCTGTCCGCGGATACGGTGCGCAACGGCCAGCAGGCCGTGATCGCTCTCGACATCATCGCGCTGATGGATGCGCTGAAAATCGACAAGGCGATTCTGGGCGGCTTCGACTGGGGCGCGCGCACCGTCAACATCATTGCCGCATTGTGGCCCGAGCGCTGCAAGGCGATGGTGTCGGTGAGCGGCTATCTGATCGGCAGCCAGCAGGCGAACCGCGCGCCGCTGCCGCCGAAGGCGGAATTTGCGTGGTGGTACCAGTTCTACTTCGCGACCGAGCGCGGCTATGCCGGCTATGACGCGAATCGCCATGACTTCAACAAACTGATCTGGCAACTGGCGTCGCCAAAGTGGAATTTCTCCGATGCAACCTTCGACCGCACGGCCGAATCGTTCAATAACCCGGATCACGTCGCCGTCGTGATCGACAACTACCGCTGGCGTCTCGGGCTGTCGCGAGGCGAGGCGAAATACGACGACATCGAGAAGCGCCTTGCGACCGCGCCGACCATCGCGGTGCCGACCATCACGATGGAAGGCGACGCGAACGGCGCGCCGCATCCGCAGCCGGAAGCGTATGCGAAGAAGTTCACGGGCAAGTACGCGCATCGGAACATCGGCGGCGGGGTCGGACACAACCTGCCGCAAGAGGCGCCGAAGGCATTCGCCGATGCGATCATCGACGTCGCGCATTTCTGACAGACGAGAGAGGAGCCATCCAATGCGACCCATCCGGACCGCGTATGTCGTCCTCAGTGCGGCGCTGCTGGTCGGCGCCGTGTCGGCGGATCATGCGATCGCCGAGTCGGCCAAGCCGGGCCAAGCGGCGTCTTCCGCCAAAGGGGCGGCCTCGCCGATCTACGGGGTCACGATCCCCGAAGGCTACCGCAAGTGGCAGATGATCGCGCCCGCCGAAGAGGGCGCACCGCTCGACGAACTGCGCGTCGTGCTCGGCAATCCCGCTGCCGTGAAGGCAATCGAAAACGCGACGCTGCCTTATCCGGACGGCGCGATTTTCGTGAAGCTCGCGTACAAGCGCAAGCAGTCGCCGGATTTCGAATCGGCTACCGTGCCGGGTCAGCCGACGACGGTGCAGGTGATGGTGAAGGATTCGCGCCGCTATGCGTCGTCGGGCGGATGGGGCTACGGGCGTTTCATCAACGGACAGCCCGCCGATCTCGCGCAGCATCAGACCTGTTTTGCGTGTCACGCGGCGCGGGTGAAGGATCGGGATTACGTCTTTACGCATTACGCGCCGTAGGCGGTTTCGACGGTCTCTACCTGAACGTCGATCCCGCCTCAATCTGACCGGAACCCTGATCGGCGTACGTCCTGGATATGCCGTTGCGCTTTACCCAAGCCGCCCGCACTTCAAGTTGCGGGCGGCTTTTTTTCGTTCCGACGATTCATCATGAAACACCACCCGTAATGCAAATTGCATAAATGTAGTACATTTCCTTAAACTAATAGTTAGGAAACCGTAATATAGGAGAACTCTTATTGAATCGACGTTGCGGTCGGGCAACCATTCATGGCGTTTACGAACTTCGTCTGTCGGCATTGCATGACAGCCATTCCAGCCAAATCGGAAAAGCGCCATCGCCCGCGATAACCCGCAATCAGTTGCTAGAGCGCCAAGACCATGAAAAGAAAAATCGCCGTGCTTTTCGGTACCCGTCCAGAAGCAATCAAAATGGCACCGGTTGTCCGGGCGCTTCGCGAATCTTCCTATCTCGAACCTCTGGTTATCGCGACCGCGCAGCATCGCGAAATGCTCGATCAGGTGCTCCATGTATTCGGCATCCGGCCGGATCATGATTTGAATCTGATGCGCCCCAACCAGACGCTCGCCGGCCTCACTTCACGGCTGACTGCTTCCATCGACGACGTGCTGCGCAACAGCTCGCCCGCCGCCATGCTGGTGCAAGGCGACACCACGAGCGTGCTGGCGGGATCGATAGTGGCGTTCTACAACAACATTCCGGTCGGACACGTGGAAGCGGGACTGCGCACGCACGATATCCGCAATCCGTTCCCGGAAGAAATGAACCGCGTCGTCACGGGCCGCTTGACGCGTTGGCACTTCGCGCCGACGGCGTCGTCCGCACAAAACCTGCTTGACGAGCGTTATCCGGAAGAGACCGTGTTCACCACCGGCAACACCGTGATCGACGCGCTGTTCGAAGCGCGCAGGCATCCGGACAAGGTTGCGCGCAACGTGCGGGAGGGTCGCCGGTTGATGCTCGTCACGACGCACCGGCGTGAAAATTTCGGCGAGCCGCTGCGGCGCATATGCGCAGCGGTGCTCGAGTTGCTGGACCGCGACCCGGCCCTCGAAGTGCTGTTCCCGGTGCATCCCAATCCCAACGTGTCGTCCGTTGTGTATCAGGTGCTTGGCAAGCATTCGCGGGTCAACCTGTGCGCGCCGCTTGACTATCTGTCATTCATCGCTGCCATGGAGGCCGCGCATCTGATACTCAGTGATTCCGGCGGCGTGCAGGAAGAGGCGCCTGCGCTTGGGAAACCCGTGCTCGTATTGCGCGACGAAACCGAGCGTCCCGAGGCGATTGACGCGGGCGTGGCGGAACTGGTCGGTACGGACGCCGGCCGGATCGTCCAGAAGGCCTGGCAATTGCTCACCGACCCAGCCGTCTACCGTGAGATGGCGCAGGGCGCGTCGCCGTACGGCGACGGTTACGCCGCACGGCGCATCGTCGGTATCCTCGAACAGGAACTGGGATGCCGCGAACATCCCGCTCAGGCGGGCAAGGCGCCGGCGCCGACCGAGCTTGTCGGCGATCCGGCATGACCGCGCCCGCTGTTCGGGATGTGTCATGTCGTGCCCGCTGCCGGCTGATCTATTTTTCGTCAGTCCCGTATGCGAGCTATGCCCAGCGACCACATTTCATGACGAAGGCATTCGCCGATAACGGCTTCGACGAAATCCGCTGGATCGATCCCTATCCCACGCGCTTGCCGGTTTTGTCCGATCTCAAGCGCTTGCGCAAGGGGAGCGCGGATGTTACGCATCCCGTGGACCCGCGGGTGGGCGTGGTGCGGCCCACCGCGCTGCCGATCGAGCCGCTGCCGATGAGCGGCGTCGTCAACCGCCTCGCTGTGTGGCGTGCGGTGTGCGATCAGCTGAAGACATTCGCGGGCGGCGCCGACCACTGCGTATTGGGCATCGGGCGTCCGAGCAAGCTTGCTGACTGGGCGCTCCGGCACGTGCCTCATGACCGCTCTTTCGTCGATGTGCTGGATAATTTTCCGGCGTTCTATCGCGGTGTGTCGAGTCTTTCGATGCGCGTGCGTCTGCGCGCGCTGCTCGAGAATGTCGACGACATCTATTGTTCGTCGTCTGCGCTTGCGGCCGACGTGCGCTGCCGTCGTCCCGACGCGGTCACGATCCTCAATGGCTATCCGACGGCCGGTTTGCCCGCGCCGTCGGAGGCCGGACAGCGGCGCGTCATCGGTTACGTCGGGGCTATCGCGGACTGGTTCGACTGGCCGCTGGTGCAGTCGCTCGCCGAAGCGCTGCCCGATGTGCCCGTCCGGCTGATCGGCCCGGAATTCGTCGAACGTCCGGCCAACTTGCCGGCGAACATCGAGCTGATCGGCGAGGTGCAGCAGGAACGGATTGCTGCGATGGTGCAGGAGTTCGCTGTCGGACTGATTCCGTTCCGGATCAACACGCTTACGGCGGGCGTCGATCCGATCAAGTTCTACGAGTACCGCAGTCTGGGCGTGCCCGTCTGGTCGACCGCTTTTGGCGAGATGCGTCACCGCGATCACGCGGACGGTGTTACGCACATCGCGCCCGGCAGCATGTGGAGGGCCCTCTGGGACAGCGCGCGCACGGGTGTGTCCACAGCCAGGGACATCGCGTCGTTCCGTCTGGAGGTGGACTGGAGCCGACGCTTCGCACCCATGCTTGCGCGCTCGCAATTCGCCGCCGCACAGTCCAAACAGAAAGCTGGAATTCATGGACTTCCGCTTTCGCCACGTCAATCCCAGCGGCGGTCGCCGCGCACCTGAAAGTGATGAGTCAAACCATTTTTGTCAAGGAAGGCGCCGAACTCAAGCATCGCGCGCCTTTCTGGAAAGTCCTGCTCGACCTGCTGATTCATCGGCAACTGCTGTCACAACTCATGCGACGCGACATCGCGAGCCGCTATCGTGGATCGCTGTTCGGCACGATCTGGGCGTTTTTGAACCCGCTGCTGATGCTGTCTCTGTACACGGTCGTGTTCGGCGTGTTCCTCCACGCACGTTGGGCTGGCGCGTCGAACAGTCTGCAATTCTCCGTGGTTCTATTCGCCGGCCTGATCGTTTTCAATTTTTTCGCCGAGTGTCTGAACCGCGCGCCGATGCTCATCGGTGGTCACGTCAACTATGTAAAAAAGGTCGTCTTCCCGCTCGAGCTTCTGTCGTGGATGACGGTGGGCACGGCGCTCTTTCACGCGTGCGTGAGTCTGATCGTGTGGGTCGCTTTTGCCGAGTTCGTCTACGGCACCGTGCAATGGACGCTGGTGTTCCTGCCTTTGATCTTCGTGCCGCTGATCCTCATGACGGTCGGTACCAGCTGGATCGTCAGTTCGCTTGGCGTGTATGTGCGCGACATCGGCCAGATCATCGGCGTGGCTACTTCGTTCATCATGTTTTTGTGCCCGATCTTTTACGCGATCGAGTCGTTGCCGAAGGCGTTTCAGACGCTGCTGCGTGCGAATCCACTGACGTTCATCGTGGAGCAGGCGCGCGCCGTGATGATCGGCGGCCAGTTGCCGGACTTTCGGATGTTGGCGTGCTACACCGTATCGAGCTACCTGTTCGCGTGGCTGTCGCTCGCCTGGTTTCAACGCGCACGGGATGGATTTGCCGATGTACTCTGATTCGACCACGTGCTCGTCCATGCATTCGGCGCAAGACGACATCACCATCCGTATCGAAGGACTTTCGAAGCGCTTCGCGGTATATCACACGCCGCTGGAGCGTCTGAAGCACGCGCTCTTACCCGGCCGCCAGAAGGGCTGGAGCGAATTCTGGGCGCTCGACAACATCAATCTGACCATCGCGCGCGGCGAAACCTGTGCGATCGTCGGACGCAACGGCTCGGGCAAATCGACGCTGCTGCAAATTCTTTGCGGCACGTTGCGCGGCACGTCGGGTCGGGTCGAGATCAACGGGCGCGTCGCGGCGCTGCTGGAACTGGGCACGGGATTCAACAACGACTTCACCGGACGAGAGAACGTCTACCTGAACGGCGCGGTGCTTGGCTTGTCACGCACGGAAATCGACGCGCGTTTTGCCGATATCGAAGCGTTCGCGGAGATCGGCGCCTTCATGGAGCAGCCGGTCAAGACGTATTCCAGCGGCATGTACGTGCGTCTCGCGTTTGCCGTCGCGATTCATGTCGAGCCGCAAATCCTCATCGTGGACGAAGCGCTCGCAGTGGGCGACTCGCGCTTTCAGGCCAAGTGCCTGAACCGCATCAAGGCGATGCAGGCCGACGGTGTCACCATCCTGTTCGTTTCGCACGATGTCGGCGCGGTTCGCACGTTATGCGAGCGCGCGCTCTGGCTGGATCAGGGCAAGGTACGCCTGCTCGGCGACGCGTTTTCCGTGACTGCGCAATACAACCAGTTTCTATTCGAAACAGATGCCGACGACGGGCTCGGCAAGGGGGACAGCGCAGGTTCGAGCAAAGCACGTTCGGTCGAACCTGCGCTCGCTGCCGAGGCCGTTCGCCCGGATGACGCCGAAGAGGCCTCCGGCGCGTCGGCCGGTAATGCAGCCGCCGATCTGATGGCGAAGCATCGCCCGATCAATCACTGGGGCAGTCACGTCGGATCGATCCTCGAAGCCGGCATTTTCAATGCGTGCGGTGAGCGTCTCGGGACCATGAAGGCGCTCGACGACATCGAGATTCGGGTCCGGGTACGGCCGCCCGCGGCCGCGGATCGTTCCACGTTGAGCGTCGCGTTTTCTCTGAAGGATCTGCGGGGCACGGACCTGATCGTATCGACTACGTGGGATCAGCATTCGCTCGACTTCACGCGGGCCGGTGAAACCGTGCTCGTGCGCTTCAAGCTGAAAAACCGGCTCAATGCCGGCAACTATCTGCTGGCGGTGGCGCTCGAAGACCGCGCCAGCGTCTTGCCCCAGTACTACGAGTACATCGAGGGGGCGCATTACTTCACCTCGCTCACCGAAAACAAACTGTATGGCGCTTTCGTCGCCGACGTCGAGCAAACCATGGACGCGGAGCCTGCCGCGCTGCGAGTATCCGCATGAGTGATCGGAATCACATCAATAGCAACGCGTATTGGAACAGCCGTTTCGAAACCGATTGGGAATCGAACTGCGGCCGGGAACAGAGCCGATTTTTTGCGCGCATCGCCGTTGAAGCGCTGCCGCAGTGGCTGTTGCATAAGGTACGCTGGGACAATCTCAGCGTTTGCGATTGGGGGTGTGCACAGGGCGACGGCACCGATGCGCTTGCACAATTGCTATCGTGGGATGTGACCGGCATCGATTTTTCCCAGGCTGCCGTCGAACGCGCGGCGGACACTTACCGTACCGTCCCGTTCCTGCACGAGGATCTTCTCTGCAGGCCCGAGCGCTCTCCATTCGACGTTCTTTTTTCATCGAATACGCTGGAGCACTTCGCGAAACCGTGGGATGTGTTCGAGCGGATCTCGCACTACGCATCGAAGTTTATCGTTCTGCTGCTGCCGTACCGGGAATTTGACCGGCATTTCGAACACGAAGTTACCTTCGACGCGACCAACATCCCGCTCGCGCCGAGCGCAGACTGGGTGCTCGTGTACGAATCGGTGATCGATACACGTTCTTGCGAGCCGACATACTGGTCTGGCCATCAGATCCTGCTGGTGTACGCACGTAACGCGCAACTGGGTGCCCAACGGCTGTCGCTTGTGGACGCAAGGCTCTCCGGCCGGGAGGCTAGTGGCGCCGGCATGCAAGCGGCGCACTCGACAGGCCAGATCGAAGCAGAAACTCGTGCCGATAGGGCGCTGATGTCGCTTGACATTGAAAAATCGCGCGCGAACCGGGCGCTCGCGGAACTCGATGTGCAACGGCTGCGCACAGAGCAGGCACTGACAGAGATCGACGGCGAAAGGTCTCGTGCCGAAGAGGCGCTGGTGGCGCTCGAAACGGAGAAATCGCGCGTGCGCGAAGCGCTCGCGCAACGCGATGCGGAGAGGCTGCGCACAGAGCAGGCATTGACGCAGGTCGCGGCGGAAATGTCCCGCGCTGATCAGGCGCTGGCCCGGCTTGAGGCGGAAACGTCTCGTGCCAATCATGCGCTAGTCCGGCTTGAGGCGGAAACGTCTCGTGCCAATCAGGCGCTAGTCCGGCTTGAGGCGGAAACATCTCGTGCCAATCAAGCGCTAGCCCGGCTTGAGGCGGAAACATCTCGTGCCAATCAGGCGCTAGCCCAGCTCGAATCTGAGAAATCTTCTGCAAGCGATGCGCGGCGTGGCCTGGCGAGCGCGTCCACGCGTATCTCGACGCTCGCAAGCGAATGCGACGCCTTGCGCGGCAAGTTCAAACAGCTGGCCGATGAGTACGCCCAGCTGGAGATAGAGTCGAATCGGCGCGACGAGCGCATTCATTTTCTGCAGTACCGCGAACACTCGCTCACGGCAGAGGTAAAAACCTTGCTCGCCACCCGCAGTTGGCGGATGACTGCGCCGCTGCGGGTCGTTCGCCGCATGCCGGGTTGGATGCGGGGGCGCATGAACGACGTCAACTACGCTTATGTACACGGCGGCGTCGGGAACGTGGTGCGCCGTTCGCTCACGTATATCCCGAAGCATATGAACGCGCGCGGCACCCCCCCGGCTGCCGGGACGATGCCCGCTGTGCCTGTCCTGCGGCCGGACAATGCCGGACCGGGAGCTTCTGCTCCTATGCGGCGGGCGACACCCCGTGCGTTGCCCGACGTGCTGATGTTCAGCATCATCGACTGGCACTTCCGGATTCAACGGCCGCAGCATCTCGCGCGCGAATTCGCGCTGGCCGGGCATCGCGTGTATTTCTTCTCCAATCATTTCGAGGACGCGCGGGAGCCGGGCTATTCGTTGGAGCGATTGGACGACACGCTTCCGCTTTATCAGGTCAAGCTGAAGGTTCACCGGGCACCCCCCATTTATTTCGCTTCGCCCACCGCCGAGGCCATCGAGCAGATCCGGGCCGGCATGCAGCTTTTCTTCGACTGGAGCGGTACCGATCGCTCGTGGTCGATCATCCAGCACGGCTATTGGTATCCGATCGCGGCCAGCCTGCAGTGCGAATGCGTGTCGTACGATTGCATGGACCATCACGAAGGGTTCGGCAATGTTCCGCAAGAACTGCTGACGCTTGAAGAGGAGATGATGGAGCACGCCGATCTGCTGGTTGCTACGTCATCCTGGCTGGAAGGTCATGCGCGCAAACGCAATCCGCAGGTGTCGGTCATCCGGAACGCGGGCCAGTATCGCGATTTCTGCGACCCGCCTGCCGAGCGCTTCGTTGACCCGGAGGGTCGCCGGATCATCGGTTATTACGGGGCGATTGCGGAATGGTTCGACGCGGAGCTTGTCGCAAGGGTTGCGCAGTCGTTCCCCGACGCGCTGGTTCTGCTCGTGGGCGCAGACTCTGCGGGCGTCGGCGACAGACTCTCGCGATATCAGAACGTGCAGATGACGGGCGAGGTGCCGTACGGCAAGCTGCCTTACTACCTGTATGCGTTCGATGTTTGCCTGATGCCCTTCCGCGTGATTCCGCTGACGCTCGCGACCAACCCTGTCAAGATCTATGAATATCTCGGCGCTGGACGTTCGGTCGTCGGAGTCGATCTGCCCGAAATGGTGCAGTTCGGCGACCTGGTGCGTATCGCGGAATCGCATGAAGGTTTTATCGATCAGGTGCGCGCCGCGCTGGCTGCACTACCCGATTCGGAGGAAGTTGTCGCGCGCCGCAAGGCATTTGCAGCCGGGCAAACCTGGGCGCATCGTGTCGCGGACTTTCGCGATGCCATCCAGGCCCTGCCGCGACCGAAGGTCAGCGCGATCGTGCTGACCTATAACAACCTTAATTTGACGAAGAACTGCCTTGATAGCCTCGAGTGCTATAGCGACGGCGTCGATCTGGAGATCGTGATCGTCGATAATGCGTCGAGCGACGGTTCGCCCGCGTACCTGTCCGCTTGGGCGAACTCGCGTCCGAACGTCAAGCTGATTCTCAACGACGACAACCGCGGGTTTGCCGGTGGCAACAATCAGGGGCTCGCAGCCGCTACAGGCGACTACCTCGTCATCCTGAACAACGACACCGTCGTCACGCGCGGCTGGGCGCTGCGCCTGGTGAATCATCTGCGCCGCAATCCGGGGCTCGGAATCATTGGGCCGGTAACCAACAACATTGGCAACGAGGCGCGTATCGATACGTGCTACACGGATCTCGACGCGATGCATGTCGAAGCGAAGACGCTGACGGATCGTCGTCTCGGCGAGTGGTTTGAATTGAACACGGTTGCATTTTTCTGCGCGATGCTGCCGCGTAGCACCTACCTGCGGTGCGGTCCGATCAGCGAGGACTACGGCATCGGCTTTTTCGAGGACGACGATTATTGCCGCCGGGTTCAGGCGACCGGTCTGCGCGTGGGCTGTGCCGACGATGCATTCGTCCATCATCATCTGTCGGCGTCGTTCAACAAACTGGGCGAAGAACGAAAACGCGCACTTTTCGAAACGAATCGTGCCATCTACGAAGCGAAGTGGGGCCCGTGGATACCGCACAAGTATCGTGAGATCAGGCAGGTCGTGAGCGAAGGTTCGATTGTATGAAGAGCGCGGGGGCGTGACGTTGCCCGAGTCGGCTCGATTCGTTCCCGGTCACCACCCGCCCGCATTTCCAACACCCCCAAATACTGTGTGGGATAATCGCGAGGTTTGCCCAGGGCGCGACTCACGAGGTTGTTCGCACGGGCGCACGAGGGGCCTTTATTCGCGTGGCCCGCTTTCTCTCTGCGATAACTCTCCCACAACCACGATGCCCGCATACCGTTCCAAAACCTCCACCGCCGGCCGCAACATGGCTGGGGCGCGCTCGCTGTGGCGCGCCACCGGCATGAAAGACGAAGACTTCTCCAAGCCGATTATCGCGGTGGTGAACTCGTTCACCCAGTTCGTGCCCGGACACGTGCACCTGAAAGACCTCGGCCAGCTCGTTGCGCGCGAAATCGAAGCGGCGGGCGGCGTCGCCAAGGAATTCAACACCATCGCCGTCGACGACGGCATCGCGATGGGCCACGACGGCATGCTGTACTCGCTGCCGAGCCGCGACATCATCGCGGACTCCGTCGAGTACATGGTCAACGCGCACTGCGCCGATGCGATGGTGTGCATCTCGAACTGCGACAAGATCACCCCCGGCATGCTGATGGCCGCGATGCGCCTGAACATCCCCGTGATCTTCGTGTCGGGCGGCCCGATGGAAGCCGGCAAGACGCGCCTCGCGAACCCCGCCACGGGCACGATCGAGTTCAAGAAGCTCGACCTCGTGGACGCAATGGTGATCGCCGCCGACACGGCCTATTCCGACGCCGACGTGGCCGAAGTCGAACGCTCCGCGTGTCCGACTTGCGGCTCGTGCTCGGGCATGTTCACGGCCAACTCGATGAACTGCCTGACGGAAGCACTCGGCCTCTCGCTGCCGGGCAACGGCACGGTGGTCGCGACGCACGCGGACCGCGAGCAGCTTTTCAAGCGCGCCGGCCGCCGTATCGTCGAACTGGCGCGCCAGTATTACGAGAACGAAGACCAGCGCGTGCTGCCGCGTTCGGTGGGATTCAAGGCCTTCGAAAACGCGATGACGCTCGACATCGCGATGGGCGGCTCGACCAACACGATCCTGCACCTGCTTGCCATCGCGCGTGAAGCCGAGATCGACTTCACGATGACGGACATCGACCGCCTGTCGCGCATCGTGCCGCAGTTGTGCAAGGTGGCGCCGAACACGAACAAGTACCACATTGAAGACGTGCATCGCGCGGGCGGCATCATGGCCATCCTCGGCGAACTGGAGCGCGCGGGCAAGCTGCATACGGATGTGCCGACGGTGCACGCGCCCACGCTGAAGGACGCGCTGAACGAGTGGGACATCGTGCTCAGCGACGACCAGGCTGTGAAGACGTTCTACATGGCGGGCCCCGCCGGTGTCCCGACGCAGGTCGCGTTCAGCCAGAACACGCGCTGGCCGAGCCTCGATCTCGATCGCGCCGAGGGCTGCATCCGTTCGTACGAGCACGCGTTCTCGAAGGAAGGCGGCCTCGCGGTGCTGACGGGCAACATTGCGCTGGACGGCTGCGTGGTGAAAACGGCGGGCGTCGACGAAAGCATTCTCGTGTTCGAAGGCACCGCGCATGTGACGGAATCGCAGGATGAAGCCGTCGAGAACATCCTCAACGACAAGGTCAAGGCCGGCGACGTCGTGATCGTCCGCTACGAAGGTCCGAAGGGCGGTCCGGGCATGCAGGAAATGCTGTACCCGACCAGCTACATCAAGTCGAAGGGTCTGGGCAAGGCCTGCGCGCTGCTGACGGACGGCCGTTTCTCGGGCGGCACGTCGGGCCTGTCGATCGGTCACTGCTCGCCCGAAGCGGCGGCTGGCGGCGCGATCGGCCTCGTGCGCGACGGCGACAAGATCCGCATCGACATTCCGAACCGCACCATCGACGTGCTGCTGTCCGACGAGGAACTGGCACGCCGCCGCGAGGAGCAGAACGCGAAGGGCTGGAAGCCTTCGAAGCCGCGTCCCCGCAAGGTGTCGGCGGCGCTGAAGGCGTATGCGAAGCTCGTCATGTCGGCAGACAAGGGCGCGGTACGCGACCTGTCGCTGCTCGACGATTGATACGCGGGCGGGCTTCGCGTCCGCTCGTGATGAAGGCCGCTCAATGGAGCGGCCTTTTTTATTGCACGTCACTTATTGCACGTCACGCAGACTGAACCAGGCCGGCTTCAATTCGCCGACGCGTCGATCCGACCGAACATGCCCGTCGTCTTGCTCGGGCCCGCTGCATAGAACAGCGTGTTTTTCGGCTGGTTGTCGACGTCGTTGCCGAAGCTGATACCCCACAGACCCTTTTGCGCAAACGGCTGGCCGTCGTGCAGCGTGAGCTTGCCGAGATCTTTCGCGGTAGCGGGATCGAATGCTTCGATCGTGCCGTCGCCGAAGTTGCCGACCAGCAAGTCGTTGCTCAACGGACCGAAGTTCGCGGGCGCCTGCGCGATGCCCCACGGCGCATTCAGCACGCCGCCCGCATGCACGAACTGCCTGACGAGATGGCCGCTCAAGTCGAATTCGTCGAGCACGCCGAGGCCGGCGCCGACGACCTGCGCGTTCGCCGTCGCGTTCTGCTGCGCGTACGTGACGAAGATGTTGCTGCCGATCGTCTGAATGCCGAACGGCGCGAAGCCCGCCGGAAGATTCGGATCCTTGAACTGTCCGTCGAGCTGGATCTTCTGGAACGTCGCATTGAACACGTCGATCTTGCCGTTGTGGAAATCGGCCGCATAAAGCAGGTTCTGGCCGTTCAGCGTCGCCGTGGTCAAGCCTTTGTAGTTCGCGCCGCCGCTGGCGTCGTCGAACGCGGTGACAGCTTGCGTCGGCAGAACTTTCGGCGACCACGCGGCGATCGTGCCGGCATCGGTGGCCCAGACGAAGACGGCGCTGCTGCTGTTGCTGCCGCTGCTGATGACGAAATCCGACGTCGAATTGAAGATGATGCCCGTCGGGCCGGCAGGACCATTCTGTCCATCGGGAATCGTCACGACGAGCGATTGCACGACACCATTGCCGTCGTAGAGCGTCGACTTGTGTGTCGTGTTGTCCGACACCCAGAAGGTGCCCTTCGGATTGAACGCGACGCCCCAGCCATTCTGCAGGTTCGGATCGGTATGGGCCGCCGCCGTGCTGCCGTCCGAAACCAGTGCGGTCGATACGAAGGGACTGGCAGGCGGGGGAGGCGTGTCGTCACCGCCGCCACAGGCCGCGAGTCCGCTCGCCGCGATACCCGCGAGCGCGATTGCAATGAGCGATCTATACGATTTCATCATCAGCTTCCTCATTCGTTGTCATGCGTGTAAGCAGGATGGCTAAACATCTGAATTGAAATCTGCTTGTCGATTTCAATGGCCTGCGTGAAGCGAGGCCTTCCTTCAGAACGCCTGTCATTGCCGCGCTATTCCAGCGTTTTATCGACATGACGATGTTTCCGAATGCGCTTCGTTTCTCACGATTCAACTTCGCGATGTGCATCGGATGAAGCGCGCAGCGTGCTATTGAT
The DNA here is from genome assembly GCF_017104565.1 of Paraburkholderia sp. Tr-20389. GTDB lineage: Bacteria > Pseudomonadota > Gammaproteobacteria > Burkholderiales > Burkholderiaceae > Paraburkholderia. The sequence continues at coordinate 35,905 of NZ_JAAGPD010000014.1, read as the reverse complement.
CGCGTTAGCCGAAATCATCCAGAGATGAAAACGCGCACTGCGACGGAATAAGCGGAATGGGGCGGGTGTTCTTCCAGATGCAACCGTCAATCAAACATGGAAGGACGTCATGAATTCGCTAGTTGAACCCGTCATGTCACGCACCGCACGTTCGTTGGGCGCGATCGAAAAATTCTTTTATCTGCTGAGCCAGAGTCATCCGAATCATTTCGTCATGGCCGGCGAAGTGTCGGGCCGAACGCGCGTCGATCAATGGCAGGACGCGCTCGACTGTGTCGCGCATCGTTCGCCGCTCGTCTGGTCGCGCATCGAACGCGATAGCCGGGGCGCGCCTGTGTTCGCGCCCGTTCCGCATGGCGCGGTGCCCTTGCAGGTGAAGCCGTACGAATCGACGAAGTGGACGGATGAAGCTGCCGCGCAAGTCGCGCAACCGTTCGACGAACTGAATCCGCCCTTGATGCGCGCCACGCTGCTTCATGGCGAAGAACGTTCGATCATCGTGCTGGTCGCGCATCATTCGATCGCCGACGGCGTGTCGCTGACCTCGCTGCTCGGCGATCTGTTGCGCGCGATGGCAGGACAGCCGCTCGTGCGCAGCCAGGAAACGATGGCCGTCGAGCGTCTCATCGAACGCACGCATGGCATGCCGACAAACAACCCCAGCGCGCCTGTGCCTGCGGCCGCGGATGCGCCGGCCGCGCCCGTGCGTACGCCGCCCGCAATGCGCGAGCCTGATGGCTCGATGCCGCATATTGAAGCGTTGCGGTTGACGTCTGCGATCACGCGCAACTTGCGCGAGCGCGCCCGCATCGAGCGCACGTCGGTTCAGTCGGCGCTGGTCGCGGCTTTCACGAAGGCGGTGTGTTTCCTGACGGCCGCTACGCCGCGCGAACCGATGCGCGTGCTATCGCCCGTCGATCTGCGGCGTCGCTTGCTGGGTGGGAGCGATCATCTGGCGATGTGCGCAAGTGGCGTCGTGCATCCCGACGACCACTCGCGCGATGCCGATCTGTGGAGCCGTGCGCGTCTCGCGGCACAGGCTTTCGCCGGCATCCAGTCGCCGGCGCATCTTGCGGCGCAGGTGTTGGGCACGCATGCGATTCTGGACACGGTGAATGGCGTGGCGGAGGCCAAGGCAGTGTTCGCTCAGGCATTCGGCAACGATGCCGTGATCACGAACCTCGGCGTCGTCGATCTGCCGAAGCAGTTTGGAGCGCTCGTGCTTGATGCTGTGTGGGGGCCGTCGGTTGTCGTGGGTGTCGAAGGCGAGCAGGTGATCGGCGCGGTCACATTCGACGATCAACTGCATCTCGTGCACACGAGTTTTGCGCCTATGCGTGGACTGCTCGACCAGATGACGGCCGAAATCGAGGTCGCGCTGGCGCACGCAGATCAATGACCGTGCGGACGGGGAAAGACGTGGTGCAAGTCTCTCAATCGTCGCAGCGCACGTCCTTCTTCTGCACAACGATGATTGCGGGGTAGGTCTGCCCGTGTTCGAGTTCGATGCGCGCGACGACGGAAATCGTCGCGCTGTCGATCTCGTCATACACGCTTACTTTCTCGTGGCGCAGGTTGTCGAGGCCGGTGCAGCCCGTCGCGCGTCCGTCGTCGGACACCTTGCATTGAATCGGGTGATCGGCGACGTAGCGGTAGCGGTCGCGGTCCGGCGTCGCCAGGTATTCGCGCATGCTGTCGGCGGCTCCGCCGACGCCCGTGACATAGCCGATTGCACAACTGAGATTGTCGCCGCTGCCGGGCGTGGCCGCCATGGCCGCCGTGCCCGTAAGCGCGAGAGCTGCCGCAGCAGCTGTCGCGAGTGTCGATGCAAGAGAGAATTTCATCGCGCAATATGCCTGTGTCCGATCCAAGTGCTGGATTGTAACGGCAACGCGCGCAACAGGTCGTCAAGCCAGATTTGGCGGCGCGGCCTTCGACACGTCGATGTGCTTCGGAAGCAGCCCGAGATCGAGGAAGGTATCGGCGATCTGCTGCTGCTCGGCGAGTATCGCTCGGGTAATCGGCTCGGTGCCGAACTGCTGACGGCCCACCACCACGTCGACGACGGGCTTCGGCAGGCCCCATAGCTGCGCGAGTTCGCTCGCGAGCTGATCCTTGTTCTGCTTGCCCCACCGATCGATCTTGTCGAGTTCCTCGATCAGGATGCGGATCACGTCGGGATTTTTCGCGGCATACGGCTGCGACGAAAAATAGAACGCGCGATTGCCGACCACGCCGCTCGCATCCGCAATCAGGCGCGCGCCCAGCGATTTCTCCGCTGCCGCGAAGAACGGATCCCAGATCACCCACGCATCGATCGAGGCGCGTTCGAACGCGGCGCGTGCATCGGCGGGTGCGAGGAATACCGGGTTCACGTCGCTGTATCGCAGTCCGTGCTGACGCAGCAGTTTGACGAGAAAGTAATGGACGTTGCTGCCCTTGTTGAACGCAACCCGCTTGCCCTTCAGATCCTTCACAGTGCGTATCGCCGATTGCGGCGGCACGAGCACCGCTTCGGATTGCGGCCGCGTGACCGTCGCCGCCACGTAGGCGAGTGGCGCGCCCGCTGCCTGCGCGAAGATGGGCGGCGCTTCGCCGACGTCGCCGAAATCGATCGAACCGACGTTCAGCGCTTCGAGTTGCACGGGGCCCGCTGCAAACTCCGTCCAGCTCACCGATACGTTCAGCGGAGCGAGCCGCTTTTCGAGCGTGCCGCGTGCCTTGAGCAGCGTCAGATAACCCTTCTGATTGCCGATGCGCAACACACGTGACGAGCCTTGCGCGAACGCAGCGGGCACCACGGCGCTGGACACGACAGCCGCGGCAGCACCCAGCGAGTGCTTCAGGAATGTACGCCGGTCGTGGGATGGTTTGACAAGAGACATGAGGGATCGAGGCGCTGAAGAAGGAGAGGGCGTTCGCTTGCGAGATGCACGCGAACGCCTTTGCGTGTACGACCTGTGCCGGGTATGCCGCGCTCAGTGCTGCGGCGCGCCGTCCCATGCGGGCAGTGTCGCGCCGTGATAGACGGTCAGGATCGACGAAGCGACGTTGGCCTGCTGGTAGCTGTCGACGATCGTCTTCACCCACGGCGCCTTCGCATCTTTCGCGTTCACCGCGATGAAGTTGCGATACGGATTGCCGGGCACCTTCTCCTGCGCAATGCGTTCCTGCGGAATCTGGATGCCCGCCTTGATCGCCCAGTCGGTGTTGACGACGGCTGCATCGAGATCGCCGATCGCGCGGCCGACGATGCCCGCATCGAGTTCCTTGATCTGGATGTGCTTCGGGTTGTCCGCGATGTCGCGTGCCGTCGGCAGCAGGCCGATGTCGGGGCGCAGCTTGATGAGCCCGTTGGCCTGCAACAGCAGCAGCGCGCGGCCTTCGTTGCTCGGGTCGTTCGGCACGCCGATGGTCGCGTTCTGCGGCAGTGCGGCGACCGACTTCACTTTGCGTGAGTAGAGGCCGATCGGCTGCACATAGGTAAAGCCGACAGGCACGATGTCATAGTGGCGCGCGGCGATCTGCGCATCGAGATACGGCTTGTGCTGGAACGAATTCGCGTCGAGATCGTGCTGCGCGAGCGCTTCGTTGGGCTGCGTGTAGTCGGAGAACGTCGTGATCTTGACGGTGATGCCGTGCTTCGCCGCATTGGCCGCGACGGCGCGCCATACGTCCTCGTCCTCGCCGGACATGATGCCGACGCGCACCGTCTTGTCGGCGGCGAGCGCCGGCTGTGCGCTCACGATGCCGAAGGTGAGCAGAACGGAGAGAAAGGCGGCCTTGAGCGTCGTCGTTGTTTTCATGGTTCAGAAGTTATCGGGTGAAGATGCGGAGATCGTAGAGAGACGCTCGTGGCCGCACAAATAATATCGAGCACTATCGTTATGCCGTATGAGCGCAAGCGGTGCGATGCGCGTTGCCGCGCACGCCGGCAAGCGGCGCCGCTTGCGTGGTGCCGAAGTAGCACAGCGCGAGGGCGGCTGCTGTCGTCGTCAGGAAGTCGCGCAATACGCGCGAGCGGCGCTGGGGCGACGTGCGTGCCCGAGCGAAGTATGCGAAGCCCCAAACCCGTGCCATCGATTGTCCTTATGGTCGCGTGTGATCCAGACTTCGAATGTAGCGAAGGCCGTTCTGCAAGCGAACCAATTAAAGATCACAATCAACGCAGTTCTGGCGCTATTGCGGCGTGTCGCGTGTGGAGGGTGTGTGATGCCGTCAGCATTCGCGATCGTGCGTGTGTTCGCCGCGCTTGCCGTGATGTGCGGCGCGGTGTCCCCGCTCGCCGCAGCACAAGGCGACGCCGCGGCAAGCGAACCCAAAACGCTCAAGGAACGATTGGGCGACAAGGCGAGCGACGACCAGCGCGTCGACAACTGCAAGGTGCCCGTCGCCGAACGTGGCAGCAAGGTGCGCCCGGACGATTGTTCGCACGGGCGCGCTTCTGGCAATTAATCGCTGCGCAAGGGATGAAGCGCGCGATGCGCTCCCTAGTGCGAAACCCTGGCCGGACGTTGCCGGAAGAGCGTCCCGCACACCAGAATGAACGCAACGAGCGCGATCGATGCGCCATACCGGCTCAACGCGAGACCACCGTTCGCGATCGGCTTGTCGAGGAAGTCGCCGACCACGGCGCCGAGCGGCCGCGTCAGGATGAACGCCGCCCAGAACAGCAGCGTGCGCGGCAGTTGCGTCGCGTAGTACGCGATCACGATCGCGAGCAGCAAGCCGCCGAAGATCAGCGCCGCGCCCGCATAGCCGAGACCGGCAGTGTCTGCCGTCCAGTCGCCGAGCGCAGTGCCGAGCGTTTGCGAAAACATGATCGTCACCCAGTAGAACATTTCGGCCTTCGGCGACGATACGGTGGTCACGGACACGGAACCCATCACGCGATACCAGACGAACAGCGACGTCAGCAACAGGAACAGCAGCAATGTGCTGCCGCCCGCATAGCCGATGCCGAGCGAACGGTCGGCGAAATCGGCGAGCGTCGTGCCGACGGTGGTCGTCGCGATGATCGTGACCCAGTACAGCACGGGATTGAAGCGGTCGGCCTTGATCTGCGCGATCACGGCGACGATAAAGATGACGGCGAAGATGAGAGTGCTGATCAGATAGCCCAGATTCATCGACATCGAAGCGGCATCGCCGCCCGTTTCGCCGAGCGTGGTGGCGGCGATCTTGATGATCCAGAATGCGAGCGTGAGCTCGGGTACCTTGGCGACGGCTTTGCTGGCTGTATCCATGACGTGTGCGCGGGAAAGTGGCTGATGGGCGCCGCATCGACTGAATATTGCTGCGGTGCGGCGCAAAGGCCACAGACTAAAAGCGCTTGCCTTAAGAGATCCTTAGACAGATTGAAAGCATATCGCCCCCGTTTGGTGCATCGCCTAGCGGATCATGGCGCGTCAATGCAGAACGGCTTTGTGCATCGGCACGATCACACGCACCCACAGGCCGCCGTCCGGGTGATTGCCGAGCTTGAGCTTCGCGCCGCAATGCTGCGCGAGCCGGCTGACGATCGACAGCCCGAGTCCCCAATGTTCGCCGCGCTCGCTGAGGTCTTCATCGTGAGGTTCGTTCGATGCAAGCCGTACGAACGGCTGCGTTGCCGCTTCGAGGTCGCGTTCGCTGATGCCGTTGCCGTGATCGCGCACGCTCAGCATCCAGGTGCGTACGCCGCGCATCGTGCAGATTTCGACGGGCGGCGCGCCGTGCGCAAGCGCATTGCCCACCAGATTGCCGACGAGCCGTTCCAGCGCGTTGCGCGGCAGCGCGAAGTCCGCGCCGGCGTTCAGCCGAAGCACGATCTTCGCGTCGTCGAGCGCGGCGCCGTGCACGAAGCGATCGTGCAGCCAGGCATCGACGCACACCTGCGCGGCTTGGGTTTCGCTGCGACCCACCACGTCGACGAACTGACGCGCGACGTTCGAAAACAGATCGATATCCTCGATGAATCCCACGCGCTTGTGCCATTGCGCGACGTTCAGCGCACGCGCGCGCAGCCGGGCCACGCGCGCATCGATCTGCCGCGAGAATCCCGCAAGCGCCGTCGACTGTTCGTCGAGCGCCTGGCTGTGGCGGCCCATCAGATCGTTCAGTGCCCGCGCAAGCAGGCGCACGTCGCACACGCCGCGGTCGGGCACGCGCAACGTGGTGCCGCCCGCGTCTGCGTTGCGGGTCAGTTGCGCGAGTTCGCACAGGTGACGCCGCATCTGGCAGAACCAGTACGCGCACAGCGCGATCAACGCGGCCGGCAGCGACAGGATCAGCGGCGCGAAACGCGTGTCGTCGGCGAACGCGAAGGGTGTGTCGTCCCAGATATCGGGCGACGCGCCGTCGGCGAGCGCGAGTGCGCTTATCGGCATGGACAGGGACGCGGCGGGCAGCCAGACGGCCGTGCGCAGGCTCGGCGCAACGGGCGTGCCGAGATCGACGAGACGCGGACGGATCGACAGCGCGGGACCGATGCCCGTGGTGTCGTCGGCATCGAGCGCGGCGTCGTCGCGTGCGGCATACGTGGCGCCCGGCCGAGGCGCGCTGGACGGAAATGGGGCGGCGGCTAAAGAAACGGACTCGATCAGCCGATAACCGATATGCACGGCGAGCAACATGGCCACCGATAACAGCACCGTTCGTGCGAACAAGGTATTCACGTCTTTCTCTACGTCGATGTTTCGCTCAGGTCTCGTCGCGAAGGGCTGCACGCAATCTGTACGCGTGCCTTCGGATTCAAGCGATGATCGCCGAAAGAGGCTGTTTCCAATCCGCGGAACAGCCGTGGAAAGAGGTCGTTCCTTACCAGATGTTTCCCGCTACGCCGATGCCTGGCTGCCTTGTTGTCAGGCGGCATCCGGCGCGGTCATCTCCTGCATCAGCCTGATTACTTCGCCGCGCACCCAGCGGTTCGCCTGGTCCTGCTCGCCGCTGCGATGCCAGTACAGATGCCATTCGAGTTTCGGGAGCGGAAACGGCAGTTCGAGAATGCGCGCGTCGTAGCGTTGCAGCAATTGCACGGGCGCCGTCAGCGCGAGATCGGTGCGCAGCGCGATCAGCGGCGCGACCATGTAGTGCTGCACGCGCATCTGCATCTGCCTGCGCCGGCCCAGTTTGTGCAGCTCGGCATCGACGAGGCCGCTGCCCTGGCGGCGGCTCGATACCTGGATGTGGCCGAGCGCGAGATAGTCGTCCATCGTCAACGCATTGCCCGCGAACGGGTGGTCGTGACGCAGCATGCACGCGTAACGGTCGCTGCCGAGCGGCACCTGGTGCAGTTGCGGATCGTCGATCAGCGGCACGTCGATCGCGAAGTCGATCTTGCCCGTTGCGAGCGCGGCGGCCACTTCGCTGCGCGGCGTGAAGTAGCTTTCGATGCGCATGCCGGGCGCCTGCTGCTGCAGCAGTTCGCCGAGCGCGGGCAGCAGGATCGCCTCGGTCAGATCGGGCATGCTCAGTCGAAACGTGCGCTCCGATGCGGCGGGCACGAACACGTCGCCTTCCGTTGCGCTCGTCTCCAGCAGTTGCAGCGCCTCGCGCACGCGGCCGATGATGTTCTCGGACAGCGGCGTCGGCACCATGCCCGTCGGCGTGCTGACGAAGAGGGGATCGTCGAACGCGCGGCGCATGCGTGCGAGCGCGTTGCTGACGGCGGGCTGCGTGATGAACAGCGTTTCGGCCGCGCGCGTCAGGTTGCGCTTGTCGTAGATCGCTTCGAATACGACGAACAGATTCAGATCGAGCTTCGGTGGACGCATCGCACAGTCTCCTTACGCCCGACATCATAAGCGTGCTCGTGCGCAAGGCGTCCAGCGTCCATGCTTCAATCGCGCAGCGGCGCAGTCAGATAGGCCGCCGACGCACCAAGCGTCGCCTTGCTCGCGCCGATCTCCATCCGGGCGATGGCCTGCAGGTGCACTTCGTCGGGGCCGTCCGCGTAACGCAGCGCGCGTCCCCACGTCCAGTGATCGGCGAGCGGCGTGTCGGGGCTCACACCCATGGCGCCGAACACCTGCATCGCGCGATCGCAGACGGTGGTGTGCAGTTGGGGCACCACTGCCTTGATCATCGAGATTTCCTTGCGCGCGGCCTTGGCGCCGACTTCGTCGATGAGCCATGCCGTCTTCAGTACGAGCAGCCGCGCCTGATCGATTTCGATGCGCGACTTCGCGATCCATTCGCCGACGGTGCCGTGCTGATGCAGCGTCTTGCCGAAGGTCTTGCGCTCCTGCGAACGCTCCGTCATCAGTTCGAGCGCGAGTTCCGCCGCGCCGATCGAGCGCATGCAGTGATGAATGCGCCCCGGCCCGAGCCGCGCCTGCGCGAGCGCGAAACCGCTGCCTTCTTCGCCCAGCAGATTCGAGGCAGGCACGCGCACGTTCGTGAACGTGACCTCGCAATGGCCTTCGGGCGAGATGTGGTTCATCACGGGAATGTTGCGCACGATCTTCAGGCCGGGCGCATCGGCGGGCACGAGAATCATGCTTTGTTGCCGGTGCGTTTCCGCTTCGGGGTCGGTCTTGCCCATCACGATGAAGATCTTGCAGTTCGGGTGCGCGGCGTTCGTGATGAACCATTTGCGTCCGTTGATCACGTAGTCGTCGCCGTCGCGGCGGATCGACGTCGTGATGTTGGTCGCGTCCGACGACGCCACGTCCGGTTCCGTCATCGCGAACGCGGAGCGGATCGTGCCGTCGAGCAGCGGCGCGAGCCATTGCTCGCGCTGCGCGGGCGTCGCGAACATGTGCAGCAGTTCCATGTTGCCCGTGTCGGGCGCATTGCAGTTGAAGACTTCGGGCGCCCACGAAATGCGGCCCATGATTTCCGCGAGCGGCGCGTATTCGAGGTTGGTCAGGCGCGTGCCGGGCTCGTCGTCCTTCAGATGCGGCAGGAACAGATTCCACAGGCCTTCGGCTTTCGCCCTCGCTTTCAGGTCTTCCATGAAAGAGGCGGGAAACTGACCCGCATGCACCTCGTCGAGCCACTGGCGATGGCGCGGCACGATATGTTCGTCCATGAAGTCGCGCACGCGGCGGCGCAAGTCTTCAACCTTGGGGCTGTAGCCGAAATTCATGATGTGTTCCTTCGTGAAGTGCTAGATCGTCAGGCCGCCGTCGACGACGATGCATTCGCCGTTCGTGTAGCTCGCCGCGTCGGACACGAGATACAGCACCGTGCCCGCCATTTCGTGCGGCTCGCCGTGGCGGCGCAGCGGAATGTTGTCGATCCAGTGTTGATAGATGTCTTTGTTCTCGAACAGCGCGCCCGCGAATTTCGTTTTCGTGAGGCCGGGCAGCAGCGCGTTCACGCGGATGCCGAGCGGCCCGCATTCTTTCGCGAACGCCTTCGTCATGTTGACGACGGCGGCTTTGGTGATCGAGTAGATGCCTTGCCGGTCGCCCGGCTGCAATGCGTTGACGGACGCCGTGTTGACGATCGCGCCGCGGCCTTGCTCTCTCATCAGCTTGCCCGCTTCGACGGACATGAAGAAGTAGCCGCGCACGTTCACTTCGACCGTCTTGTTGTAGGCGGCGAGATCCGTATCGAGGATATGGCCGAAGTACGGATTCGCCGCGGCATTGTTGACGAGGATGTCGAGCTTGCCGTGCTTCTCGCGGATATGCGCGAACGTTGCCGCGATGTCCTCCATGCGGCCGACGTGGCATGCGAACGCCTCCGCGCTGCCGCCTGCCGCGCGAATCGTTGCGGCCACCTGTTCGCATTCGTCGATCTTGCGGCTCGATACGATCACGTGCGCGCCCTGTTGCGCGAGCAGCGAAGCAATGGCTTCGCCGATGCCGCGGCTTGCGCCCGTCACGAGTGCGATGCGGCCCGTCAGGTCGAAAAGGTTCGTGCTCAAGCTTGTCTCCTTCATGTTTTATGGTCGATGTGTGTGATGCTTACCCGATCAGTTCGGCCGCGAGTTGCGCGAGCGGCTCGACCATCGCGCCCACGCGATGCGCTTCGGCGCTCGACGCATTGCCTTGCAGCGCGCGCGCCTTCACACCCTGCGCAATCGACGCCAACCGGAAAAAGCTGAACGCGAGATAGAACGGCCAGTTGTCGATCGCGGGCAGGCCACGCAGCGCACAGTACTGCGCGACGATCTCCTGTTCTTCGGGCACGCCGAGGGCCGCGCGATCCTGGCCGCGCAACCCGGTGATATGGCCTTGCGACGGCAGCCGCAGGCACATGCAGAAGTACGCGAGATCGGCGAGGGGATTGCCGAGCGTGGACAGTTCCCAGTCGAGAATCGCGCGAACCTGTGGCGTGTCGCTCGCGAAGATCAGGTTGTCGATGCGGAAGTCGCCGTGCACGAGCGACACCTGCTGTGTATCGGCGGGGCAGTGCGTGGGCAGCCAGTCGATCAGCGCTTCCATCGCGTCGATGCGTTGCGTTTCGGCGGCGCGGTACTGCTTCGTCCACACGCCGATCTGACGCTCGAAGTAATTGCCCGCGCGGCCATAGTCGCCAAGGCCGACGGCTTGCGGATCGACTTCGTGCAGCGCCGCGAGCGTCTTCACGATCGACGTGTAGTAATCGCGCCGGGCGTCGCGATCCACGTCGGGCAGCGCCGGGTTCCAGAAGATGCGGCCTTCCTCGTAGCTCATCAGATAGAACATGCTGCCGATCACGTCGCGCTCTTCGCACAGATGCCATGCGCGCGCGACGGGGACGGGCGTATCGGCGAGCGCGCTCAGCACGCGAAATTCGCGATCGACGGCGTGTGCCGACTTCAGCAGTTGTCCGGGCGGTTGGCGCCGCAGCACATAGCGGCCGCTTTGCGCGTCGAGCAGATAGGTCGGATTGGACTGGCCGCCGGCGAACTTCGTCGCGCGCAACGGGCCGCGAAAGCCGGCGACGTGTTGCTCCAGATAACGCGCGAGGCGGTCGAGGTCGAGCGTGGTGTCGTGTTGATCGCAAGTCATGTCGTTCGAGGCGTCGTTCGTCGATTAACCGTAGGTCTGAAAGGCGCGGCGCTGCGGATCGTCGAGATGACCGATGCCGTTGAAGCTCGACAGATGCAGCGTGTCGCGATTGAAGAAGTAATGGCTGACGCTGCTGTTGCGGATCTGCATGTTGAGCGCGATAGCCGTCGCAGCAGGCGCCTGCAGGATCTGCTGCGTGATCGCGGCGATCACGCCGCCCGAACTGACGACCAGCACGCGCTGCCCGTCGCCGCGCTGGATCGCAGTGCGCGCATCGGCGACGCGTTGCTGGAACGCTTGCCAGGTTTCGGGCGCGCGTCCGTCGAGCACGCCTTCCGCCCACAGTTGCAGCACCTCGCGCAATGCCTTGAAGAAATCGCGCGGACTGCGCCGCGCGCGTTCGGCGAGCGCCGCGTGTTCGTCGCCGAGCGCGCGAAACAGCGCATGGAAATCGTATTCGTCGAGACCGGGATGAATCTCGCATTCGACGGGCGGCGCGTCGAGGCCTCGCCAGATGGCCGCGAGGGTTTGCGCATGACGCCGCAGGGTGCCCGTCATCACGCGGTCGAAGCGGATATCGCGTTGCGCGAAGTATTCGCCGAGCCAGACGCCTTGCTGCTCGCCGACGTCGGAGAGCCGATCGTAGTCGTCGGCGCCGAACGACGCCTGGCCGTGCCGTACCAGATAGAGTTCCGCCATCGCATGTTTTGCCGAGGACAAGGTGAAGTCAGCTTAGCGGCGGCGGAGGCATTACCGAAGTTTATTTGATGAATCTGCGGGTATTCATTGAAGTGATGATCGTTGCCTGTTCAATCGCAACTAACCGTCAGCCGCCATCGGCATCCACAATGCCCGCGAGACGCGGCGGAGGTCCGTTAAACGCCCACGCCGCGCATAACGCCGGACGCAATCAGCGCCCGGCGAATAGTCCGCTCAACGGTTGCCGTCAAGCAGATCGTTCAGCATCGTGTCGAACGCGGCCTGGGCGTCTTCGAGTTCCTGAAGGGCGGCGTCGAAGGTCTGCAGGGCGATTGGCGAAGGACGGCCGCTGCCTTCAGGCGGGAATTGCGATTGCAGTGCGGCGAAGGCCGTCTGCACCCGTTTCGTTGCGTCCAGAACGCGCTCCATCGCGCGGGTTTCTTCGGCTCGTGCCGCTGCGTGATCCATGCCAATGCTCCGTATTTCATCGTGCCGTGTCGGCGAGGCGCCCACTATGCCACGAGTCGCGCGTCAATTCGTTTTTGTCGGTGCATGTCGCGCCCGGTTGGGTGGGATCAGCCCAGCGGCAACCCGCCGTTCGCCTTCACTTCGCGCAGCGACAGTGACGATTCCACCGACGTCACGCCCGGCAGGCTGCGCAACTCGTCGCGCATGAAGGTGCCGTAATCGTCGAGATCGCGCGCGACGACCTGCAACACGTAGTCGGCGCTGCCGGAGACGTTGTGACACGACAGGATGCGCGGGATCGCCAGCACCTCGCGCTCGAAGCGCGTCGCGGTGGCGCGGTCGTGCACGGCGAAGCGCACGTACACGAACGAAACGACGCCGAATCCGAGCGCCGAGCGTGACAGCATCGCGCGGTATCGCTCGATATAGCCATCGCTCTCGAGCCGCTTGAGCCGGCGCGCGCACGGCGTTTCGCTGAGTCCAACCGTTTCGGCGAGCTTCGCGTTCGACATGCGGCCGTCCGTTTGCAAGGCGGCGAGGATTGCGCGGTCTGTTTTGTCGAGTTCGTTCATATGGGAGTGGAAGGCTTTGCTGATTGTGTGGATTGTAGGGTAATCCACCAATCCATAGCGGAAGGCGACCGAAAATCGCCAGCATCCGCTAGTAGGGTCAATGCATCATGAGTGCCTCGATACGTGAGGTTTTCCATGATTTCCGCTCATCTTCTGATTCTGTATGTCACGGCGCTCGTCGTGGTATTCGCGCTGCCTGGGCCGGACATGGCGCTCGTGCTGCAGACGAGCATCGGGCGCGGCGCGCGCCACGGTTTCGCCGCCGCGCTCGGGCTCGGCATCTCGCGCGCGACGCACGTGACGCTGTCCGCGTGCGGCGTGGCAGCGCTGCTGCGCAATGCGCCGTGGCTCTACGAAGTGGTGCGTTATGGCGGCGCGATCTATCTGGCGTGGGTGGCCGTGCAGATTTTCCGCTCGCCCGTGTTCGCCCTGCCTTCCGGCGGCGTGGCGGCAAGCGACGACGGCGCGCTGCGCACGGTCTTCGTCAAAGGGCTGTTCACGAATCTGCTGAATCCGAAGGCGCTGCTGTTCTGTTCGGTGCTGTTGCCGCAGTTCGTGCGTCCGGAAGCGGGGCCCGTCGCGTGGCAGATGGTCGAACTGGGCGGGGTGCTAGTCGCGCTCGGCGCGTGCTTCGACGCCATCTATGCGATCGGCGCCGCGCGCATCGCCGGCTGGATGCGTGCGCATCCGCTCGCGCAGACCTTGCAGCGCTGGACGTTCTCGGCCGCGCTGATCGGCTTCGCGGTGCGGCTGTCGCTCGATTGATGCGTGCTCGCCGCGCGACGCGTGCTGGCCGGGTGCTTACTTGCGGATCGTCGCCGCGCGTTCGGATTTCTGGTCGATGACCTTGCGGCGGTGCTTGTCCTTCATCTTCTTCCAGCCTTTGCATTCTTCGCGGGTGCGCAGACAGCCGATGCAGTAGCCGGTCTTGCTGTCGAACTTGCAGACGTCGATACAGGGCGATTTGACACTCATGCCGGCGTGCTCGTGATGGTTGGTGGAACGGGTGAAAGGGGACTGTCGCACGGTGGGCATGCCGCCAGCAAAGTGATTGTGTTTATAAAGGCGATAGACTGCAGGGCCGCGCGTTTTCCATGAACGCGACTCACGCGCATGGACCGCGCATCGATCGTCACTCGCCTCCGCCGATGAAAACCCTGTTGCTCTATGTCGTGACTGCCATCGCTGAAATTGTCGGCTGCTATCTGCCGTGGCGCTGGCTCAAGGAAGGCGGTTCCGTGTGGCTGCTGCTGCCGGGCGCGTTGAGCCTCGCGCTGTTCGCGTGGCTGTTGACCTTTCACGGCACCGCAGCGGGCCGTGTCTATGCTGCATACGGCGGCGTCTATGTGGCCGTGGCGATTCTCTGGCTATGGTGCGTCGACCATGTGCGGCCTAGCGCGTGGGATCTCGCTGGTGTCGCGCTGACGCTGGCGGGCATGAGCATCATCGCGTTTCAGCCGCGCGTGTGACGCGTTTGCGCGTGATCCTGTTCCTGCACGCGACCGGCCGCACTGGCCGGGTCGCGCATCATTCAGCGACGTAGCTTTCGGCGATCAAGGCTTGCCGAGGAAATCCAGCTTGCCGAGTTCTACGCCGTTATGACGCAGGATGTCGTAAGCCGTCGTGACGTGGAAATAGAAGTTCGGCATCGCGAAGCCGAGCAGATACGACAAACCGCTGAACTCGACGGGACCGCTGCGCATCTTCAACGTCACGGCACGCGTTTCCGATCCGTCGATCTGGGCGGCATTGAACTCCTTCAGATAATCGATCGTTTTCTGAATGCGTGCGTGCAGTTCGTCGAACGTGAACTCGACGTCCTCATACCTTGGCGCTTCGACGCCGGCCAGACGCGCCGCGCAGCCTTTTGCCGTATCCGTCGCGATGTGCACCTGGCGGGCCAGCGGATGCATGTCCGGAAAGAGGCGCGCGCCCGTCAGCACGGACGGATCGATCTGTTTTTCTGCCGCATGCGCCTGTCCCTTGCCGAGAATGGCCTGCAGGTTGGTGAGGCCGCGAATCAGTACGGGAATGGATGCCTGAAACATCGAGATGGTCATGGAGGGTCCTCGAATTCGTGGGGTCGCGCGCGCCCATGGGCACGCGGTCGCATAGCGTAACGCAACAGCGCAAATACTGCTGGAGCAGCGTAACGCGAATCCCGTTCGCCGCAAAAGCTGGCTGTTCGGCCAGGTGCCGGGCGCGCTGGAACTGTGTTCGAATGGATTGGTCGGATGGTTGTCGTTGCCTCGTGAAGCAAGCGGGCATGTGGCGCGCCGACGTTTTGCTGCACCCTGCGTGCGCCGTGTTCTAACGCGTGGCTTCGCGCCATGCACAGGGAGAATCGCATCCATGACGAAGCATCCATTGCCCGGCAGCGAGCGTGCGCCCGCGCCCGGTTCGAAGGTGGTCGCGCAGTGCGATCCGTCGGAAACGATCCAGGTCGTGGTCGTGCTGCGCCGCAAGGACGAGCAGCAGTTCGCCCAGATGATGAAGAAGATCGAGTCGGGCGCGGCGGACGCCAGGCCGCTCACGCGGGAAGAACTCGAACAGCGCTTCGGCGCATCGGCGGAAGACATGGCGAAACTGAAGGCCTTCGCCGCGCAACATGGTCTGACTGTGGTTCGTGAAGACGCGTCGGCGCGTACCGTCGTGCTGAGCGGCAAGATCGGGCAGTTCCAGCAGGCGTTCGACGTGCAGTTGCAGCATTACGAGCATCAATCGATGGGCCGCTTTCGCGGCCGCACGGGCGCGATCAGCGTACCCGACGACCTGCACGGCGTCGTGACGGCCGTGCTCGGTCTCGATGACCGTCCGCAGGCGCGGCCACATTTCCGCATCCGTCCTCCGTGCCAGCCGGCCAGGGCGCAGTCGGCGTCGTCGTTCACGCCGCTGCAACTGGCGTCGCTGTACCAGTTCCCGCAGGGCGACGGCAGCGGACAATGCATCGGCATCATCGAACTCGGCGGCGGCTACCGTACGGCCGATCTCGACAGCTATTTTTCGAGCCTCGGCGTCGGTTCGCCGAAGGTGGTCGCGGTCGGCGTCGACCAAAGCGGCAATCACCCGACTGGCGACCCGAACGGCCCCGACAGCGAAGTCACGCTCGACATCGAGATCGCGGGCGCCATCGCGCCGGCCGCGACGCTCGCCGTGTACTTCACCACTAACAGCGATGCCGGCTTCATCGACGCCGTCAGCCAGGCCGTGCACGACAAGACCAACAAGCCATCGGTGATTTCGATCAGCTGGGGCGCACCGGAAAGCGTGTGGACCGCGCAGTCCATGAACGCCTTCAACGACGTGCTGCAATCGGCCGCGGCGATCGGCGTGACGGTCTGCGCGGCATCGGGCGACAGCGGCTCCAGCGACGGCGTCGGCGACGGCAGCGACCACGTCGACTTTCCCGCGTCGAGTCCCTACGTGCTCGCCTGCGGCGGCACGAGTCTGCAAGGTTCCGGGCAAACGGTCTCGCACGAAGTGGCATGGAACGACGGTTCGAACGGCGGCGCGACGGGCGGCGGCGTGAGCGGCGCGTTTCCCGTGCCGGCGTGGCAGGAAGGCCTGTCGACATCGGCTGCGCGAGGCGGCCAGCGCGCCTTGACGGGGCGCGGCGTACCGGACGTGGCCGGAGACGCGTCCCCGCTCACGGGCTACGACGTGATCGTCGACGGCAACAACACGGTGATCGGCGGCACCAGTGCCGTTGCGCCGCTGTGGGCCGCGCTGATCGCGCGCATCAACGGCGCGAAGGGCGCTCCCGTCGGCTTCGTCAATCCGAAGCTGTACAAGGCGTCGGGCGCGTGCAACGACATCACGCAGGGCAACAACGGCAGTTATGCCGCCACCACGGGCTGGGACGCCTGCACGGGATTGGGCAGTCCCAATGGTGTGAAGGTGGCAGCGGCTTTATAGTCTGGGCAGCGGGCTCGCCCGGCTTTGGCGGCGCGCAAGCGGTAAGCAGGTTGCATAAGGGTGGCATACAGGCGGCGATCAACGCATCGCAACAGTGGGCAACACGTACCGGCTTTCGATGGAGCGATCATGACGAATACCGAATCAGCTTCCGGCAGTTTGCAGTCGCCTCACAACTCACACGCCGCGCAGGAGGCATCGGCCGCGAGCGTGTCGCACAAGGCCGGCGACCAGCCGTTTTTCGATCCCGTCGCGTACGGCAACGGCCCCGACGACTCCGTCACGGACACGAGCGAGAATGCCGCGATCACGAAGCATTCGATCACGATCGGCGGCAAGAAGATCAACTACACCGCGATGGCCGGCCATCTGGTGACCGTGGATCCTTCCAGTTCGCAGCCCGCGGCGAAATTCTTCTATGTCGCCTTCACGCAGGACAACCAGAAGGAAGAGACGCGGCCGGTGACGTTCTTCTATAACGGCGGGCCGGGCTCGTCGTCGGTGTTCGTGCTGCTCGGGTCGTTCGCGCCGCGCCGCATCAAGACGTCGATGCCGAGCTTCACACCACCCGCGCCGTATCAGATGGAAGACAACCCGGACAGCCTGCTCGACAAGAGCGATCTCGTCTTCATCAATCCGGTCGGCACGGGCTATTCGGCGGCTGTCGCGCCGCGCAAGAACCGCGATTTCTGGGGCGTCGACCAGGATGCGGATTCCATCAAGCAGTTCATCAAGCGCTATCTGACGAAGAACAACCGCTGGAATTCGCCCAAGTTCCTGTTCGGCGAGTCGTATGGCACGGCGCGCAGTTGCGTGCTCGCCTACAAGCTGCATGAAGATGGCGTCGATCTGAACGGCATCACGCTGCAGTCGTCGATCCTCGACTACACGCAGGCGGGCAATCCCATCGGCGCGTTGCCGACGGCCGCCGCGGACGCGTGGTATCACAAGAAGCTCGGCGTCGCGCCCAGGCCCACCAATCTCGGCCAGTTCGCCGAAGAGGTCGCCCAGTTCGCGCGAACCGACTACCTGAACGCGCTGCGCAAGTTCCCGACCACCGACAATACCGTGGTCGAGAAGCTCAGCGAGTACACGGGCATCGACAAGACCACGCTGCTGGCGTGGAGCCTCGACATCGCCGGGTACGACAGCCGTGGCAATTCGCTGTTCCTGACCACGCTGCTCAAGTCGAAGGGACTGGCGCTCGGCGCGTATGACGGCCGCGTCACGGCGATCGAAACGGGCATCGCGGGGAAGATCGATCCGAACTCGGGCGGCAACGATCCGACCATGACGGCTGTCACGGGCGTCTACACGACGATGTGGAACGTCTATCTGAACGAGCAGTTGAAGTTCACGTCAAACTCGGCGTTCACGGACCTCAACGATCAGGCGTTCAAGTTCTGGGACTTCGGCCACATCGATCCGACGGGCGCGCAGAAGGGCCTCGACAGCAAGGGCAACATCATCCTGTACACGGCGGGCGACCTCGCGGCCGTGATGGCGCTCAATGTCGATCTGAAGGTGCTGTCGGCGAACGGCTTCTACGATTTCGTCACGCCGTTCTATCAGACCGTGATCGACTTGCAGCAGATGCCGCTCGTGAGCCAGCAGGTACGCGAGAATCTGTCGGCGCGTTTTTATCCGTCGGGGCATATGGTGTATCTCGACGGCGGCTCGCGCACTGCGTTGAAGGCCGACCTCGCGTCGATGTACGACGCCGCGGTGAGCAACGCGGAGGCGCTCGGACGCGTACGGGCATTGCAGGCGCTCACGGCTGCGAAGATGCATTGAACGGCACGGTATTCTGATGCGGCGGATTGACGGCGATGCAGTCCGTCGAAATGCCGCCGGGCGAGGGCGTCGCGGCCTGATTGCGATGCCCTCGATGCCGCCGGCATCGAAAAAGCGCGTCGATTCAAACG
Organism: Paraburkholderia sp. Tr-20389; assembly: GCF_017104565.1. Classification (GTDB taxonomy): domain Bacteria; phylum Pseudomonadota; class Gammaproteobacteria; order Burkholderiales; family Burkholderiaceae; genus Paraburkholderia. Next base: position 17,401 of record NZ_JAAGPD010000014.1, on the reverse strand, counting down.
GGCCCTATAACGGGCCATATTTACGACATGCGTCCCGAATGTGTTTTAATTGCCTTGCGAATTAACTCTTCCGCGCTGTTCGAAGGCGCGCTGATTAATGAATGCAGGGAAGGTGAACGCGCCCGTTCAGGCGCATGGCAGTGACCGAATCGTATCCATCGTCCGTGACGTGCATCGCGTCGCGGGCCGCGCGCGGGCGATACGCGTGCGCGGCGTGGCGCTCGTCGTCATGTCGGCTGGCTTGTATCTGCATGCCGCGTCGGCGTTTGCGCAAGACGCGTCCATGCTCGACGAAAGGGTCACGCAGCAGAACATCGCCGCGACGATCTGCCGGCCCGGTTACGCCGACACGGTTTCGCCACCGTTCGACGACATGATGGAGCACAAAGACCGGCTGCTGGCCGAGCGCGGCATCGATAGCGAGCACGGCACGCGCTACGCGCTGGACCGTCGCGTGCCGATCGTGCTGGGCGGCTCGCCGGATGCACCGGACAACCTCGATCTGTTGCCGTGGGGCGGACACAAGGGCGAGCGCCGCAAGGAATTGCTGACGGCGAAGCTCAAACGTTGTGTCTGCGAAGGGCGCATGAGCCTCGGCGACGCGCAGGCTGCCATCGCCGGAAACTGGTCGGCGCACTATGCGGGCTTCGGCAGCGCACCGTGCAGCGACGAGCGCGGCGTCGCGTCGATCGGCAGCGACGGCTCCTGATGTCAGCGGCGGCTGCCGTGCCCACGTCCGTCAGTTGAGTCCGCCTTCCCGCACGCCGCGATACGCGGCAAACCGTCACATTCTGGAGAATCAACATGAAGCAATCATTCATCGCTATCGCCCTGGCCGCGCTCGGCTGCGTCGCGGCGAGCCAGTCCGCGCTGGCCGCGTCGCCCTGCGGCACAAGCGAAGCGCTGCAGATCCGCGGCGACACGCCGGGCGCAATCAGCTACGACGTGTACAGCCAGCTGCGTCCGCTCGACGCTCACCGCCTCGCGCTCTTCCAGGATGCGGGTACCGTCAAGCGTCTGCCTGACGGACTGAGCGTGTGCGAGATCTCCGACGACGGCGTCGCCGATCCTTCCGCCGTGCTCGTGCACGTGCCGCAAGGCAAGATGGCGTGGTGGGTCAGCGCAGCGAACGTCGAGAGCGCGGACTGAGCTTGCAGGGGTGCAAGCGGGGCACGTTTCTGGCTACGTTGACATGCGTCACAGCCAGGCCCCGAGGGCCGGCATACAGTCCTGAGACCGGCCAGTAGCACGTCCATCATTAACCGAGAGCGTGGCGCATATGAAGATCATCGTGTGGAACATTCCCGAGTCCTGCTCGGAGCAGGAGGTCCGTGATTTTCTCGGCCACGAACTCGGCCATTATGCAAAAGACATCGAAGTGTTCGAGCAGGGCACGTCGAACGCGTATGCCAAGGTCGACGTCGACGCCGACGATGCCTATGTCGCCGACGTCATCGCGCAGCAGTTCAACGGCAAGCAACTGGGCGGCGTATCGCTGCAGGTGAGCGCCGTGCCGTTCGGCGGCGACGAGACGCGGCCTCGCCAGTAAGTTCGCGCCGACGCGCGTTCAATCGAAAGGCGTATAGGGCAGCGCGCGTTTGTGACGCGTGCTGTCGTAAAAACGCATGACGGTGTCAAACACCGCATCGCTCACCGGCTTGCCTTCGAGAAAATCGTCAATGTCCGCGTAACGGATGCCGTACGCGTCCTCGTCGGGACGTTGAGGGCGCAACATTTCGAGGTCGGCGGTCGGTACTTTGTGCGCGAGTGCGTCGCTGGCGCCGAGCGAGGCGGCGAGCGCACGCACGCGACGCTTGGTCAGGCCGGCGAGCGGCAACACGTCGGCGCCGCCGTCGCCGAACTTCGTGAAGAATCCCATCACCGATTCCGCTGCGTGGTCCGTGCCGATCACGACCCCGCGCCGCACGCTCGCCGCCGCATACTGCGCGATCATCCGTTGGCGCGCCTTGATATTGCCGTGCACGAAGTCCTGCTGCGATTCATCGGCGAATGACAGGCCGCTTGCCGTAAGCGAAGCCAGCATCGCGTCGGCGGCGGGGCGGATGTCGACCGTCAGCGTTTCGTCGGCGCGGATGAACGCGAGCGCCTGCTGCGCATCGGCTTCAGTCGCCCCGCCGTCGACGAATCGACGCCGCCGCTGATGCCGAGCACGTACGTGCCGAGAGCGTTCGCGCGCAGATAGTCGGCGAGAAACGCGACGCGCCGCGCGATTTCGTGCTTGGCGTCGAACGCGTCCGAGACGTGCAATTCTGCTGCGATCTGCCGCTGACGCGCGGCGCGTTGCTGCTGATCCATCGGTGTTCTCCTCGCAAGGCGCGGTGATGTCGGCTTCGATGATTGCATGAACTGCGGAATTCGGTGCGCGGTCATGCGTTGTCTGGTTTAATGATGCAGACCCTAATCAGATCCGAACGTCCGGCGGCCCGCCACGAACGGCCGCACGGACGGGGTGACAGGCAGTGATGTTCGAACAAAATGACCAGCAAAAAAGAGAACAAGGTGTCCAGCCCGCCTGCACGAGAGAAGGCGGATTCGCACAGCAGAAATCTGCGCGGCGATAACGGGGACATGCGCATCGGCAGCATGGCGTTGGCCGTGCGACGGTCGGCGTTGTCGCTGGGTTTGACGCTGGCGGTATCGCTGGCCGCGACTTTCGTTGCATCCGCATTCGCGCAAAGCGCGCAGGCTGCCGACCCATCGCAAGATGCTGCCAATCCTGCCGTCGACGCATCCGCTGTCGCCGCGCACGATGCCGTCGGCGGCGTCGACCCGCGCCGGGCGTTCCTGATGCGCGATGTGTTCGCGAGCAGCGTGACGCGCCGTCTGAAAGTGCCCGCCGCCGAGCAGCGCGCGTACGGCGAGCGCTTGCAGCAGGCGCTCGTACAGAACGATCTGGGCAATCTGTCCGGCGAGTATGTGGTGCTCGTCGATCGCAGCGAGAACGTGCAGGCGCTCTTCATCTATTTCCGCGCGGCGCCTTCCGATGCCTGGCAGATGATCGGCGCGTCGCCCGTCGCGACGGGCAGACCGGGACAGTACGATCACTTCATCACGCCGCTCGGCGTCTTCGAGCACACGCCGGACAACATGGATTTCCGCGCGGAAGGGACGATGAACCAGAACGGCATCCGCGGCTACGGCAATCACGACATGCGTATCTTCGATCTCGGCTGGGCGGAGGGCGAGCGCGGCTGGGGCAAGGGCGGCATGTCGCAGATGCGCTTCCAGATGCACGCCACCGACCCCGACAAGCTCGAACCGATACTCGGCATCCGCCATTCGAAAGGTTGCGTGCGGATCCCGGCGTCGTTGAATGTGTTTCTCGATCACTACGGCATTCTCGACCGCGATTACGAGGCACTCGTTGCCGACGGCCGCTCGCTATGGGTGCTGCATTCGAACCGCGTGGCGACGCCGTGGGCGGGACGCTATATCGTCGTCGTCGATTCGCAGCGCAAGGCGCGGCCCGCGTGGTCGCCGGCGCCGGGCAGCAGGGTGCGCGCAAAGGTGCCGGCGAGCGCCGACACGGCCGACTAGCCTCGCAGGCAGGCGCGCACGATGCTTCCTCGAGAAACGATCACGAGCGCGCCAGCAACACCCCGATCAGCGCGACGACGAAGCCCGCCACCTGAATGCCCGTCAGCGTCTCGCCGAAACCGAGATAGCCTTCGAGCGCGGCCAGCGGCGGCGCGAGGAATAGCAGCGCGGTGGCGCGCGACGCGTCGCCGCGCCGAACCATCCATACCAGCAGCGTGACGCTCACGCCCGACAGCATCACGATGCCCCACGCAAGCGACACCCACAACGCCGGCGACGGAATCCACCGATGCTCGCCGAGCGCCAGAGCGAACACAAGCACGACGACGGCGGCGCCGACGTTCTGCACCGCGCTCGCGCTGCGGATATCGGCCTTCGACAACGAGGTCTTCTGGATCAGCGTGCCCGCCGTGATCGCGCACACGGCGAGAATCGACACGCCGACGACGAGCCATTGCGGCACGTCGCCCGCATGGCCTTGCGCAATGGGCGCGGAGGCTGCCGCGAGTTTCGGTTCGAGCACCAGCGCGACGCCCGCGAGACCGAGCAGCATGCCCGTCCAGCCGCGCCCCGACAGGCGTTCGCCGAACAGCGGCGCGGCGACGGCCGCCGTCAGCAGCGGCTGCAGCGCGCCGAGCAGCGCCATGATGCCCGCGCTCATGCCTTGCGCGACGGCCCAGTACCCGGCACCCAGATAGACGCCTTGCAGCAGCGCGCCCGCGATCAGATGCTTGCCGAGCGCGCGGCCCTTCGGCCATTCGACGCGCGCGAACAGCGCCGCCGCCATGAACAGCAGCGCGGTGCCGCCGAAGCGCGCGAGCAGGAAAAGGTTGGGGTCGGCGTAGGGCTTGATCGCGCGCGCGACCACGAACCCCGTCGACCACAGAACCACGAAGACAACCGCATTGAAGACAGCCAGCATCGGACGACCCGAACCACGGACACGAAGCCCGCAGTATCGGCCGAAGCGACGACGCGTGTCTTGTTCGAAGCTGCACTGCGTAACGGCAGTGCGCGCAGGACTCAATAAGCCAGCAGCACGGCGATCGCCCCGAGCAGCCCGCCGCAGACCGTGCAGGCCCACAGCAGCGTGCGGGTGCGCCGGTATTCGAGCAGCACGTCGCTGACGAGCTGAGTCTGCTGCCTCACGGGAACAGCTTCGTTCCGGTGTTGCAGATACCGCACCGCGAGCTGCGGCATGCGCGGCACCAGATGCGCGAGATGCGGCAGTTCCTGCGCGAGATGCTTGATCCAGCCGCGATGATCGCGTTCGCGGCGCGCGAGCGTCAGCAGCACCGAGCGCGCGATCTTCCACGTGTCGACGCCCGGATGCAGCGCGTTCGCCAGCATTTCCGCCTGTCCGAAGGCGCGCTGCGCGGCGGCGAGACGCGGCGGCACGTCGCCGCCGAACGGATGCACGGCGAACAGCAGATGATGAAACAGCGCACCCGCCGAGCGCTCGTGCGACTGCGGCGCGAAATGTCCTTCGGCGCGCGTGCGCAACTCGGCTTCGAGCTTCTCGGGGCGTGTGTCCTGAGACACGTGTCCCGCATCGCGATGCAGATGGGCGAGACGTCCATAGTCCTGATCGAACAGCGCCGTCGCGCCGTGCACGAAAAACTCGCGCTCCTGCGACGAAAGACTCGACATCACCGCGAAGTCTGCCAGCACGATCCGTCCGAGCGTGTCAGGCTCGACGCTCACGCGCACGCGCCGGGCATCGAGTGTCGCGTGGAAGAAGCCGTGCTCGAACGCTTGTTCGGTGATCACTTCGATGATGTGCTCGGCGAGCGGCGCGAGCTTCACGCCGTGCGCCGACAGACCGCCGATGTCGAGCGCGGGCAGAGACTCGATATGCTGCATCGCGAGCGTGCGGTCCGTGCACAGTTCCCAGATCACGGCGGGAATCGCGAGCCGCTTGTCGCCGTCGAAATGATGCGCGGTCTGGCTCAGGTTCGCGGCTTCGGCGCGCAGATCGAAGCGGCGCAAAATCTCTTGCGTGAAGGTGTCGGCGAGTTCGCGCAGGCGCAGACGCCGCGCGTTCTTCGACAGCTTTTCCATCCAGCGCGCGACCCAGCGCAGCAACGCGGCTTCGTCGGCGATTTCCTGGACCTGTGCGGCGCGCACGAGCTTGATCGCGAGATCGCAATGGCCGTTGATCGGCTCGGCGAGCCGCGCGACATGTGTCTGTTCGGCGAGACCGGTTTTCGCGGGCGTCAGATCGATCGCCGCGAAGAGCGTCGATACGGGGCGCCCGAGCGCCGCCGCAATCGCGTGTTCGACTTCGTCGGGCGGCAAGGGCGTTTCGAGGTGGCTGACGGCGTCGATCGCATCGTGCAGCGTGCCTGTCGCGAGTTCGGGGTGCCGCGCGAGCGATTCCGCGAAGGCGCTCGCCAGCGGGCCGAGATTGGGCAGCGCGCGATGCACGCCCGCCCGGCCGCCCGGCGACGCATGGACGCGCGATGCAAGCGTGACGATCCAGTGCAGCTTGTGATGCTCGGGTGCGGCGAGCCAGATCAGACGCGCGCCATAGCGCAGTGCGTGAAACAGCAGTCGTAGTCGGCGAAACAGAGGCGGCATCGGCGGTTGGTTCGACGGGGTACATCGCGAAGCTGAAGAAGACCGCTCAGATTAGCAGGGATGCGGCGCGCGGAATATCGGCACAGGTACGGGCGCGCGCTGCTTGCGCCATGCGTCCGGCATCCGCGAAGCCGACGCCGAACCTACGGCGAGCCGACAATGACCCGACAATCGACCACGCGCGACTTCCGCGCCTGACACGCATGCGTAATACAATACGGCGGGCTTGCCCATCCATGAACACATGCTCGCCGGCTGACGGCGGCCTACACAACCTATGCTGGCAGAACAACGTCACCAATACATACTGGCTAAGGTCACAAAGACGGGCGCACTGTCGGTCGCCGAGCTGGTTCGCGAACTCAACGTGTCGCGCGAGACGATCCGCCGCGATCTGAACGCGCTGGCCGAACGCGGTCTGATTGTGACGACGCATGGCGGCGCATTATCGAGCGACCGGCGCGAGCCCGACCTCGATACACGCGATGCCGCGAACGCCAGCGCGAAGCGCGCCATCGGCGAACGCGCGGCGCAACTGGTGCCCGACGGCGCGTCGGTGATCATCGATTCGGGTAGCACGACGCACGCCGTCGCGCGCGCGCTCACGGACCGTCACCGTCTGACCGTCTATACGAACGACTGGCGCATCGCGCTGCTGCTCGGCAGGCGCAACGACAATCGCGTGACGCTGCTCGGCGGCGAGCTGTCGGACAACGAAGACGCCGCGTTCGGCCTCGATACGATCACCCAGTTGTCGCACTACCACGCGGACTTCGCTGTGATCGGCGCGGGCGGCATCACGCCCGACGCGCAGCTGTCCGACTACTCGCGGATGGCGGCCGAGGTGCGCAGCCGGATGATCGGCGCGGGCGCGACCGTGATCGTCGTCGCCGACAACTCGAAGTTCGGCCGCGAGACGCCCGTGCGTATCGAAGGGCTGGAGAAGGCGCGCTATGTCGTCACGGAGCTGGCGCCCGATCGCGCGCTCGCGAAGGCGATCACTGCACGCGGCCCCGAAATCCTGATCGCGTGAGTGTCGCGCTTCATTTCACTTCACGCTGATACCGAGGCTCGCCAGCGTCCGGCCGATTGCCGCGACGGCGTTGTGCATCTCGTTCGTGTCGATCGAACCGATGCAGCCGACCCGGAACGTCTCCACCTGCGTCAGCTTGCCCGGATACAACACATAGCCGGCCTCGCGCACGGCCGCATAGAACTCCGCAAATTGCCACTTCGGATCGCGCGGCGCATGGAACGTGACGATCACGGGCGCCTGCACGTCCGCTGCCAGGAACGTCTCGAAGCCGAGCGCCTTCATGCCGTCGACGAGCGCCGCGCAGTTGCGCGCGTAGCGCGCGCCGCGCACCGGCTGGCCGCCTTCCGCGATGAACTGGTCGAGGGCCGTGCGCAGCGCGGCGAGCACATGCGTCGGTGGCGTGAAGCGCCACTGTGTGGTTTTCTGCATGTACGCGAACTGGTCGTACAGGTCGAGCGCGAGCGACGGCGAACGTCCCTCGCAGGCTTCGAGCACGCTGCGCCGCACGATCACGAAGCCCATGCCGGGCACGCCTTCCAGACATTTGCCGCTGGCCGACACCAGCGCATCGATGCCGCCCCGGCGCAGGTCGATGGGCAGCGCGCCGAACGAACTCATCGCATCGACGATCAGGCTCTTGCCGTGGTGCTTGCAGACGGCGGCGATCTCGTCGAGCGGATTCAGCAGGCCGGCGCTCGTCTCCAGATGCACCTGCGCGACGTGCGTGATGCGCGGGTCGCGATTGAACGCATCTTCGATAGCGGCGGCGCTCACGGGCTCGTCTTCGCGCAACTGCAGTTCTACATACGCGATGCCGAGTCGCTGCAGCACCTTGACGATGCGCGCGCAGTACGCGCCGTTGTTCGGCACGAGCACGCGGCCGTCGCGCGGCACCAGCGTGCCGAGCGCGGCTTCGACGGCGAAGGTGCCGCTGCCCTGGAGCGGCACGCAGACGTACTCGTTTTCGCCATGTACGATCTCGACGAGATCGGCGCAGACGCTTTGCGTCATGCGGTTGAACGCGGCGTCCCACGAGCCCCAGTCGCGCAGCATCGCCTGGCGCGTTGCGGGCGAGGTTGTCAGCGGTCCCGGCGTGAGCAGGATAGGGTCGTTTCCAAGAATCACACAGCCTCCTTCGTCTGGATCGGATGCACCGCAGCGGGCGCCTATTGCATTGCCTGTTGCTTTGCATATTATTGGCTAATTGTGTCATTTTGTGGAAATCGACAGAATCTTCATGTCGGTGTCACAAAAAGAGACGATCCTTGCCGTGCCCGTTCAGGCAAGGCGACCGGCAGTGTGTAATCGTCGGAGGGATGCCTTGGCAGAAACGCCGCAAAAAAAGTTGTCAGCAATCTGCAATTTGCGCGGCTTCGGCTGCGACGTCAGGCGGACCGCGCCCCCGAAGCGCTGTCCGGACACCACAACTATCGGGTTACCCACAGGTTTATTGCCTTTCGGAGAGAACGACATGAAAAAGACGGATCACCATCGCTCGACGGGCCACATCGGTCGCCATGCGCGCAAGCTGCTGCCCGCGCTGGTCGCGGCGGCCGCGTTCGGCGGCGCGATGTCCGCGCACGCGGCGGGCGCAGTCGTGCTGTACACGGCTGACGGCCTCGAAAATCTCTATAAGGACGTGCTGCCCGCGTTCGAAAAGCAGGAAGGCGTGAAGGTCAACATCGTGACGGCGGGCAGCGGCGAAGTCGTGAATCGCGCGACCGTCGAAAAGGACGCGCCGAAGGCCGACGTGATCGTCACGCTGCCGCCGTTCATCCAGCAGGCGGCGCAGTCGGGTCTGCTGCAGAACTACCAGAGCGTGAACTACAAGAACGTGCCCGCCATCGCGAAGGCGTCGGACGGCGCATGGGCGACGTTCGTGAACAACTATTTCTCGTTCGCGATCAACCCGGAAGTGGTGAAAAACGAGCCGAAGACGTTCGCGGATCTGTTGCACCCGGATTACAGCGGCAAGGTCGCTTACTCGAACCCGGCGACGGCGGGCGACGGCATGGCCGTGATCATCCTGACCACGTCGCTGATGGGCGAAGACAAGGCGTTCGACTACCTGAAGAAGCTCGAGCAGAGCGCCAAGTTCCACACGAAGGGCACGGGCTATCTCGATGTGCTGCTGTCGCGTAACGAAATCGCGGTGGCGAACGGCGACCTGCAGATGGATCTCGACGACGCGGCCAACGGCGGCCTGTCGCTGCGGCCGATCTTCCTCGCCGCCGAGCCGGGCGGCCAGCCGACCACGTTCCAGTTGCCGTACGCAATCGGTCTGATCAAGAACGGTCCGAACCAGGCGGGCGGCAAGAAGCTGATCGACTATCTGATGTCGACGGAAGTGCAGGCCAAGGTGCCGGATATTTTCGGCATTCCGGGCCGTAGCGACGTGCCGCTGTCGGGCAAGAACGGCACGGTCGTCAAGCAGGCGATTTCCGGCGTGAAGCTGATCCCCGTCGACTGGAATCAGGTGATGGCGAAGAAGGCTGACTGGACGGCCCGCTGGAAGAGCGAAGTGATCGGCAACTCGGGTAAGCAGATCGAAGTCGTCAAGCCGAAGTAATTCCGGCGTCTGATGGAAAGCGCGCGGTGCGGCGAGAGCAAAAGATTGCCGCCGCGCCGCGCGAGAAGCATGCTGGCGCTGTGACGCGCCATTCAAAGTCACCCACGTAGGAGGATGGTCCCGGTGAACACTGCAACAACTCTTGCCGGTTCCGGCCCGCTCGACGCCACGCCGATGGCGCAAGGCGTCGCGCAGACAGGCGCGCCGGGCGGCGTGCAGATCGATCACCTGACGGTGCGCTTCGGCTCGCGCACGGTGCTCGACGATCTGTCGCTGACGATCGAACGCGGCGAACTGTTGACCGTGCTCGGCCGAAGCGGCTGCGGCAAGACGACGTTGCTGCGCTTCATCGCCGGTTTCATCGAGGCGGATGGCCTGGCGGGCACGCTGACCATTGCGGGTCGGGATCTCACGCATGTGCCGCCGCACAAGCGCAATCTGGGTCTGCTGTTCCAGAGCTATGCGCTGTTTCCGCATTTGTCCGTGTTCGAGAACGTCGCGTTCGGTCTGCGCGCGCGGCGCATTTCGACGAAAGAAATCGCGCGGCGCGTCGCCGATGCGCTGAAGCTCGTGCAGCTCGGCGACGCCGGCCATGTGATGCCCGCGCAGTTGTCGGGCGGCATGCAGCAGCGCGTGGCGCTGGCGCGCGCGCTTGTGATCGAGCCCGATGTGCTGCTGCTCGACGAACCGCTTTCCGCGCTCGACGCCAATCTGCGCGCGTCGGTGCGTTCCGAACTCAAGGCGCTGCATGAGCGGCTGCCGAATCTGACGATCGTCTGCGTGACGCACGATCAGGACGACGCGCTCGTGCTGTCCGACCGTACGCTGCTGATGCGCGAAGGTCATATCGCGCAGCTCGGCACGCCGCAGGAACTCTACGACAAGCCGAACGACGGCTTCGTCGCGCGCTATCTCGGCGCGGCCAATCTGTTGCCGCCGAATATCGCGTTTGCGCTCGGCGACGCGCGCTATGGCGAGCGCGATCGCGTGGCGTGCCTGCGGCCGGAAGCGATGCGCATCGTGCCGCTCGGCGAAGGGCAGTTGCACGGCACCATCTCGACGGTCGAATGGTACGGCTCGGTGCTGTCCGTTCAGGTCGCCCTCGACGCGATGCCCAACGAACCCGTGCTCGTGTCGATGCAGCGCGGCACCGGCGTGACGCCCGAGAAGGGCGCGCGGATTTCCTTGCGTTACGAGGCTGACGATGTCGTCCTTATTCAGCCCTGATTCCAGCCCTGATCCGATCGCCGCGTCGAGAGACGCGCAGCGCGCCGCAACGGCGGCATCGCACGCGGCCGCGAAGCGCCGGCGCGAGCGGCTGTCGCGATGGCATCTGCTGTTTCTGCTGGTCGTCGTGCTCGGGCCGCTCGTGATCTATCCGCTGATCCGTCTCGTGCTGCTCAGCCTGACGGGCCAGCATGGACTGACCTTCCACGCGTATGCGGCGTTCTTCCAGAACCCGGAGACGAGCGGCGTGATCGGCACGACGTTGTGGATTCTGTTCGCGAGCGCAGGCCTCGCGTCGATTCTCGGTGTCGCGCTCGCGTCGCTGTTGTTCTTCAAGCCGTTTCCGGGCGCGCGGCTCGTCACGCGGTTTCTCGAACTGTTCGTGGCGTTCCCGTCGTTTCTCGTCGCGTTCACGCTGATCTTTCTGTACGGCTCGCAAGGCTCCGTCAGCATCGGGTTGCAACGGCTCTTCCATCTCGAAGCGCCGCCGCTCGATTTTCTGTTCGGCATCGGCGGCGTGATTCTCGCGGAAGTGGTGTTCTACGCGCCGTTCGTCGTGCGCCCGACGCTCGCGTCGTTCGCGATGCTCGACATGCGGCTGATCGAAGCCGCGCGCAGTCTCGGCGCGAATGGCTGGATGGTGGCGTTTCGCGTGATCGTGCCGCTCGCGTGGCCGGGCATCGCGGCGGGCACGATCCTGTGCTTTCTGCTGACGCTGAACGAGTTCGGCATTCTGCTCGTGCTCGGCAGCGCGCATCTGATCACGCTGCCCGTGGCGATCTACAGTTCGGCCACCGTCGATCTCGATCTGCCGACGGCGGCGGCGGGCGCCGTCGTGATGCTGGCGATGTCGCTGTCGCTGTATGCGCTGTATCGCCAGGTCAACCGGCGCAAGGTGGGAGGAGCGAAGTAATGTCCGATGTCGATCAAACCGTGCTGCCCGCCGTGCATCATCGCGCGCGGCCCGTTCAGCACGGACTCGTCGCGCGTATTGCGGGCGGCCTGTTCATGGCGTTCGCCGCGTTGCTGTGCTTCTGGCTCTTCGTGCTGCCCGTGATCGTGGTCGCGCTGTCGAGCGTCGCTGCGCACTGGTCGGGCACGATCCTGCCCGACGGCTTCAGCATGCGCTGGTTCGAGCGCCTCGGGGGCAGCGATTTCGATGCGCTCGTCACCAGTCTGCAGATCGGCTTCGGCGTCGCGATTCTCGGCACGATTCTCGGCCTGTGGCTCGCGCTGGCGCTCGAAGGCCGCGACCGGCGCGGACTCGGCGCGCTAGTCGACACGATCGCGATGGTGCCCAACGGCGTGCCGAGTGTCGTGCTCGGTCTGGCTGTGCTGATCGCGTATCACAAGAAGCCCGTCGATCTGTCGAGTTCCGCCGCCATCGTCGTGTTCGTGCAACTGGCGCTCGTTCTGCCGTTTTGCTACCGCTGCGCCGCGGCTGCCTTGCGGCCCGAATTGACCGTGTTGCGCGAAGCGGCCGCGAGTCTCGGTGCGCCGCCGTCGATGGTGTTGCGTCGCGTCGTGCTGCCGCAACTGGTGCCGGCGATCCGCGCGTCGCTCGCGCTTGGTTTTGCGCTGTCACTCGGCGAACTGGGCGCGACGCTCACGGTGTATCCGCCTGGCTTCGCGACCGTTCCGATCGTCGTCGTCGGACAGGTGGAGCGCGGCTATTACCTGCCGGCATCGGCGCTCTCGCTGATTCTGCTGATTGCGTCGCTGGCCGCACTGCTTCTGATCGCCGCTCGCGTGCCGCGTCGCCGAGTGGACTGATCTACAACGTTTCCTGATTTTTCGTGAGGTGTGTCGACGTCGGCGCGCCGCGCATATTGATGTGGCAAATATTGTCGAAATGACCGAAAATATGGAAATCGAGTCGGATAGCCCGATCGACGTAGTGAGGCGGCATTCGCTGACGGCGCTGGTGCGCGACGAGATCGAGCGCCACATCGTCGACGGCAAGCTCGCGCCAGGCGACAAGCTGAACGAAGCGGAATGGGCCGCGCGTCTGCAGGTGTCGCGAGGTCCCGTGCGCGAGGCGTTTCGTGCGCTGGAGCAGGCAGGGCTCGTGCGCAACGAAAAGAACCGTGGCGTGTTCGTGCGGACGGTGTCGCTGGCGGAAGCCGACGAGATCTACGCCGTACGGGCCGTGCTCGAAGAAGCGGCGTGCCGGATGCTCGCGCCGCGCATCGACGCCGTGCAACTGGCTTCATTGCGCGCACATGTCGATGCGATGCGCGCCGCGCTCGAGGCCGGCGATCACGATGCGTATGCACGCTCGAACGTCGCGTTTCACGACGCGATCGTCGCGAGCGCGGGCAACGGCAAGCTGTATGAGACGTATCGCAGGCTGGTGGGCGAACTGAGTCTGTTCCGGCGCGCCGCGCTGGGCGTGCGGGGCGACGCGATGGAACGTTCGCTCGCCGAGCATCGCGCGATCCTGTCGGCGCTCGCGGCGCGCGACGCGGACGAAGCCGCGCGCCGGATGCTCGCGCACGTGGACGGCGGCAGGCAGCGCGCGCATGAAGCTGCGCAGCCGCGCGCATCGGACGCGAGCGATGACGATGACAACGGGTTGAGCGCACGGCTCGCCTGAACGAATCAAGAACACGCGTCGGCGACGCGTAGGGAAGAGTGCAATGGCAATCCAATCCGCAATCCAGTCTGGACGTGATGTTGAAGTGAATGGCCGCAGCTACCGGCTGCCCGTCAAGCCGACGGTGGTCGTGTGCGTCGACGGCTGCGAGTACGACTATCTCGAAGCCGCCGTGAAGGCGGGCGTCGCGCCGTTCATCGGCAAGATGCTGCGTGACGGCGCGGCGTTCAAGGGCGACTGCGTGATTCCGTCGTTCACCAACCCGAACAATCTATCGATCGTGTGCGGCGTGCCGCCGTCGGTGCACGGCATCTGCGGCAACTACTTCTGGGACCCGCAGGCCAACGACGGCAAGGGCGCGGAAGTGATGATGAACGACCCCGCCTACCTGCGCGCGCCGACGCTGCTCGCAGCCGCCGCCGATGCGGGCGCCGCCGTCGCCGTCGTCACCGCGAAGGACAAGCTGCGGCGTCTGCTCGGCAACGAGATGACGGGCATCTGTTTCTCGGCGGAAAAGGCCGACACGGTGACGCGCGAAGAAAACGGCATCGACGAAGTGCTCGAACTCGTCGGCCTGCCGCTGCCCGACGTGTACAGCGCGGGTCTGTCGGAGTTCGTGTTCGCCGCGGGCGTGCGGCTCGCGCAGACGCGCAAGCTCGACCTGATGTATCTGTCGACCACCGACTACATCCAGCACAAGTGGGCGCCCGGCACAGAAGGCGCGAACGCGTTCTACGCGATGATGGACGGTTATCTGTCGAAGCTCGACGCGCTCGGCTGGGTGATCGGCCTCACCGCCGATCACGGCATGAATGCGAAGCACGATCCGCAGACGGGCGAGCCGAACGTGATTTATCTGCAGGACGTGATGGACGAATGGCTCGGCGCACGCGCGGCGCGCGTGATCCTGCCCATTACGGATCCGTATGTGGTTCACCACGGCGCGCTCGGCTCGTTCGCCACCATCTATCTGCCTGCGGACGCGAACGCGCGCCAGGTGATCGAGCGGCTTGGCGGAATGAAAGACATCGAAGTGGTGCTCGACAACCAGGCGGCGTGCGAGCGCTTCGAACTGCCGAACGATCGCGTGGGCGACATCGTGGTCGTGAGCAGGAAGGATACGGCGCTCGGCACGCGTCGCGAAGAACATGACCTGTCGGGGCTGACCGTGCCGCTGCGTTCGCACGGCGGCATCTCCGAGCAGGTGGTGCCGCTGATCTTCAATCGACGCATCGACGAAGCGCGCGTCGCGGGCAAGCGTCTGCGCAATTTCGACGTGTTCGATATCGCACTCAATCACGTGGCGGCATTATGAACGCAATCATACAGTCCAACGACCACCCTGCGTTTCGTGCGGAGGCGCTGCGTCTGAAGGGCGAGCGCGCGGCCCGCTCGCGCACGCTCGATGTGTTCGATCCGTACACGGGGATGCGCGTCGGCACGGTGCCGATGGCGAGCGTCGACGACGTGCGCGCCGCGTTCGAATACGCGGGTGCCTATCAGGCGAAGCTCACGCGTTACGAGCGCTCGCAGATTCTCGAGCGTGCGGGTCTGTTGCTGCGCGAGCGGCTCGAACAGGCGTCGGATCTGATTTCGCTCGAATCGGGTTTGTCGAAGCAGGACTCGCGCTATGAAATCGGACGCGTCGCCGACGTGCTGAAGTTCGCGTCGATCGAAGCGTTGCGCGACGACGGCCAGAGCTTTTCGTGCGATCTGACGCCGCATGGCAAGAAGCGGCGCGTCTTCACGCAGCGCGATCCGCTGGCGGGCGTGATCGTCGCGATCACGCCGTTCAATCACCCGATGAACCAGGTCGCGCACAAGATCGCGCCGTCGATCGCGACGAATAATCGCGTGATTCTCAAGCCTTCCGAGAAGGTGCCGCTATCGGCCTATTATCTCGCCGACATTTTGTACGAAGCCGGGTTGCCCGCGCCGATGCTGCAGGTGCTCACGGGCGATCCGCGCGAAATCGCAGACGAACTGATCACGAATCCGCTCGCCGAACTCGTGACCTTCACGGGCGGCGTGGCGATCGGCAAGCATATCGCCGAGCGCGCGGGTTATCGGCGTGTCGTGCTGGAACTGGGCGGCAACGATCCGCTGATCGTGCTCGACGACGCGGATGTCGAGCGCGCGGCCGCTTTGGCCGTGCAAGGCTCGTACAAGAATTCGGGGCAGCGCTGCACGGCCGTCAAGCGGATGATCGTGCAGAAGAGCATCGCTGCGCGCTTCACGGAACTGGTCGTCGAGAAGACGCGGGAATGGACGTACGGCGATCCGTTCGACGAGTCGAATCAGATGGGCACGGTGATCCATGCCGAGGCGGCGCGTCTGTTCGAAGCGCGCGTGAACGAGGCCGTGGCGCAGGGCGCGCGCCTGTTGACGGGCAATCAGCGCAAGGGCGCGCTGTATGCGCCGACGGTCGTCGACCGGGTCGATCCGTCGATGACGCTGATCCGCGAAGAAACCTTCGGCCCGGTCTCGCCAATCATCACGTTCGACACGATCGACGACGCCATCCGTATCAGCAACGGCACGCCGTTCGGACTGTCGTGCGGACTGTGCACGAATCGGCAGGACGCGATTCCGCGCTTCGTCAACGAATTGCGCGTCGGCACGGTGAACGTGTGGGAGGTGCCGGGGTATCGCGTCGAGCTGACGCCGTTCGGCGGCATCAAGGACTCGGGCCTTGGCTACAAGGAAGGCGTGCAGGAAGCGATGAAGAGCTTCACGAACCTCAAGACCTTTTCTCTTCCATGGGAGTGATGTTGTGGCATTGAATCTGGGCGATATTCGCGGGTTGTTCGAGGCGCACGGTCAGCTCGCCTATAGCGGCGAACCGGTGACGCAGCTAGAGCATGCATTGCAAAGCGGCGCACTGGCCGAATCGGAGGGCGCTTCGGAAGAACTGGTCGCGGCGGCGTTCCTGCATGACCTGGGGCATTTGCTGAACCGGCAGGGTGAGACGCCGACTGTGCGTGGGATCGACGATCTGCATCAGTATTTCGCGCTGCCGTTTCTGCGGCCGGTGCTGCCGGAGGCGGTGCTGGAGCCGATCCGCTTGCATGTCGACGCGAAGCGCTGTCTTTGCGCGATCGATGCGGCTTACTTTGGGAAGCTGTCGGCGGATTCCGTCCGCAGTCTTGAACTGCAGGGCGGCATTTTTAGCGACGACGAGGCGCAGGCGTTCCTGGGTAAGCCCTATGCGGAGGATGCGATCCGTTTGCGTCGCTGGGACGATCTCGCCAAGGAGGCGAATCGCGAGACGCCTGATCTCGAGCACTATCTGGGCGTCGTGTCGCGAGTGATGGAGCGGCATGCCGAGGGTTGATCGATATCTGTGCGTGTAGACAGTGCTCAGATAAGCTCGCGGCCGGCTGCTACCCGCCTCATATGTCAGGCGTTTTACGCATATCAAAAAAGTGCTTGCAAGCGCTGCTTCAGGCGCCTAGAATTCCGGTCTTTCGCGCTGCGGCCAACGCGGCGCGGGAGAAACGGAGAAGGGCGGGAGAGCCAGCATTGACGGGCTTTCCGGTGGAGTCGGCAGGTTAGGAAGTTAAAAAAACCGGTTGACGAAACGAAAAAGGTTCTTCATAATCTCGTTTCTCTGCTGCTGACGCAGCAACGCGGTGAAAGCAAGGTGCTTCCTGCGAATGTTCTTTAAAAACTAACAGCCGATAAGTGTGGGTGCTCGATGGCGGCGCACGGTGATCTTCGGGTCGCCGGAATAGCGAAAGTAATCGAGTCTCACACGGAAGTAATTGAGGAAGGTTCGAGAGATCGAATCATTCGTCAGTGA
This sequence comes from Paraburkholderia sp. Tr-20389, assembly GCF_017104565.1. Lineage (GTDB taxonomy): Bacteria > Pseudomonadota > Gammaproteobacteria > Burkholderiales > Burkholderiaceae > Paraburkholderia. Next base: position 33 of record NZ_JAAGPD010000014.1, on the reverse strand, counting down.
TTTTGAGTGAGCGACCGGTTTCTAACGAAACCG
>NZ_JAAGPD010000013.1 GCF_017104565.1 Paraburkholderia sp. Tr-20389 | reverse complement strand
TTTTTTCCTGAATCGCGGCCTTGGCGGAGCCAACGGCCGCGTCCAGCTGACGGAACAGGCCGCCCAGTTCACGCGCGTCGGCCTGGCGCAGGAAGGTGTACAGCTCGCGGATCAGCGCGCTGACGGAAGTCTTTTCGTGCATCGACTGGTCCGGCAACGGGCCGAACTCAGAGCGCAGCGCGGCCACCATCCAGCCGGACAGGTACAGGTAGCGGCGGTCGGTGCTGTTGAAGTGCTTCTTGATGGAAATCATCTTCTGCTGACCGATGAAGCCGTGCCAGCAGCCCAGCGACTGGGTGTATTTGGACGGGTCGGCATCGTAGGCGGCCATGTCGGCACGCATGATCTTCGCGGTGTATTTCGCGATGTCCAGACCCGTCTTGAACCTGTTCTGGGCACGCATGCGAGCGGCATATTCGGGATTAATTGCATCCCATGCGCTGCCGTGCGTGTCTTTCAAACCAGCAACTGCCTTGATGTCGTCTTGATATTGGGCCATTTGTATCTCCTGAAAGCTAAGCGGGTTTGACTGTTGGTTCAGCGTGTCGCCAAGTCTGTCGAAGCGAACCGCACGACTTAATAGTAGCTCCCTTTCGGCCAACTCTTATATAAGACATAAGACATAATTTATGTTTACTTTTCAATGAGATGCTTCGCAATTTTTACGATGCAAAATTCGTTTTCAAGCAACGGGAAAATGAATGCCAGGAAAGTTCGAAGTTTATTCCGTAATGCGGAATGCGTTTTCGGGTGCTGAGGCAGGGCAAGCGCGGATGATCTTGAGCCCTGATTGCTGGGCTGAATTCATGGGCGTGCTTAGATCTATTCGGCGTCTTCGAGGGGACGGCGCTCCAGCGCCACGATAAGAGTCGCGTGTGCCCCATGCCACTGGCCTAGATCGCACTTCGCCCTATGCCAAGCGAGCATAGCGGCACCAACAAATCGGTAATTGCAACCGATTTTTGTCATTCATACATTGACTTCAACGTCGACACGCAGAACGACTGTCGACCGACGGACATTCTCAAAGTCCCATACTCCGATCCGAGGTAATGCAATGGAACCTCTTCAAACAGGTAGAAGCGCGTCTCGTAGTTCAAATATTGGTAGTACTAATCGACAATATTCGAGACGGGAAACAACCCGGCCAGTCATCGCGGCCACAGTAGGGTGCATGCTGGAATGGTATGACTTTGCGATCTATGGCTATTTTGCAGTGGTCATATCACGACTGTTTTTTCCCAACCACGATGAAGTTGTATCGCTCCTCCTTAGTGTCGCGACCTTCGGCGTCGGATTTGCGATGCGTCCCATCGGCGCACTGGTGTTCGGAACCCTTGCGGATCGCCAGGGGCGTCGGGTCGCGCTGAGCTGGACCGTCATTACGATGGTACTGGGGACTTTCTTGATGGTAATCACGCCGACTTATTCGAGCGCTGGCATCGTGGCGCCGATCATCGTCGTGATCGCCCGGCTTATCCAGGGCTTTTCGGCTGGCGGAGAAATGGGATCCGCCCTGTCCTATCTGGTCGAGTATGCGCCGCGCCAGCGCAAGTTTCTTTTTGCGAGCTTTCAGCAGCTAACGCAGCTACTGGCGCTTCTGATCGGCTCCCTTGTCGGAGCGGCCGTCAATGGATTGATGCCGGTCGAGACAGTCGAGACGTGGGGATGGAGGGTGCCCTTCATGCTCGGCCTGATCATCGCGCCGGTCGGCTGGTACATCCGGAATAGAACGGAAGAGCCCCCAGCGTTCGCCGAGATACTCAAGCAGCGCAGGGCCGGAAAGAATACGGACCATGCGTTGGGCGCTCCATCACCGTGGAGCACGCTCAGGGATCATCCCCGCGAGACACTGGGCGGTTTCTTCATCACGATCCTGTGGACCGTCAGCACCTACTTCTTTCTGGTTTTCATGCCGACATACGCCGTCAAGCAGTTGCACATATCGGCAAGTCATTCCCTTGTCAGTAATTCGCTAAGTCTTCTCGTCGCCGTTGTTGCGACGCCCTGCTTCGCCTTGCTTGCCGACAGGCATGGTCCGTTGAAGCTATTGAGAATGGGAGCGATGGCGATCACGATACTTGTCTATCCGGCCCTCAGCGTCCTGCTCGAGTACCAGTCCTTCGAGGCACTACTCGTCGTACAGGCCACCCTTGCAGTTGCCATTGCCTCCTTTACCGGGCCTGCCGGGGGCGCGCTAGCGAGCCTGTTTCCGGACGGTAACCGGTCTATTGGGGTGTCTATTGCCTACAACTTCGCAGTCACGCTATTCGGTGGGTTCGCACCGTTCATCTCAACGTGGTTGATCCAGACCTCCGGAAATAGTCTGGCGCCAGCGTTTTACGTGGTCTTCGCCGGACTGGCTGCAATGGCTGGCTGTTCCCTCGCCTCCCCGAAGCTTTGCAAGGCATGACGGCAAAGGGCGCCGTGCTCGCCCTTCGGATACTGCATCTCTGGCCGGTAACGATGCGCATTGATGATTGCTTTGGAGAAAACCTCAATGGACTCAACGGTAAATTTCGAAGTGGATGGCGTTCATCTCGGTCATCTGCGGGTTCCACACTCCGTTCACCGATCCGCATATGGGCACATTGCCATCCCGATTGCTGTGCTCAAGAATGGAGCCGGGCCTACCGTACTGCTTACCGGCGGAGTGCATGGCGACGAGTACGAGGGTCCGGTTGCGTTGTCCAACTTCGTTCAGAAAGTACGCCTCGACGAGATACAGGGCCGCGTCGTCGTCGTGCCAGCCTTGAATTACCCTGCATTCATGGCCGCATCGCGCGTCTCGCCCATCGACGGAATCAACCTGAACCGAACGTTCCCGGGACGGAAAGACGGTAGTGTCACCGAAGTCATCGCCGATTATGTAACGCGCGTCCTGTTGCCGCTTGCCGATTTCGTTTTTGATGTGCACGCCGGTGGAAGTTCCCTTCAATACCTGCCAAGCGTGCTCTCTGCGCTGCCCGACGAAAGTGATGCAGGGTGGCAGACCGCCCGGCTTATCGAAGCGATGGCACCCGAGCGAATCATCTACTTCGACGGTGATCGCGCTCTCAGCGGCGAAGATCGGGTGATCGGCAATTACGCCAGGAAGAACGGAGCCGTCTATCTCTGTGGAGAATTCGGTGGCGGCTCAACCGTTAATCCCGACGGTCTTCGTATGGTGGAACACTGCGTCTCTCGTTTTCTCATGCACCTTGGCGTATTAAGCGCTGCCGGTGCGTTGCAGTACGCCGAGACTTCAAGGGTGCTCGACCAACCCGTTCGTACCCTGTCTTACTCGATGGACGAGCCGGGTCTTTTCCTGTTTGCGCAAAGACCGGGCTTTTTTGCTCCGTCATTCCGGTTAGGAGAAGTGGTTCGGCAGGGTCAGCTCGCGGGCCATATTTACGACAGCACAGACTTCTGGAAGACGCCGACAGCCGTCACCTTTGAGTGTGGGGGCCTTGTGGTTTGTCAGCGCACATTCGCGCAGGTCGAGGTTGGTGACTGTCTGGGGCATCTCGCGCAGCCTTGTTAAAGCTGCGGGGCGGTCCATACCGCGTTCATGAACCCCTTGACCGGACGCGTGTCCCCACGGTGTCTCAAAGTAGAAGGAGAAGCGATGAACCAGATGAACGGCTATGACTACGAGGACCTCAAACCGGGAATGAGCGCAACATTCGCGAAGACCATCACGGAGGCAGACATTGTACTGTTTGCCGCAGCGTCCGGAGACAACAACGCCATGCACATCAATGAGGAGTTTGCATCCACGACGCAGTTCGGAGGGCGCATCGCGCATGGGATGTTGACCGCCAGCGTGATTTCGGCCGCAATCGCCGGTCGCCTGCCCGGGCCGGGAACGGTGTACCTGAGTCAGAACATCCGCTTCCGCGCACCGGTCAGACCTGGTGACACCGTCCACGCAACCGTTTCGATAACAGAGCTGTATCCAGACAGGCGACGCGTGTCACTGTCGACTGTCTGCACCGTGAACGGTAAGGTTGTCGTTGACGGGGATGCCATGGTGATGCCGACCTCATCGCAGGTACGCGAGGAATAACTAGCCCTTTGGTTATCTGGTCAGCAAGGAGACGTACGCCTTCGTGACATCGCCTCACGCGTTTCACACACCCGGCGATCTGCAAACGACTCGCACATTCGACCCTCTCGTCGACGGTAGCCGTGCTTCCCTTTGGAAGCGCGGCCCGACAGCACCATACCCGCGTGCTCCTCACGGCTCGATCTGTATCGGTTTCATGAACCGTAGTAACGGCAGTGAAGCTCGTGCTACCCACGTATGTCGCGAGCCGAACTCCTCAGCTGCCCGAGGGGCAAAAAGATGGCAGAAACCTCGACGAATCCCGGAGGTCAGGTTTCGTCAGGATTTGGCTTCAATGTTTTCCGATAGTGCCGCCCGTGCCGCTTCGATAAATCGTGTCAACAGGACGTTCGAACTGTCCCGCCTCCACACAAGTTCCAGATCAAATTCAGTTCCAGCGTCTTCCAGCGAAAAGACAGTCACGTCATCCGACACATGACGCCTGTAGGATTCTGGGACGATCGCGCAGCCGATTCCGGAAATGACAAGACCCAGCATGGTCGACATATCCGCGGCGGTGTGTTTCAGCGTCGGCGCGAACGACGCGCCGTGAAAGAGATTCGATACGGCGTCAAAAGTTGACGGGGAGCATTCCCGTGGGAACATTACGAACGACTCCCTACGGAACTCGCTCAGCAGATGCGCCCTTTCGGCCGCATACCGCGATGCGATTGAACGCGGCACGACGACCGCCCATCGATCGTGGTAAACGGGGAATCCCTGAAATCCAGGATCAAGCTTCGGGCGCCACGTCAGTATGCCGACATCAAGTCGCCCCTTACGGAGATTTTCAAGCTGATCTACAGACATCTGAGGCTGAAGGTGAACTCTCAGGCCTGGCCCGATGTCCGCCAGTTTGTCGAACACCCTTCTCAGAATGGGTAGCCAGCTATAGTTGCTAACAATACCCAGGTTCAATTCTCCCGAGAGCCCCATTTTGAAACTTGCCATCCTGTCTGTCAGGTCGCGAACAGAGTCGATGGCCCGGGTGGCACAAGCAATCAGTTCTACTCCAGCGTCCGTCAGCGTTACCCCTCTCGTATTGCGGACGAAAAGCTCTGTTCCGATCTGCTCCTCGAGCGCGCGCATGTGCCGGGATAGCGCGGGCTGCGCGATATGCAACCTGCGCGACGCAGCCGCGACGCTCCCTTCCTCTGCGATTGTCAAAAAATAGCGTAGCTGACGAAGATCCATGTCATCACCGTTGAAATCGAACCGATCGAGGAAAGGGAAACGGCGTGCGCACCGTGCGACGCTCCCGTAGCATACGCGCGCGGTGCCAAGAGACCTTAATGCTCACTCGTACCGGTATACGCCGCGCCCCGTTTTCCGTCCGAAGCGCCCTGCCGCCACCAGCTCGCGCAGCAACGGGGAAGCTCGATACTTGGAATCGCCGAAATCCTCCAAATACACGTCCATCACGGAGAGACAAACGTCGAGACCGATCAGGTCCGAGAGCGCGAGCGGGCCAATCGGATGGTTTGCACCGAGTTTCATACCCTCGTCGATCTCCTCCGGGGTCGCGACACCTTCCGCGAGCACACAGAAGGCCTCATTGATCATCGGCACCAGGATGCGGTTGACCACAAAGCCAGGCGAGTCGCGCACGACGATCGGCGATTTGCCTAGCCTCTGTGCCAGCTCACGCGTGGTGGAGACGGTTGCGTCGCTTGTTTCCAAACCGCGTATCACTTCGACGAGCGGCAGCAGTGGCACCGGATTGAAAAAGTGCATGCCAACGAAGCGTGCCGCATCGCGCAGGGACGCAGCCAGCGTTGTAATCGAAATCGACGACGTATTCGATGCGATGATCGCATCCGGTTTCGCCACACCTTCGATTTGCTTGAGGATACGCACCTTCAGTTCGGCGTGCTCCGTGGCCGCTTCGATCACAATGTCAGCGCTTGCCAATTCCCGGTAGTCGGTAGAAGTCGCGATGCGTCTGGTCGCGGCGTCGCGCGCCGACGCCTTCAGCTTGCCCTTTTCAACGAGCCGTCCAAGGCTTTTCGTCAGGGTGGCCGTGCCTTTTTGCAATGCCGCGTCGGTGATGTCCACCATTACCACGTCGCATCCCGCGACAGCACACACCTGCGCGATGCCATTACCCATCGTTCCTGCACCTACGATGCCTACTTTCTGGATTGTCATGCCCTACCTTGATAAATTCGATGACTCTGAAAACGGACAGCGTGCCCGCATCGTCGTTAGCTGAAGAATGCTGCAGACCTCGATCGCGTATGGGAGTGCAGCGCAGAAAGCGCAGTTCCGCAGCTGCCTCTCATCGTCGCTCGTTCAAAACTGGTCCGCAGTCAGCGCGAGAAGGCCCTCGCCGTTGCGCGCGCTTATGATCGCCGCTTCGAGCGCGGTCGCCTGCGGCAGGACGAAATCCGCATAGAAATGCGCGGTCGCGATCTTCGCGTCGTAGAACGACTCATCATCGTTGTGGTTAGCTGCAGCGGCGATAAGCGCCCGCGCCATCTGCCAGCCGCACAGCACGGTGCCCGCGAGCTTCAGATAGGGCACGCTACCCGCGAATACGGCATTCGGATCGCTGCGACCGGTAGCAACGATGAAGGCCACCGCGCGAGCGAAGGCGTCCCGCGCATCCTTCAGGCGTTGCTGCATTGCCTCGATTGGCCGCTTTGCGCTCTGCGGCGCCGCCGCTGCGGCCAATCCAAGTTCGGCAAGTGTCTGCGTCATCGCCTCAATGAGGTCTTTCGCCACCGCTCCGCCGTCACGCAATGTCTTGCGACCAACGAGATCGTTCGCCTGGATTGCTGTTGTGCCTTCGTAGATCGTGAGAATGCGCGCATCCCGATAGAACTGTGCCGCGCCCGTCTCTTCGATGAACCCCATGCCGCCGTGCACCTGCACGCCGAGGCTCGCCACGTCGATCGACATCTCCGTGCTCCAGCCTTTCACGACGGGCACGAAGTATTCGTAAATTGCAGCACTCCTCTTGCGAATAGCTTCATCTGAGGCGTTGTGCGCGAGGTCGGCGTGCATTGCGGCCACATACGCCAGCGCGCGGGCGCCCTCGGTCAGCGCGCGCATCGTCATCAGCATGCGCCGCACGTCCGGGTGATGAATAATGGCAACGGGGCCGGCCGAAGAACCATCAACGGGACGGCTCTGCACGCGTTCTTTCGCGTAGGCGACAGCCTTCTGATACGCCGCTTCCGAAACTGCGATGCCCTGCATGCCGACCGCGAATCGTGCCGAGTTCATCATGATGAACATATACTCGAGCCCGCGATTCTCGTCGCCGACGAGATACCCGATTGCTCCGCCGTGATCGCCGAACTGCAGTACCGCAGTGGGACTCGCCTTGATGCCGAGTTTGTGCTCGATCGACACACACTGCACGTCGTTGCGTTCGCCGAGACTGCCGTCGTCGTTGACCAGAAATTTCGGTACCACAAAAAGCGAGATGCCTTTGACGCCTTCCGGGGCATCCGGGGTGCGCGCGAGCACGAGGTGGACGATGTTCTCCGCCATGTCGTGCTCGCCGTACGTAATGAAAATCTTCGTACCCGACACGCGATAACGACCCTCCCCGTCCGGGACAGCGCGGGAACGGACCATGGCAAGGTCGGAACCGGCCTGCGGCTCCGTCAGATTCATCGTGCCGGTCCACTCCGCGGCGATCAGCTTCGGCAGGTAGCGCGCCTTCAGGTCGTCCGAACCGGCGGTCAGCAGCGATTCGATTGCACCATCAGTCAGCATCGGACACAACGCGAATGAGAGATTTGCCGCGTGCAGCATTTCAATGCATGGCGTCCCAATCAGCTTAGACAGGCCATGACCGCCGAAATCGGCGGGATGCATCACCCCCTGCCAGCCGCCCTCAGCGAACTGCCGGAAAGCGTCCTTGAAGCCGGCTGATGTGGTTACGGCGCCGTCGCGCCATTCGCTGGGGCGACGATCGCCTTCAATATTCAGCGGCGCGATTACGCCGCTCGCGAATTTCGAGGCTTCTTCAAGCACGGCTTGCGCGGTTTCGAGGTTCGCGTCTTCAAAGCCACTCAACTTGGAGGTCGACTCGATGTCGGCAAGTTTGTCGAGGACGAAAACCATCTCCTTGATGGGCGCGGTGTAGTTCATCGTTGTCTTCCTGAATGGAGGTGTGTGAGGAGTGAACGGGCGGGACGAGTGATGGCAACCGTAAAAGGTTTGATCACTCGACCGTCGCCCTCAGGAAACCGTGAACTGAGCGACAGCGTCGGCCAGTTCTGTCGCCTGCGTTTGTAGTGCCGAGGCGGCAGCAGCCGACTCTTCAACCAGCGCAGCGTTCTGCTGGACCATTTCATCGAGTTGCGAGACTGCACGGTTGATCTCATGAATGCCGCGATTCTGCTCATCCGCAGCATTTGAGATTTCGCTCATGATTGTCGTCACGTTGGAAATACCTGCGACGATGTCGTTCATGGTCTGCCCTGCCTCATTGACGTACGTCGAACCCGACGAAACGCTGGCAACGTTCGAGTCGATCAGTGCCTTGATTTCCTTGGCCGCTTGCGCGCTGCGCTGCGCAAGTGTGCGGACCTCACCCGCCACAACGGCAAAGCCGCGTCCCCCGTCCCCCGCCCGCGCGGCTTCGACGGCTGCATTCAACGCGAGGATATTTGTCTGAAACGCGATGCTGTCGACGACACCGATGATCTCGCTGATCTTGCCCGACGCGCCTTCAATCTCGCTCATCGTCGACACCACGTTCGCAACCACGGAACTGCCACGCATTGCTGAAGTCCGCGCCGTCGACACGGTCTGGTTGGCCTGCAGTGCGGCATTTGCTGCCTGCGCGACGGTCGACGTGATTTCTTCCATTGATGCCGCCGTCTGCTGCAGGTTGGCTGCCGCCATCTCGGTACGCCGCGACAGGTCGTGATTACCGGAAGCGATTTCGCTTGCTGCATGGCGTACAGACTCGCTGGTGTCCTTGATGCGCCGAATCACGTCGCTTATCTTCCCGATAAACGAGTTGTATGAGCGCGCGATCTGAGCGACTTCATCCCGTCCACTCTCCGGAAGGCGTTCTGTCAGATCGCCATCGCCCGATGCGATGGCCTCCATCGCATCCCGCACTCGCGCAAGTCCACGGAATGTCACACTGGTAACCGCACCGATGATCGCTGCTGCGATGACAACAAGCACGGTGAGAGAGACAAACGACACATGGAGCAGGGAGCGAATGCCCGCTGTTGCCTCGGACTGATCAAGCGCAACGACTGCAAGCCAGTCAGTCCCGGGTACGACCCGCGCCCGAATGAGCTTCGCGTTACCGGCAATATGCGCAACCAGCGGTGCTGACTCGTCGTTTGCCGCTGATGCGGTAAGTTCGCTCATCATCAGGTCCGGTGCGAGTTCCGAGAAAGGTTTGAGCGTCAGCTTCTGATCGGCATAAGCAACGATATGTCCGTCCCGGTCTACGACCATCCCGAAGCTCGCAGGTGTCGGATGAATCGTTTTCACATTCGTGACAACAGCGTCCATGGAAACGTCACCGGATACGACACCGCGCAATGCCCCATCGCGCAAAATCGGAACCGCGAACGTGACAACGAGATTGCCCGTAGCAGTGTCGACGTACGGTGGGGTCACAATGGCATGACCGGCCTCTGCTGCCTGGCGGTACCACGGCCGAACGGTCGGGTCGTATCCGGAAGGGATGCCTGTCGAATCGGAGAACCGCGCCGTCTTGTCAGCGTAGCCCGCGTACACGGTGGTGAAGCCACCCGCGATAGCGATCTGCCTGAACGCTGGGACAGGATCATTACTGAGTGCGACATCCCGAAGAGACGAAATCATCTTCGACTTCGATGCAACCCATTCTTCAATTCCGGTCTCGTGACCAGTCAGCACGGCCGCCAGACTCTGATTGATGGCGTCGCGGTTGTATTGGTTGGCCACGGAATAGTTCAGTACCGTGTTGATCATCAAGGCGCCCGAAACAATAGCTACCGACGCGATGAGAATCCTGAACCGGATCGATGTGAACATGCTACGATTTACCATTCATGGTTGAGGCGTCTTATCTCCGGCATCCGCGTTCTGGACGCGACGCAAGCGCCGGATCGTCGCCCGGGTTATAGCCCAGACGATGCTGCGCCAGCACGCGCGATTGCCGGGCGGGCTATGTGTTTTGAAACTGACCAATGCTTCAACGGGTCAACTGGCGCATCCCCCGCACGCTGCGGTCATCAGGCGATGCGCCATAAGTCGTGAATCCAGGTCACCTTGATTTAACTGGGTGTGGCGCTATTCGCTGACCTGAAAAGTAGCGCGTACGCGCAGTGCGGATCGCGGTATCGAAGTCCGACTCGGTGGCCAGGTGCTTGTGGTCAACACTTACCAGCCAGCCTTCGGCTGACTTGCACCACCGTATCCGTCCATCCTCGTAGGCCTGACAAAACCAGCGCCACAACGACGCGTCTGCCTCGTTGGCCGAGTTGGCCGCCTCAGCACGTGTTCGCTCGAAGTAGGTCAGCGACATACGCCCTCCTTCTATTCAGTCATTTTTGACCATCGATCGCGGTTGCAAAGGCCGGGACTGCGCTGAAGAGATCATCAACGAGACCATAGTCCGCGACACTGAAGATCGGCGCCTCGGGATCCTTGTTGATCGCAACGATCACCTTGGAGTCTTTCATCCCTGCGAGGTGCTGGATTGCGCCCGAGATGCCGACCGCGATATAGAGCTGCGGCGCGACGATCTTGCCTGTCTGGCCGACCTGATAGTCATTCGGGACATACCCCGCATCGACGGCTGCGCGCGAGGCCCCCATTGCGGCGCCGAGCGTGTCCGCCAGCGGCTCCAGAACCTTGGTGTAGTTCTCGGCGCTGCCCAGCCCTCGGCCACCAGACACGATGATGTTCGCCGACGTCAATTCCGGACGGTCCAGCTTCGTCACTTCACGGCTCACAAACTGCGAGATACACGAGTCCTCTGCAGCATCGATCTTCTCGATCGATGCGCTGCCCCCTTCGGCTGCCACCGGATCGAAGCCCGTTGCGCGCACCGTGATGACCTTGACGACGTCTTGCGATTGCACAATCGCGATCGCGTTGCCCGCGTAGATCGGGCGCTCGAACGTATCGGCAGAATCGACAGCCGTGATGTCGCTGATCTGCGCGACGTCGAGCTTCGCTGCGATACGCGGCGCGATGTTCTTGCCGTATGCCGTAGCGGGCGCGAGGATGTGCGAATAGTCTTTCGCAATGTTCAACACCGTCGCTTCGATGTTTTCCGCGAGGCCTTCGGCCAGTTGCGGCGCGTCAGCGAGCAGTACCTTCGATACGCCGGCAATCTTCGCCGCCGCTTCGGCCGCCTGCATCGCATTGTGGCCCGCGATCAGCACGTGGATGTCCTGACGGCCAAACGTCGATATGACTGCGCCCGCAGCCATTGTGTTCAGTGTGCTGGCCTTAATCGACGCGTTATTGTGTTCAGCAATGACCAGAATCGTCATGATCTCCTCCCTTTACAGCACTTTGGCTTCGATTTTGAGCTTCTCGACCAGCGTCTTCACGTCCGGCACCTTCACGCCGGCCGAACGCTTCGGCGGCTCGCTAACCTTCAGCGTCTTCAGACGCGGCGCCACATCGACGCCCAGGTCGTCGGGCTTCACGGTTTCGAGCGACTTCTTCTTCGCCTTCATGATGTTCGGCAGCGTCACGTAACGCGGCTCGTTCAGACGCAGATCGGTTGTCACGACCGCGGGCAGCTTCAGCGACAGGGTTTCGGCACCGCCGTCCACTTCGCGCGAAACGGTGGCCTTGCCGTCGGCAACGACCACTTTCGATGCGAACGTGGCCTGCGGCAGATTCGCCAGCGCAGCCAGCATCTGGCCTGTCTGGTTGGAATCGTCGTCGATGGCCTGTTTGCCGAGCATCACCAGCTGCGGTTGTTCCTTGTCGACGAGGGCCTTCAGAATCTTCGCGACTGCCAGCGGCTCAACGCTATCGTTCGATTCAACCAGAATTGCGCGATCCGCTCCGATCGCCAGCGCTGCCCGCAACGTTTCCTGTGCTTGTGCGACGCCGACCGAGATCACGACTACTTCGCTCGCGATGCCCGCTTCCTTCAGACGCACAGCTTCCTCGACCGCGATTTCATCGAACGGGTTCATGGACATCTTGACTGCGGTCAGATCAACGCCCGAGCAATCGGATTTCACTCTGACCTTGACATTGAAGTCGAGTACCCGTTTAACTGCCACCAATATCTTCATGTGATGTGCTCCTCCTAGATGAAGCAAGGCGTGCCGGCACCCACGTATAGATGCGCATCGGCATACGCCCTGCCTCCGTGTTTCGACCAGTTTCCGGCGGCGACGGGCTCGCGTCGAAGCGGTCCGCCACCAGGCATGGGGCCGGTACTTGATCTCGTCAGGATTCGATGGAAACCGGGGCCGCGCTGCGCGGAACCGGACGCCCAGCCACCCTGTTCTTCGTCTGTGATGTTCTTGCGGAGAGGTGCCCGATCGCAGCGGGGTCCGGGCCCTCTCATGTTACGGACTGACGCTTCTGGCGAGGCGCCCGTCAAGCTCATCCCAGCGCTTGGACGCAGCTTCCATCGCTTGCGCCTTGACGTGCCCAAATCCGCGTACGTCTGCTGGGAGTCGCGCAATCTGCTCCGCCACCGGAATGTCGATGGTTGCCGGGGACGACAGAAGTGACTCAACGAATCCGATGTAGCGGTCGCGCCACGCGCGTTCCTGGCGGCGCTCCTCGTTACGTCCGAACGGGTCGAGCGGGGTTTCGCGGAGCCATTGCATGCGGCCAAGCGCTGCCATTGGCCAACGGATCCACTGCCCGAACATCCGCTTGCGCACGTCCTTGCCTGTGCCCAGCGTCGGCGGAGCGAGGTGATAGCTCAAGCGAACACCCTGGCCGAACTCCCGTTCGATTGACTTCCGGAACGTCGTCGACACCAGCATGCGTGCGACTTCGTACTCGTCCTTGTAAGCCATCACCCGATAGAGTTGCATCGCCAGTGTCATTGCCAGCTTCTCGGGCATTGACCGTTCTGCCTGTTCCAGCATCTCGCGATACCGGCGCGAGTACTTCGCGTTCCAGTAGGTCTCCAGGCGTTGAGCGCGATCCTCAATGACCTCGGCCAGCGTCTTGGGCACGGCCTCGGACTCTGCCCCGGCCATGAGCGTCGCAGCGAGTCGCGAATCGCTGGCGAGATGGCAGCCAATCCGGAACGCTTCCAGATTCTTCGCGACAGCGGTCCCATTCAGTTCAATCGCGCGCTCAATGGTGCTGCGTTCGAGCGCGATCCGTCCGGACTGCCACGCCATACCGAGCAGCATCAGATTCGCGAAAATCGCATCGCCAAGCACGCGCGCCGCGATCCGGGCGGCAGGCAACGCCATGACCTGCCCCTGCTCCGTCTTGCGATGGAGACGAGTCATCAGATCGTTCACGGGTGCCGTCCAGTCGCGTGACTTGATGAACTCGGACGTCGGGGACGTGTCCTCGCTAACGATGACCAGTGCCGTATCGCGCAGCCTCGAAAGCGTCGCACTGCTTCCCGCCACAACAGCATCCGCACCAATCAGCAGGTCACATTGCTCGGCTGCGATCTTCGTTGCGGAAATCTCAGCGTCGGTCGCGGCGAGCTGTACGTACGAATAGACCGTGCCGCCCTTTTGCGCCATCCCGGCCATATCCATCACCCGGACTGCCTTGCCTTCCAGATGGGCTGCCATACCGAGCAATGCACCAATCGTCACCACGCCCGTACCGCCCACGCCTCCCACAATGATGCGCAGCGGCGAGCTCAGGCCCGGCATTGCGGGCTTGGTCGGCCACCCTTCCGGCAGAGCGTCAAACTTTGCGGGTCGCTTCGTATCGCGCGTATGGACCGTGACAAAGCTCGGACAGAATCCCTCGACACACGAGAAGTCTTTATTGCAGCTGCTTTGATTGATACGGCGCTTGATACCGAGAGCCGTCTCGACAGGTTCGACGGACAGGCAGTTCGACTTTTTCGAGCAGTCGCCACAACCTTCACAGATCTCGGAGTTGATGAAGGCTCGCTGCGGCGGATCCGGGTATTCCTTACGCTTGCGCCGACGGCGCTTCTCGCTCGCACAAGTCTGCGCATAGATGAGTGCCGACACGCCTGTCACCTGTCGCAACTCGCGCTGCACGGCATCCAGTTCGTTCCGATGGCGGACCGTCACACCGGGGGCGAGGCCTTCGGTTTCGCTGACCAGGCCGGGCTCGTCACTGACGATGACCAGCTTGCCGACCCCTTCTGCTGCCAGCTGTCGCGTAAGCTGGGCAACACTGAGCTGGCCGTCGACGTGCTGGCCGCCTGTCATACCGACCGCGTCGTTGTAAAGAATCTTGTAGGTGATGTTGACCTTCGCCGCAACAGCCTGGCGGATTGCCATGTAACCCGAGTGGAAATACGTCCCGTCCCCGAGGTTTGTGAACACATGGGGTTCTTTCGTAAAGGGCGCGGTTCCGACCCAGTTGGCACCCTCACCACCCATATGCGTAAAGGTCTCGGTTCCGCGGTCCATGGTTAGCGTCAGGAAGTGGCAGCCGATACCTCCAAGAGCGCGGCTGCCTTCCGGGACGACCGTCGACGAATTGTGAGGGCAGCCGCTACAGAAGTAGGCCTTGCGCTCGGCGATATCGATGACACGGCGAGAAGCCCGCTCGGCCTGTTCGATGCCCTGAACCCGATTCTCGATCAGCCGCTTGATGTCTTCCGGGAGCTCGAACTTGAGTAACCGTGCCGCCAGCATCTTGGCGATCGGTTCAGGCTGAAGTTCATAGTGCGTAATGAGCGGCGCTTCATTTCGAGGCGTGCTCCACTCGCCGTGATGGTCCGACGACTTACCGACCACTCGCGGCCGGAGGTGATCAGGGAGTGCGTACAGTTCGTCCTTGATTTGCGATTCGAGGACAGCGCGCTTTTCCTCAACCACGATCAGTTCCTGAAGTCCCGCAGCGAAGACCCGCAGACCGGCCGGCTCAAGCGGCCAGATCATGCCGACCCGGAACAGGCGAAGACCGATACGCTGAGCAGGTTCGCCTTCCAGACCGAGAAGTCTCAGCGCCTCGACCGTGTCGAGATATCCCTTGCCGCTCGCAGCGATACCGATACGGGCATTCGCGCACGGCCACGTCACCTGATTGATGGCATTGGCTCGCGCATATGCGATCGCAGCAGGAAGCTTGTATCTGTAAAGCCGCTCTTCCTGGTCAAGCGAGCGATCCGGCCAGCGGATATTCAACCCGCCTGACGGAATCGGCGCATCGATGGTCAGATTAGGCCGCACCCGTCCAAGACTAACGTCAACAGAAGCCGACGTTTCGACGATCTCGCTAACCAGTTTCATCGAGGTCCAGAGACCGGTGGCTCGGGACATGGCGACGGCATGTGCGCCAAAATCCAGAGTTTCCTGGAGCGACGTCGGATAGAAAATCGGCAATCCGCATCCGATCATCACAAATTCCGACTGATGCGGAATGCTCGATGATTTGCACGAGTGGTCATCGCCGAACAGCGCGACGACGCCGCCATGCTCAGCGGTGCCAGCAAGATTCGCATGCCTGAACACGTCTCCCGATCTGTCGGCACCAGGACCTTTGCCATACCAGTAGCCGACAACGCCGTCGAACTTCCCGCGCCCGGCCAGATGCGCCTGTTGCGTGCCCCAGCAGGCGGTGGCGGCCAGGTCTTCATTGACACCGGGTTGAAAAACGATGTCATGGGATTTGAGGTGTTTCCCGGCCTGCCAGAGCGACGTGTCGAACGAGCCAAGGGGCGAACCACGATAACCGGAAATGAATCCCGCCGTGCGAAGCCCATTCTGGGCATCACGACGTTGTTGGGAGAGCGCCAGCCGCACCAGCGCCTGCATCCCATTCATGTAGGCGTGGCCCTCGTCGCGAAGGTACTTATCGTCGAGTGAGATGGGCTGGGTCTCAGCCGGCTTCAACGGAACAACTTCTGAGTGTCTCATCGTAGTCTTCTGTCTTTGTGGGTGTGCAGGCGGACAAAGCTGGGCGGGGTGCAGCAGCTGAATGTCGCTGGTCACTTCGATCGCCGGCGTTTGACGAACGGGCCGGACGGCCGGGATCCTGATATCCGTCATCGAGAGCAAGGCGGATGCGTGGTTGCCATCGCCATCGCCATCGCCATCGCCATCGCCACGGAATTTCAGGCCTTGGATCGATTGTGTGACGTCGCGTTGAACGCAACAATCCGACCTGGAGTAAATGATATTTACGTATCAGGTAACGCGACTGACCCGGCGGCTGGGGATCTCAAGCCAGATGTCGGGTGAAGCAATCGCCGCGGGCGTTTGCGAGAGATGAGGGCTGGTTTATATGCCGCAGTTTCGAAGGCGCCGATACGACGGGCCAAAATATTCCGCAGTGAAGTCAATTTTTTACAAGCGCGGACTTTTTCGGATATCTACGATGGTTTTGGCACTTGAGCGTTACACCTTAAGTAGCCCGTATCATTGGAGCCCTTCCCGCCCTGTATCACTCTTTCAAAATGGCATCCACCAGGTGCTGACGCTGGCCAGGGCCACAAGCCCTCGGTCAGCCCCCTCCATACGTCGAAATTCACAGATCCCTCTGCCGGTGCTCACGCCGCAGATTGCTGCCAACAAACAGCGACATATCTCCGCTTTCAGGGAAGTTGCCTCACTCAGAAAAGTGCGTAGCCCCGGCGTTTGCCGGTCAAGCATGGATGGTCGGACCGGGCTCTTCGCTGGATCCTGCGGGAAGACCCTGCACGGTCCGCGACCCGTCGTAGTTATGGTCCTTGCTCACTTCAAAAATCCTGTGCGGTCCGACTGGTCCCGTTTTTGGGTCGGACCGGAAGCGATCCGGTAATTGCGAGTTGATTCGTGAAAAACGGCCATGAGTCTCAATGACTGGCGAGCCGAGTGGTGGCGACTCCACACGGACCGCCCGGTGCATTTCTACTTCTATAACGCTGGAGATTCATATGTTGTACGTCTATGTGGAACCCGTACCGAAGGGCCAATGGGGCCCAATTGATGGGTATACCGTCGAGTTCGAGGACGGTAGCAAAGTCATCGAGGAGATTTACCGTTCGGAGGTGCTCGCAGTCAGCGAAATTAAACTGCGTGGTTATGCGCCCCTGCTTGCAACCGTACGCATAACAGACAAAACCGTCACTGAGCACTGGCGACCGGCCGACGGCTTGCCTGCAAAGACTGGAGCTCGTCAGTAGTGGGTAAGGCGCGGCACAAAGCGTACTACGTGGGCATCCTTGACACATGCGCTTTTGCCGTCCCATGTTGCCGGGTTTCCGGGGCGGCCCTGGTACCAGTCCTGTTCGGAACCAGGGTTTTGGCCTGTCAGATATCAAAACGCCCCGGGTGACCGTCCGGGGCATCCAATAGATGAATGAAGCGCAGACTGAAGACGCATTTTGCAAGCGCCTCACGTCTGCGGGCGCCTTTTTTCTCGGGCACGCTCAGTGTGCCCTTTCTGATTGCGCAGCAGCAGCCTTTGCTCGCCATTCCTGAATCTGCTCGAGGGTCGCAGTCGCTCCGCCGCACACAATGGCGAGCGGTGCCTTGAATTCAGCGATCATGCTCTGGTTCCGTCCATAGACGGCAGCCAGCGTCGCTCCGCAAGCCGGCTCGACCAGCACCCGATGGTCATGTAGAAAACTTTCGCAAGCCTCCAGCGCCTCAAGGTCGCTCACAACGTGGCACCGCACGTCATGTGACCGGGTTACTTCGAACGCATTGGCGCATACCTTCTTTGCACCAAGCGACGTGGCGACACTGGTGATTGCTTCGAGCTCGATCTGAGTGCCCGCCGCGACAGATCTCGCAAGTGAGTCGGCTCCGTCCGTTTCGATGGCGACAACGGGCACATGACCAAGCCCGTTGCGTTGAAGCCCTTCAATTACGCCGGAGAGCAACCCGCCTCCTCCGACTGACACAAGGACCGAATCGAACGGTACGTTAGCGCGGGCTACCTCGTCGATCATGGTCGCGTGTCCAGACCACATGGTCGGATTGTCAAACGGATGTACAAATGCCGACGAGGCGTCGAGCATGGACTGCGCGAGAGCGTTTGCCTCCATCCAGGACGCGCCATGAACGATCACCGACGCGCCCTCCTGTTCAATCAGCGTCTTGGCCCTCAGGGTCGTGGTCTCGGGAACGACGACGGTAACGGGGATCGAAAGCTGGCGCCCTGCGTAGGCGACAGCAATCCCGGCATTCCCACCGGACGACGAAATGAATCGAGTTTTCCCCTGCCGGGCGTATTCTTCGCAAACGGCGCCGATCCCACGGAGTTTGAACGAACCAGACGGTTGCAGCGCGTCGAACTTCAGCCAGACAGACTTGCCACTCAGGATGCTCAGCGGACGGGACTGCAACAGTGGCGATTCGATGTGGAGCGGCATGTAAGACCTCTTCTGCAAAAATGGCAAATTGACAGTAAAAAACGATGTGACAGGCGTGACTTCAGCCTTCCGCTTTTGCTTCCCGATACGCCCCCGGGTTCATCCTCGCTCCGCGGGCAGACTCGAGATTGGAGCAGACAAGCCCCGCCAATATCACGGTCAGACCGACGACGTGATAAATGTGAATGGTCTCGCCGAGCAACAGACTGGACAGCAATGCTCCGTAGACCGGAATGAGGTGGATAAAAAGTCCAGCGCGCGAAGGCCCCACCCTGGTAACGCCCGCCATGTAAAGGAAAGTTGCCAGTAACGACGCAACGAGCGCGACGTAGGCTATTCCCAGCACGGACGATTGTGTCCACACTGCTCGATGACCTGTGCAGTACTCCCAGATGAAGCAAGGGCACAGAAAGAGCACTGCAATCAACAGCTGCGCACCAAGCAGGCCTGCCGGATTGAGATCATCAGGTAAAGCTCTGAGCCAGAGGGAATACAGTGCGAAGCACACCATACCGAGGAATACGATCCCGTCACCCGCTGAAAACTGCAAGGCGATGAGTCGGCTCGCTTCCCCGTGCAGGATGATGATGAGCACGCCTGCGCAGGAAAGTGCCATTCCGACCACCTGATTTCCGGTGAAGCGCTGTCTGTAAACCAGCCCTCCGAACAGCACGATCAGCACGGGAATGATCGAATTCAGCAGCAGCGCGTTGGAGGCAGTCGTCGAATGGAGACCGGCATACACAAGCAGATTGAAACCCGCCAGCCCGGTGAGCGCAGTTCTCACCAGTAGCCACCGCAGATGCCAGTAGCGTTGGGCGTCCCGACGGATCGCCCGCCACGCAAAAGGTGACAGACAGATCAACGCAATCAGATGGCGAACGAACGCGAGCGTCATCGGCGGCACATCTGTCCGAAGCGCCCGCCCGACCACGAAGTTGCCAGCCCATAGCAGCGGAGGCAATGCCAGTATCACCCACGGTCCGCAAGCTTGCAGAGGTCGTGTGATCGTAGTGCAGTCGCGGTCGCCGGGCATGTGAAACCTCCATGAACAGGCTTCACATTGTGAATACAGCGGTTTCATGCAACAATAAGGCTCAATGTAAATGATATTTACGTTATGCGTAAAGCTCTTGACGGCGGTCTTCTGCACGCAATGCGCGCATTTCTGCGGGTCATCGACAGCGGCAGCTTTACCGCCGCGGCCGAGCAAATGGACTTGACTACCGCGCAAATCTCTCGCCTCGTCACTGAGCTCGAGAACCGGCTTGGCGCCAAACTCCTTCAACGTTCGACTCGTCAGCGTGTGCTCACAGACGTCGGCGCCGACTACGCTGAACGCTGCCGCGACGTCCTTGCGCTGGTCGAAGAGGCGGAGGCCAACGCGTCGGGCACGAACATGTCGCCGCAGGGACGTCTGCGGGTGCAGTGCATGGTCAACTTCGGACAGCACTACGTTGCTCCGCTGATGGCGGATTTCTGCGCAAGCTACCCGCAGCTGAGCGTCGAATACAGCACATCGCAGTATGTGCCGGACCTCCTCGCCCGCGGTGTCGATGTCAGCCTCTACCTTGCCGAATCGTTAGCCGACTCAGGGATTGTGGCGCGTCGGCTGGGTACGACATTTTCGATACTCTGCGCTTCACCCGACTACATCAACCGTCATGGCGAGCCACAGACACCCGACGATCTGAACCAGCATACGTCTCTGCGACTGGTCAACCCCTCCATCCGTCCAGAGTGGAATCTGACGGATGGGAACGGCATCACACAGCAACTTAACCCGCGCGGAAAACTGATTGCAGATACGCCCGACATGGTGCTCGATGTCACTTTGCGAGGTGCGGGCATTACCCTACTGCCACTCTTTACCGTGATCGATGCTGTTCGTGCAGGACGCCTGAAACGCGTCCTGCCCACGTGGCGCTCACCTGACATTGGCATCTACGCATTGCTGCCATCACGTCACTTCCTTAACGCGAAAACGCGAGCGTGGCTCGAATGGGTAGAGCAACGAATCACGCCGCAACTTAAAGCGGACGCAGCGTATTTCTCTCGGAAAACGCGATGAGGATCTGCTGGCCATTGACACCGTTTAGCAACGTACCGGCCGTCGAAAATTCACCGCTTCAAGGAGGTGGCTTTCGAAAACCAATACCGTCAGTTCTTCCAGGCACGTTCGCCGACTTCATAACCCTGCTCGGTCGCCTCGGTCTGCAAGACTGACTTGTGCCGCGCATATGCGAAGTAAACAAAAGCACCCAAGGCCAGCCACACTCCGAACGCGATCCAGGTGATGGGCTTCAGATAGGCCATCAAGACAAGACAAAACGCGATTGCGAGCGACGGAACAGCAGGTACGCCAGGGCAATGAAATGCTCTGGGCAGGTCCGGTCGCTTTTTTCGCAGAACTATCACGGCGACCGCGACAAGGCAAAACGCTGCGAGCGTGCCAATGTTGACCAGTTCCGCAAGCACGCTGAGCGGAACGACAGCGCCGATAATCGAAAACAGGATGCCGACAGACCAGGTGGTGAGGAAAGGTGTGCCGAATTTCGGATGGATCGTCGAAAATTTCCGCGGCAACAGACCGTCTCTCGACATCGCAAAGACGATACGCGTCTGCCCGTAGCACATCACCAGAATGACGGTGGTCATCCCGAGGATAGCGCCCAGATCAACAAATCCCGCGAACCAGTGTTCTTTTGCGTACTGCAATGCCAGCGAGACAGGATGATCAATGCCAAGAAACTGCTGGTACGGCACGATGCCAGTCATGATGGCCGACACGGCAATATAAAGGATCGTGCAGCAAGCAAGTGAGCCAATGATTCCAATGGGGAGATCGCGCCCCGGACGCTTCACCTCTTCTGCAGCTGACGACACAGCGTCGAACCCGATGAATGCGAAAAAGACCAGCGACGCAGCGCTCAGCACACCACCGTAGCCAAATGGAGCGAACGGATGCCAGTTCGCCGGCTGGACATGACGCATTCCCACGACAATGAATAGTACGACGACTGTCACCTTGATCGCCACCATCAGATTGTTGATCCGTTTCGTCTCCCGAACACCAATCGAGAGCATTGCCGTAATCGCGAGCATGATAACTAGCGCCGGCAGATTGCAGTACGTCACTGCACCAGGAACAGCGCCAGGGGCCGCCGATAGCGCGACCGGAAGGTGAAGACCGAATCCCGCCATGAGCGACTGGAAATACCCGGACCAGCCTGCCGAGACCGCCGAAGTCGCGAGCCCGTACTCAAGCATGAGATCCCATCCAATCATCCAGGCGACGAACTCTCCCAGTGTGGCGTAACTGTAGGCATAGATTGAGCCTGCGACAGGGACCGTCGACGAAAACTCTGCGTAACAGAGCGCCGCAAAACCGCACGCCACAGCCGCAACGACAAACGAAAGTATCAGTGCTGGCCCCGCCGTTACTGCACCCGTTCCTGTGATAACAAAGATTCCTGTGCCGATGATTGCGCCAATTCCCATCAAGATGAGATCGAGCGGCCCGAGCACCTTTTTCAAGCCGTTGGGTTTTTGACTCGAGGCGATCATCGCATCGATGCTCTTCGTCCTGAAAAGACTCATTCTCTGTCTCCGTCTCTAGTTTTGTGTCTCGAATCGGCCGACGCCTACCGCGTCACTGTTTGCGCTTCTGCCTGGATCTCCATCGTTGGCAATTCGTCGCCAACGTCCAGAACGAAACAGCCCGCTGCTAAACGCACGGCCCTGCTCAATCGTGCGTGCTTTATTCGCCCTACTGAATTAAATCTGATTGCCCTCTTCGTGTATTTGAATCCCGCGGCCTCAAGCCGCGGAATGTCAACGTATCCGGCTTCGGTACTCGGTCATTGCTCCAGGTCGTAGTAGACCCACACCTGACCCTTCTTTTCCTTCACTTTTGAAATTTTGATTTTGCCGATATCTGCCGTCGACGCTACGTGGGTGCCACCACAGCTGTACGCTGGAAGCGACCCGAATCCGACAGTGCGCTTGTCTCCATCCAGCAGTACGGCACGACTGAGACCTGCATCAACATGGCCGTTTACCTGCTGCTCGATAATGTCCCCGGTCATTTCCCTCGGGTCCCCATCGGGTTCGAAGACGACGCGCGCTTCGCCCGGCCAGTGATGCCCCTTGACCGCCCGCCACCCGAACTGCTCTCCGCAAAAGCCAATGAGGTGCCCTGCGGAATGAAGTCTTGCGTGCAGGGAACGCGCGGCAGATGAAACTTCAATGCGTGCGTCGCCCACTGGCACCTCGCGATCGCACATATGGACGACCTGATCGTCGACCTGACTTACACGAAGGACATTTGCATCACCGATCGTTCCCGGGTCCGAAGGCTGGCCACCGCCCTGTGGATGAAACAGGGTTGCAGCGAGGACGACTTCGTATTGTCCGTCGTCGGTTCTGGTGCAGCTTAAGACCTGACCGCTCATGCTGAGGTCGTCGCTGGTTAGGTAGTGACGCTGTGTCATTTCAAATGCCCTTTCTCAGTAAATCACTGTTACTTGCGCGCGGTGCATTGCACGCTATTTCGCCCGCACCTTTTCGCCGTCGCAAGATGAAGTCACCCCTATTGGCAATCTGCTTTGATCGTCCTGGCGATAATTGAAATCTTCGTTGCGAGGCAGAGGGGTTTGAACAGATCGTGGGCATCGCCAGATCTGCAAGCCACACGACGACCGAAAAGCTCCACACAGGATTGGTTGCCAGCGGGTGCAACAAGCTCGCTCACGATTCCATCGACTCTCGACGGCAAACGATTGACCGCGATTCGCATCTGTCTCCTCCGCGAGGCGGCCCGCTCGATAGGTTCTGACAGCGTACCGGGATCGTTCGGCCGCGGATTGTAAAAAATTGACTCGGCGACATTCTGCTTCGGTGCCCCATCACCCGATGTGGCGGCAATGTCGGCAAGGTTGGCTTCCGGGCTGTGCTGCCCCGAGAAGGACAGGCGCTCGTTTCCATCGCGCCAAGAATTTGCGCGTGCTTCGCGGCTGGGAGCGAGAAGATTTCGGAGCTGTCGCGACGACGCTCTGGCCGTTCGCCCGTCAGTAGTTTGACGGGGCTACGCCAAACGCCTGCCGGAACGCCCGATTGAAGTGACTTTGATCGTAAAACCCAAGGCCTTGTGCGACGTCGGCGATTGTTCCCGCGCTGCGTGCCAGTAACGAGCATGCCTGCTCCAGACGAAGCCGCACGAGCCACGCATGCGGTGTCATGCCGATGGTCTGCTTGAACTGCCTGAGGAAATGAAACCGTCCCAGCCCGCACACCGCAGCCAGTTCGTCGAGCGAGATCTTTTCACCCAGGTGCGCGAAGCAGTAATCCCTGACGCGATGCCACTGCATCGGTGAGAGCGCGCCCGTCTCCTCGCTCGGTGCCACTCCTCTCGATCGGGAAAGCAAGAGCTCGAGCAGAGTCAGCCACTGCGACTGGACCGCCATGGCCAGTGAGTCGTCACGAGACCCCATCGCATCATGCAGACGCAAAAGCTGCGCAGCCAGCATAGGATCTTCGAGCATCGTCCCGCCCAGTTCGAAGTCACCGCGCTTCCCCGCGATCTCTTCCGTGATGCGAGCAAGCAGATCGTGGGAGAGCCTGAAGGTTCTGAGTGTGTATGCCGCGTCTCCCTCGTTGATTCCGTCGTGGATCTCGCCGGGAGGCATAAGGGATATGCAGCCGGGGCCAAGCAGGACGGACTTCCCGCTGAAGGTTTGACGCTGCACGCCGTCGGTGACAAGGCCGATGTGATAGTCGATGTGGAAGTGGCGGTCGAAACTGAATTTTTCGAATCGCGCTGAGCCCAGAACCAGGCCAGGCAATTCGGCGACTCGCTGGTACTGGACGTGATCTTTCATGGTGAACGCGCAGTGCCGCACCTGAAGGATTCACGATCAGCGGCGGCGTCGTGTGACAGACGAGCCTAAGACTAGCAGAACTATGAACGTATTTATCGCATCTTTGTTACGTTTTACGTAAATATCCTTTTCGCCGGTTCACGTTGATCCGCGGCTCGTCCGCCTGCAGCATGATTCTTTGGGTAAATGGCGCGTGAATCCCGTCCGGCGCCCAACTCGTCCAGTGTCCGGAAATGACTCGCCGGATCACCCGCTTTCATATCACACGGCCTCAGCGATAGCAGGCACCAGAACTTGACCATGAAATTTTCCGAGCGAGCACTATCCATCTCCCCTTTCATTGCGATGGAATTCGGCAACCGGGCCGCAGCCCTCGAAACCCAAGGTCATCGAGTCATCAAACTCAACATCGGTGAGCCCGATTTCGGTGCCCCGGCGCCGGTAGTCCAGGCAATGCAGGAAGTCCTGACGACTACGCCGATGACGTATACGTCCGCACTCGGTCTGTACCCCCTCCGGCAAGCCATCGCCCGGTACTACGAAACAACGTATGGCCTGGATCTCGATCCCTCGCGAGTCGTGGTCACCGCTGGCGCCTCAGCGGCGCTACTTCTGGTCACGGCGGCCCTGGTCAATCCCGGGGATCACGTTCTCGTCTCTGACCCGTCTTATCCGTGCAATCGCCAGTTTCTTTCGAGCTTCGGAGCCGAGGTCAAACTCGTGCCCACGAGCGCAGAAACGCGCTTTCAGCTCAACGCGGATCTGGTCAGAGAGCATTGGTCCAGAGACGTACGTGGCCTGATGATCGCGACGCCAAGCAATCCCACCGGAACCTCTATTCCGATTGATGAACTTGCGGCGATCTGCGCGCACGCACGTTCGAATAATGCATGGAGGATTGTCGACGAGATCTATCTTGGATTGACCTTCCCGACCTCCGCAGGCTCTCCTGCTCAGACCGCCCTTTCCGTTGATCCAGACGCAATCGTCATCAACAGCTTTTCCAAATACTTCGGGATGACGGGCTGGAGGCTCGGATGGTGCATCGTGCCGTCCGAAATGACACCGATAATGGAGCGTCTTGCACAGAACTATTTCATCTGTCCGTCGAGCCTCGCACAACATGCTGCGCTGGCCGCCTTCGAACCAGAAACCATCGCGATCTGCGAATCACGTCGAAACGAACTCAACGACCGACGATCACTCGTAGTTCACGGACTGGAGCGCATCGGCCTTCCGGTTCCCGTCGCGCCCGATGGTGCCTTCTATGTCTACTTCAGCGTACGGGATACCGGCATGAGCGCAATGGTGTTCTGCAAGCGGGTGCTTGAGGAAGCTCACGTCGCATTGACACCGGGCGATGATTTTGGCGAAAAAGATGCGACAGAGTACGTACGACTTTCGTACGCAGCGTCGATTCCAGAACTGAGCGAAGCTTTGGTCCGACTGGAACGGTTTGTAGCGCAGACTCGACCACTCATCGCTCTTTAAGTGAGTGGCGAAGTGCCCCGAGTCTCGCTGCCGCTCCGATCCACGAACGATATCCCAAATCCGGGATGGGTAGTGGTGACCAACATTGGGAGCGTAGGAGCCAATTGTGAAATGCTCAGCAGGCATAGAATCGCCTGCCGAGCTTGAGAGACATACCGTCTCGTGACCGGAGGAACCGTTCGATTAATGCCCCATTAGCAGCTGCAAAGATAGCGTATGCCCCCTGACGCAACTGTTCACCTCCGATTTCAGCCAATCCAGCCGCTCAAACATGCCGGTTGCTCAGTTTTCTTCCAGCCGAACAGCGCGATGCGGTTCAGCGACGCACGGCCGTTCGCACGCTGCACCCAAGCACTGATACCTCGTCCTCGCTCGCCTCTTCAACCACGCGCGCGGGAATCTTCGGCGCGTCTGGCGCAGAACTGCCGCTCAACCCGGCAGCCAAACACCGCGTCCGTCGGTGGCGTCAGTCATTTGGATCTACTCTTGTTAGTACCATTCGAATTCTTTCCTCGACATCTTTCGGCAACCCATATTTGCGCTCGCCTGCAAGATCGACAGAACGACTACAGAGCATCCTATAAAAACTCAGAACATCCGGATGAAGGCTCCCCAACGCCGAAACATGCGCCGCTACTGTTTTGGCATCGCCCCTGGACGCTGGTCCAGGCATTCCATCTGCAAGTCCGCGTGCTTCAATGGACGCCAATGTGCCGCGTACCATCGGAAGGAACGCAAGCAAAGCGTCCTCTCGTTGGCCGCCCCATGAAGCCCAGATTTCGGCCGCTTCTCTCAGCAGCACGTTGATAAATTGAGACGGGTAGCCCGCCGCCGCGTGATAGCGACCGCGAACACCTGCCGGGAGGCGATTCACTCTGCACCCAAGTCTGGAGACGAGGGTATTCAACACCTCACCTAACCACCCATCTGCTTCGACTGTAATGGTGCAACCCAGTAACGAGTGTGCGGCTGCAACCGGATCAGTGAACGATTGCAGTGGATGGAACCCTCCAACAGTTGCACCATCGCGCGACGCCTTGTCTAGGACTGCTACCTCCGTAGCCCCGCTGCAATGCACGACCGAAATGCCGGTTCGCCATTTAAGGGCCGCCACCGTCTCTTCGATTGCTTCGTCCTTTGTTGTGATGAACACCAAGTCACAAACATCAACGACAGCCTGTGCGTCCATCGCCACACACCCCGGCAGAGTTCTGGCAAGCTTGTTCGCTGACTCTGAACGCCTGCTCGATACGGCTGCTACACGAATCCCTATTTTAGAAAGAGCTATTCCTAAAGCGGTCGCCAGCCGCCCACAGCCAACGAAACCAATTTTCAGAGAAGACAAAGCATCCCGCGGGCTAATCTTCTCTTCCGACATGTCAGACGTCGAAACGGATATTGCTTTTTCCATAATTTCACGAGGACACTGCGTTGCCAAGCAACGGAAGAATACGGTGAGGATCAGCTGACCAACATGAGTTAGCCTCGCCAAAGCAAACTCAACGCTCGACCCTTTCGACCCGCTCCTCCCGCATCGTCGTTAACGTTTCTTCCAGAATCTCGTCCGTCTGCCCGCCCAGCTCGGGTGCGGGTCGTCTCACCTTGCAAGGTTCATTACGAAATTTAAGAGGAAACCCAACCATCTTCACAGAGCCATGGCCTGGATGATCTACCTCAAGCAGCAATTCCTGATGTAGTACC
The DNA here is from genome assembly GCF_017104565.1 of Paraburkholderia sp. Tr-20389. Lineage (GTDB taxonomy): Bacteria > Pseudomonadota > Gammaproteobacteria > Burkholderiales > Burkholderiaceae > Paraburkholderia. Next base: position 172,482 of record NZ_JAAGPD010000013.1, on the reverse strand, counting down.
TGAGGATCTTGATACACATCTTCAAGTCCAAGAACCGTACCACAGGGGACACCGGCATCGTTTAGGACGGAGATCCAGTGTGCCTTCGTTTGACGCATGGTCACTTCATTGACAAGACCGTTGATCTCACTTCTGCGTCGCACCCGTTCGGCGTTGTTGGCGAATTTCCGATCGTTGAGAGTTTCGCTCAAACCAAGGACCGCCATAAGCTTCAACAAGACCCCGTCATTGGAAGGTGCGATGGCGATTACACCATCGCTTGCGTCGAATAGCCCGTACGGGGCGACGAGGGGATGATCATTGCCGGTCGGGACCGGCTGTGTACCGGATGCCAGGTAATTCGCGCTGACAAATGCACCAAAACTGAGAAGCGACCCCAGCAGTGAAGCCGAGACTTGCTCCCCTCGTCCAGTCTCTTTGCGTCGGTATAACGCTGCAACCGTACCGAGAGCCGCGTAGTTGCCCGAAATCAGATCGCTGATGGGGAGCGCAGTCCGCATGGGCCCAGTCTCTTGCGTGCCGTTCATGCTCATAAAACCACTCATTGCCTGAGCAATAAAGTCGAACGCTGGTCGCGAAGCATAGGGGCCTGAGTCGCCGAATCCATTAATGCTCGTGTGGATTATGCCGGGTGAAATAGCTTGAAGACGCTCCCATCCTAACCCCATCCGATCCATGACGCCCGGTCGAAAATTCTCCACGATCACGTCCGCACTTTTAAGCAAGGCAATCAAGGTATCCATACCCTCTTGGGAGCGCAGGTCGATCTCGATCGACCGCTTATTCCGATTGAACGAAGCGAAGTACCAACTCAATCCGTCGACCTTCACTCCTTGTTCGCGGACAGGGTCACCGGCAGGCGGTTCCACCTTGACGACATCGGCGCCCATATCCGCGAGGAGCATGGTGCAGAAAGGCCCAGAAATGATCCGAGTAAGGTCGATGACGCGTACACCGTCTAGTTGCATGGATATCTCCCTTGTTCTGATAGCTCGCTTGATCGCAATGATGCGATAGATTGTCACGAAGAAGGCATCTACAATTCTCCGGTACGCATCGCAAATTGCGAGGCCTCGATGTAAACTGCGCCCATCCACCATGTTCACGTCACTCTCTATTCCCCGTCATGCGATTGAGCCTTTACTCCCTTCAGGTCTTCTTGTCGGTTATCGATGAAGGAGCAATTTCGAAAGCGGCCGAGAAAGAGCACATCGCTACGTCTGCGTTGAGCAAGCGTATCTCCGAACTGGAGCAAGCTCTTGGAACCCCGCTTCTCCTCCGACAGGCACGCGGCGTCCAACCGACAGTTGCAGGTAGCGTGCTCGCGAAGGGCGCACGTTTGCTTTTACGCAACGCGAACGATCTTGCCGAAGAGATTGAGCATTTCGCCTCAGGTCTGTCTGGACATGTGCGCATCGCCGCAAACCTCTCGTCCATCACACAGTTTCTCCCTCCCGAGTTGGCTCGATTCTCAGAGGCGAATCCGTATGTACAGGTTGACCTGGAAGAACGGGTCAGCAACGAAGTTGTCCGTCTTGTAGCTGGAAACGCAGCCGACATCGGTGTCTACACAACAGCGGACCAGGATGTCGATCTTGAGACATTCCCCTACCGCAAAGACCGGATGGTCCTGGTGGTACCGATTGAGCACACACTCGCGGATCTCGATGAGGTTGCTTTCGCGGATACGCTCGAATACGCACACGTGGGTATGCATCCTGGAAGTGCAGCAAACTTCATGTTGATGCGGCATGCAAGCGACGTCCAGCGGCAAATAAAGTTGCGGTTCCAGGTTACTTCATACGATGCCATGATCGCCATGATTCGAGCCGGCCTCGGAATAGGTCTCATGCCGAATCAGTCCATCGCTTCGTACAAGGCGGACGGCCTGAAAGTGCTCGATTTAACCGATGAATGGGCTTCGCGGCAACTGAAACTCTGCGTTCGTTCGGTTGACGCATTAACCCCCGCGGCTCGTATGCTCTTGGACCAACTGCGCGCCAGCGTCGTGCAGTAGGCTCGGAGTCCGTTTCGCATTAGTGGCGATGGGTCATGAAGCCATCACTTTTCGCCATACCACAATCGCCAAATTGTGCAGGTCAAAGTCTTCTGAACGATTAATCTAGGTTCACTAGAAAATCCACAGGAGACATCCGTGACCGAAAATTCTCTCAGTAGCTACCCAACGCGTGTCCAACTCACCGATGTTGGACTGCGCGACGGCCTGCAGATGGAGTCGGAGTTTGTATCGACCGGAACCAAAATAGAGCTCGCGAATTCGATGATCCGCGCCGGGGTCACCCATCTCGAAATCACGTCCTTCGTGTCGCCGCGGGCGGTCCCCCAACTTAGCGACGCTGCAGAAGTCATCGCGGGAATTGATCGCACAACAGGCGCTTACCTGTCTGCGCTCGCGCCGAACCAGAAGGGCGTTGAACGAGCCTTGTCAGCGCGTGTCGACTCCATTGTGATGTTCGTTTCTGCTTCGGAGAGCCACAACGGCAAGAATTTGAACAGAAGCATCCACCAATCGCTGCAGGACATCAGGGAGGCCGCCCGGTTGGTAAGGAGCACAAGTACCCATCTGCAAGGCGCGATCGCAGTTGCTTTTGGATGCCCGTTCGAGGGGAACGTCCCCCTAAAGACGCTCCTGTCCATCGTCCAAGACTACCTCGACGCCGGCTTCCACGGCATCACACTCGGCGATACTACCGGGATGGCTACACCGCTGAACGTGAAGCAAACCATCGAAGCACTGCGGGACAAGCTCGGGGACATTCCGCTCACCCTACACTTTCACAATACTCGCGGTCTCGCGCTCGCAAATATGTTACAGGCGCTTCAACTGGGAATCCGCTCATTTGAATCGTCGCTCGGAGGAATCGGCGGCTGCCCGTTTGCTCCCGGCGCCACTGGGAATGTGAGTACGGAGGACGCCGCGCACATGCTTCAGCATCTCGGCGTTGAAACCGGAGTTGACCTGCATGAACTGATTCGCGCCGCGCTGCGACTGGAGCAGATTCTGGGTCGACCACTGCCTGGGCAAGTCATGCGCGCGGGAGACCGCCTTAGACGTTACGAATTAAACGCTCAGTGTGCAGCAGTTGGCTGATCACACGTCGCTGGCCGTCGGCTAAATCCCAATCTTAAAGTTGCACCACAACGAAAACTGACGCCTCCGACGATCGTAGACGGGCCGGCCGCGAGATCACAATCGCCCGGATGCCTTTTTTGTCGGCGCGCATCAATCCCTACCGCATATAGTGGAGGAGACATCCAAATGGAAACTATCGAAACATCCGCGATGCGCAAGGTCACGCGTCGCTTTATGCCGCTCCTTTTCATATCGTTCGTCGCGGCGTTCCTTGACCGGGTAAACGTCGGATTTGCCGCCCTAACGATGAACCAGGAGTTGGGGTTATCCTCCTCGGTGTTCGGGCTGGGCGCAGGACTCTTCTTCCTGACGTACTTCATATTCGAAGTTCCGTCGAACCTCGCTCTCGAACGTTTCGGCGCGCGTCGCTGGATAACGAGAATTATGATGACCTGGGGATTGATCGCCGGCGCAATGGCTTTCATTCAAGGCCCAACTAGCTTCTATGTTCTTCGCCTGCTACTTGGCGCCGCGGAGGCCGGCTTCGGCCCCGGCATTATGTTCTTCCTGACACTGTGGTTCCCGGCTGGCTACCGCGCCAGAGCTCTTGGATATTTCTTCGTCGCCATGCCTTTCGCAAGCGTGATCGGGGCACCGATCTCGGGCTTGCTCGTTAGCATCGATGGCTTTATGGGCTTAAAAGGCTGGCAGCTCATGTTCCTCGTCGAAGCCCTGCCAACCATTATTCTCGGAGCGGTCGTTTGGTATCGCCTTACTGACCGACCAGCAGACGCCGACTGGCTGAGCGAACGTGAAAAGCAATGGCTCATGACGACGCTGGCAACAGAAAAACAACAGCACGGCGCGACGAACCCTCGCCATGGGAGCGCATTAGCCAATCCCTACGCATGGGCTCTAGGACTCATCTTTTTTGGGATAGCCGGGCTGAACTATGGGATGAGCTTCTTCCTACCTCAGATCATCCACGCGTTCAACTTCAGCCTGCGAATGACGGGGTTGATTGGAGCTGTTCCTTTCCTGTTCGCATCCGTGTGCATGATTTGGTGGGGAAAGCGTTCTGATGCGCGGGAGGAACGTCTGATGCATACGCTCCTCCCTCAGATTCTCGCCATCTCAGGCCTCGCGATTTCAACCGTCGTCGCGATTCCATTGATGAAACTCGCGTTGATAACAATCGCTTGCGGCGGGATTTTCAGCGCGATCGTGGTCTTCTGGGCATTCGCGACAGGTCACCTGGCCCCGTCGCAGGCTGCGGCCGGCGTCGCCTTGATCAATTGCGTCGGAAATCTGTCTGGTTTCGTGGACCCGCTCCTTATCGGAAAGATTAAGGATCTGACCGGAAGTTATGACGGAGGGCTACAAACGCTCGCCGGCATCGGTGCCGTGGCGGCGTTTGCCCTCGGCGCATTGGCGTATGGCAGCCGCCGGCGCACGCCGTCGTCTCCGGCATACGACTGAAAGAACAACGGAACCCGTCGCTTGAAAATCAGCCGACCAACAGGACACCACTATATGACGAACTTGCCTTTGATTTCACTCGATTCAATTGAGACCATCGGTTCCGGTCTTACCCGCCCCGAGAGTGTGTACTGGCACAACGATCTTCTGTTTTCGAGCGACGCGAAGGGTGCGATTGCTATAACGGATGGCGGTGGCTCCACACGATTCCTTGCCGCGCCGGGAGCTTTGCCGGAGGGCGTGCGTCCCAACGGCATCGCGCGGCGGAGTGACGGCACCTTTGTATTCGCGAATCTTGGTTTTGAGGGTGGCGTCTGGGAAGTCACAGCCGACGGATTGGTGCGTCCCCTAGTAATGCAGATCGACGGTGTACCCTTGCCAAGTACTAATTTCGTTTATGTCGATGCAAAGGACCGAGTTTGGATATGCGTAAGCAGTACAGACCCAAACTGCCACGACCCTGATTTCCATTTCAAGCGCTCGGCTGCAACCGGATTTGTTGCTGTGGTCGATTCCGATGGCGGGAGCCGGATTGTTGCTGACCGTCTCGGCTGGACCAATGAATGTCGAATCGACGCCACCGGAACCAGCTTCTACGTGAACGAAACCATCGGGCGACGCCTGACGACGTTCACCATCAGTGAAAACGGAGAATTGGTTGGACGCGAAACCGTGACTGAATTCGGCGCTGGCACATGGCCTGATGGATTGGCGCTCGACAGGAAAGGCAACATCTGGATAACCTCCCCCATCTCGAACAGAGTTTTGCAGATCCGGCCGCAAGGCGGGGTGCGCCTCATTGTGGAAGACGCGCATCCAGATAGCTTGGCGGAGGCTGAAGCGGCTTTCCAGAAGGACGACTTTCGTCGTTCACACTTTTATAACGCCAAATCCCGACGGCTCCATCACGTCACCAGCATAGCGTTTTCAGCAAATAACAACTGGGCGTTCCTCGGCTCACTTCGGTCTGAGTCGCTTTACAGATTCCCGATCGCAGGACTGATTGCCTAGATCGATGAAGCAACGGAGGAGTAGCCACACTCCTCCGCTGAAACCTTACGCTTTACCCAGAATGTCGATCAATTCCAGAATCGTTGCCTGTTGCGACCCGACCTTGCTTGCATTTTCGAATGTGGATCGCACGCTTTCCGCTGTTTGATGAGACGCCCCGGACTCGCGTGCCATCGTCGTGTAGTAGATCATGTCTTTCAGCGCGTTGCTCAAATAGAACCGAAAACCCGAACTGTCTCGCGACTCAAGATACGGTCGGAACCGGTTCAGAACAACGCTGTCACCACCACCTTTCCCGATCACGTCCAAGAACACGTGGGAGGGTATATCAGCACGTTCGGCGCAGGCCGCCGCCTCTGCAAGAACAGCAGAGAAACCCAGCGAGACGAAGTTGTGAATAAGCTTGAGCCGATGCCCAGCCCCAACTGGCCCTGCGTAAACGATGTTTTCTGCGTAGCACTGCATGAGCGGCTTCACCGACTCGAACAGTTCTAGATCTCCGCCGACCGTAAGGTTAAGACGTCCTTCAGCAGCTTCTTTGGGAGTGCGCGTCATCGGTGCGTCCAGGAATGCCGCGCCTCGCTTCGCAACTTCAACGGCGATTCGCTCCGATGACGAAGGGATAGCAGTTGAGCAATCGATGACCACGCTACCTTTCTTGATACCTTCGAGCAATCCATCTTTCTTGAAAAGAGCGTCTTCGACTTCCGGAGTTCCTGTCACGCAAAGAATGATCACCTCTACTGCCTCCGCCAGCTCCTTTAGGCTGGGTGTGGAAGTCGCGCCGGATTCCAGTAGCCGGTTCAGCGGCTGATTCCCGGGATGCTCGAAGAGAACCATCGGATACCCATGCTTAACGATATTGCTTGCAATACCGTGCCCCATCAGTCCAATACCAACCATCCCAACCTTCTTCATACCCGTCCTCACTTTGCTCGGTGTTTGTGTAGCGTCATAACTGCTGCATTCCGAAGTCCGATCTATTCACGGTCAAACCATACGGTTTGCGCGTTCATGAATTCAAACACGCCGAAATATGACAACTCCCGGCCGTAACCACTCTTTTTTACGCCACCAATTGGTACACGGGGGTCTGATGCCGAGAACCCGTTGATAAATAGTCCGCCGGTTTCAACTCGGCGAGCCAACTCTTTTGCACGGCCTTTGTCTTCTGTCCAGAGCGCGCCGCTTAAACCGAACTCGCTGTCGTTAGCCATTTCGATCGCGTGGTCGACATCTCGACTTACGATGAGAGAAGCTACCGGACCGAAGGTTTCCTGTTCGAACACAGTCATGCCTGGCGTAACATCCGCAAGGATAGTCGGCGCGTAATAGTTTCCCGGACCGTCGATCTTGTTTCCCCCAAAAAGAACGCGCGCGCCCTGCTCGACGCTTGCCTCCACTTGTCGGGCCAATTCATCTCGAAGATCGAAACGCGCCATTGGCCCGAGATAAGTCGCTTCGTCGAGAGGGTCTCCGAGTTTCAGCTGTGAAACAGCTGTAACGAACCGCTCCGTGAATGCCGCCGCGATTGGCTCTTCGAGAATGATGCGCTTTGCAGCAATACAGATCTGCCCGGTGTTTTGAAACCGGCCGATGGTCGCGGCCTTCACCGCCTTATCGAGATCGGCATCGGCCAAGACAATGAACGGGTCAGAACCGCCGAGCTCGAGAACCGACTTTTTCAGCGCGGCGCCTGCTTGTGAGGCAATTGCTGAACCAGCGCGTACGCTTCCAGTAACTGTCACAGCAGCAATACGCGAATCGACGATTGCCTTCGAAACGAGATCGTTTGTAATGTTGACGACCGTGAATGCTCCCTCCGGCAAGCCGGCCTCTTCGAAAAGATGCGCCAGGAGATAGGCGCACCCCATCACGTTCGGAGCATGTTTAAGGACGTACGCGTTACCGCCAACAAGAATTGGAATCGCACCGCGGATTACTTGCCAGAAGGGAAAGTTCCATGGCATCACGGCCAGAATCGCCCCAATCGGAAGATATGAGACGTAGGCCTGGTCGCCGATCTTCGTCTTTTCGTCGTCGACGATATCTTCTCCGTGCTCCGCATACCAGTCACAGAGAACCGCGCATTTTTCCACTTCCGCACGCGCCTGCTTGATGGGCTTCCCCATCTCGATTGCAGCCATCCGTCCTAACCCGTCAATGTCGCGACGAAGTAGTGCCGCGAGTCTTGCCAAAAGCTGCATACGGTCCTGCTTCCGCGTCGCCGCCCACTTTCGGAATCCGACAACGGCCTGAGACAAAACCTTGTCCAGCTCACCCGAATTTTGATACGGATAGCGCTCCACCATTTCGCCGGACGCGGGGTTGATTGATACTGCCGCGTTCGGCGGCAGGGAGGTCGAGGCTGTTGACGAAGTCATGACGCTATATCCTTGATATTACTTGTTGACGAGACGCGCAGGCAATCCAGCGATGATGAGAATTGCCGCTGTACACATGAAAGCGGCAAGCATGTACATTCCGACATCGGTACTATGAGTCATATCTTTCACAAACCCCACCATGTAGGGGCTCACGAAACCGGCCAGGTTGCCGAGCGAATTGATCAACGCTATCCCGCCAGCGGCCGCTGCTCCATCCAAAAAAGCGGTGGGACAACTCCAGAACAACGGGATGGCCGAAAGAATGCCCATCGTCGCCAGTGTCAGCGATGCGATTGCAAGTACGGGGGAACCTCCAAAAACGACGCTTGCGACCAACCCGACAGCTCCGAACAGCGACGGGATAGCGATGTGCCATCTACGTTCTTTCGTCGCGTCCGCGCTACGTCCAACCAGAATCATCGAGATCGTACCGGCGGCATAAGGTATCGCGTAGATCAGACCGACGGTCACAGGCTCTTTGATACCCATCGATTTGATAATCGATGGCATCCAAAAGCTCACTCCGTACAGTCCCATGATCAGGCAGAAGTAGATAGCAGCAAGAAGCCATACCTGTGCGTTTCGGAACGCATGAAACGCTGATATGTGTTGATTCTTTTCGGCTGAGTCGTTGGCGACCTTTTCTTGGAGAAGCAACTTCTGCTCGCTTGTTAGCCACGACGCGTCTGCAATGCGATCCTTTAGAAGCGCAAGGACCAACACACCCATGACAATGGAGGGCAATCCTTCAAGTACGAACAACCACTGCCACCCTGCCAGGCCGCTCACCCCGGACATCGACTGCAGTATCCATCCCGAAAGAGGACCCCCAACGACACCGGCGATCGGGATACCTGTCATGAAGAGTGCAGTCATGCCGCCTCTCCGCTCAGCGGGAAACCAATAGGTGAGGTACAGGATCATGCCCGGGAAGAATCCAGCCTCTGCCACGCCAAGGAAAAGACGCATGACGTAAAACATAGTCGGGGTCTTGACGAACAGCATTGCTGCGGATACGACGCCCCACGTAATCATGATGCGAGCGATCCACTTGCGAGCACCCACGCGATAAAGAATCAGATTGCTCGGAACTTCAAACAGGAAATATCCGAGGAAAAATATGCCCGCGCCAAGTCCGTACACACTTTCACTGAATGAAAGATCGTTAAGCATCTGCAACTTGGCAAAACCAACGTTCACGCGATCGAGATACGAGACCACGTAACAGACAAACAACAGGGGAATAATCCTCCACGCAACCTTGGCGTAAGTAGCAGCCTCCAATTCCGTGTCGGGCATGGCTGCTGGCGCTGCCCTGCGTGCGGCTTCCATCGTGTCTCTCTCCTGCAAATAGGGTTGCAGTGTTCGCGCATCGACTGCGCGCTCATTGTTGTGAGTGTTTTGCATCTGAACCTGACGCGTATCGTCGCTACCCACGGAGAACGGTCTAGGCTGAGGTATCGTTGCAGGCGCATGCGCCTGTTGTCGGCGCGCGACGTCGTGTAAACCGAAATGCCAGATACGAAGGGAGAGATACCGAAACCACTCGCCTTCGTATGGATAAGTTCGCTGCAGGACCGATCACGCGCAGCGATGATGTGATGCTTAATCGCCTTGTGGCCAGATGAAGCGTTCTTCCGTCACCATCACGCCAGTCAACTTCTCGACGAAGTTTGGAATGTCGGCCAGCAGTTCCACGCCTTCGGGGCTAGAAAATGCTGCGTCGTGGGCGTCCTTGCTGTCGAACCACAATTCCGAAAAACCATCGTAAGGTACGGTCGGATTCGCAACGCGATCGATAATGTTGATGGCGTAGCGCTTCAACCCGGGGATGCGTTGACAAAGCACTGCATGAACGCCGCGCCAGTGAGCGGCAAATTGTTCGGGGGAAAGATCTTCGCGCCTCTGCAGGAAACCGATTCGCTTTGCGAATGTCTTGGACATTGAATCTCCGTGTGTTGTGGTCGTCGACTTACCTATGAAGCCGTCCCGTAATTCTAGGTCTCCCTGCACGCGTGCAGTTTTCTAAGAATTCAACCCACCATCGCGAAAATAGAAAGCTGCTGCCGCCTTATGAAGCAAGACTCTTCCTACGAGCGTGTCGTCCATCGCGTCCAGTTCTACGCGCAGGTCTTCGATCCAGTCTTACGGGACACGCGCGACGATGTCCTGAATGTCGTTCGGATCGACCGGTGATTCCAGCGGCGAGCTCGTCTCGTCGTTGCGACCCATAGCCGCTGACGGCGGGGTATCATTGCGGGAATCTGGCAGGTAACCGCGATGTACCTCGAGAACATTCAAGCTATTTCATTTGATTTGGACGACACGCTCTGGCCGTTTTTTCCTGCGGTAGAGCGCGCCGAGGCGCAGCTTTATTCATGGTTGCTGGAGCATGCGCCCAAGACCACAACCGTACTTCCGGGCGCCGAGGTACTACGCACATTTCGTGAAGAGTTTCAGCAGCTTCGTCCCGACTTGAGTTCCGACTATCGTAGCCTACGTCTCGGCTCAATCCGGCTCGCACTACAGCGGGCCGGGGAAAACATGGAACTCGCGGAAGCAGCCTACGAGGTTTTTCATGCTGGTCGACACAAAGTCGACTTTTTTGAAGATGTAGCTCCCGCATTAACGTGGCTAAAATCGCGCTTCCCATTGGTCGCAGTCACAAACGGCACTGCAGACCTTCGACTCACAGGCGGTGAGGAATTTTTCCAAACGACATTAAGTGCCATGACTTTCGGTGCTGCCAAGCCGGACCCCGCCATCTTCATCGAAGCCGCGAGACTTACTAACGTTCGGCCCGCGCAAATGCTCCATGTCGGGGACGATTTCGAGCTTGACGTCGCGGGAGCGCTAGCCGCTGGTATGCGAGCAGCATGGCTCGTCCGACACCGTAACTTTCAAACGAAGACGGTCGGGCAGACCCTACCCGACCGATGCTTCACAATTTCTAGTCTGACAATGTTGTGCCAAGTCTTGGGCGGGCCGACTAATCGCAAGTCGTAACGCACATCCCACGGCGTTCAGTGCAGCTTGAAGAAGCTCACCGTGGAGTGCAATTCCTGTCCTTGCGAGTTCAACGACTCAGATGCGGCAGCAATTTCCTCCACAAGGGTGGCATTTTGTTGCGTCGACTGATCGAACAGTGCGACGGCCTGATTTACCTCATCGATGGCGCGACTCTGTTCACGTGCCGACACTGAAATCCCGGAAGTAATATCGGCGACGTTGGTGATCGCATCCGTCAGCGTTGCAATGGTGCGGCCAGCCACGTTCACTTCTTCCGACCCTGCTTTGACATTATCGACCGACGACTCGAGAAGCGCCTTGATTTCCCTGGCCGCATTTGTAGACCGTTGCGCGAGGTTGCGCACTTCAGAAGCTACCACTGCAAAGCCACGGCCGCTCTCGCCGGCGCGCGCAGATTCGACCGCCGCGTTCAGGGCAAGAATATTGGTCTGGAAGGCAATTCCCTCGATTATGGCGACTATATTGACAATCCGCCCCGACTGTTCGACCGCAACGGCCATGGTCCGCGCAGCGGCCAGCACAGCTTCGTTACCTCGACGTGCTACTTCCACTGCATTCGACACAACCTCGTTTGCGTTCTTCACCTGGTCTGCGGTTTCCCGGATATTGGAGGTCAATTGTTCCATCGCCGCCGCAGTCTGCTCGATTGAAGCTGCCTGCTGTTCGGTCCGTGACGACAGGTCGCTGTTCCCCGCCGAGACCTCTCTCGCTGCGAGCTCGAACTGCCGACTGCTCGCTACTACCTTCTTTAGTACGCCGCTGACCTTCTCCACGAATGCGTTGAACTGGATCGCAAGCTGTCCGACCTCATCGTCACTGACGTGAGGCAGGCGACGGGTCATATCCCCGTCACCAGATGCGATTTCATACATTGACGCCGTTGCCCTTCTCAGCGGCAAAGTCATCCGCCGAGCCATCGTGATAGTGACGACGAGAGCCAAGCCGAGTACAAGGCAACCGATCTCGATCAAAGTAATCGTCAGATGGTTCGCTGCGGCCATCATCTCGGAAGTCGGAATCAGCGCGTAATATTTCCAGCCGTTTCGGGGGGACGTATAGACATAGCAGCGATATGATGTTCCGTTCAAGTCAATCGAGGTCAGCCCTTCGGGCACCGCCGCGAGTTGCTCATAGCCGCCGCCGAGGCTCCTCATCTCCTTGAAGCTATGCGTCTTATCCCGTGGGTCAACGAGAACCTTGCCGCGATCGTCCGCAACCATGAGGTAGCCCGTCTCTCCGAAATGCATCGCACCGGTCACTTTCGCGAACGCGTCCAGAGTAACGTCCCCGGCTATAACGCCAACCACCTCGCCATGAGCGTTCTTGACGACCCGCGCAAAGGAAATGGAAATGCCGCCTTCTGACGCGGCACTGAGGTAAGGTGCCGGCCTCACTACCTTGTCCGGACTATTCATTGCTAGTTCATACCATGGTCGCGCCCGGGGGTCGTAAGGGTTGGCAAAGCTTTCGATCGGCCATTGGACGAAACCGCCCCATTTGGTACCAACGTACAGATAGCGCATATTCGGATGGCTCTCTCCGAATGGCTTCAACAGTCCGAAAATTGACGTTTCAACCCGACCGTGCCCATCGGCTGTCATCTCACCATGCGTCATATAGTCAGTCAGGCTCTGGTCCACCCCTTTTACCTCCGCGGTGCCAGCTAGATAGGTGAGATTTTGTTCGATATCCTGGAATGTCCCATCAAGCGCTTCGTCTGCCTGACTAATGCTTCTATGGCTCGCGCTTTCAAAGGCTTCAACAGCTTGCCGTCGAACGTTCATTGCGCCAACTGTTGTCAATAGAATGACCGTCGTGGCGAGAGCGACACATGATACGGCGCATATCTTGAATGCAATCGAGGAGGGAAACTTCATTTTGAAGTGTCTAGCATTGGTCTTGTTAAAACACGCTGCATACCACGTGTGTCAGCGCTGAGATTTTGCACATAAAGGTTGAGCTTGTTTTTAGACAAAATCCCAGCCTATAAATCTTTTTTACTAAACCTGATCACAATCGGTCGCGACGCTTGCCGGTGAACGACATCCTCGACCCTGCGCACCCAGTCATCGTCCAGATGCGGTCTTCAGGTCGCTGCTTGAAACCAGCCCCCGTCCAGATCAGCATAGATCCATTCTCCTGGGCGCACACTGGCGCCAGGAAGTGCAACTGTTATGTCGCGCTTCCCCCCGGAATCGCGCGCACATCGCCTAGGGTTCGTACCGATCGCCGCGATTCCAACGTCACACCGCAACATCTCCTCGCGATCGCGTACCCCCCCAAATACCAAGATGCCAGCCCATCCGCGAGTAACCGCGATTTCGCTAAGATTTCCGCCGACAAGAGCACAGCGCAAGCTGCCGCCGCCATCAATAACGAGTACACGTCCTCCGCCCTCCGTGTTCAGCACTTCGCGTATCAGTCCGTTTTCCTCAAATACTTTTACTGTCGCGGCGGGTCCGAAGAATCGCTTCGCTCCGCCGTACTGATGAAACATCGTGGTAAGCACGCGCAAACTGCCGCTCTCCAACATCGCCTCATGCAAATCGCACAAGTCTGCGGTATTCACATCCATTACACCTCCAGCCGTACAATGGCTGACTAGTTAGTTAATCGCTGTCTCCAAAACACAGTGCTGCGCATTCAATAAGCAATGGACGAAAACACCTGCGGGTGCGTGTAAGGCCTGACCGCAGTTTGCGGAAGCCGAGGCGTGGAGGATTGCCAGCATGGCATAGCAACAACGGATTACAGACGCGGCGGAACCCGCCGCATATAAGGCGCGCTTTCCGCTCGGCGACGAATCCGGAGCGAGTGAATCAGAGCGGGACGACAGGAACCTTACCGATCTTCGCCTGCCATTCCTTCGGTCCCGTCTGATGAACCGACGTGCCGTTCGAATCGACGGCGACCGTCACGGGCATGTCCTGCACGTCGAATTCATAGATGGCTTCCATGCCGAGGTCTTCGAACGCGAGCACCTTCGCGCTGCGGATCGCCTTCGACACGAGATACGCCGCGCCGCCCACGGCCATCAAATACGCGGCCTTGTGCTTCTTGATTGCCTCGATCGCGACAGGGCCGCGCTCGGCCTTGCCGATCATCGAGATCAGGCCGGTTTGCGCGAGCATCGTTTCCGTGAACTTGTCCATGCGCGTGGCCGTGGTCGGGCCTGCCGGGCCGACGGCTTCGTCACGCACCGGATCGACCGGTCCGACGTAGTAGATCACGCGGTTGGTGAAGTCGACGGGCAGCTTTTCGCCCTTCGCGAGCATGTCGGCGATGCGCTTGTGCGCAGCGTCGCGGCCCGTCAGCATCTTGCCCGACAGCAGCAGCGTCTGGCCCGGCGCCCACGAAGCGACTTCTTCCGGCGTCAGCGTGTTCAGGTCGACGCGCTTGCTCTTTTCGGTGTCCGGCTCCCACTGCACCTTCGGCCATGCGTCGAGCGGCGGCGGCGTGAGCTTCGCGACGCCCGAGCCGTCGAGCGTGAAGTGCGCATGGCGCGTGGCCGCGCAGTTCGGGATGATCGCGATCGGCTTGGACGCGGCGTGCGTCGGCGCGGCCATGATCTTCACGTCGAGCACGGTAGCCAGGCCGCCCAGGCCCTGTGCGCCGATGCCGAGCGCGTTGACCTTCTCGTGCAGTTCGACGCGCAGTTCTTCGATCCAGTCCTGCGGGCCGCGTGCGATCACGTCCTGAATGTCGATCGGGTCCATCAGCGATTCCTTCGCCATGACCATCGCCTTCTCAGCCGTGCCGCCGATGCCGATGCCGAGCATGCCGGGCGGGCACCAGCCCGCGCCCATCGTCGGCACGGTCTTCAGGATCCAGTCGACGATCGAGTCCGACGGGTTCAGCATCGCAAACTTCGACTTGTTCTCCGAGCCGCCGCCCTTGGCCGCGACCTGCACGTCGACGGTGTTACCCGGCACGATTTCGTAGTGGATCACGGCCGGCGTGTTGTCCTTCGTGTTCTTGCGGCCACCTTCAGGCGGGCTCACGATCGACGCGCGCAGCACGTTGTCCGGATTCAGGTAACCGCGGCGCACGCCTTCGTTGATCATGTCGGTGACGCTCATGGTGGCGCCGTCCCAGCGCACGTCCATGCCGACCTTCACGAACACCGTGACGATGCCCGTGTCCTGGCAGATCGGGCGCTTGCCTTCCGCGCACATGCGGCTGTTCGTCAGGATCTGCGCGATCGCGTCCTTCGCGGCCGGGCTCTCTTCGAGTTCATAGGCACGGCCGAGCGCCTCGATGTAGTCGAGCGGATGGTAGTAGCTGATGTACTGCAGCGAGTCCGCAATACTCTGGATCAGGTCTTCCTGTTTGATGACGGTCATGGCTAGTTGCTCGTGTGGTGGCCTCTGTGGATCCCGCCCCCGCGATAGGACGGGGTCGATACACAAACAAGGCACGGTACTACCGGGCGACGTTCGTAGCCTCGCCTGAATCGCTGATTGGTGAGGTTGAAACGCCCTTAGGGGCTATGCTGCGATCGCCGCCATTGATGGTCTACACGTCGCCGGAGGATAGACGCACCAGGAACCATGGCTATGTCGAAAGAAGACAACAGCGAATGCCCCTGTCGACCCTGCGGCTTCGATCCGTACAACGCGCCAAGGCATATCTCGCGACCGGGCTGGCCGTGTGATTTTCAAGATCTCGTTGGTGCCCACCCACGTGTGCGCAAGCGCGCGCAGAGAGTTAGCGTGAAGCTTCATCGTTTCCTCTATTGCTCATTCCCGCTCCCACCGATCAAACATCGCGCGACGTCAGGCAGATTGCAAGCTAGCCCGGGTTTATCCGATACTTCCTCAAGACCGCTCGCTTCAGTGACGCATGAAACCCTGAAGCAATCCCCGGAGAGCCGTATCAGTTTCTGAAAGGGTCAACACCGGATCTTTCCCCTTGCCAGACGCTATGCGCTCGCCTGAGCACCACATCTCACGATCGTCAGGAACATCCAGATGCCAATATCGACTGATCCCTGCGTCGTTGGCAGCCATCGCATCAACCTCGTTACATATAACCGCGATCGCGCGCCCAGCGGGTACCTCGAGATATAACAGCGCCCTCTCCATCAGAGGAAGTTGTGACAAACCCAAGCCAGGTCGATCACAGGGGACTACTACAGAGAATCTTTTCATGAAGTCTCTGGAAAATGCTCGTTCACACGTCATCACGAGATTATGAGAAACCATTCCACTAACCAGGGCCACCTTGATGCCTCTTCGCGCCGCCCGATGAAGTCCAGCTTCAACAGCGTTCCGTATATCGACTAGTCTGGCGATTTCGGGGTCCGCAACGGAGTCAATCAGGACATCGTCCAAACATAAAATGAAGGCCTCTACTGTTATGATGTCGTCTCCTCTTCTGCTAACGCTCCTGTCGCTTGAGTCCGCGTGGGGGGCTTCAGACCACCTGTTTCAACTCAATCAGCAGTTCCTTTGCATTGACGCGGTCGCCCGATTGAACGTGAATTGCCCCGACTTCATACTCGCCATCGGCTGTGATGTTCGTCTCCATCTTCATCGCTTCCATAGCAATCAACAGGCTTCCAGCGGAGATTTTCTGCCCAGGTCGAACCGCCACGGTTACGATCGAACCGGGCATCGGCGCGGCGACATGCAGTGGATTGATCGGGTCCGCAATCGGTCTGGCGACTCGCGCCGCCACAGATTCTGACCTCATGCGGGGCTCGACTAGCGTGGTCCGCGACTGCCCGTTCAACTCAAACTGGACTTTAACCATGCCATCCTCGACATCGGTGTGCTGTCCCTGCAGCAACACCAGCAGTGTCTTGCCTGCGTCGATGTCGATGGCCACTTCTTCCTGCGGCTGCAGCCCATACAGGAAAGCTGAAGTGGGAAGCACGGACGTGTCGCTGTAGGCACGCAGGTGCGCATGGAAGTCGGCTGTCTGCTTCGGGTACATCAGGTAAGAAGCAAGCTGACGGTCATCGAGCGCCTGCTCGCACGCCGCCTCGCCCTGGGCACGCGCCACTTCCAGGTCGACGGGCGGGATCTGATCGCCAGGCCGGTACGGAACTGGCGGCTCGCGCCGTAAGACCTTGCGGGACAGTTCAGCCGGAAAGCCGTCGGGCGGGAAACCGAGCTCCCCCTTGAACAGTGATATGACTGATTCCGGGAAAGTGATTTCCTTGGCGGGATCGCACACATCAGCCGACTTCACGTCATTGGCCACCATCATCAAGGCCATATCGCCCACCACTTTGGAAGTTGGCGTGACCTTGACGATATCGCCAAACATCCGGTTGACGTCCGCGTATGCTTGCGACACCTCTGTCCATCGGTGCTCGATCCCGAGCGAGCGTGCCTGCTCCCTCAGGTTCGTGTACTGGCCCCCTGGCATTTCGTGACGGTACACGTCCGCCGTGCCTGCGCGAATCTCCGATTCGAACGGTGAGTAGTAGCGGCGCACACCTTCCCAGTACATTGACGCCTCGTGCAGGCGCTGAAGACTGAGCCCGGGATCGCGCGCACTACCGGCGAGCGCAGCGGCAATGCTGGATAGATTCGGCTGCGACGTGAGCCCGCTCATCGCGTCGAGCGCGCCATCGACGGCATCACAGCCGGCATTGATCGCAGCCAGGGCCGACGCGGCCGATATGCCACTAGTGTCGTGCGTGTGAAAGTGAACAGGTAAGCCCGTCTCTTCCTTGAGCGCCTTCACGAGTGCCGCCGCAGCGTGCGGACGGCAGATGCCTGCCATGTCCTTGATGCCGAGAATATGCACGCCGGCCCGTTGAAGTTCACGCGCGATCCCGACGTAGTACTTCAGGTCGTACTTCGGGCGGGAAACGTCGAACAAATCGCCTGTATAGCAGATCGCGCCTTCACAAAGTGCCCCGCTGTCGCGCACGGCATCGATTGCCACACGCATGTTGCTGACCCAGTTCAGCGAATCGAATACACGGAACACATCGACGCCTGCACCCGCCGCCTGCCGGACGAAAAAGCGCACAACATTGTCCGCGTAGTTCGTATAGCCCACGGCATTTGAACCACGCAGTAGCATCTGGAACAGGATGTTAGGTACTCGCTCACGCAGTTGCGCAAGGCGCGCCCACGGGTCTTCCTTAAGGAAGCGTAACGCAACGTCGAAAGTCGCACCGCCCCAGCATTCCATCGAAAAGAGTTGCGGCAATTCGCGTGCGTAAAACGGCGCGATTGGCAGCATGTCGGCAGTGCGCATACGCGTGGCGAACAGCGACTGATGCGCATCTCGCATCGTCGTATCGGTCAGTAGGACCCGCTTTTGGTCCAGCATCCATTGCGCGAATTTTTCGGCGCCCAGTTCGCGCAGACGATCACGCGTGCCTGCTTGGATCGGGGATACGGTTTCGGCTTTGGGCAACAAGGGACGCGATAGTGGCAAAGTCGGCAGCGAGCGGCCTGCCATCTCTGGATGTCCATTCACGCACACGTCGCCGAGATAGCGCAGCAGCTTCGTCCCGCGGTCACGCCGCTTCGTGAACGCAAGCAGTTCAGGCGTCAGATCAATGAACCGCGTCGTGACGTCGCCGCACCCAAAGGAGGGGTGATTGATGACGTTTTCAAGGAACTGCAGATTCGATGCAACACCGCGAATACGGAATTCCCGCAGCGCCCGGTCCATGCGGCGGATCGATTCGCCGGCCGTAGGCGCCCATGTAGTCACCTTGACCAGCAGCGAATCGTAGTACGGGGTGATAACCGCACCGCCGTACGCGGTTCCCGCGTCGAGCCGAACGCCGAAACCCGACGCGCTCCGGTACGCGGTCAGTCGACCGTAGTCGGGCAGAAAACCGTTGTCGGGATCTTCGGTCGTGATCCGACATTGCAACGCGTGCCCGTTAAGCGGGATCTGCGCCTGTGGCGGCACGCCCGACATTCGGTCGATGATGCCACCGTCCTGATTTCGTACGTCTTCCGTCAGGCCGATTTTGCCGCCCTCGGTGACGCGAATCTGCGCCTTGACGATGTCGACCCCTGTGATCATCTCGGTGACGGTGTGCTCTACCTGGATGCGTGGATTGACCTCGATGAAGTAGAACTTGCCGGAATCCGCGTCCATCAGGAACTCGACAGTGCCCGCGTGCGTGTAGCCAACCGCGCGCATCAATCGCAACGCGCAATCACAGAGCACGGCGCGGCCGACGTGATCGAGATAAGGCGCTGGAGCGCGTTCCACGACCTTCTGGTTGCGCCGTTGCACCGTACAGTCGCGTTCGTACAGATGCACTAGATTGCCATGCGCATCGCCAAGCACCTGGACCTCGACGTGGCGCGCGTTGCGCACCAGCTTCTCGACATAGACCTCGTCGTTGCCGAACGCAGCAAGCGCTTCCCGCCGGGCAGCGACAAGCGCCGATTCGAGATCCTGTTCGGTTTCCAGCACCCGCATGCCTCTGCCACCACCGCCCCAGCTTGCCTTGAGCATCAACGGATAACCGACGCCCGCAGCGAGACGCTTGCATTCGTTCAGATCGGTCGGCAACGGGTCTGTAGCGGGCATGACGGGCACGCCGGCCGCGATCGCCGCGTTTCGCGCCGCGACCTTGTTGCCGAGCATTCGCATCACTTGCGGCAAAGGCCCGACCCAGCGAATGCCCGCATCAATGACAGCCTGCGCAAAGTCGGGATTCTCCGAGAGGAACCCGTAACCAGGATGAATCGCGTCGACTCTCGCCTGCCGCGCAATTCGCAAGATGTCGTCGATATCAAGATACGCAGCCAGCGGCTTCTTCCCCTCACCCACCAGGTAGCTCTCGTCAGCCTTGAAGCGGTGGAGCGCGAGCCGGTCCTCCTTCGAGTAGATGGCCACCGTTCGGATGTCCATCTCCGAGGCAGCGCGCATCACACGGATTGCAATCTCAGACCGGTTGGCAATTAGCAGGGATTTGACGGGATTGTAGTTCATAGTAGGCGAGGGCTTGCACTTGCGGCATCTGGCAAAACGTTGCGTGGCAGGTAGACCTTCAATCTCGCGGCCGAACTCATGGCAGCTTGAGGGCGATAAAAAAATTAACGTCGGTATAAGCGCATCTGGTCAAAAAAATGATCATCGAGAGGTACGTCTCCATCCCACGTCCTTACTGAGTGGCAGCGGAGGGGAGCCGTGATTAAATCCGTGTTAGGACGCATGGTATGAAATCAGGACCCGATCCGGGCTCGGAACCGTCCATAGCAATCAGATGCGTCACTAGCGAGCTCTCGATGCCGGTGACGTTTCGAAAACCCTCCCCCAACCACAGACGGAGGAACTGATGTCATTTGTTTCGCGCAGTCCAATCGCCACAACGAGCCAACGCCAATCTGAGTCGCGACGATCAAGTCGAGCTCGTTGCATACCATCGCCATTGCACGATTCGCCTTCACCCTTAGCAATACCAGTGCTTCTTCTATACAAGACCTGGATGACCAGCACTCACAAGACCGATCGCTCGTGAGAACGACGTCGAAGCTGTTGATGAAATCTCTATCAAAAGCTATCTCACACGCCACAGCAACGTTGTAATAGATCATCCTGCTGACCAAGCCAAGTTTGATCCCTTTCTTCATTGCATCTGCCAGGGTCGCTTCGATACCACGTCGCACCGCGTTGATTCTAGGAGATGCTGGCTCCGCGACGGAGTCAACCAACAGATCGTCGATAAATACAATCAGAGCGTCCACTGGCGCTAACACAGTACCCTCCCGTCACGCTGGGCGGTCGACGTCGACAGGCAGAACATGGAAATCCATCCAATCCCAAGGCGAAGAATTATGTGTCCATCCCCAGCTTGTTAAGGGTCCGATTGACCGGGCGCGGCAAGCATCGCGAGACATGGTTCGATCTCCCGCTGGGTCGTTCTCGTGGCAATCGCTCCGTGCGATATGTTCGATAGTCGACATAATTCCTTTTCTCCAAATCAATTGCGTCGGACTTCCGGGCGCCGACCACTGCCGAAACCAAGGACAGCACCCAGACGGACCATGTGAAGCAGGGGCTGCGGTTTGACCGCTGCAAAGCGGTGTCAGCCAAATATCTTTGCGGTGTCTGTTCGTGTCGCCTTCGCTTTGCGCAAGCGATACATCACCGCCAGGCCAATGAACCATGCAGGCATTACGCTCAACGCCTGGGCCGTATCCCGCTCGAGCAGCAGCAGGTAGATCATGAAAGCAAAGAACCCTAACGACGCCCAAGCCATCAGCCGCCCGCCAGGCAGCCTGAAAGTTGACTGAAGATGAAGATGCGGGTCACGACTGCGGTAGCGTAAATAAGCAACCAGGATCATTCCCCACACGAATATGTAGAGAATGGCCGACACCGTCGTCAGGATCGTGAACGCTCCCATTACCTCCGGCATGAAATGAAGGACCGACAGGCCTGCCAGCATGCATGCACATGAGAACAGCAGGCCTCGCACAGGTACCGATGAGCGCGAGAGTTTCATGAAATATTGCGAACCCTGCTCGTTAGCCGCCAGTCCGTAGAGCATGCGGCTGGTAGCGAACACACCACTGTTCGCTGCAGACATGGCGGACGAAATCACCACAAGGTTGATGATCCCTGCTGCCGCCGGAAATCCCGCCAGCAGAAACAGCTGCACGAAAGGGCTTTTGTTAGCCGCGATCTCCGCCCATGACGAGACCGAGATAATGCACGCCAGCGACAGCACGTAGAAGAACAAAACCCGGAGAGGCACAGCATTTATTGCTCGCGGCAGCGTGCGAGTCGGGTCGCGCGTTTCCGCGGCCGTCGTCCCGATCAACTCAATGCCTCCGAAGGAGAAAATTGCGATCTGGAAACCAGCGAAGAAACCGGACAATCCGAAGGGAAAGACAACCCCGGGTTCGACGATATGGGTCAGCGAGGCGCGCACGCCGGTTGGTGCGACGTAACCAGTGACAATCATGAAGACACCTGCGACGACTAACGCCGTGATCGCCAGTACCTTTACCAAAGCGAACCAAAATTCGAGTTCGCCGAATAGACGGACTGCGACCAGGTTAAGAACCATCAGTGTCGCAAGCACGACCAACGCAGGGATCCACAGTGGCAAGTCCGGAAACCAGAAACGCAGATAGCCTCCAATTACCGTACAGTCCGCTATTGCGACTACCACCCACGTCATCCAGTAGGACCATCCTATGAAATACCCTGCCCATGGGCCAATGTAATGGCTGCAGAAGTCCGAGAACGACTTGAATTGCAGGTTAGAAAGGAGTATCTCGCCCATCGCCCGCATAGTGAAAAACAGGAAAAAGCCGATGGTCATGTAGGTGAGAAGAATTGAGGTACCCGATACGCTGATGGTCTTCCCTGCCCCCATGAAAAGTCCTGTTCCAATTGCACCGCCTATCGACATCAATTGAATGTGGCGATTTCCGAGGCCTCGGTGCAGGACACCTTGCTCGTCACTCATACGTTGTCTCCAAAACATTGTTCTATGCGCCTCAAGGGCGCTGTGTCGCCGCGCAACGGTTTTTCGAAAGATGAGATGTCTTCGATCAGTCTCTGCGCGGCCCCGACCCGCCGGATGGCGGGCCGTTGCGGTAAGTCCGCGTTCCCGCCTGTTCAGTCAGCGCCAAACCTCAAAGCATCGCTGTGCTGCGCGACGATCTTCTTCGCGCGAAGCAAAACAGGGATATCAATCATCGCGCCGTCGACCGCTGTTGCCGCTCCAGCACTCGCTTCTGCGGCTTCGATCACCCGTTTAGCCCACGAGACTTCCTCATCCGTCACCATAAAGGCTTCCCTAACCGCGCCGATCTGTTTCGGGTGGATGCACAGCTTCGCGCCGAAGCCGAAGCTGCGAGCGCGCTGCGCGTCAGCCTTAATGCGAGCGGAGTCTTCAATCGATGTGCAGACACCGTCCACAGGTGCACCGATCCCCGCTGCTACTGATGAAAGAACAAGCATCGAACGAGTCCAGTCAAGTGGGTCGCGATCGTCCGAAATGCCAAGGTTTAGCATCAGGTCAACCGATCCGAGAATCAGTTTCGCGACATTTGGCGCTGCTGCAATCGACCTGGCCTCCAGCACACCCAACGCCGTCTCGATGAGCGCGAGTACTCGCGCAGATGGCACCTCCCGGGAGACCACTCCGAGTTCGGCTCCCGACTCAACCTTGGGTACCATCACCAATGTCGGCCTGAGCAGATGACAGAGCGCAAGGTCATCCTTCGCGTGCTTCTCGCGAAGACCGTTTATGCGAATGCAGAGCGAAGTCGAGTGTTCGGTTGCGATTTCAAGCAACGACGGCCATGCCTCGAGAATTGCTCCTCTTGCCTCGGCCTTGTTTGCGGGGGCGACGGCATCTTCCAGGTCGATAATCACGACATCAGCTCCCGAGAGTACGGCCTTTGCAAAACGCTCAGGTCGATCGCCGGGTACAAACAGGTAGGTGACGGCGTTGTCAGCTGATTTCATATAGGTGCTCCTAGATGCCGCCCGTCGCTCGCAGGGAGCCGATGTCGGACGGTGTAAAGCCCAGTTCCGTGAGGATGTCGTCGGTATGCTGACCAACGGCCGGTATCGGATCCATTCGTTGGGCGAAGGCCGTACCGCCGGGGGGCACCAAGGCTGGAATATCGCCGACCGGGGATCCTACGACTCGCCAGCGCTCTCGTGCCTTGAGTTGTGGGTGCTCCCACACGCCTCGCATGTCGTTGACGCGGGCATTCGCAATGTCGGCAGCATCAAGCCGGGCAAGCAGTTGGTCGCTGTCCAGACCGGAGAAAGCATGATCGATGATCGCCCGTAGCGCTGCGCGATTTTTGCTGCGATTCGCATTCGTGGAGAAGCGGTCATCGGATACCAGCTCCGGCGATTCAAGGACGATTTGGCAGAACTTCGCCCATTCCCGTTCGTTTTGCAGCCCAAGAATGACAGTTTTGCCGTCATTCGCGACGAACGGGCCGTACGGGAAGATCGTGGCGTGAGACGCACCGGCGCGCGGCGGCGGCGCAGCGCCTTCGAAGGCGTAATACATGGGAAAGCTCATCCATTCGGCCATTGCCTCGAGCATCGATACGTCTATCCGGCACCCTCGAGACGTCCTTCCACGCTGAATCAGTGCGGCAAGAATATTGGAGTATGCATACATGCCTGCCGCAATATCCGCGATCGAGCATCCGGCTTTGACCATCTCCTCACCTGTGCCGCTAACTGACAGGAAGCCAGCTTCCGCCTGGACCAACAAATCGTAGGCCTTCTTTTGCGTATAAGGTCCGTTGTCACCGTAGCCCGAGATGTCGCAGACAATCAGCCCTGGGTAACGCTCCTTCAGAGTCTCATAGTCCAAACCGATTCGCGCCGTTGCACCGGGCGCCAGGTTCTGTACGAAGACGTCCGCCTTGGCGAGAAGCGAATGGAGAACGCCGCTCGCCTGCTCATGCTTCGTGTTCAGCGTGAGACTTTCCTTCGAGCGGTTGGTCCATGCGAAGTGCGACGACATACCGTTTACACGGTCGTCGTATGCGCGAGCGAAGTCGCCAACTACGGGACGCTCAATCTTGATGACTCGCGCACCCAGATCGGCAAGCTGTCGCGTCGCAAATGGTGCTGCGATAGCCTGTTCCAGTGACACAACAGTGATTCCAGAAAGCGGTCCTGTCATTTCGTAACTTCCTTCTACGTAGTACGAATTAACTAATTTGATGGGATATCGAACGAATGAATTTGATCAGATATTGTGGCGGCTCGGCCTACGCCCCGGTGTCCGGGAGTTCGCGATTGGGGGCGGGGCCGGGATGGTGAAGGTCCAATCCGCATGTCATACCGATCCGGAAATTCTACGTCGC
This sequence comes from Paraburkholderia sp. Tr-20389, assembly GCF_017104565.1. GTDB lineage: Bacteria > Pseudomonadota > Gammaproteobacteria > Burkholderiales > Burkholderiaceae > Paraburkholderia. The sequence goes on along the minus strand of NZ_JAAGPD010000013.1, from coordinate 147,688 downwards.
GCTCTTTGATCCCGGAATGAGCACTTCGACAAGCGCGCTTCGCAAAATTCGAAGGCTCACAGAAAACGCGAGGAGCTACTGACCGAAGCAGGATACCCCCGTGGTGGGCGCAACCTGCTGGGCAGTCCACTCGTTAGCGAATCGCCTGGGCGATGCGTAGGACCCGATTCATCTCGTTGAAGACGATGTTGAAGCCTTCATCGAATCCCATACCTGGTTTCGCGAGCATCTGCGTGACACCGGTTGCTACACCAATGTTCGTAGTCGCGCGTGCCGACAGATCGGTTTCTGCGCACGTACCACCGAGCACCGGCCCGACACCATGACGGTGACAGTCGAGGATTGCGTCGACAGAGTTATGGAGGGAGCCGAGATCCGGCGTTTTGATCTGCACCATATCGACAGCACCAGCTGCAGCGAAGAGGTGTACGTCTTCGGCCGTGTTGGCCCATTCGTCGGCAATGATTCCGACGTTGCTGCCTCGATTCTTCAGCGTTCGGCGAAGCGCGCCCAGGGCCTCGATTTGCGCGTCCCGTCCGCCGGCATCAAGCGGGTGTTCAATGCGCAATTGGTGGGGGCCTGCTGCGCGTTCGAGCCGATCGATAATGTCGGCAGTTCCCTCAATCGAGCCGCCTGCCGCAGCGCCGATGAGACCGTAGACGTCGATATGGATAACCGGCTGGTAGTCAGCCGACGTTCGAAGTTGAGCAATGCGGCCTCTCAACCAGTCGATGTAGGCTTCGAGCGCCGCACCATCGGGACCGACCAGATCGCTGGTATTGATCAGGCCATGTGGCATCACTGGCACGCTCTTGAGGATCATCTTGTCGACATTCGTATAACGTTCGTCGCCGCACTGGCCGTACACCGGTACCGCAGCAAGCGGCTTGTCGATCTGCCACTCGTCTCTGATGACCTGGGCCATCAGATGATGGCCGGCAACGTGAGCAGCCGCGTCCAGCAATGCTTGAGACACCCCATAAGCCGCAGCGCGTTTCGCTTCAAAGGATCCATCGATGATCTGCTCGGCGAATTCAGCCGTCTTTCGGAACGAACGAATGCTCAGGCCGCTCAGATGTGGGGCCAACTGCTGCTCGATCTGCGTTGCAAGTTCCTTCGCATGAAATCGCGGCTCCCGGCCGCCAACGCCGGTGTATTGGACGCTCGCGCAGTCGCCCTTTGCGATATAGCCATCGCTCAGGACGAGCATGACCGACACCGATTCGGATGGCTCGCGAACAGCCTTGAATCCGGGAGTTTGCGGTGTACCGGCATACGCTGCGCCGTCGCGCTGCGCTCCAGCCTTGATGGCGGCCTGGTCGTCGAAAAAGAAGGAGCCAACGCCGGGACTCGCGATGACTTTCTGGATAGTGATCAAACTGGACATGGTCAATCTTCTCTAGGTCAATGTTGAAGGAACATTTGCCGGAATCAGCCCGCGGACTGGCTGACCAAGCGCAGGTGCATATAGGCCAGCACGCCTTCCGTCCCGCCTTCATAGCCATAACCGCTGTTGCCAAGGCCGCCAAGCGCGACGTCCGGCAGCGAAGGCGCAGTCTGATTGATGCCGATGTTCGACGCGTTCAAGTGACCGACCAGTTCGTCCCGGACACGGAGCGAATCTGTGAAGATATAAGCCGCAAACGAATAGGGGGAAGCGTTCGCGAGCTCGATCGCTTCGTCCACCGTCTCGATTGACTGGATCGTAGCGACCGGGCCGAAGGGTTCTTCCGTGAGGATTTCGGCATCCCGCGAAACCGACGACAGCACAGTTGGCTCGACAAAGAAGCCTGCGCGCTCGAGTTTCTTTCCGCCCGTCTCAACGACAGCGCCTTTGGAAACCGCGTCGTCTACCAGCTGAAGGAAGGAGGCCACACGACCGCCGTGCGCTACCGGCCCAAGCGTTGCACCCTCCTCTTCGCCGTGTCCGAGGCGGTAAGTCTTTGCCTTCTCGACAAGCGCCTTGACCAGTTTGTCATGCACGGAGTGGTGCACGAGATATCGCGTGGGCGCGACACAAGACTGACCCGCCGATCCGAACTTAGCAGGAGCGGTCACCTGAACGACTTTATCAATATCGGCATCGCTCCACACGATGACGGGGGCATGCCCGCCCAGCTCAAAGATGGGGCGGATGAGATTTTGCGCGGCGAGAGCTGCCAACTGCTTTCCAACGTGGGTCGACCCAGTGAAAGATACGGCTTTGACAACGGGGGACGCGAGGAGCTGCTTACTGATTGCTGCCGGGTCGCCGTAGATCAGATTGACAACGCCATCGGGCAGACCGGCGTCGACGAGAGTCTGTACTATCGCCCGCGCACTGTACGGCGTGAACTCGGAAGCTTTAAGCACAACAGTGCAGCCTGCCGCAAGCGCCGCTCCGAGCTTGCGGCCAACCAGTACAGCCGGAAAATTCCACGGCGTAATCGCGACCACAACGCCCAAAGGAGTCGGCAGGGATAAGCGCGTGCTGCCGGCCACGATGCCCTGATGCACCTTCCCACTGATGCGGCTTGCCTCTTCTCCGTTCCACGCCAGCGTCTCGATCGTGCGCCGGAGTTCGCCGATTGCATCCGCTCGCGTCTTGCCGGACTCGAGCAGAAGTCCAGCGGCGACCTCCTCAATGCGGTCCGCCAGCAGCGCCGACGCCTTCTTCAGGATCGCCCCGCGAGCCTGGCCCGTCATTGCGCTCCATGTGGGAAATGCTCGATATGCAGCGTCCAGTGCAGCCTGCACCTGCTCGCTGTCCGCCAACGTCACGACGCCAACGGTTTCTTCGGTGCCTGGGTCGATGTTCGGTTGGGAACCGGACTTCCCTTCAATCCATTTGCCGTCGATGAAGAGATGAGCGTCAAGATTTTCTGCGGCCATTGCCGTCTCCTACGAATAAGATTGAACTGAAGCGACCTAAGCGCGAATACCGCGGATCAGGTCCGCTCCCTTTTCCGCGATCATCAGCGTCGCAGCGTAGGTGTTGCCCGAGGTGATCGCCGGCATGATTGACGCATCGATGACGCGCAGGTTTTCGAGCCCATGTACGCGCAACGAGTCATCGACAACCGACATCGGATCCGACTTCGGGCCCATGCGGGCGGTCCCCACAAGGTGATAGCCCGTCGAGCCGTGGCTCTTGCAAAAATCCAGCATTTTTTCGTCGGTGCTCACATCCATGCCCGGAACGGTCTCTTCTTCGAGATATTTGGCGAGTGTCGACGAATGGAGCAGACCGCGAATGATTTTCATGCCCGCGACCATGACTTCCTGGTCAAGAGAATGCGAAAGGTAGTTTGGCTGGATGATCGGGTCCTCGAACACATCCCGCGAACGGGCGCGTACATATCCGCGGCTCAGCGGCCGATGCTGCCACCATCCACCGGTCACGCCAGGATAGTCGTCCAGCACATAGTGCTTGCCCTCCTTATAACTCCCCGGGACAAAGACGCATTGGAGGTCAGGAGTGTCTACTTCGGGCGATGACTTGCAGAAAAGGTGAGCCTGCGAAGGCGTCAAGGTCAGTACGCTCGGCTTTTTCGCGAGCCAGCGCATGATTTGCCAACCCAGACGAACGCCGCGCGCCATCTCGTTCAGGGTCGTGGTGCCGCGTCGTGCACGCATTACCATCCGTGCCGAATAGTGATCGCCGAGATTTTCGCCGACACCAGGCAGATCATGGACGACCTTGACACCGAGTTCTGACAACAGCCTCGCCGGACCAACACCGGAAAGTTGCAGGAGTCGCGCGGTGTTTGCGGTGCCTGCCGAAATGATCACCTCACGGCGGGCCTTCACAACAGTCTCCTCGCCACCTTGCCGTCGAACGAATCCAATGCCTATTGCGCGCTTGCCCTCAAACAGAATGCGCTGTGCTCGCACGCCCGAATGCAATGCGACATTGCCACGCTTGAGAGCCGGCGCCAAGAAAGCAACGGCAGCGCTTACACGGTATCCATTCTCGATCGTGCGTTGGAAATAGCCCACGCCCTCTTGATCGCCCGAATTGTAATCAGGGTTGCGCTTGTGTCCGGCCGCAACGGCAGCTTCGATGAACGTCTCGGAAATAGGATGAAACCAGTCCATCGGCGTGACAGGAATAGGCCCCGAATGACCGCGAACGCCGCTTTCTGCGCACGTCCCGGTGTAACGCTCCGACCGGTTGAAATACCGCAGAACGTCCTTGTATCCCCATCCTCGATTTCCGAGCGACTCCCAGCTATCGAAGTCCCCGGGCTGCCCCCGCACAATCATCATGCCATTGATGGAGCTTGAACCGCCGATCACTCGTCCTTGAGTTGTGGAAATTTTGCGTCCACCGCTGCCATCCGACGGCTCAGTCTTGAATTGCCACGTGATCTCGGGTTGGGTTAGCGTCTTGACGAAACCGGAAGGGATGCGGACGTACGGACGCAGATCGCTCCGTCCGGCCTCCAGCACGCAGACCGTAACCTTTGGATCCTCAGACAGCCGGGCCGCCAGGATAGACCCGGCAGACCCGCCGCCGACGATCACGTAGTCGTAGGTTTGGGCGTTGGTATTGATCGCGTTCACAGTCTCTCCTTTCGGTTCCATCTTTTCTCTCGCATTCGGCGCCGCGTCGCGCCGTCAAGCACATACCCTTTTCATTGGACGGTTTTCACCTTCCCGCCACGAAATAGTACGCACGAGGCAACTGTTAAAAAAGAGATTTATATTTACCAATAGATGCAAACTTTGCATCTAAGCGACGGGTAAATAGAAACCCTATGGTCCACGGGGAACCGGCCGCGTGTCACTGCCCCGACGCGCGGTGTAGAGCTTCACAAGGCAGGAGATGGCGCCTGGCGGAAGGCTGTGCCACAATTCAATTTAATCGAACCGTAGATGCAAAAAATTCATCTAAATCGTTATGTCGCTTAATGCCTACGAGGTTTTTGTCGCGATCGTCGAGCGCGGCAGTTTCGCTGCGGCCGCGCATCAACTCAACCTGTCGCCTTCGGCAGTGAGTCACGCGTTGAGTGGATTCGAGCAGGAACTAGGCTTCACACTTTTTACGCGGAATCGAAGCGGTGTCCGACTCACGGCAGGGGGTGAGGCATTGTTGCCAACAGTCCGTGAGGTGCTTCAAAGCAACGAGAAGCTGGGCCAGCAAGCCTCAAAGCTGCTTGGACTGGAGGCGGGCACGGTCCGGATTGGTGCATTCAGCAGCGTCAGCGTTGCCTGGTTGCCAAAGATTATCCGGGGGTTCGCGGAACAATATCCCAAGATCGAGGTGGTCATCGAACAGGGCGGGTACGACGATGTCGCCGAATGGATCATCAAGAGCCAGGTCGATCTGGGTTTTATCACCTTACCCGCCGCGCCGGGGCTTGATGTAACGCCCCTTTACGTCGATCCGTTGGTGTGTATCGCTCCACCTGGCTTCAAGTCCAAGAGCAAGGCATACATGACCGTCGATGAACTGGCAGATCACAATATCGTTCTGCAGGGGACCGGCTATGGCAAGGAAACAGAACAGCTACTGGCGTCCCACCGCATCTCCGTCAAGTCGAGCGCGCGGGCAATAGACGATGCCGCAATAATCGCAATCGTTGAAAGCGGGCTGGGCATCAGCGTCATGCCTCAACTCGCGCTTCTCAACTACAGAAGCGCCGTACAGGTGTTTCCTTTCTATCCGGCGGAGAGTCGGGCTATCGTACTTGCGTCGCTGAGCCAGGAAGGCCTGGCCCCGGCTGCAAAGGCGATGCACGCGCATATCGTCACGTCGGTTGAGAAATGGGCCAAAAGCCGGGACACAAGCATCTAACCTGCGTGGATCAACCCATCTTGGTGGCATTGAACCAGCGCTTCGGGGTCTCACCGGTGATCTGACGGAACACCTTGGTGAAATGGCTCTGGCTTGAAAATCCGCAAGCGGTTGCGATTTCAGAAAGCGGCATTTCGTCTGCCCTGAGCAGTTGAATCGCCCTTTCTGTGCGCTGACCCATCAGCCACCGATGAGGTGTCTCGCCGACCTCCTCACTGAAGGCTCGAGCGAAGTGTCGCACGCTAAGGCCTGCCACTTCTGCCAGTGCGACAATATCGATCTCTTCGTGCAGATTTGATTCGACATACTCGAAGATCCGTTTCAGCCGCCAGTTCGGAAGCGAAACGTATTTCATTGGCCGGTCGCGAGAGCCTGCCAGTTGCAGAAGGTGAGCAACCAGCGTCGTCAACGCTCCATCGACGAGCAGACGGTCGGTAATATGGCCTCTGGCAGTTCCGTCCCATAACCGCATCATGAGATGAGGCAGAAAGGAATCTTCCCATGTTGATTCGGCCAGAGGGAGGAATGCCTCTGTCAGCCTGTCAGGGGCGGCAGGCCCAAGGATGCGGCGAACGGTCGGTGAAGGAATTGTCAGGAGAAGCAGACGGCGCGTTCCCGTGACCTTCCAGCGACTCGTGTTGTCGGCCGGCAAAACGAGCATACGTCCCGGCGCTGCCGCGTCACTATGCCATCCGTTTCCCATATCCCACGCCCACGTGTTGTCTGGCGAAGCCGACAAAGGAAGCGCAACCACCGTTTCGGGAACACTGGGATCGACAAATTCATGATCACCCTGCTCCACAGTGATCATGTGAAAATTCAAACGCCCCGGGGAATCCCGATGCTCTTGCGGAAATATGGAGTACGGCGACTTGCGGTAGAAGTCCGCATATCGCACCCAGTCGTCAACTTGCCTCATCATGCTGTTCCTAAGCGGCACTCGAAATGAAGTACCCCAGTAGATCCCATCACAGTCATCCACGTGTGTCAAGCGTCCGAAGTCATCTAAAGAGAAGCGGATTGGAGCGCCTTCGCTCACTCGCCCAAGTTAAGTAGATCGGTAAAAAGGACTGAAAGGTAGATGCTTTCATTTGCCTTCACCCAACAATTGGGGAAATAAGTGTCTTCCCTAGGCTCATTTTGTTCCTAAAAGGACGTCGATAACACGCATCTGCCACGCCGAAACGCATTTTCAGAAAATGCGTTTTGTCACATTGACGCTATTTGCCGCCATCGACTAAGTTCGATTCCAACGATAGACACGGCAATACAAATTCTAACGCCGTAAGAAAGAACGACCCGACTGCCACACGCAACTCGGCTCGCCAAAGACACGTCGCGACGTGCTGCGCTCAACTTATCAAGTTGGACGGGTTCCTCGACAGGGAGCTTTTGAGGAGCGACCACGTTACACAGTCTCACAGTTCGACAAAATCGGGCTCACACAATCATCTATCAGTATTCCTACTTATTAAACCTTAAAACATCGCCACCGATCGTCATTCGATAGTCACAGTTATGGAGAAAAAAATGGGATTCACCTCTGCCACCGAAATTCTTGCATCGCTCGGGGCCAACCCCTTCTGGACCCTCCATGAAATCCTGAGGCGAGGTAAATGGATAGATTTGAGTCACACCGCTGACGAATCGTCTCCGCTCTGGTCTGGATTCACGAAAATGAGCCGGACGGCCCTGTTCAACCTCGACGAGCACGGCTTCCAGGCGCACGTGTTTACCCATGTCGGGCAATGGGGGACTCACGTTGACCCTCCGTCGCACTTTCACGGCGGACTGCGGACTCTTGACCAGTTGACGGTTGAAGAGCAACTCCTTCCGCTCGTAGTCATCGATGTGCATGAAAAGGTCCTGGCTAACCCCGATTACACAGTCTCGATGGATGACGTCAGGGATTGGGAGCTTCGGAACGGCGCTATTCCTCGTGGCGCATTTGTCGCGCTTCGTACCGACTGGTCGAAACGCTGGCCAGATCACGCCAGCATGCTTAACCGCGATGCCGAAGGTATCTCGCACACGCCCGGCTGGAGCAGCGAGGTCATTGACTACCTGTTCGACGCCCGTGACGCAGCGGCATGCGGTCACGAGACACTCGACACCGATCCGGGCTCCGCAACATCGCGCTCCGACTTCTCGCTCGAAGGTCTGGTGCTTTCCAAAGACCGATACCAGATCGAGTTGCTTGCGAACCTCAGCGAGGTGCCGGAAGCGGGAGCGCTCGCCGTGGTGGCATTCCCTAAGGTCGGAGGCGCCACAGGTTTTCCCGCTCGAGTTTTTGCTATCGCACCGGTCTAAGCGCCGCCTGGACCATTGCTATCTGAATCACCTTCCTTGAAGGAACGCGTCATGTCTACTGATTCTTTCGGCTACAAGCAGGAACTTCAGCGAAGCCTTACCTTCGCGGATCTTGTCATCTACGGGATCGTCTTCATGATCCCGATTGCTCCGTTTGCGATCTATGGCTACGTCTCCGATGCGTCGGGCGGGATGGTCCCGCTTGCATACATCATCGGGATGGTCGCCATGTTCTTCACAGCACTGAGTTACAAGGTCCTTTCTGAGGATTTCCCGATTGCCGGTTCGGCCTACGCCTATGCTCAGCGTGGTATCGGCGAAACAGCTGGTTTTATCGCGGGATGGATGCTCATCCTCGACTACCTCCTGATTCCGGCTCTCACCTATGTCGTCGCGGCAGCTGCCCTTTCGCAGATGTTCGAGATGATTCCCCGATGGGTGTGGATCGTTGTGTTCCTGGGGATTGGCACAATCACGAACTACTTCGGCGTTCAAGCCACCGCCGCAGTCAACAAGTTCTTCATGTATGCGCAGATGATTGTGCTGGTCATCTTCTCCTTCGTCGGCCTCTGGGCACTCTATCACGGCGTCGGAGCTGGACATCTCACGCTTAAGCCGCTGTTTCAGCCCGAGGTGTTCAAAAGCGAACTCGTTTTTTCGGCCGTCTCGGTTTGTGCACTTTCGTTTCTCGGCTTTGACGCAATCTCCACGCTTGCCGAAGAGGTAAAGGGTGACAGCAAAAAAACAGTTGGTAACGCCACTATTGCAGCACTTTTACTGGCCGGCGCGCTTTTCGTATTGCAAACATGGATTGCCGGCGACCTCGCAAACGGCATGAAGTTCAAGTCGGCTGATACGGCGTTCTATGAGATCGCAGAACTGGCTGGCGGAAAGCCGCTCGCGATGCTGACGTCCCTGGCCACCGCCATCACGTTCGGTCTCTCGTGCTCAATCGTCTCCCAAGCTGCAATCGCCCGCCTCCTGTATTCGATGGCTCGTGACCGCAAGATGCCCGCAATCCTCGCGTCCATCCATCCGAAGCATAAGACGCCGAATGTCGCGCTGATCCTGATCGCTGTTATCTCGATGGCAATCTCGCTCGGGTTTCTTGATCACCTCGACACGCTGACGAACTTCGTGAACTTCGGCGCGCTGACTGGCTTCATGATCCTGCACATTACTGTGGTGGTCCACTACGTTGGCCGCAAACACTCCCGCTCCCTCTTCAAACATCTGGTTTCCCCTGTAGTTGGCTTCTGCATCCTCGGCTATGTCCTCTATTCGATGGGCGCAGCCACCTGGGAGCTGGGTGTGAGTTGGTTCGGTGTAGGTGTTGTGTATTACTTCGTTCTTACCCGTGTTCTGCGCCGCGACATCCGTCTCGAAGTGTAGAGCTTCAAGGCGGATCGGTCCGGGCGCGCACACCAATCTTTCTGGCGCGCCCGGTCTAGTAATAAAAACTTCAATAAACAAGATATATTTAAAAGCATCTGGAGATTTGCCAAGTGAAAAAGTTCGTTTTCCAGTCGTCAGCTCTTTGTCTGGCAGCACTCGGTTCCCCCGCGCATGCACAAAACAACGTGACGCTCTACGGCATCATCGACACGGGGATCGCATACGTACATAACTCTGGTGGAAATAGCACGCAGATCACGACGATGTCTGGCAGTCTCGCCGGCTCCCGCTGGGGTCTCAAGGGCAACGAGGATCTCGGGGGCGGCCTGAAAGCGATTTTTCAGCTCGAGAACGGGTTTGATCCGACCAACGGTACTCTCGGTCAGAACAACCGCATGTTCGGGCGTCAGGCCTACGTCGGCCTCACTGACGAGAAGCTTGGTACCTTGACGCTCGGGCGTCAGTACGATCCGATCGTCGACCAGGTTCAACCGTTGACGGGTGACAACTACTTTGGCGCGATCTTCGCGCCTCCCGGCGACTTCGATAACTACGATAACAGCATTCGAATCAACAATTCGGTGAAGTGGGTGAGCCCGTCCTGGGGCGGTGTTACCGTTGAAGCCCTCTACTCTTTCGGCGGTGTCGCGGGATCTGTCGGCTCGGGACAGACTTACAGTGCTTCGGCAGGGTACAACAACGGGACACTGGGCATCGCTGCAGGTTACATGCACATCGACTACGGTAACGCTCGTCTGGTCACGACGCGCCCGGCCAGTTCCGCCGATTCCCTCTTCAACAGCGCCGTCAACAGCGCTTATGCATCTGCACGAAGCGTGAACAGCACGCGGGTTGGCGGCCAGTATGTACTGGGGAGCGTGACGCTCGGTGCGGCCTACAGTTTTACCGAATACAACCCTGACGCTTCGTCGACGTTCACGTCCTCCGAAAAGTACCAGAATGCATCCGCATTTGGCATCTGGCAGGTCGCTCCGAATTTCTCGCTCGGCGCAGGATATAACTACACGAAGACGAGCGGCGATTCGTCTGCCAAGTACCACATGTTCAGCCTCGGTGCAGACTACAACCTGAGCAAGCGCACCGACGTGTACGCGATCGCTGGCTATACGCATGCCTCCGGGCAGAACGGTGCAGGCGAGGCCCAGGCGGTTGTCGGTTCCTATGACATCGACGCCGGAAAATCGTCGCAAGTCATCACTGTCGTAGGGTTGCGCCACAGCTTCTGATTTTCTCTGCGCAGTACCGTTGGATCTCCTACGCCTTAGCTTTAGCATGCCTGCGAGTGGCGTTTCGCACACGTTGCGGTCGACAACGGCCGTACGTGTGCATTTTTTTACCGCGAGAGGAAGAAACCCAACTTCATTCTGTCGCCTTCGTCCCTAAGTTCCTGGCTTTGCGGTATCAATCGTTGTGCAGATCCATTAGGCAGGGTCAGGTTGTTCGAAGTCGTGGTTGGTTAACACAATCGAAGCGTTGGGCAGCAACGGAAGAACGATGCGTTTCAGGTCAACCCATCTATTTTGGCGACGTCGACTTCTCCATTTTCGAAACACCGCACGGCTCGCTGAACTTACAATCCTCCGATGTTCATCTAGTTCGTTAAAACTTCATGGCTTACCTGCAGGGCGATGCGCGCTCCCTTATAACGGTACCTCATCTGGCCGCCATGCGTCGGCGTGGTGAAAGAATCACGATGCTGACGTGCTATGACGCGACATTTGCCTCCCTCCTCGATCGTGCCGGGGTCGACATCGCCTTTATAGGTGACTCACTCGGTAACGTGCTGCAGGGGCATTCAAACACACTGCCCGTAGATATCAATGACATTGCTTATCACACTGCCTGTGTCGCGCGGGGTACTCGCCGCTGCATGATCGTCGCCGATATTCCTTTCGGCTGCCTGGACTCTCCAGAAAAGACCTATGGACACGCGGTTCAGTTGATAAGGTCCGGGGCACATATGGTCAAACTGGAAGGCGGAGCTTTCCTGTCCAGTACCATTCGCTTCCTCGTGGAACGCTCGATTCCAGTCTGCGCCCATATAGGACTTACGCCACAGTCGATTCACGCGCTGGGTGGTTTTACCGTGCAAGGCAAGACGGATGTGGCTGCTGCTTGCCTCATCAAGGACGCACAGGCTGTGGAAGCGGCCGGTGCACAGCTGCTTGTCTTAGAAGCGGTGCCATCTGGTGTCGCCGCGACCATCACTGATCAAATCCAAATTCCCACCATCGGCATCGGCGCCGGTCTAGGATGCTCAGGGCAAGTGCTTGTGCTTCATGACATGCTGGGCATATCACCGGGGAAGACACCGCGTTTCGTCAAGAATTTCATGAATGGTCAACAAAGTATCGAGAGCGCAATTCAATCCTTCGTTCGAGATGTAAGGGAGGGCATTTTCCCGGGCGAAGAACACTGCTATCGATAGACGAAACCACCGTGCAGTTCGGCCCCGGTCTTTGAATTGAGGGGCCGCCAATTTCAGCGGCATGCCCGGATCAAGTCGATGACGCTGCCGTCGCGGTACTCGACTACTCCTACGACTTTCTCTCCTTGCATGCGCGATGCTGGCTCGCCTGCCAGCGCACGGGCAGTGCGACGCATCTCATCAATCTGCATCAGCTCGATCCCCGCGGCTTCGAATCGGTCGATTAGATCCGTTCGTCGCGGGTTAACGGAGATACCAACCTCTGTCACGATCGCGTCGATTGTCTCGCCAGGCGTCGTCAAGCAGTCGACCTTTTCAACAATCTTGGCGCCGGCCCGAGAAGACAGTCGCGTCGTGACGATCGCGAGCTTCGCACCCGCGGCCGTATCGGCATGCCCGCCAGAACCGCCGAGGATCATTCCGGAGGAGCCGGTTGTAACATTCACATTGAAATCAACATCTACCTCTGACGCCCCAAGAATCATGACATCAAGCTGATTCGCAACCGCACCACGGCTATGAGGATTCGCATACATCGACGCTGACATCGCCTGGTGTCTGACATCACATCGGTAAGATTCCACCGCGCGAAGGTCGAAACACTGGACATCAAAAATTGACCGGAATAGCCCCGATTCCAGCATCTCCACTAGCGCGCCTGTCACGCCGCCCGCCGCAAAACTTCCCTGGACCTGGTTGCGTTGCATCAGCCCCTTCACATATTCGGCTACGGCTATCGATACACCACCCGCTCCGGTTTGAAATGAGAACCCGTGTTTGAGTAGTCCCGAAGCTTCGATAAGCCGCGCGGCCGATTGCGCGATCTGAAGTCCGACTGGCTCGGTCGTGGGCTTTGTGGTTCCCGAAAGAATGCCTGCCGGATCGCCAATGGAATCAACCACAACGACAAAATCCACCTGATCCTGGAAAATATCAACCGGACATAACGGATAGGGCTGAAGGTAATCTGTTATCGCGACGACGCGGTCAGCATACTGTGCATCGACCATTGCATATCCCAGTGGACCGCAGGCAGCCGGACCGTCAACACCATTCAGATTGCCATAGGAATCCGCTGCCGGCGCACCGATGAACGCCACGTCAATGTGCAGTTCGCAAGACTCTATAGCCCGAGCTCTGCCACCGTGCGTCTGAAACACCACTGGAACCGACAAAAGCCCGGACGACACGGCGTCCGCGACAGGACCCGACATGTACGCGGTGAAGATCCGCGATACAACCCCGTTGCGAATATGCTCGACCAACGGCGCATGCACACCAAATATCGAACTGGCAGCGATCGTCAGACCTTTGAGTCCTTTACTCGCGGCGACTGCGAGAACCATGTTGAGCACCTGGTCACCGTTTCGCAGATGGTGATGGAAGGAGATGGTGTCACCGCTCTTCAGTTCACAAGCGTCAATTGCGGCCGAAATATCCCCAAGTCGCTTTGATTGGCCGGGCCCTACGGGATGGACCACCCTCGTCCCCCGCGTGGCGAATGTGCGCGTACTGGCTAGGCCCGCATAGGGGCTCGCCGTCCCGTAGCCGGGAATTGAGTCGGGAATCTCTCGTCCGTTAGCTGTCTTCATGATTCTCATGGTTCTGCGGACACGCCACCACGGCGCACCCTGCTCTTTGGCTGCGGACGGATCTGTAGGGTAACTCGCCATGCAGACGCTGGAGAGTGCCAAATGATGATGACCTGCCCATGGATCCATCAGCGCACGAAACATGCAACCTTCGCTTTCGAGATTACCGTGCGACCGACCACGCTGCCCATTCTTCAATTCTATGCGAGCGCCGACCTTCCCGGAATTGGAACGTCGACAACGAAGCTTCGCAAACTTCGAAGGCGAACCGCAGTGCGCAATTGAAAAGGCTCCGGTGTGCCTCGTAGCACCCGCACGTTTTATCTCAGGACGGACACGTATTGTCTAAAACAGCCGTCATTCCGCTCATTCCAGTAGCGAGCGATGTTCGTCGATTTATGGATCGGCAATCATGCAACTCAGCGATGTCGGAGTTGGCGTGACGCTCACGTCTGTCAGGGCATCGCTGTACAAACGCAGGTATCCGGGCAAGCTCTTGAGCAACCGGGTGACAGTTAAACACTGGAGGAGATGTAGGATGAAGGCAAGTATTCTGACCACCACGTCGCTCTCGGTCGCGGCAATTGCAGCCTTTATGCAAGGCGCGTACGCCGACGAGACGGTGACAATCGGACATGTCGCCCCACTGACCGGTGCGATCGCCCATTTGGGTAAAGACAACGAAAACGGCGCCCGTCTCGCTGTGGAAGAAATCAATGCCAAAGGGCTTGTTATTGGCGGCCAGAAGGTGAGTTTGCGACTCGACGCCCAAGACGACGCGGCAGATCCGAAAACCGCCACCCAGGTCGCACAAAAGCTCGTCGACGACAAAGTCGTTGCAGTCGTGGGACATCTGAATTCGGGAACCTCCATCCCAGCTTCCCGAATTTACAGCGAAGCGGGTATCACCCAGATTTCGCCTTCATCTACCAATCCGGTGCTTACGCAGCAGGGCTTCAAGACGACCTTCCGCGTGGTCGCGACTGACGCACAGCAGGGCCCTGCGCTGGCAACTTACGCGGTTAAGCACCTAAACATCAAATCCGTAGCGATCGTCGATGACTCAACCGCATACGGCCAAGGCCTCGCAAACGAGTTCGAGAAAACGATCAAAAGCCTCGGCGTAAATGTTACGTCTCGGAATGCCACCAACGATAAGGCCGTCGATTTCCGCGCGATCCTGACGAAAATCAAGGGTGAGAATCCGGACGCAATCATGTACAGCGGCGAGGATGCGACGGGCGGACCGTTCAGCAAGCAGGCTACGCAACTCGGGCTGCGTGCGAAAATCCTCGCTGGCGATGGCGTTTGCTCGGACAAACTACCTGATCTCGCAGGTGCCGGTGCAGAACGTGTTGTCTGCTCACAGCCGGGAACCGCACCGGAAAAGATGCCAGGCGGGAGCGCCTTCAAGGTGAAGTATCAAAAGCGCTACGGCCAGGGCATGGAAATCTACGCACCCTTTACTTACGACGCAGTGTATATCGTCGTCGATGCTATGCGTCGTGCGAACTCGACCGACGCGTCGAAGATTCTTGCGGCGATGCCCACCACGGACTTTCCTGGCGTAACCGGGGAAACGACCTTCGACTCAAAGGGCGACCTCAAGCACGGCGTGATCTCGATGTACAGCTACAAGAACGGCAAAAAGACTTTTATTGATGAAGTAAAGATGTAACTCCTCACCAGCGACCCGGGAGGTTTTCCTGGGTCGTCTTTTTTCCAGAGGCGACCGCCATAGGTTGCCAGACTTTAAGCTAGCGCTGCGAGCCTCACGATGTCTATCCCCCACCTCCATGTCGAGCCGCTCACTCCTGAATCCTTCGCTCCATATGGATGGGTGTTGGGAAAGCGCTCTTCGACTCCCTGTGAAGAGCCTCATTTCGAGAGCCAAGAGTTGTCAATATGGCGTGAGCATCTTTTTGATGCCGGCATTGTGAACGATACTGAGGTGCTGTGGGTTTCCTTCGGAGACAGCAGCGACGTGGTTAGTGCCCTGGAGGCCCGGCGGCTAACGCAACAGGTAATAGTTCCGTTGACCGGACCGCTAATCTTGATTCTGGCCGCACCCCAGGCAACCAGAGTTCCAGATATGGATTCGCTTAGGGCTTTTGAAATTCCCATCGGCATGGGGACCTGCATCCGCCCATGGTGCTGGCACGCAACCCGAACATTTTCTGGTGAAGCGACTGCTCTCATGCTGTCCAGACGTTCGACTTCGTTTGATCTGATCGTTCACCTACACACCGGTGCACCCTTGAGCGAAAGCACCCGGATACCCATCGGCCCGCACAGACTCGTTGCATCACGTCGAACAAATTCGTTCGCTAACGCCATTGACTTCACCAGCGTAGACGATGAATCGACGCCGCTCCTCAGACGCTCCGGTCCACCTTCCCTTTCGTCCTAAGTTGCACCGTGGGTGTGACACTCGGGCCACAGCTTGTCGCGGGCGCATCGCGGACGTGCAGGTCGAGATGCATTGGTGTACGCGTATGTCTACTCCTGCCTTGCTGGCGCATCCGTTGAGCCGGTCGCATCGGCGAGAAGATGGTCTACAAGACGCTGGACCGCTAGAGAAAGTGGTTCGTCTCTGACGCATAGATACATCTGGCGCACCGCCCACTCGTCCGCAAGAGGGATCAAGTTCAGATCCAGCCCTTGCCCGAAAGTTTGTGCTGCCACCTTTGGGAGGATGCCACTGCCCATGCCCGCCTCTATCATCCTGCAGATCGCCTCAAAGCTTTTCACCTGCACTCGAAGACGTAGGGTCTTCCCCGCAATCGTCGCTGCTTCCTCTAAAAGCTTCAACATGGCAGTGTTGCTTTCCAGCACGACCAGGTCGTCGTCCAAGAGATCGACGAGTCGCAAATGACTCCCCGCTGGCCTATAGGCGCGGGGAAGAACCGCCACAAGTTCGTCTACTTTGTATGGATAACACTTCAATCCATCAACGGCATGTCGCCCCGGAAACGCTATACCAACATCGGTACTTTTGTCGAGCAAATCGCGGATGATTTCAATGCTCAGTCGCTCATGCACTTCGACCTTGATATCGGGGCAAACCTTTGAAAAGGCTGCCAGCCCATATGGAAGATATTGACTGAGCGCTGAGGTATTAGCGTGCAACCTGACAACTCCACGCAGGCCTTTCGCGTAGTCCGACATGTCTGTCTGAAGCCTGTCGACCTCCCGCAACATCAGCCTTGCATGCAACGCAAGAGCCTCCCCCGCTGGCGTGGGCTCTGTTCCTCTCGACGTGCGCAGCAGCAATTTGACGCTGAACTGCTGCTCCAGAAGAGCGATGCGTCGGCTTGCTGCGGACAACGCGATATGTGATTGATCTGCAGCCTTCGATAGGCTTCCGCTTTCAACGGTCCGAAGAAACAAAGATAGCGATACCAGATCCGGTAACATAGATTTTGCATTCCTTACGCCCCGGCCCGGTCGCTCATCGCATTCGGCGCAGCGGGAGATAAAACTCACAGGTATGGCGTTCCGACAGATTTGGGGAACTTCGTCACAAACCACCTTGCGCGTTCATAAGCCGGTGCCGACGCGGTTTCGTGAACTGCTTTCACATGGCACACGAATTGTAGCTTGTCCAGAAATGAAGGGTAGAAATCGACAACTATGCACCCCTCGATTCACACTCGCGAAATGGCGGAGGATTTTTAGCGAAGCGGGCGCGACGCATCAGGACGATTGCGCGCACCGCGCCAATTCCGCGTCCGCTTCGCTAGCAATTCTTCGAGCTAATCCACTCCGCGGGCATCAGCAGCTATGTGCATTGAATCAGGGCGATGACGGCGAGATCCCGGGTTGAGATGATGGGGAATTTGTGGACGATCTCCCGTCACTGCGTCATTTGGTTGCGGGGACGGGTGTGTGACGCTGATGGGCAGCACCTGTGTGATATGACGTTGCCGTGGTGCGACCAGAGCGCGGTCGCCGGCCGGGAGATGGAACGACGACCGGGTGCGGAGCGCGACCGTATACTGGAATCTCAATGCAGTTTTGGCAGTCGCCAGCGCTGAAGGACATGCGTAGCACTTCAATCATGGGCAGTTGCAAGGCGCGGATCTCGTCGGCTCCAAGTTCTGCCGGCGAGCGGTCAAACTGTTTGGCAAAGGCGCTTACCCAGTGGCGATAGGCGCATTGAGTGTTGGCCGAGAGATTGCGAACTCGCACATCCTCGACCATCCGCTGGCGTAGGATTGTCACGGTAGGACGCAATTCGGGATGAACAGACGGTGCACTTGTCTAAGCGAAATCTGTTGGCGTGCAATTGCCAAAACGCAACGGATCGGCGTGCGACGACGTGAACCCATACAGTTCCGGCGAAACAGGGCCCTCTTCCCACGTCGAAGGACCATCGGCCCATACCAGCAAACTCGCGCCGTAGCGGGATGTATAGGTGATATGTGCGTCCGGTTCGAGAACGATGAAGTCCCCCGTCTTTGCAACCGACGTCGCACCGCGCGACCCAAATGACACGTCCCCCGCGAGCACGTATATATCGACGAGCGCACTGAGCAGATGGGCGGGCACGGTAGTTCCCGGCAAGAGCATCAACTGCGTCATGCGCCGGTTGACGAGCGTATGCGCGTAGTCGTACACGAGCCGACGTGTCAGGCCGGCGATCCGCGTCGCGCTGACCTGAACGGTATCGAGCGTGATGCTCAGGTCGGGAAGATGTTCGGGAAACTCGTTGTCGAAGTCCGTGTGCCGGTTTCCCGCGTGCAACGTGTGCGTGACGTCGGCAGCATACGCAACGGGCCCTTCCATACGCCCGACAGTGAGCGTAGCCGAATAGGCAATCGCGTCGTGCGTTGATCCCGCGAAATTGACGCCGAGCTGACCCGCGACAGTCGTGCCCTGAAAGTCGGTCAGCGAGCCGGACAGAAAGTAGCTGAACGCCGTGCCGAGATGCTGATGCACTCCCGTGCGGCTCAATGTATCGAACGACATGTAACCGAACGAATGTCCCGTTCGATCGTCGCGCCGCACGATTTTTTGCGCGAGACCGCCTTTGCCTACGCTTTGCCACGGCGTTTCCGATACGTCGAACACGTACACGCCCGTCTCGCGTAACGCGCAGTTCAAAGAAGGCTGGCCTGGTGCATTCATCGCTGTCTCCGTATCTGCTTCGAGATGTAAGGGCAAAGAAGTAAGGTTGTTTATATTATCATTTGATATCATATTGGACGAATGACGCACGCCAGTCAATCGATATTTCTTTTGTCTTCTCGCCCCCGCATAATCACGCCACGCCGAACCGCTCTTATCGCCATGCAATTCAACAATCTTCCTGCCTATCAGATTCGCCGTGTCGCCGAGTCGATTCTCGACATGGCCGAAGATCTTTTCGCGCGCCACCTGGAAATTCGCGTGCTGGACTGGCGAGTGCTCGTTAAGCTGGCTGACAGGCCCGGCAGCATTCCGACGGAGATCGGACGGGACATGCTGATGACACCCGTGCAGACGGGACGCAGCCTGCTCAAGCTGCGTGAGTTCGGGCTGGTGGCGGCCGTACCCGATCCTGAGGACGGCCGCGCCACGCGCTACACGATGACGCAGGCCGGCCGGACCGCGTATGAAGCCGGCATGAAGATCGTGCTCGCGGTGCAGGACTTCGCGCTACGAGACCTGAGCGCCGTGGAGAGAGTCGCGCTCGACGGCCTGCTCGGCAGGCTGATGCACAACACGAGTTACACGGATGCCGACATCGGGCAATTGTCGGCGAGGCTGTTCGGCGGAAAGCGGAACTCCGCGTAGAAAGCGTGCATGGCCACTCGGCACGCCGTCATGCTTCATTGACGCGCCCGCCGGTATGCCTCGTACGATGAACCGGTAACCAGCGACAGCCCGCCGTCGATATCCAGCGTAGTCCCCGTGATCATTCTCGCCGCGGGACTGCCGAGGAAGAGAATCGCTTGCGCAACGTCGTCGGGATCGAGCCAGTCGCCGAGCGGCACCATCGCGGCGACCGTTTTGCGGTCCTCTTCCGAAGTCGCATTTTTCGTCATCGCCGTCAGCACCGGGCCTGGACATACTGCGTTCACGCGGATTCCGTCACCGGCGAGCTCGAACGCTGCATGGCGCGTCAGCCCCAGAATGCCCGCCTTCGCGGCCGTGTACGCCACACCGCCCGTGTACGACACGCGCTTCGATGCAAGCGATGCCACGTTGACGACCGCGCGCCCGTTACCCACCTTCAGCAAGGGCACCATCTGCTTCAGGCAGTAAAAGCTTCCCGATAAATTCACCGACAACACGCGCTCCCATTCATCGGTGGTGGTCGTCTCGAACAGGCCGCGTGACACGATGCCCGCGCTGTTGACGAGCAGATCGACGGCTGGTGTGATGCGCGCGATCGCTTCCACCGCGGCTCTGACGGATGCTTCGTCGGCGATATCGACGGGCACGCGCTCAAGCGTGACGCCGTCTGCTGTGAATTGTGCGTGCAGGCGCTCGAGCGCGTCGGCATCGCGATCGAGCGCCATGATGCGCGCGCCGCGCCGCGCGGCGGCGATCGCCGTTGCATGGCCGATGCCGCTCGCCGCCCCCGTTACCGCCACCGTCATTCCGTTGAAATCCATGTCGTCTCCTGTGTTTCGCTCCGCACTTTGCGCCGCGGGTTAGGGATAGTCCTGGCGCGATGGGCCAGGACAGCATCAGGTCACGCGTATATATTATCACTTGATAACAAATATCTCACGCGGCAACGCATGACAATGGAGACACCCATGAGCGATGCTCTTCAGACTTCTTCGCGCGCGTCCGTCTCGCACGCGATTGACGCCAAGACGTTTTGGCGCCTGATCCCTATCATCGTGGCGAGCCTGATCGTCAATCAGCTCGACAAGGTGAACGTCGCATTTGCGAAACTGCAGATGGCACCCGATATAGGTCTGTCGAATACGGCCTACGGCCTCGGTGCGGGCGTGTTCTTTATCGGCTACTGCCTGTTCGAGGTGCCGAGCAACATGCTGCTGCACCGGATCGGCGCCCGCACGTGGATCACCCGCATCCTTGTCACGTGGGGCGTGCTGTCCGCGTGCACGATGTTCGTGACGGGGCCGACTTCGTTTTGCGTACTGCGCTTCTTCCTAGGCATCGCTGAAGCGGGATTCGCGCCGGGCATCATGCTGTATGTGAGCCAGTGGTTTCCGGCGCGAACGCGCGGCCGGATCATCGCGATCTTCATGACTGCGCTGCCGATTTCAGGCATGATCGGCAGCCCACTTTCCGCATGGCTGATGACGTCGGCGCCCAACGCGATGGGCCTGCGCGGATGGCAATGGATGTTCGTGTGCGAAGGGCTGCCTGCCGTGCTGTGCGGCGTCGCATTCTGGTTTCTCGTGCCGAACACCATCGACGAAGCAACGTGGCTCACGCACGCCGAGAAAGCGGCACTGAAAGCGGAGGTCGACAGTCACACGCATCACACCGGAAGCTTTGCGAGCGGCCTGAGCGATCTGCGTGTCTGGTTGCTGTGCGTCGTCTATTTTTCGTTCGTCGCCGCGCTGTATGGCGTCAGCTTCTGGCTGCCGACGCTGATCAAGGCGCTAGGCTATTCGGGCATCCGCGAAATCGGCTCGATGACCGCGTTGCCTTATGCGGCGGCCGTGGTGACGATGCTCGTCCTTGCGTGGAGTTCCGACCGCACGGGCGAGCGGCGCAAGCATCTCGCGTTTGCCGCGCTGTTAGGAGCGGCGAGTCTCGTGTTGAGCGTACTGGCGCGCGGCAACGCGACGTGGTCGTTCATCGCGCTGATCGTCGCGATGGCGGGCATCGTTACCACGATCCCGCTGTTCTGGAACCTGCCGACGGCGTTCCTCAAGGGCGCGGGCGCAGCGACGGGCTTCGCGCTGATCACATCGATCGGCAACCTGTCCGGCTTCGTCGCGCCTTTTCTGGTCGGCATGGTGACCGACGCGACGGGCAGCACGGCGCTCGCCATGTATGCGCTCGCCGGCGTGGCCGTGTTCGGCGCCGTGCTCGTCTTTATCGTTCCGGGTGCGCTCGTCGAGCGCAATCGATCCATTCACTTCGAGACCGCAAAATGAATTCGCCGCAGACCCATGTCGCGACGCGCGTCGCGCTGATCACGGGCGGCGCAAACGGAATCGGCGCGGCGATTGCGAGCCGTCTGTCCGAAGAAGGTGTCACCGTCGCGATCGCGGATATCGATCTCGATGCAGCGCAGACGCTGGCGCACGACATAGTGAGCCAAGGCGGCCAGGCGCTCGCGGTGCAGATGGATGTTTCGGACCCGACATCGATAGACCATGCATTCAATACCACCGTGCGCCGCCATGGACGCTGCGACATTCTCGTCAATAACGCGGGCATTGCCAGCGTGGCGTCGTTTATCGATTGTCCGCTTGACGTTTGGGAGCGCGTGCAGAAGGTCAACGTTACGGGCCCTCTGTTGTGCAGCCAGCATGCGGCGAGATTAATGGCGCGGCATCGCTGGGGGCGCATCGTCAACATCGGGTCGATCAGCGGCGTGAGGGCGGGCGTCGGCCGCACGGCGTATGGAACGTCTAAGGCCGCGCTAATCGGTCTGACACGCCAGATGGCGATCGAACTGGCTCATGACGGGATCACTGTCAACTGCGTCGCCCCGGGTCCCATCGATACACCGCTGACGCGCGCGCATCATTCCGCCGGAACGCGCAAATCGTATCGACGAACCGTGCCGATGCAGCGCTATGGACAGCCCTCCGAAATCGCGACCGCCGTGGCGTTCCTCTGCTCACACGGCGCCTCTTACGTGACCGGGCAAACGATCGCCGTTGATGGGGGCTTTCTCGCGGCTGGCCTTCTTGATGCGTAAGCGAAGACATCGATCAGTCGCGATGATCGCGCAATCATCGCGTCCAGAAGCGCGGGATGTGCAATCCGTGGCTGTTGGTATTGGAGGAAGCCGTTAGAAAGGCTGGGAAGCGGCCACGTGAAAGCGTATCGTCTCGCTAACTTCGAGACGAGGAGCCGCCATGCGATGCACGATCGTTCTTGACTTCGATAATGGTGATGGGCGTGTGGTGAAGCGGGTGGAGGTCATGCGGTTTCACAGGGCCGTCGAGGAACAGACACCCGGGGACGTGGGGCTATCACTCGCAGAAGGGAAAGGAATTGACCGACCCTCTCATCATCCATTTTGAATGATGTGTTGCATGCGGGGTGCGTTGGGAGAATCAATGGACTATGCGCCTTGTCCGCTTGCGCAATACACGCACTTGGGGGCACATGATCGCGGTTCTTGTTGTTCCGATCCAGTAACTGGCCGCACACGTAACAGAATGGCAGCCTATTGACGATCTGCAAAGCCTTTTGGCCGATCAAGGATGGCATGTCGTGCTCGCTCCCGGTTCATGATGGCTTTTTCCGTAGGCGCTGTGTCGCTTTGCTTATCGGTTCGGTGCGACAATCCCAGAAAGTCAACGGGGCTTCACGGCCCCGTTGACGTTTACATGCTGACTTCCCGGGCGCAGCACTCGTACTCGCGAACCCGACTTCGCTGCAGGTGCCGTTGCTGGCGTTCTGCGTCGCGCCGTTGCCCCCTATTTAGCGACAGCCGTCGCCGTTCGCCCAAGCCCCACAGGACGGTTGACGTTTCGCCCGTCCGCTTGAATACGGTGATCACGGTTCTAGCAGATCTCCGTTTTTGATGACTTTGAAGTTGCGCGGGTTGACCAAGCGGGCAGCCCGCGCCATAACTCGAACATCGCCATGACACTGCACCAAGTGCTTTTCACCGTGAGCAAGGACAGCTTGCTGATAATCGGTCTTGTCGAGTTCGACTGATACGTTTTTCGGCTGTCCATTAACCGTAGCCGCGATTGTGATCGTTCCAGTTTCGTCCGCCAAGGGACGGTCGAGTTTTTCAACGGATCCGGTGATTGTCCTGTCGTACAGCGTGTAATCTTCACGTTTGTAGTAAACCGCGGCCTCCGCAACGCGCTCCACCTTGTCGCGATCGAACACGAACTTGACCGGGGGGCTAGGTTCCTGGCCACTGCTCGCTGGCGTGATTGTCACCTCGAAGCCACGCTTTTGATCGATGCCGCTCAAACCGACAAGCGCATCGCACAAGTTGGCACTTGCTCCGTTGTTCACGGCTTCGTCGAGCATGGTTTGGCTGCCGCCGATCGCGATTGCCCCGATTGCATCATCGAGAGCACGCAACCCCGACGACAACGTTGCTGTTACGAGGTGAGTCGTTGGTACCGACGGCAAGCCCAGTTGCGCAGTTTGCTGGACCGGCACGGGCGCGATGATGTTTACGACATAGCTGCCGACCTCCGTTTGTCCCAAGCGCAACGACCGCAAGTATTCGTTCATCTCCTCCGATTTGCGGCCGGTAAACTGACGACGCTTTGAGGTGGTCGCGAGCGCGGCGGCCTCCATCAGGTCACGCGCCCGCTGGTTCAGCAACACGCCATCGTCCAGCGGGATCGTTCCGCCTTCGACGTCGAAATGAATAACGCGGAGCCGAATGCGGTCTGAAAAGTAACCCGAGACATCACGAACGATGTCGAGCACCGGGCGCGCTTCAAAGTCGGCTATCGCCGATACGGCGTCAACCAGTCGACGTCCGAAATCCTTCGCCCGCTGTTGAAGCGATGGCAACAGGACCTCGGCATCTTCCTGCTGTGGTTCGGGTCGATGCCACACCGACGCCAACGCCCCCAGGTCCGCATCCTTTCGCCAGCCCCGTAGCGCTAGGTAGGCGGCGAGTTGATCGGGCGTCACATCGGCTAGGATTTTGACCAGTTCGTCGCGGCTCATGACACGCTCCCTGGATTACTCGCAAGGGTCATCAAATGCGTCAGTGCTGAGGTGGTCAGTCGCTGGTTGAGGGGCACCTCGACCGTCACCGATGTACCGTTGGTCGTCTCAGGCAGGTCCCGCAATGACACATAGAAGCATGCGTTGTGCATGCTCATGTGATCTTCATGATGCTGCACCCAGTGCTGCGGCTCATCGGACACAAGGAGCACCGCCAGGTAACGCGGGCAGATGACATCGGTTCCACGCAGGTCATCGTAGTTTTTGCGAGTAAGAGGAAAGCGGATGACCTCACCACTTACTAGGTCGCGTGATGTGCACTTCAGCTGGAATTGCACTTTAGGATTGCGGACCGCCCCCTTAAATCCGCGCCCGGTGAGTTCAAGGTCAACGCTATCGTCGTCCACGTCGAGTTCCGACGGGTTGAACCCGGCCTGCGCAGCGATGGCGCGCACATACGCTTTGTTGAACTGCTCTTTTTGTTTCCCGGCGTCCATCGACCTCGATCCCCTTTCCGGCGTTTTGCGCGCGATTGCGCGGCCTCGCCTGTGACGTTTTCGACATTGTAACGGTCAGCGACCAAGCGACGCTTGCGCCATGCCGCTCGATCATCGTCGATGTGCAGACGCGCGGCCCTCGAGCGCGCGAATGAATCGGATCGAGGCCCCGACGTAACTGAAAATCAGCAGCGCTTCGCTGTGGTTCAGGATCGGGTTGTCGTGCGCGAGGCTCTTGTTGTTGCGCACATCGTTGAACGCCTCTAGGACGGAAATGCTGCTGCGCAGGATACGGTCGGTCATGCCCGACTCAATCAGGCCGACGGCCCGCACCGCTTTGACATACTCGCCCATAAGGCTGTGCAATGGCTTGTCCCTGTTGACCTCGACGCCGCGGCGCTCGCAGTGCGTCCGCAAAAACTTCATGGCGAACACGTGGAGGCGATCCAGGGCCGTCGCAGGCTCGTTTTGTTCGATTGCCGTGCGAATATGCTTCGCCGCTGCCTCAAAATCGAGGTCGTTGACGCTCGCCGTAAAGGCATCGACCTCGGGCAACTGGCTCGACGCGCTTTGATGCAGTCGGTCAATGATCCTCTGTACATCCGCAAGCAGCGCTGGATCGGCCGCGTCAGCCGGCAAACAGTTGCATTCCAGTGCGTACTCGATCATCGCGCTCAGTGTCTTTGCAACGACGTGATCAGGCTCAATCTTCCAAAAACCGCGTAGCCTGTTTGCTTTCGAGTTCGAACTTGCGTCCGTCGTGTACTTGCTGTCTTCGATGTCGAGACCAGTGTGTTCCTCAAAAAATGTCGAGAAGGTGCGGCCTTTAAAGTCGAGAACATAGCCGCTACTCATGCCGAGGAGACGTTCAAGTTTCCGCTTTTCGATCGACGAGAGCGTTGCCATAGGATGTGTTTTATGTCGTGGCTGGTCGACGACGATTGTAACGGGCAGCGGCGGATCGGTTTCTAACCGACGGGAGCATCTGGGGCCGGCCTCATGGGTGGGATGGGGATGAACGCCTGGCGGTCGTCGGACACGACACGATCGTAGCGTTGGACGAACGTGCGCATCTTCTCGGGCTGATCGTTGTACGACGTGACCCAGCGCGTGATCGCCGCGGCCACGGCCTCGATCAAACCATACGTGTTGATGTACTTCACCATGGGGTCGTCACTGGGCGGATACGCCTGGACGCCGACGTAGGGCGTCAGCCGAGCGACTTTCCCGGCGGAGACCTTTCGTGATTCCAAGTTCGACATATGCAGCAGACTGTTGCGGAACTCCCATAACTCTTCTGACGTCGCACCGGCCGTGGTCGGGCCGGAGAACGTGCGCAACCAGTCGATGAACACTGGCGTCTCGCGCGGTGGCCGGTCGCCGAACTCGACGTATGCGATCGTGTCCAGAAACGACATCAACAGTTTGAGGCACGAGATGAAGTGCCGATTGTTGAACAGCAGACGTATCGCTTTGAAATAGTCATCGTGGATCAGGCCTGGCATGTCGAACGTTCCGGCCTCTTCGTTGATGTACTTGAATAGGTAGTCTTCCATCTTGCCGGGCTCTCCCACACCGTCGGGCAGTTTCGACGTGTCCAGCGGTCCCAATGGCACCGACACGTCGACGGTAAGCACGCCGTCGACGATGGGCGTGACGCAAAACAAGGGGGTGGCGCCCGCGCCGACCTCGCGGAACAAAGGCTCGAACAGGTGGGGTGTGTCGCCTAGACGTTCCATCGCAAAGTATTGTTCTCGCGGCATCGGCCGGGCCAGCGGTACGCGTCGCGCCGACGAGAAGTCACGAGTGGCGCGCTCTCGTAAAAACGCCATTTTCTTCTTGTCGCTGCCCTGTCGAACGTATTGCTTGATCCCCACGGCCCGCAGTTCGCCGGCATCGAAAAATGTGAACACGTTGAAGATCGCCTCGTGCTTCTTCATTGCCCCGCCTTTGCTGTAGTCGTTGTCTTGTCGATGGTACACGGCCACGGCGCCGCCGGTGATCACGCCGAAGCCGATGTCTGAGACTGTCGCAACTGACTATCAACTGTTTATCGACCGCGTAGGCCCGTCGCCACTTTTTGGAGCGAGGCGGACCGACTGGCCGATACGGCCAAACGACATCGTCACACGCTTTCGGTGGCGGACTGCATACGGCGCAACGACGAGTTCGGCTACATGCCCGGCGGGAGAAAACGAGCAGTACCAGTGGTAGTAACAACGTGCGGACTCGGCGCGCGCCGATAGACACAACTTTCCTTGAAATTTCGACACAACTTCAGTTGTGTGAGCCGCTAACGCAGTAACGCTCGCGCAAGCAAATTTGTTACTAGCGTTGTGCGACGCACCATTTCGCGCGTCGCGCCTCATAGAAAGGGGCCACCGCGCATTCAACGTCAACTAATTCTGTTACCACTGCGCAGTTGAGTTGCAACTGATTTTGTAACGCAATGCGCGGGTGTCGCTGCATGGGCCGACGTGACACCTCGCACCGTATGGTCGGACAGTGCATGGCTGGCGCGCGTAGTGCCACGCGGCGTGCAATTCATTGCCCCCGTGACGGCCAGCTGGCTCGGTTCATCACACGCCAGCAAAGGTCTGCGTCGCGCCAGATACCTGACGCGGCTGCAGACCCGGTTTGAATCAATGTGGAATGCAGCTCGAGGCGCCTGCCTGACGTGGTCGGAGATGGGCGGCTGGCAAGTCGTTGACGCGCTTACCCCTGCGAATCGGGATGTGCGCCACCGGCGCCTGTTGGGACTGACCGGTGGGCGGCCGTGGTGCTGGCTCTATCAAGGCGTCGATGGTCAGTTTGTTGCCCGCTGGGAAAACGCCCGCCTGCAGGTCTGCGCCGCGACGCCGGCTGCCGCAATCGCGGGGCTGCGTCGCTGCGCGACGACATGCCCGCACATCGATGGTCACGCGCTGCCCTACCCTGCCTTGGCGCCGGTGGTCACACCCGGCCCGATGTCCACGACCGTCGCTGCCGACTATCGGCTGTTCATCGACTGCGTGAAGGCCCGTCGCGGATTCTGGAGCGAAGCCGGGAAACTGGCCAGAACGGCCGACGGGTATCGTCACGCGCTCGCGGTGGCGGACCAGACACGGCGCAGTCACGGGACAGACTAAACAGGGCGATCACGTTGATCGGCTGCCCGCACGGGGCGGTAGTAACAAAATTAGTTGAAAACTAGTAACAAAATCAGTTGTGTGAGCGGCAGTAACTTGTTAGCTAAAAAAATGTCCCGAAATGAAGGGTACAATAGCCACAACTATTGTACCCTTCACTTTTTCTGTCAAAGTGGGTATCTTTTGGGTCGTATCGGTGCGAAGGGCCGCCACATAAGGCTCACCGCCACCAAGCAACGCGGCTCGCCCGATAAAAGCGCTTGCCGGGCACCGACCGCGCGGCGACCAGCACGTAACAAATCACACGGGTTCCGTAACCGACCAATGCCCATCCGCAAAACGATCACCGGCGACGTCGAGGACGTTGTGTTTCGCGAGGCGCCCGTCGCGTCCGGCCGGTCGTCAGGCCCTGCCCTGGGCCAGCCGCGGCGCGCGCCGCGAAGCGCTGGAGCCCGTGCGAAAGCCCGGCTGCGAAACGCGGATCGCGCGCACGCCGACGGGCGCAGGATCGGGCTGCAGCACGTCGCGTTCGTCCGCGGCTATCTCGAAGGGCTGGACCTCGCGGAGCTGGGCGCGCGCTATCTCGGATTCGGGCGCGACGCCCGCAAGGCAATGGACACGCGCAACTGGCTGGTGGCGGCCTTCGTTGCTGCC
This sequence comes from Paraburkholderia sp. Tr-20389, assembly GCF_017104565.1. Lineage (GTDB taxonomy): Bacteria > Pseudomonadota > Gammaproteobacteria > Burkholderiales > Burkholderiaceae > Paraburkholderia. Next base: position 119,084 of record NZ_JAAGPD010000013.1, on the reverse strand, counting down.
GCACGCAAACGCCAGGATTTCGCCACCGCGCGGCTGCTCGCGATCCGCCCGTCGTCCCTGTCAAACGCGGCCGGACTGGCACCGCTCGGCCCTTCCGCGCCGTCACTGGAAGACTTCGCCGCGACCCACGATCCCGACGGCTTCTATACGGAAAAGGAACTGCTCGATCTCTTCGCCGCGCACCACGCGGCCCGGCTGCCCGGCCAGCACCCGGAAGCCGCCGCGACGCTGCGCCGGCAGCGGCGCAACGCGCGGCTGCGCGTCCGGCAGATGACGGCCCTCGACGCCCTGGCGCGCCTCGTGGCCGAAGATCCGCGACCCGACCATCATGTGCTGGGCTGGTTCGACACCGCCGTGGCGCTGCGCCTGGCGGACGTTGGCCTCACGACGCTCGGCAGGCTGGTAGAGACGATCAATGCGGTCGGCTATCGCTGGTACCGGCACGTGCCGCGCCTTGGCGAGACCGGCGCGCGCCGCATCGTGACGTGGCTGGCGCACTACCGTGACGTCGACGGCCTGCGGGTCGGGGCGACCGCCCTGGCCCACCCTGCGGCACGCAACCTGCCCGTGCCGCAGCTCCGGCGCGACCCCGTAACCGGCATCGTGCCGCTGGAGTACTTCCTGATCCCGGCGGATCTGGATGGTTCACATGGCGCGAACCGCAACCGGCTCAAGAACAACAGCCGCGCGCTGGACGACCGGCAGGCGATCGATTTCTGGCTGGCGGATTACGAAAACCCGAACACGCGGCTTCGGTATCGCGCCGAAGCCGAACGCCTACTGCTATGGGCGATCTTTGCGAAGGGCAAACCCCTGTCGAGCCTCGACATCGACGACGCGCGCGACTACATCAATGGCTTTCTCGTCGATCCGCAGCCCGCTGCGCAGTGGGTCAACGGGACACCCGTTCCACGGTCCGATCCCGCCTGGAAGCCGTTTCGCGGCCCCCTGACCGTGAAAAGCCGCCAGGACGCGCTGGGCGCGCTCAAGAAGTTTTTCGGCGATCTCGTCAATGCGCAGTACCTCGACCACAACGCGTTCTTCAAGACCAAGGTGTTCATCGGCCACCAGACCGATGAAGCGGGAAACCAGCGGCGGGTCGCCGCAAAGCCGCGCGTCCAGATCGAGCACAGCCTGACACGGGAAGCGTGGGCCTTCGCGATGGGTGTTCTCAATGCCCTGCCCGACTCGGCCTCTGCCGCCCGCATGCGGTTTGTGCTCGCTTTCATGTACAGCACCGGCCTGCGCCGCGCCGAGCTGTGTGGCGCCTTTACCGACGACATCAGCCTGCGCTACGCCGGTGCCGAACTGGGCTCGATAGCCCTGCTGCGAGTCGTCGGCAAAGGGGCGAAGGAGCGCTTCATTCCGCTCGTGCCGCAAGTACTCCGGGCGCTCGGCGACTATCTGGAATCACGCGGCTTTCCTCGCGATCCCCTCGCCTGCCCGACCGGCACACCACTGATTCCAGCGCTTCCCGACAAGCAGGACATCGGCCGCGTGCGACGGGAGGCTGCCGGGCGTGGCGTCGACGTACAGGCGGCGCTGGCCGGCCTCGCGCGGCAGGCCCGGCCCGTTCACTACGCCAAACTGTATGCCGCAATCAGGCGCTTCTTCGAAAAAGCGAATGCTGAGGCCCTGCGCCAGAACTCGCCTCATGCGAAGGCCTTCGCGGCAGCCAGTCCACACTGGCTACGGCATACGTTCCTGTCGCACGCGGTCGCCAATGGAATGAGTCTTGAGAGTGCGCGGAATTTTGCGGGGCACGATTCGCTCGATACCACTTCGATCTATGCGACGGCAGAATTGGCCCGTCAGTATCGGGAGGCCGAATCCTTTCTCAGGAATGCGACTTACGGAGACTGACTCCCCTCTCCTAAAGGCCAAATGACGCGCGTGAGCGCGCCCATCCGTGCATCTGACTCAAATTCAGTATATAGGCTTATCGGGGTTTAACTACGCCTCCAGCATTTAGAATCGCAGCCATCATGGCAAGCCTGATTTCGACATTGTCGTCAACGGGTCCGAGGTTGTAGGTCAAAATCAAGTTTCCACCGGACCTATCCAGCTTCACAGAAGCCGTGTTGCGAGCCAGTCCAACCAGGTGGCCAACCAGTTCATCCTGAGAAAGCCGGGGGATTACGCTCGCTGCCTCTATGGCGAGAGCTCTCATCTTTTTCATTCCCCGAACCTTGGCCAAGCCAACGAGTCGATCTCCCATCTCGGCACTGATTCCCGGGAAGAGGTCCAGCAGTTCCCCAGGGAGAGAAGCGATCGCTTTTGCCCTTGCGATCGTCTCTCTGTGCACTCCGAGATGCGATGCAGCCCCTGTCATAGAGACCCATCTGCCATTCGCGATCCCTTCCCTGTATGTATCGGCCAGCAGCAGGGGTAAATACTGCTGCTTCGGGCCCACAAGGCCACGCTTCCCGCAGACATGCGCGGACAACTGAGCGCGCGACTTGCCCAGCGGGTCCAATGTTCTCGCGCGTTCAACTAGGGAAGAGACACCATGCGCCTTTGCGGCTTTCAACAGTTCCCGCGCGGTTTTGTTGACGATTCCCACTTCGCTGAAAATTGCGAGGATCTCTGTAGGGAGTTCGGATACCGCGACCGCTTCACGAATCCTGGCGAATCCCACCTTTACCTTCAGTTTCTCGGACAGCACCACTGCCGCTTGCCTGTAGGAAGACCAGTGAATACCGTTGCCGGCGTGGTAGAGCGCGGCCAACCGAAGAGGGTCTGCCGCCGCATGAGTAAGTTCTGTTTGCATATCGATGTGCGCGAGTGCGACGACGAAGTATCTAACAAGGTCAATCGATGCAATCGCCAAAAGGGCCACTAAACATGGGCTGTTTCCGGGCATTTGAAGCCGTCGATTCATTAGATACTACCGGCCGACTCAGTCAAGGTCGCTGAGACTTCCATCACCACCAACGCTTCAACTGTGCGCAACGAGATTTCAACGCGCCTCGAGAATCGCGATCATTACGGACGTAGAGAGCATACGTGCGACTTCTTCTCGTCATCGGTTGGCGCGTCGCACCTCTTTGGCCCGAGTAGGGGCCAAGCCAATTTCTTACGCGTTTGCTTGGCCCGTATTTGGGACATCGTTGGCACAAGCTTGAACCTCTAACAATTTCGGGCCAAACACGGGCCAAACGTGGGCCAAAGAGGCCTCCAGCATCTATAAGGCGCCGAGCGCTGAGCGGGCATGCGTCGATCACTCGCTCGGTCGTGAGTGTCGGTATTACTGACACTCATTTGCGAGCCATGGAGTGCGCAGACACAAAGCGTGTCAGTAATACTGACACCCGGCAGACTCACGTCCCGCTCGAAGCTGCAGGCCGAAGTGTCGGTACTACTGACACCGCGCGTCGCTGTCCATCTGAAGCAGCGTTGACGAACTAATGCCTCGTCATGTTTCTCAGAGCGTCGATCTCCGAAGCGCTCGTTCTTCATGCTTCACAGCGCCGACCGCCTTTGACATAAGGCATAAAAAAAGCCCGCAGTCGCGGGCTTCCCTCAGATGGCTGCATTACTGCTGCGCGCTTGGTTCTTCCCGGTACAGCTCGCTGATCAGTTGCCGGATACGAGTCTCTTGAGCCTCGCTGAGCGACCCAGTCTTGATCTTGACGGTGAAGGAGTTGACGTCCTTCGTAATGCTTCCAGCCTGTTCCTTGCCCGAAAAGAACTTCGCGATACTCCGCTCTCGCGCCTCTGCTCGTGAACCCTGACGTGTAGTCTGCGCTACGATTGCCGCAGCATATCGACCCTGGAGAATTTCTCCTTTAACGACATCCGGCCACAAATCCTTCGCCGCAGCCAAGCCGGCAGCACCATGTTTTTTTATAGCGGACACAATTTCTTCTGCGGCGTTGCACCCAAGCAATGCCGGTTGCAAGTCCAAATGTTCCTTGATGAAATCAGGGAGCTTGTCGAACGCCAAAAATTGATACAGCCCGGCGCGCGACATACCGAGAGACTCAGCAAGTCGCTTTCGATTCGGGAACTCTGCTTCCGCCCGACGCAGCGAAATCGCAACTTCATAGTCGGTCAGGTTGGCGCGCCCGATGTTCTCGACCAACGCGAGAACTACCATGTCCTCATCGGAGCATTCGACTATTACCGCCTTAATCTGCTCCATGCCCAAGATCTTGTGCGCACGCAATCGCCGCTCACCAGCGATCAACTGGTAGCCAGACTCGACGCGACGCACCGCCACCGGCTGAACTAATCCCTTTTCGCGAATTGACTCGGCAAGGTCCGAAAGCTCGGCCTCGACAAAAATCCGCCGAGGTTGCCATGGGTTCGGCACCACCTCCGCAACTGGAATCGTTGCCTGACCGCCACTCGCTTCCAACTCTTGAATTTTGAGTTGTGCGGCCGCCAACGCTCCCGCCATTCCAGGTCCCGTCTTCGGCTTCTCAACCACGGGCTTGGTCGTTTCCATCTCCTCGTCAGAGATTGAGGACGTCTTCCGGAGGTTGGCAGTTTGCTGAGCCATACGATCACGAATGCTGCTCATTGCGCGAGACTCCATTCATCGACGTACATGTTGTCAATCCACCTGCAGTATTCGACCAGCGGTTGGCGTACACGCTGCACCGTCTTTGAAACCCCATCGGATTTGCTGAGGTCAAACACTGTCGAGAGCGCTAGCGCTCCGTTGCTCATCACCGAACTCGCGGGAATCTCGGTCGTAGTCAGCCAGTCTTCGTAGGCGCGTTGCGTCCAGGAACGAACAATGGGTGCAGATGAGGTCGGGCTTGTATCCACCTTCGACAGAATGACGGAGATAAAATCGTAGACCTTGTCTGACTCCTTCTCCATGAAGTTCCCGGCAATATCCGAAAACAGCCCCCAGAACGACACCGAGCTGATGAAGTCAAGGCTCTCCGGCACCAAGGGCATCACCATCGAATCAGCTGCCATCAACGCGTTTAATGTCAGATAGGAGAGGGAGGGCGCAGTGTCCAAGATGATGTAGTCGTATTTCTTGCGCAGCGGCTCCAAGCCTTTCCGCAGGATTGCCCAAAACTGATAGCTCGGGCGAGTCTTAAGCATCGAGGGGATGAAGAACTCAGCACTGAACAGCGATGGATGCGCTGGAATCACATCCAAGCCGTCCCAATAAGTTTCCTTGATCGCATATTCCAGACCTCCTTCCATCTCTTCGTTGTAGATAAAAGGAAGCACAGTCGAATCCTCGTCGACCTCGTTCTCAGCATAAAGTCCGCAGAGTTCGGACAGTGAGGCCTGCGGGTCCAGGTCAACCACGAGCACTTTCCGCCCACGCAACGACAATCCCTGAGAAATGCACATGGTCGTCGTAGTCTTTGTCGACCCGCCCTTGAAGTTTGCAACTAGAACAATCTTGCCGTCGGCCTCGCGACCAGTCACGAGCGGCGATTGATAGATTTCCGACAATTGTTGTACGTAGGTGCGTGCCTCGGCCAAGCTGAACAGGCGGCTACGGCCCGTGCCGTGCGCAACGCCCGGCGGCAATGTGCTACCTTCTCGCGTTGCTTGGTAGTGGAGTTTGGTTCGGTCCAACCCGCACAAGTCTGCTACTTCGGCGGTCGTAAAGTTCGGTGGCGCCTTTCGCGGCCTTGGCGTGAGGATCTGCTCGCGCAGTTCGGCTGTCAGTCCGTCCAGCTTTTTCGCAAATCTAGCGATTTTCGCAAGAGGAACCTTGCGTGTGATAGCGGGGAATTCGGCCTTAGGCATCATTTTTACACTTTTACCGGAAATCAGGACAAAGCGTAGAATACTCGAAAACTTCGACAAAATCGCTTTCACATTAGCTGGTTTCTGAAATTTCCCGCCTAAACCGCTGAAATGCAACATAAAAACGTCAACGACCAGACGGGTCGGCCCCATTAGCTGCCATCTCGAAGCAAGCTATCAAGTGCGCTTCATGGTGAGAGGAATTGTTGAAATACCTGGAAGCGATGGCAAAAGGAGGGGGGCGGAATCGGGCAGCTGACGTGCCTACCGGTTTTCTCAACAATTCTACTCACCAACGCATTGCCGCCTCGCCGCCCGTCTCCTGCCTCAAGCGAACTGTATCCACGTTAGTAGTCGGCAGCTCCGCTTCTCACAAGCCCAGAAACGAGTGGCGGGCGTGGACTGCGGAGAACGCCGCGGCTACCCACAAAATTACTCACCATCATCCCCGCCCAACGTTTTATCCACAGGCGCCATCGACTAAGAGCACCGTTCAGGCGCCCTCGCGCGGATCGAGCCGAAAAATCGAGCACCCAAACTACGGCCACGCACAAAATCACTCACCATCGTTTCAACAATACTACTCACCCACTGACGGTCATTTTCCGCGGAGTCCTTTGCCAGATAACGGTCTCCGTGAGCGGCAACAAACTTCAACAAAAATGCTCACCATCTCTCCATGCGTACAAAATCACTCACCAGACACGGGTAAACTTCTCACCGTCAAAAAGGATTTCCACTCACCTTCGGCCAACAAAAGCTCTCACCTCAAGCACAAAAGTGCTCACCTACGCGACGCTAAGCGATTGTTTTTACGAAGCTTGTTGATTCTCTGTAGTTCGTCTGTTGGTTTTCGTTTTCAAAAGAATTAAAAAACAAACAACCGCGCCCATCATTCGTCCAACGCAGAAAGTAAGCGAATCTGTTGAGCACGCACGCGCGAATGCTCCATGCTCAGCTGTGATGGGCTCGATTTCATGGTGAGTCTTTTTGTTTTGACATCTCACCTACACGTGTTAGATTCTCCAGCGACCGGTAACTAGGGACGCGATCCCCGATGGCAAACAACATCACGACACGCGCAACCTCGCGCCAGCTGTCGTTTGAGCTGTTCGAGGAGATGCTCGCCACAGATACCCCAATCAACGAATCGACGAAGGAAATTGGGTATCAACGTAACAATGTCTTCATCGACATCACCGATGTGGGCATTACAGCCAGGCGATTCCTGGACGCGGCGCATTTCATCGTGGCGCAGGAACCAACCACCCCGAAGGTTTACGACGTTGAGCTGAGTTACTTCCGATGGCTCATGCGTTATGACAGTTACAACTATAAGCACCTGCGAACGGTGGTATCTGAGGCCCAGAAGGCTTTGATTCAGGTTTCGTCATCGCCCACGGGTAGCACGTCCGGGGAGGATGAAAAGTGGGTGTCCGTGCAGCTCATCGGTATCGTCGGTATCGACAAAGGGCGGATCACGTTTGCTGTACCGGAGCCGCTCATTCCGCACATCAAGGATCCAGTGAAGTCGCACTGGCTGAGCCTGCGAATCACGTCCGCCTTCACGCTCACGTATGCTAGAGCTATCTACGACCACGTCATCGGTTACGTAGCAGAAGGCGTAACCGAATGGTTCGAAGTCGATGTGGTACGTGGTTGGCCCGGGAAAGCAGCGTCGCCCGCAACCGAATTCAAGTATTTCAAACGCGACAACCTCGACAAGGCGGTTAAGCAGATTAACGCAGTCTCCGACATTGAGTTGAGCTACGAGACTCGCACCGTAAACCCGAAGTCGAAGAAGATTGACCGGATTCGTTTCAGGTTGACGCGCAAAGAAACTGCTGGTGCCATTCGAGCGAGCCTCCTTGGCGCGCAAGAGATCTACACGACGCTGAAGAACGAATTCGGCTTCACTGAAAAGCAGTTCAACACCATCTCGCAAAACCGCGCTGTTTGGTCGGATGAACGCATTCTCCAGGCGATCGAATACACGCGCACCAAGGTCGACTCTGGTCAAATCAAAAAGAGTCCGGGCGCCTACCTGTTAAAGGCTATCACTGATGGCTACAAGCTATCGGACGCTGACCGCAAAATGCTAACGGTCCAGCAACAGCAGCAGGAACGGGGGAGGGCTGAGTCCGGCGCTAGGCAACTGGCTACGGCAGCGGTCGCCGCAAGCACCGCAGCGGCAGAGGAGCGCAGCAAAACTAGGACGGTCGAGAATGCCGACCTTGGGCGTGAGGCATACCACATGGCGGACAGTAGGGCGCAAAAGGACTTCATGCGTGCATTTATCGCCTCTGCGGCTGGTAAGCTGGCCATCAAGCGGGTAAAGCTTAACCCTGCGACGATCCAAGAGTCGGAAGTGCTGGCGCATAAGGATCTATCCTTTGCGCTCTACTCCTTCGTGTTCCTGCGCACGAAAGCGAAAGTCGCCCCCTCGACTTAAAGCGACACGCGAACACTCGGCTTCACACCTCGTAGACCCGCACGAGAATCTCCGAATAGATCGTCGCTTAATCCAGACCGTTTCACCACCAGGCGACAGCTGCGGCCGCTGAAGTGCCACGCGGACCGGCTGATGGGCAGCGAGCACATCAAACACGCCGTTCGCAGGCGTCCATGCGTGACGGTCTCAACTGTGAGTCGCGACTGGGACCTCGTCGGTAGAAGCGATAGGAGCGCTCGGGGAGCGTACGAATATCGCACAATTACGAGACAAGCCCCCGCGAACTTGTGAGATTAAGCGCGTTGTCTTTTTACGTGTAATGGCTTGTCCGAACTGCGGGTCCTTCTAAGTGTATGAATTTAAATAAGTTCGCGTGCGACGAAACTGTAGCCATTCCTGCGCGTTCCGCTCTATTGTGGCTACAGCAATACGACGAGATTGCACATATTCCTTGGACGATGGGGTGTAAAAGAGCTACGAAACAAGCTCTCATTCCCCGGGAGCAGTCTTAACACGTAATAAAAACATCCGCCGCAACAGCGGGTAATGCATGAGGGCCGGAAGCATAAAGGCGCTTAATTCTCTGCGCCATTCGCCTCAAATTGAGCATTAGAAGTTGTTTCAATGGTAGCCATTAATCAAAGGTTGCCATGCGTACTTTCAGGAACAAGCGTCAGGCCGCGCTCTCCACGGCCCCCGGCTCTTTCGCCGAGGAAGATCCCGCACAGGTGATCTTCGAGACCAGCACCAAGCTGAAGGTTGAGGCCAATCGCTGGATGCTTTTCGCCTTCGCAGCTATGGCGGTTGCCGGGGGCGCGGTGTGGACACGCCAGCCTCCGCCGTCGGTCACGAAAGTAGTTGGGGTGTCCGCCGACGTGAGCGGTCATCCGGTCGTGACGGAGCTCGTCGCATACAAGCCGGACTCGCAGGCGATCCGCACAAGCATGAACGACATGGCTGTGCGCTGGTTCACGATCGAGCCGGTCCTTACCGACAGTCTCAACACGTCCCGTATGTCAGCCAACATCAACTCGGTGAAGGCGCAGATGATCGGTGCGGCGACGGACCAGTTTAAAGGCTGGCTGCGGGACGACGCGCCTTTCCAGCAGATCACGGCCTACCCGAAACTGATTCGTGAAGTGAACGTGCGGAACATTGCACTGCTTGAGGATCAGACGGTTCTCGTTGAATTCACAACCACGACCTCCCAGGCCGGCGCGACGGGCAAGCCCGACGTGAAGTCCTACGCGTTGACGCTGCGCTATCAGATCGTTGCGCCCACAGCGGACGCGGCGCTCTCTAAAAATCCTTTCGGCATCTACATCCCGTTTTTCCGTCTTGAGCGGACGGGCGGAGCTTGAGCCTCATGATCACGAAACCTCTACGACCTGCGATTGGCATCGCCCTTACGCTTGCCGCGATCGCTTTACCGATGGTGGCCGCACAGGCCAAACGCCCTGCAGATGCAGGGGCGATCAACACCGCGATGATCGCGAGTGATCCGATGAGCCCGGTGAACCCATTCAACAGTGGCGCGGACCCACTCACGATGCCTGGCGATGCCCGCATTGGCGTGTTCTCGTACAGCCGGGACCAGATATTTCGTGTCCTTACTGCGCCACTGAAGTTGACGACGATCGAGCTCGAACCGGGTGAGAAGCTGATTGCGGACCCAGCAATGGGCGACAGCATCCAGTGGGAAATTGATGACGACAAGATGAACCATGTGTTCATCAAGCCGCATAAGCCCGATCTCGTGAACACGCTGCACCTGACGACGAACCGGCGCGAGTACGACTTCACGCTGATTGCGTCGCCGGCTGGCGGGCTCTTTTACCAGACCGTGCGATTCCAGTATCCGCGGGCGCCAATGACGCGAGCTGCCGCTCGCGACGACTCGGTTGGCGCTGGCGCAGTTGGGGGTGAGCGCGCGACCGACTCAGGCAATATCAGCGTGTCCCCCGACAAGCTGAACTGGGATTACTCGGTTGACGGAAGCGCCGAGTTTAAGCCTGAAGTGGTTTTCGATGACGGTCACTCGATCTGGATGCGGATGCCGATCAAGGCGCAGACGTGGCCGGTTCCTATGTACAAGGACCACGGAGATCGGGTAGTGGGTAACTTCATCCGGCGCGGCGATTTTCTAGTGTTCCAGCGCCTTGCCGACGAGATCGTGCTCGTGTCAGGAAAGGATGAAGTGACGGTTACGCGTGGCCGGCGCCGCGTCTTTGGAGTGTTCTGATCGTGGCGAAGAAGAGCGACCAGAACGCGCCGACGCCCGAACAGGCGGCGCTCGTCAAAGGCAAGACGCCCCGCAACGCGATCCTGAGCATAGGTCTGGTGGCAGGAATCATCATTGGCGTATTGGGCTTCTTCTACGAACTGAAGGCGAGCAATCAGGCGCAGGAAGAAGCCCGCCTGAAGAAGGCAAGTGCGCTCAAGAGCAGCACCGAAGTTCCAGCGGGGAAGGGCGGCTCGGACATTGATCAGATGATCCGCCAGCAACAGGAAGCCGCTGCGTCAGAAGCGGCGGCCGCGCGCGCTGCGTCCGATGCTGCTGCTATCCAGAAGCCATCTGCAAAACCGATGCTGACGGGTAACGACTTCCAGAGGGAAGTGGCTCACGACGGCGGCGATACCCGCGCTCTCGCAGAAAGTAACAAGCAGGACGCGATCTACACGTCGTCGATCTTCAAGACGACGGGCTCGGGTCGCAACTCTACTCAGCAGGCCGTCACTACGCCGGCTGGCGTCCCGTCGCTCGATGACTTTCGTGCTGCGCGCGCTTCTGCTACTGCGAATGCGCAAAATCCGGCCGATGCCATGGCACTCGCGCTCAGCAAACAGGGCCAAGCGCCCGAAGATCGTGATCGCGCTTTCCTCAAGGAAGCGGCGGGGCAGGGCGGAATCGAGCAGACGACGTTCAATGGCCAGTCGCGCGGTTGCACGTTGACCCCGCCGCACAACATCCACGTAAAGACGATAGAAGGCTTGAATTCAGACAAGCCGGGTCGCTCCGCGCTCATGGTCGACGAAGATGTCTACGACAGTATCCGAGGTGACTGCCTGATGATCCCGAAAGGATCGTTCATCAACGGCGCGTACAGCGCAGACATCAAGGTTGGTCAGGAACGTCTCCTCGTTGCATCGACCAGCCTACGTTTGCCAAACGGCAAGAGCGTCCCGATGAATGGCATGCAGGGCGCTGATCAGAACGGCTATGCCGGATTCTCGGGCGACGTGAATAACCATTTTCTGGCGATCTTCGGCGCGGGCTTCATTACAGCTGTCCTGCTGAAAAGCTTCGACAACGGAGCGACTACCTCGACGACGGCAAGCCCGATCGGCATAACGACAACCGGAAGCACTGCAGGGCAGGTGGCTGCGACGACTGCGCAAGCCGTGCTTCAACGTAACCAGAACATTCCGCCGACGATCACTGTCCCGCCCGGCCAGAAGTTCCTCGTGCAGGTGACGCAGGACATCGTCATGGAGCCGTACCATGACTAACCGTTTCGCCGCTGCGCTCGTGCTCGCTCTCGCGTGTGCCTCGTCGCGCGCAGCGGTGATCGAGACAGTCATCAGCCCCAACAGCTTCGTCGTTGAAGATGGTGGTCAGCGCACGATGCTCGCGTTTACAGGTACACCCGTATACGCCTGTGGGCTGCAGCGCTTCCTTGCATGGGCGAAGCCTTTGATCGGCCAGCGTGTCGAGCCGACGAATAACGGCGTCGCGTCGGTCGTGGTCGATGGCGCAACCGAGAGCCTTCAAAGCTTGCTCGTCAGGAGTGGCTGGTTGCAACCGGCTGTTCTGGACGATCAGGCGCAAGCTGCACTCACCGAGCGGCGCGGTGGCTGGGCTTGTGCGTCTGCCCAGGCACCTTTCGATGTGTTGCGTGCGACCGTCGACGCAAAGATCCTTGCGGGCATCGCGCTTAATGAGTCGGCCTACAACGGTCACGCATGGCCCTGGACGCTGAATGTTGCCGGGCGCGGCTTTTTTTTCCGTACGCGCGAGGACACGTACAAGGCGATCCGCTTCCTGATATCGGACGGCCGCTGCGACTTCGACATTGGCCTCATGCAGGTGAACTGGTGCTATCACCGGCAGCGATTCGCATCGCCATGGGACGCGCTCGCACCTGCCACGAACGTTCGCGTCGCCGAAGACATTCTCAACGAGAACTATCGCAAGACTAACTCCGCTGTGAAAGCAGTTGCGTACTACCACAGCGCCAATCCTCAGCCAGGCCGCGAATACCTCGCGCGCTTCATCCGGCATCTCTCCCAAATCGATCGGGGCTTATGAAGCACACGCTAACCCTCTTTGCGCTGACGGTGTTCTCGCTGTCCGCGTCGGCTGCGAGCACCGATCCGCTCGACTTCGACTATCAGATCAACGGCAACCTAGCCGAACGCCCTGCGCTCGTATTCAACGATGGGACTGACACCTTTGTGCAGCCGCGCGCTGGCCAGCTGCTCAAGGTCGATGGCGGGCATCCTGAAGGTCCTTATATCGTTGTGCCAGGTACGCCCGATGTAGTGAGCTATTCGGTCGGTGGCGCCAGCGCTAGGGCGCGCTGGAAGAAGGCGAACAGCTTCGCGTCGGATCGCGGCAACGGCAGCGGCGACATGCCTGCTGGATTTGCCGGATTCTCGAACCGCCTCGCGATCGTCGGAACCCGTTCGCGCCTTGAGAGCACCCGATCGATGAGCGCGACGCTGCCGCTCGCGCAACTGGTTAAGGCGCTTGTTCCGCAGGGCTGGACGGGTTCGGCCCAGAAGGATGTCGATCTGACCACTGCGCAAAGTTACGCGACTCGCGATGGCGAGAACTGGATGCAATCGCTGGATCGGCTTCTCGGCGCGGATGACCTGTACGCGGATGTAGATTTCAACGCGCACCACGTCACACTGCGGCGGGCCGGGGCCAAATCCATGGCGGTGAACTATCTTGCGAGCGCGGCACCTGCTGTCGCGTCCGCGCCGCCGTCGGCGACTCCGGCAGAACCGATTGCGGCCCCTGAAAAGTCGCCCCAGAGTGATGGCCTCGCTGGGTCCTTTGGCGCGGTCGCAATCCGCGACGGTGACGATACCCATATCCAGATCCGTTTCGCCCAAAGGCCTGCAAAAGAACTCGTCTTTCGGGACATGGAGGGGCACTCCCTCAAGCCAAAATGGGATGAATCGAGCAATGTCGTGACGCTGAACCGCACTGACCGCTTTGTCGTGTCGAACGGTACCGACAGCGTCGAGGTGGCCCGGGTCGCAGGTCTTGTCTATTCGTTCGACGCGAAGAACAGCGCGGGACTCGAAGCGGTGTTCGACAAGGACGGTTCGACGTACTTCAAGTTCGCCGACACCATTGGCAACGTGAAGGTCTCTGACGCCCGACATCTTGGGTCGGGCGAACAGAAGGGGCGGTACTACAAGTTCAACGGTACAGCAGATCAGTTCATCGTGAATGCTGACGGCAACGTGGTGAATGTGACGCGCAGTCACGACGTGAAGTTCTTCGACCGCCCTGCTTCCGTCAAGCCTGCGACGGCGCAAGCAGCAACGGCGGCGGTGGAGAAATCGTGAAAAGGCTGATCCGTGTCGTAGTTGGCGTCGTTGCGTCGTTGTGTCTGTCGATCGCACAGGCGGATTGTCTCGATGATGCTGCCGCGTTTCAGCACATCAACAGCCAGCTCGTTCACGCGATAGCACAGAACGAGTCCAGTATGCGGGCGAATGCCGTTCACGTGAACTCCGATGGCTCCGAGGACATCGGCTTGATGCAGGTGAACTCCGGCGAACTTCCCGGTCTCGCCCGTTACGGAATACGCCGCGAACACCTGTTCGATGCATGTGTGAACGCCTATGTAGGAACGTGGATTCTCGCGAGAAAGATCAGGCGGTATGGCCCAACCTGGAAAGCAGTCGGTGCCTACAACGCGTCGACGCCGTGGAAGCAACTGAATTACGCCAACGCTATTAATCGCCGCCTGCAGCGGCAGGGGCAATAAAAATGAACGTAACCATCGAACGCAACGACAGCGTGCGCGTCCTCACACGTGTGCTCGCAGCTTTGACGCTCGCCGCAGTGCCCCTCTGGACTTATGCGGCCATCGACCCGGATCAGTCGCGTGTCGCCCCGCCGGCGGGCGATGGCTGGCAGATGCTATCTGCGCCCGCCGCCGTCCCTAAAGCGACATTGGGTTCGGTAAGTCCATCAACTCCAGCGGCGTCAGTCAGCGGGAAGCCCTCAATGGCTCCGACTGTTGCTTCGATGCCTTCCGTTGCAGCCGTACCCACAACGCTAGTTGCATCGACAGCCGTCACCCCAGTAATTCTTCCGGGCGCAACGGGTCCGGCACCCGGTGGTGTCCTGACTCTCGCTATCACTCCGCAGGACATCAATCTGCGCAATGCGCTGGATCGCTGGTTACAGCAACAGGGCTGGCAACTCGCATGGAAGATCGACGACGACCTACCGCTCGAATTCAACGCGACTTTTAGCGGCGATTTCGATTCCGTGCTCACGCAGGTTATGAAAGCCACCAATCACATGCGCACACCGACCCGAGTTTGCGAGCACACCAACAACGTAATTCGCGTGGTCGCCCGCGCGGCCAACTGCCAGGATTGAACCGATGCGAGCAAACCGATTTAAGGCTGCTGTTTCCCTTTTCGTCGCGTCCACGCTTACCGGTTGCGTGGTTTCGCAATCCGACGTGAACAACGCGTATGACTCGGCAACACACGACGCAACGCACGCAATGGCGGGCATGGGTGAGTCGATGCCCCTCGTCGAACACGTACCGACCGCCTTTCTCGGCGACCGGCCTGTCCCGGTCGCATACGAAGCGACTCTGCCAGCAGTGTTCCGCGAGAAGTCCGTCACCCTACCGGCGAATCTGCCACTGTCGAAGATCGCAACAATGCTTTCTGATGCGGCAGGCTACCCCGTGCACTTGAGCCCGGACGTCTTCATTCCGCGCGATGCCTTGATCGAAACTACCTCGGGCAGTGCAAACGGTGGCAATGGAGCTGCAAGGCTTTCGGTCCCGGGACTCGGACAGGCTGCTACGAACGTAGACCCCATCTACAGGCAGCCCGGCAACGCGAAGCTTGGCCAATACCTGCACAGCGTGACTGAGGACCTCGGTCTGGCGTGGAGTTTTGACGGCGCGACGATCAATATCTCACGCTTCGTGACCCGTACATTTCAGATCGCAGCTATTCCCGGCACCGTTAACGTCAAATCATCGATGTCGAAGGGGACCGATACGTCTACGGGTTCGCAGTCGACCGCGAACGGTACAACTAGTGCTAACACCGGTTCATTCTCCGCGGTTACGTCGACTGGCCGCGACGGCAAATTTGATCAGATCGACCTGATCACAAAGGAGCTGGAAAGCCTGAAATCGCCGCTCGGCAAGATCACGGTTAATCCGCAAAGCCGGCTGGTTATGGTGCGAGACACGAAGGAAGCGGTTGATCGCATGAGCGAAGTGCTCACGCGTGAGAACGCGATATCGACGCGTCAGGTGTCTGTGCGTGTTCGTACGCTTCAAATCGCGCTAAACAATGGTTCGCAGGCGGGCGCAAGTGCCGACATCATCTTCAACAAGATCTCTAATGGTCTCCTGCAGTACTCGATCAGTGTCGTGTCGCCCACATCGCTTGCAACCTCGGCGGGTTCGGTTGGATTGTCGATCCTGAAGCCAAATGCGCCGCTCACTGGCACGAACGCGGTGATCAACGCGCTCAACACATATGGCAAGACGATCTCGGACAACACCCAGACGAAGATGACCCTCAATGGACTCCCGATGTCGATCGGTTCATTCGAGACCAAGGGCTATCTGGCAGCAACTACCCCAGCGACGGGATCGCTCAGCGGCGGTGCGGGTCTTCCGGGTCTTACACCTGGATCGGTCACCGTCGGTGACTTCGTGAACATCCTGCCGTCCGTGAATGATCACAACCAGATCATTCTGTCCTACTGGAGCGACAGTTCGAAACTGAACGGACCATTTACGACGATTGGAACGGGCTCCGGTGCATCGGCACAACAGATCCAGTTGCCCGACATCGTGGGCAGCAAAGATGACCAGACAATCGCGTTGTCTGATGGCCAAACGGTCGTCATGTATGGCGCGGTGACCAACAACTACGATGCGGCCAGCAACAACGGTATCCTGGGTTTCAGCGGAGCATGGAACAAGGCCAAGACGTTCCAGGTGATCATGCTGACCGCGAACGTCGTGCCGTCGATGTGAGTGGCGCAATGCATTTCGAAAACATTCCGACCGGAAAGAAGGCGCGGCTCGTCTTCGGCCTCGAATGGCGCGCATATGCAACGAAGGGCGGGGCTGGCGAACGCCGACGCTATGCGAAGGAACTCGACGCGACGCATTTCGTCGAGATCAAGGGAAAGGAAGAAACGGTAGCTGGCTTCTGCGCGCCGGAAGCGGCTGATCGCAAGGGTGTGAAGCTCTATTCCGCTGCAGCGCGCATTGCCGATCTCGAGCGCGTGCGGACTAAACCAGCGGTTTTAGTGCTGATCCAGGACGCACAGCGTGTTCATGCGATCCTCGTTGTACGGGGGGCAGTCCGGACAGATGAAACCATCCCGCTCAATGCGCTACGCGCGCGTCGCAATGCGCTTGAGGATGAATGTGAGCGCGATCGCGTCGAGCTGGTGACAATCGGCTACGGTGCGGATCTTGTCGATCTCGATGAGCCATTTGCCGCGGCCGAATTGCTGCGAAGCAAGAGCGTCGGCCTCATCAAAAAGCTGCCCGTGAAGTTGCCAAAGGCGGTTCCGCTGGCAATTATCGCGGTCGCGCTGATCTACGGGGGAAGCGAAGCGATCAGCTATATCAGTCCGCCGCCGCCGCCGGCCGCTCCACCGCCGACCTACATGCAGGAATATCAGAACGCGGTCGCGCGCATGTTCGCTGGCTCCGTGCCGCTTGCATCTCAACTTGCCCCCGCTCTACTGGACACATTTGGCCGTCAGGAAACGAACATGGACGGATGGCAGTTCGAGAAGGCATCGTGCGGCGTCGCTGGTTCGTGCGCAATCACTTTCAAGCGCGAAGGGGGCACGTTCAAGGAATTCGACGCTCGCGCATCGGCGGAAATGCGCCCCGTCGTATTCGATGCTGACGGTCTGCATCTGAAAATCAAAGGACCAGCCGTTCCTCAAACGCAGAGAGTTTCTCTCGCGCAGGCGCGGCAGTGGCCTACCGCGCAAGTGCTCATCAAACAGCTGCAGACTGATCCGCAGCGTCTTTCGACCAAGCCCGACCTGCTGACGAGTCATGGGTATGTCGTGACACTGAGGCCACCACAACGCCTTCTCGCACGTCAGCCGAACGTGGGGGACGTGGCCGGGCCCATCGTCCTTGTAGGTGAGTGGACGATTGATGGCTATATGTGGCAAGGCCGGCTGCTCGGCAACCTGCCGGAAAACATGTCTCTCGACGCGCTTGAGCTCGAATTGAAAGAAGACGGCACTGGCGTTCACTTCACGGCGAAGGGTAAATACTATGTACTCCAATAACACAGCCCGCATCGTGGCGGCATCGCTTTTTGCACTCTGTGTCGCAAGCACCGCGCATGCCGATGAGAAGCACTTGACGCTGGGCGACATTGACGGTTTGGCACGTCAAAATCTTGTCAACTCGATGCGCAAGACGGACGGGGCACAGGCACCCGCCCAGGGAGTGAGTCTAAATGGATCGCTGGCGACACCATTGGCGAATCCTGTAGCCGCCCCAGTGGTGATTCCGAAAGCATCCAAGCCATCAAGCCCACCTGCACCGCGCGCTGCGCCTGTCACTTTCGTTGGGGCATACAGTGATATGACCGGGGCGCACGTCCTTTACGACTACCAGGGTGGCGTCTACTCCGCTGCGCGCGGAGAAAGGCTGATCAACGGCTGGGTCGTTACGCGCGTCGACGGCTACCACATCTCCGTTTCCGAAGGAAAGCGGACATGGACAGAAGTCATATCCACAACGTCGGCGTCGCTGCCGATGTTAGACGTCCCGGCTGTGCGGGCCATTACCGACCTCGGCGGGCCGCTCCCTGTGGTTACGAGCGTGGGTTCGTTCGGTTCGAACGGGAGATAAGACGATGAGTCTCTTTTCAGGTATCGAGACGGACGAGGATCAGGCAAGCGGTGGCTTTCTGAAGCGGTTACGCGGCATAAGGCCGACAGCATTTGTGGCGACGGGTCAGGGCGCGACTCGCGCCGCGAAGGAACCGCCCTTTAGCGAGCCGACGAAGGCGATCAATCCAACGGTGTCATTTCTCGGTCGCAAGCTGTCCGGTGACGACATCACGGATGTGGAGGAATTCAAGGAATCAGATGGCAAGGTTACCGAGGTGCGTATTGCCGCTGCGGCTCCTGAGGCTCCTGCGTTGCTAGAGGAGCACGTCGCAATGCCATCAGTCCGCGAGCCCGCTGTGGCTCCTGCAGACAATTTGACCGCGACACTGGGCAACGCGTATGCAGAGGGCGAAAAGGCCCTGCGCGAGCTGGACGAGATGATCGCAGCGCAGTCAAACCCTGTGGAGCTGCGTGCCACGGTTGCGACGGTCGCTGAGGCTGCTCTTCCTGCCGATGCCGCTGAACCGGTGGCGGTATCCATTGAAACCACCCAATCGTTCTCGCACGCAGCACCAGCAGCATCAGCAGCATCAGCACGAGCATCGGCGCAGTCTTCCGCTCGCGTGCCTATCTCCGCAACAGCGCATCCTCAGGAAAGACCGAATCACGTGTCGACGACACGGGACCACGAAGAGGACGATGACCAGGAGAATGAGTCCATCAGCACGATGAGCGGCAGACCTGCGCTCGTGTCGGCGGAAGCACTGCCGGACTTCAAGCGCGTCATCACGGGCATCGAAGCCGATTCGACGCTGCGCATATCGGCGGCAGTGCGCAAGGAATTCGTCGCAGTCGAAATACAACCGGGCATTGCCATCGTTGCGGCGACGGCACGCTTCAGTGAGCGCGCGCAGTTCGCAACGTTCCTTAAGGACCTCGCTGCCCACGATCTTCTCGTGCAGGAAGAGATGATCGCGACCGAGCAGGTTATCGCGGCGATCTATGAAGGAAAGCAGGGAAATCGGGATGCGCTTGTCAGTGGCGAGCGTGAAGCATCGCGGGCAATCGGCAACTTCCGGGACATCATCGAGGCGGCCCATGCGTACGGCGCGAGCGATGTGCATATTGAGCCGCGCGACTTTCTGGCGGAAGTCGAGGTGCGCTTCCGGGTGAATGGCGACCTCTACACATACCGACGCCTGCCGAAGAACATCGTGCGTCGGGCGCTCTCCGCAGCGTATTCGGATCTGGTCCAGAAGAATACAAACTCGGGCAACTCCTTTCAGCCGAGCGCGCCGCAATCGGCAATGATCCCGCTGGTTCTAGGGCGGGATACCGTAAATCTGCGATGGCAATCCGCATCGATGGTTGGAGGCTATGACGTCGGGCTGCGTCTGCTCGACGGCAACTTCAAGAACTACTCGGTGCTCATGCCCGAGCAGATGGGGCTGTCGTCAAGCCAACTTGCCTTGATCGACACGCTCAACTATGTCAGTGGCGGTATTACGGTTCTGACGGGGGAAACTGGTTCGGGGAAGACGACGCTGCTGCGCGCGTTGAGTTACATGCTGCCGGATCGCGAGCTCAAAAAGCAGTTCGCTGTCAGCGAGCCGTCGGAATATCCATTGCCGTGGCTGTCGGAAATATCGATCATCCGACGCCCGGACGAGTCCGACGAGGAAGCGAACCGAAAATACGCGGAGGTCATCCGCACGCTCATGCGTATGGACCCGGACGACGTCACGATCTCGGAAGTTCGCGATCGCGTCGTGATGGGGCTCGTGTCGGAACTGGCGTTGACAGGCCATCCAGTGCGCTTCTCGTTACACGCAGGCGACATTATTTCGGCCGTCATGCGTATGGCGGGCGGCCGACTTCAACTTCCGATCGACGAACTGGCGGCGGAGGGGTTTATCAATGCCGTGGGCAACCAGAAGCTGGTGCCGACCCTGTGCCCAAATTGCAAGCTATCTGCGGAAAAGGTGATGCCTACCGCTGACCTCGAGTTGCTACGCTCGAAGTTCGGCCTTGATACTTCGAAGATGGCTTGCCGCAATCATGGTGGTTGCGACCAATGCCGTCTCGACGGACTTTTCTCACGCGACGGCAAGGTCGCCGGCGGCACTAAGCGGCCGACGCTCGTGGCCGAACTCTACCGACCGACGCCGGAATTTCGCGAGCGGATTGCGGCGCGCGACTGGAGCGGCGCGCGCACTGTATGGCGTGGGGAACGTACAACCGGGTTCGATAACGAGGATATGACCGGAAAGACGCTATATGAACACGCTCTTTTCAAGGCTTCGCGCGGCGAAATCGACCCACAATTCATCAACCGTTCCATGCAGTCCTTCGCGCAATACCGCGTGATGCCGGGTGCAGACGGGAAACTACAACAAGGTTGATATCCGTCATGCTCAGTTCGTTGATCGCCATGCTTCCCGAAGCAGCGCAGATGCGTATTGCCCGTTGGAGGTTTCAGGGTGTGCGTGAGACCTTCTACAAGGAAACACGGCTTGATATTGAGAAGAAGGGGCTACGGGACGTCGAAACTCTGCGCGAACGTCTCGAGACCTACGAGAACCGTAACCGGAAACGCGACCGCATCGAGTGGAAGGTCTTTGCGCAAGTTCGCGAGCGTCTCGTAAAGGGTGATTCGTTTTCCGCCGCTATCAAGCCGTTTATCCCCGGCGACGAGTACACGCTTTTCGATATCGCGGACGAGTCGACTCAGAAAGACGCGGTGGCCAGAGGGTTCGAGCTTGCGGAGATGGCAGCGTTCGCCAAGCGCACGCTGTCATCGCAAACCGCATTGCAGGTCGCCTACCCGACATTTCTGCTGGTCTATCTCTACGGCTTCTGCATGATGTTTGGTGGAGTGATCTATCCGCAGATTGTCGAGATCAAGCCGTTGGACCAATGGCCTGACGCGGGCCGTCTGCTGTTTCATATCGACACCTTCGCTTACGAGTACTGGTGGATATCTGCCTCGCTGGTGATCGCGACGATCGCGCTGTACTTCCACACATTGAAACGCTGGATAGGTCCGCTGCGTAACCGCTTTGACAGGTTTCCGCTCATGTGGCGAAACCGTCGCGACATGCGAGCAGCGCTCCTGATCGTTTCGCTGGCTGGCTTGTTCGATTCAAACCTGACGCTGCGAGCTGCGATAAACCGGGTAGCGCAATCGTCTGACCCCTGGATGCGCTGGCATCTGACAACGATGAGCAAGCGCCTAACGCAACGTCCCGATCAGCCGATGCGCGCCCTCGACACGGGCATCTTTTCGGAAATGATCGTCGACACGATTACTGATGCTGCGGGCCGGGATCAGTTTGAAGCGGCGATTAAGTCGCTTGGTCGCGATTCGCTTGCTCGCGTGGTGGAGGCAGTGAAGCGAAATGCACGGCTAACGCACTACGTGCTGCTCGGCTTCGCGGTCATTCTCTTTCTAACCATCGGTGTCGGTTCGTACGTGGTCACCGGGGCAGTGAACATGAGCGGCGGCATTCCCGTCGCAGGGTCGCAATAAGCGGTCGATCGTAGACTTTTTTCCACGCTTTCACGCGTGAATCTTGGGAGATTTTATGCAACAGAAAAAGATTGACGGCGTCCGTCGTTTGCGTCTGATCCAGATGGGCCGTCGCAGAAAGCAGTCGGGCGAACTATCGCTGATCGAGGCCGGTGCATACATGGCGGGCGCAGCGCTACTCGCGATGGCGGTGATCAAGGGCGGGGCTTACGTCTACACCCTGATTAAGTCGCAAGAGTTCACGAGTGAAGCGCAAATGTTCCATACGGGCATGCTGAAAGCCACGCTGAACGACGCCGACTTTTCCACAGAGTCACTAACTACGCTTGCCACGAACCGGGCGTTCGACGCGGCAGGCGCGCGTCTGGCATCGGACAAGTCATCGTTGAAGGGCATCTTTAACCAGCCCGTGACGATCTCGGTCGGTACGCTGAGCACGGCCAACGACTCGCTCATCATGTCGTATCAGGTCCCCGCAGCGGTATGTTCCATGAGCGTGGCCGCTTTGACTAACACCTATTCGCAGGTGGCAGCGAACGGCACGACTCTCGCCGGTCCGACGACGACCTTCAACAGCGCCACCGCGGGCACGGCTTGCGCTGCGGGTGGTGCATACGCGACGCTCCAGCTTTACACGTCGCGCACGTGATCCGGGGCAGTCATGGGAAGCTTGCTGGAGATGATGTTCGTCCTGCTCGGTTCAGCCATTCTGACGGTGCAGGCGATCAAGGCAGATGTCGCGAATACGCGTGCGACGATGCTGTCGCTCGAAGGTCAGAATCAGGCAACACTGGTGATGGCTTTCGACGCTTGGATCTCTGACAACTTTGGAACGGTCCTCTCGCAGTACACCGCATCGGGTAACGTTTCAACATTGACGCCCCCAACCATTGCGCAACTTGTCACGGCCGGTAACCTTAAGCAGGCGCACAAGGCAGGACCGTTTTGGGGCGGTTCATATGCAACGACCATGACCATGGTGCCCGCCGGATGTACGCAGGCCGCTGGGAACTGTAGTGTCGCTTTCACGATGTACCCCACGAACCCGCTGCTGAAGGGAGGCAAGCCTGACGTAGCCGGTGCCGCTCAAGTGGCGGAGGCGGGCTCAAAGCTGGCAGGGACGAGCCAGTTCGGTTACTCAAATTCCCAGAATCCCAGTGTGATTGGCGGCATCAATGGATCGTTCACTGCTCCGAATCCGCTGGGCGCGAAGGCGGCGACTGTCTTTGCGACGAACGGTCCTGGCACCGACGGTGGTTCGGTATACATCCGGCGCGACGGGAGTCTGACGTGGACGGGCGACCAGAATGTCAATGGGGTGAGTCTTCACAATGTCCAGAGCATCGACGCGACGGGAACAATTGCAGCACCGACACTGGCTGCATCGAACGTCGCGGTGAGCACTGCTATTCGCACGCCGTCGACACTCTACGTTCAAAACGCCGCTGGCTCGGCACCGGGGCCGCTGGATGCCGGCGCGGCGGCGGTACACGGGAATGCGACGGTCGACGGACTCGTGAAGGTCGGCAACCTCGCGGTGCCGGGGACCGCGTGCTCTGGCACCGCTATGTCGGCCAACAGCGATGGATCAGGGCAATTGCTGCAATGCCTGTATGGGACGTGGTTGCCGATTGGAGGACGAATTTTGCGCATGGCGTATTGGCAGGTCGTACATGGCACTGTTGTTCCTGCACCGACGTGTCCGAACGGCGGACTCCCGCAGATAGAACTAACGCCGCAAAACTTTTCCGTCGATCCGACAACGGGCGTGAACTTCGGACCGGTAGCCGGCACGGGTCCGTGGACGATCCTCATTTACGACGGTGCTGGTGCGCCGATTCCGGGCGCGAGGGGCGTCGTATCGACCTATTGCGCGTACTAAATCCCCAAAAACAGAAGGGTAATGAGATGAAACGCTGGAAGAATATTTTGGGTATGTTGTTGATGGGAACCCTGCTGGTCGTGGGGAAGAGCGCGACGGCCACGCCCGTACTGTGTGCGCCAGGCTATCAGGATTCGACGTGCGGCGCACCTGTTAGCCACGCAGCCATTCCACAGACTCAGTGTTCGGCGGGTGCTGGTTGGACAACGCTTTCTCCCGCCGTGTGGCAAGGTGCACAGTGGTCTGCCCCGCAATGTAACTACGCGCCCCCGCCATCGTGTCCGGCTGGCTATACCCAAGCCTCGTCGCCGTGGTGGACTGGCTCATCATGGGTACCTCCGACGTGCAATCCGCCTGCTCCTCCGCCATCGGATGACGCTGATCCTATTGGCTTCTGCACGCCCCTATTGGCACCTCCTGGCTCGGGCTATGCGATGACGGGTCGGCAATTGCCGATGGGCGGGTGGCCGGGGGTGGTCTCAGGAACTCAAAATAACCCGTATGAAGGCCAGCTCATCTACGCGTGGTATATGACGGGGCCAACATATTCGCTGCCATGCTTCGACACCAATGAATACGTCGGCGCGTGTTATTTCAGCAGCGCGGATCACCACTTCCTGGGCGCAGGGGTCGGACACATTACGGCTACGGGCGGAGCGTGTAACCACTAAGCGACTCAGCGTGATAAAAAAAAACGCCGTCCGGTGAGAGCTGGACGGCGTTTTGTATTGCAAGTTTATAAGGCTACAGTTAGCTCGCGCCAGTCGTGAAGTTCCACGTCTTGCTCACCGCCTTGCCGTCACGTGCGCCAGAAAACGAGACCGTATAGGTCGTATTCGCTGTGAGCGGAGCGAGAGGCAGCAGGATCGCGACGCCCGGATAAAACTTGTTGTTCACGTCGGCCGTTGCACCCGTCGAACCTGCCAGTGCGGCGCTCGGAACGATGATACGCGCTGGCACTTGCGTACCATTTGCTGCCGTCAGCGTGAAGCTGCTGACCGTCAGCACGTCGCCGGGTGACGCAGCGTTGACGCGAACCATGACCGGACGGCCGGGGTTTGCGAGATCCGGAGCCGGGTTCGTTGTTTCAGGCGTCATCGCGAGTTCAACGCCCGTGTCATTCGTCAACGGCGAGACGGCCATAGCGTCCGTTGGCATTTGCTGGCCACCATAGATGTAGACGGCGTTAGCCTGCGGCGCGCCGACCACATTCGTCACTTCACCGAAATCCAGCGAGCAGGTGTAGTCGACATATGTGCCCGAGTTCTGCGTGAAGCCGATACCAATCTTTTCTACGCTACTCGTCAGATCCTGAAGGTGATACACCGTGTCGAGTAGACGGCTCAGGCAGTTCTTCGCATACGAAGCTGCGTCCGCTTGCGGGATGCCGCCGGCGACATCCTCGCCGATCCATTCAGTAACCGGTGCGCCAGCCTTCTGAGCGCGACTCAACGGCGTATCACCATAATAGTTAGGCAGCGACGACAGTTCATTGTGCGACAGGCTCGTGATAGCACCCGTTCCGATGTTCGTGTTCAGGTACAGCGCGTGGGCTTGAGCCGCCGTGTCGAGCGTTGTGTCCTGGGCCAAGAGGCCGACACCCATCGAACCGCGGTACGCGTTCAGCTGCGAAAACGCTTGCGCCTGCATCGTTCCGCCTGTGTAGGTCGCAGGAGCGACGCTGGTTTGAAGATTGCCGCCGGTGCTGGCCGGAGGTGTGACCGGCGCAGTGGTGGTTGTCGGGCTTCCGCCGCCGCCACCACCGCACGCCGAGAGGGCGAGTGCAGCGGCAAAGGAAAGAGCGGTCAGTACATAAGGCTTCTTTTTCATCTTCTAATCCCTCGGAGTGGTGGTTGGCTGTGCCCTTTGCACAACCGTACTTTCATCTTATCGAGCGCATTTCGAAGTCAAGGCAGACACGATTGACTTGCGCTCAGTTATGGTTTTCGGTCCGCGACGCATTGTAATGGCGGGTAAGAATCTGTCTGAACGCTTCGTTGTTAGCGCGCAACCGTTTGCTGGCGTCCGCGTGCGCTTCCTTTGCGGCCCTTGATGCGTAATGCAACAAAAATCCCAAGAAGCACAACGCCCGCTGCGACTGGCTGCGATTCCCCGATTGCTGGTAGCAACAGCGATCCGCCCCAAAGCATTATGAGAAAGGGCACCAGACGCTTGAATGCCTTGCTTTCAACCACGACGGCGAGATAGCTACCCTTACGGCGGTACGTTGCTGCGTATTGTTCGTTGGATCGCTCGAGATCGAAGCTTCCTGCGTCCTGAGCGGCCGAACGACCGGCACGGTAGTGGCGTTCGTATCGCTTGAAACGGAAGTCGCCGCGGCCTCGTAGCCAGGCCGCGACGCTATCGCTGAAGAGATAGGCGAAGTCTTGCATTTCAGTGCATGACGTCGGAGAAAAATTCGACCCCTCCGACGGCGTCAGCGATGCGTTCGCCGTCTGCTTCGGAGTGGAACGATCCCGTTTCTGGGTCACGCCAGCCGAACTGTGCGCGCCCGTCGCGAGAAAAGACTACCCAACCAGCTTCTACAGGAAATGTCCCGTGCATGTTCGTCTCCTTATCTCCTTCGGTCAGATGGACGCTCTGCGCTTGCTCGCCTGGGCCTTCGTCGAAAGCAAATAATTGCAGCCAGGGCAGGAAAAGTCTTTCGCCAGTTCGATCTTTCCTTCACTGTTCGAAAGCACGTAGTCCGTTGAGCAACCACGGCACGCGGCGATCGTCAGGCGCGAGTCCATTGCCATCGAGCGGGTCAAATGGTTAGCGCGATCGGCAGTGATCATCAGATTCTTGCCGAACATCTTCGCCATGATGTCGTTCGCTGAGATCAACGATTGCGGGATGTTGCCGCCTGCGGCTAGGCCGTTTCGATACAGCCAGACGTAGACAGTCGCCTGGAGCCGACGCACTGCGCTATCGACGTACCAGGGCAGAGAATTAGCTCTGCATCCGCAAGGCGAGCTCACACCGTGAATGTCTTTGTAGGTCGTCCGCGCCTTGTTCGGGTTCAGATTGAACAGGTCGATCGCGGTCGACGCCCGGCATCCCTGCGCCATCATCAGACGCGCGTAGATTTCCTTGTCTTCACGCTCGAGGCGCAGATCCGTCCAGATGTGCTTATAGGGAAGGGAGTCGGTGCGAACTGGCGACGTGCGCATGAGGTAATGGGCAACCGTTTCTTCTGTCACCCATCCAGCTGCATATTCCATCCAGAAATTCGGATCTTCGAAGCGCCATCGAAACAGCGGGAAGCGGATGGAGCCGATAGCTTTCTCGAGACGGGCCATCGGCAACTGCCTGAGGTAGTTTGCAAGTTCAATCGAGACCCCAAGCAACGGCACCGCGAGCAAGTTCATGTGCAACACATCCTTGATGAGTTGCACATATGCCTGGTTGTAGTGGTAAATATCCCGGCTTGTGATCTGATCGAGGCGTGGCATGGCCTCCGTCAACGCTTCGACTTTCTGCGATGACATCACGCCGTCGACGAAGGATTCCCAGTCGCGCGGATCGTCGAGAACTGGCGCGAGCGCCATGAACGGCATATTCATGAGCGTCGCCTTCGCACCGATGTACTTCTCGAACGTTTCCATGTCGGGCAGTGACAGGGCGAATACGTTCTCCATTTGACGGTGTGCAGCGAGCGCGCGGCGCATGAAGTCGGTCAGGCCAAAATTGGCGCGCTGAAGTTTTTCGGCCAGCCACGCCGAAAGCAGGAGGTTGGTCGGCTCGCTGTGGCCGCGGAATTCTTTTTGCATGATTCTGTCTTTTTCTTGTTCACTCATGAGCGACGGAGCGTCGCTCACCCCGAGCACAGTCTGATTTAGTGAGCCTAGCGGTTCAGCGCGGCGTCGACTTCCGAAAGCGTCTTGCGCATCGCTGCGCCGAGCGCTTCCAGTGTCGGGTTGTACTGTTCGGGATTGCTGGACGCCTGTACTGCCAGCTGGACGGTAGCCATCTTCCCGGAGACTTCTCCCCAAGCGTTCGTGAGATCGTCGAGTGCGTTCTTCACTGATGCGGCTGCCTGTCGTTCCGACTGCTGCGCGGCGACGTTGGCGCGGAGACTCTCGATCTCCTTTGATAGGTCATCCTTTTGCGCTTCAAGTTTTTGCAGTTCGCCCATCGCATCCGCACAGGCATCTGAGAGGTTCTTGTAAGCATCAGGCAGCTTTTCGACCGGAACTTCCACGCGTTCCGTTTTGGGTTTCGCCGCACGCATCGCCGTCAGCTCGGCGGTCGCCTCACCAAGCGCCTTGCTTTTGGCCGCAAGCTCCTGTTCCAGAGCGGGATACCCGGCTGACCGTTGGGCAAGCAGTTCCTGCAAATTCGCAATGCTGCTGTCCTGATCGGCGAGACTACGCTGATGTCCCGCCAGCTGCTCTATCAGATGGCGGTTTTCGCGTACGCTGACATCCAGTTGAAGCTTATTGTCTGCCAGTAGGCCTTCGAGGTTTTCCAGCTGCTTGTCGCGGTCAATGATTGCTTCATCCTTGGACTGAAGCTCTTTGAGCATCGTCGCAACGTCTGCGCGGCCGATCTTCGGATCCGCGTTCTTCTTTTCCTTGATGAGCTCGATCTGCTCGTCAGTCACATCCGGAGTGGCCAGCAGATTGAGTTCGCCGAAGCTGAAAATCTTCACGGCCTCAGCATCGTCGGCAAATCTCTGATGGCAGCGCATGTAGTTGTAGGCGCTTGGCCGAGTGATATTCAGAGCCAGGTGGAAAAAATCCAAACAGAGCGACGCCCCTTTTCTTCGTGCATTCGTCGAGTCACCGACCTTGCCTGTGTGGTGGCTGATCGCGGACTTCATCATTTGCGAAAGGTGTCCGCCCAGGATGACCAGTTCGGCGACGACTTTCGACCGCGATTCCGAAACGGACATCATGTGCTCGACGAGCTTCGCAATGAACTCCGCCGATTCGGGGCCCGCTCCAAAAACCTTTTGTGCGGCGCTCGCGATGTTGTTGCGCGTGACGGCGTTCGGATCCTGCAAGCTGAACACAAGCTCGTCCAAGGGATCAAATTTCGTAACGTCATGCACGGCAGCTACGACAGGCGGCCGGCCTGCGAGCTTGATTTCCGTGCTGGATGTCTTGCTTGTTTGCATTGTTCTCTCCAACAGTTGAATACACGACCACCCCGGTCGTACAAAAACAGCCCTTTACTGCCAAGGGTGACCAGCTTGGGCGTTTGCGTCTTGCGGCTCTCGAGCGGCGTCGGGATGCAACGAGGACTCCCTGGCTCTTTCTTCCTCGGCGGTGCCCTCGTCGCGAGGTCGTTCGTTACATGTGTAACGAAGGTTAAGCTGATAGAAGCCTGTCGTTTTCTGGAAAGAGATGCTTTTCGACCCCTCTTTCGCATTTAGATGCACGGGAACGCACGCGGGCGCTATCGTTTAACGGATACATTTCTGAAACATTTAGTGACAATTTTTGAAATTATCGTCGACGAAAAATGTGACAAAGGTCGCATTTAAGTGCTCACGATTGCCTTGTGTTTGAGCAGATCGCTCTCGCTTGTTCGCACGAGCAGGTTCACAGCGGTCAGCGCTTTCTGAACGTCGAGGGGACGCAGTCCGGCATATGCGTCGCGTTTTGAGCGCAACCATTGCGGAAGGTCGGCCAAGGTCAGTAGATCGGAATGCAGTGCTGCATCGAGTGTTGCCGAAGGTGAGGTGAAGAGGCCTGCACCCGTCACCGGCCAGACGGGCGGCAGGTTCAAGCGGAAGAAATCGATCTTCGTCCGGTTCTGGGCAATGGGGGAACGGCGATCTTCTGCGCGTAGATCCGACGCAACACGTGTGAGCATGCCATGCGCGGTCGACGGAGCGATCCGCCCTGACCAGTTCTTCGTCTCGAA
The DNA here is from genome assembly GCF_017104565.1 of Paraburkholderia sp. Tr-20389. Taxonomy (GTDB): domain Bacteria; phylum Pseudomonadota; class Gammaproteobacteria; order Burkholderiales; family Burkholderiaceae; genus Paraburkholderia. Next base: position 89,512 of record NZ_JAAGPD010000013.1, on the reverse strand, counting down.
TACGAAGATTCCGAATGGAGTGACGGCGAGATGATCGATCTCAGCGGTCGGAAAGGCTGTGCGTGGCGCATGCTCGATAACCAGCGGTGCACCCAGCAGGACGTAATCCGAACCGCAGAGCCATTCCAGCGTCTCTTTCAATTTTGCGTGCGCTGCTGCCTCGCCCTGTGCGCCCAGCGCTTCCGCCCGGCTCAAAGGCTTCAGCCCTTGCCAGGCGACCTTGGTGCGTTTCTTGAAGCGGCGGACTAACTGGTAGGCGCCTATCGCAAGTGCTATCTCGAGGACCATCGTGGTGCCTTCATCGGTGTTGAACTGGAAACCAGCTTTACACGTCGGCTGTGAAGTCAAGGCGCGAGAAATCGCGAATTGGGATCGGGGGCGAAAGAACGTACGTTTTTCGCAGCTTTCCCGCACACGCTAAATGCGCGGAGCCGTAAATTTCAATTAACCACCGCGTTTCCTACGCATCGAAAACAGGCTCTGCCAGCCGCGCTTGCAGCCCTGCCTCTCAAGTTCTCTCCCTTCGTTGATTGCTGTTTTCGCCACGGCTCCGCTAAGCCGTGACGAAAGCGTCTCTCCGCGCATCAGCTTTCCCTGCTCACCCGAGCATCGAAACCCCTCCAGCGCTGACCAGCCTGGACATCCCCTAGTGCGTTAATTTTTCTGGAGAGAAAAATGCCGAATCAGTTTGTTGCGAAAGCGACGCGCACGCCGCTGTCGTTCCTTCTTGTCTGTATCGGGTTGTATTTCGCGGCCCATTCGTTTTTTGCGGCTCTGTTCGTTGGCTACCTGGTGTTCATGTGGATCAAGAAATCGATCCGCGATGCGCATCGAGCAGATGTTGAGGCTAGCGATGCCAAGGCACCCTCGGCGGCCGCTACGCCCCAAGCAAAACCTGACGAAAACGTGACCGCTACGGTTACGCCTATCAAACGACAGTACGCAAAGTCGCCTGTCGTTGCTCCTCTTAAAACGGGCACTGACGACAAGTCTGCTGGCCTGTAATGCATGGACGCCCATTTGGGCGTCCATTCACCTTTACCCCAACGGGAACCCAACCCGTTGCGGGGTCATGGGTTCCCGTTCAACGGAGAAATCCCATGGAAAACGAAATTGCGGCATGGCAACTCGACATGTTCGGCGGAGCATCGCCGATCGTCGCGCCTCCACCGGCAAAGGTCGATCCGCTTCCCGATCCGCAGTTCTGGAGCGAGGGCGTGCGAGAGAAGATGGTCGACGCACTGATCAGTCTCGCGACCGACAGTCGTCGGGGTGACAACATGCCCGAATCGCTGATGGATTGCTGCACGCTGTTCAGCGAGCGAATTAGAAACAGAAAGAAGCTGGAGATGGAAGACTATCGTGCGACGCTCGGTTGGGTGATGGAATTCTGGGACGGTGCATTGCCGTACCGGTATGTCTGCCTCATCAATGGCGTTGACCCGGAGATCCTCCAGGACGTCATCATGAGCAATCCGCTGCTCAAGCGGGACATGGAAGACGTCCGTCATAGCTGCTTCGGCAGCCTGCTGTAGGGGGATGTGATGACTACATCTTCCTTCGGCCGGATGTTCGATGGTCTGTTTGGAGGCGCTGCGCAGCCATCGCGCTCGGCAGCCCCTTCAGCCCCTTCGCAGCCGCCTCCCGTTGAAGTGGGGCGCGGTGCGGATAACGAGCGTCACGTTGTGATCGCTGGGCAGGCCCGGCTTTTTCGCGATGAGGGCGACGTCATTGTCCAGTTCCACCCGACATTCGACTACGAGCTGCGCGAGACATCAGTCGGTATGAAGCTGATACCGGCGCTGGAACCGCACTGGGCCGTTCTGCGTGAGCACCAATGCTCGATGCTGGAAGCGATTACAGAAGCAATCCGGTCAGCGCGGGCAGACGTGACAGATGTCCCGATTGCCGACGTCCCGGGAGCGAGCACTTCACAGCATGCCCATCCGGGTTCGCGCGGGCGCGCTGAAGCGAATGTCCAACCTGTCCCGTTAGTGATCGACAATGCGCCGGCACTGGAGCCACCCGTAAAGGCGCAACAAGCCCATCGATCCGAGCGCCCGCACTACGGCAAGGTGAGAGAGTGGGGCGAGAAGGAGTTTCCGGATGGAAAACGCCCGGGAAAGACATATGTCTCCTTCTGCCTGACGCTTGAGCAACGCGGCGAGCAGCACGTTCTGCAGGGCGAGGGACTGCGTGAAGCCATCGCCGAAGCGCGCTGCCATATTGGCGATCGTGTCGAGGTCCGGCGCCTTGGAAAAACCAAGGTTCCAGCCGTCGGCAACGATGGTCGGCCCAAGCTCGATGCGTCGGGAGCACAGATTCTCTGGGACAAGTGGCTGTGGTCCGTCACGAAAAAGTGATCGACTACTGGCACCGATCCCGAAGATTCTCACCATCGATCCCGTAATAACTCACCTTCGTTGCTTCGACCGTACCCCGCGTGGGAGGCCAAAGCGACGAGGGCGAGATCTTCGTCGCGCTGCAGTCAGCGACCAATCCTTCCGTCAGACCATCCTTGCTGAAAAAAGCCGTTCGATCCGGTGCGCAATCGCGTTCCCGGACGGCTTTTTTGAGCAACGGTTTTCCGCCTTTTCAAAGGCATCGACCTCAACCACACCACACGACTGGAGTGACAAATGAATGTTAAGAACGTCAAGCTGTCCCCGGAACAGTGGGTTGCGTTGCTCCAGAAGTATGGAGTGCCCGCAAGTTCACTGACCGGGAAGGGCTCGCCGTGTCCGATTTGCGGCGGCAACGACCGCTTCACCTATGACAACCAGCACCAACGCGGCGACTGGGTTTGCCGGAAATGCAATGACGGCGGCTTCAAGGCTGGCGACGGCTTCGAGTTGATCTGCAAAACGGCGGGCATCTCGTTTCGCGAGTTGATGCTCGAGTTCGACGGCGGCCTTCCGGCTACCGCACGAAACCATGCCGTCAGGACTCGAGCCCCCGCCCCAGGCCGAAAGGCTGACCCGGCGTGGGCACAAAAGCGGCTTGATTCGATGTGGGGAAAAGCGATTTCCAATGGTCGCGACGATCTCATTTCGCGCTACCTGCGTTCGCGCGTTCCCGGTCTGGCCGTGGCGCCGTCGTCAGCGTTGCGGCTTGGAATGCTCGAGTATCGGCATGAGAAGAAGGTGATCGGCGACTGGCCCGGGATTCTTGCCCGGTTCGTATTGCCGGACGGTCGACTCGGCACGCTGCATCGAACTTTCCTCGATCGGTCGAAGGCCGCGAAGGCGACGATCATCACTAACGATGGTGAAGTCCTGCCATCCAAGATGAACGACGTGACCGTGAACAAGCTCAACGGCGGCGCAGTCCGGCTGATGGAAGCTGTGAACGGTGAAATCGGAGTAGGTGAGGGCCTGGAGACAGTGCTCGCGGCGCACATGATGTTTGGCGTGCCAGTCTGGTACTGCCTGAACAGAAACCTTCTTTCGGATTTCGTTGTGCCGGAAGGCCTCGGTATCCGCGCTGTACATATTTTCGCGGACTTCGATGTGGTCGATCCCAAGACGCGCAAATCGCCCGGGATGGATTCGGCGCTGATTCTCGCGAAGCGGCTTCGAGCGGAAGGGTACACGGTGATCATTCATCGGCCCAAAGTACGAGGGACCGATTTCGCAGACGAGTGGTTGGCGTCCTGCACCGCGCCACGCGCTCTCGTCGTTCCTCCGGGAGCGGGCAGGGAGCGTCAGGCGCTGCATGTTTGATTGAAAGCGGGCATCCCCGCTGAAGTGTTGTTTCTTAAACCGCCCGGTGGGGATTCGTCCCCATCGGGGCCGCAATCCGTCGGGCCTTTTCAATGGAGAAAAGCATGTTCACGATGATTGTTGGCCGGTTTGAGATCGTTGCAACGTCGGGCGTCAAAAACGGCTCAGTACGCGTCGGTAAGTCGGAAGCGATAGCCTACGATGTGATCGACCGTCACCAGCAAGGCAACATCAAGCCTGAGAAGGTCGGCCTCGATCTTGATGATGCATGGTTCTACTGCATTCGCCATCAGGCGCGCGCGCAAGGTGTTTCGTTATTGCATTAACCAACCCCATAAAGAAAAAACCCGGCTTGCCGGGTTTTTTTTCGTCCGCAGGAAAGGGCGGGCAGGTACACCACTAATCGATGGCTTTGTAGCGGAGGACAGCCCTCACCACGAAAAAGAGGAAAAGCAGGATGGGGCGCATTAGACCCATTGCCCAGATGCCACCAAGGCCGCTCAACAAAAAGAGGCCAACCGTGAAATCACACTTAGGGAGCAACACGTCGACGAACATGATCGCAAACAGGGCGACCGCGATGACCACTCGACGGCCGGCAGGCGAGAGGTTCATAAACTTTTCAAACATCATCGCCTCCTTTGCGAAACCATACCTTGAGCACACCGCGGAAATGATAAGCAGACTCCAACGCAGCGAGCGCCACTGCGGCGAGAAGCCAGAAGCGCGCGGCACGCGTCCAATCGGACTGCGCGAGTGCATTGAAAAGTTCCACAGTGTGACTCCGTTAGGTTGAGGCTCTAGCAGCGATGTGCTGATAAGCCGATGACCTATATTCGCAAATACTACGCGAAGTCAAGATCGCCGGCCGTGATCAGAATTGCGCGAACTGGTCTGCAATCGCGTCCGTGTCAAACCGTCTCCCGTTTCCTGCGCCGCTCGCATCGCTAGAAGGCGTGGTTGCCGTTTCACGCGTGGCGATCGGATTGGGATGGGATCGGAGATCCGGCTTGCTCGCGGTCGCGGTCTGCATGTCACGGCCGCCGGGATGAGATACCAGCCCCGGTATCGCCACGGGCGGCGTTTCGACCGCCGGTATGGATTCCCCCGTCGAATGGCTGCGATCACGCCTGAGAGCGGCCCTTGCAAGCGCTCTGAGCGCGCCAGCACGCACGCGCGGATTGTCGTACCGCATGATGTAGGCATACAGATCAGGGTCGGTCGCCTCGTTGAGCGTCACCTTGACCAGTGTGACCTCATTCATGCGGCGACTCCCATCGTCTTGCGCTCACGTGCGAGCGTCGATTCACCGACGATCAGGAAGCCTTTAGCGTTCGCGAAGCAGGGCGCATCGAGGACGTCGAGCTGAACGCGCGGGAAGGCAGCGCGGATCGCGGGTTCGTACAGCCCAGCACCTCCGCCGGTGAGCACGATAGAGCGCAGGTCGGCCGTGCGACCAACCCTGTTCTGCATTTCCTTGACCGTGGAATTGACGACTGCCTGTGACTGTTCGAGAAAGGGATCGAGGTCGATATCCTTGCCATAGAACAGCATGGGTTTCTTCTCGCGCAGGCACTTGTCGATGCGTTCGATATCGTCGACCGGTTCACCTTCCTGCTTCGCAATCAAGGAAGCGATGCTCTTGTAGACATGCGATGCGCCGCCCGGTGCGCCGCCACTGCGGCGATCGTTCATAGTGAAGCCATGCGCAACGACCCAGTCAGTCGTGAAATAGCCGACGTCGATAACGAGATGGGCATTCTCGCGATCGAACCGGCTGCCGCCGTATTCAGAGAATGACACCAGGGAGCCGAGCGGCTGAGGGACGACTTTGACCGAGCCTACCTTGACTGGGCCGTGGCCGAAGTTCAGGGTGCCGGTGAACGCGTCGCGCAGATGCGCAGAATACTTCGTGATGCTATGGACGGGCAGCCCGAGCACCATGCGCTCGACTTCCGTCACCCCTGCAAAATAGAGTGAGCCACCGAGAAGTGCCGCATAGTTTGGCGTGAGGCAGAAGTCTTCCGACAAGGTGCGCCCTGCGTTGCCATATGCCGAAGACAGTTCAACACCGGGCCCGATCTCGTACGTTGCGCCGTCGACCTCGATGGGCGCGACCTTGCGTGCATGCAGCACGCCTTGGCCGAAGCCCGACACTGCGTCGCTTACAGCAATAGGCGCCAGAGACGGGAACATCTGGGTCGCAATGTCAGAACCCATGCGGAATGCGCTTTTGGTGTTTCCATATCCGACGTCGACTGCAAAAACTGATACTTTCATTTGCTCTCTCCAGAGTTGTTAGATCAAGTCACGTTGCTTGGGCCAAGCTTGGGCCATGTTTGGACCGAAGTTGAACAAGGGCGAAGGCGAACGCGCAATTGAGTCCAAGCTTGGCCCGAGCCACTTACAACGCTTAGCCAGATAGCTGCCTTGGAGTTCCGGTTGGCCCGTACTCGGACCAATCTTGCGCCAAAGCTCTTTGTGACGTTCCAACTCTAGCGACTTGGGAATGAAGTCAAGGAATCAAAGCTCGCAACATTTACGCAGCTTTCGCAGCACCGCGTGCCAAACGACCCCGTTAATCTCTACGTTACCCACCGCGCGAACTGCGCATCGACCTTGAGTTTCATCATTGAAGGGAATCGCTATGCCTGGCGAAATCCCCTTCTGTCACAGGCCGCAATCTGAAGCGGCCTTTTTCTGAATCAAATCAAAAGCAATCCGGCCCAATTTGAGGACACCGGACACGCGATATCCATTGGGTTAGCGGGCGATTTTGCCCGAATTTGCAATTTGAGCGGAGGTTCAAGCGGACAGTCGGACAGTCTGGACGCTGGAACGAACCGCGCTCAAAGAGCATGGACGCACCCTTTCAGCACACGAAGCTGGGACTCGTTACATGAAGCCCGACCTACTACTGCGGCGGATGAACGGACTTGGGGGTGGGGGTATGTGCACGCCAGTTAAGGCGAGCATGTCCCTGTACGGAAGACGAACGGTAGGCGCAGCCGGAGACAAAAATGCGCAAAAGGAATTACCGGGGCAGGATGGCCACAGCGGCGCGGGTTGAGAGACGGGCGCCCACGGCACGCGAAAGCGCGTCGGAGGCCGGCACGGTAGCCGTAGCTGCGGCATAGCCGGGTTCGCGGAGCGAAGACGCTTCGGGCCCGACCAGCGGGAAGCGGCGGATGCAATCAACGACGATGGACTCTGCAAAGGCAGATCCGGTTCGCGGATGCGCAACGCGGCACTTCTGGTGGCAGGGATCACGCGCAAGCGCGGTGTCTGGCAGCAGGCAGCAGACGGACAGTCGATGCACGTTTCTTCCACGTGCGGGGCTGATCGAATGGAATCGCTAAAGGACAGGAAGGCAGGGCCCGGCGGGGTTACGCAACGCGCGGTGCGCCACGCTGGCTCGGGGGATAGGCTCCCTGGGTTCTGGACGCTGCGATACGAAAAATTGCGGAGTAAAGGGGCGGGCGTATCGCCTCTTAGAAGCATCCGCGTTTGCACTGATTATAGGGAGACCGACGATGGCAGCAATATTGAATGTACGCGCAGTGCTGCGCGACTACCGTTTGCCTGCGGATTTCAAGGCCTCACTGGAAGAGCTGTTCCTGACCAATGTAGACCGCGTCCATAGCCGTACCAGAATCAGCGCCAAGCCGTTGTCGATCAAGACGCAGACCTACCGAACGCAGCAGATTTGCCGGTCGTTCGAGGAACTGCGGCAGAACGGGTATGCGCTTCAATCGCCGTATGCGCTCAAGCAGAAGCATGTTCAGGCTCTGGTTAATCTGTGGATCAAAGCGGGCCTGAGCGGCGGCTCGATTGAGAACAAGCTCACCTATCTGCGGGCGCTTGCCGAATGGATGAAAAAGCCGAATCTTGTCGGCACACTTGCCGATTACACGGATCGGGAGTCGAATGGTCTCGTGCGGTCGTATGTGGCGCTCGAGGACAAGTCATGGGACGGGAACGGCATTGACGCCGCTGCAAAGATCGAAGAGATCGCCACGACTGATCGATACGTCGCGATCCAGCTCAAGCTTCAGGCAGCATTCGGCTTGCGGGTCGAAGAGAGTTTTCTCCTAAGGCCGGCTGAGGCGGTACGCGACGATGGCATGCTTGGTGTCACGCGTGGCACCAAGGGCGGCCGCGATCGCGTTGTGCCGATTGAATTCAAGCTGGCCGTCCTCGAAGAAGCAGCGCACCTTGCCAACCCGTATACCGGATCGATGATCCCGCACGGCGTGACGAAACAGCAGTGGAAGAACCGCTACTACCACGTCCTCGAAAAACACGGCGTGACCAATTCCGGGATCGGCGTCACCAGCCACGGTTTGCGCCATCAATTCCTGCAACAGATGTATGAACGGCTGGCGGGTGTACCGGCCCCGATCAAGCAATCGGCGGGACGAGTCGATCGCGAGGCGCACGCGGAAGCAATGCAGCGTGTGGTCGAGGCTGCTGGCCATAGTCGCAGGACAAAGGCGAACGCTTATCTCTCAACGCATAACGCGCTCGGTGCAACGAAGACCCGAAAGATGACGAGGGAGCTGGCCGAGCAAGCTGTTGACGAAGCCAAGGGGATAAAGAGTCAGGCAGCCGCGGCGCTGGGTATCTCGCGACAGGCGCTGTATCGGCTCTTGGAGAGAGTGTGACGCACGGGACGAATACGTCGCTCAGAGTCACTGGGGCAGGTCAAACTGTAGCCACAAAAGTCGCGACGCGCAGGAATGGCTACAATGATGGGTAAGAAGAAACGTTGAAAATTCAACGGATTAGAAATTCTCCACTGGCAAAGTGCCCATTACACGTAGTGGGCACTTTGGCGATTTTCAGCGAAACATCCAGTCGAGCGCCGGGCTGGTCAACGCGTGATAGGTAAAGATGATGCCGAGTGCGAATACCGTCGCGATCTCGGGCATGAGCTCCGTGCGGTGACGAAAGGCAGCGCGGATATAGTCGATCGGTGACATGCGGTTTCTCCAGTGGCTTAGGCTGGCCTCACCAACCGGAGAGACCTAAATCCAGTATGGCGCCGCCTGCGTGAAGTCAAGTCACCAACGATTGCGATCAGGCAGATCATCTACGGCCAGGGAAACGCGGGTCTCAAACGGGCATTCCTCGTCGCCGTCGGTTGCGGGAATCCGCGGGAACTGCACCGATGCCACACCATCGATGTAGACGAAGCGGGCTAGCTGCTGGAGTGTGCGGTAGCGTGCGGCGTCCATCAGCACCGGTTCTATTGGCCAGAAGTCGCGGGCGGTGATTTTCCCGTCGATGACCTTTTGCGCGAGCGCAGCGAAAATCGGACCGCGCGTTTCCCAGTGCTCGTTGGTTCGGGCGAGCAGATCAAGGATGTAAGGCACGTCGACGGGCGAAATCTCCTTGCGGACGAGGTCCAGCAAATCGCCTTCTGTGGCTTTCGGTCGGTTCAGGCGCTCATTCCAGACCTTGCCCGCCTTCTCCAGCGCGGCGTGCTTGTCGTCGCCGATGGGAAACCAAGGTGTCTGCATCCCACAGTCTTCACAGCAGATGCAGCAGACGGTCTCGGTTGGTCGATCCGAAGGGGGGCGCGGCTCGAAGTCGTCCATGATCAGCGCACGGCCGGCGTTGCTGCCGACCTGAGACCAGTCAGTCAACGGTCTGGATCGCTGGTTGATTACGCGTTGGGACCATCCGAAAGCCCAGTTGCCGCCGCAATGGGCGCAGGGGAAGAGTTCGTCAGTCATTGCGTTTTTTCGGTCAAGAGCTGTAACGCTATTTTAAATTGGTGCGTCTTGTCTGCTCGTGATAATCGCACAAAACGGCAAGAAATCGGTCATCGACACGCTCAAATCAAACGGGGCGGGTTTCTACGACCTTGTTATAGCTCTCGTGACTGAGTAATTCGAGCGGAGCAAGCGTGTCCGCATCAAACATCAGACGATACGACCGCCCGACAGGAACCGATACCAGCTGCCCTTTCGAGGACTTGATCGGCTTCCCTTTGAGCGCGAAGGGATGCGTACCGTCTCGCACCTGTAGGAGCAGGCCGCGTGCCTCTCTCTGCACGGCAACCAGATGATCGACGCAGGAAAGGTCGATTGGGTCCATGCTGGCAGCGCGGGTCTTTTCGGATCGTTTGCTTTCGCGCGCGGCACGTGCATTTTCTTTGGTTTTCGTGAGCATGGCACAGGCGTGGCAATACTTGCCCTTGCCGGTGTGGCCGCAGTCGAAAGTGCGCTTCATGAGGAAATGCTCCAGTGATAGACAGTAGAGTCCTATTCGATCACGGTAGCCGGGCGCGTCAAGGCGCGTCTGGTGCAGTTTTTCGGCCTCTTTCGGTTTCTACGTGCTGGTCGAGATCGCGAGACAGATCGAGAATGCGTGCGTCTGCTCTCGAAACGCGGTCCTCCAACCGATCGATCTCGGCCACTGCGAGAGCGTACTGGTCAGCGAGCATCCTGAGCGCCCAGAACGGCGTGAGCGACGCGCCGCAGTCGCGGCAGGTCACAATGCCTCCGCGCGTATCCAGTTTGATGTGGTGGTGCGAGCATTCGCCTGGACGATGCTTGCGATCGTCGGTAGTGACGCGTGCACGCGGAAAAGGGATAACGGAACTCGTGTTGTCGCCCATCAGGTGTTGCCATTCAAGATTGCAGCGCGATGCGGTCTTGTTCCGTCACAGCGATTCACTCGCTGCTACTGCCTCGTTCAATTTCGCACACTGCTCGTCGATTGAGCCATCGGCAACTGTGCTGACGCTAACGCCCATTTCTGCGAGAACGGCGCGAACAGTGCGAATCGTCAGGTTATTTCGCGTCGCGCCGGGCAGGGCCGCTTGCTCATTTTCGATCTGTCGGATGCGCGCGTCGGTAATGTTCATGATCGTTATCTCTTTGGGACGGGCGGTCGCGGTGCTCACCTAAGCAGCAACGGTAGCATCAGGCGCGAACAGGATTTTCGAGATGGATTCGTCGCGCCGGTAGTGATATTCGATGGTGTCGAGATACTGACGGAACGCGGTCGTGTCGGTCGGGCTGCACGGGACGTTTCCCCTGACAAAGCGGACATCGCAAGGCGCGTGCGCGTGACGGTCGATTGCAGTGAGCGCCGTGACGTCGGGCAACCACCAGCGATTCCAGCGAGTGGTGAAGGCGAGCCAGCCTTGCGTTGTCGCATCGAGTTCATCCCACGAGGCCTGGAAGTCCAGGATCGCGCCGAGCGAACTGAAGAACACCATGCGAATGTTCGTCTCGTCGGCAGCGGCAGCGACGATCTGTTTGCGCCGCTCGTCGACGGGATCGGTCGAGCTTGCCATGCAGAGCGCCGGATAGCTTACGTGCCAGTCTGCGTCGCACGGAATCGCGCGCTGCAGAAAAAAGGAATTGGATGTCACTTGTGATCCTTCAGAAAGTGCTTTCGGTCGCACAAACGTATCCGGCAAAGATGTGATGTCAAGTCGCGGCAGGCAAGACCACTGCAGAGAGGGACGCGGGCGGCACCCATTCGACGCACGGTTCGCCAGCTTGGGCATAGAGCGATTGCTTCTGCACTTTTCGGGCATGGTAGGTGTCGTTCGACTCCATGCCATACACTTCGATTGCCGTCGCCGGCGCCGTATCGATGAGGCGGAAGTCAGGGAGCATGACGTCGCCGTCGGTCAGCCGCATCGGTTTGACGAAGCGGCGGTGCTCTTCAACCAGACGGTTGGCCATCGCGACCTCGTAGCTTGAGTCGCAAGGAATGAACGAACTGTTGCAGAGTTGAAGGGCGAGATCGATCACGCGAAGATTTCCGTCCTTCGTCCGCTCAAGCAACAGCACCGCGACGATCCGGGCCTCGGGTTTGCCGATCATCGGCCACGCGTGCCGGTAGGAGGCGGCGGTCGTCTCGATGAGGTCTTTCGACGCGTAGAACGTCTCGAACGTCTGACGAATCTTCACGACAAAGCCGTACTTCGACTGATCGATCGTCTTAACCTCGGCGATCACGACACCACGCTCAGAGCCAGTTTTCGAAGTCTGGATGCGGCTGAGAAAGGAGTCGAGCTCGGCCTTCAAAGTTGCCTGCTCAGCTTCCTCGTATCGGCGCATCACATGCAGAACGTCCTGAATCGGCTTGCCATTCATCTCTCCTTCGCCGAGCAGCGCCAGTAATTGCGCGTTGCACGTGCCCCAGTTGCGTTGGGGGCCGCCTTTCCACTCGTTGAGGCCAGAGTCCATCCAGATCCGATTGAGAAAACCCAACAGCGGTGCCGAACGACGTGTATTGGAACGGGTGGTTTCGGTGCTGGGCGTACGGGACACCGTAGCGACCGTGCGTACAGATAGCGAAATATCGAGCTTCGCGTTCAGGCCCGCGGGCGTGTTTCGGATCGCATCGTGTGCGCGTCCGGGGGATTCTTCAAGAGGACCTTTTTCTGCAAAGAAAGCGCAGCCGTGACGGTCGTGCAGATGGCCTTCTTCGGGCCAGCGCGCGAGATGAAAGAGCGCGCCGTAGCGACGCACGACAAGGCGCAACGGCTTGCCGGGGATCGACGGGCGGCAACAGCACACCGCATATCCGGGGGTCATTTTCGCCCGTTCTAGCCGCGTGGCGAATCGGGCCGGATTGTCCTGTATCTCTTCGAGAGGAATGGTCAGGCCGTCGAACGCGATGTGTGCCATGTCATTTCCGTTGTGGGGTTGTCCTGCTACCAGGTCCGATCGCCATGCACGACCGCGCGCGTGCCCACGAGCTTGCTTACCTCACGCACGGCTGATGTGAACTGCTCGCGATGCGCATGTGTCGGAAACCGCGCGGTGATGCTTTTCAGGACACCGGGCGCAACGTAGTCTCGTTGCTCAACGTGGCCGTCTCCAATGAGGGCATCGAGCCAGCTGTCGGGCATACCCATCGACGGCTCCGCGCCAGCGCGGGTGCCTTTGGGGTCGAGGGTATGGTCGAAGAATTCCACGTGAATGATCGTCATGACTGCTCGCAGGCGGGTTGTCGCAGGGTATCGGCCATTCGTGGAGCGCGCCCTAACGGCACAATCCGCTCAATCGACGCGGCGTCGTAGACGAGACGCGAGCCACCGATGCCCTGGAATTCGAGAAACGTGATGCCTTCAGCGTCGATTTGCCGGATGAACATGCGTTCAAGTAGCAAGCCAGGAAAGTAGTCGTCGGACAGGGGAAATCCGCGCGTCAGGACGCGATAGAACGTCGACGGCCGCAGGCTGCTGATTTCATCCGGAGCTATCACGGCGCGCTTTGGCGACGATTCGCCCGGTAGGCTTCGTATAGAGAGATTCCACCCAGTGCCGCCGCGAACGCGTTGAAAAGTGTGAGAACCAGCAGAATGGCGGATCTCCTGTCGTTGGTGCGCAACTCCAGCGCGCGTGCCTGTTCGGCCTGCGCCAGGTGCTTGCGCTGCGCTTCCAGTGAATCAGCCAGGGCCTGTTCCGAGCTGACGCCGTGCCGAGCTAGAACGCCGTTGCGCACTGTGTCGGGAATATCCTTCAGGGCATCATGGACGCCGTTGAGTTCCGCGACGATCGCGGTATTGGTGATGACGTCGGCAGCCGCACTCCGCGGCTTCAACTGGAGCCCTGCGAGTCCGATCGAGCCCACCGACGAGGCAACGGCGAGGGCAAGGATGGATAGCGTGGCGCGGTGATTAAATTTCATCGATGGCGGTGTCCGGTGCCGCTTGCGCGGGCGTTATGCGTATTTTCCGGCTGCAACCAGAGGGACGACTGCGCAAAAGACGCAGGAAATCGCTCGCCTTTGCTCGCTGCGCTGGCTCTCGCATTTGGCGAAAAATGAAAGTTGAACGTAATTGCATCTGCTGAAAGACATGCCAAAACCGTGACCATTCTTCTGGATTAGCCATTACGTGTAATAAAAGCTTGGCCGGATGGGGTGTCACTCACGCTCGCCTGAAGGAGTCGGTGGTCGATGCTGACCGATTTGTAGTCACCTCAGATAGGGACGTTGCGCCGTGCCGGTGGAGATGTCTTATCCACAACCTTGTGCACAGAAATTGTGGACAACGCTCACGGGGCGCAAAGAAGAGGCATGTCGAAAACGTCGTCATTCGAGCCCGTTGCCTCGCTGTGAAGCCAGTATCGTTCACGCATCACACGCGCATACGCGCATCGACTGACCGCACTTCGGTGCATTCATACGACGTCCGCACTCGCGGCACGTTCTTCAACCCAGACGGGACCACTCCCGCTCTGGTGCGGTGTCCCCGTCGCATTCCCACAGGGATACCCTATGTACACAGCACTGGTTCGGCAGTTCAAGGATGCACAGAACAAGGCAGCGGCTGCCTATCTCGAAGTCGCCGCGGTGGAAGAGTCGTTGTTTCCGCGCGGCGGCGAACAATACGTCTACCGCGCGACGGAGTCGAGAGCCGACTACAAGACCGAGCGCGAGCTTTCGGACTTCTGCGGCCGACTCGCGCACGTTCTGGTGATCAAGGCGATCGCGCAGTTTTCGCCGCCGGGCGGGCGACTGGAGATCAACGAAGACAAGGAGCTCGAAAACGCTTCGGTGGACATTCGCGGTGCGCTCAGAGCGGGCAAATGTCCTGATTTCGACGCCTTCTGGTCGCACCTCGAACGCACATTCAGCGGTGACGCCGGCAAGCGGATCGGCTTGATTCAGGCCGCGAAGCTGCTGATCGATGGATTCGGGATTCGTCCGAATTCGGAGATCAAGCGGACGACCAGTGCAATCGTGCTCGAAGGCCGGATCTGGAGTGAGGCGTGTTTCCGTTCAAGTCTGCGCAAGGCGACCTATAACAGCCAGTCGACGGTCGCCGGATTGATGCGCGGTCTCGCAGCGTTCGCGTCTCACGCTGGTTTCGATGCCTTGGCCGCCGTGCTGGCGCACGGACGACTCCTCGATTACGAGTATGAGACGCGGGAGAAGGTCTCGTTTCAGGGCCTCGATATCGTGATGTTCAACGAAAAGTGGCAGTTCAAGTTTTCACATCAGGTCGGTGATGCCCTCTCGCTGTTCATCAGCGAGTTCGGCGCCGACTATCTCGCAACGCGCGACCGGTACTGATCCCGTCACGCATTTCTCTTTACGACCCGCTTCGGCGGGTCTTTTCGTTTGAGGATGCAATTCATGCAGAGAGATCTGTTTTCTTTTGAGGAAGACTGGTACGCGCCGCTGCGCGCGATTTTCAGTCTCGGCTCGCAGGCGGCACCTGTTGCGCATCAAGGTGAGCTGGCGGCAGCGCGGCGTCTGCATCTGGGGCAGTTCTTCACCCCGGACGCGATTGCAGCCTTCATGTGGAGCTTTGTGAGCGGCTGGAAGCTGGACCGTCGTGTCCGCATTCTGGATAACTCGGTAGGATCGGGCCGCTTGCTGCAGTTCGCTGATCCCGAGCGGCACGCGGTGTACGGCGTCGACGTACATATCGACGTGATCGCGCAGTGCCAGAAGGTGTTCGAAGACGCGGGGTTCGAGTGTGAATTCAGGCTCGCTGGCATGGAGGACATCCACCCAGTGAGCTTCGATATCGCCATCATCAACCCTCCGTTTTCGATTCACCTCGAGTCACCGCATCTGAAGCCGCTGGAATGCACGACGTGGGGCCGGTATGGCGCCAATACCAGTGCGCTCAGTCATGACTACGCGGTGCATCAGGCGCTCGACGCAGCCAACATCGTGGTCGCGCTTCTACCGCTCACAACGGCGGAGGCGATGATCGCGGGCGAACAGGGTGACAGCTTGCGCAGACGCGCGGCAGGCCTGTTCGAGCTGCCGGCCGATGCATTCAGGTCCGAGGGCGCGAACGTGCGAACCGCCGTGGTGGTGTTCGACCGGTATCGGGATCGTCCGTCTGACTTCGTGCGCGATGTCGTGACTGATCTCGCTGCTCCAGCACCGAATCTCAAGCTGCATTTCGAGGATCGCAGTTTTGGCCAACCACGGCTGCGTTTTCAGAAACTCGATGACAGCGTGCCAGCCATCACGCGCCCGGTCACCGGCGACAAGTCGGTGGTGATCTCGCACGATGGTCGCCGCATCCGGCTCCGCTTTGCTTGTGGCTTCAACGAAGCGATGGTGCTCAACAGCGTCTATGTTGATCGCATCTATTCGCGTGATGGCCACCGGCTGCCGCGCGGCTTTCGATACGCGGGTCAGGGGCTGCTCGATCTCGAGACGTTCCTGATGCAGGACGATCCGCGGGCGGCGCTCGACAGGCTGCTCGATCGCATTCGCAGTGCTGGAGGGGAACCCCAGTTCGGACCGGGTTTTCTGAAACACTTCGAACGCCGCGCAAGAAGAAGCGTACGGCAGGCGACGCCGTTGCGGCATGTAGCGTGGACGACGGGTGCCGGATCATCGGAGCACGTCAGCGGCACGGCGCGCGAGACTCACAAGGTCGATGCGTCGCTCTGGGCGAGTCCATTGGTGAAGGCTGGAGACACCATCAGCTTCGACCGCGAGGATGACGGCCGGTACCGCTATGTGCTCAAGGGCGCGTCGTACTACCTGTCCGTCGACGAGCTGAACGCGCGGTTTGCGATCGACAACGTTTCGGAAGGCTGGGAAGTTGTGCACGAAGGGCTGTCGGTGCGTTTTCCGGAACAGGCCGCGGCGTTGCGTTCGATGGTCAAATCGCTGGGTATTGATCAGTGGCTGGACTGGGAATTCCAGACAGAAGATCTGATCGAAACCTTGCTGAAGCCGTCGGGTTGCGTGATTGCGTGGGAGCAGGGTTGTGGCAAGTCGCGCCTCGCGATCGCGCTGATCCTCCTCTCAGGGGTGATGCAAGGTCTCATCGTTGTTGAGTCCCGTCTGATCGACGAGATGATGACAGAGATCGCGACGCTCCCGATCAGCATGGATGACGTGAAAGTCATCACCTGCGCAGCTGATCTGAACGATCTGAGACGGTTCAACCTGATCTCGTACGAGCGGTTACGCATGCCTGTCGACAAGGCTGTATCGACGCGTGTCACGTACGCTCATCGGCTGAGACGAAGGATAGGGCTGCTGGTAGCCGATGAAGGCGAGCGGTTGGCCAATCCAACGAGCGATCAGAGCCGCGCGCTCTGGCAGCTTTCCGCGCGACGCCGCTACGTGCTGACGGGCAGTCCGATTCCAAACTATCCGCGCGACGCTTTCGGTCTCATCGCGTTTTCAGGTGGTGATGGAACGGCGGCCCAGCCGTATGGATACCGGCGCGGCTATCTGGAGGAGAACTGGATCAACACCGTCGAGTATGCGATGCGCGGTGTCGACCGGTTCCGCGATGACTTCGTCGTGCTGGAGTGGGTGACGTGGCAATTTGCGGAGAGCCTGCAGGAAGGGGCGAAGCGCGAGGTGCCAAAGATCGGCAATCTGCATGGCTACCGCGCGATGCTGGCGCCGCATATCAAGCGCCGGCTCGTCGCCGAACCGGAGGTCGCGAAGTACATCAGGATCGATCCACCGGAGTTCGAGGTGGAAACGGTCGACTGGGATCGTGGTCATCTGGCTTCGTATCTGCGTGCGGCTGACGAGTTTGCTGACTGGTATCGATCGTCGCGAGACGACAGGAAAGCGTGCAATCTCGTCACAATCCTCGCACGCATTCGCGCGGTGCATTTCGCTGCCAACTATCCGCAGTACGGGATGGAAGGTGTCGAGCGCATCGGTGGCCTCTCGAGCAAGCAGCGCGCAGTCATTTCGCGCATGCGTGAAATCGCTGCTGAAGGCAAGCAGGCGATCGTGTTCGCAGAGAACCCGGGCGTGCTGGATCTGCTTGCGCGGGAGCTTGCGTCGCACGGCGTGCAGTCAGTGCCTTTCCACGGCGAAATCCCGATCAAGCGCCGCGTGGCCGACAAGGACAAGCGGTTTCTGACGGGGCTGGCGACGGGGCTGCTGGCAACCAAGGCGTCGGGCCGCGCGGGCTACAACCTGCCGAATGCCGACTACATCCTCTTCTATGACCGGTCGTGGACGTGGCGCATCGAGTATCAGGCGATGCGGCGCGCGCTGCGCTGGAACCGGAAGGGAACGTTGAAGGTGCTGTATTTCCATCTCCCGGGCAGCATCGACGAGTATCAGGACCAGATGGTCGCGCACAAGCGCGACGCCACACAGGCTGGTCTGGACTGGGCGACGCCGGAGCTTGAGGACGAGACGTTCCTGCATATGGATTCGTTGCTGGACCGTTTTGTTGATGATCTCGCATTGCTCTCTGACCGCACGGGCAGCGACATGCGCAAACTTCTGAAGGAGGCGGCATGAAGGAATCGAAAGTGTCTGTTCTTGTGGGCGAGGGTGTGGTGACGGTCAAGCGGGAAGGATCGAACCGCGCCGTGCTGGCCAACATTCTCGGCACGGTCGAGGTGGACGGCGTCGAGGTGTTGTGTCTCGATCGGCTCGTGCATTCGGCCCACGAACAGCAGTTCGGCGAATGGGCGCTTTCAGGGGCTGTAACGACCCTGCTTTCGCGCCCGCGAAAAGAGCAGGCAGCCGCGACTTCGCATTGAGTGGAACCGGCGTCCGTCAGGACGCGCGCACAGTACTTTTGAACAAACCCGGCTTCGCGCCGGGTTTTTTTACGCGTGATCCCGATGCGAACATGCCCGGAGGAAGCCCGGCGTTTCTTTACGTTGGCCACTCCGACTTTTCCAAAGCGAATCCCGCATTCGTCAATAGGCTAGGCACGCCCTGGTCGCCGACCAAATGCAGCGCTCCTATTACGACGAGCGTCGGCTTGCCTCGTCGGGCCATGGAAGCAATCTTCGGCGCCCAATCACGGTTTCGCTGACAAATCAGCGAATTAAACGTGGCGGGCCAGCGTTCGAGGCGCTCCCTCACATACTCGTCAAGAAAGTTCAGATCGTCATTCTTCCAAGCAACGATGAGGGACACGAGTTCGGCAAGTCCGGCGTCATCTTTTTTCGCGAAATCCTCCAGAATGGAGACCTGCTCATGCATCGGGCCGTCGAAGATCCTTCGAAACTGGTATTCCGGCGTCTCCAAATACTCCCGCTTTTTGCCCAGCTGAAGTGCCAATTCCCATAAAGGCCGATCAACTCCGTGTTGCTCGACAAACCCCATCCGATTGGCCTGTGTAAAATTTAGTACCGCCGCTGCGACGCTTGGTTTTCGTCGAATGAGGTCCTCACCGTGTAGTCCAAGCCGAGCCCAATGTTGCGCTGTGATTTCATAGACCGGCGCTGGAACGAGATCACCAAGTCTTTGGCCATCCGGGAGATCGAGGAACGCAGGCGCGACCGCTGCTGCCCTTTCTAGGTCTGCTTCAAAAACAATCGTCTCGGAACGATCAAACGCAGCTTTGATTACCTTTGACGTATCGACAACATCGAAGTCCCCCAAATGCACCGAGCCCAAAATGAAAGTTTCACTGCCGTGGATCTTCCAGAGCATATCCTCGCCTTACTTATGGTTGGTTCCGGCGACGGTACGTCACCGCCCCGGGAAGCAGGTCTAGAATAAACCAACGGATTCCCGCTGATCGTTCCAGCTCGAAATATCACCCCATTTTCTTCAAGAGACACAGCGTTTACGCGAGCTTTGTGAGCCGTGACCGCATAGAGCGGCGGTATTGTTCCGTCATCACCTGCGTCGCTGACGCATCGACTTAACCGGTTCTGGCCGGTCCATGTTGTTCAACCCTTCGGGAACCTCTCCCGACAGGGCGGGTTCCCTCTCTGGAGACCCACAATGCAACAACAACCTACCCTCGCTCTCAAGCAGATCACCGTCACCGTCAATCCGCGCAAGTATTTCGATCCGGCGCAGATGGAGGAACTGACGGCTTCGGTCCGCGAAAAAGGTGTGATCCAGCCGGTTATCGTTCGGACGCTCGCTGACGGCGGTTTCGCCTTGGTCGCTGGCGGCCGCAGATACAAGGCAGCCATGGCGGCGCACGGCGAGGATTACGAGATCCCTGTTGTCGTGAGGGAGATCGATGAGGTCGAGGCCAAACAGCTTGCCATCATCGAAAACATCCAGCGCGCCGACATGTCGCCTGCAGAAGAAGCGATCGCAGCAGCCGAGCAGGTCGGGCTGTGCAAAGGCGATCGCGACGAGGTCGCGCGCATCTTCGGGTGGACGCGTACCACGCTCGACAAGCGACTCGCGCTCATGAACTGCAGCACGGACGTGCTGGAGGCGCTCACCACGCGGACGATCCTTCTAGGTCACGCGGAGCTGCTCGCCGCGCTTCCCAAGGAAACGCAGGACAAGCTGCTGCCTGTCATCGTCAAGGAAGGCAAACCGGTCGCCGAAGTGAAGAAGACCATCGAACAGGTTGCCTGTTCGTTGGCGGCAGCGATCTTCGACAAGACCGATTGCGCTGGATGTCAGCACAACTCGTCCAATCAGGGCGAGATGTTCGGCGAGTCCATCAGTACGGGCAACTGTACGAACCGGACCTGTTTCAACGAGAAGACCGAGAAACAGCTTGACGCTGTGGCTACAGGCCTTCGCGATGACTATCCGGTCGTGCGCATCGTGCGCGCTGGCGACAACCACACCCGCATCCAGCTTGCTGTTGAGGGGCCGAAGGGTGTGGGCGAAGAGCAGGCCAAGGCTTGTCACGCGTGCCAGAACTACGGCGCGGCGGTGAGCGGTCTGCCCGATTCGATCGGCAAGGTCTACAAGGGCCAGTGCTTCGACACCGTCTGCAACATGAAGATGGTGGCAAAGCAACTGCAAGCCGCGAAGGCCGCGGCGGCACCGAAGATCGATGCGAAGGCGGATGCGAAAGCGGGCGCGACGGCGAAGGCACCGGCGAAGGCTGGCTCCGCCAAACCGTCGACGACCAGCAATCCGCCGGCGACGGTCGTTGCCGAGTCGGACCGGATCAAGACTTATCGCGTGGCATTGTGGCGTAAAGTCCTGCGCCGCGAGGTCGGTTCGAGTCCGGCGCTTGCGCAGCGATATCTGCTGGCGATGGCGCTGGCCGGTCACTCACGCTGCGTGGATGACTTATCGCTGAAGGGCATCTGGGAAAAGCTGACGGACGAAAAGATCACCACGAACGATGTCGCAAAGACAGCGGAAGCGGTTGTGAGCGCGGATGACGAGAAGGTTGCGCATGCCCTGACGGGCATCGCCGTCTCCGCGATTCAAGGTCTGGATGTCCATCAGCTGACCGGTCTGTGCCGCCATCATCGTCTCGATCTCACCCGGCACTGGAAGCTCTGCAAGGAGTTTCTGGAACTGATCACGAAGTCGGAAATGATGGTGGTGGCCGACGAACTGGGCATCCGCGCCGCACTGGGCGACGAGTTCAAGAAGGTGTTTGGCAAATCTAAGGCGGAAGTCATCGAGGCGCTGCTCGCCGTGAAGGACTTCGATTACACCGGCAAGATCCCGAAGATTTTGAAGTTCTAACCGCGCATCGTGCGCATCGACTGAAGCGGACCTGTTCCGCTTCTTCCTTTATCTGGACTGCCCTCGGGCGGTCCTTTTTTATTTCTGGGGTAACTATGTTTGTTGAACTGCAACCGCTGTTGAAGGCGTGCTCAACGCTGAAGCTGTCGATCAAGATGAAGGGCGATCAGATGGTGGTTTTCGTCATGCCGGAAGGTGAGACGAAGGAAACCGCCCTACGTCAGCCCCTCGTCATGACGGCGAGCGCTGAGGAACTTGACGCTGGCTTTGCCGAGCATCTGGCGGCGTATAGCGGCGCGCATGCGTCTCTGGCCGAACAGGTTGCGGCAACCACGGCGATTCTCGGTGAAGCCCAGAAAGCGCAGGTCACGAAAGCGACCAAGGCGCTGGCGGGCAAGGGTGCGAGAGCATCGGCACCAGGGAAGTCGTCGGCGGGTTCAGGCGATGTGGACGGCGACGATGATGGTGAATCGTCGTCCGACGAACCGGAAGGCTCGAACGATGAGGTAGCGGGTGGAGCTCCGGCACCGTCTGCTGCGCCGGCTGAGAACGGTACCGACCTTTCGACCCTTTTCTGAGGAGCCGCCATGTCGATTACCGTCAACCAGCTTGCTCGCGAGTTCTCCTACAACGGCGTCGCATTGCCGGACCCCGGCCCGACGTTCTCGCCCGAAGAAGTTCGCGATCTCTACTCGGCGCAGTATCCCGAGCTGACGACCGCGTCCGTCGACGGGCCGGATATGTCGCGCGATATCGCAACCTATAAGTTCGTCCGCGCGGCTGGCGCCAAGGGCGCGTATGCGTAAGCAGACGCTGCTCAAGGCTCTTGCCGACCCGGTCAACGGGTTCAATCAGGAACCGCCCGAGAGGGCGGTTTTTTTATTCGACGATGAGGCTTCCCAATGCTGTTCGATCCTTCATTCGCTGATCGACACGTCGTTGCGGACGCGGCCGCGTCCTGGCAACCGGCATGCACTGCCGCTGCCCGACATCGATCTTCCCCTTGTGTTCTGACGCTGCCGGACATCTCTGCGGAGATCCCGGCAGAAGCAACACTTCGCTGGCGCTCGGACGCGTCGCTTGATGCGGTCGTGCTCGCGCAGTTTCGTCACGGTCCTCTGCACGCATCTGATGTGACCGATCCGGCAAGCCCGATCGACGCGTTCCAACAGGCATTTTTCGCTTGGGCGAGAAGGCAGTTGTCAGGACCGACGAAGATGATCTCGTTCGGACTGGACCTTTTCGACACGAACGCTGTGAACGATGTCATCCAGCACCAGTACGACCGGGAGGAGTTCAAACCCGACTCGCCGCTACATCTGGGCGTGAAACTGACCGACGAGTGGATGCACGAGATAGGTGTGCTCGCTCAACCGCTCAGGGAAGCGCATCCGCTCCTGCTCTACACGCTGTTCAACCTCGTTGACCGTGTGTCGGGCAAGACGGTGCTTTTCCGTACGCCGGGGTGGTTCCTCTGTGAAGCGGCCTGCATGCACTGGGCAGGCGATGAGAGCGCGTCCGACGAGGATGCGCTCGAGTGGCTTCTGGAGATGTACGGCGACGAGGAGCAGTCGCGTCGCTATCTGCCCTCTGTCCTCAGGCCGGAGCTGTGTCCAGATGAGGTTCGCGTCCCAACGAAAATCGGGGGGAGGCGAGCCCGTCTGACGGCACTGTCCGAACGCGAGCTGCTGGAGTTGCACGCCGTCTCGACGGGCATGGTTGCGAACGTCTGCAGGGAGCTTGTTGCCCTGCATCGTCTGCTGCGGCGCGCAGGCAAGCATGAGCTTTTCATGGCTGGCTACGACGCAAGGCCGATTTATTCGGGTTGCACGCTGGTTCTTGAACACACAGAGCGAACCGGTGAAATGCTCGACGACCACATCAACAACGAGTACCAGGCTGGTGAGGCGTCGGAGTACAGCCGGTTCATTTCCTTTTCCAAAACACGTCAGGGCATCCGCGAGCAGTACGCGCAGTGGCGCCTTGCCTTACGCATGCTTCATCACCTCGATCGCCTTCTGGCTGTGGTGAGCACATAGGAGCTTTCTCATGAAAAACGTTTCGATTGGCCAGACAGGTCACGATGTGGAGCTGTCGTCAGCACTGTTGCTCTATACGGCTGCTGGCAGCGGTGTTCAATACGCGACGGTTCACCCCATTACGGCAGAGCGTGCAACCGGGCGGCCCGTTATCGGCGCCGGGCGACCGCTGAACCGTCGACTTCTCGTCGAGACGCTGGTGAAGCTTGACCGGAACGCCTCGCCCAAAGCGGATTTCCTTCCGTCGACGGTGCTGGGCGTCACGTCCGCCGCGGTCACATGGTGGTGCCCGCCGGCCGCGAGACGCGTGTTCTTCAATTGTAGGGAGATAGGGGAGCGCAGCGCGATCGTCCATCATCCGGGGCTGGTTTTTCAGGCGAGCGCTGAAGGATTCCGCGTCTTCGCTGTAAAGGGCGATTCACGGCCCGAACCTTCGACGCCGCTATTCGAACCGCCGTACTTCAACACGTGGAACGAAGGGCAGATCTGCATCGGTACGGCCAGGGTCCCGGGCCGTATCGAGGTATCTGCGATCGCTGGCTGGGAGGAGGGCTTCTTCAACTCGGCTTTCACCCATCCGAATCACGGTGGCAAGCGTGTCGAATACAAGAACGGCTTCTACGCGTTCTGGACCGACATGCTCGACGGCAAGTTTGCGTCGTTTCCGCTTGATGTTCTGGTGCCGATGAAGGGTGTGACGGCAGGCAAGCTGGTAGCAGGAAAGAGCGGGGTGAAAGCATGAATCCGCTCGATCAGGTCCTCCAGCGCTCGTTTCCATCTGTGATGGTGCCAACGCGCGAAGCGGTCGCGCCGATGTCTGCGTCGGGCGAACGGTTGCTGGTTGCGTCGAACGGCGTGTTCCTCGAAATCAACCGACCGTGGATTCGTCTCGTCCGATTGCTCGGTGAATTCGGCTGGCGATCGCCTATACCTTACGGTGAGGCGAAAGTGGAAACGGAGGTTCGTTGTGGTTCCGTGCCTGCTGAGCTGGTAGCCGGATTCGCGCGCTTGGCGCGCGAGGCCCTGCCCAATGAAGTGGGTGCGTGGATTACGTGGAATGCATCTTCGGGCGTGTTCCGCCTGGTGCCGCTTCCTTCGTTGTCTCACAGCCCCGACCACCTGAAGTACGAGCGTCCGCAGCTGGAAGCGGATGAATGGATGGTGGTGGACTGTCACTCGCACGGTCGTAGCAAGGCGCTTTTCTCGTCAACCGATGACCGCGACGATCAGCACGACGTGAAGCTTGCGCTCGTGCTTGGTCATTGCCATAGCGTGCCTTCTGTGGCGCTGCGGCTGTGTGTCAAGGGTCGGTTCGAGGTCCAGCGCGAAGTGCCTTCCCGCTGGCTTGCGGCGCTGTCTGCGGAGGTCGTATGAGCCGACAGACATTGCATGCAACACCTGCGCACATGCTGAGCGGACCGTGGAGAGTTGTCGTGGTCGGTGCCGGCGGCACGGGTAGCGCCTTGCTGCCTTCGCTCGCGCGGCTGCATCACGCGATGGTCGAGCTCGGTCATCCCGGCGGAATCGAATGCGTGGTGTACGACGACGACACGGTTTCCGAGTTCAACGTTGGCAGGCAAGGCTTCTATCCAAACGACGTCGGCCAGTACAAGGCGACGTTGCTGGTAAATCGCCTGAACCTGCTGATGGGAACGAACTGGGTTGCCGAGCCGCGGCGCGTCGATTCGCGTACCAACCTGCACGCGGACATCGTGATTGGCTGCGTTGATTCGCGGCGTGCCCGTCACGCCATCGTGCAGGCCGCGAAGCGTGGCAACTGTCTTTACTACCTCGACTGCGGCAACGAGACGGATCGTGGCCAGGTGATTCTCGGCGAGTTCGGCAAGGCGCGACACGACAGGCTGCCCCATGTGGGCGACCTGTTTCCCGACCTGCTGAATCCGAAGAATGACAAGGGCGACGATACGCCGTCCTGTTCGATGGCGGACGCGCTGCGCAAGCAGTCGCTCGTCATTAACCAGGCAATCTCGGTGCAGGCATTCAACCTGTTGTGGTCACTGTTTCGCAACGGTGGCCTCAATTTCTCGGCTGTTTTCGTGAACCTCGCAACGGGGCGAACGAACCCGGTTCCGATTGACCCAGCGGCGTGGGCGCGCTTCGGCTATGACGCGCCAAAGCCGCCCATGAAAAAGACCAGAAGGCCTGCAAAGGCCAGGGTCTCAGCCTGACGCACGCTCCGTTTAAGAGTGCGGCGCTATACCGGATGTCCCCGCTTCGGTGGGGCATCTCCCTCATCTCTCTACAAAGGTGTCCTATGACCCAACAAAAGCCGTCGACTCCGGTCGGCAAACTGTTCATGCGCTGTGCCGCTTGGGTGGCCGTCGGAGCTACGGTCTCCTATGCGGCGAATCACAGGTCGATTCCGGTGCTGTCGCCGCTCGCACAGTGGTTCCTGCGTCACCGCGAGTTCGCCAGCCAGCACATCGGGTTCTGGATGGCCGCGGCGCTCGTGGTGACTGCGCTTCTGTTCGCGGCGTCCATCGCGACGGAAAAGCGGCGTGACGCGTTGCTGGATGTGCTCTCGGCGCAAGGCCAACGACTCAGTTGGTGGCTGCTTGGAAAGGCTGCGACCGCTGTCTGTTTCCTGAGTGGTGCACTTGCCGGATTCGGTGGTAACGGATGGATTGCCGGTCTGCTCATGCTGGTGGTGTACGGCGGCGTAATCGTCGCGGTGCATGGACTGGTGGTTTCGGCACAGACGCCTGCGCGTTCGCGGTCTTAGTCAGGACCGCCTTTTCATTGCCGCCTTTGTGGCGGCCTCGTCTTTTCTTCCCTCAGCGGGCGCAGCCCGTTGGGGGCTGCTCCGCATTTCATATCGGAGCTTCAGATGGGTTCAACCGTATTGACGGGCAAGCAGGCAGCCGCATTTCAGACGGCCGACGGCGAGTGGATGTTCGCGCTGTTCGAGCGGACGTACGAAAAAAACTGCCATCCGCACGACGATCGCTGGTCGGCGATCGCATTCGGTCGCTATCGCGATGTGATGCGACGGGTGTTCCGACACGCGACCTCCTGCGAGGGTGGCATGTTGCAAAGCCGCGCTGGCAACATCCGGCCCGAAAACTACATCGGAACGTGGCGCTCCGTGCTGGCCAGACCATTCCGTCTTCCGGACCGGACGATCCGCCTGGACGTGTCAAAGTCCCACCGCGCGTCGCTTCCGGAAGGCTCGCTCGACGATGTGCGCAAAAGCCTCGTCGCGGCCGGTCTCGGTGATCGTGTCGAGGAGATCGTGAGTGGGAAAGCCGGAGTGTCGCTGTTCGCTGACGCTGCGCTTCTGGAAGTGATCTACGGCGAGAACGGGCCGCTAAGCGTCTGGCGTGTGCTCGAAGTGAATGACTGCTCAAGCGTCGCTGTCGATGATGACGTGAAACTACCGAGCCGCTCACCGTCTGTAATGGATCGCATGCCCGCGGTGAGGTGCTACAAGATCGACGACGAGCACAGGCTTGTCTCCCTCGATGGGCAGGCTTGGGAAAACGCTGGCTGGCAGTATTCGGCGATCGGTAGCTTCATCACTGACGTTGCGTATCCGCTTGAGATGGAAGCGCCCGGATTCGCGAAGGCGGCGATTCCGGTGTATCGGGAGCTGATGGTGAACGCTGGGCCTTTGCCAGCGGAGACAGTTGTCGATGTCACCCGCATGCCAGCAGGGCTCGAAGAGTATTGCGGCCGTGTTGCTGACGAACTCGCCGGCTATCTCGGCATCGCAGACGACAACGGACGCGCGCCTGAGCGGTTCACTTTTCGGTTTGGCGAGGTGCCGGCCGAGCCGCGCGGTTCCGCGATGTACAAGCTGTGCGGACTGCGGAGCCAGCAGGTGACGTGGACGGTTCCCCAAGACGCACCGTCGACGACGGCGGTCCGCGAGACGTCCTGCACTGACCTGGCCCAGTTGATTCTCGAACTGGTCTAACTTCTGTCGAACAGCGCCGCACCCGAAAGGGGCGGCGTTTTTTTTTGCTTACCAGTATCGCCGGCGCCGGTGGCGCACATAAAGCGCCAGGACGATCAACGCGACGAGGATGACTTCGATGCCCCATTTCAGCCACACGCTATTGATGAACGGATCGTCCATCGGACGAAAGTAGGTGTCCGTGTCCCGCCCGCCGTTGGCGATGCTGTCGAGAACGGGCCAAAGCGCTGGCCACGCGATCGCGGCAAAGCCTGCGAGAAGCGCAGGTCCAAAGTCCTCGAGAAAGCGCCACGCAGCAACCGCGATGACCGCAGCGAAGATGATCGGGACGGCCGCAGTGCACACCGATGAAAAGCTGGCGCCGATTGCGCGCGAGAGTGCGAGCAAAACTGCGAGAGCGGCCAATACGACAAAGCCGATGACGGCTGTTGTTCCATCGTTTCGATTACTCATGAAGCTATTCCTCGTGGGGTTGTGGAAGAAGTGGGTTAGAAGCGGCCAGCCAGCACCGCTCGGGTTTTAGAATGCGAATTCGGCCTGATGCGGTGCAACTGGGACGAGTGCGGGGCTGTCCAGCGTTGCGTCCGAAACCGGGCGTGCGGCGAGAAGGGCGTCGTAGCGCGCGAGCACAGAAGCGGCCGTCGTGTGATCGACGTCGATGCCCAGCAGCTTCGCAACGCGCGAACGAACGCTCGCGATTAGCGCGGCTTCTTCCAGAGTGGGCCGCGTGGTCGGCCAGCCGGCCGTGTAAAGCAGATGTGCGGGTATCTCGGCTTCGATTGCCTGACGCTCGGCGGCCGCGAGCTTGGCGCGCTCGACGTCAGCTTTCAACGAAGGGGAAAGAAGGTCTGGTGCGACGTCAGCGAGCCAGCGTTGTCCCTGAAATGCGAAGGTCGAAGCAGCCTCCATCGCAACCATTTCCCGGTACAGGTCGTGGTTGTCTGCGCAACCAGCAGCGGCGCGCAGGTCGTCGAGCGAACTCATGATGCAGAATGCGCACGAGACGCGCGACGCGCCATATCGCGTGTAGGCCTCGTGCAGGGCCAGTCCTGCATCCGCGATCTCCGCAAAGACATCCTCCACCGGCCATTCGATGATGGCGTTCCACGTCACGCCACGATGATTGCGGCGGGTCAGCGCGGCGAGGGGCGCTGCGACCGGCATCTTGCTGCGTGCCGAACTTTCCTGACGGCGAACGCCCGTCACGTTCACGATGTCGTGCTGCGGGTAGCGTTTCTTCAGCGCGCTCGTGATCACCGCCGTCTTCAATTCGGACGTGCAGAACCGCATGGACGGGGTGCTCCATGGCAGGATCAGTCGAACGCACGACAGTTCTCTGTAACGCGTGACGTTGTTCTCCCATCGCTTTTGCCACCGCGCGAGCATGTCGCCGGCTTGACGGCGTACTGTCAGCAGTTCCCAACCGAGATGGGCGGCGAGCCGTTCGCACGTGGGCGCGCTGTCTTTCCATTCGACGCGACCCAGATCGGCGTGGACTAGCACGCGTGGCCCGGTATGACCAATCAGGTCGAGGTGACGTGCGACAGCGAGTGCACAGGCCACACTGTCCTTTCCGCCACTGACGCCGATCGCTACGACCGCGTTAGCATCAAGAAGAGCATCCACGTCAGGGGTGCTGGTCACGAAGCGGTGGACGCGGGCGACGTTGTGTTCGATGCGCTGGCGAAGTGCCGAGAGGTCAATAATCTGAAGGGACATGGCGTGCAGAAGTGAAGGTGATGATTCATCTTCGCAGCTACAGCCGAAAGTCAAGGCGCGTACGGCCGGGAGTCAATGGACATCAAATCAGTCGCCATTGCGCGCTAGTTGAGGGATCGAGTACTCATAGAATGGAGTCTCTCTCAGGTTCGTAACGACCACCCCTCGAGCACTTACGAACTTTTTCGCGCCAGCCTTCGGGCTGGCATTTTTTTGTCCGTTGGAAAGACTCCGCGAACGAAAGCCAGGTCGAAAACGGGATGATTCCGCGGCAGCGCCGCATATCAGGGCCGTTAGACTCGATTCATTCCCTGCGCTACTGCGCATCGACCTCCAGACGACCTCTCCAGGTCCGTCGATTTTTTCTCTCCACCCCATTCACTCGTTGGATGGTTTATCGAAAGGGCTGACGTTCGCGTCGGCCCTTTTCTTTTACCGATGGGTTTTCCCATCGCGCTTTCTCTCGACGACGGACTTCGCGTTCGTCACATTTCATGTACCCATCTGGGAGCCACCTCCCTCTGGGACCGGCTCCCTTTTCAAGGAGCCGCACCATGCTGCAGAAAGCTATTGTTTCGGAAGAGCTGGCCCGCCGTTTGGCACTTTCCGCAGATCCGGCGAGGATCTCTGAGAAGTGGGGCTTTCGCGAAAAGCAGCGTGTTTCCGCGCAGGCTGTCGCAACGCTCCCGATCAGACAATTCGACGCCACCATTCTGTATTTGTGGAGTGATGGAACGGCCACTGTGAAGTTCGACTTCGGCATTCCGTTCGACGCCGAGCGCGAGCTCGTCAAGAGCGGTCGAGTCGATCTGCATTACCTCACGCGTCTGCCGTCGTAATCCCTGTCTGCGTGCTTCAGGTGCCTGTCACCTGAAGCCCATCCAATCCCGTTGGGAGCCATCCCAACGGGACCCGGCTCCCGTTTCGCTGGAGTCTTGCAATGTCAAACCGCTTCAACGTCGTAGCCGCTCTCATGGGTGCGCTCGCTGCAATTGGCTGCGCACTGGTCATCTATGGCTGCCTGCTCGAACAGCAGTTTCAACTGGATCTGCTGCAGACATCCGGTACTGCCGGCCTCAATGCGTATCTCGCAAAGGTCGCGTCTCACCAGCTGTCGTTTGCTTCGTTCATGGTCGAGTCCCTCAGTGGGGACGGCTATGCGCGAAGCGCGTTCGTGCAAGGCGTCGGTTTCTGGTTCGTCTTCGTTCTCACACCGGTCGCGGCGCTCATCAGCGCATGTGCGCTGGCAGTGCCGAACAGGACGAGCTCGCGTCTTCGCCTCGTCGCTGACCACTGAACTACTTTTCTTCCCAGTCAGGGCAACCACCCTGACGGGTCGGTTGCTCATCAATTCGTTGAGGCAACCACCATGTTCAAGCTCATCATCAGCGTCGTTCTTCTGTCACTTCTGACAGCGTGCGCTACCGCGGATTTCGGCTCGCCGAATACGTATCAGCGTTACGACGTGCAGCATCTCGGCCAGATGGAAGAGGCGACGATCCTGCGCGTGCGTCAGATCACGATCGAGTCCAGTTCCGACTCCTCGGGGCTGACATCGATCGTCAGTGCGGCGGCAAGCGCGTTTCTCGGCTCCCAGGTCATCGGGAACGGGAAAGGCCGGTATGTCTCGGGCGCGCTGTCTGGGGCTGCTGCGGGCTTCATCTCGCAACATGTGAGCGTGGCTATGTCCCGTCACAGTGGCGTCGAAGTTTTCCTGCGTCGCGCCAACGGTCAGACCGTTGTCGTCTCGCAGGTTGACGACCAGCGTTTCGTCCCCGGCGAGCACGTTTATCTCGTTTCCAGTGGGTCCGGCTACCGGATTACCCACTGATCTTTTTGCGTGCCCTAACCGGCGCGTTTCCCTTGCGGGGCAGCCCCCGCAAGGGAGCCGCCTCGTCTCATCGAGGCAAATCATGAAGTTCCCGAAACTGTTTTACTCTGACCGCCGCTCGGCGGGTGCGGGCGCGAAAGCGGCGCTCCAGCAGCAGGCAACCCGCGTCCTTCGACGCGTCGCGCAGGATCTGCGTCTGCGTTCCCATGAAATCGTCGTTCAGCCGTCCCGGCGCAATCTGCCGGGTCGCGTGTCACTGCGTACCGATACGCTCTTCGTCGACGTGCTGGATCATCAGTGCCAGCAGCGTGTGGCGTTCAGCTTCCGCACACGTCGCGGTCGAGGTGACATGACCGGCGGCGGCGAGAACTACGTGCCGATTGAGCAGATCGAATCGGCCCGCGGTTACGAGTCCTTTCTCGATGGCCTGCGTCTGGCGGGTGGCATCGACACCTCTTCGAGAGGTCGTCAATGAAACTGGCGAAGGTCAAGGT
Source organism: Paraburkholderia sp. Tr-20389 (assembly GCF_017104565.1). Classification (GTDB taxonomy): domain Bacteria; phylum Pseudomonadota; class Gammaproteobacteria; order Burkholderiales; family Burkholderiaceae; genus Paraburkholderia. The sequence continues at coordinate 58,413 of NZ_JAAGPD010000013.1, read as the reverse complement.
CGAGTACACGGGCGGCACAACGATCACGGAGCGCGTGACACTTGACCCGGAAACGGGGAAGGTGACGCTGCCTCCGCGTCTGCATGCGATGTTGAGGACGATGGACGAGTCGGAATGCTCACCAGCATTCGGACTGTTTTTTGACGGATTCGTCCTGCCCGTTCAGGTTGCCGGCGACGGCTCCTACACTGTGGACTTACCATCTGAGCCGCAACCGGGCTTCCGGCGCGTCTTCAATGCCATCACGTTTCCGACGAAAGATCAGCGACAGCAGAATGCGCGTTATCTGCATACGCTCTCTGCCGCGTCACTGGGCGGGTTCGTGGGCTTCGTGCACGCAGCGACGACGCCCGATCTGCCGACAATTGCAGGAGCCGCGAGTCTCTTCGTAGTTGGGGTAGTATTGTGGTACGTCGGGTTTCTTGCAATGAAAGGAGATTGAAATGACTGCAAGTATCATCACGCTCGTGTTGGGCTTGTCCATTGCAGCCTTCTTTCTCTGGACAAACAACAACGGTGTCAAGCGCGATCGTGAGCGCGAATGGGGCAAACATGATTAACGACGCGGCCTAGGGCCACGTCCAAAGAGTAAAGCCGCACCTTAGGTGCGGTTTTTTTTCGTCTATCGGACATTCTGACGCGCCTTCGGGCGCGTTTGTATTTGGAGATTCAACATGCAACAGGTTTCCCTGAATCTGGCCACGGCTAGCGCTGTTCCTGCCGCTGCGGGCGTCGCGATGAGTCCTGCGCCTGCTCGCGAGCGACTCGACACTGCTGGAAAGACGGTCGGCGATGTCCTTAAAGCATTGTGCAAGGCGTTGTACGGGACCGAGCTTGAACCTGAATGGCTTGCGCCGGCGAACACGCTGGACGACGCCGACGAGGAAACGAGCGGCGCGCGTCTGGCGAGACTTTGGCCTGACGACAGCGTATGGAACCGGCTCGCCGTCTCCGTCGATATCGGGCGATCGGAAGGCTGGATCGTTAACGTCGACTGGATATCTCGAACCGAGACGGCGCACTCGCACCGGCGCGGTTATGCGGTGATGCCGATGCTACGCGCAAAGGTCTTCAGGTCCGACCATGCGTGGGATCTCGCGCGCTTCATCGCCCACACGCTCGACGTCGCTTAACACTTCCATTTTTCGCGCCGCTTGGCGCTCATCCCTATGCGGGCATTCGGCCCGACAGGGAACGATTGCCCGCAGGTCTTTCCCGGAGCAATCAACGATGTATCACCTTTCCTTTGCTGATCAGAAGCTCTTCCTCGGTACGCTGCTCGAAGTGCTGGCAGTTTTCAAAACCGATTCCCGCCTTTCTTCCGTTGAATCCTCAGACATAGTGCTCCTGCACGGTGGCCAACCCGTCGACGTCACCCGCTACAACGGCAGCCTGACTGTCCGGCGTCCCGGCACGGCGCGCGACGTGTTCCTGTCCATGGTCGATGAGATCGATGGCGCTTACTTCCGGCCGAACGGCGTGATGCAGGCGGCATGGCAGATCCGTCGATCGCACTGGAAGCTGCTCTACGACGCGTTCGACCTCACGTCGAGTCCGCGCCTCATCTTCTCGTCGGACCAGATCGACGCAGCTTCGGACGGGCGAGGGAATCTCGGCCTGCATGACCTGCTTCAGGCCGAATGCGAGCGCCGGTTCGGCTTTCGCTACGCCGGTCCGGAATATGGCCGCGCGCGCGACCGCAACGGACGGCACGAAGTGCACGTTGCGTACGCGCTCGCTGAGGGCTTTCCCGTCCCCGAAGCGGTGCTCGCTGAATACCGCGAGTTGCCGGAGAAGCTTTCGACCGACATGGCGTGGGGCCAGGTGCTGCTGTCCGTACCGGAACTGCGCGGTGCGATGTCTACTGACAAGGTGCGCGTTCTCGCGAGCATCATGTCGCGAGAAAAGGGAGGCATAACGTCGCAGAACGCTGCACTTCTCGCGATGGTGATGCGACTGGCGCCGAACAGGCCGACGTATGTCGAGGTCGATGACCTGCTGTTGCGTCACGGGCTGTTGGAGCCGTACAGCCTGCCCGAACGTTACGCGAGCCCGCAGCCGCTTGGCAGACCCGTGTCGAAGTTCTCGGAGGTCTACCGCAGCAGGATGGCAGATCACCGGCGCGATACGGCCGTCACGCAGCTGCGCAAGGAGCGTGCGGAAAAACGCATCTCGCAACGTCACTTCGACCAGCGAATGCAGATTGCGCAACTCGAGCATGGTCGCGAGACGTTTGCGTTCGGTAACGAAATCTCCGAAGCGATCGACAGCGGCGATATGCGATTTCTGCTGGACCTGCTGGACTGTCCTGATGAGCGCAATCGCGTCTCCAAGCAAACGGTGCGCGAGGTATTCGGGGTGAAGCTGCTCGGCGTGCGCGCTGCTGCCCGTCGCCGGGCGATTTTTGCGCTGGCGGGGTTCGGCGAGGCGTTCCAGTCTGAGTGGGACGCTGCAGGGACGCGTGAGGCTCGCGAGCTGCTCGTGCGCACGCACGCGGCCCGCATGCCCGCCGGGATTCATCCGGCGGTCTACGCACAGTCGCCGGTAGCCCATCACGTCTGATCACCATTTCCTTGAACACACCCGGCCTCGCGCCGGGTTTTTTTCGTCTGCCCGAAGAGTGAACCTCGCGACATGCCACATAAGACAGTACGAAAAAGCGACGATTCAGGCATTGCGCCAATCGCGCGCTCCCTACACTGAGGACTTCACCCGCGTCTTTGACGCATCGACCCGCCGATTCATCGGCATCCTTTTCTCGCCCCTCAGGGACCACGTCCCTACGGGCGTAGTCCTTTCGGGGCTTTTTCTTTTCTGGAAAGCCATTATGAAAGTTACGCCCGCACAACTGACCGAACTGCTCACGCTGTATGTCCCGAAGCGCCTGCCGGTGCTGATTACCGGTCGACCGGGTATCGGCAAGAGCGATATCGTCGAACAGGTCGCGCACGCAACCGATCACGAACTGCTCATCAGCCATCCCGTTGTTGAAGATCCGACCGACTCGAAAGGGCTGCCGTTTCCGGCGCCCGACGGCTTGAACGCGAAGTTCCTGCCGTTCGGCGATCTCGAACGCGCGATGAAGGCCAGACGCCCGCTCATCTGGTTTCTGGACGATCTGGGGCAGGCCTCGCCCGCCGTTCAGGCCGCCAAGATGCAACTGCTGCTTGCCCGCCGTATCGGCGAGCACGTCTTGCCGCCGCACGTGACGTTTCTTGCCGCGACAAACCGCCGGACCGACAACGCAGGCGTGACGGGGATTCTTGACCCTGTCATCTCGCGTTTCGCAACGGTGGTCGAGCTGGAAGCGACGATCGACGGCTGGACGAAGTGGGCTGTGCGAAACAATGTGCCGCCCGAACTTATCGCGTTCCTGCGATTCCGTCCGGACCTGCTCTCGGTGCAGAAGACGTCACGCGATATCGAAAACACGCCGAGTCCCCGCAGCTGGGGTTTCGTCGCGAAGACGATGGGTCTGGTGCCGAAACACCTGGAGCACATCTCGCATGCGGGATCGGTGGGCGAAGGCGCTGCAACCGAGCTTGTCAGCTTCCTGCAGATCTACCGCGAACTGCCGAACCCCGATGCGCTTCTGGCTACCCCCGACAAGGCGATGATCCCTCAGACGCCGTCGACGCTTTACGCAATCGCAACCGCTCTGGCTGCGCGCGCAACGGAAGCGAACTTCGATCGTGTCGTGACCTATACGGAACGCATGATCGAAGCGGGGCATCGCGAATTCGCGGCGCTACTCGTGCGTGACGCATTGGAGCGCACGCCGGAAATAGCCAACTCCTACGCCTTTATCCGAGCGCAGGGCGGCGAGATCGGCGCAATCATCAAGGGCGACTGATCCGCCGTTCCATTCCACTTTTTTCTCAGCTTCATCACTCATGGCTCTGCCGTGTCCGCGAGGACACGCAGGGCCATTTTTTTCGCCTCATCCATTCATTTTCTATACGGAGTTTTCTCATGAACACCAACATCCAGTCGAAAGTCATGCTCTGCTCGGTCACGATCTCCACGTGGGTTGCCCGTCGATTCGACGGCAAGGCCACCGAAGAGGTCGAGAACAAGCACCATGCAAAGGGCATCGGCAGATTCAACAAACGCCTGCTGCCCGAAAACTCCCCCAGTTTTCAGGAGGTGGTGACGCTCGCCGGCCGCATCCGGAAATACTTCTACGATCACTCGTTGAAGTACGACCAGCTTGGGGTGCGGCTTCTGCCGACGATGATCTACATGGAATTCGCCGACCGGATGCGCTCGATGAAAGACGAGTTCGATCTGGCGGTGTCCGTGTTTCTGACCGACTACCTGGACCTGAAGGAGCGCGCCCGCGCGGAACTGAACGGCCTGTTCAACGAGGCGGACTATCCGACCCTCGCGGAACTGTCCTCCAAGTTCGGCGTGAAGATGGCCGTTCTGCCGTTTCCTGACGCCAGCCAGTTCGGCGTAGACCTGCCTGCAGACGTGCTGACGACGCTGAAAAGCGAACTCGATGAGCACGTGCTGGCATCGATCGCGACCGCGAACGAGGATCTCGTCGAACGGATGTATTCGGCCGTTTCGCAGATGGCGTCGCGGCTGTATGCGACGGGCAACGTGCGTCTGGACGTGGCCAATAACGTGCGCGACCTGTGCGCGTTGCTGCCGAAGCTCAACTTCTCCAACGATCCGAAGCTCACGCACATCCTTGATCAGGCGAAGACGCATCTCGCCGTTCACACGGGTGCGGATCTGAAGGAGTCGAATGTCCTGCGTTCCCAGGTGGCCAGCAAGGCACAGGAGATCGAGGGGCTGATGGCTGCGTTCATGGGCATGACGCCGGAAACGGAGATCGAGCCCGTGGACCAGTGCGCGCAGTTGCGCCTCGTTGCTTAAGGGGGCGCTTATGGATCGCACCGTGACGGTAGCTGGCAATGGCGCGGTCCATCCGCGCATTGCCAAACAGCGAACTGAGCTCGTTCTGTCCCAACCGTTTTTCGGGTCGCTCGCATTGCGTCTGAAGATGGTTGAGGACCGTTCAACGAAGGAATGCTGGGTAGACGGGGAGTCGTTGGGCTATAACCCCGAATACGTCGATAAGTTGAGCGACCTTGAACTTCGGGGCGTGCTGGCGCTGAAGGTCATGCAGGTGGCCAACGGTCATTGCTGGCGTCAGGGCGCGCGAGAGGCCGGTCGGTGGAGCGAATCAAGCCAATACGCCATCACTCCGATTCTCACTTCGTCGGATTTTGTGTTGCCGAGGGGGGCGCTGAACGACGCACGCTTTGCCGGAAAGTCGGCTGAAGAGATTTATGGCGCTCTGACGCAGGAGGCAAAGCAGAAACAGCCCAAACCTGATCAGCAGCCTAAACCCGATCAGCAGCCCCAGCAGCAGCAACCCAAACCGCAGGGCCAGTCGTCCGGGCCAGACGGGAATGGCGGCGGCAAAGGTGGGGCTCCGAATCCACAGTCGCAGACAGGTGGAGGACAGGGTGATCCAGAGCCGTCAGCTGGCCCATCGTGTGGTGAGGTCCGCCAGTACTCGGGGACTGATAAGCCTGTGAAGGAAGCTGAGTGGAAGGTTGCTGTCGTGCAGGCCGCAAAAGCGGCGCAGATGCGCGGCAAGCTGCCGGGCGACCTGCAGGCGATGGCCGGCGAGGCCGTACGGCCCGTTGTCGACTGGCGCGCGGTGCTTCACCGTTTCGCGCAACAGTCATCGCCGACGGACTACAGCTTCGCCCAGCCGAATCGCCGATACCTGCATCTGGGGTTCTATCTGCCCTCCCTGCACACGCCGGCGGTGGGTGATGCGGTGTTCGTGCGCGACTCCAGCGGTTCGGTTTTTGACGAAACGCAGGCGCAGTTCGATGCCGAGATCCTTTCGGTGTTCCATACGCTCAGGCCAGCAAGGTTGATCGTGATGGACTGCGATGTACGCGTGACGCAGGTGCAGATCTTCGAGCGAGGCGACTCGCCCGAAATCAAACCTGTGCGGGGCGGGGGAGGGACAGCATTCACCGATCCTTTCAACCGCGTCATAGCTGACGGTCTGAATCCCGCGTTTCTGGTCTACCTGACGGACATGGACGGGAAGTTTCCGGCCTCCGTGCCGCATTACCCTGTGCTGTGGGCCTCGACGACACCGCTTACGCGCGCACGCCGTGCGCCTTGCGGCGAAACCGTTGAAGTCATCTGCTGAACCCGGTTTTCCGACGAAAGCGTTTCTCTCTGACAAAGCCCGGCCATGTGCCGGGTTTTTTTTCGTCCATTGGTTTAGCGGTTTTCGGGTGTTTCCTAGGCTGTGGGTCGGAAAGCTACACGATTTCGTGGGTCTTTCTGCGGGAGTGGCTTTAACGCGTAATAAGAAGTCCGTCGAGGCCAGACATTTCGCTGGCGCCCTCTCTCGTCGTCGGCAACAGGCTCACGGATTCAGGGGTGGGGTCGAAGCGAGAAAGCCGCGTAATTTCACCAGCCTTTTGATGCCCGCCTGCGCAAGCCAGACAGAACAATAGTCGCATGTTAGACCGCCATCAGAGCATCGCATGTCCGAGCTTGTCGACAACCCGGTATTGAAGCTGCAGCCGCTCAAAGCGGGTGCCGTCGATATGTTTTTCCAGGCGCTCGCGCCGTTGAAGGAATACTTTGACGCACCGGACATTGCGGAAATCATGGTCAACGACTATCGCAATGTGTGGATCGAACATCGCGGCGTCATGTCGCGTGTGAACATCGATCTGAGGCCAGAGCATCTGGAAGGGGCGATTCACTCGCTGGCATCGTCCGTCGACAAGTCCGCGCGGGCGGGCAGTGACAAGGGCATCATCAACGCCGGTCACAAGAACCTGCGTATCGCTGCGGTGATGAATCCGACCGCGATCGACGGTCACGCGCTCAGTATCCGGAAGCACCGCGAGTCGAAGATGGACCTCGACGACTATGTGCATGTGGGCGCATTCGCGAGGTCGAACGCGCGCCCGCTCGAAGCAGAGGCTATCCACTTTGAAGAGGGCATCGAAAACGAAGCGCTCGCCCGCGCGCTCAAGGCGCTCATCCAGTCACGCAAAAATGTCCTCGTCGCCGGCGGCACGTCGGCGGGTAAAACGACATTCCTCAACGCGCTCGTTGGTGTGATCCCGCAGGACCAGCGCGTGATCACCATCGAAGACACGATGGAGTTGAAGGTGCAGGTGCCGAACCGCGTGCGCCTGCTGTCAAACGCGGATACAAACGTCACGACGCAGCTTCTCGTCGCGCTGTGCCTGCGCTTCCGTCCTGACCGGATCATCGTCGGCGAAGTACGCGGCGGCGAGGGCTATGACCTGCTGCAGGCGCTCAACACGGGCCACGACGGTGGCCTTGCTTCCCTCCACGCGAACAACGCGCGCACGGCGCTCAGCCGTCTCGAAAGTCTCGCCATGCTCGGCATCCCTTCTGGATCGCGGTGGGAACTGGGCGATATGCGCAAGAACATCGCCGACTGCTTCAACTACGTGGTGCATTTCAAACGAACGGGGGAAATGCGCCACATATCCGAAATCCTCGAAATCCGGGGCTTTCGCAACAACGACTACGACCTACGACGGGTTTTTTAACGGGAGCATCAAAAATGAAGCAAGGAAGGTTTTTCAGTACGGCTGCCGCGGTGGCGAAGAAGCTGCGACCGGGCAAGCCGATGATTGTCGGCGCGCTGCTGAGCGTGGCATCGGCAGCGGCGATGGCAGCGGGCGACTACTCGTCGCTGACCGGTCTGACCGACATCATCTGCACGATCAGCAACCTCATCAGCGGCCCGTACCTGTACGGCATCGGTATCGTGCTGATCACGCTGGGCGGCGTCGCCGTCGCGAACTCGGAAAGCAACATCGCAAAGACGTTCTCTGTGGTGCTGATCGGTCTAGGTATCGCATCCGTTGCTGTGCCGATCATGCGCGATCACTTCCACATGGCCGTCGCCTGCTGATATGCGCCAACACAAGGTCAGCCGCGGACTCTCGCTGCCCCGCCAGATGGGCGGCGCGGACCGCATGCTCGCGATCCTGAACGGCACGATTACCGCGTTGCTCACCTATACGAGCTGGACACCGTCCTTCCTCGTGCTGGGTGTCCTCGCGCATTTCTATCTGCGCTGGCGTAGCTCGAAAGATCCGTGGTGGCGCCTTGTGATGCTCGTCTATAACCGCTATCCCGACGTGTATGAGCCCGAGCCTCACGGGAAATTCAGTGCACGGTTCAAGCGCCCATATGGCTTCGATCAGGATCTTCCATGCTGAAAATGTCGTTCACCAAGCGCGCGGTTCAGGAAATCGCCCCATGGATGACGCTCGTCACGCCCGAACTCGTGCTCGACAAGGACGGATCGCTGGTCACCCTATTCGAGTTTGAGGGGATCGACGCCGACACGCCCAATCCTGCGGACATCACCGCCGCGCGGGACAACCTCGACCACGCATGCAAGAACTTCGATCATCGCGTTACGGCATGGTGGCGGGTATCGCATCGCCGCGTGAAAGGCGGGATCGACGGCGACTTCGCATCGGAAGCGGACGCGCAGGTGGACGCCATCAATCAGGCCAATATCGGCAGCGGCAAGTTCTTTCGCAATTCGCATTCAATGGCGCTGGCGTTCACGCCGGAAACGGGGCTGTCGCGAATCTTCGACAAGATCGGCTATCACATGTCGGTCGGTGGCAAAAACGTGTTCGCGGCGATGTTCGAGGCGGGGAAGGATCTTATTCTCGCGCGTAGCGCGTTCGTGTTTGATCTGACCAAACTGCAGAACGAGATCAAGCGGTTCGAGGCGGTCATCGACAGCTTCGTGGGCGGTGTGACGCGCCTGAAGATGAAGCGCCTGCAGTTGCAGAATGCGCTCTCGTTCCTCCATCAGCGCGCGAATCCGAGCACGCCGAAGCGCCGCATCCGGTATCCCGTCACGATGCTCGACACGCATCTGACCGAAACGATCGTGACGATCGGTTCCGAACAACTCATGTTCGAGTCGGCGCATGGAAAGGTGTACGCGCGCATTCTAGGTGTCAAGGAGTGGAACGGTTTCAGGGAAGCCGCGCTTGATGTGCTGTCGCAGGTCGACGCGGAACTGGATGTATGCGTCATGTTCCGGTTCCTCGACACCTCGCGCGCGAGCAGCTACATCAAGAAGATTCGCGGCTTCTACAAGGTCGCAGCGTTCAATCCCGTTGCCATCATCAAGCAATGGGCAACGAAGGAAGAGCAGAAAAACGATGAGGGTCGCGAGATGCTGGCGAAGGAAGCCAGCGATGCCCTCGCGAAACTCGATGCCGAGGGTCAACAGTACGGCTTCGCGAATATCTCAGTGATCGTGTATGGCAGCACGGAGAAAGAATGCGAGGACGCAACCAGACAGGTCGTCGGGGTCATCGGTAACGCCGGATTCGGTGTGCTTCCGGAAAAGGACAACCTGTTCGCCGCGTGGGCGTCGACGTTGCCTGGACGCTGGGATCAGCAGAAGCGCCTGCAGTTTGTCGAGACGCCGGCAGTCTCGGATATCGCGCCCATCTGCAGCGTAGGCGAGGGCTCGACTGTCAATGAGTGGTTGAGCCAGCAGTCGGGCAAGCGCATCGGCCCGCTCACCTGTTTGCCGACGCGGCACAAGACGCTTCAAAACGTCGATCTGCACCATCCGGGCGGCAAGGCGCACACGCTCGTTGTGGGACCGATCGGCGCGGGCAAGTCCGTGATTCTCAATTTCCTGATGTCGCAGACGGGGCGACACGACGCCCGCCGTATCCGTTTCGACAAGGACCGCTCGACGCGCATTCCGACGCTGCTCGGCGGCGGCCGTTTCATCGACGCGACAGGCCGGTTCGAGGCCGCGACCTCGGTTAACCCGCTCTCGCTTATCGGCGACAGCAAGCACTGGTCGTACGTGGCCGAGTGGGTGACGCTTGTTATTGAAGGCGATGACTACACCTGCGCGCCGGAGGATGAAGCCACGATCTACGACCGCATCCGCACGCTCGCACGCGGCTTTCCGCCAGAGATGTGGCGGCTGTCCAGGCTGACGAATCTGCTGCCCCAGGAACTTCGCGAACGTCTGGTCCTATGGACAGAGGGGCAAAAGAACGGTCACTTCTTCGATCACGTCGAGGACGGCTTCTCCCTCTCCGATGACCTGTCGATCGAAATGGGCGACCTGTTCCAGAATTTCCCGGTTGCCGCCGCGCTATTCATGGACTATGCCTTCTACCGGATCGCGCAGATTCTGGATGGCAAGCGCTATACCGTGATCGAGATCGAGGAGGCCGGGTTCTTCTTTACTTACCCGAAGTTCTATGCGCGCCTGGAAATCTGGGCTGTGACGATCCGGAAGCTGAACGCGGCCCTGCTGATGGCAACGCAGTCGCTCGGGCAGCTTGCGCGCGTACCGGACTTCGAAATTCTCAAAGAGAACATACCGAACATCATCTATCTGCCCAACAGCGACGCGATCAACAACCAGGCGCTGTATCGCGACATCTTTGGCCTGACCCAGCACCAGATCAAGATGATCGCCGAGGCGGTACCGAACCGTGACTACCTGTGGGTGACATCCACGCAGACCCGCATGTTGCAGGCCGCCTTCACGAAAGAGGCGCTGGCGTACCTCCGCTCAGACGGCCGTGCGCAGGCGCTGCTCGACAAGCATATCAAGTCGGGCGTCGACAACTGGCAGGACGCATACGTGCGCGACGTGACTGCGAACGCGTAGCCCGTCGATCCGCTAACTCCTACTCCTGGAACTTCTCACCATGAAAAAATTGCTAAGAACCGTCGTGGCAGTTGCTACGGTGACTTTCGGCTTCGTCCAGCAAAGCGATGCGACGTTACCCGTCTTCGATCCGACCAATTTCATTCAGAACACGCTGACGGCAATGGGCGCGGTCAAAGGAGAGGTCTATCAGGATACGAACCTCACGTACCAGTATCAGATGATGCTGAACCAGCTTAAACAGGCGGCCAATCTGAATCCGGCCGCGATGGCGGCGCAGGCTAGCACCATCTCCGGCGATATCGACACGCTGAACAAGTACACGGACACGATGAAGGCGCTGTATGGTGGCCTGCAATCGAACGCACAGTACGCGACCAAAGTGCAGGCCCTGATTACGCAGTCGGGCAAGTCCACGACGCAGTGGTTCAATGATCAGGCGACCCTCATCAGCAACAACGACCAGACGGCAAAGCAGCTTTTCCAGCAGGGCAATGACGTCATTTCGCACGTGAGCGTGCTCGCCAAGCGCCGTCAGGAGATCCAGGACCAGCTGAACATGTCGCCGACGGCTGAAGCGACGGCTCAACTCACGACACACATGCTGGATATCGTCGCAAGCCAGAACAGCGACATGCTGCAGATGATGGCGACGAAGCAACAGGCTGATAGCGTCGTGCAGGCCCAGAAGACGGCGGACGATCAGGCAAGCAACACGGCGAAGGCGGCGTTGCAGACCCAACTGGATCAACAACGCGCTACCTACAACGCCACGATCGGCACGTCCAAGGTTCTCGGCCAATGAGCATGAGCATGTTCTTAATGCGTGTATCGCGTAGGCTGGTCTTCGTGCTTTGCGCTCTTCTGCCAGCGTTCGTGTCGTCCACAGCGTTTGCAGATACAACGGGCACCACCGGGACGACTACCGCACAGCCTTTGACGAGCCAGAACGGCGATTTTACGAAAGGCTCTACGGACGCGATCAATCAGATCACGTCGCTGATCGGTAACCTGATTCCGGCAGCTGTCGACGCCAGTGCTAATGTGATGACGGAAGCAAACAAGTTCGCATGGGGCCTGGGCGTCATCTCACTCGTGCTGGTCGGCATTCGCTTCTCGGGTACGCATCATCCCGTCGCGGCATGGGTGAACCTATTCGAGGAGGTGGCGGTGCTCGGCATCTTCGTCGCGCTGTACCTCGGTTATTCGACTTCTGCGACGGGATTCTGGACGTGGTTCGATCAACTCGCGTCGCACATATCGGGCGGCGCCGATAACAGCATTTCCACGCAGCTTGCGACACTCGCCGGGACCATGTACGACGCCCTGAAGAACCGCGTTCTGAGCATCAAGCTCCTGACGGACATCACAGGGACGATGGTCGACGCGATTGGGTTGCTCCTCGCGTTTATCGTGATCCTGATCGCTTCCATCGTCTTCGCGTATTTCAGTGCGGTGGGGCAGATTCAGGCGGCAGTGGGTATCGTTCTCGGGCCGATCGCAATCTCGTTGGGTTTTTCCAGCTACACGCGCAACTACTTTATGAGATGGCTCGACTGGATGATTCATTCGGGCATGTATGTCGTCATGGTTGCCGTACTCGTGAAGCTGGTAGGCGCCAACATCGCGAATGCCGTTAGCAAAGCTACACCTGCGAGTGGCGCCACGGTGACGGGCGCTTACGCGTTTGACCTGGCAGTGTTCGTCCTGTTGCTGGCCTTCGAGATTCCGAAGCTGGCGGGGATGTTCGGCAGCGGTGCAGGAGCAACCGGAACGGGTGCGCTCAAACTGGCAAAGAGTTTCATCCCATGACCGCCGCCCATCGCCCGATCGCGGGTCCCGAACTTTTGGAGACACACAAGAAGCGTTTGGAGCTTGTGCGGCAGTGTGCCAACGAGAGCACCGAGGCGGAATTCGAGAGGAAGTGGCTGTCCGTCCTGCGCCGGTGCGCCGCCTGGTTTTCGTCGATGCCGCTCACGCCTGAGTTGCATGCTGAGCCGGGTGGTGCGTTCCGCGCAACCATCGAAGCGACTTTCTACGCCATGCGGCTCGCGGGTGGGCAGAAGTTTGCTGCCGACATGACTTCGGAGAAGCGCCGCCGGCTTGAACCGCAGTACATTTACGCGGTTTTTCTGGCCGCTGTGTGCTCGCTGCTCGACGAACCGTGCAGGCACTTCGAGTTCGTGCGCGCGTCGGACAATGCCCAGTGGAATCCTGCCGCGCACGGGGCGTTTGGAGAGTGGGTCGGCGACCGCGAATATTTCGTCCAGCGTCGCGCCGTGCCGCTCAAGGGCGAGCGGATGCGCACGGCGATGTTTGCGCGGACGGTGATCGCGCCTGAGCTGCTTTCCGGTCTCGACAACGCTGTGCTGTCAGACCTGTTTGGGGCGATCAATCCCGACAGGAGTCCGCAGGGTTTCGAGGCGCTCGTTCACAAGGTCGTGCGTCAGGCGATGGACGTGGCAGTTGATTTTGAGCGCAAGGCGCAACGTGGGCTGTTTGCGCCCGTCAAATTTGACGTGCCGTCGGCAGTCCACGTCGCCCTCGAACTGCAGCCTCAGCAGGTAGCACCCGTCGCAGCAGCTGCCAGTCCCGCTACGGCGACTTCTCAGGCGACGCCGCAGGCCGCGACTCCTCAATCTCCGGAGCCCGCGCCCGCCACGGCGCCAGGGCCTTCCACAGACGTCTCGCCATCCGGGTCGGTTGCTACAACATCTCCGGCAGCACCGGGCGCACCGCAGCTTTCGCAGTCGCTGCTCGACGCGCTCCAACGGAGCGAGGCGCAGCCGGCCGCCGCGACGGCAGGCTCACCAACGGCCATGGATGCGCCAAACCCTGCTGCCATCGACCCGTCACAGATGAAGACATCACCGACGGCACCGAAAGGTCCGCGGACCGGCCCGACGGACGAAGAACTGAACGAGATACTCGGTCCTGGCTCAGCCATGATGCGCGAGTTCTTCCGCGCGCTCGCGGATGACGTCGCCTCGGGCAAAGCGAAAGTTAGTTGGGAAGATAAGGGCCTGACGGTGCAGAAGCGCCTGGTCGGCGCATATGGGATGACCAGCGACACGCTCGTCGAACAGTTGCGCAAACGCGCGCTCCTCCTGCGCGCATCGGGCAACGACATCTGCATCGTCGAACGAGCTGGTCGTCTAATCATGGAGCGTCCCGCCGCATGAGCTACATCAATCATTTCCGCCCGATCTACGAATTCCGGCCGCTGCTTATATGGCCTGTAGCGATCGTCGGCATTCTCGTGTCCGGGATGCCGTATGGCTGGGCTTTCGCCCTCGCGGCTTTCGTCATGCTGGTCATCCGGGGGATACAGGTCTGGCGCGCACTGAGCTTCCGCATGGCCATTTCGACGAAGTGGCTGAGCAAGATCATCATCGCGAAACTGCTCGAAACGCAGCGCCAGATGCGCGCACGCGAGGATTCAATGTATCTCGGCACCGGCTTCGAGTGGACGCAGAAGCACACGCAGATCGCTCACGACATCCTGCGCATGCCCGTGACCGATATCCCGTCCTTGCCGAAGTGGTTGAACAAGACGGAGGCGGGGCGGAAAGTCGAGGCGCGTATCGAGCGCATCTTCGCGCCGCGTGACAGCGTTCGCGACCGGATGCCGCAAGGCGCATCGTGGATTCACGGCATGGAACCGAAGAAGGTCCGCGTGCCGTTCCACTACAAGGCAATGGGCGGGCATACGCTCGTGGGCGGCACAACGGGCTCAGGCAAGACGCGCACGTATGAGGTCATCTCGACGCAGGTCATTCATAACCCGAAAGACGTGTTGATCATTGTTGATCCGAAGAACGACGATGACTGGAAGAACCGGGTCGAAAAGGAATGTGCGCGCGCCGGCCGAAAATTCCTGTACTTCAATCAGGCCAAGCCGCATGAGTCGATCCGGCTCAACCCGCTGGAAAACTGGTCGCAGCCATCGGAAATCCCGTCGCGCATCGCGCAGCTGATGGAGGAGGGGCCATTTCGCGACTTCGCGTTCCTCTTTATCGACCGCGCCGTCAAAGGGGAGCTGTACGTTGGCGACAAGCCGAATCTGCGCTCGATCCTCAAGTATGCGCAGTCGGGCATCGGCACGCTGCTGGACCGCTGCCTGCGTCGCTTCTTCGTTGAAAACGGGCTGTCGAACTGGGAAGAGTTGACGGTCGCGCAGACGGTCAAAGACTCGGTACGCAAGAACGACGTGTCGCTGGTCGACGGGATGGCAAAACTGTACAACGATCAGTTTGCGGCCAACGATCGCGGGCATGAAACTATCGACGGTCTGATCGCAACCCATACGCATGACCGCGAGCACTACATGCGGATCATCGCATCCGCACTGCCGCTGCTGCAGATGCTCGCAACTGGCGAAACCGGCCTGATGCTGGCCCCCAAGGCCGATGACTTTGACGACGACCGAGAGATCTGGGACATCGACAAGATCATCAAGCAGAAGGCCGTCCTCTACATGGGCCTTGACTCGCTGTCGAATAACATCGTTCAGAAAGCGATCGCGTCAATGGCACTATCGGATGTGGCGGCCGTCTGCGGTTCGATCTACAACTTCTATGCCGAGAAGCCTGACGTCGTTCTGATCATCGACGAGATTGCGGAGGCGATCAACGAACAGGTGATCCAGATTCTGAACAAGGGTCGCGGTGCGGGCTTCAAGGCGTTCGTCGCATTTCAGGCTCGGGCTGACCTCGAAGCAAAACTCGGAAACGCGGCGAAAATGCTGCAGGTTTTGGGGAATCTGAACAACCAGATAATTTTAAGATTGGAAGATAGCGATACCGCCAAGTGGTTTTCGGACAAGGTGGGGGAGACAGCGATTCGGGTGGTCAACATCTCGAACAGCACGAACACCTCGACCGAGGCGCATGCGATGGAGTTCAGCGGGTCACAGTCGCGCACCCTGCAACTGGAGAAAGTGCCATTGATCCCGATGCCAATTATTCTCAAGTTGCCGAATTTGCAATATTTCATGCGTATCTCTGGCGGTGCCGTGTATCAGGGCCGAATTCCAATCATCGAAGGCTGAAATAAACAAATGTCCGCTGTATTCAAAAACGTCATTCGCGACCATAAGCTGTCGCACAAGCTGATTCCTGTGTTCAACGTCGCGCCCGATCTCGAGCTCGCGTGTTCGCGGGTAGCCGACTTTGTCGGTGAGCGCTTCCTCGGAGACAAGGGGCCGCTAGCAGCCGAAATGATCGAATCGGCATTGAGCAGCTTCAAGAGGGCGAAGCGCACGGGTGATCAGCACGTCGCATTCATGCAGGGACTGTTCGAACCCGCCAAGTCGCTCTACGCGCGCCGCTACGTCGCGCGTCGCGGCGAAAAGCTGATCGTCTGGTGTCCGATGCTGGAGTCGATCCCCGGCTTTGAGGAGCGGCATCCGAACTGCGAATTTGAGATGGTTGATGAGCGGTGCCCGGAACACATCACGGAGCGCACCGCAGCATTCCAACTGGCGTCACGCGTGCTGCAAGGCGAAGCGTTCCGTCGATACTTTGAGGAATACGATGTCGCTCACCGCTACGATCATAGCGAAGTTGTCGCGGGTTGATGTCGACATGGCGCGGCGTGCGCTTGATACCGCCAGCGCCTTCGACGAGCCCGGCGCCACGCCGCCCGAGCAGTTCACGTGGGGCGCGGGCGCGCGCTGCTACGCGCTTGCTTCGATCAGTCTGCATCGCCCGCAGCTTTTCTGGGGTGGCCTGCTGGCTACGGCCGCAATCCCCGTTTTACTCATCGTGAAGCTTCTGCACCATGGCTAGCCGTTTCGGTTCGCACCTCAAGGTCTGGTTCCTGCTGGTCCCGGTGCTCGCGATCGCCGTGATGCCGGCGATCCCTGACCGCACACTCTTCGAGATTCCCGACGCAGAAACTGAGTCGCTTGTCGCATCGGTCGGACAGGAGAGGGCTGACGCAGCCATCCGGTCCGCGAACGACCTGTTCCGGCGTTCGTTCGTCGACAACGGCATCGTGCACCGCACGCTCACCGCGTCTGGCAATGTCGGTGCCCTGAACGACGGCGGATTTTCCAGCTTCGCCCACACGTGGACGGAAAATTTCTGGTTGTTGGCCTACCGGATGATGTTCCGCGCGATGGTCATGAAGATGTGGATCGTCGGTACACTGCTGTTCGCGTTCGGCATGTTTATCGACGGAGCGGCGCGACGAAAGATCAAGGCTTCCGCCGCCGGTTTCGTCAGCCCGCTGTCTTTCCACCTGGCCGGTCATGGCCTGCTACTTGTAACAGGTACGCTGTTCGGCGTTCTCGTCGCGCCGGTTCCCGTGCT
Source organism: Paraburkholderia sp. Tr-20389 (assembly GCF_017104565.1). GTDB lineage: Bacteria > Pseudomonadota > Gammaproteobacteria > Burkholderiales > Burkholderiaceae > Paraburkholderia. The sequence continues at coordinate 41,385 of NZ_JAAGPD010000013.1, read as the reverse complement.
GGCCGGTTATTGGCTCGCGGTTGCTGCGCTCCTTGGCGCACTGCTCTGGAAGGCTGCAGAGTCATTCCAGTCATCCAGATAGAAGGGATGTTGTAATCTGATCCCCGGAAAGACATATAAATTTCCGGGGCTTTCCGCAGAAGTGGCCTTAACGCGTTTTAACGCGGACGCCGCGCCCCGCCGTTTTCTCTACCAAATCTCCCCCGATTCCTCCATCCGCACCTGTCGCGAGACGGGTGCCGACGCACCTTCAGGCGAGCGGCATGTGGCGAGATGGGATCGTATCCCAATCGCTAAAAGAAACTCGAAATAGTGCCTGTTTCGGGCGCTCCTGCATTCTCGCCGTCGCAACAATGACATTGTTGGGACACGTCTCTCGTGTGCCCGATTAACCAACGAAATGGAGAGGCACAAATGAGCGCTGTGGCAGAAACCGATCTGGAAAAAACGCTGGCTGTGAATTCCGCAGTTCCGCCCGACGCGCATGCAAGCGCGGATGTCGAAGGCCAAGCCGACGTCGAGCTGGAACTCAACCAGATGGAAGCGGACGCCGACCGCCTGCACAAGGAAGGCGTGATTTCCAGCGATGAGGCGAACCTCAAGCTCGCGGAGGTTGCGAAGACGCGCAAGCTGTTTCGTGATCTGCCAGCGAGCGATCGCATTGCCATCATCAAGCGCCGGCGTGAGATCGGCCGCCAGTTGATGGAGCGTCAACTCTCCGGCGCCGCGGTGGTGCCGGCCCACGTCCGTCTGAATCACACGCGTCTGAAGCCGTTGTTTGAACAATGGTGGCCGTACCTGAATCGCATGAGCGTCAACATGCAGCGCTTTGGCGATTCGACGTTCGGCGTGGAAGACAAAAAGTCCGTGAACAAGTTTTTCGACAAGCAGATCGACGCTATCGAGGCGCACGTCGAGGAAGTGACGCGCGTCACGGAAGGCTACCGTCAGCAGAAAGAGGCCGAGCTTCGCCAGGCTGGCGAGTTTGTTTTCGAGCCGTCGATCCCGATGCCCGCGCTCGATATGCAGGTGGAGGTGTATTCGCGCTTTTCGATGCGCGTGCTGACGGCCATCACGAAGTTTGACCGCGCGATGGATCACTTCGACTTCATGGTCTGGAACGGCATTCGGGACCAGTCGGATGTGGACGACGAAACGGTGCGCTTCCTGAAGAAGGTCAATCCGCTGGGCGTGCGCGGTTACATGACGCACCTGCGCCTGATGACGACGGTTCGCGGCCTTTAAGGAGGGCGGCATGCTGGACGAATTGAACCCCCAGCAGCGGGAAGTCGCCCAGTTGCGCCAAAACTGTGTGGCGATTGCGTGCCCCGGCGCGGGCAAGACAAAGACAATCGCCACCAAAGGCGCGCTCCTGCTGCAGGAGAACGCTTCAATGGTCGGGGCGGTGACCTTTTCCAAGGACGCGGCCATCGAACTTCGCGAGCGGATTCTCGCGGTCGCTGGAAAGGGCGTGAAAAAGCGCCTGATCGCGGGCACGTTCCACTCCCTCGCCTACAAGCAGCTTCAACGGCCCGGTGCGCGTCCGCTCGATATCGCGAGCGATGGCGACCGGCTCGGTTTGCTGATTCGGGTGATGCAGGATCTTGGTTTCGACGGGAAGGCAGAGGACGTCATCCCAACGATCGAAAAGATCAAAACCAATTTCGGCCAGTGCGACTCGAAAAGTGCAGACGGGCAGCTTTATCACGCCTATCAGGAAGCGCTCGCGCGAAACGGCAAGATCGATTTTCAGGACATGCTCCGGCTCGCGGTCGAGGGCATGCAAAACGGCACCATACTGCCTTACCCCTTCACCTACCTGCTCGTCGACGAGTTCCAGGACACCGATCCGCTGCAATACCGCTGGATTGAGCTTCATGCGAAAGCGGGGTCGATCGTCACGGTCGTTGGCGACGACGACCAGAGTATCTACGCGTTCCGCGAGGCGCTTGGCTACCGGGGCATGGAATCGTTCATCAAGGAGTTCGACGCGAAACCTGTCGTCCTCGGGAGCAACTATAGGTGCCGCTCCGAGATTCTGGCCGCCGCAGACCGTGTCATCCGCAACAATGTCGACCGGATCTCGAAAGTGCTGCGCGCGGAGAAGGGGCCCGGTGGCAGCGTGCTCGCGTCGAGGCATGCGGATGAGTATGTGGAGGCGACGTCAGCCGTTGAGGCGCTCGCGCCGTTGCTCGCCAAGGGCAAAAGCTGCGCGATCCTTGCGCGCACCAACCGTATCCTCGACCCGCTGGAAGCCGTCTGTCGGTCGCACGGCGTGAAGTACTACCGCGCGTCGGGCGCGTCCGTCCTGAGCCGCCCTGAGGGCGCGCTGATGTGCAATCTGCTTGAGATCGTCGAGCGCGTGAAGGAAACCGGCCTGGACGCCGTGCTGGCCCACATGGGCTTGAGTGCCGAGCAGCTGCGCTCGTTGCATGCAAGCATGGGAGCCGAACTGATCCAGAAGCCGCGCGCGGAACTGGTTGAGCTTGGCTTGCCGGAAGAAGTAGCGACCAATTACCGCGAATTCATGAAACGTCTTGCCGAGTGGCGCGGACTGTGCGACCGCAAGTTTTACTCGTTGGTGCTGGAAGGCGTGAACGAGTGGATGCTGAAGTATGCCAGGAAGGAAAGTGCGATTCGCACGATTCAGGCGACCTACGACGTCCTGACGCGGCTCACGGGCACGCTTGCAGACCGGCTGCTGTTCCTTCGACAGAACAACAATGAGCCGACGCCCGGCGCGCTCATCCTGACAACCATGCACAGCTCGAAAGGCCTCGAATGGGATCACGTGTGGATTGCGCGATCAGAGGAGAGCGTCGTGCCTGATGCAAAGTCAACGGAGCCGGAGGAGCGTCGCCTGTTCTATGTGGCCATGACGCGCGCGCGAGAGACGCTGATGATTTCCGGCACGTCGAAGAATTTCGCGTCGCGGTTTGTAACGGAAGCGCAGGTTGAGGCGCTTCAGCAGGCCGCATAGCGGTCGCGTTGAGCCGGCCCAAAGAAAGGGAGTCACCGATCGGTTGGCTCCCTTTTTCATTTGGCGAGCCGCAAAAAGAAAAAGCCCGCACTCGGCGGGCTGAATCCATGTCGGAGGAGACACAGAGGAGACGGGTTAAGTATAAACCCTACTGCGATCTATTGGAGGACAGGCGTTCCGGAAATTAGAGCATCTCGTGATGCAGGCTGACTTTAAGCTGGTAATGCGGGTCGCTCAACGGAACGTCGACGGTCTTGCCGTCGGCGACGTCGACCGCAATGTCCGATTGAGAGTATCCGCTGACATCGAGAACCTCCGAGACGCAGTCGGCCGTACCGATCTCGTGCTTGCCTGTGAGCACGGTGTCCATCGCGGAGATCATGAGATGCGCCTTGTCGCCGTCGAGCGTTACAGGTGTGACTGCCAGCGACCGGCCGACGAATGCAGTCTTGACGCGACGGTCGATCTGATTCGCCGTCCGGGTGCATTGCAGATATCCGACCTGTTGGCCGCGTTGTTTGAAAGCGGGTTGGGGTGGCATGCCGTCACCGCTCAGGGTATGGCGGGCGCCGTCGATCAACTTTCCGTCCTTGTACCACGAGACGTCCAGCACCTCGATGGTCGTCGCAGCATGCGCGCCGGCAATCAGTGCGCCGGCGACCGTGGTCGCGAAAAGGGTCTTGCGAAGGATGTTCATGGTTATCTTTGGTCAACGATGTGAAGGGCGATCCGGTCGGCAGCTTCAGTCAACTGCGTCGCGCTCGGTTCGGGTTTAATGTCGGGATGGTTCATCAGTTCTGCGCGCTCCCGTGCTCCGTGTCTGGCGAAGAATGTCCGTGGGAGCGAGAAGCGGTTGCGGTGGGGCGTGCCGTCGGGCATTGCATCACGGTTAACGAAGCGACCATCGCTAACCATGCAAAAGCAAAGGCCTTCGAACGCCGCTTCCTGTGCGGCGGATTCCCAGTCTCGCGCGGGAAAGGCAGGTCCGGAGGCCATGGATTTGACGGTCGAGATCAGGCCTTGACGCGTGCGAACTCGGTCACGTTCGAATCCGGTCGTTCCGTCGCCGATGGTGTCTCAACCTGCTGACCCTGGGCAGGCGTCGAAACTTCCGGCATATGGTCGCCTCCCGCGCTGATGGGCTCTGCCTCGATAGTCAGCATGCGCGGCACGCGCTTGAGCGCGCCGTTGAGCGCGGCATTCGGCCCGAGCCGGATCGTGCCACAGTACAGGATGTCGCCTGTCACCTGACCGTTGATCTCCAGCGAGCCGCGTGCATGAACGTTGCCGTCGACGCGGCCATCGATACGGACGTGCTCCCCCTGCGCCGTACCCTTGACGAGGCCACCGCTGCCCACGTGCAGGAGACCTTGCGTCGAGACGATGCCGCCATCGAGCAGACCGAAACAGCTGACGCCGTGATCAACAATCATGTCGCCCGTGATCGTGCAGCCGGGAGAGATAAGGGTGATGTTGAGTTCCGTTTTCATGTCAAGGGCGTCCTAGAACATTTGCACTTCAGCGGAGCCTGCGCGGTTCGCGGCTGCGGGCTTTGGTGCGGTGGTCGTTTCCGTGTCAGCAGCCTCGGGGCGCGGACGTGAGATATGCCGGTGTACCGGGTGCGTTGGCTTATCAGTTACAGCGGGTTGCGTTGCGATCGCTGGAGCCGGCGGCGCTACGGCGGCCGGCGGCGTCTGTTTCGTCTCGGCCTTTGCGCGCTCAGGCGCGGGAGCCGCCGGCGCCGGGACCGCGACTGTTGCAGTTGCCTGTTGCGACTGCGAAGTGGCGCTTGTTGAAGCAGCGGAAGCGGGCAAGTCGCGCCGGGTCGATTCCCGATGGATCGGGGACGCCGCGGCCCGTTGCGCTTCGGTGGTCATCGCTGGTGCGGCGGAAGGACCGTCGTCGCGAGGCGTTGTCTTCAACGAATTCCTGAACTGATCCGCCGTGAGACCCAGCGAACCTGCCGACGCGAAATCGCTTGCGCTCAGCGTCGGCGCTGCACTAACGGGATGCGCGGGCGTCGCGTCGATATCAGCAAAAGCGGGCGCTGGCTTCGCCTCGGCGGCGGGCGTCTTCGACGCTGTCTGTTTTTCAGGTTGAGCCACAACGACGGGATCGTGGTGGTTGGCGCGGTAACTGGTATAGAGCGATGCCGCGCCCATACCTGCCATGCCGAGAACTGCGGCCGCAGCCACAGCGATGGCTGCGCCGCGAGCAAGCGGACCCGCCTTTGCCCATTTCGCGCGCGCGAAGTGCTCTGGCGCTTGCCCGATTCGTGCAAGCGGAGATTGGCGCGCTCCTTCCGAATAGTCGCCCGGTGCGGGCAGCGCGGCGATCTGCCGGGGAAGGTCGATCACCATCGAGTCGGGCGCGAACTGCGCATGCAGACGCTGGATTTCTCGAATGTCCATTAAAGAACCTCTTCTCGTTGTCTGGATACAGCCTGACACGCGCCATGCAATGTCAAGCCGACGCGGCGGTCCGCTTAATGGGCCTCAGTTGCGTCGGGCAGGAGAACGCCTTCGGGCGCGTAGCGATCGTTATCCGGGATGCATAGGAAGGGAATCTGCTTGATCCGTGCTTCCGCGCTATCGAGCGCAGCTTTTCTCTCATGCATCATCAAAGTGCGCGCTACGAGCGCTTCCATTGTCTTAAGGAAGAGGTGGTCGTAGATCGTCAGCAGACGCACGAGGCGACCCGACATCGGATGCTTGATTTCAAGTGTCACGGTTTCCGGGTCCAGGCGGACGTTTCTGCCGTGCATGCGGTTCGCCCAGCCCAGGGCCTTGCGGAAGAAAGCTTCGGCGGTGCGGAACTCGGCTTCAAGCGCGACAAGCTTGCCGCCGCGCGCGATCGTCATTTTTGCGGCGCAGAAGTTGTAGTCCGACCTGACAAATTCCCGCGCGAATGCCGAGTAATAGTGCAACTCGGTTTTGGCCAGCGTCTCGGGATTGATGCGGGCGAGTCGATCATCGCTCGTGAGGCGCTTGATGGGACGAAGCCCTGTCGAGCCGTGATCTGAGGGCGCGGGGGGAATGAGTCGTTCTGGATCAGCCCCTTCGGGCTTTTCCGTGTCGAAGCCAGACATAACTGTTCTCGGAAGTATGTGTTCTCTCACACACATTCTCATCGAATCAGGTGTTGTCAAGCTCGCGAAAAGCTATATGAAATTTGTGAGCTTTAGCGCGCACGCGAGGGCAATTTGCCCTGAAACTTCAATCCATACCCCGCGTCTCTGACGCATCGACCTCGACTCCAAGCCCGGAGTCCATCTACTTTCTCCAAGTCGTGCTCCTGAGCATGCTCCGACCGGATAGCTCCCGGTGTGGAAATCTCCTTGTGCTGAGTCTGCCAGCTACTGACTCCCCTATTTCAGCTGTGATACTCGTACCCTGGCCTGCATTCATTTGCGCCGGTACATCGTTCGAACCCGGGTTTTCGGGTGTTCTCTCTCCAGAGCCTGATCTGGGTAGAACGATCGAAGTTGGCTGATCCGTGATTCCTGCGGCGGAATGTATTTTCCGAAAAGGGCTGTTGCGCGGCGTGACCATGCCGCGCGAGGACGACTTTACGTCCTCTGACAGAGCGCTCCGGCTTCCGGGCGCTCCCTGCTCGCCACGTCCCCAGAAGGGACGTGGCGCGTAGGTCTCACCTATGCTGATTTCACGAAGCTCGCTCCTCCCCGGAGCGGGCTTTTTTTTCGTCCATCGGTTCCGATGGGCTTTCTCAACTGGAGGTGTTTATGTTGTTACCCGACCGCCTCGATCAACGCATCGCCGAGGCCATCAAGCATCAACTGGACGACGAGCGAGGAGCTTCCGACACCACGTCAGAAGCGTGGCGCTCCCGCTGTGAGGCCGCGACGGTTGCGATGTTCAGCGACGCCGAGCGCTCCGTCTTTATCCACCATGTCAGCGAACGTCGAGGCAGCGCTGCGGCGCATGAGGTCGAATCTCAAGCCAAAACGCTACGGATGAACGCCATCTTTTTTCTCGCAAGGAAACCATCATGAACGCTGTCGTCCAGATGTTCGACACCATACCCCGCAGTCTCGTTGAAGAGCGCAGCATCAGGCCGCCGATCATCGGGAAGATCCGGCCCGGCATCAAGGTGTTGACACGCGCGATGCAGGGCAATCCGCAGGCTGTCGCGCTGTATAACGACATGGTCGCCGCCGGTGACTCGTACGAAACCATCGGCAAGGTGCTCGAATCGAAGCTCAACCTGCGCAATGCACTGATCCCTCGAAACGTCTCGCACTTCGTTTGCAGACGATCGGATTTCTCCAACCCGGAAACGGCGGATGAAATTCTGCGGCTGTACGGCGAAGACCGCGGCGACGGCATCAAACTGCATCGTTTCCCGGTCATGTTCGCGTTCGATGACTGGCTGCGTAACGTACCGAACCAGATGGCGGTGTACACAACGTCGAGCCGCCAGTTCTTCTCCGAGTACGGTCACGACGGAAAGCGCTACTGCAAGACCTACGCGCCGGCCGAGCGGGATGCAAGGGCGAAACGTGCCCGTCGCACCTTCGGCGGTCGTACTGTCATCCAACGTCAGGATAGCGACATACCCGACGGTATCTGCGATCCGCATGTCTGTCCGCAGTATCAGGACCGCAAATGCAATCTGACGGCCGCGTTCGTTTTCGCGATGCCTGACGTGAAGGGGCTCGGGTTGATCGAACTGCCGACGAACTCGATCTACGTGTTGCAGAAAGCGTACTCGGCGATGCAAACCGTTTCGCTCGCACGAGGCAGACTGACAGGCACGCGATTCTGGATATCGAAGAAGGAATTCGATATCACGCGGATCGATGACAACGGCCAGCCAGTCCGCCAAAAGCAGATGCTGACGGTACTGGATGCGGACATTGACCTCGGCGCGCTGCTGGATGCTGGCGACGAAACGCAACCGGCGATCGAAGCCGCGAGCCGCGCGGTAGCCCTGATCGAAACCGGCGGTTCTGTCGAAGTACTGACTGATCCCTTGGTTTTATCGGAAGAAGACCGTGCGGGCGTCGTCGAAGCGGGCGAGGGTGGTTCAGATGCAGGAATGCCTGACGAACCGGGCCCGGGGGAGTCTCTCGAAGACAAACGTCATCGCATGAGCGATCTGCTGAACCGGTTAGGTCTGAGTCAACCAGACCGTCAGCAAGAATTCCGCAGGTATGCGCATGTGAAGTTTGGCCGTGGCTGGGCAGAGCGGCCCGCAGATGTTGATCAGATGAACGCCCGTCTCGCGACGGCGCTCGATGATCGCACTGCGCTTGATGATGAGATCAAACAGGCCAACACCTTCGTGTAACACATAGCCAGCCCCTTCGTGGGCTGGCGTTTCCTTCCTCTCAGCGGCGAGAGAGCATTTCAGCAAGCAGGCTTGCTCAAATGTTTTCGACCGCGCGAACCAGCGCATCGAATCCTTCCGCTACGGCGGAACATCTATTTTTCTATCGCGCCCTGTGCGCTCATCAATCAAGGCTGCTTCGCTCGGAGCGGCCTTTTTCATTTCAAGGAGTCGACTTGAAAATCGCTCATTTTTCTGACCTGCATTACTCGCCGGAAAACCTCGATGAGGCAGACCGATGCTTTACCTACGCAGCACAGGATGCGATGAACCGTTGTATGGATGTCGCCGTAATCTCGGGTGACTCGACAGACCATCGGCTTGATGCTCACGCGCCGGCGCTTAACAGGCTGGCATGGAATATCAACCATCTCAGTCTCTCGATGCCAGTGCTGATGCTTCAGGGCACGTTCTCGCACGAGCCGCCAGGCACGTTGCGTAACTTCGCGCTGATGAGGCAGAAGCACCCCGTTTTCATCGCCGAACGTGTGCAACAGGTGAGCCTTTTCGAAGGGAATTTCTTCGCTTCGGCGGGACCGGTGTTCAACGAAGAGGAGTTGCGTAGCGTTTTGACATTCGGCGCAGATGTCGTGTTCACCTGTCTGCCCACGGTCAACAAAGGGCAACTGGCGGCCGCTGTCGGTGCGAAGGATGCGGCAACCGGTCTGGAGGCAGTGCTGGGTGACTATCTGACTGCCGCTGGACGGATCAATCAACGCCTTTCGGCGGCGGGCATCCGCACTGTCGGGGTGTCGCACGGCACGGTCAACGGTTGTACGACTGAGCATGGCGTGACGATGGCGGGATTCGATCACGAGTTTTCGCTCGGCGCGCTGTTTGACGCCAGATGTGACGCGTTTCTGCTCGGGCACATTCATAAGGCGCAGCAGTGGGAACGCGGTGGCCAGCTGGTCGGCTACGCCGGATCGATCGGACGATTTCATTACGGCGAGGAAGGCGACAAGGGATATCTGATGTGGGACGTTGAGGTGGGTGACGCGAGAGCGGAACTCATTCCGACGCCTTCACGACAGACAATCTGTGTGGACTTCGATGGTACGCCGGACATGGAGAAGCTTGCGGCGATCGCTGTGGATGCGAGCGACAAGTTCGTTCGTGTTCGTTGGCAGGTCGACGAAGAGCATCGTCAGTCGGTTGATCGTGATGCGATCGAAGCCCTCTTTGCGCAGGCGGCTGGATTGAAGGTTGAAGCGCGAATACTGCCGGTGGTGCGCTCGCGTTCGCAGGGAATCAGTCTCGAAACGACCGTAGATCGCAAGATCGAACGTTGGGCCGAGCACGCGAACGTGGACGCGGCGCCGCTGGTCGAGCGGTACCAACTTCTCGAATCGGGCTTCGTTGAAGCGATCGCGGCTGCCGTGCTTGCAGGCCTCGAGGTGGAGCCGGCAGCAGTCGCTACGGCGGATTCCTGTCCCGATCAGGCCGATTCGTTGGCTGATGCCACGACGCCTGTCGCAACGGTTGAAGTTGGAACCGGCACGCAGGCATCATGGCTCGACGGCGATCTGTTCGCAGCGTAACTCGCTGCCGCTGAGCGGGAGAGGCCAGTAAGGCTCTCCCGTGTTCGGACACAGCGTTGTTCCGATAGCTCCTGCAGCTATCGAAACAAGGTTCACCGCGTCATAGACGCATCGACGTAGTTGTTGTTTGACCTTTCTCAGCAGTTCAATTCATTTACCCTGGCGGGGAGCGATCCCTACCGGGCGCACTCCGTCCAATCACTCACGGAGTGCAATCATGTTTGGCCTTTACCCTGCCGGTTCCGAATGGGTCCGCACTTTCGCCATGGACGATCAGGACATGCGCGATATTCAACGGTCGCTCGTCGATCACGCAGGCTTTACCGCTGCGATTTTTCATCAACCCTTTGGGCAGCAACGCGGAGCCGTCATGGCGCAGTCTGGCCAGATCCTCGTGCTGTCGGAAACAACTCATGCTGCGCGGCAGATTGCCGTAACGCCGACTGTTCAGATGCAACACCTTCTCTGGTCGTACCGGGAAGGTTACGCAAAGCAGTGGTCGTCGATGGAGATCCGAAGCCTGACCGGCTATCGCGATTGGGACGAGCTGCTGACTCGCGCGCGACGCGAATTCAGCCGCGTATGCGACAAGGTTGCCGCTGCTGTCGAAGGAACGCTTCAGGTACCGGCCACGACAGAGGTGGTTGCCGTCGATCCGATGCGCGAGCCGTTTCCAAACGATGACGATGATGCGTTCTACGCACAGATGGCCGCGATCTCAGAGCAGGAGGCTGGATCATGCGCCCTCTGAAACTGACGCTGGAAGGCTTCTATGGGGTTCGCGATGGCATGAAGCGCGAAAGCATCACCCTTGACCTCGAAGCGCTGCCCGAAGGTCTCATTGCTCTCGTCGGACCCAATGGAGCGGGGAAGACGACCATCATCGACAACCTGCATCCTTATCCGATCATGCCTTCTCATGCGTCGACGCTGTCGGTGGATGCGTTCTCGTACTGGGATCACATCTGTGGCACCAGCGCGCTGAAGGAACTCGAGTGGGAGCACGACGGCATCCGCTACCGATCGACGTTCACTTTCCGGAAACCTGGCAAGACCGGGAAGGCGGAGTACTACCTCGCGTGGTATGGGTCTGACGGCACATGGCGACCGGTCACGTTGCCTGACGGTACAGTGTCGGATGGCAAGGCGGCGACGTACAACCGCTGTGTCGAAGCCATCAATGGCTCGCTGGAGACGTTCTTTACCAGTGTCTTTTCCGCGCAGAACCGGCGGCCGCTTGCGTCGTATGGCGCCGGCGAGATCAAGACGTTGCTGGCAGAGATGCTCGGCATCGAACACCTTAAGACGCTGTCGGCGAAAGCGGGCGACGTTGCGAGGATTCTGGGTCGTGCTCTCGACGAGATCCAATCGGAACTCGTCGCGCTCGCTGGAAAACGTCAGCGCAAGTCGGAATTGGAGCGCTCGGTACTGGCTCAGGGCGATGCTCTGCGCGAGGCCCGATCGCAACGTGACGCAATGCTTGAGGAAGCTGCGAAGCTGACTCAGGAACGCGCGACGTTCGCAGCGAAGGCGAGTGAGTCGGCCACGTCTGAAGCACGGCTTCGTGAGTTGGCCGTGCGTGGTGGAGAGCTGGTACGGACCGTGAAGGCTATGTCTGACGACGAGCAGGCTGCATCAGTTCGAAGTCAGCAACGCGTCACTGCCATCAACCGGACCATCGCGACGCATCAGGCGACATTAGCACGCAAGGAAGCGATTCTTGGCGCGGCGGCAAAACGTGACGAGGTGGAACTGGTGATCGGCCGTGAAGAGGCAAAGCTGGAGCCTCTACAGCGCCTGATCGCGGAGCTTGAAGCAAAGCAGGTATCACACGCTACGCTCAGTGCTGCGCTGTCGGGGCTGATGACGGAAGGCCAGACGAAAGCCGCTCACTTGGAAACGTTGAACCGGCAGGCCGCCGTTGTCGATCAGGTTCCCTGTGTCGGCAACGCAATGCATGCAGTCTGTCCGTTGCTCACGCAGGCGTTACAGGCGCGATCGCAGGCAGACTTGCAACGCGTGTCAGTGTCCGAACTTCGCACGAAATATCGCGAGAAGAAGGCGCAGGCGGATGAGCTTGCACCTGTCGTTGCCGAACTTGCCGCGAAGCGGGGCGAGTTGACTGCTGTCACGAACGCCTTAAGCGCGGCGCGCAAGACCTTGCAGGCTGCAACCGAACTTGCTGCGAGCAAGCCGCTTCTCGATGCGGCTATAGCGGGACTGGAGACTGCGAATGCGGAACTCAGGACGGTTGCTGAAGAGAGTACTGCGCGCACCGCCCGTTTCGAGTCCGAAAAGGCTCGCATGACGACGGAGATGACCAGAATCCACGAGGAATCGAAGCAGCTTGCAGCCGTCGACGTGACGGCTGCAATTGCAGAGACCGAACGGAAGCTGGTTGCAAACCGCGAGGCTGTTGCAGCACTGGATGGGAGGATCGAAGCATCGATCCGCTCTCAAACGGTTCTGCAGGCTGAATCGAATGGTCTGGACGTTGAGCTTGCCCGCTTCTCGGCTACGCAACTGCGTGCGGATCGTCTGTCCGACGAGATCGCTCAGTGGAAGCTGCTGGCGAAAGGGCTGGGTAACGACGGCGTGATTGCCCTGACCATCGACGACGCGGGACCCGCATTGACCGATACCGTCAACAGGCTGTTGCTGGCCTGTTATGGGATGCGGTTCACGGTGGAGATCCGCACGCAGCGCGCGCTGGCCAGTGGCGAAATGCGCGAGGGCTTTGAAATTCTCGTGCATGACGCTGAAGCCGACAGCACCAAGTCGGTGTCGGTGATGTCGGGAGGCCAGAAGGTCTGGATCAACGAGTGTCTGACGCGTGGTATCGCGTTGTACCTTGCCCAGAACACCGGGCAACCGTACCAGACGCTTTTCAGCGATGAGTCTGACGGCTCGCTCGACCCGCAACGCAAGATGCAGTTCATGCGGATGAAGCGCGAGGTGCTTCGACAGGGCGGGTATCAGCGGGAGTTCTTCATCTCGCAGACACCTGACCTTGTCGGGGAGGCCGATGCACTTATCGACGTCGAGGCGCTAGCAGCCTGAACGTTTTTTCTTTCAACCCTGTGGGGAACGCCCCCACAGGGGCGTTTTCTCGCCGATTTATCAACGAGGAACGCCATGTCTTTGATCCGTAGTTTCAACGTCCGTGCCGAAGCGGCAACGCTCTCGGTTCGTCCTTGCAATCCGCGCGTCGGCACCAATCACACCTACGTCCTGAACGGCACGCTCCTGCGTGACGTCCTGATCGACGGTAGGTGGGTGACGGTGCATGTGAGCGATCCCACTGAATCACGTTCTGCGTAAGCGGGGCCCTTCAATCTTTGAGCGACAACCATGCAAAACCTCATTTTTCTGCTGTTAGCGGCTGGCAGTTCGTCGTTGTGTGCCTGTACGAATCAACCGCAGGCGCACGCGACGAGCACGCGGTCCGTGATCGTGGTTCAGAGGCCCAAAGGCGAGCCTGGAGACTTCACGCTCTGTCCTGACGGCAGGGTGCCCGTCTTCCCGGCGAGTCATCCGAAGTCCTGTTCCTGATAGCTGTTTGCGAATGCCCCGGCGACCGATTTTCAGGCGTCGGGGCTTTCTTTTTTTTACCCTGCGGGAATGCGGTCCCGGAAGGGTCGCTCCGCATCTCTCTTTGTGGAGTATCTATGTTTGAAGCAGCCATTGTTGGATTCCGACCTGAGAAGTTCGACACCGAAGCCGCGGCGATGCAATACGTCGCAGGGCAGCCAACGTGTCCGAATGAAGTCCGACCGTGGGTGCGCAAGGTCAACCGGTTGGCGGGAGAGAAACATTTTCTTGTCATTGCAGGTAGGCCGACGCCCGATCGGGAGCACTCAATTTGAGCGCGAAGGTGCCGAGCTGGCTAGCGTCATATGCGAGCGGTCAGAGGCAGGGTTGGGCTCAGGCTGTCATGGCCTACGCCGATTACTACTGCGTCGACGGTAGCGCTGACGATGAGCCGGACGACATCGAGGAGCGCCTGGTCATGCACCGCGCGCCGATGGTTGGGTACGCGAGCCGGACGGGCACGCGTCGCAACCTCGAGGCGCTGGCGGAAGCCGGATGGCGCCTCCTGGTGTCTGCCAAGGGCGAGCATCGTACGGAAGGGATGCGTTATGCGATCGACAACGGCGCATGGACGGCATACCAGCGTGGTGAACCGTTCGATGAACCTGCCTTTCTGGATGTTGTGGAGAAGCTCGGGGAGCGCGCCGACTGGATTGTTTTGCCCGACATCGTTCAGGGTGGGTTGGCATCGCTCGATTTTTCGTTGCGTTGGAAGGAGCGTCTGTCAGGCATTCCTGCCCAGCTGCTCCTCGCGGTACAGAACGGGATGCAACTCGACGATGTCGCACCGTATCTGTCGCCCGTAGTCGGGATCTTCATCGGGGGTTCGACGGAGTGGAAGGAGGAGACGGCGGAAGCGTGGGGCTTGCTTGCACGCAGACGCAACTGCCACCTTCATGTTGGACGCGTTAATTCGGCGCGTCGCATTCACATCTGTGCTGCCGCCGGAGCGAACAGTTTCGATGGCAGCGGGCCGAGCCGCTATGCGAAGGCATTGCCCCGGCTTGATCGCGCAACACGCCAGCCTGACCTTTTTGCAGCTGCAAGTCTGTCTCTGGAAGACGCACGGTCGGCAAGTCTGAATTTGACCTTGTAAATCATTCACTTCCTAACCCTTTCGGGAGCGTCCCGAAAGGGCGCTCCTTTCTTGAATGGAGCATCACATGGAACATGACATTTTTGCCCTGATGGAACGTGCGATTGGATCGATGCAGTCGTACATCGAGCAGGGGTATGTTTTGGCAACGGGACTGAGCGGCGGGAAAGACAGTACGTGCGCGATGGTCCTGATGCTTGAGGCAGTCAGACGGGCGAATTTCAGGAACCCGGACGTGAGGCACTACGTCATCTCTGCGGACACGACCATCGATAACCCAACGACATCGAATTTCCTGCACTCGTTGCTGGAAGAGGTGACGCTGTTTGTCGAGGAGGCTGGCTTGCCCGTTGAGGTGCATGTCACCCAGCCGTCGCTTGCATCGCAGTTTGTCGTGCAAACGATAGGGCGAGGCACACTTGTCAGGACGCCGGAGAACGGTGTCCGAAACGGGAAGCGCGTACGAGCCTGTGCAGATTCGTACAAGGTACGTCCAATCGGAAGGCTCCGCAATCTCCTTGAGCAGAAGGCGAACGCCGCCGGCGTGCGTGAAACGATCTCCGTGATTGGCAATCGCCTCGACGAAAGCCAGTCCAGAGGTCGGGCAATGATTGAGAGAGATGAACAGGCTGATATGGCGACTCGCCAGGCCTCGGGAACGTTGACGCTCTCTCCGTTGCGAGACTGGACGGTGGACGATGTATGGACGATGCTGGCGTGTCTCGCGGAACCGGCGAGTATGCCGTTTCCGAGCCCGTTGTCGTCGTCGACGGTCACGAGGCTCTCCGATATCTATCGGGCGGGTAACGGCGGTGTCTGCGGCGTCGTGATGGGTGAGAGTGGGACGCGAGCGGCGTGTGGGTCGCGTTTCGGCTGCGTTTTCTGCGGAATGGTGAGCAATGACAGATCGCTCGAAAACATGATGCAGGAGCAGGAGTATGTGCACCTCAAGCCACTGAACGACTTTCGAAACTACCTTCTTGCCGTTCAGTGGGACATGTCGCGGCGCGAGCTGGTCGGCCGAACGCTGAGTGACGCTGGATATACGCGGATTCAGGCCGATACCTACAATTTTTCCGAGAGGGTCAATATGCTAAAAATGATCCTTAGTATCGACGCGAACGAGCGAGATCGGGCGGAAGCGCATTCTGCGGATATGGCGTCGGGGCTTATTCCCGACAACGAAGAGAACCGCGAACTGTGTGATCCGCAATTCGAGTTCGTGACGCCACAGCAGCTCGTGGCCATTGATTTCTTCCTGTCGATGCACCACTACGCACCACACGCTTTCCCTGCGCTTGCCGTGTGGCACGACGTGAACGTCCTTGGACGGCGATACCCTGTTCCTCCGTTGGAAGCAAAACCGAAAGCGGAGATCGTGCTGCACGGCTGGTACCCGGTCGGACAGTATGATCGCGACGCGCCTGCACTCGGGCTTCGCGATTTCGATGCGGAGCAATGGAACCGCTACTTGCATCCTGAACGGCCGGGCCGCTATGCCAGAACGACGGGCGGGGAGCAAACGGTCTACTTCGAAGAGGCCTCGCAGTTTGAGGTCGACGCGGAAGCTGCGTGTGCGTTTGTAACGTGCTCGTACGATACAGCGTTCATGCTCCACAACCAGAATCGCGAAGCGATCGAATCAGCGCGGTTCTGGCTGAACGAAGGCTTCGTGAAGCTGCCGGTCGGCATGGCTCAGCGGTATCAGGACATGGCGAAGCGAGGACAATATTTTGCGCGCCTCGCACAGCGCAGAAACCTGACACCTGCGGAACTGGATGCCCATCTTGTCGCTTGTGGTATCAGCGACGGTGAGCATCAGGTACTGCTTTGTCGCGAAGGTCCGCAGCTTGATCTGTTTGCAGAAGCCGCGTAAGCGGCCAGTTTTTTTCGGGATCCCCGGGGCTAGAGGCCTCGGGGATTTTTTTATTTGAGAAAACGGAAATACAGGATCAGCGACGAGGTAGGCGTTTAGAACAAGCTGCTCTGATCATCGATCGCTGGCTCCGTGCGCCGCTTGCGCGGAGGCAAAGGGTAGGGTTCGGCGTGCATCATCTCGGATGGATACAGGTTCAAAAAGGACTGTGCGTCCTCGCTTGAGCTGCAGGTCAACCATTCCTCGTAGCGGTCCGGTGGCACGATCACGACCGATCGCTTCTCCGCACCAGGTTTTTGAAAGCGCTTCATCAACGGGTGGTCATCCGCGTTGACGGTCAACATCGTGAACGAAAACGACCGACCGCCATCTGCCTCATTCCAGCTTTTCCAGAGTCCCGCGATCGCGAGCGGGCCGCCGTCGGCCATACCGATGCGCCAACGTTCCGATTTCTCCGGATCTTTTTCGTAACTTGGCTCATAGAACCATTGGCACGGTATCAGGCAGAGCTGCATAGAGCGCCACGGCCCGACAAAGCTCGGCTTGACGTCGAGCGAATCGTCGCGCGCATTCATCGTATCGAAAGGCTTGGTTTTCGGCTTCATCTTACGACGCGGAATCAGGGCGAAGGTCGCCGGATCAGTCGCAAAGTAATCCTCCTCACGCCGGAATATCGGCGCAACGTAGTTGTCCTTGAAGATCTCGCGCTGGTACTCAAACGTCGGAGGCGAAAACAAACTGAACGCCTCGAAACGATCGTACTCGTTGGTTTGATAGCTTGTGCACATCGACCGGACCCTGCGAGTAATGAACTGTACATCCCGATAGTAGCGCGGAAGGGCGGCGACCCGCGCGAGCGCGTCGAGCAGGTATCTGTCATGCTTGTCCTTGGGCGTCATCCTTGGAGAACCGCCATGCAAGACTTCAATGCAGAACGCTGGGGCCGCCTCTACCCAGACGGCGACTTCTTTTGTCACCCAGACACGATGCTGGCCGACCTCCTGCCCGAGCCGCTGCCAGTGAATTCGCGCGGGCATACTCCCATCGACGACTTCGAGCACTTCTGCAACTACAGCGGCCTCTCGGTAAAGCGCGCGGGACCGATCGGCTTCGCTTACGCAAAGCTCGCCTACTGCACCGCCTGGCTCGATCGTCTTGAGCGCGAGGCGACATTTGGACGCAACTGACCTGATGCACTCGACACTGCGGAAACGTCCATTTTCCGATCGAGACTGGCTCTACGAATGGAAATTAGACGGTTTTCGCTGCCTCGTGCGCAAGTCGCGCGAGCGAGGCGTCGATCTCATCAGCCGCGAAGGAAATCTCTTCAACGTCGCGTTTCCCGAGGTCATCGAGGCTGTCGCGGCAGTGCCGGGTGATTTCGTCTGGGATGCCGAGCTTGCCGTGGGCGCCGCTCGCGGGAGCGAGTCATTCGCGAGCTTGCAGCAGCGCGCGAGGACAACATCGCTCCGCAGCGTGCCGGCCGCCGCGCGTCGCTGCCCTGCAAGGCTCTATGTTTTCGACATGATGATCGCGGATGGCGTGGATCAGCGTGCACTGCCATTAGCCGAGCGCAAGTCTTGCCTGCGCGACGCTTTCGACGACACGCCCACGCTCGTCTATGTGACAGACGTCGAAGGCGTTGGCGAGCTGGTGTTTGAACAAGTGCTGCTCCATGACTTCGAGGGGATGGTCGCAAAGCGAAAGACGTCTCCGTATGCGCGCGGTCGCTCACTGAACTGGATCAAGGTCAAGAACGCACAATACAGCCGCCCAGAAGCGCTCGGATTTGGTCTGAAAAATTCCGAGTGATTCATACAGCGTTCGATGCGTACCGGAGGCTCGCGCAGTACGCGTTTATGGCATATATGAACGCCACAAATCAACAGGCTCGCCAAATCCGTGGGCCGACGAGTGGCGTCACACGCCAGAACTCGCCGTCACGCGAAGCTGTCGCATACGGGGTACGACAGGCGCCGAGCTTGACCAGAGTGGACCCGCTGGTACTCGTGTACTTGAAGCCCATCGTCACCAGAGCCTCAGTGCAAAAACGGCGGCGAAGGGTAGCGTAGATCTTGGGTTGTCGGCGGCGCATCAGTGTTGTCTTCCTTTCTAGCTCGTTAAGGTTGAGGACAACACCGTTGTACAGCAGACCCGGTCTTCGTCAAGCAGCTTCCACGTCTCCGTAGGTGGCCAAAGATAACCTCTTTAGTGGACCTGTCGCCATGCCTTCTCAATTGCCCCGAAGACAACCGGAACGAAGTCATGGCCCTCAAAGGAAGCAGGGCGATCGTCATTGGGGTAAGAGAGGGCGGCTGGCGCGCAGATCATCTGCAGCAACCGCGTGCTGAACCTTCCGCCCGCGCGGACTTCGCACAGCACCTCCTCCTCGATCTCGTGGATCAGCTTCCATGTCAGGATGCTTTTATCACGATGCCGCGTGACGATATTCGGCACAACTGCCTCGACGGCAGCCTGTGCATCAAACAGGACGTTGTAGTTTTCCATCGATCTTCCTTACGTTCAATTCAGTGAAAATTCCGGCTCGCCGTTGGCAATTCGCCGAGCAGGTGCGATACGTCGACAAGCCGTTGTGCGACAAGATGCTTCACGTCGCCCTGACGCTGCCACACCCCATAAACGGCAAGCAGTGACGAGCCGAGCGCTTCGCGCCGCTGCCGTTCAAGCACCGACTGCCAGACGATCACGTTCACAGATCCCGTCTCGTCCTCGAGCGTCATGAACATGACGCCGTTCGCCGTGCCGGGGCGCTGACGTACCGTGACGATTCCGCAAGCCCGTGCGAGCTGTCCGTCGCGGTAGCGCATCAGCGTTTCGGCGGACATGAGGCGCATCGTCAGTAGCTTCTCGCGCAGCAGGGCGAGCGGATGTCGGCCGAGCGTCAGACCCGTCGAACGGTAGTCGGCGATCAGGTCCTGTCCTTCGGTTGGCGCGACCAGCCTGGGTGCTTCTTCCTCGCGCGCCGTCGCGCGCAACAGATCTTTCTCTGGGACGGCGGCGACGGCTGCCCATAGTGCCTGCCGCCGGTCGCCCGCGAGCGCCTTCAGTGCGTTGGCTGCCGCGAGCACCTGCAGGTCATGGCGATCCAGCTGCGCGCGGTTCGCGAGATCGGCGACATCGCGGAATGCCTTCACCGCGCGCGCCGCTTCAATGCGCTGCGAGGTTTCCTCTCGCATGCCGCGAACCACGGACATTCCAAGACGCACGGGTGCCATACTCCCGTCGCCTTCCATCGTTGAATCCCAGTTGCTGACTGTCACATCGACGGGCAGCACACCGACGCCATGACGTTTTGCATCCTGGACAAGTTGCGATGGTGAGTAGAAACCCATTGGCTGGCTGTTGAGCATCGCGCACAGGAATGCTGCTGGCTCGTGGCGCTTGAGCCAGCAGCTTGCGTAGACGAGCAGCGCGAAGCTCGCCGCGTGGCTTTCGGGGAAGCCGTATTCGCCGAAGCCCTGTATCTGCGCGAAGATCGACTCGGCAAACTCGCGGTCGTAGCCGCGCTGGAGCATCCCTTCAACAATGCGGTCGTGGTAATGCTGCAGGCCGCCCTTGCGCTTCCATGCGGCCATCGCGCGGCGCAACTGGTCCGCCTCGCCCGCGCTGAAGCCAGCCGCGAGCATCGCAACCTGCATAACCTGCTCCTGAAAGATAGGCACGCCAAGCGTGCGCTTGAGCGCCTGCTCGACCTCCGCACTCGGATAGCTGACGGGTTCCAGTCCCTGCCGACGGCGAAGATACGGATGGACCATGCCGCCCTGAACCGGGCCCGGCCGCACGATCGCGACTTCGATCACGAGATCGTAGAACTCGCGTGGCCTCAGGCGCGGCAGCATGCTCATCTGTGCACGAGACTCGATCTGGAACACGCCGACGGTATCAGCCGCACAGATCATGTCGTAGGTCGCCTCGTCCTCGGCTGGGATGTCCTGCATTTCGAATGGCTCGCCGCGTTGCTGCGAAACCAGTTCGAGCGTGCGGCGGATCGCCGACAGCATGCCGAGCGCAAGCACGTCGATTTTGAGAAGGCCGAGCGCTTCCAGATCGTCCTTGTCCCACTGGATCACGGTGCGATCCGGCATCGACGCGTTTTCGAGGGGCACAAGCCGCGAGAGCTTGCCGCGAGCGATTACAAAGCCTCCTACGTGCTGGGACAGGTGACGCGGAAAGCCGAGTAGCGTCGCCGCGAGCGTTGCCCACTGCTGGATTATTGGCGTCTCGGAGTCCAGCCCGCTATCAACGAAGCGACGCATAAGATCGACGCTCGAATCAAACCAGTGATGCTCTTTCGCGACCCGATCAACGATCAAAGGATCAATGCCGAGCGCCTTGCCGGAGTCGCGGATCGCCGAACGTGGCCGGTAGGTTGTGACGGCAGCCGCCAGCGCCGCGCGTGTGCGCGTGTACTTCCCGTAGATGTACTGGATCACTTCCTCGCGCCGCTGGTGCTCGAAGTCGGTGTCGATATCGGGCACGTCCCCCGCAGCCGCCCGTTCCCTTGAGATGAACCGTTCAAACAACAGATTGCCCCGCGCGGGGTCCACCTCCGTGATACCGAGGCAGTAGCAGATTGCGGAGTTTGCCGCCGAACCGCGCCCCTGACACAGGATGCCTTCGTTGCGCGCGAAACGGACAATGTCGTACACCGTCAGGAAGTACGGCTCATACTTCAGGTCCGCGATCAGCGACAGTTCGTGCTCGATCTGCGTCTGCACGTTGTGCGGGATGCCGCGGGGATAGCGGCGGTGTGCGCCCAGATAGGTCTCGCGCCGCAGGTACGCGGTCGGTGTGGTACCGGGCGGCACGAGTTCGTCGGGATACTCGTAACGAAGCTCGTCGAGCACGAACGTGCAGCGCGACGCGATGTTCAGTGTCTGCGCGAGCGAGTCCGCCTGATAGACGTTGGCCAGCCGCAACCGCGAGCGCAGATGCTGTTCGGCGTTTGGTGTCAGTTCGAATCCGCATTCGGTCACGGGCCGGTTCAGGCGAATCGCCGTCAGTGTGTCCTGCAGCGGCTTGCGCGAGCGCACATGCATCAGCACCTGGCCGGTAGCCACTGCGCTCAGTCCGTGCCGTTCGGCGACGTCGTAGACGGTATTGCGATGCAGATCATCGAGCGCGCGGGCGTGCAGGGTCAGTCCCATCCAGCAGCGATCGGTGCCGAACGTTTGTGCCGCCCATTGCGCCTGTGCGTCCAGCCGCGCATCCTTCGCGGGAAATTCGGGCGTCAGGATGATCAGGCAATCAGGTAGCGCGCGTAGATGCGTGTAAGGCGGATCAGGATGATCGAGGTCGTGCGGATAGACGACATACGTGCCCTTGGCCGTGCGCGTGCGCGCAAGCGTGATGAGTTCGGACAGGTTGCCGTAGCCGTCGCGAGTCTGGGCGATCGCCGTGAAGGCGAGGGCAGGCGAGCCATCGGCGTTCGTGACGCGAAAATGCGCGCCGACCAGCAGTTTGATGCCCGCTTCCTTTGCGGCGACGTGCGCACGCACGATGCCCGCAAGCGAGCACTCGTCGGTGATTGCAATGGCCTCGTACCCAAGCTGCGCCGCGCGCGCGGCCAGTTCCTCGGCATGCGAAGCGCCGTGCAGGAACGTGAAGTTGGACGCACACTGCAACTCGGCATAGCCGGGCAGGCCGAACGATGCAGGCACCATGACTTATCCGAACAGCCCATGCAGGTACCAGCGTGGCTCGTCTTCGTCGACGGCGCCGATCCGCTCGCGGTAGATCCAATAGCAGATGTGGTCGTCGGCCTCGGCAACGAAGTAATCGCGCGTCACCGGCTCCCCCTGGAACCAGCCCGCTTCGACGCGCTCACCGGATGACGCCGTGCGCAGCGGCGAGCCGTAAAACGGTCGCTCGCCGCGCATCAGCAGCTTGATGGGCGACTCCATCAGCCAGGCGGGACGGGGCGTCTCCGGCGCCGGCGCAACGTACTTCGTCTTGTCCGTGACGGGCACCCAGCGCGCGGCGACTTCCGGACGGTGGTCGGCGACGGGCGCGGGCTTCAGCACGTTTTCCGCGCCGAGTCGAGCGACCAACAGTTCAAGCAGCCGCACGTGATCCGCCGCCGTGCCGCCCGGTTCAGGGAACAGGGAGTCCGACGCCGGTTCGGCTTCCTTCACTTCCTGCACGACGAGTTGCAGTGCGATGACAGCCGCAGCGAGTTCTACACGGCCCAGCCGTTCTTTCAGCAGGCGCATCAGGTGGTCTTCGCGCCACGTCGGCTCCGCGAGCGACACCGCAATCGTCGTCGGGTCGATCGCGTCGCGGCCACGCTCATGTTCGAGCAGCAGCGCGATGCGCGTGACGGCAAGCTGCTTCTGCGATAGCCAGCCCGTTAGCTGGACGACGAGCCGGCGGGCCGCAAAGAGACACGCTTCGGCGTGTTCGATGCGATCGGGAAGTTCGACGCGCGCCTGAAAGGTCGGCGGTGTCTCGTACCATTCATACACGTGGGGTGCCGCTCCATTGGCGCGGTCCAGCACATCGAGCAGTGCCGTGCCGCAGCGTTTCTTCAGTCCCGCGCGGGGCAGGCGCATCAGCTGTCCGATCGTTTCGCAGCCGATGCCCGTCAGCCAGTCGAGGTGACGTCTGGCCGGTGTGGGCAGGCTGACCGGCAGTCCCGCGAGCGCGCGCGAGAGCGAAGCGTGCGAGAGCGCCACGCCGCCGCGGTGCCGCGCGAGCAGCCATGCGGCCTGTCCCGTTGGTGCGACGCTGATCGTGGCCGTCAGACCTATGGCGTGCGCGACCCGCCGCGCCATGCGACGCAACGCGCGGATACCGCCGAAGAGCCGCAGACTTGCCGACACGTCGACGAGCACCGTGCTTTCCTCGGCGATGACGACCTGCGGCGAGAGGTTCAGCAAACCTGTCGCGATCTCGCGCACCGCGTTGACCTCGGCCGTGCCGTCGCGCTCCTGCATGACGGTGGCAGGAGCGAGCGTCAGGACACCGCCGCGCCGCATGCCGATGCGGACCCCGTCCGCGCGCGCGGACGGGTCAGCAGCGATGACGCGCTCCTTTTCGAGCACGGCAAGACCCGCGTTGTCATCGGGTTCAAGCGACCACTTCGGTCGGAACACTTCGAGGCACAACAGCGGGAGATGGACGCCTATCCACAGTTGCATTGCGTTTTACGTTCAGGATCGGGGAGGGCGTCAGGGACACGAATAGCGGTTCATCGCGAGCGGGGCCGCGACGTTTTAGAAACTGGACATCGACGCCGCCTTTCGCGGCGCGGATCGCGAGCCGTAGCGGGGCGGGCGAGGCGTCTCGCGTCGTAGCCAGCGGCCGCACCATGAAAAAGAGCGACTCTGACGTCTGCGCGGCCAGATGCAGTCGGCGCACCGCCTCGGGCCTCACGTGCTGCTGCCAGAACACGAGCGCGCCGCAGGTGCCCGCGCGCAGAATCTGCTCGGCGGCCCATAGCGCGTCGGCGGTCTTCAGTGCTTTCACCGTCAGCAGATTGGACGGATCGAGCCCCCACCACGCAAACGCGGTCGGCTGGACGTTGTGGGGCGGCTGCAAAAGCACGACCGGTTTGGATTCAAGGCGCTCGAAGGCGGGCCGTAGCAGCCGCAGTTCGCCACAACCGGTCTGCTGGACGAGAAGATCGGTCAGCACGCCCCGCGGCCAGCCGCCGCCCGGCAATTCGGCCGCAAGGGCTTCGGCGCCGCAAGGGACGACGCGCGACGCCGCGCGGGCGAGCTGGTTGGCTCTCCATAAATCGGGATGGATCGCTTCGGGTAGCATGACGGCACTCATGGCTCTCCCCACAAAACACTGTATATATAAACAGTAGTATAGCCTGGTAAGGCGACGCTTACATCGCCCGTTTAAACGGCGTGCCGTCGGCATGCCAGGCGATGGGGACGCTTGGCCGTTAGAGCTTCGTAAGCGGGCCTGAGCCGGACGGACAGGCTATCGCCGCCCGGTCGTGCTGTGGCGATATCTACGGGGGTGGTCGGGCGAGGCGCTGCGCCGAGCCGGCGCGCGAGCGTCCGGCGCACCGGCCTTCAGCCATTCGGCGATGTTGGTCCGCCCGCCCGCAAAATGGATTGCCGCCTGAACAGCCTCTGTCGTCGCTACCTGCTGCGCGATGTCGTCGGGCACTGCGCCGCACGCCATGAGAACGCTGCGGCCAGCGACAACGCGCTCCGTCGTGTTACCGCCATGCGAAAGCCGTAGACGGAAGACGGGCTGGCCCCCGGCATCGGGGTTGTACGCGACGTCGACCGATGAGTCCGGATCCGATGCGTCTTCCCACAAGGTGTCGATCTCGGGCGCGTCGCTGTTCGTCAGTTCGGCAGCCCGGTCGAAGCCGTCGCGCACTTTTTCGATCGAGCGGCTGACGGGATCAATAAGATAGAAAAGAAACATGTCCCGCCTCCGCGCTGCGCACTTGCTCAAACGATAGGCTATTGACGAGCAATTTGTCGGCCAGCTGGGCGGCTTCCGTGACCGGAAGTCGCGACGGGCGGGAGGATTCGTCATCCCGCTGTCAAATGCTGTGCCTCGCGGAGCCGAATCTCGCGAAGAAGCCAAGTCTTGAGCCCGGCGCCCATGCTGCGTGACGCGGAAGACGGCGCATACGCATTCGCGGGCGAACCTCCCCATAGCGACGGATGAAACCGCTCAGACGTGGGGTGCTCATGGCTTTAAGCATTTCCCTTGATGCGATCTGCGCGTCCGGGCATCCCTTCACGAGCCCAGGGTGGTGGCTCATCGACGAGGTCAAGCCCGTATTCATGCAGATCGTCGAAAACATCCTGAAAACTCTCGCCGATGATCTGCTGCATGTAATCGAAGTCGACCGAGTTCATCGTTCGCCATTGTTTTTGCACGCGATCCTGACCCGCGACGACCCTTTTCAACGAAAGGTCGATCAGGATTCGGTGTGACATATGTGGCTCGCTGGGCCATAACGATGGCCACACGCCGACTGCATACCGAGCGCGGTTGATCATATCTGTCGAAGCACCTTCTCCAGTCTCGCGGAGACAGGCTTTCCTTCATCGCGATCAACGTAGAAAGATACCGAGCCGCCGACGATGTCGTGTGAACGGATATGTACAGCATGGTCCTTCGAGCCGCGCGATCGGAACCCGTTTCTTGGCGCGAGCTCGAGCGCGTTGAACCGGATCGGATATGCGACCAGTTCCTCGTCCGTCTGAACCACGAATTGAATGCGGTCGAGTCTGACTCCTGATAATTGCATCCCGACGATCCTGTTCAGCACCGTGTCAAAGGCTGCATCAGGAATGTGCACCTGCGAATCGACTGCAGAACTCCGGAGCAAATGTACGATGGCGCGTGCGCCGGCCGCTTGCGGAATCAAAGCGATGCGATAGCGTGCGATGCGTGGCTCCCGGTCTACGTTCGGGTATATGACGTCCTTGAACGGGCCTATGTAGTTCATGCGCCTCCTCGTCAGGTAGATCGCAGAGCGCGTGCCCTGCGTACGATCTACGGTACGCACAACTAATAGAAGTCAAGTCGCTCTTTTGGCGGGCCCTGAACGCGACGGCAGCTACCCCGATCCATCTGGGGTAGCTATTTTTTCGTCGTCAAAAGTCTGTCGTAGCCTGTTGACCGTCCGATGACTGGACAGCCCTAGCAGGTTACTCACCTGCTCGTTGGACATGCCGTCGATGAGGTGTCGACGGCCGAACGTATTGCGCAGCAGACGCGGGCTTTCGTCGGGAGCGGAGATTTGCGCATGATGAAGGGCTTGGCGCACGTATTCGCCGAGCCTGTCTGTTTTCATGGGTGTACCGTTTGCCGTCGACACGAAGAGCCACTGCGCGGGACAGGACATTCCTGCCCGCGTGCTCTGATAAAGCCGGAGGAGATCAACGGCGAACGCATCAACGGGGACGCGTCGCGCGATACGCGGCCCGTGCTTCTTCACGAATACACTCATGCGCGAGTTGCTCGCGTCCAGATCTTCTACAACGAGCGCCCGGAGTTCTGCGGCGGTTAGGCCAGTCCCGAGCAGCAACGCGACGATTGAGGCGTTGCGCAATTCCTTGAAGGAATCGAAGGCGCGAACGGCACAGGCTGATTGCAGCCGAGCGTCATCGGCCGAACCCAGGAAGACAGGCGCCGGCTCGTCTTCCGGCCAGCGCTCGCTCGACAGTAGGCTGCTGGCTGGATTGTCAGTGCGAAGCTCAAGCGCGATCAGGTGTCGGGCGAGACGATCAATCAGCTTAAGGTATCGCTGGCGGGTTGACGTGCCGGACTTGCAACTGCCATCGAGTTCGGCAAAGAAACGGTCGATGTGGTCGACGCCGAATGCAACCACATTGCTGCGATGAGCAATCAGGTATCGGTTGAGCCGTCGAAACATCGACAGGTGCTGAACAATCGATTGCTCTGCAAAGGCGCGACGATCGGCGCCAGTCGCCTCGGCACGCTGCCATTCGACGTACGCGTCCTCGGGACTCCGCAGCCACTGTTCGCTGTCCATAAACCTATATACTGAATTTACCCTCCCCCATAGTATCTGCGAAGCTACCGCTTCGCCAACCCGTTTTGCAGGAGGGAGGGGTTGCCAGCATGCCCGAGCGAACCAAGCCAAAGGTGCGGGTTCACGGAAGCCGGCGGCGATGACGGCCGTGCGATGTGTGAAGGGGAGGGCGTCGCGTTCAATCTCTGCATTTACTTCAGCGATCAGAGATGGGATACGTCGCCGTAAAGACGCGGCGACAAGTCGAGACTACCCGTGGAAATTGCGTGTGAAGGCTGCGCGTCGCGCGAGAAAGCGTGCGCGCAGAAAAGAAGGGTATCCGCATTTCGCGGTTGGCATGGCAGTTTTGATTCTGAACACGAAACCGCATTTTGTGGTTGCTACGGGCCGCGTTTCATGGAGTTATAACCCGTATTTTGCGGTTGTCGCGCGGGCGAATCCCCGTTATGTGGCACGCAGCGCGAGAGTGCTGGAATTCGTGCATGAGAGCGGGTAGCTGAACCGGCTCCAAAAGCACGTGACCACGTAGCCAATGGTTACTATTATGGAGTCAAGTTCGGCGCGCGGGCGCCGATAACACGAACAGGGAAAAACACACATTGGCCATTTCATAACGGGGAAGCAGCGTGACGTCGATCCTAAAATTGCTGGCCGATAGCGTACAGGAACACTTTGGACGGCCCGTAAAGCTTCAGCGGTTGCTTGCGGCGACTCCGGACCTCCCTACAAAGTTAAGCGATTCAGCGCCGTGCATTCTGGCGTCAAGTGTGCCGGCGTGGCATCGCCTCAACGATGGCATTTCGCTCAACTTCCACGATCGGTTACCACGCGGCACGTTGATGGGTTGGAAGCGTATCGGCGGGGACTACCGTGGCTATAAGATCCACCGTCCAGAGTATGAGCAGATTTGTGTCGAGACGACTGTCAAAGGCTGGTGGTGCGACATTTCCGACGTGCACGGCTTTAGCGGGTCGAAGTCGAAGCTGTCTGAATTTTCTTCGACCGACGCGATGGTTGAACGGAACAGTCGGAACATGATCGACGAGATTACTCCTGAGAAGCTTGCAGAAAATCTCGCACACGACGAGATCCGCATTCTGCATAGGAAGAAAACGACTGACCACTTCGCCTGCTATCAATGGGATGGGCGCCTCTGGCTGATGAACTGTGGTGGGTCGCATCATTTTGCAGCGGCCAAATACATTGCCTCACGTCTGCCGCAGCGCGTGCCTCTGCAAGCGGACCTGCGCGTGTATGCCCTCAATGAAGAGGCAATTTCCTCGCTTCGTCGCGACTTCGAGATGTTCGTCGTGCCTAACCACACCGCGTTTTCGAACGGTTTCGTTGATGCGATGCGCAGCTTCGGCGCGACGTGGCATTGGCACGGGATGCCTGCGCCTTACAACCAGACCCGGGCCATTCTTTTGCCACGGGGTGAGCGTCGTTCGATGCATGTCGCAGAAGAGTTTGCCAAAGCCGGGGTCGTGGATCTTGGGCGACTCCTTTCCGACTTGGCGGCTAACCAGCATGAATCGATCGACCGACTTCGCGATCAATCAGTCGAACGACCGCGGGTGCGCATGTAGCAGAAGACGTGCATCCCAAAACGTCGCGGGGCATCATACGCGGCGGACTTTGCGCGCCTGTACGGGCTTGTATCGCCCGAACAGACGCCGACCTAACAACAACGGAAAACGATGACTATGCAATCTAAAGATACCGATGAATTGATGACGCCCCAATCCGCGATCGACTATTTCCGAACCTCCGACGGTGGAGGGGTGTTGCAAGCGGCAGCCAAAAATGCTGAATTCGATCTTCGAGAACCCGAAGAGGCGCGTGCGCCGGAGTTTGTTGCCGCCATGGCGCGCGCGAACGTGACGACCCTCAAACAGTTTGATGAAGTGATCGAACAGCACGCGGCCGTGTTACCTCGGTACTTCGACCACATTAGCACCCTAACGCAAAATGCGAAGAAAGGCCGAACATTGGCATCGTATCCGTTCATGGGCGAGCTGGTTCTCCTCCTCGCTTACCCGGAGCGCTTCGATGTTGGATACCTCACTGAAGTTGGCTGGGACGCCGACATCGTCGAACTGACATTCCGAGCTGCACAGGCAACGCGTGTTGACACGATGGAAAACATGCGAACGACAAGACCAAGCGACGCGTGATGAAGCCGCTGTGAACCGACGATAGACTTCGACACAAGACAATAGACTTTGACCCGAAACAATAGAGTTCAACGCAAATAGGGCGACGTAGCGGGTTGAAGTCGTCGCTCTTAACCTACGGCAATCCGTTAAACGCAGCCTTCCAGCTTGGGACCGTGCTCGTTGCCTGTCCCGATACGAATGCAGGGGAAGGGGCTACGCCGTGGGATATGGTCAATCACCACAACTTAAACATCGAAGATGACTGATAACACACAGGGCGATCTGCTCTTTATCCACACTGACCTGGAAGGCAGTGACCAGAGCATCAACACCAATCGCTTTTGTGTTCCAATCTACATAACCAATTCTTTCGGGATCAACCTTGCTAAGGAAGCAGATCTGGTCTCCGTTGAAGGGCAGCGGCCAAAGGTCCGAAGCGGCACCCTTACCTTCGTCCGTCACGATGACCAGATCTACGGCATTACGTGTCGGCACGTTGTTGAGGCATTGGAAGAGGCAGAGGCCGAAATCCGAAACGAATGGCAGGCGCACCCTCAACTACGCAATGCTACGCCACCGCCCGGCGGGCACCGAAGGTTTACTTTTCCTGCCCCGAACGAGCAAGTTCACATCAACGCTCAATTCCATAAGGCGCATTTAGACGCGTTCACCGGGCGCGGTAAAGATCTCGCCATCGCACGCATCCCGAGCGATACCTTCGCCAAGATCAAACGGGAAGCAATACCGGGCGATCGCGTAGGGCTCCCTCCCACTCCACACTCGCCTAGCTTGTGCGGAATTGCGACCGGGTTTCCTGAGCAGAGCCGGAAGCAGCGGCCGGCTAGCACGGTCGGAGCTGTCTTGAGCATGCCGACAGTCATCGCGTTCGCCCCGTTTGAAGAAATAAGCGAGTCCACCCTGTGGATCCATTCTGAGATAAAGCAACTGCCCGAGGCCAATAACCTCAGTGGCATGAGCGGCGGGCCCATTCTCTGGTCGGACGAGACTGGCTGGGGACTAACCGGAATCGTGAAAGAGGGGATGGATACCCATCCGGCGCTGCCGCTTGACGGCGTCACGCCGATCTTTGAGCGACCAAAAGTCTGGGTGGAGGGCGAGCCACTTACGCCCTCCCTCCTCGAAGAATTGATCGCGACAATTCCGGACGACGACCCTGACATTCCATACTGGGTTTCAACAGCGATCCCAATTAAACAGTGGCGGCAGTGAGCTCCATGAAAAGGAAAACGGTAAAATCAGAACGGGTTTGCACTTGAAACGTTACGCTGCAAGCAAAGCCGCCTAGGCGGCATTTTCTTGAACGCAGGAGCGAAGCGTTTACCCATTTCCGCACTGGAGGATTCCGTGATTGTTCCAGAACTGGCACGACGGGCAGTCCCGCAGGAACATATATGTCCCCTGTGAACGTCCACTGCTGACATTGCACTCGCAGGCCAGTTCGTCACAACTGGCGTCTGCGACAGCGCAGTGCTGCGGATTGCGGCTGTTAGCTAACTTAAGTTCAAGTATGTCGGGCGCAATTGTATTCTCACCTTGCTCGGCAACTTCGTAAATTATCGGAAAATAGAGCTTATGGATGAGTCAGACAAAGCCTCGACGGCGTCCCAACGAACTTGGGGAAGAGGTCTGCGCTATGCATGTCTGCGCTTTTTGCGGGTCGTGCTTTGGCGTCAAGGGGCAGCCTCAAACGATGTCGTTGATAGTCTCGCGGCTTGAGCTTACGTCGATTGCGGAGGAGCACGCGGAATGGGCGATAGAGCAGCGAGGCGACTGGGAGATCGTTTCGCGAGCGATTGGCTACATGGCAGCGATCCATGACGGTCCATGGCAAGGCAAGGCCTGGTTCGAAAACACGCTGCGCGTGTTGATGGAGGTCGCGGTGCCAAACACCGGTCTAGACGAAGATGCGGCTGCGTTCCTCATCGACCTCCAGCGTGGAGCAAACGAGTCATACCAACGGGCACCGGTAGCAAAGTCGGACCTTCGCGTAACAGACGAAGTTGCGGCAATGGTGACCACGTTCACCGAAGCTGGCTGCGAATACGGGCTCGTTTCCGATCTGCTGGACATGTGCGAGGGCATCTTTCACGGCGAGGCGATGGCGAAAGAGGATCGCTACACATTGCTGGTTGCAGCGACATCCGCTCCTTTTGTTCGGCAAGAGCGCAAAAAGCGAAAGATTGACAAAGCCGACGCCTAGGAAATCGGAATGGACAGCATTGATGACTTGGAGAAGGCGCTCGCTGACTTGGCAGCCGCGCGGCGACGCTTGGACGACTATGACGGCAACAACCCGAACAAGCATCGAACCGCTGTGGCAGAGGCAAGGGAGCGTGCATACAGGGTCGAACGTTCGCTCAAGCGAGCGCGCCTCATCGCGCTGACACACCGCATGACGAGGTTGAACTCGAACTGGATGAGAAGTACCCGAACACCAGGAGCAAGACCACAGTTGAATACGTGGGGAAGCGGTACATCAAGACTTTTACCGTTGGTGCCCACACCTTGTCCGGTGGCGTGAGGTTTTGGATCGAATCTTGGACAGAAGCAAGCTAGGAAAAGCATGAAGAAAACAAAACAAGGTAGCGATGCAACGTTCGCAGCACTGAGCGCAGAGATAGCGAAGGACATGCCGGGCTTCATGGACAAGTTGTTCGGCAAGGGGAAGTGGCAGTACGACGAGGTCGAGAAACTATACATAGCGCGTGACCCGAAATACGACGGTCCCGGGTTCGGGTTTATCGCGGTGAACCCCGATGGTACGTTCTTCACCGGAGTGCGCCCCACAGACGTACTTCAGTGAGCTAGGAAAATTGATTTGCCGGCGGCGCCGACCCTGGAAAACGCGTCGAGAAATCGTAGGAGCGGGTGAATGACCTTTGAGACGGAAGATTTCGCGGGGCGTAGTGCAGCCGCCCTGCAAGCTGAACAGCGTCAGCGTAACGGTGAATTGTTCGACTTCGCCGATAAATGCGCTCGACTTGCTTTAGAGATCGCCGGGCGACTCCGGGCCGTGAAGAACAGACGTCAGCTTGTCGCTGGCGCTTTTTTTGCGCGCTGCGTTACTCATTTTCAGGCGGCAATGTTGCTCGCGGAGTCCGGAATGACACTGGAATCTCTTGCGATGTCGCGTGGGCTCCTCGAGACGGTTTTCGTCATGCTTGCGATTGCTGAAGACGCGGTGTCGCCCGGCGAACTCGCTGCCCATGATTCTGCCTCCAGAGTGAAGCATGCGAATACTCTGCTGAACGCGAAGGACTACGGGAATGTTGAACCGTTCAAGGAAAAGCTACAGGACTTTAGCTCTTTGCACAAAGATTCAGCCACGATCGACATGCGGGAGTTTGCAAGGCGCGGTAAGGCACTAGCAGCCTACGACGGCTTGTATCGCCATTTGTCGCACCACGCAGCACACCCATCGCTTTCTGCCGTGGACGAATACTTCGAACGGCACGATGGTGGCAAGTTCAGTGTTCAACTGAAGCCTCTTTTTTCCAAGACTCCAGCAGCCGTCTTGAGTGCAGCAACAGGCATCCTGCTCGCATGCTTCGCGTGTGAAAAGTGTGGGCTTTCAATTGCGGACACGGACGTAAAGTTAGGTCAGACGTGGAGCGAGTGCGAAAAACTCGATCAGCGTTACAGGCCGTGGGCTTGATGCACAGGAAAACACGCGAGGGGGTTTCATGAAAGCATTCATCACGAGTCTTGTCTGTTGGTTGCGCGGCAGGCACAAGTACCAAGCCAAACGCTTGAGCGAGTACGGATACGACGTAAGCGGTACACGTTATCAATGCGCACGGTGCCCTCACCAGTACGAGATTTGGTCTTAAACCACGGAAAATTGGAAGGCGCGAACATGACCAGAATTCACGTACGTGGTGGCAAACCGTTAGCCGGGTACGCTCACGCCGGGATGCGCATAGTCGTTGTGCGTGGGGACTATGAAGCGCGCGTGGTCGAGCACTTGTTTCCGCACGGATTTGCCCCGGAACAGGCGTTGGAGATTGATAGCGCGCACGGCGCTAATCCTCTCTTCGTGAGGTGTGCGGAATACATCAACGAAGTCGAGTGGTCCGAGTTTCCGGACGGCGGACACCCGTATTTCGTTCCCGCATGACCAACGTCTATCGATCGGAAAAAGGAGAAAGTCATGGGATTTCTCTGTCCGGCGCGCGGTTCCGACTTCGGACAAATTCGATCCATC
Organism: Paraburkholderia sp. Tr-20389; assembly: GCF_017104565.1. Classification (GTDB taxonomy): domain Bacteria; phylum Pseudomonadota; class Gammaproteobacteria; order Burkholderiales; family Burkholderiaceae; genus Paraburkholderia. The sequence continues at coordinate 8,070 of NZ_JAAGPD010000013.1, read as the reverse complement.
GCTTCATCACTGTGCCACCGCCTATTCCGAACCCCGACACCTTGGGTTAGCTTCTTCGAGCGGGCGCTAGCGCCTGAGAGGCAATACTGACGCTCTCTTTTATGGAGTTCCCCACGCCGGCTTCACAACCCAGCCATCACTAGTAAGTTCAAGGAAATTTTCGGCGTTGTACGTACCACCGTTCGTGGAAAGCACTTCAACATGCGTCTTCCGAAGAGTCGCTTCATCATCCCAATTCGGCCGCTCAACCAACTTCGCAACGTACTTGACTTGAACGGTTGTACCGTCTGCGGCATTGTCCGGGACCGATGAAGACCACGTGATCGATTGAATTTGTGTCTTCCCGCCACACATCCGGTTATTCGGCCTGGATGCCTTTTTCCCCTCGTCCGTTGCTGAATAATGGAACCCGGGAATCGCTCGACCGTCTTGATTGACGCTGATTGGCTCCTTTGAAAGCAAGCCAACCTTCACCAGCGCATCCGCCTGCCCCTCCTGATAGCCAACAGAGCCGCTGTAGTGCGGGAGATCAAAAGGAAGTGGTCCGCTGTCCACGCAAACGGCATCAATGGTATCCAAATGCTTTTGCACGGCCTTCACAAAGTTTTCCGGCGAAGGATCCGACTTGCCGTGACAACCAGCAAGAGTGACGCCGACTATGAGAGCGGCGCCTGTTCGGTTGAAATTCGAAAGCATTGATTTTACTCCAGCGAAAAGTATTAGAAGTGGTTGACGCTCGGGGCGCGATCCCCAACGGAGTCATTCACTAAACGTTGCGACGGCTAGGAGAGCACTCCCATCGCCGCGAAGCTTGGTTGGTGCGACAGGTTCAGGCGTCGCAAGCGAGCGATGGATCGGCCAGCACCCGGCCGACACGGGCACCCACATCCCGAGCAAACGATGAATCAGGCGTGCCGATGCGCACCGCGGTCGACGTGCCATCGGTCGCCATGCGCAGCCGGCCGAAGCCCACCGCGCCACCGCCCGCCATGTGAACGGTCAGATCGAGCGCCTGATCGGCCGTATCGGGAAAATACGAGCCGTCCATCGTGACGGAACCGACGAGAAAGCCGCAGCGCCGGGTGCGTTCCTGCGCCGAGCGCATCAGCGCGGCCGGCGAACTGGCGATCGTGACCGTCGCCCACGTAAGGCTGCTTTCCTTGCGTACGGCATCGACCGGCGCACAGGCAGCAAGCAGGGCAGGCACGAGGGTGAGCAGCGCAATCCGTTTCATCAATGGGTCTCGTCTGAAGAATGACGGGCAATATAGCGCAACTCCGGGCGATGGAAGAGTCCGACGCCCTCCGCGGACGTGTTGGATATTTTCCGCCACTTGGCGTAAAATATTGCGACACGTGGCGGAAAGGAGTTTGGAAATGGAACCGAGAACGCGACAGTTTGGGAACGGCACGCCGTTTCGCAGCCTTCTGCAAGCGTTGCAGACGCGAATTACGTCGTACGGGACGTACATCGGCAGCAGTGAAAGGACTCTAACCGTGGGGATGACGAAGGTCACCGATATGACGCCGTTGCAGGCACATGACATTGTGACGCACGGCTTGCCGGTTGTCCTTGCGCGGGAAATGATGGACGCGTACGAAGTCATCGCGCGTGAAGCGCTGCTTCAGGCGATCGGTGTGAGTGAACGCACTCTGCAGCGCGGCAGGGATGAAGACCGCCTGCTTGATAGCAACGCGACCGATCGCCTTATCCGGCTCGCGTCAATCACAGAACAGGCAATCGACGTTCTGGGATCGAAGGATGCCGCGGAGCACTGGCTTTCCACGCCCGCCATTGGACTGGACCAGCGCCGACCAATCGATCTGCTGCAAAGCTCCGAAGGTGCAGAACTCGTAAAAACGCTGCTCATCCGGATGGATTATGGGGTGTACTCTTGACGCCCTTGCCGACAAACCTCGGCACGAGCACGTTGAGCGTATGGAGACTTGAACGGGAGAAGCATTTTCCGACGTGGTTTGCGGCCGAGGGCGCGTTCCTGGCGGGTGGCCGATGGTCTTCACCCGGGCAGCGAGTAATCTATGCCTCGTTAGATCCGTCGACCACCATTCTTGAAGTGGCCGTGCATAAGGGCTTCAACGTCCTGGATAGCGTTCCACACAGGCTGCTGGAAATCAGCATCGCCGCCGTGTCCATCGAAGTCGTGCGGCCATCAGATGTGCCTAACCCGCACTGGTTGAATCCAGGCGCTGTCAGTCCGAACCAACAAAAATTTGGAGATGCACTGCTTGCGTCGCATCCCTTTGTGATTCTGCCGAGCACAGTCAGCAAGCATTCGTGGAATCTACTGATCAACACATCGACGGCGACTAAATATTTTGATCTCAAGAACGATGAACGATTCGCGCTCGATCCCCGCCTGACATCCATCAGATAACCTTCGGTTTTTCAGTGGTAGTGCCCTTCAACCAAAGGCGAAAGTATGGAATGCTGTTTGGCACGAGGCGGGAAACGGGCGCGATAAACAGTAGGCGGAGCAATGGCAGCAGAAGCAACAGCAGCGGCAGCAAACGTAAGTTGGTTCACCGTCGTGGCGTCGAGTGCACTTACCAGCGCCGCCGTCAATGTCGGCTGGAACGCGTTTTCAAAGTGGCTGGACAGACGGCGAGAGAAGGCGAAGGAGAAGCAGCGCGTCGGTCACGTCAAGTTGGAGATCATGGATCAGCTCGAATCATTTGCGAACCGCTGCGCCAACTACATGTATGAGATCCACGAAGGGTTTGACGAGTATTACCGGCACGAGCCGGAAGCATTCTCGCGGGTGCAACACGACATTCCGCTCAAATTCCACCCGGAGCCGCAGTGGGCGGAGCTACCTGTTCCATTCGTGGCGCCCCTAAAAGCGTTGGTACGCGAATACAGTGACACCGGTGCGTGGATCGCTCGAACTGGCCTGTGGGCGGACATACCGGAGCAGTATGAATTCGAGTTGGAGCGTCTGGCATTCTACGGCCTCGAAGTGCTCGGTGTGGCTGGGAAGATACGCAAGGAGATTAAGGCTGGGGAACGCGGAACAGTGCAGCTTGAAGGGTCGCGAAAGGAGTTTAACAAGCTGATCCAGCAGCGACGTGAAGGCTACAAGAAGAGTGCTTGCGACATAACGTTCATACCAGAGCTTGAAGCACTGTTCGAGCGAGAAATGCCTGATCTGAAAGCTCAACAACTGCGCGCAAGGAAGGCTGAGGAGTTGCTTCAGGCTGAAGAGCTGCGTTCAGCCTCACAAAAATCGGGCCAATAACTTGCTTCTTGTCTGGTTGGGGCGTTAGCGCGCTGAAAACTCGCGCACGCCGTCACCTTACTGGCGCGTGCTTACCCCTATGCTGTAGTAGTGCATCGAGGACAGGGTCGAGCCAATCGCGCATGTAGTGCGCCATAGCCTTCGGTGGGACACTTGGGTCTAGTTTGGTCGGGTCAGCCGATGCGAGCGGAACGGGATATCGTCCGCGCCACAACACCACTTCGGCGAGGTCTCGACAAATATTTCGCATTGCCTGCTTGTCCCCGTCGGTCCGAAGAACGAACTGGAATCGATCGCCAAAAAGTTCAGCTGCTTCCGCCAGCGCGAGCAGGTTACGACCGCTCGACATCGGTACGCCGAGAGCTTTCAGTTCAGCGTGCGTCGCCTCCCCAGCGCCATCCATCGTGACACGGACCTCGATTCTGGAGGGATGATTTTCAATGATCCACGCCTTTAGCGCGGTTTCGAGCGCGAGGCCGTAAAGCAGCTTTGCGCCTTCTAATGCCTCAAGCGTGCCCTCCAGATCCAGCTCCGCCTTACCGTCCCTGGCTTCGGCGACTGCGGCGATAAATACCCGGCAGAACTCCTCCCAAAGCAGGTCAGCAGATCGCCGTAAAGCGGCCGCGCGCTTTCGCCACGCGACGGGGTTTCTTGATTGTTCGAGGAAATCGGTTGCTGTCAAAATCGTTCTCGTGGTGGTTGGCTGCTAAAGCTCCGCGCGATTCTGCCGGGAGTTAATCCTCGCCAAGGACTGTGGTGGCCACGCGAGCATGCAGCGCTCGTCGCTCATTCGGCTGTTGAAACTTCGAAAGCTCTGCCCACGCTAAAGTCTTGGAGAATCGATGCCGTATACATGTCGATGTGGCTGATTCGTGCACCATGGCGATCTGTGAGGAATCCAAGGGTGCCGGGAGAGCACATCCGGCACATCATATAAGGATTAACGCTCAAATGAGAAGAAAAGTATCAAAGTATCTGACGCTCTTCGTCACGATCATGCTCGGAGTACACGGTATAAGCGGCCTCGCAGACGTTGCAAATGGACAGGTCGTCTCAGGGTTGGTGACGCTTTTGGTAACCGCAGTTCTCATCTTGCTCCTCGTTCGTCGATATCGAACCATTCGACGGTACGAGAATGAAACATATGAGTGGTACGTTGGGCAACATCCAATGCTAAGCGGAAGTAAGCCATCGTGTGTGAGTTGCGGTGCGACTTTCTTGCAGACGCGCCGCTTGATGCGATACACATACACTCGTGAGCATTTTTGCGGCACCTGTGGGACTGGCCTCTATTATTCGGACGAGCGTTAAAGACGATCTACGATCTGCCTGTACCTACACAACTACAACCAAAACTATGAGAATCCAAGGTCTATTCGGTCGTACATTCTTAGCGGCGGCACTGATGATCAGCGGTATCGCGGTTGCCGGCGAGCCCGTCGACGCTTCGGCATTTGATATATCCGGGGTCCGGCTGGGTATGTCACCAGATCAAGTAGCCGACGCTCTGATTGCACATTTCCATGCCAAGCGCACAAGTCTCACAATTACAAAGCAGGTCCCCTTAGCGTTGCACAAAGAAGCCGTAACTGACATTGCGTTCGAGAAAAATCCAGGAGAACGAGTATCAGTGCATTTTGAAACGAAGAATCCGATCGATGTCAAGAGTCCGATGGCAGCGGACATGATCAGCTACAACGTCCCGCTGACCTCCGAGAACCGTACTGGAATGCACGACGCGGCGATTAAGAAGTATGGACCACCGGCCGTACACTCGGCTGCGGGCGATGGATGGTGCCTGGACTCAACCATCATGGCGTGCAAGACCAATCAAGCGCGCCTTACACTGGAAGGCACCGCACTTCGACTGTTCGATGATCGATATCTTGACCGGCGCAATCGGCTCTTGGAACAACAGGCAAACCGTACGCCCAGCCTATGATGACAGTTCGCATTTGCCGCGAAAGCTGAAGCGCAGCTCGATGAAAAACGCGAGTCGCGGATGCCGGGTTCGCGGAGTAATCGACTGAGAGCACCCGCCCACATGTCGGGCAGTGCGGCTTTCACGGTGACGTAGGTCGTGTGCCAGCGAGCATCGATCGACGGCAGGCGAGGGTGCCACAATGGCAGTGCGAACCCTCCTCTGATGGACTCGCAAAGTCGTGTAGGTTGCATTGCTCGCCGCGTATGCGTTAGGGTGTGCGTCTGACGCGCATGGGCGGACATCAGACAGAGGGAGAATCTATATGAACAAACAGGAACTCATCGACGCAGTCGCAGCTGGCACCGGCGAAAGCAAGTCGAGCACGGGCGAGGCACTCGATGCGATCATCGCGGCCATCACGGCCGAAGTGACCAAGGGCGGCACCGTCCAACTGATCGGATTCGGCTCGTTTTCGACAGGCAGCCGCGCCGCGCGCGTGGGCCGCAACCCGGCCACCGGTGATGAAATCCAAATCGCTGCGGCGAAAACGGTGAAATTCACTGCCGGCAAGGCGTTCAAGGATGCCGTCAACGGTCAGTAACCGGCAGGGCCTCGCGCTGTTGAGTGCGTCCCATTGTTCCAGCCAGTCTCCCGCGGTTGAGATCGCTGGATCTCTGTCGCATTGAAACCATTGGAAATTGGGATCCTGTAGTCGCGGGCCTGTGATGTCTGCGACCGCCAGTACGGGGTGCGCGGCGGCGCGAAAACCATCCGCCGCGGGGTAGCGCCGGACGGTCAGGCCTCGCCGTGACTTGCGCACATTTTTAGCACCGCGCCAGACGGGGCGCTGGCACTGTGCCGCAAGGTCTGGTCTCGCTACAATACGATCACCGATCAGACGGGGTTTTTCCTAAATCACATGAGTTCCAATCGAGGTTCGGGTAGCGCGGGCCGATCTAGACGCCCCCTCTCGAAAGCCATGTTGTTACCCATGGACGCGTTGTCCGCGCGGGAGCGGTCGCTCTCGTATCACTTGGCGCTCGCGACATGCCGGCGCTGTCACGGAAACAACTACCTGTTCAACGAGCTGATGCGAACAGTGTATGTTGCGTGGTTTCTCCAGCAGGCGGGGTTCGGTGCCGCGCCCGTTGCACTGTACAAACTCGTCGAACTTGCGGTCGAAGCTGCGCTGACGCTTGCGCATGAATCGGGAGAATGGCTGCTCGCCGACGAGGCGCTACCGGCGTTTGAACAGCTGCTGGCACTGCATGATTCGCAACTGACAGTCGCGCCACTGCATAAGGTCATCGACGCGGAGCGGCAGCTCGCGCGGTTCCTTCAGGGTACGGCGAGTTCGCCGATTCCCGAAGCAGATTGAACCGGCGCAGCGTCGGTCACCGGACACTTTACTTAGAACGTTCCGCCACCCTCGATGACATCTCAACCATTCGCAAATAGATAGGATGCCTATATAATGTTGATAATTTGATTTATGTCAAATTCTAGTCTTGTCCCATCTACAAGATGAGCGTGGCGAGGCAACCGCGCAATCCTCATGCCGAGCCACACGCGCAGCTTCTGCTGCGGAAGCACACCAGAACACTACTGACTAGAGCCCCGCGAGGAATCTCGCCGAGAAAAAACGCCAACCTGTATGGGTCGGCGTTTTGCTTCTAGTATTACTGGTATCAGAACTGGTTCATGGTGTTGTCTTTACCCGCCGCTTTCAGAGCCGCTTCACCGCTGAAGTACTCCTTGTGGTCGTCGCCGATGTCCGAGCCGGACATGTTCTGGTGCTTCACGCAGGCGATGCCCTGACGGATTTCCTTGCGCTGCACGCCAGCCACATAACCCAGCATGCCCTGGTCGCCAAAGTACTCCTTCGCCAGGTTGTCGGTCGACAATGCGGCCGTGTGGTATGTCGGCAGCGTGATCAGGTGGTGGAAGATGCCTGCTTCGCGCGACGAGTCCGCCTGGAAGGTCCGGATCTTTTCGTCGGCAAGCTTCGCCAGTTCGGTCTGGTCGTATTCCACGCTCATCAGCTGCGCGCGATCATATGCCGACACATCCTTGCCCGCGGCCTTCATTGCGTCATACGCCTGCTGGCGGAAATTCAGCGTCCAGTTGAACGACGGGCTGTTGTTGTACACCAGCTTGGCGTTCGGGACCACTTTGCGAATTTCGTTGACCATGCCTGCGATCTGGGCGATATGCGGCTTTTCGGTTTCGATCCACAGCAGGTCAGCACCGTTTTGAAGTGCGGTGACGCAATCCAGTACGCAGCGCGCCTCGCCCGTGCCGGCGCGGAACTGAAACAGGTTGCTAGGCAGGCGCTTGGGACGCAGCAGCTTGCCGTCGCGCTTGATGATGACGTCACCATTGCCCAGTTCGTCGGCCGACAACTCCTCGCAATCGAGGAACGCGTTGTATTGGTCACCCAGGTCGCCCGGCGTATGGGTCACGGCGATCTGTTTGGTCAGACCGGCGCCCAGCGAGTCGGTACGGCACACGATGATGCCGTCGTCCACGCCCAGTTCCAGGAACGCATAGCGAATAGCACGCACTTTGGCCAGGAAGTCTTCGTGCGGCACGGTGACCTTGCCATCCTGGTGACCGCACTGCTTCTCGTCGGACACCTGGTTTTCGATCTGGATGCAGCATGCGCCCGCTTCGATGAACTGCTTGGCCAGGAGGTATGTCGCTTCGGCGTTGCCGAAACCCGCATCGATGTCGGCGATGATAGGCACGACGTGAGTGACGTGGTTGTCGATTTTTTCCTGAATCGCGGCCTTGGCGGAGCCAACGGCCGCGTCCAGCTGACGGAACAGGCCGCCCAGTTCACGCGCGTCGGCCTGGCGCAGGAAGGTGTACAGCTCGCGGATCAGCGCGC
>NZ_JAAGPD010000129.1 GCF_017104565.1 Paraburkholderia sp. Tr-20389 | reverse complement strand
CAGTTCATCGACGACTTCGCTGATCGACTGGTGCCGGTACAACGCCAGCGCAATCACCAGCCATACGACCTGCTGCGCAGGCAGCCGACGCCGACGCACGCTGGCACTGCCACTGGCCTGCACTGCATACTCGATCCATTCGTACGGCAGATGCTGGCCCAGCCGGTCCCATTCGAGCGGCGGCTGTGATTCAACAAGCAGGCGCAGATCATCGACCAGCATGGCGATGAAAGTTAACATCGCCGCG
>NZ_JAAGPD010000128.1 GCF_017104565.1 Paraburkholderia sp. Tr-20389 | reverse complement strand
CTGCGCCCGCTGCGCCCACCGACACTTCACCGCCTGCTGCCGTCGCCGCTGCGATTGCCGTGCCGCCGACCGGCGTGAAGCCCGCCGTGGCCAGCGTCGCCGAGTTCGCCACCGAGTTCGAGCCCAGCGCCACCGAGTTCGCCGTCGTCGCCGACGCGCCATTACCCATCGCGACCGCATTCGATGCGCTCGCCACCGATGCCGGACCCGCCGCCACGCTGTTCGCACCCGTCGCCACCGAGTCCGCCA
>NZ_JAAGPD010000127.1 GCF_017104565.1 Paraburkholderia sp. Tr-20389 | reverse complement strand
GCAGATGCTGGCCCAGCCGGTCCCATTCGAGCGGCGGCTGTGATTCAACAAGCAGGCGCAGATCATCGACCAGCATGGCGATGAAAGTTAACATCGCCGCGCCCCGTTTACAACCGGTTTGCGCCAATCGGCATAGGGGGTAGCCAACAGGCTACGCCCCTGCCACACCACCCGGCATGCGGGTCCGCACCGGGCGGTTCGGGAAGTTGAGGTCAGGAGAGACGGGGTAGGCCTAGTCGGTCGAACCATGCA
>NZ_JAAGPD010000126.1 GCF_017104565.1 Paraburkholderia sp. Tr-20389 | reverse complement strand
CCCCCCCCCCCCCCCCCCCCCCCCCCCCCCCCCCCCCCCCCCCCCCCCCCCCCCCCCCCCCCCCCCCCCCCCCCCCCCCCCCCCCCCCCCCCCCCCCCCCCCCCCCCCCCCCCCCCCCCCCCCCCCCACCCCCCCCCCCCCCCCCCCCCCCCCCCCCCCCCCCCCCCCCCCCCCCCCCCCCCCCCCCCCCCCCCCCCCCCCCCCCCCCCCCCCCCCCCCCCCCCCCCCCCCCCCCCCCCCCCCCCCCCCCCCCCC
>NZ_JAAGPD010000125.1 GCF_017104565.1 Paraburkholderia sp. Tr-20389 | reverse complement strand
TGGCGAACTCGGCGACGCTGGGTACGGCAGGCTTCACGCCGGTGGGTGGCACGGCAATCGCAGCGGCGACGGCAGCAGGCGGTGAAGTGTCGGTGGGCGCAGCGGGCGCAGAGCGTCGCATCACGAACGTGGCCGCGGGTCTGAACCCGACCGATGCGGTGAACGTGAGCCAGCTGATGTCGGAAGACGCGAAGGTGAACAACGTCTCGAACAATGTTTCGAACGTGTCGAACAACCTGAGCAACCTGGGCAACAACGTCA